>NZ_JBGEHK010000003.1:0-592053 GCF_041403425.1 Roseovarius conchicola | reverse complement strand
AAGACCATCGAAACGCGACGCTTGCTCCACCGCAAATCCGCCGCATAATCACAACAACCAGATGCGCCAGACCCTCTCTTAGCTCAGGCCGCCATCTGTCCCAAAATCCCTGACGACGGACACGATGGACAAGTCCGGAAGTTGGCCGGTGCTCAGGCGAATGTTCCAGCGATACGCACCCGCGCCTGTTTGCATGCAGCGTGCGATGACAATGGAAACGGTGAACTCGTCGTTGATGATGAGAGTATCTGCATTGTGGCTTTGAGCGACGTCTCCGCCAACGGCTTCGACCCCGGCGATGATGTCCCGGACGATGTCGGAATGCAGGCCGCGCAATCGTCTGTTGATCTCAATGTATCGGTAATCTCTGTCAGGCTTGAAGCCGACGAGGCTGTAAGCACGCAACAGACTACCAAATCTGTTCTGATAGGCCCCGCTTGATGGAAGCTTTGGCGCTTCATTGATGACAAAGCCCGAGAGATACCCGTTTTCCTCCAAAACCTCGTTCAGCCGATCCAGCATTTCATCGTCGGACAACACATGGGAACGGGCTGCAATAATTGCTCCTGCAGCGTTGAACAGGTTGGCGTCAACAATTGCTTCAAAGGCACCAACAGCGCGGACCCAATTTTCCGGATCATTCCGGACATGGCGTTTCTTGAGTTTGAAGGAATTGCGGTTCCAGAGATTATTCCCGATGTATTTTTCGTTGGTCAGAATTTGGCGAACAACCGCCGGTGACCAATCCTGATCCAGATCAGTTCGGATGCCGCGTCGGTTCAGGTCTGACGCAATCTCAGCTTCAGACCAACAATCATTCACAAACCTCAAGAAGATCTGGTTTACTATAGCGACTTCATCAGCCGGACCCGGAACAAGCGTAATCCGGTCGGTTTGAATACTCTTGTGCTCACCTCG
Organism: Roseovarius conchicola; assembly: GCF_041403425.1. Lineage (NCBI taxonomy): Bacteria > Pseudomonadati > Pseudomonadota > Alphaproteobacteria > Rhodobacterales > Roseobacteraceae > Roseovarius > Roseovarius conchicola. Next base: position 591,135 of record NZ_JBGEHK010000003.1, on the reverse strand, counting down.
CGACAGAATGCCCTTGGTACGACCGGCTTCATCGATCAACATGCGCCGCAGCCCGAACCCAGGTGCGCCGCCTTGCCGGTAGCCCAACTCAATCAGTCGGCGCTGGCCTGCAAAGACCTTTTGCGACAGCTCGCGACTGTATTCGCCAGCCATCGCGCGCTTGACGCCTTTCACAATGGTGGAAACGGGGCTTCCGTCGTTTTCGAATTGCTCGGCGCAATACTCGACTGAAATGCCAGCGCGCTTGCAGATATACTCATAATAGGCGCTTTCATCCGCGTCCTGGAAGCGCCCCCAACGGCTGACATCGTAAACGAGAACAGTTCCGAATTCGGTCTGACCAGTTTCGATGTCGTCGATCAATTGCGATAGGCCTGCGCGGCCTTGAATTCTCAATCCGCTTTTGCCTGCATCAGAATAGGTTCGGATAATTTGGTAGCCGCGTTCATCGGCATAGCGTTGGATAGCGTCGGCCTGGTTTTCGGTCGAGTATCGCTGGTGCTCGGTCGACATACGAACGTATTGGGCTGCGTTCCGGCGTTTGTCTCCGTCTGATTTGTTATTTGGCCAACTCAATGACGTGGCCCTCCATATTCAAATTCGTAATTTTGCGCAGCTGTTCTGCGATTCCTTTCACGAACTTATCGGAAGGGAGACGGAAACATGTTTCATAAAAAGGGCAACATCTTCCATGGAGGCAGCCAAGATCTGGTTTCGGCTGTAGAATATCGAGAGGCAGTTAGGTCTGCGCTGACCTATGAACTGGGAGGCGCGGGCCGGGCGGCGAAAGCAACGATAAAGTGGACAGGAGTAAGCGAAAGGACCGCAAAGAACTGGATAGCCGGTTCATACGGCCCAAGTGGTGAGCATTTGATTGGTTTGATGAAGCACTCGGACGCTGTGTTGGATGCGATTCTGGGGTTGGCTGGGCGCAATGAAGCTTTGGCGATGGAGCGCGTGCGGATTGTCAGGCGTGAATTGGTAGAGGTTCTGAAAATGCTTGATGAAGTATGTGTATCACAAAGTGAAAATTAACCCGGAACCTGGATATTTAATGGTTTTCTTGCAGTGGAAAAAAGCTTTGTCGAAAAAGGAAAAACTGTAGTCGGCGAACTTTCTAATAGTTTTTATAAATCAAACAGATAAGATATCGAAAAAGGAAAGATCTCGTGTCATTTCACATAATAGCTAAGACTATTTTCCGCACCCCTTACATATTTGGCTACTTGGTTTGGGGGACATATGGGGGAGCGTAACCGTCTTCGTGTTGCCAAATAGCACCGTGTTTTCCGGTTTGCAGATGCGGAAATTAACCACTTTGTGTCGGTCCACGATCCAACCCCATTCCCGCGCGCGTTGATGGGCTTCATAAATCCCGGGCTAAGTTCTTCACTGGCGTAACGAGGTTCCGGTTTCTGAGGGTTTTTGCCCTCCCGCCCGCATCGCGATGCTGAGTGGCGGCCCATGACAGCGGCCATTCTCTGCACGCGCAGAATCTGTACGCTTTCAATGTCGGCAACGCGGACAAACTCGACATTCACCTTATTTTTCCAATGGCGGCTTTTTGCATCATCGCGTTTACAGCGGAAGTCTTGGGCGACCGGTCGGCTCTCATTGACTATGGACACTTACTTACTTGATGGGGAGAACCTCCCAGCATTCGTCAGAGCGAATTAACAGCATTCGTGCGACCTCCAGGTGCTTTCTCATAGCGCTGGCCGCCATATCGGCACGCCGTCTCATGATAGCGCTTAATATTCTGCGATGGTGCTCGTTGAGCGCTTTGGTTTTCCCGGCATCCAATATCTGCAACCGCGTCAGCATCCATTCTTCTGTCCGCCTTATGTCACCTATTTTTTCAACCATCTCGATCAGCAGGCTGTTATGTGTGCACTTGACGATGGACTGGTGAAACTCGATGTCTAACTCTGCAAACTTTCTCAGGTCGTTCCCGCAATTGTCCATGCCTTCGCACAGAAACGAGATACCTTCAAAATCCTCATATCGCCCGTGAAGGACTGCTAACATGCATATATATGGCTCAAGCGCGTAACGGGCTTCCATAAGTTCCAGCGGCGAAGCGATATTTGTTTTTGAGGGATCATCGCCATCAATCGTCGCGATGACATAGCTCCCGCTGTTTGGGCGGATTTCAACAAGCCCTCGTTCTTCAAGATAGATCAGCGCTTTTCGAATGGTACCACGAGAAACACCAAAGGTTTTCGACATCTCTCTTTCCGGGGGAAGGCGGTCGTTCAGAGCAAGCTCGCCATTCGTGAAAGACCGCTTGAGCTGCGAGACAATGTAGCGCCATTTTCTATCTGCCAGCCTCATCGTTCCGGCCTCCGGTCAGAGTTTTTTGCCCCAATTGCGCGCCGTGTAAAGGCAGGCACATCCCAGAACGACAATCATCACGATGGCCAGAATATGTGCCCCTTCAAAACCCCAGAAATCAGACATGGTGGCACTCCTTGTGCTCAGTAAAGGCCCGTTTCGGCCATGCGTTCGACACCAAAGCGACTGATCCGGAATTTCATCAGGATCTTGTTCTCCCCAAAGTGACGGCCGTCATCGAGGTCATCTTCCATTTCCTCGATGAGCGCGCCGGAATAGAGGTCGGTCAACGTCGCGCGGATTTCACCCTTCCAATAGTCGCTGCTGCGATGATACTTTTCAAAAACCTGCTGCATGATCTCATAATCCCAAAGACCGCGATTTTCGGCATCGGCCAGCAGGCGAAGCACAAACCCTTTCATATGCAGATGACTGTAATCTGAGTCCGGGTGGTGGGTTTCCAATATCGGTTCGTCCTGCCCGGTGGGGGTGCGGACAACTTCGACAACATCGGCGGATTCTGTGACCATAAGAAACCCGCCTAACACTGTCAGAGTGAGGCCCAGCAGGAAGTTCCAGTCGGGAAACTGGAAAGCGAATAGTGCAAGGAAGATCACCGCAAACACACCATAAAGCGCGCCGATGGCCTGACCGCGACCAACCCCGATCAGGGGGAAGGACTTGTACCAGGCCACATAGCAGAACCCGAAAGATAGCCCGGCCAATAACAGCCAAAGCACGGCCCAGAAATTGAATGTGGCCCGGGCAACCTCGTAAACCGGGGTTTCAAAGAAGAATGCCATGGCAGGCAACAGAAGGAATATCCAGTAAATCACCTCGGCTGCGAACCGGATGGTGATGCCGACATCGGGGTCGGTGATGTCCAACGCACGGCCCGCCACCGCGCCTTCGACCCCCCAGCCAAACGCGGCCATCGCACCCCCAAGATAACCCAGCCAGACAAGATCACTGGCCGAGGCGCTTTCCCCGGCAATGCCGGGTGCAAATATTGATACACCGCCGATAACAATGACCAGAATGCCCATGGCAGCGCGAAGGGTGATGTTTTCATTGTACCAAAGCCGCGCCAAGGTTGCGCCTACGATCGGGTATAAAAGCGCCGCAACGGCAGCAAAGATCGGGCCGACAAAACCGATGGCTAGATATGACCCGAACAAGGCGCAGGGGCCGCCAAAAATGGCCCCCAAAAAGAACCAGACAGAGACTTTTCTGAATTGGCGGAAGGTTCTGAAGAACTCTCCGAGTTTTTCAAGCGAAGCGAGCCATAACAACAGGAACAGCAATACGCCTAAGGCGTTCATCGCTGTTATGACCGCGGCTGCTACCAGAAATTCATCGGTGGTTTCAAAGCTCATCGACGAGAATGGGGGAGCGCTCCAAACGGCGGTGCCGGGCAGGTACCATGCCCCCCAGAACACCGCGCACCACAGGGCCCAGATATAGCCCCAGCGCACGCTGAGCGTTTTGTGCCGGGCGCGGGCTTGTTCAATTTGGCTCACAGCAATCTCCTGCTGGTTGGAGTGTCGGGTCGCGCGCCCGGCTTTTCAGGCAGGCGCACGGGTTTTCTTGCTAAGGCCTCTCGCCCCGTCAGGAATGGGTATTAGATTTCTGCGGATCGTAGATCGGCGTTTCGGCAATCACGGCTGTTGTGGACACGCCATCGCCTTCCACCTGAACAGATGTATTTGCTGCGGAATTGGCGAGCGTGATGTGGCCCAATGCCAGCGATTTACCCATCCGGTGCGAATAAACGGGCGAGTTGACAACGCCAACCTCCTGACCGCCAATCAGCAGTTTTTCACCACCTTCCAGCGCCTCGCCATGGTCGATATCCAGTGTCACGACAGCGATCTTTTCCTTCCCCTTCGAGGCCATGGCGGCCTCTTTGCCGCGATAATCACTGACCTTGGAAACGGCCCATCCCAGCCCGACATCCCAAGGGGTGTTTTCTTCGGTCATGTCATAGGGATAAAACAGAAGGCCCGCTTCGACGCGGATCTTGTCGAGGCAGGTGAAAGAACAAGGCATGATGCCAACCTCGGCACCCTTTTCGACAATCTGGTCCCAGATATCGGCGATATGTTCGGCGCGCGAGAAAATCTCGTATCCGCGTTCGCCGGAATACCCGGTACGCGAGATGATCGCCGGATGACCAAACAGCTCGGTTTTGACCTGGTGGAAGTAGCCGAGGTTTTCCAGATCGGCGGGTGTATGCGCCGTCAGGAAGCTGGTGGATTTCGGCCCCTGCAACGAGATGTCGTGCAGATCATCATCAAACTCGATGGTGACGTCCTTGCCTTCAGCGGATTCTTGCAGCCGCTTCATGCACTGGCCTGATCCGTGCACGACCAGATATTCGTCGGCCCCCAGATTGAAGATGATCGCGTCATCGCAGATCGTTCCGTCTTCAGTCAGGTTGGGCCCATAGGCTGAACGGCCCGGGCCGATCCTGGTCATGTCGCGGGTGATGACATGGTCGACCACCGCCAGCGCATCGGGGCCACGCACGAATATCTTTCTCAGGCCCGAGACGTCAAATAGACCCGCGGCGGTGCGCACCGCATCGTGTTCATCTTCCGGGTTGCTGGCATATTCCCATGCCACATCCATCCCGTTCCATTCGCCCAGGTCCGATCCCAGTGCGCGGTGACGGCTTTCCAGCACTGAATGGCGTGTAACTTCATCAGCCATGTGTAGTCCTCCTTGGTTTCATCTTCAGTTGAAATGACGCTCAAGCGCGTCGGTCAGCTCAAAGAGATCGACCGTCGTGCCATAGGTTGCGACGTTGAAAATCGGGGCATCGGGGTCCGTGTTGACCGCGATGATCGTATCGACATGTTTCATGCCAAACAGGTGCTGTACCGCACCGGAAATCCCCAGCGCCACGTAAAGCTGGCAATTCGAGGCTACCTTGCCTGACTGCCCCACCTGGTGTGGTTTGGGCAACCAGCCGCTGTCGACGATGGGGCGCGAACATCCGAATGTGGCCCCCACCTTGTCGGCCAACGCTTCGAACCTTGGCAGGTTGTCCTGATCCTGAATGCCGCGGCCCACGGACAGGATGAAATCGGCCTTGGTGATGTCGATATCCGACGGTGGTGCCTCTTGATATTCCACATGGGTTGAGGCGCCTTCGATGGTGGTCACATCCAGATCAATGGGTGTGACGCTGGCCGATCCTGCGGCCTCGGGCGGGATAAACGTGGCGCCTCGCAGGGTCAGAACCACGACGCCTTTGCCGGAAAAGCCCATCTCCATCTCGACCTTGTTGCCATAGGCCGAGCGGGTTGCGATCAACTCATCCCCGTCATGCCCCAGAATGAACACATCGCTGGCAAAGCCCGACCCAAGTCGCGCGCCAACCGCCGCCCCGTAAGCCATGCCGCTGGCGGTGTGGCCGATCAGAACCACCGAAGGTTTACTTTGGCCTCCGGCACTTACGATCGCCTCTTCATAGACCAACGGATCGAAGTGATCGGTCGGGGTGGTCACGGTCAGGATCTCATCGACCCCTTCAAGGTTCACCCCGTTGGAGAGCGCGTCAGGATCAGTTCCGATCACCAGCACCTGCACCGGCCCGCCGACCTGCTCTTTGATTGTGGTGGCGGCCCCGACAAGCTCGGCCGAGATATCCTTCAGGACACCGTCAAGCTGTTCAGCAACAACAAGAATTCCCGGCATGGCTTATTCCCCTTTCTTCTCGCGAATGAGTGTTGCGATCTGTTCGGCAACTTCCTCGGCGGTACCTTCCAGCATCTGCGCCTTTTCCTGCACGGGCGTGTACATCTTGCGCACGCGATACCCGCCACCGCCGTCGATCAGGGCAGACCCGTCCACCACTTCAAGCGGTTTCTTCTTGGCCTGTTTGATCATCCGCATGGTGGCGTAACGCGGCGTGTTGGTGCCGGTCTGGATCGCTAGTACAGCGGGCGCCGGCATGGTCAGCACATGGCGCGTGCCCCCTTCCAATTCACGAACGACCGTCATGTCACCCGCGCCGTCCCATTCGACCGAGGCAATGACCGACCCGTGCGGCATCCCGAGGATGCGGGCCAGTGCTGTGCCGGTGGAGCCATGCGCGTGATCGGAACTTTGCGTGCCCGACAGGATCAGATCGGGTTGTTCGGCGACCGCGATTCCGGCAATGGCCCGGGCAATGGTGACCGGATCCGCGTTTGCCAGCCGGTCATCCCAGACCCGCACGGCGCGGTCTGCACCCTTGGCAAGAACCTTTCGCAGTGACTTTTCAGATTCCTCGGGCCCGATGCTTACAGCGATGACCTCGCCGCCACCGATGGCCTCGACCAGCAGCAGGGCCTGTTCCAACGCAGCATCATCCCACTCGTTCAGATCATGCTCCAGATAGTCACCAACAATGTCGCAACCATCGGCAGTGAATTCGTATTCATCGCCCAGCTTGGCGGCATGTTTCACCGTAACCAGAACACGCAGCCCTTCTTTGGCCGGGGCGGTGTAGCCGCCCAGATCAGCCGGCGCGACAGGTGCCGGATTGTCCCAATCCATCACGGTCAGGTCAGGCAGCGCGTCGGCCACCGGGGTCACCGGGGCTGGTGCTTCGGGTTCCGGTTCAGGCACGGGGGCCTTGGCCAACGGTGCTTCGGGTTCTGATGTCGCTGGCCCTTCGGGCGGTTCAGGTGTCGGAGGCGGGGCAAGTTCTGGGGCTACGGGCGCAGCCGGGATAGCCGCCAGTTTGGCGGCCAACACCTCGTCCAGCCGGGTGGCTACAACCTCGGCAATCCGGGTGGCGATGGCATCGGTCAGCCTGTCGGCAATCGGTGGCAGGTCTTTCAGGGTCAGGCTTTCCAGCTCGACCGCTTCGGCCACCAGTTCTGCGATATCCTGCACCACGAATTCACTTTCATGGCCGGAGGTCTTTCTTGCGTCTTCAAACATGGTCAGATCCTTTGGACAGCACGTCACAAACACGTCGATCCCGCCAAGTGACGATGCCTCGTGCATCCGGTTCTCGGAGGGTTTTTCAATTCCGGGCGGATCGGGGATCCAGATACGCCCGCCACCAGCCCCGCAGCAGAAGGAATTGTCACGGTTGCGCGGCATCTCGATGATGGTACAGCCGATCGCCTCCAGCACCTCGCGCGGGGCGTCGTAGCCCCCATTTAGGCGGCCCAGATGGCAGGGGTCGTGGAAGGTCACGCGTCTGTTCAAAGGTTTGGTGACCTTGAGCTTCCCCGAGCGAAGCAGGTCGGCCAGGACCGAGGAGTAATGTTCAATCGGCGGCGTCTGACCGAATTCAGGGTATTCGTTCCTGATGGTGTTGTAGCTGTGCGGATCGGTGGTGATGATCCGGCTGAACTCTTTCACACCGGTCAGGGCTTCCAGGTTTTCCTCGACCAGGGTTTCATAGAGCCCCTCTTCGCCCACCCGCCGCACATCGTTGCCGGAATTGCGTTCGCCTTCGTGCAACAGGGCAAAATCATTTCCAGCCGCCTTCATCAGAGAGGCAAAGGCGCGGCTGACTTTCTGGTTGCGCGGATCGAACGAGGCATAATCGCCGACGAACCACAGGTCCTCGGCCGGGGTCTCGCGGATATCCTTGACTTCAAACTCCAGTTCGCGCGCCCAGGCCGAGCGTTTGCGGCTGCTTTCGCCAAAGCTGTTGCCAGTCGACGCAATCGTGTCGAGCGTGCCCTGCAGGAGCGGATCCATTTCCCCACGATCCACCAGCTGGCGGCGCATCTGAACGATCATGGCGGGATGTTCGATGCCAACCGGACAGATTTCCTGGCAGGCCCCGCAAGAGCGGCAGGACCACAGGGTTTCGGCGTCGATCACATCGCCGATCAGATCGATGCCTTCGCTGGGGCATCCTTGCGCCGCATCGTTGTGCAAACGCAGATCAAGGATCAGATCGCGCGGAGAAAGCGGAAAACCTGCGTTGCGCGCAGGACAGGCCTCGTGACAGCGCCCACATTTGGTACAGGCGTCGAAATTCAGCATGTCCTTCCACGAGAAGTCGGAAATGCAGGCGACACCGGCGGTTTCTTTATCCTCGTCTTCGCGCGGGAGGCGGGCCAGTGGTTTTTCGGTCCGCGTCGATAGTGACCCGAGCACAGCGATGATATGCTTGGCCTTGTATTGTGGAATTGAGGCGACGAAGGCCAATGCCAACAGGCCGTGCATCCACCAATTCGCCTCCCGGATCGAAGCGGCGGTGGCCTCGGACATGCCGAGAGCGGCAAACAGGTTGGCCAGCATCAGCCCAACCGGTGACCAGATGGCCCAATCCGGCCGCTCCATAAACAGTCGCACCGCTTCCTGCAGGAATCCCGTAAGGACGATGATCATCAGAACCGTCATGAAGCCCCAATCTTCACGACGCCATGTCTTTGCCGGCTCACGCAGTTCTGTCTCGCCGCGATAGCGGCGGATGTAATCGAGTTTGGCAAGATTGAACGTGGCACGCCGCCACATCATCATTGCGATCCCGATCAGCAGCACCAGCCCCCCCAGATCCACGATCAGGCTGAATAGAAGATAGAAATCGCCCTTCCAGAAACGTACACCGAACAGTGGATAGACGATGTCATAATCCAGCGTGATGATCGCTGTGCCAATAAAGGCAATCGTGAAGCCGAAGAAAATGGCCATATGGGCGTACCCGGCGTATTTATCCCTTCTTTTCAGGGTTCTGTGGGTCAGAAGATCACCGATCATGCGGCGTATGCCATTGGCAAGTCCGCCCAAAGAGGCGTGCGGTGCACCACGCCGGTACTTGGCGATATGACGCCAAAAACCCCACAGGAAAATCGCAATCGCGCTGAAACCTATGACATAGAACACCAGGACGGCGTTGTGGGTCAGGGACCAGAAAAGTTCGCGGGTTTCCAACGGAGTCTTCCTATTGATTATGGTGAGGGTGTCGGTGCGCCGTCACCAGCGCACCAGGCTTGTTCAAGGGGGGCGGTTCAGCCCTGCACTTCGCGATCGGTGATCTTGGGGAAGGTTTCCTGGCCCCAAATCTGACGTTCACGGATCCATGGCTGCGCTTTCTGAGGGTTCTCAGCCTCGAACTCGCGGGCGATCCGGTGACCCGAGAAGATCGCATCGGCCAGCAGGCCCGGGGCGTAGCAATCCCCGGCGGCATAGACGCCCTGAATCTCGTTCTCTTCCCACTCGGATTTGCGTTCCTTGAGCTCGCGGAACAGCTTGTCCTGCGGCACCCGTTCGGTGATCGCGATCAGAGTGTCGAACTCCATCTTGATCACATCGGTTCCAACCCGGCGCGGCATCTTGCCAAGCGTTGGCCCGCTGTCGCGTTTGTAGCCGTCACGGAAGAGATAGTAGATGTCGGCGACGCCTTCTTCGACTTTTTCACACCAGTGCAGGGTTTTCTCGTGAATGCCTTTCTCGTACATCATCCGATGAAGGTTCGGCGCTTCCAGAGTAAAGTGGCTGTAAGGCGCAACCGATCCCAACGAGGTAATCAGTTGCACATCCTTGCCCGCGTCGGCCATCATTTCAGCCATCGACACGCCGGTATAGTACCCATCGGCATCCAGGATCAGCACGTGCTGGCCAACTTCCTTACCTTCATAGATCTGGTCCGGCGTGCAGATGTAGGGAAGTGACGCATCCAACCCCTCAATCGGATCATGGGTCACCGAGCTGGTGCCGTTGGTCGACCATTTCGATCCGGTGGCGATCACCACCTTGTCTGCTCCGTATTCCAGCACATCATCGGCAGTCATTTCGCCAATACCGGTATGCACCTCGACATTCTTCAACTTGTCGAGTTGAATCTGACGGTAGGTCGTCAGCCGCGCCCATTCGCTGAGGCCGGGGTATTTCATGATGTTGTTGACGCAACCGCCAACTTCGGCACCGGCTTCACGCAGGTGAACGTCATAGCCGCGTTCACCCAGAACGCGTGCGGTTTCCATGCCAGCCGGGCCCGCGCCGACGACCAGAACCGAGTCGTCCGTGTCGACTTTGTTGAATTTCTCAGGATGCCAGCCACGACGGTATTCTTCGTTGGACGTGGCGTTCTGGGTGCAGATCATCGGTGGGCCGCCGATTTCCCAGCGCGAGATGCAGACGTTGCAGCCAATGCACTCGCGGACATCTTCAATCCGGCCTTCATCGATCTTTTTCGGCAGGAACGGGTCGGCAATTGACGGGCGCGCAGCGCCAATGATGTCCAGCTGACCGGACTGCAGACGCGCGGCCATGTCGTCGGCACTGGTTTCGCGACCGACCCCAAGCACTGGAATGTCGCACAGCTTCTTAACTTCTTCAGTCCATGGCAATTGGTGGCCAGCCTTGTAGAATCTCGACGGGCCGGCGTCTTCTCCCCATTCGGCGATGTCACCGATGTTGACGTCCCAGAGGTCCAGAATGCCTTCCTTGGCAACCAGTTCGACGAATTTGAGCCCGTCATCGCCGGTCTCGACACCGCCAGGGCCATAGAGCGTATCAATGGCAAAGCGCGTCGCGATGGCACAGTTGTCGCCCACGGCCTCTTTCACTGCGGCCAGAGATTCAATCCAGAACCGCGCACGGTTTTCGAACGATCCACCATAGCCGTCCGTCCGCTTGTTGTGGAAGGGCGACAAGAACTGAAGCGGCAGATAGGAATGGCCACCATACACATAGACGATATCAAAACCGGCCTGCTCGGCGCGCTTGGCCGCCTCGGCATACATGTTGATCAGGTCCTTGATGTCATCTTCGTCGCATTCGTGTTGATATGTCAGGTATTCAAACTCGGATGCGCCGCTGGTCGGTCCACGCGGGATGGCACGGCTTTCGAGGTTTGGTGCATGTTGGCCACCGGCCCACATTTCAATTCCCCCCAATGCGCCGTGCTTGTGCAACTCGTCATTCAAATGACGCAGGTTGATCACATCGCCTTCGTCCCAGATTCGCGCCGATACACGGTGTGTGTCATCGGATTCAGGCCCGATCGAGCAATACTCAGTGCAGCAGGCACCCCAGCCGCCTTCGGCTTTCATGGCGCGGTTGGCCGCCTGGGTTCCGGGCTTTTCACTGCCAGCACCAATGCAATGCGGCACCTGGTAAAAACGGTTTTTCAGGGTTTTCGGGCCAATCTTGATCGGCTCGAACAGACAATCGTGTTTAGGGTTGCGTGGCATCTGGCTACTCCTTTGGTCAGACCGGAATATTCCGGCGTTGAATGAGATGGTTGGGTTTCCCCGGAACCTGTTCTCTGTTCGCGCGCAGTCATTCAGTTGTTTTGTCTGGCCCCACCTCCCACGAGCAGGGCCGCCGCAAGAAACTTGCGGGTGTCGTCAAAAATCGAAGGTTTCTCCCCGCGCCAGCGGGCGAAGAGCCGGCATTTCACCGGGTCGTCATGTGCAAGGGCATCAAGGGCACCGGCGGTTTCAGCGGCAAACGCCCTGTACCGGGTTTGAAGGTTGTCCTCGTAAGTGTCCCAGTGCAGCGCCTCCATCCGTAGATGGAACAGCGAACTGCGTGCCCGGCGCGTAACCTGCATGGAGGCTATGAAATCCGGCGCTGCCCCCCAGATTCTGAGCGCCTTGGCAAAGCGGCGGCGTGCACGGGTTTTACGCCCAGCGTGCCGGTCAAGCAGGGCAAGATTGGCGAGCGTAGTGGCACGTCGCGGGTCAAGGGCCGTAAACCTGAAGGTTGCAATCCACCACGCACGTCGCCAGACCTGAGCCGCCAGGGCGATATCACCGCTTTCAAACGCAAGATTGCCTTTTTCCTGCAACCGCTCCCAATGTAAATCGGCCCGCGCCCATCCGGCGGCGCGCGCGGCCTGCATTTCGGCATCGGTTGGGTTAGATCCCCAAGTATGCGGCTCTGACGTGCTCATTGTTGTGGAGCTCCTTTGCGGGGCCTTGGAGGGCTAGGTTTCCGGTTTCCAGGACGTAGGCGTAGTCGGCGAGTTCGAGGGCGAGCTCGGCGTTTTGTTCGACCAGGACGACGGTCATGCCCTGGGCGCTGATCTCTTCGATGATGACGGCGATCTCCTCGACGATGACGGGCGCAAGGCCCATGGAGGGTTCATCCATCAGCAGAATCTTGGGGTCGCTCATCAGGGCGCGGCCGATGGCCAGCATCTGTTGTTCGCCACCCGACATGGTCTTGGCCCATTGGGTGCGGCGTTCCTTCAAACGTTTAAATTTGCCAAAGACCATCTCCAGATCGGCCTCAACCGCGTCCTTGTCACGGCGCAAAAAGGCACCGGTGCGCAGGTTTTCCTCGACCGTCAGATCGGGAAAGATACGGCGGCCTTCGGGGACATGTGCCATGCCTTTGCCAACGATCTTGTCGGCGGGCAGATGGTCGATGCGCTCGCCATTGAACAGGATTTCGCCCTTCGACAGTTTGGACAGGCCCGACATGGCGCGCAGGGTCGTGGTTTTGCCCGCCCCGTTGCCGCCAATGATGGTCACCACCGCGCCGTCCTCGACATTGATCGAGATATCGCGGATCGCACTGATCCGGCCGTAATCAACCGCGGCGCCTTTCATCTCAAGCAACATGGCGCGCGCCTCCCAGATAGGCCTCGATGACCGCCGGATGGTTGCGGATTTCCTGCGGGCCGCCTTCGGCCAGGAACTTGCCAAAGCTCATGCAGGTGATGGAGTCACACAGCCCCATGATCGCATGCATGTCATGCTCGACCAGCAGCAGGGTGATGCCGCTGCTGCGCAGCTTTTTCATCAGTTCCATCATCTGTTTGGTTTCTTCGGGGTTCATGCCGGTGAAGGGTTCGTCCAGCAGCATGATGTCGGGCCGACAGGCCAGCGCCACCGCCATGCCAAGCGCCCGCTGATGACCATGGGGCAGATCACTGGCCAGATTGTGCTGAAACTCCATAAGGCCGAAGAATTCCAGCGCTTCATGTGCCTTGGCCTTGGCGCCGCGCTGATCATGGGCATCCTGCCCGGTCAGCGCGTTCCAGATCGATGGTGGAAATTCCATATGCGTACCCACCATGACGTTTTCCAGCACCGTCATTTCGGCAAAGAGCGTGGAATGCTGAAAGGTGCGCACGACACCGCGATGGGCCACTTCGTGCATCTGCAGGCCTGCGATGCTTTCCTCGCGCAGGATGATGTCACCCTCGGTCGGTTTGTAGTAACCCGAGATCATGTTGAACGTGGTGGTCTTGCCCGCCCCGTTGGGGCCAATCAGCCCATGGATCGTGCCCTTTTCAACATTAAAGCTCAGCCCGTCGACGGCAACCAGTCCACCAAAGCGCATCGTCAGGTCCTTGATCTGAAGCAACGGAGCGGTCATGAGCGGGCCTCCTGCGATACACGCTTGCGTTTCACGGCGGTCTGCGCGCGCTTGACCAGGCTTTCCAACCCGTCCGGCAGGAACAGGATCGACAGGATCATGATCGCGCCATAGATCAGCGGGCGCATTTGCTCGAACCCCATTTCACGCAGGACAATTTCATTGAGAATGGTCAGCACAATGCAGCCGAGGATCGGCCCATAGAAAGTCGCGGTGCCACCGACGATGGCCCAGGTCAGGACAAAGACCATGACCTCGACGTCAAAGCTGTTGGGATTGATTGTGCCGATGTAATGCGCCAGCAACCCGCCCGAGAGCCCGGCAAAGCTTGAGGCTAGGACAAAGGCCAACGTCCGGTAGCGGCGCACATCAATGCCCGACGCCTGTGCCAGTTCATCCTGCCAGTGCACCGCATGGAACGTCATGCCCACCAGGGATTTTTCGATCCGCCACAGGATCCACAGACTGGCTGCCACCACGACCAAAGCGAAGTAGTAGTAGCTCACCGGTTCGAAGAAATCGAAGTCATAAATCCCGATCGAGAAATCGGGCATCGGGTCGATCCCCTTGATCCCCTTGGCCCCGCCGAACGGGTCGCGAAAGCGTTTCCACAGCAGGCGAATGATCTCGGCCGAGGCAAAGCTGCCAATGAGGAAGTAAAAGCCCTTCATCCGAAACAGCGGGAAGCTGAGAAGGAAGGCCACAAACCCGGCCATCAGCGCACCCAGGATCATCGAGACCGGCACGTAGAATCCCAGCCGCTTTGTCAGCAAGGCCGAGGCATAGGCCCCCACCCCCATGATCACCACATGGCCCAGCGACCATTCCCCGGTCAGGGTCATCAGCCGGTAGGAAACCACAAGCAGGATATTGATGGTCAAAAAGACCAGGATTTCCTGCTGCGAGAAACTTAAACCATGCGGCAGCGCAATCAGCGCAGCAATAAGAAGAAGGAATGTCAGCAAATTACGCACGATCAGCAGTCCCAAATAGGCCGGTTGGCTTGATGATCAGAACCAGCAGCATCAACGACAGGCCAGTGATGTCGGCCACAACACCGTCCCAGAAGGTGGTCACGAAGGTGTGCACAAAAGCATAGGCCGCTGAGGCCACCACCGCCCCTTCAAGCGAGCCCACACCACCAACGATCACCACGATAAAAGCAGCAATGATCACCGAATGACCCATATGTGGATTGACCGAGATCAGCGGTGCGGTCAGCGCCCCGGCAATCCCAGCCAGGGCCGCCCCGATGAACATGGCAATCTTGGCGGTCTGATTGATGGAAATTCCCTGCAACGAGGCAGCTTCGGGGTCCTGTGCACTTGCGCGCAGCGCCCAGCCGAAGCGGGTTTTGGTCAGAAACAGCCACAGTGCACTCAGAAAACCGAAGGCGGCCAGAATGACGTAAAGGCGTTGCATCGGTAGGTGAATCTTATCGGAGAAATGGATGACCTCCTGCGTGACAGGGGGCACAAAAGCCATACGAACCCCGAAAACCATTGACGCCAGTGCCTGGAGGATCATCAGGAACCCGATCGAGGCCACAAGGCCACCCAAAGGGTTGGTCTTGAGCGGTCGAAACATCGTGCGCTCCATAAGCAGGCCGATGCAACCGACGAAAACCAGACCGATGGCCGCCACCAAAATGAAGGGAAGTTTGAAGCCGGAATAGAGGGCGACGACCACATAGGCCCCGACCATGAACAACTCGCCATGCGCGAAGTTCACGATCCCCATCACGCCAAAGATCAGCACAAGCCCGACCGCAACAAGCGAGATATAGCTGGCCGAATAGAGGGCGTTGAGCCCGGTTTGTAAGAGCAATTCAAGCATGGTGACTTTCAGAAACTTGGAAAATGCGGTGCGGCAGATATCTGACCGCACCGCCAGTTGGGGAGATCAATTCAGCCGCGCTGATCCCACATCTGATCATAGGCCTTCATATGTTTGACCAGTAGATCGCCGTGTTTGTCGTACCAGGCAGGGATGTTGCGGAACTCTTTGATCCTGGCCTTGCCGCTCTCGATGGCGACCACCGGCCAGTCGCCGACCAGCGCATTGTCGATGCCAAACAGCTCGTTGCCCCACCAGTCTGCATCGCCAAAGGCGTGTTTGCCCCTGCCATCTTTCATCGCTCCCAGCACGGCATCCGGTTCGGCCGATCCGGCCTTTTCCGCAGCGGCCTTCCAGAGGTCCATGATCGAGGCATATTCCCAGCTCACCGCGCCCCATTGTCCGGGGAAACGTTTGTTGAACTCGAAGAAGAAACCGTTGGGATCTTCGAAATTGATGTTTTCGGCATTGAGCGCCATGTCATCGAAATCCGGGAACTGGAAGACAAAGCCTTCCATGAACTCTTCCGATGTTTTCTCGATCATCTGGTCGTAGAAATCCGCCGTGCAGCTGATGATCTGACCTTTGTAGCCTTGCTGGAACAGCTGCTCCGCAATCGGATGCACATAATCGGAATAGCAGGTGTCCAGGCAGACGATATCGGGATTACCCGAGATCAGTTTCGTCACCACAGGTGCAAAATCCGTTGTCGCCGGGTCGAACAGCAGCGGATCATCCAGCATCTCGATCCCCGCCGCCTCGAATGCCGCCAGATAGGTCGCCACCGAGGGCAGGCCCAATGCATCATCCTGTGCACACATCACAGCAGTTTTCAGGTCAGGCTTGTTCTCGGCCAGCCATTCCACGCCGGTCACATTGTAGATCGGATGCACCTCGGCCGGCGCAATCAATGTGGTGGTGTCCGGACTCAGGTCGGATGGCAGGAGAGTCGAGAACAGCATACCGGTCTTGTCAGCCACCGGCTGTACCCCGGGCCAGGTATCACCACCCAGCATCATGATAAAGCTGACGCCATCTTCGCGGATCAGTTTGGTGGCCCCGGTGCGGGCCTTTGCAGGGTCATATTCATTGTCATAGCCCACGAACTCGACCATGTAATCGCCATCGGCCAGCTTGATGCCACCTGCAGCATTCACCCGTTCGGCCCAGATTTCACAGCCATCCAGCCCCGGCTTACCCCAAGCCGCGACCGGACCGGTCAGCGGAGCAAGGAAACCAATCTTGATCACCTTGTCTGCGGCATGGGCCAGGCGTGGAAGGCTGGTGGCCGTGGCTGCGGCTGCGGTGGATTTCAGAAACGTACGGCGAGTGAGCCCCGGTCTCATTAGGTTTCTCAACATTCTATTCTCCCATGTTGTGCGCCCACTGTTTGGGCAGAAAGGTCTTGGAGGCTGATGCCGGCTTCGTATTTGGCCGCTTACACACCCAGACAGAAATCTACCAAAAGTGCACCAATATTGACCTTATTCCTACTAAAAGGTTACCAATAAAGACCAATATGGCAATGATTCTCTAAAATTGTCCCATAATTTACTTAATTGGTATTTTTTGGTATCTAAATTCGCCGCGATGTGCTTGAAAATGCGCAACATCCCAAATGAAGGATTTTTGCAAATAAGACTGAATTTCGACCAGAGGCTCTTGCATTTTCAGATCATCGGCCGATCTGATGGGTGAGAAATGGTCGAGTTCCAGCCAAAGCGAATCGTATTTCGGCAGCATAGAAGGGTTGCTATTCTGGAACTCTTTGAGGCTAGTCAGCAGCAGCACACAGGGTGACAAAAAATATGGATGCAAGACATGACTTTCATTGTCCGCCTTGGAATCTGGACACAAAAATCAGAAAACCTATTGCTCCCAAAGCAAGGGCCTTCGCAGACACCCTTTTTGCCAACATAGTTGACGGAGATTTCCGGTATGGCACCCGTCTGCCGGCGGAACGCATTTTATGCGAAACGTTCAATCTGTCACGCAACACTGTGCGCCAGGCCCTGGCCTTGCTGGGCGAATATGATGTGATTGAACGCATACCCGGAAGTGGATCGGTTGTAAGCTATCGGCCGCTTGTCGCAGAATTTAACAACGAGCCTGCGGATGATACCTTGAATGGCGCTGTTGTTAACCTCACAGAAATTGGTGAAATCACCAGCCCGCTCGAGTTGGGTGTGGTGCGCTCGATCATTGAGCCAGAAGTGGCAAGGCTTGCCGTCCTATCTATGACATCTCGCGACATTCAGAGGATGAATGATATTCAATCTGAGATCGAACAGGTCACCGTGGACGGGGCGCGGTTTTGTGCGCTTGACGATGCGTTACGCATGCAGATCGCCGAAGGGACACATAATCCGTTGCTGATCGTGGTCTATAAAATGATCAACCACGTGAACCAAAATGCCGATTGGGCTGCCCAGCGGAGCAAATCACTCACACCTGGGCGCATAAAGGAATACAAGCTGCAGAACAGATCCCTGTGTGAAGCCATCAGCAATCGCGAGATGGAAGCGGCTGTCGAGAATCTCAAGCTATCCTTGGCAGAATTTCATCAGGACTTGATGCGCGGCCCCTGACCCATTGCGGATTCGGCCTTGGCCTCCTGCTGTTCAAGCAACTGATCCCACATTTGCCCATACTCGCGCATGTATTTGACCAGCAACGCGCCGTGTTCGTCCCACCAATCGAGAACAGGGCTGATTTCTACGATCCGGGCCTTGCCCTCTCTGATCTCAACCACTGGCCATGAACCGACCAACGCGTGGTCGATTCCAAACAGTTCTTTCCCCCACCAGCGCGCTTCGCCAAATACGTTATGGGCAAACCCGCCCATTTTGATCGCGGATAGAACTGCAAGTGGTTCAACGGTTTGAATGCGTTCCACAGCGTTCCGCCACATTTCAAGGATTGAACAATAAATCCAGGATACCGCGCTCCATTCGCCGGGGAAGCGTTGGTTGAACTCCTCGAAAAACTCGTGCGGGCGCCGGAAGTTAACTCTCGGATCTTCAAGCGCTGGATCATCGAAATCCGGGAATTGAAACACAAAGCCTTCCATAAATTCGGCGCTGGTTTTCTCTATTAATTCTGGGTAGTTATCACAGGTACAAGATAGGATTTGCCCGGAAAACCCTTGTCGATACGCGGCTTCGGTTAAAGCGTGGACGAATGGCTCATAAGATGTCGTCCAGCACAAAATGTCCGGGTCTGACTGCATCATCTTTTTGACAATGGCATTCATATCTTCGACGGGACAATCATAGGTGATGGTGCAGGTGACTTCTATGTCGGCCGCTTCAAATGCCGCCAGATAGGTAGAAAGAGATGGCAACCCCATCGCATCTTCCTGCGCGCAGACCGCGACGGTTTTCAGGTCCGGGCGCGTCTTTTCCAGCCAGTTCACACCCGTCACAACGTATATCGGGTGCACTTCACAAGGCGCGATCAGATAGGGCGTGTCCGGTGACAGATCGCTGGGCAACAACGTTGTCGCCAGCATCTTGCTGCGGGTCAGGAACGGGCTGATCGCCGGTACTGTGTCACCACCAAGCATCAAGATGATGCTGACATTCTTTTCAAGCACCAGATAACGCGCTCCGACAACCGCCCGAACCGGATCGTTTTCACTGTCAAATGTGACGATTTCGACAAGACGTCGGTGGTTTCCGATGCGAATGCCCCCTTCGGCATTCAGACGGTCGGCCCAAATTCGACAGCCTTCAACCCCCGGAAGCCCCCAGGCAGATGAATCGCCCGTTAACGGAGTGAGTATCCCGATGCGCACTTTTTCTTTGGCAAGCATATCAATTTTGGGCAAGCGCGCTGCCAAGGCAAGGTCTGCACCAAATCTGTATTTGCTCATAAAACAGCCAAATCCTGGAAACTACCTCGCGAGACTTCCAGTCGAATTGCTGAAAGTCAATGATGACCGGAGGCCCACCTACGACGTAAACCGGGTCGTACCTCAAGAATTTGCGATGTTACAGGGGCATGAGATGCCGACCTTCGGATATCGTCCACGTGTGTGCGAGAATGGCGTTTTACTCGAACGCAGCTCGCAACAAGAACTGTTGGATCAGAAAATCAATCAGGTCAGGCAGCGAACTAAAAAATGCCCGAGGATCACCATCGTTGCTGCGCCAAGAGGGGAGAGAAATCCCTCGTAGCCTTTCGATCGAGCTAGCAAAGCTTCGCTGCAGTGCGGAAGTTGCTTGTCTGCTGAACCTGAACGGACATTTGCAGTTCGCATCGCACTTTCGATTGGCAGCAAGGCGCAAAGCATGCTCATTCTACCGAGGCAGCTTTGACCTGAGCTTCGTGCAGGTCCATCAGAAAGTGGCTACGCCGCCACCCAACGACGTAGCTGGTCACATCTGGCGCATCATCTTATTGCTCTGGAACAAATGAAACAGGAATCGTCTGGATGCGTCGGTGGCTTATGAATGTGCGCCCTAGCTCCGCGACGGGAAGATGCCCTCCAGCGCGATAATGTAGTTGATGCACAGCGTCGGCTGCATGTTCTCGTGGGATTGCCCACCGCCCGTGTCGGCGATCGTGGTTGGATTCAGCGCAACGGTCGGCGTGGTCGTTGCCGAATAGATCGAAGAGCGGGCCAACAGGTCGCCCGTCGGGCGATCATTATCTGCCGGTGCATTCAGGACATTGAGCTCGTGGCCATGCGGCGGCATCTGGGCTGTGCTGAGGGTCACCTCCTCGACACCAACCTTATCGCCGATCTCGCGTGACGACAGGCCCGGCCCGTGGCCTGCATGCATCGGCACCCGGCTGCGCAGGTCCGGCAGGGCAAAGGTGGTGCGTCCATCCCCGCCATAAGTTGTGCCGAGAATGCTGAACAGCGAGGAATTGGACGAGATTGGCAATAGTTGTCCATCACAAAATGCCCATCCACGCGGCGCGAAATTTCCACCAAACAGCATGATCTGCGCGATAAACGGTTCCATCTGAGGTCTCCAGTAAGCTGTGTAAATCATGACATCGGCCTGACCTGAGAGAGCCCTGCCGATAACCCCAGAGTTAGCCCCCGGCGCGGTCACATTCTGTGTCTCAGCGCACAGAGCGGGTTTATTTTTGGCGCTACCCCTTTCTCAGATCAGCAATAGCCGGGCGAGCAAGCCGTGCGCGAACGCAGCGAAGGGGAACACGACATGAACAGATATCTGCAGGCATTTGCGGGGCTGGCCTTGGGCCTTGCCACGTCCATTGCACCGAACCCTGCTCAGGCTCTTGGTCCAGGTTCGTTTGACAGCGTTTTCATGCCAGCCGGTCTGAGCTGCAACATCAATGTCTATCATGATTTCGGAACACAGGAGACGCAGGTGAACTTGTCAGTCGGGGGGCCACAAAGCCTGTCCTCCGGCGGAAACTATTGGCTTGGCGGGGTGATCACGCCATGGCCCCCCGGGGACATTCAGATCGGTTCCCTTCAAACGGAGTGTGGCCTGACCAACGTCACCAATTTCGTCTCGGACGGTGCCAATGGCACCTATGCCACCGATGATTTCGTGGGCATCCGGTTCCGGGGTACGGCCAATTCAGACGGGCTGACATATGATTATGTCATTGGTGCTTCCGGCGTCTCTGCCACGTCCCTCGTCAATTCCCGGGTGCAGGTCGCCAACATTGCGCCCACCGCCAATGCAGGCCCGGACCAGACCGTGGCCGCCGCCGCAGCCGTCACGTTGGATGGCACCGCATCGGATGCCAATGACGCGGGCCAGACACTTACCTATGCCTGGTCTCAAACCGGCGGGCCGGGCGTCACCCTGTCGAACACTACAGTGGCCAGCCCGACATTTACGGCCCCGACGTTGTCGGCGGGTGCCCCTGATGCGACGCTGGTCTTCAGTCTGGTGGTCAATGACGGGGTCAATGATTCCGTGGCTGACACTGTGACAATTACCGTCACCTCTCCGCCCAACACGCCCGCGACAGCCAATGCAGGCCCGGACCAGACCGTGGCCGCCGCCGCAGCTGTCACGTTGGATGGTACCGGATCGGACGCCAATGATCCGGGTCAGACCCTCACCTATGCCTGGACCCAGACCAGCGGGTCCACCGTGACCCTCACGGGCGACACCACTGCCACCCCCGGCTTCACCGCACCCAGCCTTCTGCCGGGTGCGCCTGCTGCAACTTTGATCTTCAGCCTGATCGTGAATGATGGTGTAGCCGATTCAACCGCCGATACCGTTTCGGTCACCGTGACGCCGCCGGCCAATATCGCGCCCACGGCCGATGCAGGTCCGGATCAAAGCGTTGCCTCGGCCGCTGCGGTGACCCTGACGGGGGCCGGATCGGATGCCAATAATGCAGGCCAGACGCTGGCCTATGCCTGGACCCAGACCAGCGGACCGGCCGTGGCCCTCACCGGCGGCACCACCGCCAGCCCGAGCTTCACAGCGCCGGCGCTGCTCCCCGGCGCGCCTGATGCCGTTCTGGTTTTCAGCCTGGTGGTCAATGACGGGGTCGAGGATTCCGTGGCTGACACCGTGTTGATCACGGTCACCTCTGTTCCCAACACCCCGGCCACGGCGAATGCAGGCCCGGATCAGAGCGTGACGTCCGCCACCGCCGTTTCGCTGGATGGCAGCGGATCAGACGCCAACGACGCGGGCCAGACGCTGAGCTATGCCTGGACCCAGACCAGCGGACCGGCCGTGGCCCTCACCGGCGGCACCACCGCCAGCCCGAGCTTCACAGCGCCGACGTTGCTTCCCGGCGCGCCTGATACCGTTCTGGTCTTCAGTCTGGTGGTCAATGACGGTGTGGCCAATTCGGCGGCTGACAGCGTCATGGTCACTGTCACGGCCCTGCCAAACACGCCTCCCGTCGGCAATGCCGGACCGCCTCAGACTGTTGTGTCAGGCAGTGTCGTCACCCTGGATGGCAGCGGATCGGATGCCAATGATCCCGGCCAGACGCTGACTTATGTCTGGGGCCAGACCGGCGGGCCTGCCGTCACGCTTTCGGATGCCACCGTCGTGGCTCCGAGCTTCACCGCGCCGATCCTGGCCATTGCGGCTCCGGACGTGGTGCTGACCTTCAGCCTGATCGTGAATGACGGCATTATGGACGCGCCTGCGGCGACGGTGCAGATCACGGTGACGGCACCTGCCAATACCGTGCCCACCGCAGATGCGGGGCCGGACCAAACTGTTGCGGCAAACGCTGCGGTCACGCTGGACGGATCAGGCTCGAACGCCAATGATCCGAGCCAGACACTGACCTATGCCTGGAGCCAGACCTCCGGCGTCGCTGTCACTCTGACCGGCGGCACCAATGCCAGCCCCAGCTTTACCGCGCCTGCGCTGCCGCTGAACGGAGCCGATGAGGTGCTCACCTTTCGTCTGATCGTCAATGACGGGTCGGCGGACTCGCCTGCCGATACGGTCGTTATCACGGTGGCCGCACCGGTGGATGTCACCTCGCCAACGGTCACTCTGACAGGTACTCCGACCAGCTTTGCACCCGGAACGCCTTTCCCGGTTACGGTCACCTTCTCGGAGCCTGTCACCGGGTTTGCTGCAGGCGATATCTCCATAACAAACGGGATGATCAGCGGGCTGACCGGGGCAGGGGCCAACTACATTGCTGAAATCACCTCCAGCGCCTCGGTTCCGATTGGCATCAGCATCCCGGCAGGCGTCGCCGCAGATGCGGCGGCCAATCCAAACCTCGCCTCCGCCGTGATCACCATTGCGCCCAACTCCACCGAAATCGCACAGGCGGCCATTGTCGAGGCGCTGACCGCCCGGGCGCGCGCCCTGATCGGTGTGCAGCCCAATCTGCGCAACTTCTTCGGAGGTTCCGGGATCTCGGGCCTGTCAGCAAATATTACCGAGGGCCGGGGCCGGTTCCGCCTTGGATTTGATGGCGACAGGGACAGCCGGTTCTGGATGCTGTTGCAGGGCCAGTGGTCTGACAGCGGCACGACCGAGCTGGACTATTACAACCTTGCCTTCGGGTCTCACCTTTATCGCAGCGACACGACCATCCTTGGCGCGATGCTGCAACTCGACAGCGCGGATGCAACGCTCGATACCGGGAAGTTTGAGGGGCAAGGCTGGCTTGTCGGGCCGTATCTGGTGGCAAGATTGCCGGATCAACCGTTGATCTTCTCGGCCTCGCTTCTGCACGGCCAGACAGACAACACCCTGACCTTAACCGGGCAAACGCCTGATGATTTCTCATCGACGCGGACGCTTTTCACCGCCGGTGTTGAGGGGCGGTACGCGGTTGACAACAGGTTGACGCTGATCCCCTCTCTCGATCTGGCGCACGTGACGGACCGTCAGGAGTCATATCGGGACAGCCTGGCAAACATCGTGCCGAAACAGACGATCCGGCTCACCGAAGTCAGCCTTGGCCTTGGGTTTGAGCACAGCTTGCAACTCGAAAGTGCAGATATTCTCCTGACCGGTGGCATCAGCGGTATCTATGCGGAGCTTGATGCGCCGGGCGCCTCGTCTGACAGCCTTCGTGGGCGGATTGATCTGGGGGCCGAGATCATGATTGGCACCCGGACGACACTGAGTATCGCGACCAGTTACGACGGAATCGGCGAGGATGATTACGAGTCTTACGGCGCCGCTATCTTGTTTGAGTTGAACTTCTGACCCGTGCGGCCGGCCGGTGCGCGCCTTTGCGCGGATGGTCGGTTCAAATTCCCAGGATGCGGGACAGTTCCCCCGTGTTGCGTAGCGAGTGTTCTCCGCCGGGCCATCCTTTGCCCGGCGGATTTTTTTGCCAACCCGACTCCTTTCCGGGTGTTATGTGTCCTGACGCACAGTGCGGCCTCTGCTTTGGGTTGTAGAACGGTGTTGCGAGATCAGAGTTTTCCACGATCCCGCCTTTCCTCTGCCGAAAGGCATTTCACCAGACCCAACAGATGGAGAAGAAAATGTCCGATAACATCACATTAGAAAGACCGGCGGCTGCCACACAGCTGACGCCCGGTCAGAACGCATTCATCACCGCAATCAACGACAAGGTGGCGGCACTGCTTGGCACCCAACTGCCCGGCACTTTCGAAACGGTCAGCTATCCGCCCGGCTTTCATCCGACGGTGCAATACGGCAATTCCGCCTACTATAACTCGACCATGCTGGACGCGTTCAATGGCACGCTGGAGATTGGCACCAATGGTATGCTGACGCTGGGCAACCAGCAGTTCAGCACACTCTACAGCCGTATCCTGAAAGCTGCGGAATACCAGTTCTCGGCTGCCGATCAGAAGATTGTCAACGATCCCGCTTACGACAATCAGAAGATTGCTATCACCAACTCGGCCGCTTCGGACGGGTTCGCTGTGGCCTATGCCGTCTCACCCGTCACCTATACAGGGGTGCTGGCGGCCTTGCTGAAGAATTTCAGTGACAAGCCTGCGGATTATTCCACTGCCAATATCGCCAAAGCGGCGAAAAATCTGGTCAATGCGGGTTTTCCGGGGTTGGCTGCTGCGTTTTCCAACAACATCAATATGTTGGCACCTCTGAACCGGGTTCTTGGTGAGCAGGAAGCGGCCAGCCTCGAACTTGCTGCCGCGCAGGACCATTCCACCAATCCCTCGGCCGCGAATGGCGGGCTGCAGACCACGGCAACAGACTACTATGTTGGCTGGACGCCGATGCCGTCCAATACCGTGATCCAGGGCGGGCTCGACAGTGCCAGCAAGGTGTCGATCGCGATTTCGGCCTCGAACTTCTCGTCGACCGATGCCAGTCTCTCGATCAACGGCCAGACCGGATTCTCGATCCCGATCATGGATGTGATCGATATCGGGATTACGGCAAGCTCCAGCTATGAGTGGTCGAAACATACCTCGTCCTCCTCCTCGCTGGAGATGACGATTGAGTACCCCGGTGTGACCATCGTCCAGATTGACCCGCTGCCGCTGAGTGCCGACAATGCCACCGGCTGGTACGATCAATCGCTGCTGCAAAGCATCGTAAGCGGGTCGGGCGACGCTAATGTCTCTGGCTTCAAGATTTCGCCCACCAGCCAATATGCCCCGTCCAAGATGTTTGGCAAAGGCAAGCCGTTCTCGCGGATGCGGACGATGGTGATCAGCCAGGCACCGACCATCACCATGGTGTTCTCTGCTGATATGGCCAATTCGGTCACGTCATCCTTCAAGGAAAGCGCTTCGGTGGATGTGAAACTCTTCGGCATCTTCAAGGTGGGCTCGTTCAGCGAAAGCTATGGCATCACCAAGGTCGACACCGACAAGACCTCGGGCAAGGTGACCGTTGTCTTCGCACCACCCAAGATCACGGGCAGCGTCCCGGCCGTCAAGCAGGTCGCCAACGTTCTGGGCGGCGTGGCGGATTATCCTCCGCCCAAAAACTGAGACTTTTCAGCTTTTGGTTGTATAGAATGTTAAAAATGGTCCGGGGCGGCACGATAAGCCGTCCCGGACACAATCATAAAAAAGGCCCTGGGGAAGATGGCTTTGACGACAAGTGAAAAAGCCGCACAAGCGATCAGCCGCCAGATCTCGCGCTTTCTGGGCGCCGGGATCGAGCCCGGCTTCATGGTTATCCGCTATCCACCGGGTTACAATTTCAACGTCCAGTATCACATGCCGGTCTATTACAATCCGCACACATTCGCGCTGATCGACCAGCTTTGCACCATGACCGGCCCCTGCACCGCCAGTATGACGGGGGCCAGTTTCAGCGCCAAATTCGCCGCCATCCTGAACTCGGTGGGCTATAAGACCTCCACC
This sequence comes from Roseovarius conchicola, assembly GCF_041403425.1. Taxonomy (NCBI): domain Bacteria; kingdom Pseudomonadati; phylum Pseudomonadota; class Alphaproteobacteria; order Rhodobacterales; family Roseobacteraceae; genus Roseovarius; species Roseovarius conchicola. The sequence goes on along the minus strand of NZ_JBGEHK010000003.1, from coordinate 564,914 downwards.
GCTGACGCCGCCGCCAAAGCCACAGCGATCAAGGCGTTCAACACCCAGGAGAAGGCCGTTGTGCAGCAGTTTGAAGCGGCCTTTGGCCGCGTTTCAAAACGTATGATCAACGGCTCGTGCGCGATCCCCAAGACCAAGGCCGGATACATCGTGGCCTATGTTGGCAAGACCTATCCCGGCACACCGCCCGATTTCCCGTTCAACCTTGCCAGTTTTGGCGCTGACTACATCCAATGGATGTCAATGGGCGAGCAGCTCAAGAAATACAGCATGCAGGAGCAGGATGCGCTGCACCAGGTGGCCGCCTCAACGGTAAGCACGGTCACCCCGGATGCGCAGAACGGGGGGCTGCAAACCGGCGACAGCAGCTGGACGGTTGCCTATACCGGGCTGCCGGACAACAACACGATCCTGTCAAGCCTGCGCGATACGAGCCGCCAGCTTACCGTTGCCGTCGAGATGCAGAGCGACAGTGCCAACTCGGTCAGCCTGCGGGTTGATAACCGCGATATCGGCTCGCTGCCCAATGCCGACCTGAAGCTCACGCTTGCGCCCTCGGGCAATGCCAAGGGCACCGTGATCACCGATTTGTGGAGTGCTGCGCAAAAGGTCGAGATGGAGATCGTCTATTCCGGCATCACCGTTTTGCGCGCCGACCCGGTAGAGATATCGCCGGATCTGAAGACCGGGTGGTACAGCCGCCAGGTCCTCACCGATATTGTCACCAAGACCGGCAAGGATGTCACCGGGCTGCAACTGCAGGGCTCGACTTTTTCTGTGAGCGACCTTTTTGGCAAGGGCAAGAGCTTTGCCCGCGTCCGTACTTTCGTGATCAGTCAGGAGCCGACCGTCACGCTCAGGTTTCACGGCGCGGGCATTGACGCGCTTTCGACGCGGTTCAGTGCCAATCAGATGGCGGAACTGGAACTGGGTGAGCTTCTGACCTTTGGCAGCAGCAGCGCCGATTACAAGGTTTTGGACGTTCAGCCCGGCACCGGAGTGGTGACCGTCACCCTTGGCCCGCCCGTCCCGGTTGGAACCGTACCCAATGTGGACCAGACCGCCCATGTGGTTGGCGGCGTGGTCAGTTTTCCACCGTAACCCGTTTTCCCCGTTTTCTTTTTCCCACAATGACTTTGATAGGAGAGATCATGCAAACGACCCCTCAGAAAATTGCCATAATTGGTGGCGGTGTTGGTGCCGTCACCGCCGCATATGCCATTACGCAGCTGCCCGATTGGCAGGAGAAATACGAGATCACCTTCTATCAGCTTGGCTGGCGGCTGGGCGGAAAAGGGGCCAGCGGGCGCAATGCCGAAGAAGGCCAACGGATCGAGGAACACGGGCTGCATATCTGGGCCGGTTTCTACGAGAACGGCTTCCGCCTGATGCGCGATTGCTACGAGACGATGAACAAGACCGGCCTGCGCAGCCCCGAGGCACCGCTTGGCACGCTGGAGAAGGCGTTTCACGGGCTGAACCACTTTCTGATCGCCGATGAAGTGCCGCAGCCGGATGGAAGTAACGCGCTGCACCCCTGGCGGTTTGACTTTCCCGCCAATGACGAGAAACCGGGCACGGGCGGCCTGCTGCCGACGCCCTATTCCTATTTCAAGATGTTGTTGGAAACGATCGAAAAGATCCTGGGGGGGCTGCTGGGGGATCACCGGCATGAATTACCAAAGCAATTCCATGGCGAATTCCAGCGCAGGGGCCTGTCTGTTACGGCCCCGTCGCCGCTGCACCATCTGCACGCCTATGCCAAATCACTCGACGATAACGCCTTTGACCACACCACCACGCAATCCCTCAACCTCGCCGCGCTGGCACAGCACGCGCAGGGCTGGCATGGCGAAACGCTGGCGGCAGGTACGTTGGGCGAAAGCGATAATGCGCGGCGCATCGGCTATCTGGTCAGCCTGTCGCTGGCCTTTTTCAAAGGCGCAATCGAAAGCGGCCTCTTCCGCGCGGGGTTCGATGCGATCGACGACTGGGAGATCAGCGACTGGCTTTTGCATTACGGTGCCAGCCATGAGGCGGTCTATTCTGCCGTGTTCCGGGGCTGTTACGATTATGTTTTCGGCTATCCGGGCGGCATCACGGATGATCGCAGGGTCGGGGCGGGCACGGCCATTCGCGGGCTGTTGCGTCTTGCCTTCACCTACAAGGGCGCCCTTTTCTACAAGATGCAGGCGGGCATGGGAGACACGATTTTCGGGCCTTACTATCAGGTGTTGAAATCACGCGGCGTGCGGTTCAGATACTTCAACGCGGCCACCAATCTGGTGCTGTCCCAGGATCGCAACTCCGTTGCCGCCATCGACATGGTGGAGCAGGCCGAAATGCTCTCGGGAGAGTATGACCCGTTGGTCGATGTGAAGGGTTTGCCGTGCTGGCCGTCCGAACCGCTTTGGGACCAGCTCAAAGACGGTGCCAGGCTCAAAGCCTCTGGCATCAATTTCGAAAGCGAGAAAGACGTGCCCGCGGGCCGGGCCTACCGCCTTGAAAAGGGGCGTGATTTTGATCTTGTGATCCTTGGGGCCTCACTTGGCTCATTGCATTACATGACGACCGAACTGGCTCAGGCCTCCAACCGCTGGCAGGGGATGCTCGACCATGTCCCAACCGTGGCGACCCAAGCGGCGCAGTTCTGGTCAACCAAAACACCCGAGCAACTTGGCTGGAACACACTGGTTTCCGAGCATAACTCCGGTGATCAGGACGATCTGCAGACGGTGATCACCAGCTTCGTGGAACCGCTCGACACCTGGGCCGATATGTCTGACCTTTTGCCGCGCGAGGATTGGCCCAAAGACGGCCCGACCTCGATCGCCTATTTCTGCAGCCCGGCCCATGATGCCGGCGTTGATCCCGGCCCGTTCAGTGACCGGGTGCGCGATTGGGCGGATACCGAGCTGACCCGAATGTGGCCAAAGGCAAAGAAGGCGGGCAGGTTTGATACGTCGATCCTTTACGCCTCCAATGCCACCACAGCGAAGGAGAAATTCGCCGGGCAGTATTTCCGGCAGAATTTCTATGGCTCGGAACGCTATGTGCTTTCGGTGCCCAATTCGGTGCAATACCGGCTGCCGCCCGATGCCTCGGGCTTTGACAATCTCTACCTTGCCGGGGATTGGACCCGTTGTGGCATAAATGCAGGCTGCGTCGAGGCCGCGACGATTTCCGGGCTGATGGCAGCGCGCGGGCTCACGGGGGCCGAGTTTGAGATTGTCGGCGAAGGCGATCTGGCCCCGGATGCGGGACCGACAGATGCCACCAAACTGGCGAGCCCCTATGCCCAGACCGCGCCTTGGCCGCTGACGCCGATGTACGGCACTGGCCAGATTGATGGCTGGTTCAGTTTTCACGCGGTCGATGCCGGGGCGCTGCAGGCGGTGCTGCCCAAAGGCATGTCGCTGCACCCTCAGTCGCTGACGCCCGAGGGCACGCACCCGGTGGCAATACTGGCCAATCAGCAGGTTGGCGTCCGGGCGTCGATCTTGCCGAAAATGCTGGGATACCGGAACTACTTTGAAGCGATCATTGCGATCAATTTCGTACAGGTGGAAGGGCATGATGGCGTGTTCAGCTACCTGCCCAATCTTTACCTGACCAACAATTGGGCGCGGCTCGCGGGGGTGTGGTGGTATGGCTATAACAAGCGTATGGGATCGTTGAAGATGGGCAACAGCCGCTACTCGGTTGCGGACCCCGAGAGCAAACCGATCTGGGCGGGCCATTATCAGCAGAAAGACTTTGCCCGCCCCTTGATGGACTCCCCCGACTGCGGACTGGTGCAATCCATTTCCGAACAGATCGTGGTATCCGAAGGCAAATTCAGCCGCTGGCAATTCTCGTCTTTTGATTTCAACCTGACCTCGGCCTATGTGGCGGGCGTTTCCGCCGAAATCACGGTCAGTGACGCCAATCTGGCCAATATTCCTGCAGGAGAAATGACAGCTGGGCCCTTGAATATGGGCGGTGCAAATGCCGACCCTTTGAATAAACTGCCAGGCGCTTTTCGGATCTGGACAAGCTGGACACTCTCGAATCCATTGGACAGTCGTCGGATCGCACGGCTAGAAGCGAAGAGGACGAAGTTGCCGCTAGGTAAAGGTTAACCGATCGGGGAACGCCTATGTCACAATATGGGACAGGGTCCGAAGGTGAGCGAAAGCAGGTCACTGCGGTTTTTTTGGATTTGGTTGGATTTAGTGAAGTTGCAAATAGTTTAGACGCGGAAGACCTTCAGAGCTGGCTTGAGGACTATTACAGAATATCGCGCCAGATCATTGAGGCGAATGACGGTGAGGTGACGGAATATCTCGGTGATGGTGTCGTCGCCGTGTTTGGCCTGTCGCGCGCCGATGAACTGGCGGCGCTGCGGGCGGTCAATGCGGCCCTTTGTGCTGTTTCCGATATTGCCAGAACGACTACGGGGCGACCCGCGTTCACCCTCCGCGCGGGTGTGGCCACCGGCGAAGTGGCAGTGCGGGCCAACACCACGCGTGAGGCCTGGCCCCGCATCACCGGTCTCGTGACAACCCTGGCCCAACGGGTGCAGGAAAAGGCCACGCCCGGTACGGTGATGATATCCGAGACGACGCAACGTCTTCTGCGTGGACATTTTGCCGTCACGCCCGTGCCGGACCAGTTGTTGAAAGGGTTCACCGAGCCGCAAACCCTGTTCCGTCCTCACAACACACCTCATGAAACGCTCACCCCATCGCCTGTCAATCTTGTCGGACGCGAACGGGAATGTGCAATTGTTGACGCGGCGGAGAGGCCGGTTCTGATCGTGGGCGAGGCGGGGATCGGAAAGACCGCGCTGGCAATGCATCTGGCCTCGAAGACCGCGGCGTGCACTGTGTTGCACGCCGAAGGACTGAACAGCGGGTCCAGCTATCAACCCTTCAAGGACTGGATATCCTGGCGGCTGGACGTGCTGACGCCGAGTATTGATGATATCCGCACTGGCTTCGCCGATTTGTCGGAAGCCGATCATCTGAGCCTTGCGTTGATCATGGGGCTTCCGGAGGGCCAGATTCTGCTGACGGAGTTGTCAAGCCTGGCACTGAAGGCCCGGATCGAGGCCAGCCTATGGCGTGCGATCCGGAGCGCGCAGTCTGATGGGCTGATCGTTTTTGAAGATCTGCATTGGTTTGATATCGCCAGTTTCGGGGTGATCCGTTACATTCTGCAGAGTTCCAACAGCGCTGCCTACAAGGTGATCCTCACCAGTCGGGAAGATCCGAAGCTGAACCTAAATCTGGACGAGCGCGCAATCCGGACGCTCGCGCTTGACCCGCTATCGCTGGGTGATGCGCAGCACATGCTTGCCGCGCTGAGTGGCGGGCAAATCGAACCTGAAGACACCGCGAAACTGGTAGATCGCGCCGGTGGTGTGCCGTTGTTTTTGGAACAGCTCTACAAACGGGCGGGATCCCGTGGAGCCCACGATGATACGATCCCGGAGACGCTGATGGACCTGCTGGCTGCCCGGATCGACGATGCCGGCGCCGCCAAAGCGGTGCTGCAAAGGGCGTCGATCATCGGCCGGGTCTTCAGTCTGGAAATGCTGAACGCACTGGAACCGGACGGGCAGGATCCGACATCTGCGCTTGAGCAGGGGGTGGCCGCAGGGGTGCTGGTTCGTCGGTCTGCCACGGACTGGGCCTTTGCCCACGCACTGCTGGCTCAGGCCGCGTATCATTCGGTTCTCCGCAAAACACGCGAAGCCCTGCATGCGCAGATTGTCGACGTTCTGCTCACGCGGTTTCCCGGGCAGTTTGCCCGCGATCCCGCACTTATCGCCGGTCACCAGCGCAAAGCCCGCCAAACAGCCCCCGCCATTCGCAGCTATCTTGCGGCCAGCCAATCTGCACTCCTGCAAGGCGCTTTTGCCGATGCCGAGGCCCATGCCCGTACGGCGCTGACCCTGTGTCCGGACATCAGTAATGGGACGGATCGAAGCGGCCTGGAAATCGCTTGCCATACAGCGCTTGGCTCGATCCTGATGCAGCTTGAGGGCTTCACCGCCGCACCGGTGCGCGAGGCATTCGACGCGGTCCATGACATCGCACGCTCCAGACCGGCGCTCGGGCAGGAAAGCGCGCCTGCACTCTTTGGCAGCTTCTCCTACGCGATTGTGGTCGGCGACAAGACAAAAGCCGATGGGTTCAGCGATTTGCTGCACGATCTGGCCGAGAGCGGACTGCCCGATGCGGATTTGGATCAGGTGCAACTTGCAGCCCTCGCCACGCGCAATTGCGCCGCGTTCTACCAGGGTGATTTCCAGAGCCAGTTCCGCCAGATCAGAAAAATTCGGGCGCTTTACCGGATCGAAGACCATGCCGTCATGATCGCCCGCTACGGCATGGATATATTTGCCGCCGCGCAGATGTTCGAAGCGCCGGCACGTGCGATGTCCGGTGAGGTGGATAAGGTTCCCGAACTTGTGGAAGAGACCGACGCCCATCAGAGCGCCCTGAACATCCCGGTGATGCTGCCCTATGCCATGATCTGGGGGGCGGTGCCGCTGTTTTATGCCGGTCATCAGCGCGCCGCGCTGGAGCGGTTGCAGGCCGGCCTGGCGCTGGCTGAAGAGCAAGGCGCGGTCTTTTGGCAAACGACCGGACAAACCTGGGCTTTCATTATGGATCACGCCAAGAGCCGCACCGAAGAGGGCCTGGCGCAGTTCAAAGCCAATGTCGCGCAACAAGGCTCCATCGGCGCCAATGTCGGCGCTCCCTATTTCGCCGCCTGCTATGCCGAAAGGCTGGCGCAGGCTGGCCGGATCGCTGAGGCCTACAACGTCTCATCTCAGGCGGTGAAGGACGCGCGCGAAAGCGGCCTGCACTGCTGGTATCCCGAAATCCTGCGCATCCATGCGAACATTTCCCGCAATCACAATCATCCGGGCGAGGCAGACACTGCGATGAAGCTCTCCATTGACACCAGCAAACGTCAGGGTGCGGCCTTGTGGACGCTGCGGGCGATGCTTGATCTGGCCAACGCCGAAACCGCCTCCGAGGTGGATCTCGTCAATGCGATGTCCGGCTTCCCCAAAGGGGTGGATGTTCCGGAACTGCGGCGTGCGCAAGAATTGCTCGCAATATGACCATTTCCCGATTGCTTGGGCTTGATCTGCCGCTTCTGGCCGGTGTCAGTGAAGCAGATCTCGCGGATGTTGACCTGACTTTTCAAGAAAAATCCTTTGGTTCCTGGGAGTTGCTCTTCAATCAACAAGACAAATCCCGGGACGTGTTTTTTTTGCTCTCGGGCGCGCTTCTGGCGGTCTACTGGACGCCTGACGGCCGCGAAATCATCTTCTCGCGGTTTGCAACCGGCTCCTATCTGGGAGAGCTTTCGGCGCTGGATAATGGGCGCCGGTCCCTTGCGGTGGTCGCCCGCCGTCCGGCCACGGTTCTGATCTTGCCGCAGGCAAGTTTCATGGATCTGTTTGAAAAAGTGGCCCTGGTCAGGCAACGGGTCGTGGCAGATTTGGTGCGCCGCGTGCGGGACCTGACCGCCCGAAACATGGAACTGACAGCCTTCTCTGTCGAGCAGCGGGTCGCCTCCTATCTCATTGCCCTGGGAATGGAACGTGGTCGGTTGGAAGAAGGGGGGGTGCTGGACGATGCTCCGACCCATGCGGAGATTGCGGCCAGCATCGGCGCCAATCGCGAGATGGTCAGTCGCACCATGACCAAATTGGGACGCAAAGGGTATTTGAACTCCTCGCGCCAGCGGATCGAACTTCTGAACCCCGAGGCCCTGTCGCACCTTATTGAGACAGGGGAGTGACCGTGGCCACCACCGGGATGGCCTCGTGATTTTCGCGCCTCGTGCAGCGCGCGCCAATTGATCCGGGTTTATTGGTGAAGTTGAGCTCTGAAGCGGTCACGATAATGGACTTAGTACCAAGCGATCCATCGCCGTACCACCGGTACGGGATAGTCCGGTGGACTTTCGATCCATGTGCACTGGAGGCCCGGTGTGAAACCGACGGTAGCCCATGTCTCCTCTTGCGGCCGTTTGTTCGCCATCCTCTGATCCTGCGTTGCCTAAATATATCGGCGGGCCCATCCAAAATGGGGAGGCTCAGCAAGATTGCTTGTTCCCATGGTCGTGTTTCGTCTACCGTTCATTATGGTCGTCCGGGTGTGTGAGAAGACACTGATAAGACCTGGGCCAAGCGGGCAGGTCAAAAATGAGGCGCGAGTAAACTATGCTGGTTTTTTTAGCTGATCTTGCTCACACGACGAGAACCGTCGTTTCTGACAGCGTCCCCTATGGAATTGGAAATCTGGCCACATACGCATCTGCTTACAGCGATGTCGAGAACCTGGAAATCAGGCTGTTTCGGGATCCTTTCAAGCTGCGGGACGCATTGATCAACGACCAACCTGACGTGTTGGGATTATCGAACTTCACATGGAATTTCCGCCTTAGCCTCGAGTACGCCCGTTTTGCGAAAGAACATTGCCCGGCTGTCGTAACACTCATGGGCGGTCCGAATTTCCCACTTGATGCGCCCAGCCAAGAGCGTGTCCTCCGTAACGAAATGGCGTCTATTGATGTCAATGTGGTCGGGAACACTTATGAAGGAGAAGCCGCATTTCTCAACCTGGTCAATCGCTTGGGTGAGCAATCGCAGAAAAATGCCTGGTACGATGCCCAGATCGACGGCTGTATATTCATCCATCCCGAGACCAAACTGCTGATCAGAGGTGGACCTGTTCCCCGGATCCGGAACCTGGATGAGATACCATCGCCCTATTTGTCCGGCCTGATGGACGAGTTTCTGGCGCTTGGTCTTTTTCCCAAGATCCAACTGGTGCGGGGATGCCCATTCGGATGCACATTCTGCAATTCTTCGCCCAAGACTAACAACAAGGCGTTCCGGTACAGCCTTGAGAGGCTTACAGCAGATCTGCACTACATTGCGGAACGAACGGATCCATCTGCATCGCTGAACATCACCGACGACAATTTCGCGATGTACAAAGATGACGAAGACGTCGCACGAGTCATCGCTGATCTGATCGAAACCTATGACTGGCCACCTCAGGTTCGCGCCTCCACGGGCAAGAACAACGCCACGCAGGTGTTGAAGGTCGCCGACATCTTGAAAGGGCGGATCACGGTAACCGGGGCAGTTCAATCCCTTGATCCCAAGGTGCTGGAGAACATCGACCGCAAGAACATCCGCCTCGAAGACTACGCGGATATTCAGAATGAGCTCACCAGAAAAGGTCACTACTCCACGGCGGACCTTATTGTCGGTTTGCCGGGGGAAACTTTCGAGTCGCTCACCAACAATATCTGCACCTTGCTTGACGCCCAGGTGCAATACGTGGCGGCGCATCAACTGGTGTTGGCCGACGGCTCCATTTTGGCGACGCCAGCCGAGCGATCACGATTTGATCTGGAAACGAAATTCCGGATCCAGGCCAACAGCCTGGGCGAGTATGGCACGGGCCGTGTTACGGTCGAAACGCAAGAAGTTGTCGTCAGCACAGACACGCTGACTTTTGCCGAGCAAAAACAGTTCTGGATTTTTCACAATCTGGTCCTGACCTACTGGTCCGAGAAAGTGTTCGAGGAGGCTTTTGAACTGTCGCGCGCATACGGGATTTCAACCGTGCAGATTTTCAAGCACATGTACGACGCATTGCCGACGGCGCCCGATGACCTTCAGAAAGTCTATTCTGACTTGATTGAAAATCTTGATCTGGAGTTGTTCGACTCCCACGAAGCCTGCATCAAGGCCGTATCTGCAGATTACGACTATTTCGTCGAATCAGAACAGAGCGGAAATCCTGTCTACAACAGCATGGTCAAGGCGCGGTTTTTCAACTTCGAGTCGACGCTCACTTTCTTGATTTCAACGATTTCGCGTTTGCTGCCCCACACGGCACCGAACGCCATGGAAGAGATCACTTCGGTCCATCGATATCTTCAGGCCGTCGCAATTGTGCCACCGTTTGGGGTCACGCTTGATGCCGCGCCCGCTGTCGAATTGGCGCATGACGTCATGGCCTGGCGCGAAGATGGGTTCCGCGCACCATTGAGTGCCTATCGATTTGACCAGCCACGCAAGTGTGTGACCAGCGTTGACCCAAAACTGCGGACTCTCCTTCTGAAACGGGCTGCGATTTTTGGTGAAACGCCCGAGGGCATCGGGCGGCTATCGCGGTCATGGTTCGCGAACATGCTCCGCCGCGAGATCAAGTATGAAAGTTACGTAGAACCCTAGCGCGTTTGCTGCAAAAATCTCTCTCGCCTTTGATGGCGTTTCACCGGATGAAGCCTTGCGAAGGCCATGTTGAAAATGAGATGTTACGAAAACGATGGCAAAGCTTCTGAATAGGTTGCCATCAAAAAGCGCAGCCCACGACCACAGCCACAACAGCGTTTCCAGATTGGATAAAACACAGTGACTTCTCCCGACCAGCATACGATTTGTATGAATTGCGGAAACTCAACTCTATCCCTTTTTCTTGACCTCGGCATGCAGCCCAGCGGGAATACCTTTGTCACCCAGGACGAAATTGCAGACGAGAAATTCTACCCATTGCGAATGGGCGTATGCCATTCGTGCTGGCAGGTTCAGCTGCAGGATCATCTGGATAGCAAGCTTCTGTTTGATGACCACCCCTATCTGACCGGTACGAACAAACCCATCGTTGATCATTTCGGCCAGTTGGCCAGGCAGATCACCGAAAAATATGGCCTTGGTCCTAGCGATCTGGTTCTCGACATCGGTTGTAACGATGGCACTTTGCTCTCGCAGTTTAGCGATCAGGGCGTATCGACGATGGGTGTTGAGCCATCGACCAGGATCGCCCGCATTGCGAATGCAAGCGGGCATGTGGTGGCCAATACGTTCTGGAACGGCTCCATTGGCAGATACATGAGCCGAATGGGGCTTCGGCCCAAAGTGATCACGGCAATGTCGGTGTTTTATCACGTGTCCGACCTGAATGATTTTGTCGCCGGCGTCGAGCATGTGATGGAGGAGAACACTGTCTTCGTCATTCAGGCTGTAAGCCTGATGTCGCTTTTGGAAAAAAATCAGTTCGACCACTTCTATCACGAACACACCTGCATCCATTCGCTGTCGACCATCCGAGCAATCATAGGGCGTCAGAAGCTTGTGGTGATCGATGTCGAGGAAGTCGACGTTCATGGGGGGTCGTTCATCGCCTATATTGCCCGGCGTGACTCGGGTTTTGAGATCAGTCCGCGCGTAGCAGCCTTCGCGGAAAAAGAGCGTGCTTCGGGCTTGCATCAAATGGATACCTACGCCGAATTCGCCGGCCGCGTTGAGCGTATCGCCGGGACGCTCAAGCAGAAACTGATTGAGCTCAAGCAAGAGGGCAAGTCGGTCTATGGGCTAGGTGCCCCACTCAAAAGCACCACCTTCATGAATTATGCCAAGATCGACGGCAGTTTGATCGAGTGTCTGACCGAAGTGAATGAACTCAAAATCGGCAAATTGTCACCGGGTCTGCATATACCTGTCGTGGATGAACGCACGCTTGAGAACGAGCCTGACTATTATCTGGTTTTCGCATGGAATTACCTGGATTACCTGCTCGAGAAAAAGCGGGATTATCTGAAGGCCGGCGGCGCATTCATCGTTCCTTTCCCAGAGATGCAAATCATCACAGGCGACGATCTTGGATAGGCTTGGTTTCATCGTCACGGGCGCAACCGGGTTTATAGGCAAGGCGGTCACATGCCGTTTGCGGGCCGATCTGGGGGATGCGGCCGAGATTGTCGAACTCGATTCAAAATGCGACCTTGAGGATGCGCAAACCACTTTCCAGACGTTTGGTGACCTGAGCGCGCGAATGCGTTGTGACCACATCCTGCATCTTGCTGCGCGGGCGCCATCGGGCGTTTGGCTGTCTCAGAACCCGGCCGATGCGCTTTACAGCAATACCCTGATCAACGCCAATATGTTCGAAGCGAGCCGTCGGTACTTCCCCGATGCCAAGATCACCACGACACTATCCTACAGCATATATCCCCCCAGTGCCGTTGCTTGCGATGAAAGCCAGGTGGCGCTCGGCCATCCAGATGACAACCTCGCAGCCTACGCCAGTTCCAAGGCGGCGGTTCTTACGGCACAAACCGCGTACGCGCAGCAATATGGCCTGCGATCAGCAAGCGTTGTCCTGCCCACGGTCTACGGGTTCAATCGCCGCGACGGGGAGTTGGGGCAGGCCATTCCGTCCCTGTGCAAGAAATTCCTGGATGGCGTCAAAAACAACACGCGCAGAATAGAGCTGTGGGGGGATGGATATCAGGAGCGCGACTATCTCTACATCGATGACGCCGCTGGCGGGATTGTTGCCTCGGCACTGCATCAGACCAGCCCGTTGATCAATCTTGGAAGCGGACATCCCGTTTCTATCCGGGGCGTGGCAAATCGGATTGCTGCAATCACCGGCTTCAAGGGCGACATCGCATATGATGCGAAACGTTACTCCGGCCCTGATCGACGATGGTTGAATGTGGAGAAAGCGCGCGCCGAACTGAACTGGACCTCCGCGACCTCGCTCGATGACGGTTTGCAAATGACCATCTCCAAAATGAAAGAGGGCATGGAAAATGCTTCGGCCGAACATGTGTCTGAATGAGGCAAAGAAGCGGCTGGCGGGCCTCCTGCTGTCGGGCTGCTGGCATGGAGCCCGGATAGAATGAACAGCTTAGTTGACGCATCTCCCCGCGCGTTCGAGGTTCTCAATTTTTGTGCCACTCACCGTGCTCCCTTGATGCCGTTGTCAGATGATACAATCTGCCTTGAGATAGGTGATCCCGGGACGCTGGATCGCACAAAATATCCACAGATCATCAACTGCTTCGATGAAGCTCCCGAAACACACCCTTATCGCCGGGAGCTGGCTCTGGTTGCAGCCCTGATTGCCGCAAGTCGTTTCCTTCAACGCACGAAGGTTGACCCTGAGACGCTGGTCAACTTCATGACCTATCGTTTGTTTGTCATGCCCTTCAAAACGGAGCATCATGCTGCGCCAGCGCAGCTGAACTTTCTCACCCCTGACGAAGTTGGCGCATATCAAGAACATGTCTCACCTGCACAGGCCTCGACTCCGTTTCTGCTGCCGTTTTTCTTCCATCGGGAAAGGATTGAGGTCAGCTATGGGGAACGGCACAATCCGGCTTACTTTCCAAGGTTCATGCAATGCGCGGTCGATGAGGGCGTGCTGGACGAATTCGAAGCAGAGCAGTGCAGACAGAACGTCTTGCACCTGACTGCGATGGGCGCAGGGCGAATGCCAGCCAGAGTGTTTTGCGACATATCGGACAAGGCAGAACAGGTTGTGTTTCGTTTCCTTCGTGATTTCACACCGGCGCGTGCGGATGAAGAAAGCTTCCAGGTTGCACTTTATCTGTATGAACGACTTGCCGTATATCTCTTGGAAAAGCATATCCGCGACCAATACGCCATTCTGCCACGACATATCTTTGGGTATTGGACATTGGTGGACGAGAACCGGCAGCATATTGCGGGATCTTACGAATTGGGATGACACGTTGATTGACTTGAACCTTTCAAGCAGTCACCTCTCTGGTGTGCTTGAGTTCCACAGACTTGAAAGGATGTTGGGATAGATGCCGCCACTCGACCGCCGTGCTGATAACAGGTCCACGCTCCACTTTTGCATCACGCATAAAGAACTGGATATTCCCCTGCAGGATCATTTGATTTTGCTTGAGATCGGGGACAGGGGAAGTGTCCCGTCGGCTGGTGGCAACAAGGTCATCAATTGCTATGACGAATTGCCGGGCGCCCGAGTCCATCGCAAGAAACTGGGCGCGATGCTTGGTGTCTTCGCGGCGCGACATTATCTGTGCAGAGCATTTGAAGAACTGGATTTCTCAGTGAGCCTTTCGACGTATCGCACTTGCATGATGCATGAAAGAAACGAAGAAAACTTCATGACCGGCATACAAATGAACCTGGTCACGCCCGAACAGGCATCCCGCTTGACTGGGAAAATGATACAACCAGACACCTCATCAAAGTGGCTTCTTCCGCAACCGATAACCGTCCCGTCTGTCGGCGCACAATACGCGAAAGCACATCATCTGGAAGATCTTGAGGTCTATCTTTCGATCGCCATCGAAGAAAATGTACTGGCCGATCACGAGCTCACGCCATTTCTTGAAAGCAAGACACTTCTGCCCGGCTGCTTCGGTGTTAGCTTGATGCCAGCGCAGGTGTTTTGCGATGTTGGCGAAAAGCTTGAACGTGTCGCCAATCGCTTTCTTGAGGGTTTTTCGGTATCAAACCGCGACAGCTATCAAATTCGCGCTGTAGATTTTTGCAGTGAACGTCTTGGCAGCTTTCTGATCGCAAAACATCTGACGCGCGTCTATGGAACTCTGCCGAAAGAATTCTTCGGATATTGGACGCGCGTGTCTGCCGATCTGGTTTGCACGTCAGGCCACATGTCGGATTGAGACGCAAGCGCGTGTACGGTTTGACGGGCCTTGTCTCAACAGTGGAACGCACGGTTCCCAAGATAGGAAAGCTTCGATGAAAATTGTCGTTATCGGAGCATCCAACTCAATCATTGGCGAACGTGGCTACATTGATGCGCTTCGAGAAACCAATGAGGTCACGAACCTCTCCGCCGGGGATATTCCGGTATTCTTTGTATTGTCGAAAATACTGACGCGCCAGCATGATATCGCTCAGGCCGACTATGTCATACTGGATCATACAATCAGTGACCGGATAGCGTATTTTCCCAAACTTCGCGAGCATTACACCCGCCAGATCGAGGACATTTACCGTGTTTTGATGTCCATCAATCCAAATGTCATCTGCGTGGTTTTCCCGTTGAACCTGCCAACAACTAACAATGAAAAATATCTGGAAGAACTAGAGGATATCTGTCTTCGACATAACGTCCATTTTGTTAATCTCCAGCCTATCGTGGCAGAGCCTGCCTTCTTTGAAGAGATTGCTCATGTTCATTGCGAAGTCTCTTATCTGATGGGCCTTTCCCTGTCTCGGTTCATTGCAGGTCTAAAGCCCCACCAAAGAATAGCAGCAGAGGCGCTAAGGCATCCCTACATCATTTGTGAGGCACGCTCGGTGTTTCCCGGCAAAGAGGTTTTCCGGTTCAAAAGCAGTCTCGCAGAAGCGGATTACGTCGTCATCGATGACAGGATGGCGTTGGAGTTCGAACGCGAACATCAAGCCCTGTACATCGAATATGTCGTGATCAGGGATGATCCAAAATGGCTGGCGATGAATGTGAACGGTGCTGCACATTACTATGGGGGCCTAGATATCACAGGGGATGTCATGTCTGGCGATGCTTCCAGAAGCTTTGTTTTTTCTCCGGTTGATGATGAAAGAGAACTGCAATTGACCTATGAGAGAGGTCAGGCCATCTCCTCCCGTTACTCTCCCATGAATCTGGTGCGTTTGATTTTTCAAAGGGGTGATCGCACCGTTAGTTCACCGCAGGTTTCATCTTTTGAGAAAATGGATTTTGATCTCGATACGCTTCTCAAACCTCTGGATAAGCTCAGCCAAAGCGGGTGGTTCGAAAAAGTTCAGGACATTTCAGAGCAATCTAGCGAAATCATTCAGCGATTTGGCCAGAAGGGAATGGTTGATCACAAAAGGTGTTTTGCGGAAGCCGTCGAAAACGGAAACAAGATACGAGGAAAACGCATGGACCTGTTTCGGAAGAACGAACACCACCTGAAGTATAGAGACTGATGTTCAGCCGCTCCGTCTAACCGGAGCCGTCCCGCGGCTTTTTGGCAAGACACGTTGCTCAGGATCAGGGCGACGTCGGACTACACCTTGATCTCAAAACGCTTTAGGATCCGCGATAGGTTTTGAATTGCTTGTAGGCCAGCATATGGGCTGTGCCAGAGGCCAAGCTTTGCAAAAACTGATCAAGACAATGCGACACATAATGGCGCTGTGCCTCGATCCGGGCCTCTGCTTCCTCCGCGTTGCTTGCCGTTAGCTGCTCAAGAACGTTGTGCCGTTTAAGAGACAATACGCTGAGACGGTCGATAATTTGCCCGACGGTTTCGGAATTGACATCAAAGCCGTCAAGCTCAGCTTGGGGTCGCAACGTAAAAAGCCCAACCACTGTTGCGTCGATTTCCTCCATAAAAGAGGAACGCATAAGGTTTGACGCATCCAGGCTGCGCTTGTGTTCCATCAGGACAGTATCTGGTTGATTTGCCCGCGACAGGTCATCAGCTTTCCAGGAGAAGGAATTGCACGAGTGCAATCCGTTCAACAGAAAATCCAGGGGGCCGTTTGCATCCCTGTAGTAGCTGTCCAGAGGAGACTCGGCCCATTGCAGATTCAGGATCTGAAAGCGCTTCGTGACAGCGTCTGAATTCAGCAGCTGAAGCGCGCGCTCTTGAGTGTCCATCGTCACATTCCAATTTGAAGCACATAGTGCTTACTATGCAGCAGGCTTCGCGCTTTTACATTGACGCTGAATCATCGTCTAGTACGATGCATCGATGATTTTCCTGTAGCAGTGCATTGGTCAGTGGCAAAGAGTCTTACTTCCATCCGCGTCAACGGCAGCGGTCCATATTGCAGGAAACATCGCCATGGCGGGTAGTTCACCTCAAGAACGCGGCCGAAACCCAAGAGTTCTGTTCGTCTCTGATTTGGCGGAATCAAAGGGGCACATATACCGTGTTCTCCACAACGTGGCTGCATTGGAAAGTGCAGGATTGAAGGTGTCTTGGGCAGGGTACTCCGAAGGAACTTATGACAGGATCAACCAGGCAGATATTGTCATTCTGTTTCGAGGGATGTGGGACGATTTCACAAGCGGTCTTTACGCCTGCTGCCGCAGACAAGGCATTCCGATAGGGTTTGACATAGATGACTTGATCTTTGATTCAGAAGTGTTGACCGAAAAAAATTTCGATTTCCTGAGACTAACAGCTCCGGCAGTTCGCGAAGACTGGTTGGTAAACCGAATTGGGAATTATCGGCGTGCCATCCTTGAATCCGATTTCTGTACAGTTTCTACTTTGCCATTAGCCACGGCGGTGGAGAAGCTGCAGATACCTGCCTACGTCTTGCAAAATGGTTTCGACGCCAAGATGTTGAGGTCAGCCAATGAAGCACTTATTGAGTTTGCCGATAAACCGTCATCGCATGATGGTTGGTTTCGTCTGGGCTATGCCAGCGGCACCCCGACGCATCAAAAAGACTTTGCAACCATAGCGCCGACCTTGTGCGAGTTGATGGATGACAGACCTGACCTCTTGCTTTCGATTGTCGGTCACTTGAACATGGGCGAATTTCCGGAACTTGACCGGCACAAAGACCGCATCGAAACGCGCCCCCTGGTTCCGCATTCTGAGTTGCTCCGGGAATATGCGCGCTTTGATGTGAATCTTGCTCCGCTCGAAATCGGAAACCCATTCTGCGAAGCAAAGAGTGCACTAAAATACGTTGAAGCAGCACTGGTCGAGGTGCCAACTGTGGCAGCAGCAACATTGCCATATCGCGAGGTTATCACGAATGGTGAAACGGGCTGGACCGCTCAAAACCCGAAGGAATGGCGCGCTCGGATTGGCGAGCTGATCGACAATGCTGTCGCGCGCAAACAGTTGGGGAAAAACGCCCGACAAAATGTTCAAGAAACACTGGGCCCCGAAGCCAAGTATATGGAATTGCAGCGCATGTTTTCATCAGTTGCGCGTCTATAGATACAATCGCGTCAGGGCCTAACTCACGAGAAATAGACGCGCGCGCCCAGATGGCTGACCGAGCGCCTGGTGATACAACCCGAACGATCACACTCTCTCTGCGCCTTAGCTGATCGGCGTGACATTCCGCCTGAAGGTTCCAGCCGACCATGAACGAACCAAACGTGACAAACCAGCGGGGGTTTCACCAAAGGTGCCCACACGGCTCAGGACAGTTTCTCTCAACGCCTCGGGCACCTCTGTCTGAAAGGGCTTGGCCGTTTCGCTGCGGTAATGTGCCAGCGGATATAGATATCCATCGGTGCGCCATCTTTTTACATCATATTTGCTGGAGAATTCGGTGCTTTGGAAAAGAGTTTTCTTGAAGGGAACAGCAATGCAGGTCGCCCGGAAATACGCAATTAACGCGTCAATTTCATCGGCCGTTTCGGTGCGATCTGCGGGTAAGGTATCACGCAAGCCAAGCTCGAGCAGTTCAAGCGTGTCTGGCAGCAAATTCAACCGTGCCTTCACCATGGTCTGATAGAGAATATTGCCCCCGACCTTCCCGGAAATCAGATCGTCGTAGGCGTCTCGTGCCCAATCCATGCAATCGTCCGACGTATCGAAAAGTTCGGTTTGACTCTGGTCGAGATAGCTTTGGATGTTCGTGCGAAAAGCCGCCGAAGCATTTGTGATGTTTCGATGAATCCCATCGACAAGCTGGCGTGTGCCGATGTTGTAGGCAGCGGCCAGTTTGAAGGCTTCTTCAAACATTCGTTCGGCCCAGAAAATCTGTATCACCAGATGATATTCGCGAAACGAGATGTAGTCTTCGAAACTCAACGTCGGCGTGGCATAGGTGACTTCTTCGGTTTCGGCGACTATCCGGCCTGTTCCGAAATCACCAATGCAATTTGCAACCAATCGGAACCGGGTTTCAAAACCGTGCTTCTTCCTTTCGGCTGGCGTCGCCAGAATCGAGCCGGGGAGAAGAAGCAATTGACTTGCGGACAAAGCCAAAACTCCCAAATCCAGAAGCTTTTTTGCACCCACTTCAAGACTTTCCAGCGTCTCCCCGGGCAGACCGATAATCAGATCGGCGTAGCTGTCATAGCCACGTTTATGGGTCCGTTTCTGAATTTCTTCATACACATCAACACGAATGTTAGAGCGCTCGATCGTTGCCAGCACGCCTTCATCCATGGACTGCACAGAAGCTGTCATCGACAGGCGTCCGTGTACTTTCTCCTGAACGCGTAAAATGCGTTCGGGGTTGTTTTTCCCGGTTGTCGTGCGAAGCATCTTGGGCCAGTCGTAGCGCGCAATGAGCGCACCCAGATAGTCTGCAACGGCCTCATCCTCGCGATACATACCAAAATTATCATCTGCAATGGCAAGCGCCGTCGTGTGGTCAATCCGATCAGCAATGTAATCAAGCTCTTCGGTTATGCGCTCGAAGGAATGCCGATAAGCCTTGTTGTTGGATTTGACGGCAGAGTTGCAAAAAGTGCAGCCAAAGGGGCATCCGCGCACAAGCTGAATCTTGGGAAACAAACCCGTCTGAAAGAATTTATCCATAAAGCCCGACAAGTAAGGCGATGGAATATCATCCAGGTTGCGCAACCTGGCGACCGGCGCGCCGCGATGAACGGTGTCAGTCTCGTTGCCACGGGTAAGACAGCCGGGAATGGAATCATGGAGCGCGTCACGCCCATTGTCTACAAAGCGCTGCAAACACTCAGTTAATGCAACTTCGCCTTCATAAGTGTTGCCCAAAACATAGACGTCGATTGATGGCATGTCGTCGCGAAAACGGGCCAGTTGCGAGGTCTGATCCAATGGGAAATTAGGGCCGCCCATCACTGTAACGATATCCGGATGCAATGACTTCGCGAAGCGTGCGAATTCCAGGCTCAACCGGTAGTTCCACATATAGTTTGAGACACCCAACACATCAGGCGCATCATCCAAAAGGCGATTTCGCAACTCGTCCGGATCACGGAAAATCTCGATATCCAGGCCGGTCGCCACCTGCAGTTTAGCGGTGAGATAGGTTGCCAGGGTTCCGGCCCCCAACGGAAACGCATCCACTGATTGGGTTGTTTTTGAGTACGCCAGATCCGAGATCCAGATTTTCATGTTCTCGCCATTTTAATATGGGTGCCCCTATTGGTCTGAACCTGATGCGCTTTGTCACTGCAACCAACCAGTTGCACGGCTATTCCTTTGAATGCCAGAGGGGGTCTGCCGTCAACACCAAACCGCAATGGGCCTTCGGTTGTAACCCCACGCCTCACGGGCGCTTCTTATTGCCGACTACTAATTGTCAATCATCGAACCCGTTCGCCGTCGACTCGAGGATGATGATCCGGGTCTTCAAACAAGGCACAGTGTTTGGCAAGTCATCCACACCCTGCGAGAGCTACAGGAACACACCAGACTCAGGAGCGCTGTCGCAGAGGATAAATGCGTAAACAGCCATCCTGGCCTTCGCTCACCTCGGCTTTGATGCCGTACATCAGGCTCAAGGTATCCGGGGTAAGAACTTGTGTGGCTGTACCCGATGTCACCGCGCGGCCCCATTGGAGTGCGAGAAACCGATCGGCAAATTGTGCGGCGAGGTTCAGATCGTGCATCGCCACGCCGATGATCGTGTCGGTGGACGCCGCATGATCACATAACCGTTCCAGCGCCAGCAATTGATGCCGTAGGTCCAGTGCCGCGGTGGGTTCGTCCAGCAACAGGACTTTCGGGGCCCGGAACAGGGCCTGGGCCAGAAACACCAGTTGACGTTGCCCGCCGCTGATCTCGTCAAGCCCCCGGGCGCGCAGGCCGGTCAGGCCGAACACCTCCAGTGCGGCCATCGCCTGCTCCACAAAGTCTGACGGCACCCGCATTTTCAACGTGCCCACCCGGCCCAGCAATACCACCTCCAACACTGTCAGCGACGAGATCGCACCCAGATCCTGCGGCATGTAGCCAATCTGGTGGCGCCGCTCGGCCGGGGCCAGCGATGCACCTGACAGGGCAACCTCACCGTCTGAGGCCTGCAGCCCCGCCATCGCCTTCAGCAACGTGGTTTTCCCGGCACCGTTGCACCCGATCAGCGCTGTCACCTGACCGGCGGGCCAAATGTCGGTGATACCGCTCAGGATTTGGGTGGGGCCGTAGGACACCGAGAAATCGTGGATGGACAGGCTCACCAATGCCTCCGTTGATGTCTGAGGATCAGGAAAAACAGGAACGGTACGCCGATCAGGGCCGTGACGATGCCAATCGGTACTACCCCGCCGGGTGACACCAGCTTGGACAAGATCGACGCTCCGGTCATGGTGATCGCGCCGGTCAGGGCCGACATGGGCAAAAGGATGCGTTGATCCTCACCCACCAGCATCCGGGCGATATGGGGGGCCACCAGCCCGACAAATCCGATCGTACCGACAAAGGCCACGCCCCCGGCTGTCAGCAGGGCGACCAGACCAAACAGCTTGATCCGCAGCCATTGTACATCCACACCAATCGCCGCCGCGCGGGCATCGCCCAATCGCAAGGCCGTCAATTGCCACAGGTTGGGCAAAACCGCGAGGCTGGCGAACAAGAAGATCACCGCCACAATCGGCACATTTGTCCAACTGGCTTTCAGCAGCGAGCCGAACAGCCAGAACACGATGGATTGCAGGATTTCGGGCGAGGCCATGTACTGCACAAGGCTTTGCGCCGATTGGAACATGAATAGGGTGGCGATCCCGGCCAACACCATGATTTCCGGGCTCATCCCGCGGACACGGGCAAAGGCGAAAACGATCACCGCCGCGACGGCACACATCACGAACGCTGCCAGAGGGACAGTCAGCCAGGGCACAAAGGGCAGGGTGATGCCGCTGAGAATGGCAAGCCCCGCGCCAAACCCGGCAGCCGCCGAAAAGCCCAGCGTATAGGGGCTGGCCAGCGGATTTCCGAGGATGGTCTGCATATGCACCCCGGCTGTGCCCAGAGACATGCCCACCAGAATGGCCATCAAGGTCATCGGCAGGCGGATGTCCTGCACGATAATGCGGGTGGTCGCGCTGGCACTTCCAGGCGCAAACAACCCGCGCAGCACATCGCCGACGCTCAACATCGCAGG
Organism: Roseovarius conchicola; assembly: GCF_041403425.1. Classification (NCBI taxonomy): domain Bacteria; kingdom Pseudomonadati; phylum Pseudomonadota; class Alphaproteobacteria; order Rhodobacterales; family Roseobacteraceae; genus Roseovarius; species Roseovarius conchicola. The sequence continues at coordinate 543,052 of NZ_JBGEHK010000003.1, read as the reverse complement.
GCCGGTCAGAATGTCGATGATCACCAAAGCGCCCAAGGCCGCCGCCGTGGCCCCCAACCACGCCAAGCGACGCGCCATCAGACGGCCATAGGCCTGCACGGCCGGGGCGTCCGGCGATGTCCCGGAGCCGGCCTCGGCCCGCTCCGGGTTTGGCAGCATCATGGTAGCTGCGTCATGTAAGTGCCTTTGAACGTGATCGGCATGTAGGTTTCAAAGAACCGATCCAGCGAGGCTTGCGGGTCAAGATCGGCGAATGTGTCGGGATACATCGCCTTGGCGAGGAACTGCAGGAAGGCATAATCATAAAGCGTGCGGTTGCCGCCGTGATAGATGCCAAACACATCGCCATTCTTGACCGCCTCCAGATCGGCCCAGCCGGGACGCTCCATGTATGCGGCCATACGCTCATGGGTCAGCGCGCTATCGACGCCCGGCCCCATGATCACCGCCTGATCGCGCCCGGCCCAGCCCGACCCGGCCAGCATGATCACTTCAGGGTTCTGCGCCAGCACATATTCCGGACTCAGCTGGCCCCAGCTGCTGATCTGTCCATCAGCAATGTTGGTCGCACCCAGCTGTGTGATGACGGTGCCCCATTGGGTGCCCGAGTAGGAATTGTCGATCTCATCCTTACCCTTGCGGCCCAGTTCGACATAGACCTTGGGGGCTGCGCCCTCGGGGATCGACGCCAGACTTTCCATGATTTTGCCAACCTCGCCGGCATATTCATCCGCCAGGGTTTGGGCGCGGGCCTCTGCCCCCATGATTTGCCCCAGCAGCAGGGTGGACTCGACATGTTTCTCAACCGTCTGTGCATTGTAATCCAGCACCACAACCGGGATGCCCGCAGCCTCGATCCGGTCGGCCATCTCACCCAACGCATTGTACTGCCAGGCCGCCATCAGGGCGACATCGGGTTCGGCGGCAATCACCGCTTCAAGGGAAAATGTGCCGGATTCCACCTCGCCCACATCGGCCAGCTCGTTCAGGCGCGGGATCGCAGCGGCATAGGTCTGCCATTGCAGATTGCGCCAGCCCTCCCAGGTATCTTTCGAAATGGCGACGACTCGGTCATAGGCGTCAGGGCCGCCCACGGCCATGAAGTCTTCGTAGTAGAAGCCCAGCAGGATGCGTTCGGGGTTTTCCGGAATCTCGACGCTGCGGTCCAGCGTGTCGGTCACGGTGATGGTGTTGGCCCAGACGGGCAGGGCAAAAGAGGCCGCGAGGGCGGCAGCGGCAACGCCGCGTGTGAAAGATGAAAGCATGGATTTTCCTTTGAAACACATGAGGATGTCACCGCCATCGAGGGCGGTTCTAAGGTCAGGTCAGATCGGTGTGATCAAAGGGTCGGGGGCGCGCGACTTTGAAATGACGCGGTCAGGCGCAGAGGAGGGTCCAGATCCGCCGCCATCGAGGCACGGGTTTGAAATCCATACTCGAGCGCACTCCATGAGACATCGCCGCGTGCGGTACCAGTGACGGCAACACCGAAAGACTGACACCAATCGCATCCACCCGTGATAACTTGTTCAACAGGCTCACCGGTTTCAGGATCAATCAGGATCTGCGTGGTGCCATAGGACGAACAGATCTCGATCTGCATCGCATTGACCGGGGTGCCCACGATCATGCCTGTCATGGCAAACTGGGTCAGCAGCCATGTCAGCGCTGGGAACAACATCCCGAATTTGATGAATCGTGACCGTTTCACGGGTTCGCGCATCCCTCCGTTTGTGATTGCAGTGCTGGCAGCTTTTCTCGAGACGGTCAACCGAAGCTGGTCCGGTGCGACGATTGGGCGGTGGGGCTTTCATCCCTCGTGGATTGCGATAAGGTTTCCCCTCTGTTTGCTGTCGAAATGCCCCCGATGCCCGATCCTTCGCCCTTGTCCTTGACCGACCGCGCCCTTGGCGCGTTTTGGGGACTCGCCTTGGGTGATGCGTTGGGCATGCCGTCACAAACCCTGACATGCGCTGAAATCAGGGCGCATTACGGCCAGATCACCGATTTCATCGCGCCGTTCGAGGATCACCCGTTTTCTCACGGCTTGAAGGCCGCGCAGGTGACGGATGACACGGAACAGGCGCTGTTGCTGGCAATGCGGCTGATTGCTGAACCGGGTGGGTTTGATGCGGTGGGATGGGCCAAGGACCTGTTGGCGTGGGAAGCCGATATCCGGTGCCGCGGTCTGCGCGATCTGTTGGGTCCGTCTACTAAGGCGGCTCTGGATGCCATTCTGGCGGGTGTCGATCCCGACGAGGCGTCCAAGGGCGGTACAACCAACGGGGCGGCGATGCGGGTTGCCCCGATCGGGATCGCCACAGCGGCGGATGATATCAAGGCGCTGGTCGACCAGGTCGAACTGTCCAGCCGCGTGACCCACAACACCGGCGAGGCGATTGCCGGTGCCAGCGCCGTCGCCGCCATGATCAGTGCGTTGCTGGACGGCGCGACGATTGAAGCTGCCTTTGGCATCGCTCTACAAGCTGCTAGCGAAGGCCAGAAACGTGGGCATGCGGCGGGCGTCTCCGATATGGCCGCACGGATCGAGGCAGCGGTGACCTTCGCAAAGACTGCACCGGGTGTCGAAGGCTTTGCGGATGCCGTGGGCACCTCCGTGGCCTCTCATCATGCCGTACCGGCGGCCTTTGGCCTGCTGTTCATGAGCGCTGGGGATGCGTGGGCCACCGCCGTGATGGCCGCCAATATCGGTGATGACACCGACACGATCGGGGCCATTGCGGCCGCCATGGCCGGGGCCGCCTCGGGGATGGCCGCGCTTCCGCAAGGTAAACTGGCGGCCTTGCGCGCGGCAAACGACCTTGAGATTGCTGGGATCGTTGACGGCCTGTTGAACCTGCGACGCAAGGGGATATCCGAATGAGCGATCCTTCTCGTATCCTTCAACTCCACGGCGTGATTGTCGACATAATCTACAATGTTGATGCTCTGCCTGAGCGCGGGGGAGAAGCCATTGTCACGGGATTTCAAACCACCCCGGGCGGCGGGTTCAACGCAATGGTGGCCGCGTCGCGCATGGGCGCCGAGGTTCATTATGGCGGGGCAATAGGCACCGGGCCGTTTGGGCAGATGGTCACTGCGGCACTTGTCGATGAAGGTATCCGCGCGCTGCAAAAACCCGATCCGGCGCGGGATCAGGGCTGCTGCACAGTTCTGATCGAACCCGATGGCGAACGCAGTTTCGTGGCCCATGAAGGGGCCGAGGGGCATGTCTCGCTGAATGACCTGACCGCGTTGCCACAGGATGATTACCCGTGGAAAATCCTGTCGGGCTATGCGCTGCATTACCCCGGCTCATGCCCGGCTTTCAGCAATTGGCTGCGCGGTGACACGCCGATCACCGGGCTGGTGTTTGACCCCTCGCCGGTGGCGGCGGCCTTGCCTCAAGACGCCCTGAGCGCCGCACTATCAAAAGCAACATGGGTCAGCGCGAACCTGACCGAGGCAGAGATACTCACAGGCACAAAAGACCCCGTGGAGGCCGGATTGATCCTTTCCAAGAACCGCGCTGACGGCGGGGCCATCGTGCGCATCGGGGCCGAGGGCTGCGTGTTGGCGCTAGGCGAGAAGGCGGTTCATCTACCCGCCCATCCGGTCGAGGCCATTGACACCAACGGCGCGGGTGACACACATATTGGGGCATTTGTTGCGGCGCTGGCGTTGGGCAAACCGCCCGTTGATGCCGCTCGCATCGCCAATATTGCCGCGGCCCTGTCGACTACCCGACCGGGCCCCGCCACCGCTCCCACCCGCGTTGAAATCGCGCGTATCGAAGACATTACATAGGGTGGCACCCACCCCAGCCTGACAGAGGAGACTTCTCATGACCCATCTCAAACCTACGCTTTTCGCATCCGTGCTGGCCCTTGTGGCCAGCGGCGCTGTGGCCGATGAAATCCGTGTTCTGAACTGGCAGGGCTATGGCACCGATCTGGATTGGGCCGTAGCCGAATTCACCGAGGCCACGGGCCACACCGTGGTGCATGAGTATTTCAATTCCGAGCAGGAAATGCTGACCAAGCTACGCACCAATCCCGGCGCCTATGACGTGGTGCTGATCAACGCCGCCTTCACCCCGCAGGCGCAGGAAGAAGGGCTGATCGGGCCGATTGATGTCTCATTGGTGGAAAATATCGGCGATGTCGCGCCTGACTTTCTGTCCAACGCCGCGCTGAATGCCGGGGGAGAGTTGCACGGTGTGCCATGGACCTGGGGCCTGACCTCGTTCGCGATCAACACCTCCTCGGTGTCCGAGGCACCGACCTCAATCAAGGTGATGTGGGACGAGGCCTATAAGGGCCGCGTGTCGATCCGCGATGATGCGTTGGAAAGCGTGCAACTGGCCGCTCTGGCCACCGGGCAGGACATTAATGATATCCAAGACCTCGACGCCGTGAAGACTGCGCTGGCCGATCTGATGCCGCAGATCCGCACCTTCTGGGGCTCGGAAAACGACTGGAATCAATTCATGGCCGCGGGTGAGCTGGACATGGCCACCTTCTGGTCCGGCTCGGCGGCGCGCTCGCAAGCCTCGGGCCTGCCGGTGCAGTTCGTCGTGCCCGAGGAAGGCGCGATTGGCTGGTTGGACGGCTTGTCGATTCCGGCCACATCGGAAAAGAAAGAGGCGGCTCATGCGTTCATCGACTGGATGATCGACCCGGATTTCTACGTGCGCTGGGATGCTGAAGGCGCGCCTGCCTCGGCCAACTCAGCTGCGGCTGCAGCCCTTTCTGAGGATGCGTTCAACCGCAAGGTTCTGGGCGATCCGGCTGTGGCGGCGCTGGTTCAGTTCCAGGAACCGGTGTCGGACGAGACCCGCGAGAAATACCTTGCGTTGTGGCAAGAGCTGAAAGCGGCGCAATAACGCCGTGACAGCAGGGGCAGGGGAATGAGCATGTTCACCCGAGACGGCGCGCGCGCCACTGCCCTGTTGTCGCCTGCCTATCTATGGCTGACAGCAGCGATCTTCCTGCCGCTGTCGGCGATGCTTTATTTCAGCCTGCTCTCGGACGTGCCCTTCGGCGAGGCCGAGTGGGAGTATACGTTTGAAAACTATCAGGCGTTTTTCCAGACCGGCACCTATGCGGCCCTTCTGTGGAAATCGCTGAAACTGGGGCTGACCGTCACGGCGATCTGCGTTCTGATTGGCTTTCCCTGCGCCTATGTGCTGGCCAAGGTGATCAAGGGGCGATCGCGCGAGGCATTGTTTTTGTTGATCATTCTCCCGTTCTGGTCCAACTCTCTGGTGCGGATCTTTTCATGGGCCATCGTTTTGCGCGGCAATGGTGTGCTTGATCTGGCGCTGAACGCTATCCTGCCGTTTGATGTCCGTTTGGGGCTGATGTTCACGCCCTCTGCTGTGGTGATCGGGCTGGTGCATTCCTATCTGCCTTACGTGATCCTTACGACCTATCTGGCGCTGCAAGCGATTGACGACAATCTGATTGATGCCGCGCGTTCGATGGGGGCCAAGAAACGCACGATCCTGTGGCGGCTGATCCTGCCCCTGTCGCTGCCCGGATTGCTGGCGGGTGCGGTGCTGGTCTTTGTCCCAGTTGTCGGCTCGTTCATGGAGCCGCGTATCCTGGGCGGCCGGTTCGGCACCTATTACGGCACGGTGATCGAGGATCAGTTTGTGGCGGTGTTCAACTGGCCCCTTGGCGCGGCCTTGTCCTTTATCCTGCTGGCTGTGGTGCTGGTGATCCTTGCGGTGTTCAGCCCCATCCTGCGAAAGGCCCAGACATGAGCGCCCGGTTCCTGACCCTTCTTGGGCGCGGCTGGTTGATCGCGATCCTGATCTTTCTCTACGCGCCGATTGTGATCATGGCACTGATGTCATTCAACGCCTCACCTTACTACCAATTGCCGTTCGAGTTCTCGACGCAATGGTATGGCGATCTGGCCCAGAATGCCGAGATCAAGGCGGCGGCCACCCGTTCGGTTCTGATTGCCATTGCCACAACGTTGATTGCCACCGTGCTGGGCACCGCGGCAGCGATTGCGCTGTTCCGCTATGAATTCCGGGGCAAGGCGATTTTTCAGGTGTTGTTGTTCCCACCCATCGCCATCCCCTGGCTGATCACCGGCACGGCGATGCTGATCTTCTTCTACGGGATTGGTATTGGCCGGGGCACGCCCTCGGTTCTGATCGGACATGTGGCGCTGGCGCTGCCGTATGTGATCGTCGTGGTCATGGCCCGGCTGGCGACGTTTGATAAGACACTGGAAGAAGCCGCGCGCTCGCTGGGGGCATCCAGCTGGACGGTGACATGGCGCGTCACCCTGCCATGGATATTGCCGGGCGTAGTTGCGGGCGCGCTCTTTGCCTTCGCGGTCAGCTTTGACCAGTTCGTCGTGTCCTACTTCCTGTCCGAACCGGGGGATACCACCTTGCCGGTTCTGATCTATACCTCGATCCGCAAAGGGTTCACGCCGGAAATCAATGCGGTCTCAACCCTGATCATTGTGGTGTCCATGGCCATCATGCTGATCGCCGCGCGGTTTTCAAATTTCGGAGGGCGCCGCTGATGTCTCAGGTGTCCGTGGAACATATCACCAAGACTTTTGGCAAGCTCAAGGCGCTGGATGACGTGTCGATGGAGTTTCCCGATGGCGGCATGTTTGCGCTGTTGGGCCCATCGGGCAGCGGCAAAACCACGCTGCTGCGCGCGATTGCGGGATTCATCCGGCTCGATGCCGGGCATATTCGTCTTGGCGATGTTTCGGTCGAAAATGTCCCCGTGGAAAAGCGCGATATCGGGATGATGTTTCAGAATTACGCGCTATTTCCCAATCTCAGCGTGGCGGACAATATCGGCTTTGGCCTGCGGGTGCGCAAAGTAGGCGCCTCGGAAGAAGCGCGCCGCGTAAAAGACGCGCTGGAGCTGGTGCAGCTGGGCGATCTTGGCGCGCGCAAACCACACGAGCTGTCAGGCGGACAACGCCAGAGGGTGGCTTTGGCCCGCGCCTTTGTGACCAATCCGCGGGTGCTGTTGCTGGATGAACCGCTCTCGGCGCTGGACAAGGCCTTGCGGATCGATATGCAGATCGAACTCAAACGTATCCAGCGCGAGATTGGTATCACCACGATTTTTGTCACCCACGATCAGGATGAGGCGCTGACCCTTGCCGACAAGATCGGCATCCTGAAAGAGGGGCGGATGGTGCAATCCGGCCCGCCACGAGACGTTTACAACAACCCCGCCAGTGTCTTCGCCGCCGAGTTTCTGGGTGAGGCCAATATTTTTGAAGGGCAGGCCGCACAGGGCAAACTGACCCTGTCTGACGGCACCGTCATCACGATCCCACCCGGCACCGAGCAAGCAACTGCCTTTGCTGTGCGTCCCGAAAACATGGGCATCTCGGTGCAGTCGCCTTCGCAAGACGGGGCCAATCACGTGCCCGGCCATCTGGTGCAGCGCGTCTTTGCCGGGGCCATGGCCACCTGCATTGTCGAGGTCTCGGGCCGTCGGATGAAAGTCATCGCGCGCGACCGTGACTTGCCGGATCTGCCCGAGGCAGGCCCGGTCTGGCTGAGTTGGGATCCGCAGAGCGTTATTCCGATTGAAAAACCGTGACACAGGGGTGCTAGAGGGGCTGAATTATCCGTCGGTGCGTGGTTTTTGGGTCAACATTGACAATTTTTGTTGGTAATTGTTGAGAGTTGCGCAGATCGCCCCAAATAGGGCAGGATCATCAAACTATTAGAAGCAGGAGTTTCCGTGTCTCTATTCCTCATTGTGGCGCTGCCGTTTTTTGGTGCGCTTCTTCCCGGTTTGATGAATTCCGCAGGGCGCGCCGCCTGTGCCGGCGTAACCTTCACCATCACATTGGCGGCCTTTATCGGCCTGTTGACCAACCTGCCTGCCGTGATGGCGGGCGAGGTGTTGATGGCGCGGGTCGAGTGGATCCCCTCGCTGGGGTTGAATTTCACACTGATGCTGGATGGGCTGGGCTTTTTCTTTGCCATGCTGATCCTGGGCATTGGCTTGCTGATCATTGCTTATGGCCGTCATTACCTGTCACGTAAGGATAATATGGGTGAGTTTTTCACCTACTTGCTGCTATTCCAGGGCGCGATGGTGGGCATCGTTCTGAGTGATAACATCCTGCTTTTGCTGGTGTTCTGGGAACTCACGTCGCTGTCCTCTTTCCTGCTGATCGGCTATTGGAAACACCTACCCGAAGGTCGGCAAGGTGCGCGAATGGCGCTGACCGTGACCGGCATGGGCGGATTGGCCATGATTGGCGGCATGCTGATCCTTGGTCAGATCGCGGGCAGTTATGACCTGAGCGTGATCCTGCAGAACCGTGAACTGATTCAGGACAGCCCGCTGTACCTGCCTGCGCTGATCCTGATCTTGCTGGGCTGTTTCACCAAATCAGCGCAGTTCCCGTTCCATTTCTGGTTGCCTCACGCCATGGCCGCGCCGACGCCTGTGTCGGCCTATCTGCACTCGGCAACGATGGTGAAGGCCGGGATATTCCTGATGGCGCGGATGTGGCCTGTCTTATCAGGCACCCCGGAATGGTTCGTGATCGTCACCACCGCAGGCTTGGTCACCATGGTGCTGGGCGCGGTGATCGCGCTGTTCAAACATGACCTGAAGGCGCTTTTGGCGTTTTCGACGGTTAGCCATCTTGGCCTGATCACCATGCTGCTGGGCACCGGAACCGCCTTTGGTGCCATGGCTGCGGTGTTCCACATTCTAAATCATGCGACTTTCAAGGCCGCCTTGTTTATGTCTGCCGGGATCATTGATCACGAAGCCCATACCCGCGATATCCGCCGTCTTGGGGGCTTGCGCACGCTGATGCCGGTGACCTTTGTGATTGCCACACTGGCCGCTTTATCGATGGCGGGTATCCCGCTGCTCAACGGGTTCCTGTCCAAGGAAATGATGCTGGAAGAGGCCAATCATACCGTGTTGTTCAACACCTGGTGGCTTGTCCCGGCACTGGCGGTTCTGGGCTCACTGTTCTCGGCCGCCTATTGCTTCCGCTTTATCAGCCATGTGTTCCTTGGGCCGGTGCGCGAAGACTACCCGGCCACGCCGCATGATCCGGGCAAGGGCCTGTGGTTGCCGCCTGCCATTCTGGTGGTGCTGGTCGTCGTTATCGGAGTGGCGCCGTTCCTGGCCACCCCGCTGGTGAAAACCGTCACCACCGCCGTTATCGGCGATGCGGCAGAGCTGCCCAAGGCCTATATCAAAATCTGGCATGGGTTGGTGCCTGCGCTTTACATGTCGATTGCTGCCGTGGTCGGTGGCTTGCTGATGTTGCTTGTCTACAAGCCTGCCCTGCGCCTGTGGGACGCGGCCCCGCGGCCCGAGGCCAAGGTGATTTTCGAGGCGATTGTCGAGGCGTGTGCCACCGCTGCGCGCGGGTTTATCCATGGCCTGCACAATGGTGCATTTTCGCGCTATGCCGCCATTGCCTCGGTCGCCATAGTCGCATCGGGATACTATGCTTGGAGCACCGGCACAGTGGGGGCAACCACGCGTGAAATGCAACCGATCGTTCCGGTGGCATTGGCGGGCTGGGTGATGTTGGTCGCGGCGACGCTGGGTCTGCCTTTCCTGCATCGCAATCGCCTGTTGTCGTTGATCCTGATCGGGATTGTCGGGCTGATGGTGTCAATCGGGTTCGTGTTCTTCAGCGCGCCCGATCTGGCGATGACGCAGATCACGGTGGAAGTGGTCACCATCATCCTGCTTCTGCTGGCGCTGAACTTCCTGCCCAACCGGACCCCGATTGAAAGCACGGTACTGTTGCGCGTGCGGGATGTCGGTATCGCCGTTGCCGGGGGGCTTGCCACCATGGGGCTGTCTTACCACTACCTGCTGCGTGATGCTGTTGCGACGCCGATCTCCGAATTCCACCTGGCAAATTCCTATAAAGGCGGCGGTGGCACCAATGTGGTCAACGTGATCCTGGTCGATTTCCGGGGCTTTGACACCTATGGCGAAATCATCGTGTTGGGCATTGCGGCCCTGCTGATCTATGCGCTGACCGAAACGCTGCTCGATGGGCCCGTGCGGGCGCGCCTGCTGAACCGCAAACCGGATCAGCCGCGCGCAGGCAATATGCATCCGATGATGATGGTTGTGCTGACGCGGGTGATCATGCCGGTTGTGCTGCTGGTCGGGTTCTTCATTTTCCTGCGTGGTCACAACGAACCGGGCGGCGGGTTCATCGCGGGTTTGGTCGTGTCCATCGCGGTGGTGATGCAATATATGGCCAGTGGCTTTAACTGGGCCTCGGCGCGGCTGCGCTATCCCTATCACGGGGTGATTGGCACCGGCGTTCTGGTGGCCGGGTTCACGGGCATCGGATCGTGGTTTGTAACCAAGCCCTTCCTGACCAGCGATTTCACCTATGTGCGCATCCCGCCCTTCGAGAAATTCGAGCTGGCCACCGCCGCGCTGTTTGATGTGGGTGTCTTCCTTTGTGTCGTCGGTGCCGTGATGCTGTCGCTGGAAAGCTTCTCGCGGCTGGCGCGACGCCACGAGCCACCTGAGACAGATCATGCGATGGATATCGATCCGTCGCGGGATGATCCATCAACCGACAGTCCTCAGATGAAGGAGGGCGTGTGACATGGAACTTCTGGTTGCTTCTGCTATCGGCATCCTGACGGCCGCAGGTCTCTATCTGGTCCTGCGCCTGCGCACCTTCCCGGTGATCCTGGGTATCTCGCTTCTGACCTATGCGGTGAACGTTTTTCTGTTCGCCTCAGGGCGGTTGGTCATGGGGGCACCCCCTATTCTGACGGATGCCACGACCTATACCGATCCGCTGCCACAGGCATTGGTGCTGACGGCCATCGTGATTTCCTTCGGTATGACGGCGGTGATCGTGATGATCGCCCTGGGGGCTTATCTTGGATCGAACGATGATCATGTGGACGATCTGATCGACGAAACATCCAGGGCGGAGGACGGGTCATGAGCCACCTGATCATTCTGCCTGTCGTCCTGCCTGCGATCCTCGCGCCCTTCATCGTTCTGGCGGCGCGGTATCATATTGGCATCCAGCGGGTCTTTTCGGTCGTCGGCGTCGCGGCGCTGATCGCCATTTCGGCAATTCTGGCCTGGCAGACCTCGGATGGATCGGTGATCCTCTATCAGCTTGGCGATTGGGCGGCCCCCTTCGGTATCGTGCTGGTGGGCGACCGCCTGTCGACCCTGATGGTGCTTTTGACGTCAGTGTTGGCACTGTTCGTGCTGCTCTATTCCATAGGATCAGGCTGGGACGATCGTGGGCGGCATTTCCACGCGCTGTTCCAGTTTCAGTTGATGGGCATCATGGGCGCGTTTCTGACGGGCGACCTGTTCAACCTCTTCGTGTTCTTCGAGGTTCTGCTGATCGCCTCTTACGGCCTGATGATTCATGCCGGGGGCGACACGCGGTTGAGGGCAGGGGTGCAATATGTGCTGTTCAACCTGATCGGCTCGACCCTGTTCCTGTTTGCCCTAGGCTCGATCTATGCAGAAACCGGGACCTTGAACATGGCCGATCTGGCCGCGCGCGCAGAGTTGATCGGGGCCGAGGAAACCGTTGGTATCCGTGTCGCCGCCGTGCTGTTGCTTTTGGTCTTTGCCATCAAGGCCGCGCTTGTGCCGCTGCATTTCTGGCTGCCCTCAAGCTATGCCGAGGCCCCGGCCCCTGTCGCCGCCCTGTTTGCGATCATGACCAAGGTGGGCGCCTATGCGATCATCCGGGTCTATACCATGACCTTCCCACCTGACCTTGAGGTCACTGCCGGGTTGCATGGGATGTGGCTGATGCCTGCCGCGCTGATCTCGCTGGCGATCGGGATGATAGGCGTGCTGGGCGCGAAGAAACTGGACCGGTTGGTGACCTTCTCGGTGATCGGGTCGATGGGCATGGTGATGGTGGCGATTTCGCTGTTCACGCCCGAAGGCATTGCGGCGGCCGTGTATTACATCGTTCATTCCACGTTGGCAGCTGCGGCACTGTTCCTGATCGTCGATCTGGTCCGGACGGGTCGCGCGCATGTTGACCTGACCGTGGCCCGTCCCGTGGTGGGCGGGGCGCTGACCGCCGGGCTGTTCTTTGCAGCTGCGATTGCCATGGCCGGCCTGCCGCCGCTGTCAGGCTTCGTGGGCAAGCTGATGGTGCTTGAAGCCAGCTATGCCAACGCGCAGATGCCGTTGATCTGGGCGATTGTTCTGGGGTCCAGCCTGATTGCCATTGTCGGCTTTGGCCGCGCGGGCAGCGTGGTGTTCTGGAAAGCCCATGACAGCGGTACCCCCGAAGATGCCGAGGCGGATGCCGACATCGCCCGCCCCGCCGCGTTGTCCTATGTGGCGGTGGGTGGCTTGCTGGGCCTTCTCATCGCGCACACGGTTTTTGCCGGGCAGGTGCATGCCTACACCACGGTGATGTCCAAGCAACTCTTCTCACCCGAGCCGTACATTTCTAAGGTTCTTGAGACACCCGGCAAGATGAGCAAACCGGCGGAGGGCTATTGACATGAGACGAACGTATCGCTGGCTTTTGCCTCATCCCTTGCTCACCCTGCTGTTGGCGGTGGTGTGGGTTTTGCTACAAAACGAGGTCTCGGCCGGGATGGTTGTCTTCGGCATCATCCTGGGCGTGATCATCCCTTGGGGGACATCCGTGTGGTGGCCCGACACGCCGCGTGGGTTCCGCATCGGGCGCATGATCACCTACACGCTGATGGTGATCTGGGATATCATGGTGGCCAATGTTCAGGTGGCCTGGATCGTGCTGACCAAGCCCAATTCCAAACTGCGCCCTGCCTGGATTGTGATCCCGCTGGATCTGGTGCAGCCCGAGGCGATCACCGTGCTTGCGGGTACCATCACCCTGACCCCGGGTACCGTGTCGGCAGACTTGTCTGACAATGGGCACAGCCTTTTGGTACATGTGCTGCACACTGATGACCCCGATGCCGTGCGCGACGAGATCAAAACCCGGTACGAGGCCCGCCTGAAGGAGATTTTCGTATGAGCCTTGCCACAGACATCATGTACACATCCGTCTATATCGCCTTTGTCGCGCTGGCACTGGCGCAGGGCATGTCGATGATCCGGCTGGTGATCGGCCCCACGACCGGGGACCGCATCCTGGCATTGGACACGATGGTGGTGAACGCCATCGGCCTGATCGTGTTGCTGGGTATATCGCAGGGCACGCGGATTTACTTCGAGGTCTCGCTGATCATCGCGATGCTGGGATTTGTCTCAACCGTGGCGTATGCACGGTTCGTGCTGCGGGGGGATATCATCGAATGATGCAAATCATCGCTGCATATGCCATCGCGGCCTGCCTGCTGCTGGGGGCCTTTTTTGCCATGGTCGGTGCCATCGGCATGCTCAAGTTCAACGATTCCATGACCCGGTTGCATGCCCCGACCAAGGTGGGGACGATGGGTATCGGCTCTCTGATGCTGGCCGCGATCCTTTATTTCTGGACCTTCGGCGAAGGATCAATCCACGAGCTTCTGATCATGGCCTTCCTGTTTGTGACAGCGCCCATTTCGGCCAATTTCATCGCGAAGGTAAACATCCACAAACGCGCCTGTGACACGCCGCCTGCACCGGCCAAGGATGACACCTGGTCAACTTTGAACGTGCCCGAAGAAGACCTTGAAGTCGTGCCGATGAAAGAGGAGTGAGGCGGCTCATGTTGTGCGTGTCAATCGATACGACGCGCCAGCCATACCGTTTGACCACCGCACTCCGGATCTTCGATCGCATGCTCAACCACATCAAAGCCATGGTTGTCGAGCAGTGTTTCATATTCCGCAGTATCAAGGCTTGAGTGGTACAAAGGTTCGCCCTCAAACGTACCAATCGCCTCGCCGTGGCTTGGCCCGCTGGTGAACATCAGTGCGGCCTCTTTGGCGCAATGCTCGCGAAGCACGCGAAACATCTTGCGCTGGTCATCAGGGGTTAAGTGGAAAAAGCTGTTCCAGGCGATCACGCCGCCAAATTGCTCGTCGAGCGCCAACTGCCGCATATCCCCAACGGTCCAGTTGCCCGATGTTAAAGAGTCTCTTGCAATCGCAATCAGCTCTGGGGAGCTATCAACGCCGCTTACGTGAAATCCATTGTCCAGCAGGTGGCGGCCAATGGGGCTTCCAAAGCCGCATCCAAGATCCAGAACCGAGGCACCCGGTGTCAACAGGTCGGTGAATTTCTGAAGCCATTTTCGTTCCGGCAGAGCATGCCCGCGCTGTTTCACCCATGCGTCGGCATGCCGTCGATACAGCCCTATGATCTGCTCAGCTTCGGTGCTCATGCCCCCTCGGCGCTACTGATCTGATAGGTTGATTTTGCCAGCCAATCGGGGCTGATCTCGATCCCCCAGCCGGGGGCATCGGTGACACGGGCATGGCCGTCCTCGATCTGATAGGGATCATGCGTGTAAAGCCCGTATTGCCATGGGTAGTAATCTGACTCTTCGATGGAAAACTCCAGATACTTGCCTTTGCCGGAAATGGCGCGCAGCAGGTGCATGGTGAACAGCGTGATCAGCGAGTGGTTGGCACAATGGGGTGTGATCGGCAGGCCCGCTGCCTGCGCCATCCGGCAGACCCGCAGGGTCCGGCTGATCCCGCCGAGATAGAGGATATCGGGCTGCACGATATCGACGGCGCGCATGTCGATCATCCGCTTCCATGTCGGCAGATCGCAATCCTGTTCGCCGCCGGTCACGTCAATCTCCAGCGCCTCGGTCACCTGTTTGGTCTGCTCCATCTCCCAATAGGGGCAGGGTTCTTCGTAATGTGAAAACCCGTGGTCCTGCAGCATATGCCCGACCTCAATCGCGCGGCCGGACGAATAGCAGCTATTGGCATCAATCAGCAGGGCCACGTCATCACCCATCTCGCGGCGCATGGTTGGAATGATCTCCTCTGTTCGTCCCGGCCATTCATCGACATTGCGGCCCACCTCGGCCCCCGCGCGCACCTTGAAGGCGTCAAAACCATGGGCGTCGCGCAGGCGTTTCATTCGCGTGGCCTCGTCCGTCGGGGTGATGTCGCGTTTCATTGAACTGGCATAGGCCCGGATCGTGCCCGCGCTGCCGCCCAGAAGTTCGGCCACCGGCTTGCCCGCCTGTTTACCGCGCATGTCCCAGATCGCCGTGTCCAACCCACCCATGGCGCGGCGCAGGTAAGAACCCGGAAATTTATGTTCCCGCTCGGCCACGAGATCCAGAAGGTCATCCAGATTGCTGGTGTCCTGGCCCAGTACCCAGGGGGCCACCTGCCGGTGCAGCACCTGACAGGTGATGTCGGAATGATAGGTCGAGACCTGCCCCCAGCCCTGGCTGCCATCCTCCATGGTCACGCGGACAAAGCCGACGAATTCGTTTGTGAAACTCTCAATAGACTTCAGTTTCATCTGGCGTCCTCCCGGATGATATCGGCTGCTTTTTCGCCCACCATGATGGCGGGCGCGTTGGTATTGCCCGACGGGATCGTCGGAAAGATCGAGGCATCGGCGACGCGCAAGCCTTGGACACCATGCACGCGCAGGCGTTGGTCGACAACTGACTGCGCGGGGTCGTCACCCATCCGGGCGGTGCCGCATTGGTGGAACACGGTCCAGCTGTCGCCGCGAATGTGGTCCAGGATATCGGCGTCGCTTTCGATATCCGGACCGGGTTCCAATTCGGCCTTGGTGATCCGTTGCAGGGCAGGGGCCATGGCCATGCGCCGCATCAGGCGGAAGCCGCGGATCATCATGGCGCAATCTTCATCCGTAGACAGGTAGTTGCCCTGCATCTCAGGCGCGTCGCTTGGGTCGGGTGAGCGGATTGCTACATATCCTGCACTGGTGGGTTTGCACGGGTTAAATCCCAGCCGGAAGGCTGGAAAGGGA
Source organism: Roseovarius conchicola (assembly GCF_041403425.1). Taxonomy (NCBI): domain Bacteria; kingdom Pseudomonadati; phylum Pseudomonadota; class Alphaproteobacteria; order Rhodobacterales; family Roseobacteraceae; genus Roseovarius; species Roseovarius conchicola. Next base: position 527,153 of record NZ_JBGEHK010000003.1, on the reverse strand, counting down.
TCGGGGTTCATCAACGGGCGCACACCGGCCGGGGCACGGCTGTAGCTGAGCGGTGAGAAGTAAAGCTGCAGATCGGGCGGGCCATCGCCCTCTTGCAATCGCACGAACCCGCCGCCCTGATTGAGGCTCATCGCCAGCGGACCTTTGCGCGTCAGAATGTACTGTAGCCCGGCCAGCCCCTTGCCCCACCACGGGCGCAGCACCTGATTGAGGCTGGGCTGGGTGGCGGAAAACAGGAAGTCGACGCCCAGATGGTCCATCAGGTTCTGGCCCACATGCGGGGTGTCCTGCACCACTTCGATCCCCAACTTTTGCAAGAGCGCACCGGGGCCGATGCCAGACAGCTGCAAAAGTTGTGGCGTGTTGATCGCCCCGCCGCACAGGATCACTTCGTGCGCAGCTTTGGCCACATGGGTAGCGCCGTTTCGGGTGTATTCCACACCGCTGGCACGCTGACCGTCAAACACCACACGCTGCATCATCGCGCCGGTTTCGATCTGCAGGTTTGCCCGCCCTGCGGCTGGTTTCAGATAGGCCTGCGCAGTCGAGGCGCGTTGGCCGCCCCGCGTGGTAATCTGATAATAGGCCGCGCCTTCCATCTTATCGGCGTTGTAGTCAGTGTTGTGGGGAATCCCGGCCTCGCCCGCGCCCTCGATATAGGCTTGGGTCAGGGGATGCATGGCACCGGTCATATCGGTGATGCTCAGCGGCCCGCCGGTCCCGCGATCAGGATGGGCCGGACCCTGCCAATCCTCCATCCGGCGGAACACAGGCGCCACGTCATCCCAGCGCCAGCCCGGCCCCCATTCGTCGAAATCCGTCTTGTGCCCGCGCACATAGACCATCGCATTAATCGCCGAGGACCCGCCCAGCCCCTTGCCGCGGGGCCAGTACATCGGGCGGTCATTCAAATGCGGTTCAGGCTCGGTGGTGTATTTCCAGTTGAAGCGTGCATCGTAGAAAGTCTTGCCATACCCGATCGGGATATTGACCCACGGGTGGCGTGCGCGCCCGCCTGCCTCAAGCAACAGAACGCGCACGCTCGCATCCTCGCTCAACCGCGCCGCCAAGGCCGCGCCCGCCGAGCCTGCGCCGACGATTACATAGTCAAACGCCATCGGGTCTTACTTGCCGGTCTTGTCGCGGCCAAAGATCACCGCGAGCGCCATCATCAACGTCGTCACCCCGATCATCAGGGTCGAGATCGACGCAATCGTCGGATCAATCTGATCCCGCAGCGCGTTGAACATGTTGCGCGTTAATGTCGGGTTGTCCCCACCGGATACAAACATCGCGATCACCACCTCATCGAATGAGGTTAGAAACGCCAAAAGCGCGCTGGTGACAACGGCAAATCGTATCTGCGGCAAGGTAATCGTCAGAAAGGCCTTCCATCGCGGTGCCCCAAGGGACCGCGCGGCGTTTTCCTGGTTCATGTCATAGCTTTTCAATGCCGATCCCGTCACGATCACCACCAGCGGAATGGCCAGCAATGTATGCGCCAGAACCAGCCCGGTCATCGTGTAGAGAATTTGCAGTTTCACATAGGCATAAAACGCGCCAATCGCGATCAGCACCACGGGCACCATCATCGGCGTAATCAGCAGAACGAACGCCACCCGGATGAACGGCACTTTCGAGGCATGCAGTCCATAGGCGGCCAGAACGCCGACCGGTGTTGCCACCAGCATGGTCAGAAACGCCGCCTTGAGGGACGTGGCCGTGGCGTTCATCCATTCGTCCGAGCCAAAGTAATTCCTGTACCATCTCAGTGACCAGGTTTCGGGTGGGAATTCCAGATACTGGCTGTCCGAGAAAGACATCGGGATCACGATAAAGGTCGGGATCACCAGCAGGATCATGGTAATCACGGATGTCACATAAAGCCACATCCGCCCGCCATGGCTGACCTGTGTTTCCGAAGCCGGAGAGCGAAGCCATCCCATCATATCAATGCCCTCCGCCGCCGGTCATCTGTTCAAGCCGGATAAAGCGCGAGGCGATCCACAACACCGCCATCGTCAGCACCAACAACACCACACCCAATGCGCTGGCTGCGCCCCAGTTCACGAACAGCTCGATGTTCGAGACGATCTTCATCGACACCAGGATCACCTTGCCGCCACCCAGCACCGCGGGGGTGACGAAAAAGCCAAGGCACAGGATGAACACCATCAGCGATCCGGCCAGCAGGCCCGGGGTCGAGAGCGGCAGGAAGACTGTCCAGAATGCCTTTGTTGGGCTGGCCCCAAGGTTCGAGGCCGCTTTCATGTAGTCGCGATCAATCGCGCGCATCGCGCCATAAGCCGGCAGGATCAGGAAGGGCAGCATGATATGCACCATACCGATCAGCGTCCCGTTCATGTTGTGCACCATCTTTATTGGTTCGTCCCAAAGGCCCAACCCGATGGCCCAGTCATTCACCAACCCGCGCTTTTGCAACAGCACGAGCCACGCATAGGTGCGCACCAGAAGCGATGTCCAGAACGGCAGCAGCACGGTGATCAGGCACAGGTTGGCCCACTTGGTGGGTAGTTGTGACATGAAATAGGCCAGCGGATACCCGATCAGAATGCACAGGCCGGTGGTCAGCAGGCTGACCTCAAACGTGGTCTGGAAAATCCGCGCATAGGATTTGCGCTTGATCATCCGCTCGTAGTTTTCCATCGAGAAGCTGCCATCGGCCCCAATGAAGCTGACGTAAAACAGCCAGCCTGTCGGGATCACCAGGATCACCAGAACAATCAACAGCGCCGGGGAGGACAGGCCAAACAGCTTCCAGCGTTCCATCCGCTCGTCATTGCGCAATCCGCTTGCGTTGATGTCGGTCACCGCCATCAGGCATCTCCCCCGGCGATGATCACCGTATCTGCCGGATCAAGGGTCAGTTTGACGGTATCGCTTACGCTGGGCAGGGTCTGGAACGTGCCTGCGCGCATCGCGCCACGCACGGCCAGTTCGGTGCCGTCGGCCAATCGGGCATAGAGCAGAAAACTCTCACCCTGATAGACCAGTTCGGTGACTGTGGCATCAAAGACGTTTGCATTGTCTCCCTCCCCGTCCAGCAGGCTGACCCGTTCAGGCCGCAGCATCAGGGACAGTTCCGCAGCATCGGGGATCGGCCGCGAGGTTTTCAGGGCCACACCGGCCGCGATCAAAGCATCACCATCGCGGGCGACATTCAAAAACGTGCTGTCGCCGATGAAATCCGCGACGAATTTGTCTTCTGGCTGCTCATAAAGCTGCTGTGGCGTGGCCAGTTGCATGATCCGTCCATGGTTCACCACCGCAATCCGGTCGGACATGGTCAGCGCTTCGCGCTGGTCATGGGTGACGTAAACCGTGGTCATGCCCAACTGTTCGTGCAGGTGGCGCAGCTCGATCTGCATCCGGTCGCGCAGTTTTTTATCCAGCGCCGACAGGGGTTCGTCCATCAGCAGAATGCGGGGTTCAAACACAATCGAGCGCGCCAGCGCAACGCGCTGTTTCTGCCCGCCGGACAGTTGGTCAATCCCTCGATCGCCAAACCCGCCAAGCTGCACGGTCTCGAGGGCTTTTTCCACCCGGGCGTCCATTTCGGATTTCGCCACTTTGCGCAGGCGCAGCGGATAGGCCACATTGCCCGCCACGGTCATGTGCGGGAACAAGGCGTAGTTCTGAAACACCATGCCCACATCGCGCAGATGGGGCGGCTTGCGGATCATTTCGGCGTCGCCAAATTTCAGGCTGCCCTGATCGGGACGGGTGAAGCCTGCAAGCACCATCAACAAGGTCGTCTTGCCCGACCCGGACGGGCCAAGCAGCGTGAGGAACTCGCCACTTTTGACATCCAGCGAGACGTCGTCCAGTGCGAAAACCTTGCCATAGGTCTTGGTGACATTGCGCACTGTTATCGGCAGCGCATCCTGCGGTGTGTTGGTCAATGATCTGTCCCTGTCCTATGGGGCTGCGGGCGCGTAATTTCGCCCGCAGCCAGTGTATCCTGATCTGCCGATCACTCAGTCAGCATTTCCTGATACATCTCTGCAGCGATGGTCTCCCACTCCGCATACCACTCAAGCGAGACAGGAAGCTGCATCGCTGCGTTCTCGGGCGATGAAGGCAGGGCCGCCGCCATATCCGCACTGATCTCGCCGGTCTCATAGGCCGCCTTGTTTGTCGGACCATAGGTGATCCACTTGGGCAGATCGTCCTGATATTCTGCCTTGGAAATCTCGTTCAGGAATTCCATCGCCACATCCTTGTTGGGTGCACCCTTGGGGATGGCAAAGCAGTCATAGTCCAACAGGGCCTGGTTATAGCTGTAGGCGACCTTGGCCCCGTCTTTCTTGGCGTTGTCAAAACGCCCATTCCAGCCGGTGGTCATGTCGACCTCGCCATCTTTCATCAGCTGCGCGTGCTGCGCGCCCGAAGTCCAGAACACCGAGATATGTGGTTTCAACTCGCGGATCTTGTCAATCGCGCGCTCAATGCCCTCTTCGCTGCCCAACACGTCATAGACATCCCCGGGGGCCACGCCATCGGCCATCAACGCGCCTTCCAGCGCGCCCGCCACTTTGCCGCGATAGGCGCGGGTGCCGGGGAATTTCTCGACATCAAAGAAATCGGCCCAGCTTTGTGGCCCGTCTTCGCCATAAGTGTCGGTGTTCCAGGCATAGACGGTCGAGAACACGTCGCCGCCCACGCAATAGTCGGAGTAAAGGCCGGGATAGAAGGTCGAGACGTCAATGACGTCATAATCCAGCGGTTCCAGAAGCCCTTCGGCTGCTGCGCGTGCGGCCGAACCCGAACCCGAGGCGACGATATCCAGTGTCACCTGACCCGACGAGACCTGAAGGCGCACATCTGACATGCCACCATAGGTTTCCTGATTGACCTTGATGCCGGTATTCGCCTCGGCCGGTTCGAACAGCGCCTTGGACTGCGCGTCCTGGTACGAGCCGCCCCAAGACGCGATGGTGATTTCCTTGTCCATCGCCCAGGCCGTGGTGGCCATCAGTGCACCGGCCAATGTGAGTGTTATTGTCTTTTTCATGATAATCTCCTCTGTTGTTGTCTGTCGCCTTTGTAGCGATCCGGGGGTCGTGGCGATGCAACCGCCCGGTTGTCAGTTATCCAGTCGCCATGCTGCGCTGGTATTGCATCCGGTCGCGCCAGCGGTACCACGCGACGACCGGGGGCAGGAACCATGGTGTGCCGGTGTAAAGCGGGCGGGTGGGGAAGGGCAGATCGTCAAACGCAGTCTGGCCCTCTTTCAGGCCCAGCACTTTCTGACCAGCGCGCATGCCCAGATAGCTGGCCATCGACACGCCTGAACCGCAATAGCCCAGCGCGTAATGCACTCCGTCATGGGTGCCGGTATGGGCCAGCTCGTCAAATGTGTAGGCCACGGTGCCCATCCAGGAGTGGGAAATCTGATAGCCGCGCAAATCCGGGAACACCCGGCACATATCCTCGAACAGGCGGGGGCCGCTGATCGTCGGGTCGGTTTCATTGGCCGAGACCCGTCCACCGAACAGGATACGCGTGCGATCTGGCGAGGCACGGAAGTAATAGACCACCTTTCGGCTATCACTGGCGATGCGGTCCTTTGGGGACAGGCGGTCGATCAACTCCTTCGGCAAAGTTTCGGTTGCGATAATATAGCTGCCAATGGGGATGACTCGCCGGCGCAGCCAGGGGGTGGCCGCGGTGGTATAGCCATTGGTGGCCACGATCACCTGACCGGCCCGCACTTTGCCTTTTTCAGTCTCGATTTCGAATCCCACAGGGCGGCGGGTGATGCCGGTCACGGCACAGTTTCCCCGCACCTCTGCCCCCGCTTCCATGGCGCTGTTCAGTAACCCCAGATGATAGCGTGCCGGATCAACTGCCGCATGGCGCGGGAAGACAACCCCGCCATGATAGTTGTCACTGCCCAGTTCAGACATCTGCTCGGCGCGGGGCACCGCGTAGGCTTCGATCCCTTCGGTGCTGCTGATCTTGTCCGCGTCGTGGGCCAACTCGTCGTAAAACCCCGGGGTATGCGCGCCGTGAAAGCGACCTACCCGGCGGAAGTCGCAGTCAATCTTTTCCTCGGAGATGCGTTGTTCGATCCACTCCAGCGCGGTCTCACCTTCCTGACGGATCGCCGCGCCGCGTTCAGTCCCATACTTGGCCTTCAGCTTGTCCAGAGAAGGTTTGATCGAGGTGCTGATCTGTCCGCCATTGCGGGTGCTGCACCCAAAACCGGGGATGCCGGCCTCCAGTACCAGGGTGGATTTGCCGCCGCGCGCGGTTTCAATCGCCGCGTTCAGCCCGGTATAGCCCGAGCCCACAATCACGACATCCGCCTGATCCGGCAGGTCATTTGGCAAATCTGGCTGCGGCCCCATGCCATCCAGCCAATAGGACTGGTCAGACCAGCCTTTCTGCCAGACTGCACTGCCGTTCGTTTGCGTGCTCTGCCGCGCCATGGATCCCCCCGTTGGTGCAAGGGTTGCAAACCCCCCGTCCAACGACGGTAGTCAGGGGGTTTGAATTTATCAATTTAATATGCTGAATACTTGTATTCGATTTTTTTATATAAGTGAGTCGAGCGATGCGCCTCAAGCTGCGCCACCTTGAAGTCTTCAATGCGTTGATCGAAGCGGGGTCCGTGTCGCGCGCGGCTCAAAGGCTGAACTTGTCCCAACCTGCGGTCAGCATTGCCTTGTCCAATCTTGAAGAGGATCTGGGCTATCGTCTGTTTCATCGCGACCGCGGATTCTTTGCCCCAACGAATGAGGCGACGTTATTGCATGACGAAGTGCGGCGCGGGTTGGATTCACTGGCGCGGATCGAACAACGGTCGGACGACATCCGCTCGGGGGCCACGGGGGGCATTATCATTGCCACCAATGGCGCGATGTCGATCAATTTCCTGCCCCAGATGGTGGCCCAGTTTCAACGCGATTACCCCGGCACCTTCATTGACATGCGCGTGCGCTCCTCCCGTCAGATCGCATCCTGGGTCACCAGTCGACAGGTCGATATCGGTCTGATCGACGCGCCGGTGCCAGTGGCGGGGCTGTCGGCGCAACTGTTCCGGATGAAATGCGTCTGCATCATGCGGCAGGATGATCCGTTGGCGGCGCATGATTTGATCTCTCCCGATCTTCTGCAAACCCGCCCGGTGATCGGGGTGACGGGCGATCACCCGGTTGATCGTCAACTGGATCAGGTCATGGCCCAGGCCGAAGCTCCCCTGCGCCGCAACGCGTCGAGCTATTTCTATGCCATTGCCCGCAACCTTGTGTCGGCGGGCGATGGCGTGTCCATCATCGACCCGGTAAACGGCAAAGCGGCGCTGTCGGATGGGGTGATCTGGCGACCATTTGCCCCGGCGATCTATCACGAGCTGGTCATGATCACCTCGCGGGATCACCCCCTTGGCATCGCCGCAGCGCGCATCCACGCGCAAATCCTTGAAGGGTTGGCCGCCGCCTCGGAACCCGTTTAACTGTCAGCGGCGAACAACGCGGCAAGCGCCGGCCCGTCCAATGCCCTGCAGACATGCCCTGCAGGTTTGAACGTGGGCGTATCCTCGCCCGCAACCATCGCATTCACCACGGCCTCTTCCACGCTTTCAACGGTTGCCAAGTAAAGCGGGTCTAGCCCGTCATTGTTCAATTCGGTTCGTGTCAGAAGGGCAGGCGGGTCGACCTGCAGCGGGCCATCATCGACCGTCGAGAACGCCAGAAAGATATCGCCGGAATTGTTCCCGCCCGGTGATCCGCCCCGCCCAACGCCAAGAGCCGCACGGCGCGCGACATGGCGCAGCGACAAGGGCGAGAGCGGCGCATCCGTGGCCAGCACCACGATGATCGATCCGGTTTCGTGATCCAATAGCCGGTGATCGGTCATTGTCTGGCCCACGGGTTTGCCGAGTACGTTCAACCACGGGCGGATGCCGTGATTGGCCTGCACCAAAGCGCCGATCGTGTAGCCTTGCCCGCCAATCTCAACCTGCCGCGAGGACGTGCCCGTACCTCCCTTGAACTCGTAACAGATCATGCCCGCCCCACCGCCGGTGCCGCCTTCGGCCACCGGCCCCGGTGTGGCCGAGCGCAGGGCGCTCATGGCATCCTCAACCGTAACGGCCATGGCGTTGATATCGTTCAGCACCCCGTCATAGGTTTCCGCCACCACCGGCATGGCCCAGGCATGTTCGTCGCGGAAATAGTCGTCATAAGTGTCGATCATCCATCGGGTGGCGGCATGATGGACCATCCCCACGCTATGGGTGTTGGTGATACAGATCGGCCCCAGAAACTGCCCCGCATCATGAATCCAATGCGTGCCGGTCATCTCGCCATTGCCGTTCAGCGTGAATTGCCCGGCCCGCACTGGACGGGGCGTAGATGCCTTGCCGCGCGGCAGAATGGCAGTGATCCCGGTGCACAGCCCTTTTGAGAGATCGCGCAGCGTGCATAGACCCACCTCGACCCCGGCCACGTCCGTGATTGCATTCAGCGCGCCGGGTTGTCCGGGAAAAGGCAGGCCCAGATCGCGGGCGCGGGATTTGCCGGATGGCGTGGGCATCATGGAGTGTCCTTTGCGGCGGGGTCCGGGGGATGCATCCTTGTTGCACCACGCCGGACGGCCCTGTAAACCTTGTTTTGAACATCGGAAAACGACGAAAATGGCCTTATTTTGCAGCGTTTTCCGGCAATTGCACTTAGACTCGGGTGCTCAAGTGCATATATTGATGAAGAAAAGTTGTTTTGTGGAAAGGGACGCATTGCATGGCCAATTTGGATCAACAGGTTCGCGAGTCGCAGGCTCAGGTGGAAGAAGCACAGTCAAAAATCGCGGAATTGACCAGCCGGATTGAAACCGCACGCGCCAAGATCAAAAGCGGCGATGACGCGATGATGGACATCGAGAACGCCACGCTTGAGGATGTCCATGCCCATACCGAGGTGATGAACGCCAACATTGCCGAACTGATTATGGGGCTGGACGACGTCACTGCCGCGTTCTCGAAAGACTTTGACGAGATGCGCAACAAGACCGGCTGGGAAGGCTTTGTGGGTATCTTCTCCAAGCACAAGGCCGATAGCATGCGTCAGGAACGCATCCGCACCGCCAATATCGACGACAAGTTGCAGGACCTGATTTCGAAATCCGACGTGATCACCCAGTTGCTTGAAGGGCAGTTGGCTGTTCTCGAAGAACAGAAGGTCAAAGTGCAGGACAATCTGACTGAAACCCTGGATGAACGTGAGTTTACCGTGGGCGAGCTGGAAAGCCTGCGCACGGATATTCAGGGCATGGACCCGGATATCATCGCGCTGGAAAACAAGATCGCCAATGAAACCGATGCCGCCGCGCGCACCAAGCTGGAAACCGAACTGGCGGATATGAACGCCAAGTATAATCAGATGGTGCAGGACGAACAGGTCAAGCTGGCCAAGTCGCAAACGCTGGAACGCTACATCGAAAAGGGCAAGACCTGGGTGGACAGCCTACAGAACCAGGCCGCGACGCAGATGGTGCTGATCAACAAGCTGCAAACCGACACCAAGCAGCGCGTTGTGCTCTACGATGCCCTGACCAAATCGCTGAAAACCGCGCAGCAACAGGACGTTGCCCACCAGATCAACGAGATTGGCGTGCAGACCGACCAAGAAGCGCAATCTGCGATGGCCGGGATCGGTGCCGCCACCAACCAACGCATGGCCGAGATGATGGAAGCCCACGAGGATCACATGGTCTTTGCGCGCGAGGTGCTGGAAGCCAAAGCCAAGGCCGACGAGCGCTTTGCCCGCCGCTTTGGCGAGATTATCGAGAAACATGACGCCAACGCCTATGGGGGCTAAATTATGAAGAACCTTGGCGTTATCTTCATTGCGCTCTGCGTGATCTCACTGGTGATGTCTTTTGTCATGGATGTGCCCAGATGGGTGAACCTGTTGGGCATCGTTTTCGGAGCCGCTGGACTTTTCTTTTTGGGCGCAGGGCGCAAGAAAGGTGACGGCGACGGTGGCTGAGCGCTCCGAGTCCCTGATCCCGATCCTGGCCGCCTGCGCCAGCGGTGTTATCGGTATTTCTGCCTTTCTTGCCGGGTTTGGATGGCTTGGATGGGTTGGCGCGTCTGGGTTCGTTCTGCTGGTTGTCTGGATGATTTTCACACAACCCGATCAGAAGGGCAAAGGCGACGGCGTTTCAATGATGATGGTAGGCGATGGTCGCGGCGGCGATACCGCTGGTGGCGATGCTGGTGTAAGTGGCGGAGACGGCGGAGGCGGCGGATGAGCGCGCAGTCTGTACCGATCCCCAGTTGGGGCGGGTGGTGTGCCCGTGTGTTGATCTATGCCGGTGTATCTGCGCTAGCCTATTGGTGGTCGCCTTTGTTGTGCGCGGTTGTGGCCGCTTTCATGGTCATTGATCTGATCCACCATGCTGCCGATATTGCCCGCCGTCGCACCGGGTATCGTCCGATCCCGCGCCACCCGGCGGTGAGTGGTGTCAAATCCACCAAGCTTCGGGTTACGGGCCGGGCGCTGATCCTGATTTTTGTTACCGTCTGGCTGATCTGTGCTGCTGTTGGCCGCGCCGCTCTGGATGTCAGTTGGGGCGAGGCGTTGATACAGGCCGCGGCGCTGGCTGCGTTTGCCGGGATCGCCTCGGCCCTGATGTTGCCGGTCGCGGCGATTGGCCTGCTTTGGGTGCTGAGTGTGACGCTGGGCCTGCTGCTGTCCTTGGGGGACCTTGCGGCGATGATATTTGCCCCGCGCACGACCCGCCAATCCTGGCACCGCGCGATTGATGCCACGGATCACCGGCTGGCCGATCTGGTTCTGGGCCAACCGGCGCAGGTGCCTTTGCGCGCCGATATGGCCGAACGGGCCGCGATTGACGCAAAAGGTGCCAAATGACCGATCACACGCCCAGCAAGGATCACGCGGCCCTCAAGGATGTCTTCGCATCTCGCCGCTATTTCGCGAAGTTCGAAAAGATCACCAGCTATCTCAATCGCGTGGCCGCCGTGATGCAGGCCGAGGGTGACCTCAGCAAGGACGAGGTGGAAATCCTGACCACCTATGTCCAAGGCATCGCCTTTACCTTCCGCGCGCTGTCGATGAAATATCTGCTGGTCGGGCGCGACACCGGGCATTTCTTTGGGTCAATGTCGATGGACACCCATGAAAGCGGCTTTCCGGTGTTCAACGAATTGCTGGTCATGGCCAATGATGCCCAACAGGCCCGTCAGCATTTGGAGAACCTGTCCTCGGCTGCCGAGCTGAAACAACAGATGGTCGAACAGATCATCAGTCAGCGGCAAATCCCAACCAAGCTTCAGTTCGCCATGTCTCAGCGGCTGTATTACGAAGAGCTGATCAAGGGGCACCTGTTCTGGGCGCGCAATGATCCGCAGATCATCTGGCTCAGCGGGCTAGATGACCGTCGCCGTTATCTGGTGCATTGGGCGGTCTATGACAGTCAGGTCAACCTGCCCACAGTCTACCTGATGGAGCTTGAGGATACCGGGCGCACCTCGCTGCCCAAGGACGGCCGCCGCTGGCCCGAAGTGCAGGCCCATATGATGGGGCAATCCCTTGGCGGGCTGAAACTGCTGACCATCGCCAAGGGGTTTGACGAGGCGTTTGACGATCTTCACCCCAAGCGCCTGCGCCGCCTTCATCTGGGGCCAATGTATTCGCACAGCTTTACCCGCCAATCCGGCCCCCTGCGCGATGTTCTGGCCGAGGCGCGTGCGCCAGAGGGGCAGGATTGGGCCTTGGCCTGGACCGATGAGGTGCTGGAAAGCGAACGGGTGATCGAAGAACCCTCGGGCTGGTTCGGCAGCGTGGAGCGCGAGGTGTTTGCCCTTGATCCCTTCTCAGGGAAGGGGGCTGACACCGGCGCCACCCGCATGGAGCGCGCCATCATCCTGCCCGAACGCCCCTATCAGGTGCTGGCCGAAAAGAACCCGCCGGGTTTTGCCTCGGTGACGAAATTCGTGGTCAGCCCGGGGGGCAAAGTGCTGCGATATTGAATGGTCCGTGCCGGACCATGCCTGCGGCACGAGTATATTGGGACGATGAAAGATCGGGGTTTGTTACATGCAATCAGACGATAAAGCTAAGACACTATGCAGCAACGACATAGTAATCGAGGGCGGCATCAGCAGATTGCTTCAGCTTTTGGAGCATGTGACTTCACACTCTGGCATGTTTTTTGCCGACGAAAGTTACGATAGTTTTGCCACACTCGTCTGGGGGATGGATATGGCTGCAAACGGCAAGCTTCTTGAAGGGATTAACGATTGGTATACCAAAAAAACAAGGAAAAGGTCACCATTTCCTGTTTGCGATAGGCTCGAGTACGATTCACGGAAAGCCAATCCTAATGTAAAGGATATTGAGCTTATGGAACGCTATTTTGCTGAAATAAAAGATTTTCACGAGGGAAAGTAATGAGTCTGACATCCGACACGATGGAACTGCGTGAGAGCGACATTGCAAAGCATTACGAGGGCGCCGTGGCGATACTCGAAGGTTTTGACCATACGCCGCGGATCGGCAAAACCTCGGAAACCGCGTCAACGGAACGCTCCTCAGGTATTGGCACCCGTCGCCGGTTCCGCAATACCACGCCAGGCCTGGTGACCCGCTCGACTGCGCGCCCCGAAGGGGTGCATCTGATTGAGCGGATCGGGGCGGCAGACGGGGATGACCCGCTGGTCTCGCCCTTACAAGCCACAGTGATGCACGCCCTACGCCGGGCGCTGGCGATTGCGTTGGCGGTGGGTGAAAACTACGCCGAGGCCACCGGTTTGGGCGATCTGCGCCGTGCCAATCTGGCCGGGTCTCTACCAGCAGATCGCAAGACCGAATTCACCGAATTGCTGGGGGCCGAAGCGTTGGCCACCCTGCATGTCTTCGGCAATGCCACGGCTTTCTTGCTGGGCCCGCATGGCAGCGAGGTCAGTGTCGAGGTGGGCGAGGTCGAAGAGATTCTGACCGACAACGCCCAACTGGCCCTGCATGGCGCACTTTGGGAAATGGATCAGGACATTGCCAAACACGCCCCCGATGACGCCCGCCTTGTGGCGACAGTGGCCGCCTTTGCCGAACAGCTGATGGAAAAGGTCGCCCTGCGCGCCCAAAACGCGGGCCGCCTGGGCGCCTTCACAGGCGCCACATGGCAGGTCGAGGCGGATGATTTCACCGTGCAGGGTTTCACCCCCTCGGCCAAGGCGAAATCCACCACGCTGACGATGACCTTCAAGAAACCCAACGAGGTCGTCGGCAACCATATCGCCAAATACCAAGCATTGAAGCTGTCCAAGATGCTGATGGCGTACGACTTTGACCGCCGCCTCAACCCTTTCGCCGAACTGGGTGGCTTCATCTTTACCTTCATGGGTGATGGCAAGCCGGGCACCGGGAAAACCACGCTGATCCAGATGATGGCGGGGCTGATCAACGACTATTGCAACAACGCGGGTTATCCGTTCCGCTATTCCAACCTGAGCACGGAAAGCATCGACAGCTATCAGGGCAAATCGGGCCAGAACGCCAAGGATTTCATCAACACGGTGATTGACCCCACGGTGATCGGCTTTGGCACGGTTGACGATATTGACCAGTTGGCCGGGAAACGCGGTGACCGGCAGTCTTCGGCGGGTCAACTCGAGATCACCGCCGTTCTGATGGAAAGCTTTTCGGGCGCCAACACCGTGGTGCGCGGCAATTGCACCTTTGGCATGTTCAGTAACTACCCCGAAAATGTCGATGACGCCCTGCGCCAACGCGCCGGGGCGCGGTTTCTGGTCGATGGCCCGCAAACGCGCGAGGATTACATCGACATCCTGCACCTGCTGATGGGCAAGAACCACGACATCCCGCTGGGCGATCACGAGGTGTTCGCGGCGCAGGAAATTAAAAAGGCCGTTGCCGCCAGTTTCGAATCCCATGGCAAGCCCCATGAAGATGGGCTGCTGACCGTCTGGGACCGTGTCGCGGGCGAGCTTGGGGAGTTGGACACCATCGCCAAGATGGGCACCTATCTGAAGGGTATCCAACAGGCCGATGACCGCTTCACCGGGCGCGCCATCAAGAACATCACTGACGCGGTGAAAGTGCGCGCGATGGATTTTGAGCTGCCCGATGAATGGATGGAGAACCCCGATCTGTTCCTGTTCAAAACCTATGACGAGAAACTGGCCATGATCTCGGACCTGCGCCAGCCGATCACCATCGAGATGGTGATTCAAGAGATCAACCGCTACGCCGATTCCGAATTCCGCTATGCCGACAAGTCCGACGAGGTGGCGATTGAAAACGCCGTCCGCGAAATGGGCCGTATGGAAGAGGCGAAGCGGCGGTATCTGGAGGGGAAGGGGTGATTTGCTGAGTGTCTGATCATCGCGATATCAAACAGTCTTTTTGGCGAAAAGATAATCCCATTGCGTATGGCGTTACGCTTACAGCGATCATTCTATTCGGATATCTAATCCTTGGCTTGCGAGAGCGGTGCATCGGATCTGTGTGCGAAACAAATCTTTGGATCTTCTGGGAAAGCGATCCCAATGAGATTGGAGATACGTTAGCGGGTCTGTTTTCCGCATTAGCATTCGTATGGATCATTGTGACTGTGTTTTTGCAGAATCACGAACTCAAAGAACAAAGAAAAGAGTTTCGAGCTCAGCGTGAAGCCACTCAAGACATGGCCCGAGCTTTAGCCGCACAAGCCGTAATATTTGAAGATGAACAGAGCCAGCGTGCTCAAGTTAGAGCATCAGAACTACTAGAACAAAAACTAGTCAGATTTAGAGTAGTCGCAGGTTACTTGTTCGACTTTGCGAGAAAGTTTCCATTTCAGGAGCTAGCTGAAACAGCAATAAGCACAGACTCGGATGGGCCAGAGCATGAGTTGTCCATAGATGTACAGAACATATTGCACGAGATTTCGTTAATTGATCCTGCATTGATTGACATTGAGTTTGAGCAGAACCAACATCTGCTTAGACGTTTATTTGAAAACATCATCGAGCTGGAATCCATAGTAACTGATGTCAAAGAACTTCAATACGAGTTAAGTCCTGGGCAAGTTCAAAGCTTGTTCAATATGGATTTCGACCGCATTTCAGATTGTATATTGGACGCTACATCCGCGCATTTTGAGAGATGTCTCAGTTTAGGATTGAAAGTGTAGCCCAATGAAACGCCTCATTAAATCCGGCCTCATGTTTGGCAATCTGGTCCATGTGGACAGCCCCGCTCTGGTCGAGCGGTATAACCGGGCGCTCAAACATCTCACCGGCAAGACCACCCAGCTCACCGATTTCTATATCGACATCTCAGGCTATTCGCCGGAGGTGGGGCATGAGTTGGGCGACCATCTCTACCTCAACCATCAGGGCGTGAACCGGCAGTTCATTCTGCTGTCCACCCATCAGAAAACCGCCCCTCTGCTCAATGCCAAATTCTCAACCTCGCGAGGCATTCTGCGCCAGTTCATCGAGGATAATGAAAGCGCGTTGTTTGCCCTGACCACCCGCGATGCGGTGGCAGGAGAGCTGGTGAATTCGGTCTATGACCTGTCCAGCCCTGCGCGCCTGTTTGATATCCGCAAGATCACGGTTGAGGCCGACACCACCAATGGCGCGATCCGCCAGTCCGAGGCGCTGGACGAGAAGGTCGCCACCTTCCTGAACGAGGATGACGCGTGGTTCGACGATGTGCTGATCGCCGAGATGATCGAGCTGGCCGGGCAAACCGGTGACGTGCTGCGCAATCCCGTGAACCTCAAACACATGGAATTTGAGCAGCGCAATTACTGGACCGAGCATTTTGGCGGTATCTACCTGTTCCAATCTTTGGAACTGCCCGGCGTCATCACCTGTGCGCCCAAGGAGATGGTCGGCGACATGCCGATCGAGTATGTGTTTGACCTGAGCAATCGCAACCGCCTTGCCAATTTCCTGGAACTCAACGGGCTGGTGGAACCCATCGTCAAGGCGCGGGGCATCGACGCAGCCGCCGTGCTGCGCCAGAAGATGGATTTCATTCTGGTCGATGCTTTGGCGGATGAGGGCATTACCCTGCGCCGCAGATCCCGCACGGATATGCGCCGCCTGGCCCGCCAATATGCCGACAAGCTGCCATCCGAATTCCACGCGCTGAACGAGCTGGTGAACTGGGCGCAGAACAAGGGCCGCTGGCCGCGCATCACGTCCGAGGATCCCGCCTATTTCTATACCCTGCGCGCCGCCGATCATCCGGATGCCGATCTGGTCAACATGATGCTGTCCGAACTATCGCCCAAGGACATCCGTCAGTTGTTCATCTGTCACAAGCAACGCTTTTATCAGCTTTACGAGACGTGGAGTGACGAAAAGAAGGACTATGTGGTAGACCATCTGACGAATGAATATCAGGTGGACAAGCTGGGCGCGCGCGAGGCGTTGTTTGGGCATGAGGCCGCGATGGAAGAACCCGCCCCGGCGGCGCGAAGTGAGGCCCTGATTGACCGCGTCGGCCCCTGGGGTCCGGTAAGGAGGAAGTGAAACGATGTTTGCCATGGCCCGCCTGATGGTGATCGGATTTGTCGTTTTGACGGTGATCTATGTCTGCCTTTCGCTCTATTCCCGCTCGGTGCGCAAACGCAAACTGCGCGAGTGGTGGGAGGAAGAAGGCAAGCCCGGCGATCTTGAGGCCTATATCGACAAGGGGCTTGAGGAATATGACGGCTCACTGCGGCGCAAGCTGATCCTCGGGGTCTACGTGATCCCGTTCTCGGCGATGTGCATCATCATCTATTTCACCAATTTCCACTGATCGGGGGCGGGCATGGTTTACCTCAAATGGGCGTTCTGGATCACCTTCTGGATACTGATTGCGGCGGTGTTTCACTACACGCTGCCGCAGCGCGATATCGTGCGCATTTCCGATACCTATGAAAAGCGGATCGATTTCGGCGAGAACTCGATCTTCTGGGCCAGTCCGGATACCGGCAACGACACCACGACGGTGAACCGCGATGTGTTTTTCATCCAGACGGTGCGGGCCAAGAATGGCCGTGTGATGGTCTATCGCAACGAGGATACCGGCTGGGGCTGGCCGCCCTATTTCAAGTTCGACACCGCCAATCTGCAGGCCGAGGCGGGCGATCTCAAAGCCACCGCCGAGGCGCCGAAATGGGCGATCATCCGACACTATGGCTGGCGCAATGAATTCTTCTCGATCTACCCCAATGCGGTCGAGGTTTGGCCGGTGGATGGCCCGGACGCGCCCAAGGGCCTGCCCTGGCTGAACATCGTGATCATCGTGGGCTTTCTGACCGTGGTTCTGGGCATCTGGCGCATGCTGCGGCGGTTCCGTCAGCGCCGGATCGACCCGGTGGTGGATGACATTCAGGACAGCTGGGATGCGGCAGGCGATGCGGTGTCCGAAAAGCGGGGTCGGATCACGCGTTGGCTGGATACGTGGCGGGCCAAGGACAAGCGCCGGGGTTGAGGCTTGGGTCAGATTTGAAACGAATGCCCCTCGATATCCTTTGACAGATAGCGACGGATGAACGGATCGAGTTTCAGGCTGTCCGAAGCATAGACCCCGGATGTCTCAAACAAGTCCCGCACCGATTTGTAACTGTCGTATTTCTTCCACACGACCCGTGAGGCATAGGGCGTTCGGCGGGGGAATGATGCCAGAAAGCACATGGTGCCGCAAAGGTATCTCTTTTTCTGCCGTTGCGGCGGGGTCAGAATATACATGCTCATCGCGTTTTCATTTCGCCGCTCGCGGTCGACCACAAAGATGTTGCCATCCTGATAGGATACTTTCCCGTCACAGCGGGTCCACCTGCGATGTCCTGTGGACCCTGTTTTGAGCGCCTCGATCAGGCGGCTATAAATCGCGCCGCCCCGCTCGTCCAGAAACACGGTATTCACCATGATGCTGTTGGCCGACAGGGGCGAATGAAAGAACACCTGATAGGCCCCAAGATACGGGCGCAGCTTGGACAGATCACCGGGAAATGCGGTGGCTAGAGGGTCTGATCGTTGCGCCGCACCAATGCCGGCCCCGCGCCGGAAAGCCAGTCGGAGTTCGGCGTGCGCACCCAACAGCGCTGCTTCGTCCAGACCAAAATACTGTGCGATCCGACGCAGATTATGGGCCGAGGGGCGTGAGCTGCCGGAAAGATACTTGCTGAACTGTTGATGATTGATTCCGATCTCGCGGCAAACCATTGCCACGGAAGGCTTTTCTGCACAGAGAAATCTCAGGTTATCTGCAAGGGTCGTGGGCATTTGCGTGTCATCCTACTTAAGGCAGGAGCATAAACTCACTAAATATAGCATAGAGTTGCGCAATTGTTTGCACGCTATTTTCGCTGATCTTCTCGGGTAAAACGCAATCGTTTTGCCTCAGGGAGATATGGCGATGAACAAACAAGACTACATTCACCAGATGGAATTGAAACTGATGGGTCGTCAGATTGACCGCCGTCAGTTCATGCGCGGCGTGCTGGCCACCGGCCTGACCGTGTCAGCTGCCACCACCCTCGCGGACCGCGCCCATGCGGCCACACCGCAACGGGGCGGAACACTGCGTGCCGGGCTGGGCCACGGGGCCACCACCGATGTTTTGGACCCCGGTCTGTTCGCCGCAGGTTTCATGATCCCCGTGGGTATCGCGATGAACGGCTATCTGACCACGATGGACCCCAACAGCGCAGTTCAACCGTCGATGGCTGAAAGCTGGGAAGCCTCGGCAGATGCCAAGGTCTGGAGCTTCAAGATGCGCTCGGGGCTTGAGTTTCATAACGGTAAATCCGTCACCACAGAGGATGTCATCGTCTCGATGAACCACCACCGGGGCGAGGATAACACCTCGGCTGCCGCCCCCCTTATGGCCAGCGTCACCGACATCGTGGCTGATGGCGATACGATTGTCTTTACACTGGATGCGGGCAATGCGGATTTCCCGGCGGTGCTGACGGATTATCATATTCCGGTTCAGCCTGCCGTTGACGGCAAGATGGATTGGGAATCCGGTGTGGGCTGTGGCCCTTACCGGCTGGAAGAGTTGCAGCCGGGTGTTTCGGCGCGGCTCAAGCGGTTTGAAAACCACTGGAACGACGACGAAGGCTTTGTCGATGAGTGGGAGGTTCTTGCCCTTCTGGACACCAACGCCCGCATGACCGCTGTGATGACCGGAGATGTGGACCTTGCCGACAAGGTGGACGTGAAGACCGCCGGTCGCCTTGCCGGGGCGCCGGGCCTGAACGTGCACAATATCGCGGGCAATCAGCATTACACCTTTGCGATGAACACCCAGATGTCGCCCTATGACGACAACAACGTGCGCCAGGCGCTGAAATACGCGATCAACCGCGAAGAACTGGTTGAGAAGATCCTGTTTGGTTATGGCGCGGTGGGTAATGACCACCCGATCGGCTCGGGACAGCGGTTCTTCAACACCGAACTTGAGCAGAAAACCTTCGATCCCGACAAGGCGAAATTTCACCTCAAGGAATCGGGCCTCAGCTCGATTGACGTAGAGCTTTCTGCCTCGGACGCGGCCTTTGCCGGCGCGATTGATGCGGGGCTTCTGATCCAGAACTCGGCGGCTGAAGCCGGGATCAACGTGAAGGTAGTCCGCGAGCCGAATGATGGTTACTGGTCAGATGTCTGGATGAAAAAACAATGGGTTGCCAGCTATTGGGGTGGCCGCCCGGTCGAAGACCTGATGTTCACCCTGGCTTTCAAAAGCGGTGTATCCTGGAATGAAAGCTTCTGGTCGAACGAGCGTTTTGACAGCCTGCTGGCCGAAGCCCGTGCGGAGTTGGACGAGGCCAAGCGCCGCGAGATGTATTGGGAAATGCAGGATCTTGTCGCCAATGATGGCGGCGTGGCGATCCCGATGTTTGCCTCTTATGTCTTTGCCACGCGCGATGGCGTCGGCACACCCGAGGTGATCGGCACCAACCTGGATGTGGATGGGGCCAGCTTCATGAACCGGTGGTGGAAGACATCCTGATCTCCCTGTCTGTTCCCTTCTTTGAGTGGGGAATTGGCAAGCAATCGTGCCGGGGAGTGAAGCCCCGGCACGATCTGTCTATACTCATCTCACGACACGCCTGAGGGAGAGGAATATGCGGCTTTTCATGGCCACCCTGTCCACCGAAACCAACACCTTTGCCACCATGCCCACAGGGATGGCGGGGTTTGAGGCCTATTATCTGCGCCATGGCACCGCCACGCATGACCCGCCCAACCTGATGACCGAGGCGCTGCATGTCTGGCGCGCGCGGGGTGAGGCGCTGGGCTGGGACGTGGTGGAGAGTCTGGCCGCGATTGCCGAACCGGCTGGGCCGACCGTCGCCGCCTGTTACGAGGCGTTGCGCGGTGAAATCCTGTCGGATCTGAAGGCTGCGAGCGGGGCTGATATCGTGTTGCTGCAATTGCACGGCGCGATGGTGGCCGAAGGAGTCGATGACGTTGAGGGTGATATCACCGCCCGCATTCGCGTGATGTACCCCAATGCGGTGATTGGGCTGTCCCTGGATCACCATTGCCATCTGACGGATGCGATGATGCAGGCCTGTGATCTGATCGTCTGTTTCAAGGAATACCCCCATGATGACGCGAGTGAACGTGCGAACGACTTGTTTGATGTGGCCCATCAAACCGCGACCAGTGCGATCCAACCGGTGATGCGCCGTCATCACTGCGGGATGATCAACATGTACCTGACCAAGACCGGCGCAATGCGCGGGTTTGTGGATCGCATGACAGCGCTCGAAGACGAGCCAGGTATTCTGTCCGTCTCGTTGATCCACGGCTTTCCGTGGGGAGACGTTGCCGATGTCGGGGCTCAGGTTCTTGTCGTGACGGATGGCGACCCCGACCTTGCGACACAGCACGCTCAACGGCTTGGCCATGCGTTTTATGATCTGCGTGATTCTGTGTCGTGCAAAGCGGTGCCTTTGAACGATGCTTTGACGCAGGCCATACGCGCGCCGGACGGCCCCGTGGTGCTGGCTGACATGGGCGACAATTCCGGGGGCGGGGCACCAGGCGATTCCACCTTCATGCTGCGTGCGCTTCTTGATCAGAACCTGTCGAATGTCGCGACCGGCATCTATTGGGATCCCATGGTGGTGCGAATTTGCGAAGATGCGGGCGAAGGTGCCAAGTTGGCTCTGCGGGTGGGGGGCAAGACCTGTATCCATTCAGGAGCCCCTGTTGATCTGACCGCGCGGGTGCAGCGCATCCGGTCGGGCCTTGGTCAGCACCTTGGAAAAGGGCTGGAACCTCTGGGCACAATGGTCTGGCTGCGGGTTGGGCAGGACGTGGATATTCTTGTCAACGATCTGCGCACGCAGGTTTATCATCCCGAGGCGTTTGAGCAGATGGGCATTGATCTGGCCAGCAAGTCGATCGTGACCGTGAAATCTCTGTTCCACTTCTACGCGCCTTTTCAAAAGATCGCGTCACAGATCATTCAGGTCGCAACACCGGGGGGAACCTCGCCTGATTTCGCAAGCATTCCCTTCACCAAACGGATTGCTGATTTCTGGCCCCGTGACGAGATCGCCAGCCGGCCAATGCTGCACAGCGCCTAACGCACGACGTAGACCGAGCATTTGGAATGGCGCACGACCCGCGCGGCGTTTGGCCCCAACAGGTAGTCGGCAAAATCGGGCTTATGCGCCCCGATCACGATCAGATCGGCCTTGTCGGTGTCTGCCACTTTGAGAATTTCCTCATAGGCGTTGCCTGTGCCTACAAGGTGGCGCAGCTTGCTATTGGCCTCAGCCCCCAGCGCCTCGGTCGCCATATCATTCAGCAGACGTTTTGCTTCTTCCAGGGCATGATCATGGTGGCTTTTCTCGAAGAAATTGCTGACCACGCTCATCCCGAAATCGGGCACCACGGTGATCACGTCCAACTGGGCGTAATCCATGGCCGCCAGACGTGCCGCTTGTTGCAGCACGCCAAGATCGCGGTTTGAATTGCTGATATCCACAGCACACAGAACGGTTTTAATACTCATGCCGGAACTCCTTCTTTGCTCATGCGCCCGCGTTGTAGCAGGGCAATCAGGCCCAGCAGGATCAGCGCCGGAATAAACACCAGCTCTTTGGGCATCTGCGTCTGTGGCGCCTTCACTTCGGAAATCCGAACCGCCTCGTCAGAGTAGAAATCAAAGCTGCCCATCTGATCCGCGATCGGCGCGCCAAACAGAGGCTCTTCCATTTTCATCAGCCCGTCTTCTTCCAGCGTTATAAAGCCCATGGCCTCAAGCCGGGCCGTACCATCCTCGCCTTCGCCCACGGGCACGACAAGTGACATGTCCTTCATGTTCCCGGTGTCGAAATCCGGCCCCGACACCACAAAGCGCAATTCCTGTCCGGGTTCGGCGGAGTCCACCGCGCTGACAACCTGCGTTGGTTCAATCTGCATGAAAGGAGGCTGTATCCGGTCCATGAAGAAATCGGGCCGGAACAGCGCAAAGGCCACAGCGATCAACGCGATGCTTTCATAGATGCGGCTGCGGGTCAGGAAGTAGCCCATGGTGCCAGCGGTGAAGACCAATATCGCTATGGTCGCCGCTATGAACACGATTATCCCTTGCGTCCACGTGACGTCTATCAACAACAGATCGGTGTTGAAGATGAACACGAAGGGCAGCGCCACGGTCCGCAAGCTATAGAAGAACGCGGTGAACCCGGTTTTGATCGCATCCCCGCCCGACACGGCGGCGGCGGCAAAACTGGCCAGCCCCACAGGGGGCGTCACATCCGCCATGATCCCGAAGTAGAAAACAAAGAGGTGCACAGCGATCAGCGGCACGATCAGCCCGCTTTGCGCGCCCAGTTCGACGACCACACCGGCCATGAGCGAGCTGACAACGATATAGTTCGCCGTGGTCGGCAGGCCCATCCCGAGGATCAGGGACAAAAGCCCGACCATGACCAGCATCAGGATCAGGTTCCCGCCCGACAGGAACTCGACCAGATCGGCCATCACCTGACCAACCCCGGTCAGGGTCACGGTGCCCACGATCACACCAGCAGTGGCGGTCGCCAGGCCGATCCCGATCATGTTGCGGGCCCCGTCAATCAACCCGTTCCAAAGATCGACCACGCCGTTGCGGAAGGCATTGTAGGTGTCGCTGTCGCCGCGGAACATTGCCTTCAGCGGGCGCTGCGTCAGCAGGATCACGAACAGCAGCATCGTTGCCCAGAAGGCCGACAGGCCGGGCGACTTCTGTTCGATCATCAGGAAATAAACCAACACAATGATCGGCAGCAGGTAATACAGACCCGCCTTATAGATCTCACCCACCACGGGCAGTTCCACCTCGGCGGCGTTGGGATCATCCGGCTCAAGGTCCGGAACGCCCGACGCCAGATAAAGCAGCGCAGCATAGACCACGAAAATCAGCGCTGACAGGATCAGACCGGACGAGGGCAGTACATTGGTGATCCAGCGCACCGGGTATTGCACGCCGTAACACAGCGCTGCGAACCCGGCGAAGAAGATTGCCATTCCGCCAATGGTCTTGCCCATGCTGACAACCCGGTTGCCCAGTGTCGGCATGTTGTTCTTCACCGCTTCCAGATGCACGATATAGACCAGCGCGATGTAGGAAATCGCGGCGGGCAGGAAGGCATGGGTGATCACCTCGACGTAAGAGATGCCCACATATTCCACCATCAGGAAGGCCGCCGCGCCCATCACTGGCGGCATGATCTGACCGTTCACGGAACTGGCCACTTCGACCGCGCCCGCTTTCTCCGAGGTAAAGCCGACCCGCTTCATCAGCGGGATGGTGAATGTGCCGGTGGTGACAACGTTTGCGATGGACGAACCCGAGATCAGGCCGGTTGCGGCCGAGCCAACCACGGCGGCTTTCGCCGGGCCACCACGCAGGTGTCCCAGCGCGCCAAACGCCATCTTGATGAAGTAATTGCCAGCGCCTGCCTTATCCAGCAGCGCGCCGAACAGGACAAACAGGAAGACGAACTTGGTCGAAACCCCAAGGGCGATGCCAAAGACGCCTTCGGAGGTGATCCACATATGGCTCATCGCTTTTTTCAGTGAGGCCCCTTTCCAACGGATCACTTCGGGCACCACATCCGAGGAGCCAAAGAAAACATAGAGCAGAAAGATCGTGGCGATGATCGCCATGGCCGGTCCCAACGCTCGGCGTGCAGCCTCGAACAGCAGGACAAGACCGGCAAGCGCCACCCACTTATCGGTGTCATCCGCCAGACCGCCCGCATTGACGATCTTGTCGTAAAACCAATAGCCATAAAGCGCGATGAATGCGGCCACGAGGCCCATCACCCAATCCTGAATCGGAATGTAATTGCGGGGACTGGATTTCAGCGCCGGATAGGCCATGAAGGCCAGGAAGATCGCGAAGGCCAGGTGGATCTGGCGCGAGTTGTTGATCAGGTCGCCGGGCAGCACGTAAGGCGCAATGGGCGAGGCCAACAGCACTTGAAACACCGACCAGACAACAGCGACAATCGCCAGTAACGTCCCAACCGATCCGGCCGGGTTACGCGCGCCCGCATCGGACGAGGCGACAAGTTCCTGAAGTTCTTCTTCACTAAGAGGGCGGCCGCCCTTTTGGTCTTCGGCCATCGTCACTGTCTCCCTGAGTGCCGCATCATTGGGCGGCGTCTTGGGCGTTTTCGCCCGTTTGTTGGAACAAACAGCGGGGGCGGCGTACCGCCCCCGCAAAAGTCAGGTGGATTATTCGATCCAGCCTTTTTCTTTGTAATACTTAGCCGCACCGGGGTGCAGAGGGGCCGACAGACCGGCGGTGGCCATTTCCTCGGCTTTCAGGTTGGCAAAGGCCGGGTGCAGCTTTTTAAAGTCATCGAAGTTGTCAAAGACAGCTGCGACAACCGCGTAAACCGCATCTTCCGATACCGCGTCCGAGGTCACAAAGGTTGCGCCCACACCGAAGGTGGTCGTCTCATTGTCCGACCCTCGGTACATCCCGCCTGGGATGGTGGCGGTGCGGTAGAACGAGTTGTTCTCGATCAGACCATCAATCGCCTCGCCAGTCACGTTCACCAGAACCGAGTCACACGCTGTGCTGGCTTCCTGGATCGAACCCGAGGGGTGACCCACGGTGTAAATCATCGCGTCGATCTGGTTGTCGCAAAGCGCGGCGGACTGTTCGGCCGCTTTCAGCTCGGACGCCAGGGCGAAATCACCCACGGTCCAACCCATCGCTTCCAGAACCACGTCCAT
The DNA here is from genome assembly GCF_041403425.1 of Roseovarius conchicola. NCBI lineage: Bacteria > Pseudomonadati > Pseudomonadota > Alphaproteobacteria > Rhodobacterales > Roseobacteraceae > Roseovarius > Roseovarius conchicola. Next base: position 501,898 of record NZ_JBGEHK010000003.1, on the reverse strand, counting down.
CGTGCCGCGCTGACCGGAACCGGGGTTGCCGATGTTCACGCGCTTGCCCTTGAGGTCTTCAAAGCTGCTGATCCCGGCATCGGCGCGGGCCACAACGGTGAACGGCTCGGGGTGAACCGAAAATACTGCCCGCAGGCCTTCAAACGGCCCGGCCTCTTCAAACTTCGAGCTACCGTTATAAGCATGGTACTGCCAGTCCGACTGGGCCACACCAAACTCCAGCTCGCCTTCGCGAATGGTGTTGATGTTGTAGACCGAGCCACCAGTGGATTCGACCGAGCAGCGGATCCCGTGATCCTTGCGGCCTTTGTTCACCAGACGGCAGATCGCACCGCCTGTGGGATAGTACACGCCGGTGACGCCGCCGGTGCCGATTGTGATGAACTCTTCGGCATAGGCCGCCGGGGCCATCATCGCGGCAACTGCTGCACCTGCGAGGGTAAATTTGAACTTGGAAAACATCGGTCTCTCCCTTTGGTTTGATGTTTTTGGTGGTAGAATCAGCGGCTGCGAGAGCGATCGCAAACGCGAATCTCGTGTTGTAGCTTTGTTATTTTTTTCGAGCCTCGGGGGCGGTCTGCCTGCGGCTTTTATTGGCTTTGGCCTTAGAAATCACGGCAAGCCCTTGGTAGCGCTTTGAGATCAAACACTGTTCCCCTTTGGCGTGTTGAGTGGGAAGCGTTCCATTTGTTTGATTTCTTGTCAACGTCAGAGTCATCTGGTTCAAGGAGATGATCAACCGGGAGGCCCTTATGAGCCACGTTTTTCCACGCCATTGTCATGCCGACCTGCCCACAGCCAAGGGCGGTGACGGCTGCTTTCTGATCGATGAGACCGGCAAGCGGTATTTTGATGGTTCTGGCGGTGCTGCGGTGTCATGTCTGGGGCACTCCAACGTCCGCGTCAGCGATGCGATCAAGGCGCAGGTGGACAGCCTTGCCTTCGCCCACACAGGGTTCTTCACCTCTGATCCGGCCGAGCAACTGGCCGATCTGCTGGTGGCCAACGCGCCGGGCGATATTGACCGGGTTTATTTCGTCTCAGGCGGCTCTGAGGCGACAGAGGCGGCCATCAAACTGGCGCGCCAATACTTCGTCGAAAAGGGTGAACCTCAGCGTCGTCACCTGATTGCCCGTAAGCAAAGCTATCACGGCAATACGCTGGGTGCCCTGGCGGCGGGCGGCAATGAATGGCGGCGCCAGCAGTTCAGCCCGCTGTTGATTGACGTCAGCCATATCCAGCCCTGTTTTGAATATGCCGAGCGCGCAGAGGGCGAGAGCCTCGAAGAGTACGGCCAGCGCGCCGCACAGGCGCTTGAAGATGAAATCCTGCGCCTCGGCCCCGACACTGTGATGGCGTTTATGGCCGAACCGGTGGTCGGCGCGACCATGGGGGCGGTTCCCGGCGCGCCGGGTTACTTCACCCGCATTCGCGAGATTTGCGATCAGTACGGCGTGCTGCTGATCCTGGACGAGGTGATGTGTGGCATGGGCCGGACCGGGCATCTGTTTGCCTGCGACGCCGACGAGGTTGTTCCGGATATCCTGTGCATTGCCAAGGGTTTGGGCGCTGGATACCAGCCGATTGGCGCGATGCTGTGCAGCGCGGAAATCTACAAGGCCGTGCAGGATGGCACAGGGTTCTTCCAGCACGGTCACACCTATATTGGCCATCCCGTCGCCACCGCTGCGGGCCTCGCGGTGGTGCAGGAACTGCTTGAGAATGATCTGCCCGGACGCGTGCGCCGGATGGAGCCGTTTATGCGCGATGCGCTGACACAGCGCTTTGGCCAGCACCCGCATGTCGGCGACATCCGGGGGCGTGGCTTTTTCTGGGGGATCGAGTTGGTGTCGGATCGCGATAGCAAAACGCCGTTTGATCCCAAACATGGCATCGCAGGCAAGCTGAAGAAAGCTGCCTTTGCCGAAGGGTTGATCTGTTACCCGATGCCCGGCACCCGCGACGGGCGCAATGGCGATCATGTGCTTCTGGCCCCGCCCTTCATTGCCACCGAACAGGAACTCACCGATGCGTTCGATGCCCTGGAGCGGGCCATAAACACGGTGCTGGCGGGCGTCGTCTGAGCGATTTTGATTAGGGCCGCCCTAAGCCTGACGTCCTCCTGATTTCGCTTCGCCAAACTCCGCTCTTGCTAAGGCGCTTTTTTCAAAGAATAATTCGCAAATGCCTTTGCGTTTCACCCTTCGCCAACTGGAATACTTCGTCGCTGTGGGCGAGGCGGGCTCGATCGCGCTGGCTGCCGAAAAGGTGAACGTCTCATCGCCTTCGATCTCGGCTGCCATGTCCCAGTTGGAACAGGAATTCGGCCTGCAGCTTTTCGTGCGCAAACATGCACATGGGCTGTCGCTAACGCAGGCGGGCCGACAATTCATGGAACAGGCGCGGATCGTTCTGGCCGAATCTGCCGCGTTGCACCGGTTGGCCGGGGACATTCAGGGCAATGTGCAGGGACCGTTGGCCGTGGGCTGCCTGCTGACCTTCGCACAACTTGTGGTGCCCTCACTTAGGCGCGAGTTCGAGGCGAAATACCCCGCCGTTCAGATCCGCCAGACCGAATGCAATCAGGCCGAACTGTTCGATCTGCTACGCCGTGCCGGGATTGATGTGGCTCTCACTTATGATATTGATATTCCTTCTGATTTAACATTCACACCACTGGCCGAGCTGCCGCCCTATGCGATGGTGGCCGAGGATCATCCGCTGGCTGATCTGCCTGCTGTGTCGGTCGATCAGCTCAAGGATCACGCGATGATCCTGTTGGATTTGCCGATCAGCACCAACTACTTCCTGTCAGTGTTTGAGCGGGCCAACGTTCAGCCAAAAATCGCCGAACGCACCCGCGATATGGCGGTGATGCGCAGCCTTGTGGCCAATGGCTATGGCTATGCGATTGCCAATGTGAGGCCGATGTCCGACAGCGCGCCGGACGGGCGCAAATTACGGTTTATTCCACTGACTGGGGATTTGCGGGCGATGCATCTGGGGCTGGTCACCTCACCGGGGGCCGAGGGCGTGCTGAGCGTGCGGGCCTTCATGGAGCATTGCGCCGAGCTGATCACCAATGATCGTATTCCGGGGATGAACATGGCTCTAGCACGATTGCCCTAGAAGCAACGATCAGGAAGGGGGCGCAAGGTGCGCCACCCACGCTATGACATTCTGTTTGAACCGGTGAAGATCGGCCCGCTGATCGCCAAGAAACGCTTTTGTCAGGTGCCCCAGTGCAATGCTCGGCGGATATCGTGGCCAATCTGCAGCCGTCACCATGCGTGGGATCAAGGCCGAAGGTGGCTGGGGCGTGGTGTTCACCGAACAATGCGAGATGCATCATATCTCCGAAACCACGCCCTTCATCGAACTGCGCCGCTGGTTTGTTAATGCCGCCAAACGATCCAAGGTGGCAGCGTTCGATCTGATCTGCTTTGTGGCGATCCCCTGGAGAATTGGGCACGTTTTGCCGAAGAGGTGATTGCCGATATCCGAGATGCTGTCGGTATCTCCATGGCAAATACACTGCGCGTGTCACTTGATGAATCCTTCGACGATCTAGGATTTTCAAATGCCGAGCCGCGTGAGTTTATCGAGATGAACAGCGATCTGCCCGATCTCTGGGACCTGGCCCATGGCACGTGGGAGACTGCTCCGGCCCCAGCCGCTTCAAGGACGAAGTGGCGCAGGAAACCCTTGTAAAAAGCATCCGCGCGCTGTCTGATAGGCCTGTTGTCGGGGTCGGGCACTTCACCTCTCCGGATGTCATGGTCGGGATGGCGAAATCCGGAACGTTCGATTTCTTCTGCTGTGCGCGGCCCTCCATTGCCAGCCCGTTCTTGCCTAAAAAAACCGAAAACAGGAGAATCGAAGACATTCGCGAGTGTATCGGCTGCAACATTTGCATCAACGGCGACATGACCATGTCGATACGTCGTTGCACGCAAAACCCCACTCTCATGGAGGAATGCGCAAAGGCTGGCATCCCGAAATCATGAACCAGAAGGGCGATGACCAGTCAGTTCTGGTGGTTTGTTCGGACCCGCAGTCTGGCGGTCATGCGGCTAGTGCAAATAGACAGCCAAGGCCTCGAAGCAGGCATATGTACTTCCGCTCCAGTCCCATGCACGCCTCATCCCCCCTTGAATTCTCCGCTCCGACATATTCTATCAGACCTGACTATGCCCGCCGGAAAGGGCCGCCGAAATGCCAAGCGTCAAACTGGAAATCAATGGAATGCATTGCGCAGGATGCGCAGGCCGCGCCGAACGGGCTTTGGCTGCGGTTCCGGGTGTGCGCGCGGTGGCCGTGAACTATGCCGCGGGCACGGGCCTTGTGGATGCGGGCGACGAAGTTGATGCAACAGCCCTTGCTGCCGCCGCGACCGAGGCCGGATATCCCGCCCATGCCCTGGCCAAGGGCGAAGCAGCGACCTCGCCAGCCGCCCGGGCCCATGCCGAAGCCGCATCTGCCCTGCGCGCGACTTTGATTGCCGGCATCCTGACCCTCCCGGTCTTCGTCACCGAAATGGGCGGGCATATGTTCCCGGCCTTTCACCATTGGTTGCATCGCAGCTTCGGCGTGCAAAACATCTGGCTGATGCAATTCGTGCTGACCACTCTTGTCCTGACGTGGCCGGGGCGGGTGTTCTTCCGCATCGGCGTGCCGGCCTTGCTGAAAGGCCGCCCCGAGATGAACAGTCTTGTCGCTCTCGGCTCGTTCGCCGCCTGGGCGTTTTCCACAGTTGTACTGTTTGCGCCATCGCTTTTACCTGCCACCGCGCGCGCGGTTTATTTCGAAGCCGCTGCCGTCATCGTCACGCTGATCCTTTTGGGGCGTTGGCTTGAGGCGCGCGCCAAGGGTCGTGCAGGGGCCGCGATTGAGGCGCTTGTCGCGCTTCAACCCAAAACCGCCCGCGTCGAACGCGATGGCGAGATCACCGAGTTGGATATTGACCGCGTGCTGCCCGGCGACATCCTGCATCTCCGCCCGGGCGAGCGGATCGCAGTGGATGGTGAGGTACTCTCGGGTCACAGCCACGTTGATGAAAGCATGATTTCGGGCGAACCGGCACCGGTGGCCAAGGCAACCGGCGATACGGTGATCGGCGGCACGATCAACGGGCAGGGCGCTCTCAGCTACCGCGCCACCCATGTCGGGGCCGACACGGTTCTCGCCCGGATCATCGGGATGGTCGATCAGGCGCAAGGCGCGAAACTGCCGGTTCAGGCACTGGCCGACAGGGTCGTGGCACGGTTCGTTCCCGCCGTTCTGGGGGTCGCAGCGCTGGCGGTCGTGGTCTGGCTGATCTTTGGCCCCACGCTCAGCTTTGCCTTGGTGGCAGGGGTATCGGTTCTGATCATCGCCTGCCCCTGCGCCATGGGCCTTGCCACGCCCACCTCGATCATGGTTGGCACCGGCCGCGCGGCGGAACTGGGTGTGTTCTTCCGCAAGGGTGAGGCGCTGCAACGCCTGTCCGAGGTCGCCGTGGTCGCCTTTGACAAAACCGGCACCTTGACTGAGGGACGCCCCACCGTCGCCGCCCTGACCCTTGCAGATGACAGCGCGCGTGATCAGGTTTTGGCTTCCCTTGCAGCGGTCGAGGGACAATCCGAACACCCCACCGCCCGCGCGATCGAGGCTTTGGGCGAAGGGTTAAGCGTGCCCGAGGTCACTGCGTTTCGCGGGCTGCCTGGGCAGGGCGCTGAGGGGCAGGTGAAGGGTCAGCATGTCCTGATCGGAACCGAGGTGTTGATGCAGAAACATGGGGTCGATATGTCGACACTTGTCCCCGACACCACACCCGGCACACAGGTTTACGCGGCCATCGATGGCCGACTGGCCGCGCATGTCGTGCTGTCGGATCAGGTGAAACCCAGTTCGGCGGCCGTGATCGCCGCCCTGCACGATGAAGGGCTGCAAACCGCAATGATCTCGGGGGATGTCGCGGCCAGTGCGCAGCATATTGCGGATCAATTGGGGATCGATCACGTCGTGGCGGGTGTGATGCCCGATGGCAAGGTCGACGCGCTTCGGGCCTTGCGCGCTGCCCATGGCCCCGTAGCTTTTGTCGGCGATGGCATCAATGACGCCCCTGCACTGGCCGAGGCGGATGTGGGCATCGCCGTGGGCACCGGCACGGATGTGTCGATTGAAACGGCGGATGTGGTGTTGATCTCGGGTGATCTGTCGGGCGTGGTGAATGCTCGCCATGTGGCGCGCCGCTCCATGCGCAATATCCGCCAGAACCTGTTCTGGGCCTTTGCTTATAACGTGGCGCTGATTCCGGTGGCGGCCGGTGTGCTTTATCCACTCAGCGGCACAATGCTGTCCCCGATGCTGGCGGCAGGTGCGATGGCATTGAGCTCGGTTTTCGTGGTCTCCAACGCATTGCGATTGCGCGGGGTGACGGCCGTTCTGCAGTAAGACGCGCGATCAGAAGTCCGCTACAACTCCCGCCCGGCCTTATACTCGCCCCAGCGCATCATGACATTCGCCCCCAGCCATGTTAGTGGCGCTGGCGGCAGGCGTTTGGGGGCCTCATGATCCATCACCTGATCCAGCAGATCCGAGGACACACCCGAGGCCAGCTCGGCCATCATCATCCCGTGCAGCGTCCCCTTGGCAAGGCCCAGCCCGTTTTGACAGCAGGCCGCATAAAGCCCGTCATCCACTTCCCCCAGTGCCGGAACACCATTCCAGCTGAGGCACAGCCGCCCGGCCCAGCGATACTCCATCTCGACGTCTTTCAGCATCGGGAAGCGCGCAGCAAAAGAGGCATCATGCGTCCGCCCCATCGCCCGCACCCTTGCATCGCCAATCTTCAACCCGGGATCGCAGGTCGCCCGGTTGCGTACGACAATCCGGTTCCCGCCGGTGCCGGAAATCCGCCGTACCGTGCTGCCCAAGGGATCCGAGGGGGTCAGCCCCCAGCGCGCCTCACCCCCAAGGCGGCGGCATTCTTCGTCACTCAACGCGCGCGTCATCGAGGCGTAAAGAAAGACATGCAGCAGCTGCCCCTTGAAATGGCCAAAGCTATTGGCATGTCCGTTGACGGCAAGGATCACCTTGGGCGCTTTCAGTGCGCCCTTTGGTGTCGTCGCCACCCAATCGCCCTGTCGGGTCAGATCGGTCACGGGGCTATTCTCAAAAATCTGCACCCGGTTCGAGCGCAGTCCACGCGCCACATCGCGCACAAACATCGCCGGCTGGATCATCGCGGTGCCCGGCGTGTACAGCCCGCTTTGGTAATAGTCGCTGCCGGTCAGGGCCTTCATCTGGCCCGCGTCCAGAAACTCATGCGCCTCGCCCATTTTGCCAAGATGCGCGGCATAATCCAGATTGTGTTGATGCCCTTTGTCGCTCGCCGCCGCGTTGGTTTTCCCTGACAAAGTAAAGGCTTCGTCGCTCAACCCGAAGTCTTGTGCCATCTCATGGGCAAACCGGATGGCGTGGCGATTGGCGCGGGTCTGGGCCATGTCGGCCTCAAGCGCGCCACCATAATCGTCCGAGGACAGGTCATGCGGCAGATCAATCATGAAGCCCGAATTGCGCCCCGCGGGCCCCTCGGCCACACGCTTGGCCTCCAGCAAGACAATCCGTGCCTCGGGATGCAATTGCGACAGTCGCCGCACTGCGGCCAGCCCGGCAAAGCCGCCGCCGATCACCAGCCAGTCGGCCGTGACCCGGCTTTCCAACGGCACATGGTCCTCGGCCGTGGGCAGAATGGCGTTCCATCCCGCCGGTCCGGGGTCGCAGGGCATCTGGCTGACGGTCATGGCAGGCTCAGCTGGGCCGTGCGGCCCCCGTCAATGGTGTGAATTTGCCCGGTCACAAAGGCGGCTTCATTCGAGGCCAGCCAACAGATCAGCCGCGCTACATCCTTGGGGCTGCCGGTGCGGCGGAGCGGGTGAATACGCCCGATCTGGTCCCGAAAAGCGGCCGGATCGGGCATGCTCTCGATGAAATTCTCATTCAGCGGGGTATTAATCCAACCGGGCGCCACAGCATTGCAGCGCACGCCGTCAGGTCCGTGATCAATTGCCACCGCGCGGGTTAACCCATGCAGGCCGGCTTTGGACGCGCAATAGGCTGGATGGCGCGGGTTTGATCCCAAGCCCTCGATCGAGCCGACATTCACAATCGCCCCACCACCCTCGCGCAGCATCGGCATCGCGTAACGGATCAGCAGAAACGGCGCGGTCAGGTTCACCTGCATCTGCAGATGCCAGTCGTCCAGCGGGGCTTCCTCGACCGTGCCTTCGCGCATGACACCGGCATTGTTGATCAGAATGTCCAACTGCCCGGCCTTGGTTTGTATCTTGCTGATCACCGCCTCTGGTGCATCGGGGTTGGCGAAATCTGCGACAATCGCCTCGTGATCCGCCGCGCCGCGCTGCGCGGTAAAGACCCGCGCGCCATCCTCGGCCAGCATCCGCGCTGTGGCCTGTCCCATCCCCGAAGAGGCACCGGTGACCAGCGCCACCTGTCCAGCAAACCGGCTCATCCCACGGGTTTCCCGCCATTGACCTCGACCAGCGCGCCACACATGTAGCGCGCCGCATCCGAGGCGAGGAACAGGGCCACGTCGGCAATTTCCTCTGGCTCCGCGATATGGCCGATGGGCACCGAGCTGTTCAACTCGTCCACGGCCTTGTCCGGGTCAAGCCCCCGGATGGCAAAGCCGGTGCGCAGCATCGGTGTGTTCACCTCGTTCGGGCAGACGGCGTTCACGCGGATGCCTTGGGGGGCATGATCCCGGCCCAGGCATTGGGTGAGCGAGGCGACCGCTGCCTTGGACATGATATAGAGCGGGTGGTTCGCACCGGGTTGCGTGCCCCAGCAGGACGAGGTGTTCACAATCGCCCCGCCCCCGGCCTCGGCCATGATCGGGATCGCCGCGCGGCAGATGCGAAACGGGGCCTCGACATTCACACCCATGGTCAGGGTGTAGTCGGCATCGCTGGCCTGGGTGATATCCCCCCGGGTGATTACGCCGGCATTGTTAAAGAGCAGGTCCAGCCCACCCAAAGCCTCGGCGGCACGCCCCGGCAAGGTGTCGCAAAATGCCCCGTCCAGCAGATCGCCGTCCAGATGTGCCTCGGCCTCGACGGCGCTGGTATTACGGTCGCTCACTGCCACGCTGGCCCCTTCGGCCCGCAGCATGGCGACCAGGGTCTGACCGATCCCGCCAGCAGCACCGGTGACCAAAGCCTTTTTCTCTTTAAATCTCATGTCGCTACCTCATATCGAATGGGCAAGCGGTGCGCGCCTGTATTGCCGCTGTCAGGCAGCCATTCCGGCGCATTACCATACGCCACCGTCTTGAAAGTTTTGCGCAACGCTGCAAGGGCGCTGGCGATGTCGGTACGGGCCACGAAATGCCCGATGCAATGATGCGCCCCGCCGCCAAAGCCGAAATGGCGACGACGTTTGGCGGTGATGTCGAAACCCGGATCTTCACACACTTCCGGATCACGGGCCGAGGCATGGACCAGCAGATGCACAACCGTGCCCTTGGCAATGGTGACACCGTCCATCTCGACGTCTTCCAACGCCTCGCGAGTCGCCCAAGTGGTGGTCGGGCGCGCGCGAATGAACTCTTCAATCGCTGGCGGGATCAGGGTTTCATCGCTGCGCAGGGCCTTCCATTGCGCCGGGTGGTCGATGAACAGCGACAGCCCCAGCCCCAACAAGGCGCGGGTTGTATCGACCCCGCCAAAAATCGACATAACGATGGTGTTGAGCAGCTCGTCATGGGTGCAATTCCCGTTGTGATCAAACTCGGCAACCATACGAGCGACATAACTGGTCTCGTCCTCGCCACCGCGTACCCGCATGACCAACTCGTCCGCCAAGATATAAAGCCTGTCGCAGGCCGCATTGAAACGCGCCTCGTGTTTTTTCGCTTCTACGCCCATTGCCAGGCCGAGATTGGCGGCGTCATGCGCCACTTCAGGCCATCGCTCCCGCTCCATCCCCAGAAGGGTGGTGATGGCCTGCCCGGAAAACGGCTCGCAAAACTCGGACTGGAATTCGCAGGCCGTTTTCTCGCGCAAATCGTCACAGAGATCTTTAGCAATCTGGTCAAAAGCGGGGACAAGGCTAAGGACATAGTCCTCGCTCAACGCCGGCACGGCCAGCGCGCGCAGCTTTTGATGGGATGCCCCCTCCCGGCCAATCACCGAATTGCACCAGAATTTGGCGAAGCTGCCTTTGATCCCAACGGTCTCGGGCCAGTTATGGCTGCCTTGCCGGAACCGGCGGTCGCGCAGGATCTGGCCCACCTGCCGATAGCGCAGAACAGCCAGTCCAAAGGGCGTTTCGGCGCACCAACTCTGATCGCGCGCCGCAATGACCTCGGGGCCTCGGGTCGAGAAGGTTGGATCACTGAGATCAAGATAGGGGCGAAGGTCAGACATGGGCGCAAATCCTCAGGGCATCATGAATCGCGGCGGCCATGTTGCGCGATGCAACGGCATCTCCGATGCGGACCAGATCAAACCCTTCTTGCGGTTTGTCCGCTGGCAGAACGGGCCCGCCATCGACCCAGGCCGTCCTGTCGATTTGCCCGCCGTTGCGGCTTTGCGCGACCAACGCGCAGTAAAGTTCGTCATTTGCAACGGTCCCGGCCTCGCTGAGTACATGATCGAAATTCTCCCGCGTCTCCTTGCCGGTCAGGACGTTGCGCAGCCGCGCGGTGATCCGGTTCCCCTCACGCTCCAGCCCGGCGCAATCGGTATCGGCACGATAGCTGATGCCCTGAGCATAAAGATCACGCAGTGCAACGGCGCCAGTGGTTGGTCCCAGCTCGTGATGCGGGGCGCGATCCGGTGTGGCCAGCGTGACCTGTGCACCCCCTTGCAATAATACGTCCGCCAGCACCGTCCCTTGCTGATCACCGGTTTCGTCCAGCAACAGCACATCGCCTGCAGGGCGCGCGCCACCGGAAAGCACATCCCAGGACGGACTCAGCAGATGAGCACCGTCAAAATCAGGCTCATTGGGCAACCCACCCGTGGCGACAACCACCAGATCGGGGGCATCCGCCAACACATCCCCCGCCTCGGCATAACTGTTCAGGCGCAGCTTCACGTCCAGATGGGTCAGTTCGGCCTCCAGCCAGTCTGTCACACCGATGATGTTGCGCCGGGTGCGACCGGCTGCTGCCAGACGAACCTGGCCCCCCAATCGATCCGCGGCCTCATGCAGCACCACATGATGGCCACGAGAGGCCAGCACCCGCGCGGCTTCCATGCCGCCGGGGCCGCCACCGATGACAACAGCGCGGCGGCGGGCAGAGGATTTGGCAATCACATGCGGCAGATGCTCCTCGCGTCCGGTGGCCGCGTTCTGACCGCAAACAGCGGGCTTGCCCTGATTGACCCGGTCCACGCAATAGCCCAGCCCGATGCAAGGGTGGATACGCGCCTCGTCACCACGCCGTAGCTTGGCCACAAGATGTGGATCGGCCAGATGCGCGCGGGTCATACCCACAAGATCAGCAGCCCCGCTGTCCACCGCATGACGGGCCGTTGCCGTATCCGCGATGCCCTGGGCATGCATGACGGGCAGGGTGACGGACTCTTTCAACCGCTTGACCCCGGCCAGGTGCGGCGCGGCCGGTGTGCCCATCGGGGCCACCCAGCGGGCCAAGCCAAGATCGTCATAAGGTGCGCAAGAAAAAACGTTGAGGTAATCGACCTGCCCCGTCGCTTCAAAGGCCCGGGCGATCTGGATGCAGGCCTCGGCGTCTAATCCGCCCTCCAGTTCTTCATCCGCAGCGATACGCAGGCCGAGGATCATGTCGGGGCCAATTTCCCGGCGCACGATGTCGATCACTTCAAGCGAGAGGCGCAGCCGGTTCTCGGGCGAACCTCCCCACGCATCTTCGCGCAGATTAGTGATTGGCGAGAGAAACTGACCCAACAGGTGCGAATGCACCAGCAATTCAATCCCATCGAACCCGGCCTTGGCCACCCGACCGGCTGCAGCGGCGAAATCACTGATCACGCGGGCGATGTCCGCCTCTTCCATGACCTTCGGGATGGCGCGATGCGCCCGTTCCCGCAGCGCAGAAGGCCCCATGACCGGCAGCCAGTGAGCATCATCCCAGACGGTCCTGCGACCCAGATGGGTCAGTTGGATGATCGCGCCGGTATCGTGTGCGTGAACGCCCTCGGCATAGCGTTTGAGCCAGGGGACAATCGTGTCATCTCCTGCATAGGCCTGCCCAAAAACCGAGGGGCTGTCTGGCGAAACATTGGTTGACCCCCCCATGATGGTCAGGCCAATACCGCCCCTGGCCTTTTCCTCGTGATAAAGCCGATAGCGGTCCTTGGGATGTCCACTCTTGACAAAAGAAGGCGCATGGGCGGTGCTGACGATCCGGTTGCGCAAGGTCAAATGACCCAGCTGAAACTCTTGCAACAAGGGATCGCGCACCACTGGCTTATCCTCCGAACGACATGATCGGGGCGCCAAACTGCGCTGGGTCGATACTCAGTCCCAAACCGGGCCCCTCGGGCAGGGCGATATGCCCGCCTTCGATCTTTATGCCATTCAACTCGTCGTAGTGTCCCTCGATATAGGGTTGCGCCAGCCACACGCCCTCTAACAGACGGGGGCGTATGGTTGCGCCGATATGGGTGCAGGCAGCGGCGATGATATCTCCGCCCCAACTGTCATCGCAGGTATGGGGAAGGGAGCGCGCCTCACAGATATCGCGGAAGACGGCCATAGGCTGCAGCCCGCCGATCCGGGTGATCTTCATGCCGAACCCATCGACCAGATTGCCCCCGACCGCGCCGATCACAGTGGCCAGATCAACGCTGCTTTCATCCATGTAGATGCCGTGGCTGACCTGCGCGCGGATCTTGCGCAGATCGTCAACCGTGTCACAGGGCTGTTCCATGATGAAGGGAATGTCAGGGCATTCCCGGCTGACCCGTAACGCGTCACGCGTGGTCCATCCCCGGTTGCCATCCACGGCCAGCCGGACGTGCCCTTGCGTGACCTCCCAGACCTTGCGGATCACCTCGATATCAATCTCGACCGGGCGTCCGCCCACCTTGATTTGCAGGCGGGGATAGCCTTCCTCCATCTTTTCCATGGCCAGCCGGGCGATCTCATCCGGTGCGCCAACGCCGCTTGCGTAATAGGACGGCACCTGTTCCATCGCCGCTCCGCCCAGCAGCTCAGCCACGCGCAGCCCAGTGGTTTTGCCGATCAGATCGTAACAGGCGATATCCACTGCCGCCTTTGCATAGCGATGCCCGTTCAGCAGACCGTCCATGGCGCGATGCAGGCTGAGTGGCGCAATCTCGGCCCCGATCAATCCTTCGCCCATCGCCTCAAGGGCTGCGCTGGCACCCCCGGCATGACTTTCGGCATAAGTGGGCCCGACCGGGCAGGTCTCGCCCCAGCCTTCCAGCCCGGTATCAGACACCATACGCACCAGTGTGGTTTTAAGGGACCACACTTCGGCATTGGCCATGGTATAAGGGCCGTTTTTAACCGGCAGGTCGTGCTGATAGATATGTAGTTCGGCGATACGCATGACTTAGGAAGCTCCAAAGGGATACAGGAGACTGGCGATGGCCAGGGCAGAAAAAACAGCCATGATCGACCAGAACAGCACCGGCTCTTGCGACTTTTGAATGCGCGTCAGAAGATGCGTTTCGCCCACGCGCAGCCCTTGGATAACCCAAACGCCAAGGAAGATCGCCCAAGGCCACAGATGCGCGCTGAAGACGCTGATTAGGACCAGGCCCAACCCGATCCAACCCCATTTTGGCGGGCTGATGGACGGGGTCGTCTCATGTTCCGCTTTCAGGATGACAAAGGCCGCGCCGCTGGGATCGCGGGCCAGCACCGCATCACCTTCGGGCAAGGACATCTCGGTGATGATCTCTCCGCCCGCTGCAGTGATGCTCTCAAGGCCCGTGGCCTGCGCAAACAGAACGGCCCAGTATTCCTCCTTGCCGCGCACTGCCGGGTCGGGGATTTCGTGACAATGAAACAGGACCGTGCCGCGTAGATGCACCTGCGCGATTCCGGCCTCGACCGTCCCGAAGGACCAGCCGAACAGCGCCTCGTAAAACGGTTGGATGGCCTCGATGTCGGAGACAAACAGCCCGTGCCCCGCTCGCAGGCCCGGCGTGGTGCCCGCAACGCTGCCCGCCTCACCCTGAAGCACGGTGAACCCTGCGCCCAGCGGGTCACGGATCAGGGCGTACCGTCCGCCGCCGGGGTAGTCTGCGGGGCCAAGCTCGACCTTGCCGCCCAGCAATTTGGCCTGTTCAACCACCGCCTCGGCATCATCCACCGCGATATAGCTCATCCAGAAGGAGGGCATTCCCATCTGCATGAATTTCTCGGGCATCTGATAGAGGCTGGCCACGGGTGCGCCGCCCGCGCTGGCCAGATACGTGCCGCTCTCATCCGCGCCAGACCAGCGCCAGCCGAACACGCCCGCATAAAACCGCATGGCGCGCGGCGGATCATAGGCCGACAGGTCACACCATATGAAATCGCCATGCGCCATGCGTATCTCTAATGCTCCTGGTTCAGGGCGTCCGCCGCCGGAATTTCGCGTTCGCGCCGGGTAATGTAATCGAGCAGTGCTTCGTTCACGCCCGCGTCCAGCTTGGGTTCCTCGTAAGCGTTCAGCAAGTTCCGGGTGTAGGTCAAGGTGCGTTCGTTCACCTCGATGGCCCCTTCGGCCTGCCATTGCTCGATGGAGTTGTTGTCAAACAGCTCGGGCATGAAGAAGGCCCGCTGGAAGTTTTCCAACGTGTGCGGATGGCCAAGATAGTGCCCGCCGGGGCCGATATCGCCCACGGCTGCAATCGCCTCGTCAAAGTCATCCCAGCGGATGCCCTGGGCCATGCGATAGGCCATGGCGCATTGTTCGGCATCGACGACGAACTTAGCCATGGAACAATGCATGCCGGCCTCGTTCCAGCCAGCGCTGTGCCACATGTAGTTGGTGCCTGCCATCTGCAGGGCCATTAGTGTAGTGGCTGACTCGTATCCCGCCTGTGCGTCAAAGGTCTTGGCCCCGCCCAACGTGTTCGAGCTGCGCCACGGCACGCCATAGAACCGCGCCATCTGGCCGATCATCATGTTCATGAGTGAAATCTCAGGCGTCCCCGCCATCGGCGCGCCGGATTTCATCGACACGGTGGACAGGTAATGCCCGTAGATTGCGGGGCACCCTTTGCGCACCACCTGCGTATAGGCCAGCGCGCTCAGCGCTTCGGCGTTCAACTGCGCGACCGTGGGCGCCACTGAGGCGGGCGTATTGGCTCCGCCCAGCACGAAGGGGCTGCACAACACCGGCTGGTTGCGCCGGTTGAAGGCGCGCATCGCGCCCAGCATGGTTTCGTCCCAGACCAGCGGCGAGTTGCCGTTGCAGTTGCCTGTCACCACCGGGTGGGTTTCCAGAAACTCCTCGCCAAACAGGATCGCGCACATGTCCAGCACATCCTCGGCATTCTTGGGCGAGGTGGTCATGCCCATGAACATCTTGTCGGAGTGTTTCATCGAGGAATAAGTAATGCGCAGATGCCGTTGGCTGATCGGGTGATCATATGGTTCGACAATGTGGTGTGCCGAGGAATGCATCGCAGGCAGCATATGCGCCAGCTTGTGGAAGTTGCTGAGGTCTTCCATCGTCGGGTTACGGCGCACGTCGTCCAGATCACGCAGGAACGGCGCGCCGGTCATGGGTACGAATACGGCATGGTCGCGGCCAAAGGGCAGGTTATTGGCCGGGTTGCGCGCGTGATAGGTAAACGTCTCGGGGATCGTCTTGATCAGCTCGCGCACAAGGCCG
Organism: Roseovarius conchicola; assembly: GCF_041403425.1. NCBI lineage: Bacteria > Pseudomonadati > Pseudomonadota > Alphaproteobacteria > Rhodobacterales > Roseobacteraceae > Roseovarius > Roseovarius conchicola. The sequence continues at coordinate 486,051 of NZ_JBGEHK010000003.1, read as the reverse complement.
CGATCCAGATGCACCCGGTCGCCATCGCGCACATCGGCGCCCGCGCGTTTCCAATCCTCAATGGCGATGTCATCGCGGAACACCACGCCAACATTTTCCAGAATGTCCATCGAGGCGGCGTCAATCCGTTCGATCTGGTCTGCGTCCATCGGTTCGGTCAGCGGGATGCCGCGTTTCAGGGCGGGCAGCATTGTGAAATCATGGGCCTGCCGCGCCGATTTGCGCGCCCCGCGGCCCCGCCGTGTTGTGCCAACTGCATCTATACTCATGTCTGTCTTCCCAAGATGCGCGAGAGGAGGCCGCGTTTTGGCATGCTCTCTTTGATCAATCCTTCAAATCCCAGGGGCACGGTCTGAACAGTCATGCCGGTGGGGTCGTCGCCATTCTCCGTCACCTGCGCGATGACAGATGCGGTGGCACTTTGTTGCGCCAGATCCCGCAGCATTTCACCGGCAATCAGGTCCAGCTTGCGGGCCTGTTTGAAGGCGGCGAACTGGCTGGTCCTGACCAGGCGCTGATCCTTGAAATGCCCATCGGGGCTGGTGACCAGCACCTTGACCCGCGCAGGGTCGTCGGCATCCATCTGTACCTTGCACGCCATTTCCGAGACCATATCCATCAACAGAAGCTGCCCCGCATCCCCGGTCATCTGCGCCTGTCGAGACAGCACCGTCTGGGCCGCGCGCTGCACCTCTTCGGGGGTGCAGGGGGCCTGAAAATAGCTGTCCCAATCTGCGCTCACCCCACATCATCCCCGTCTTTGGGGTCACTCAGATCGACCCAGATGGTTTTGATATTGGTGAACTGGTCATGAGCGTGGATGGAATTGTCACGTCCGCCAAAGCCCGACTGCTTGTAGCCCCCGAACGGCGTGGAGATATCTCCTTCGCCATAGCAATTGACCGTCACGGTGCCTGCCTTGATCTCGCGCGCTGTACGGATGGCGGTGCGGACATTGGCGGTAAAGACCGAGGCGGCGAGGCCATAGCTGGTGTCATTGGCCAGTTGGATAGCCTCTTCGGTCGAGGCGACTTCGATCACGCTCAGCACCGGACCAAAGATTTCCTCGGTTGCACGTTTGTCGGTTTTCTTGACCTCATAGACGGTCGGCTCGACAAAATTGCCCTTGGCCTTGCCGCCTGTCAGCGCCTTGCCTTTCAGATAGGACGCGACCTTCTTGCAATGCTCGGCGTCCACCAGAGCGCCCAGATGATTGGCCGGGTCCAGCGGATCGCCGGTTTTATAGTCGCGGATACGGGCCAGGATGCGATCCAGCAGCGGTTCCTTGACCGCCTTGTGCACGATCAACCGGCTGGAGGCTGAACAATTCTCGCCCATGTTCCAGAAGGCGGCGTTGACCACATGCTCGGCCACGTTGTCCAGATTCTCGGCATCCTCCAGAACAACAGCAGGGTTCTTGCCGCCGCATTCCAGCGTGACCTCTTTCATGTTGCTGTCGGCGGCATAACGCAGGAAGCGTTTGCCGGTCTCGGTCGAGCCGGTGAAGCTGACCATGTCGATATCCATATGCAGACCCAGCGGTTCGCCCACGGATGGGCCATCGCCAGGCAGCACCTGCAACACACCGCGCGGAATACCGGCCATATGCGCCACCTCGGCCAGCCGCAGGGCGGTCAGGCTGGTCTGCTCGGCCGGTTTGACGATCACCGAGTTGCCCGCCGCGAGGGCCGGGCCGATCTTCCATGCCATCATCAACAGCGGGAAGTTCCACGGCAGCACAGCGGTCACCACGCCCAAAGGTTCGCGCACGATCATCGAAATCGCGTCGTCCCCGGCGGGTGCAGTCTGATCGTAAATCTTGTCGATCAACTCGCCATGCCATTTGATCGTGTGGATCGTCTCGGGGATGTCGATCAGCTCGCAATCGCGTACCGGTTTGCCGCTCTCAAGGCTTTCCATCACCGCAAATTCATGGCGCCGGCGGGTAATCAACTTGCACAGGCGGATCATCACATCCTTGCGCTCAGAGGGATGCGCGCGTGACCACTCGCCACGTTCAAACGCTTCGCGGGCCTTCTTGACAGCAAAGTCCACATCGTCTGGGCCCGCGGTACTGATCTTGGCCAACACATCACCAGTGGCCGGATTGACCGTCTCCATCGTCGGCCCCGCGCCTTTGCGGAACTTGCCATCCACGAACGGGGTCTTGGGCAGGTCCAGATCGGCGGCGATGGCCGCGTATTCTTCGCGTGTCAGCAACTCGGTCATTTGCTCGTCTCCTCAATGGCGGCAATCGCCGTGTCCAGCGTGCGGATCACCTCTTCCAAGGCGCGTTTGTCGTCTTTATTCAGTGGGTGCAGGGGCTTGAGAGGCGGCCCCGCTTGGATACCACGCATCGTCACGCCGTGTTTGATGCACTGGATGAATTTTCCACCCTGTTCCAGAATCCGCATCAGCGGCATCATCGCACTCATGATCGCACGGCCCTTGGTGTAATCGCCCCCAACCACGCAAGCCTTGTAAAGTGCCACATGCGCTTCGGGGGCAAAGTTTGACCCCGCGCAGACCCAGCCGCGCGCGCCCCAAGCGAAGAATTCCAGCGCCTGATCGTCCATCCCGCACAGCAGGCCCAGATGCGGATAATCCCGCGCGATCATGTGCAGGCGGTTGATATCGCCACTGCTTTCCTTGATGCCGCAGAAATTGGGTGAGCGGCCAAGGCGATCCAGCGTTTCCTCGTCCATGTTCACGCCCATCCGGCCCGGATAGTTGTAGAGCATCACAGGCATGTCCACGGCGCGATCAATCGCCAGCGCGTGCAGTGCAATCTCGCGGCCCGTGGGCACGGAATAGGGCGGTGTGGCCACAAGGATCGCATCCGCGCCCACCTCTTTACCCATTTTGGCATAGGCAATGCTGTCTTCCGTGCGCAGTGCGCCGGTGCCCACACAGAGCGGCACGCGGCCCCTGATGATTTTCTTGGTGCGCTTGGCCAGATGCGCGCGGGTGTCAAAATCCTGCGCATAGTATTCACCGGTCGTGCCTGCGGCGATGATGCCATGCACACCACCTGCGATCAGGTGTTCAATTACCTCTTCCAGCGCGCTTTCATTGACGCTGAAATCATCATGGTAAGGCGTGATGACAGGCGTCCATATGCCTTCAAACTGCATGTTTGCGGTCCTTCATCTGGTGAACGTCGATGGGCAGCGGATCGGGCTGTACGAACCGCTCCAATCGGTCACTCGTTAGGTTCCAGTGATCAATGGTCAGGTCCACCGCTCGGGTGGGATCCTGCATCTCGATTGCCTCGATCATGGCGTCATGTTGCTCCACTGCCTTGGTGACGCGCAGCGCGTCCTCCTCCGAGGCGGGGCGGTAAAACGTCTGGCTCAGCCGCGTGTGGTCGATCAGCATCCGCTTCAGGCTGACCAGCAAATATGGATTGTGCGACATCCGCCCGATCTGTTCGTGAAAACGGTGGTTCAGCAGCGCGGCTTGCCCCGCATCGCCTGCCTCATTGGCGCGGCGAAAGGCGGTTTGCGTGTCTTTCAGGGCTGGCAGTTCATCACTGCACCGGTTTTCGGCGGCCAGCCGCGCGATATTGGCATAGATCAGCGGCGCGGTCTGAAAGAACATCCGCATGGTGCTCAAATCCATCGAGGCCACCCGCGTGGCACGGTTCTGTTCCTGCGTCAGGTATCCTTCGCCGGCAAGCCGCTGAAAAATCTCGCGCATGGGCGTGCGGGACAGGCCGTATTCCTCACAAAGCGCGGCCTCGTCCAGTTCACTGCCGGGTGCGATGCCTTGCGTAAGAATGCGCATGCGCACATCGTCCAGGCATTGGGATTTGCGGTCTTTGGGCATGATCGGTCCGGTGCGACTCAGTTGTTATACAATATGTATACAAGTTGTATTCATTGATCTAGCATTTTGACGATGACACGTTATGCGGATCAATGCAGTGATTTACCGCAATGCGGACAGATATCCCGATCATGCGCGCGCGCCTCCTTTTGGACGGCTTTCAACACTTCGTCCGCGACTTTGTGACTGAGGCCAAGCTGACGCCGCAGCTGTTCCAACTCGGCTTCTTCGTCGGCGTCGATTACGCCGTCTTCAAGGGCGGTCCTGAATTTCTGGGCCAGTTCTTCACGCGTTCGTCGCAACCGATCTGCCAACCCACTGGCAAGGATGCCGGCAGGAAGGGCGGCCATACCGATGCCGACAATCGCCACCAGCGATCCAAAAATACGACCCATAGGCGTGATCGGTGTTACGTCGCCATAGCCTACGGTTGTTAAAGTCGCCACGGCCCACCACATCGCATGTGGAATCGAGCCGAAACTCTCGGGCTGCATCTGATGTTCCGCCAGATACGCCCCGCTGGCGGCCAGGATCAGCAACATCATCAGGATGAAAATCGCCGCGAAAAACGAATTGGCCTCTTCCCTGAGGACATCGAGCAACATCGACATAGCCGAAGAATACCGCGTGAGTTTGAGGATACGTAGCAACCGCAACACCCGCAGGAACCGCAGATCGACCGAGAAAAGCATACTCAGGTAGAAGGGCAGGATGGCCGCCAGATCGATCAGGGCGATTGGCGTGGTCATATAGCGCAGTCGCGGAAAACGATATTGCGCAAACTCCTCGTCTTCGACACAAACCCAGACGCGCGCCAGATACTCGAGACTGAACACGGCGACCGAGATAAACTCGATGACAACAAACAGACCATGATACTGCGCTTCGATACTGGAAACCGTTTCCAGAACGACGGCGACAACGTTGATTGTGATCAGCGACACAAGACAGATATCAATGGCGCGGTTGATCGGATCGGTCCGGGGTTCGGCCTCCAGCCGTTTGTAGACCATCTTGCGCAGGCGACTCATGGAATGTCCCTCGTTCTGTCTGAGGGGGATCAAACCACATCCGGCCACGCAGAACCATCACGGTGATGTTTCGCCTTCTCCAACGCGCTCCCGTCTCGTCGTACGGCAGCATGGCAAGGGGTCGCGTCAATTGCGCGGCTGCGCGAGCTTCCAGTTCAGGTTGGCCCTCACCGTGGGCCATTCAGGAGCTGTGATCGAATAGACTGCCGTGTCCCGCACTGTGCCGTTATCCATGATCATATGCGCGCGCAGCACCCCGTCCAGTTTTGCCCCCAGACGCTCAATCGCCCGGCGGGACTGGTGATTGATGACATGCGTGCGAAACTCGACCGCGATGCACTCCAGCGCCTCGAACGCATGGGTCAGCAGCATTAGCTTGCATTCGGTGTTGATCGGTCCGCGCTGGGCGGATTTTCCCAACCAGGTCGAGCCGATCTCAACCCGCCGGTGGGCTGCCTCGATATTCATGTAGGTGGTCATCCCCACTGCCACGCCCTGATCGTTCAGAATGGCGAAGGGCAGCATATTCGCGGTTGCCTGTCGGCGCTCAATCTCGGCCAGGACGCCCTCGGGAGTGGGAATCATCATATACCACAACCCCTGCACGCCCTCTGCCGCCTCGGCCAAGGCTTTCGCGTGGGTCTGGCTGAGGGGTTCCAGCACCGCATGGGTGCCGTGGAGAGTGATGGGTTCTGGCCACATCGGACATATCGCGCACCCCGCCGTACGGGCAGGGTGCGCAGATCAGTTAGCCAAAGACAGCGGTCAACGCCTTGTCGGTGCCATCGATGATCTGATCAATGTCATCCTTGGTGGCGATCAACGCGGGCGAATAGCAGAGCGTATTGTTAAAGCCGGGGATCGAGCGGTTGGTCACGCCAATCACCACGCCCTGCGCCATGCAGTTGCCCACAACGGCCTGCGCCAGCTTTTCGTCCACCGGCTCTTTGGTGCCACGATCCGCGACCAGCTCGGCGCCCAGGAACAGGCCCTTGCCGCGCACATCACCGATGACGGCATGCCTGTCTTTCAGCGCGTTCAGCTGATCCAGCATGTAATCGCCCATGGCGACGGTGTTGCCCAGCAGGTCTTCTTCCTCGATGATCGCCATATTTTCCAGCGCCGCCGCCGGACCGGCCGTGCAGCCGCCAAAGGTTGAAATATCGCGGAAATAGTTCAGCGGATCGGTGGTGTCGTCCTTGAACATGTCAAACACACGCTCGTTGGTCACACAGCAGGCAATCGCGGCATAGCCCGACGCAACACCCTTGGCCATGGTCACGAAATCAGGTTCGATCCCGTAATGCTGATAGCCAAACCAGGTGCCGGTGCGGCCCACGCCGCAAACCACTTCGTCGATATGCAGCAGGATGTCGTACTTCTTGCAAATCTCCTGCACGCGGGGCCAATACCCTTCGGGCGGGGTGATCACGCCACCACCTGCGGTAACCGGCTCAAGACACAGCGCGCCAATGGTGTCAGGCCCTTCGGCCAGAATGACTTCCTCGATCGCATTGGCCGCGGCCACGCCGTATTCTTCCCCGCTCAGGTCCCATTGCGCACGGTATTCCATGCAATGGGGCACGCGCACGAAACCGGGGGCAAAGGGGCCGTATTGCGCGTTGCGCTCATCCTGGCCACCGCAGGACATCGTTGCCAGGGTCGATCCGTGATAATCGCGGTCGCGGTAGAGGATCTTGTGCTTCTTGCCACCATACAGCTTGTGCGAAATCTGACGGACCAGTTTGAACGCCTTCTCATTCGCCTCGGAACCTGAATTGGTATAGTAAACCCGGCTCATCCCCGGCATTTTCGAGATCAGTTTTTCCGAGAACATCGCGCCCGGGATCGACCCGGTGGAGCCTGCGAAATAGTTCAGCTTGATCAGCTGGTCGCGCACCGCGTTGGCGATCCGTTCACGACCATAGCCGACATTGACCGTCCACACACCGCCCGAAACCGCATCCAGATGCTCTTTGCCGTGCTGGTCCCAGACGCGCATGCCGCGCCCTTCAACGATGATCTTGGGGTCGGCTGCCGGCTTTTCGCCGTTCCACGCCGCGTGCTGGCTCAGGTGGTGCCACACATGGGCGCGATCCGCCTCGACCACATGAGAAATGTCGTTGTCCATTACCTTGCCGTCCATGAGCGTGCTCCATCCAAAAGGGCCCGACGCGCGGGCGTGCCAGAATCATTTGATCATATCATAGAGAAGCGGCGCCACTGGATAGGGCCAGGTGGCACCCGTGAATAAGACCAGAAAAGCGGACTTGGCAAAAAGTGAGACAAAATATCTCAACCTTGTTTGTGAGTGTTTGTTCTTGAGTCCTGTTACGGCTCTCATCCCGCGGCTTGCACAAATGACCGCATCATCCTGCATAAGCTGGTTAAGAACCGCTCCTTAAGGCTGGCAACCCGATTCCAGTGGACTCGAATCCGCCATCCACAGCGATGACCTGACCGGTGACATAGCTGGCCGCGTCCGAGCAGAGGAAGGTGATCACAGACGCAATCTCATCCTCCGAGCCATAGCGGTTCAAAGGGATCGCATCATGGTAGGCATCAATGATATCGGGCGTGTGCACCGCCATGGCCAGCTTGGTTTTGACCGGCCCCGGACAGATGCAATTGGCACGTACACCGTGGTCGCCCAATTCGGCAGCCTGTTGCTGGGTTAGATGGATCACGCCGGCCTTGGAGGTGCCATAGGCGACGCGCAATGTGCTGGCGCGCAGACCTGAAATAGAGGCGATGTTGACGATCGCTCCTTTCGTGGCCAACAAGCTGTCGCGGAGGGTCTGTGACATCAGGAAAACACCGTCCAGATTGGTCTCCATCACCGCGCGCCAGCGGGCAAAATCCGTGTCTTCCATCGGCCCGAAATCGGCCACGCCGGCATTGTTGATCAACGCATCGATCTGCGGATAGGCGACGGCCAGAGGCGCCACCTGATCGGGCTGCGAAACATCGCATAGCACAGGGTCAACATTCTCAAGCGGGGCGGCGGCGGCCTCCAGCGCCGGTTCGTCGCGATCAATCATCGTCACGCGCCAGCCAAGGCCGAGAAATTGTTTGGTGGTGGCAAGCCCGATCCCCCGGGCGGCCCCCGTCACGATGGCGTGTTTCATGGACATTCCTTTGTAGGGCTTGAGCGTTGACAGATTATCAGCCACGGTGCGGGAATGAAAACAGCCTATCTGCATGACGAGATGACAAGCTGGCGGCACGGCTTTCACCAGATCCCCGAACTGGAATTTGACCTGCCCAAGACCGAGGCACGGGTCGCCGAATTGCTGGAAAGCTTCGGCCTTGAGGTGCATCGCGGCATTGGCCAGAGCGGCGTCGTCGGCGTGTTGCAACGTGGCAATGGCCCACGCAGCATCGGCATCCGCGCCGATATGGACGCCCTGCCGATTGATGAGGTCAACGGGTTTGCCCACCGTTCGACTCATCCCGGCAAAATGCATGCCTGTGGGCATGACGGGCATATGACGATGGCCCTGGGGGCGGCCAAGCATCTGGCCGGGCAGGGTGATTTCAATGGCCGTGCTGTGTTCATCTTTCAGCCCAACGAAGAATTTGGCGATGGCGCTGCGGCGATGATCCGCGATGGGATGTTTGATCGATTTGGCATTGAACGAGTCTACGGGATGCACAATATCCCGGGCATGGAACTGACCGATTTTGCCACCCGCGCGGGCCCAATCACCGCAGCAGAAAGCCTGTTCGAGATCGAGATCACCGCGCGCGGAGGCCATGCCGCCTTGCCCCATATGGGGGTGGATGCGATCACCGTGGGCGCGCAGATGGTGAGTGCGCTTCAGACCATCGTATCGCGCAAGCTGGATCCGGCGCAGAACGGGGTGGTGTCGATTACCGAGTTCATCACCGATGGGCGGCGCAACGTGCTGCCCGGCCACGCGGTTCTGAAGGGCGATGCAAGGGCGTTGACGCCTGACACCAATGCGGCAACCGAGGCCGCGATGCGCCAGATCGTTGCCGGGATTGCCGCAGCGCATGATGTCGAGACAACGGTGCAATACGACACGATCTTTCCGCCCACGGTCAACGATGCTAAGGCCACCCGCGCCGCCGAGGCCGCCGCCCGTGCGCTTGGTAACAACGTGGATGGCGATTGCCCGCCCAAGCTGTTTTCCGAGGATTTTGCCCATATGGCCGCCGCGGTGCCGGGGTGTTTCATGCTGATGGGCAATGGAACGAAAGGCAGCCACGCGCGGCCTCTGCATTCGGCGGATTACGATTTCAACGATGCTGCGCTGGTGGCGGGCTCATCTTATTGGGTGGCACTGGTCGAGCGGGAGCTGGGTTCAGATACGGCTTGATCGCGGTGAAGGACAGGCTGTCTCACCGGCTGGCGGCTCTGAGCCCTGCGCGGTCACCCCCCCGCGCGGAATCAAGGCGAAGCCGCCGCGCGATCGCCAGACCGCCCGCAAGGGCTGGCGATTTGGCCGGGCTTGGCGCAGTGCTGTGATCTTACACGGGCTTGGCTGCCATAAAGCGCATCACACAGAGGTCAGATCGCCATCCCGCGGTCTGGCCATCGCGCGGCTCTGCAAGTGACTGCTGTGTCCCGCAAAGCTGCCATCTGATCCGATATGAGGCGATTTTCTAGCAGGTTTCCGGTTGCAACGCCGGGTCTGGCAAGGGCATGGTCGCCATGACCTTCAGCGGATCGGCTTTAGCTTGAGATATCAAAGAAAGTCGAAGCGCGCGCATCATATGAACGTTCGATTGCGTTTCGAGACAGGCCGTTGGCCAGGCCTTCCTTAAACGCTTTAACAGGAGTCCCTTTCATGCCCTTCACCCTTGCCACTTGGAATATCAACTCGGTCCGCCTGCGCGAGCCGATCGTCTGTAAGCTTCTGGCAGAGGAAGGGCCCGATGTGCTGTGCCTGCAGGAATGCAAAAGCCCGGTTGAGAAAATCCCGACCGAGGCGTTTGCCGCGCTTGGTTACACCCACATGGTGGCGCGCGGGCAGAAGGGATATAACGGGGTCGCGATCCTGTCGCGCCTGCCCATGGTCGAAGCCGGATCGCAGGATTTTGCAGAGCTTGGCCATGCCCGCCACATTGCCGGTCGTCTGGAAAACGGCGTTACGATCCACAACTTCTATGTGCCCGCCGGGGGCGATGTGCCTGATCGCGAGGTCAATGAGAAATTCGGCCAGAAACTGGATTACCTGACCGGGATGCGTGACTGGTTTCATGCGGAAAAACCTCAAAAGTCCATTCTGGTTGGAGACTTGAACATTGCCCCGCGCGAGGACGATGTGTGGTCGCATAAACAGTTGCTGAAAGTGGTCAGCCACACGCCCATCGAGGTGGACCAACTGGCCGAAACCCAAGGCGCGGGTGGCTGGGTCGACATCACGCGGCAGGATATTCCCGAGGGACAGCTTTACAGTTGGTGGTCGTATCGCGCCCGCGATTGGGACGCCGCCGACAAGGGGCGCCGCCTCGATCACGTCTGGGCCACGCCGGATATCTCGAACGCGGGCCATTCCAGCCGGGTCCTGCGCCGCGCGCGCGGCTGGGAAAAGCCCAGTGATCATGCGCCTGTTTTTGCGACATTCGATCTGGATTAAGCGATTCCCGGACTTGGATAGCTCGACCCCAACTGTGGCATCCAAACGGGCGAGTGAGCAGTTTTTGCTGGGCGAACGGGTCCAAGGAGAGATTGCGCCCCTTGCAACACTGTCATGCGTGCGCCATGTAGACCGGGATATGGCAATCTAACGATGCGGAGGGCGCAATGCTTGAACTTGGTGGCCAAACGCCTGCTCAAACTGATCTGATCAAGGACGTATCCGAGGTCGAATTCATGGTCGACGTGATCGAGGCGTCACAAACAGTACCGGTGATCGTGGATTTCTGGGCCCCGTGGTGTGGCCCTTGCAAGACGCTGGGCCCGGCGCTGGAGGCGGCGGTGACCAAAGCAGGCGGAGCCGTGCGCATGGCCAAGGTCAATGTTGATGAAAACCAGGGCATCGCCGGTCAGCTGCGCGTGCAATCCATCCCAACGGTTTACGCCTTCTGGAAAGGCCAGCCCATCGATGGCTTCCAAGGTGCGGTACCGCCTTCGGAAATCGACGCCTTCGTGGCCCGCACAATCGAGGCAGCAGGGGGCGAAGCCGGCGATGATGGCCTGGGCGAGGCCGTGGACGCCGCCGAGCAGATGCTGGAAGAAGGGGCCGCCGCAGATGCGGCACAAACCTTTGCCGCCATACTTGAAGAAGACACCGCCAACGCCGCGGCCTATGGCGGCATGGTGCGCGCCTATATCGCCATGGAAGAATTGGATCAGGCCGAGGCGATCCTGAACGGCGCTCCGGCCGAAATCAGCAGCGCGCCGGAACTTGAAGCCGCCCATGCCCAGCTTGAACTGGCCCGTCAGGCGCAGGACGCAGGCCCGGTAGGAGATTTGAAAGCGGCGGTCGAGGCCAACCCGGACGACCATCAGGCTCGCTTTGATCTGGCGCTGGCGCAACATGCCGCCGGTCAGGCCGAGGATGCAGTCGCGACACTGCTGGAACTGTTCCGCCGGGATCGCGAGTGGAACGATGGTGCGGCCAAGCAGCAGCTGTTTACGATCTTCGACGCGCTCAAACCCGAGGATCCGGTTGTTCTGAACGGACGGCGCAAATTAAGTTCGATGATATTTGCCTGATCCCATGATCAGTCTAGTTCCACTGACATGATTAAACCTGCCGACCTTCCGGACGTTATCCCCGTGTTTCCCCTGCCGGGGGCGCTGTTGCTGCCGCGGTCGCGCCTACCGCTGCATTTGTTTGAACCACGCTATCTGGCGATGCTGGATGATACGCTGAAAACGCCCGAGCGTCTGATCGGGATGATCCAGCCCAACACGGTGCCCGGCCGCGGCGGCACCGGGTTGCATGCCATCGGGTGTGTCGGTCGCGTGACGCAGTTTTCCGAAACTGAAGATGGGCGCTACATGATCACCCTGTCCGGCCTGTCGCGCTATCGCGTGATCGAAGAGGTCGATGGCTTTACCCCCTATCGGCGCGCGCGCGTGTCTTGGGCCGGGTTTGAACAAGACCTTGCGCCAACTGACGTGGACACTTGTTTTGACCGCGAAGGGTTTCTGGATTTGCTGAGCCGCTATTTTCATTCGCGTGAATTGCAGACCGATTGGGATACTCTGAAAGACGCCGATGACGAGCTTCTGATCAACTCGCTGTCGATGTTGTTGGGGTTCGAGCCGGAAGACAAACAGGCGCTTCTGGAAGCGCCTTCACTGACCACTCGCCGCGAGACTTTGGTGACGTTGATCGAATTTGCCCTGCGGGGCGGCGAAGGTACGGAAGAGATCATGCAATGAGAGATACACCCGCCCAGCCTGCAATCGATCGTCATATGCTTGAGGCACTGATCTGTCCTGTGACGCAGAGCCGGTTGGAGTATGATGCCGAGGCTCAGGAATTGATCAGCCGGGCTGCAAAACTGGCCTTTCCGATTCGTAACGGCATTCCGGTCATGTTGACCGATGAGGCGCGCAGCCTCGATTAGCGCCAGCCAACCGGGCTGACTGGCGCTGTTTTTGGTCAGGCGGCGACGGGATCGGTGCCGCGTGTCCACGCAAAGGGCTTGGCGAAATCGTCAAGCGGTGTTTCCGCAAGATGGTTGATGTAGTTCGACATCGTCTTCTGAGCGAGGATCAGGATCACGTCCAACACGGCGCGGTGGCTGTAACCTGCGTCAAAGAACTCCTGCAACTGTGTTTCGGCGACATTGCCGCGGTTGCGGACCACCCGCAGGGTGAAAGCCCGCAACGCCTCAAGCCTGGCTGAGGGCAGCGGGGTTTCATCGCGCAATGCGTTGCTGATCTCGTCCGAAACCTTCATCATCTTGGCGATGCCGGTATGGGCGGGCACGCAGTAATGACACTCATGTTCGACATTGATCGTTTGCCAGACAACGGTCAGTTCATCCGCGTCAAACGCGGTTTCTTGCGCCAGTTTGTGCAGCACCTGATAGCCATCCAGAGCCTGCGGACTTTCGGCCATCACCTTGTGCAGGCCTGGCAGACGACCAAAGGCGGCCTGGGATTTTTCCAGCAGCGGTTTTGAGGCCTCCGGTGCGGTGTCGAAATCATGTGAGGGGAAGGTGGCCATGTCAGCTCTCCTAGTGTTTATGCAATACGGATGAATTAGATATTGTTGAGTGATCGTTCAAGTATTATATTTGAGTGACTATTCAACAATAAGTGATCCCATGCCCCGCAAACCGCTTTATGACCGAGATGACCTGATCGTCCGCGCCCGGGACTTGTTCTGGGCAAGGGGCTGGGCCGGGACATCGATGAAAGATCTTGAGGCTGCGCTCAAGCTGAACCCGGGCAGCTTTTATGCCGCGTTCGGCTCGAAAGAGGCACTGTATGAACTGGCGCTTGATCGCTACGCCGAAGAAGGGGCCGCGGGCCTGCGCAAACTGGCCGAGGACCTTGGGCCGCTAGAGGCGCTCCAGGCCCATCCCCTGCGGGTGCTGGAGCGTAAGGGTGCGGCGACGGCTTGCATGCTGTCCAAGACATTTCTTGAGCTACAGGCGCAGGCCCACCCATTAGCGGCGCGCGCCGGGGCGCATCTGGATGACATGGAAGCGGTGTTTGCCAGCCTCTTTGAAGAAGCGCAGACGCGGGGTCAGATCAGTGCCGATCACGATCCGAAACGGTTGGCGCGGCGCTATCAATCCGATCTTCTGGGGCTGCGGGTGTCGTCCGAGCGCCCAAGCGTGGATGCCTGGGCGCTTGCGACGGAAATTGCCAATGGTGTCGAGGCGTTGCGCAAAACCTAGGCGCTTGGATTAGTCCTGCGGACCCAACGCCGTCAGCCCGTGCAGGATGTCGATGGCATAGGCCATCTGGTAATCCTCTTCGCGCAGCTTGGCGGTGGCTTCGACCTTGGCGCGATCTTCTTCGATCTGGCGAATCTCGTCTTCGGTCAGGCTGTCATTGTTCAGGCTGCCGCGTAGATCGGCCTCGGAGCGTTCGCGACGGGCTTGTTCCTCTTCGCTCTCCTCCTCACCGGGTCTGGTACGGGGTTGTTCAACGATGATGTCGGGCGACACACCAAGCGATTGGATGGACCGGCCAGAAGGGGTGTAGTAACGGGCCGTGGTCAGGCGCATGGCCCCGTCTCCGCGCAGCGGCATGACCGTCTGAACCGAGCCCTTTCCAAAGCTTTTCGTCCCCACCACGATGGCGCGGCGGTGATCCTGCAAGGCGCCTGCGACGATTTCCGAGGCACTGGCCGAACCACCATTGATCAGAACAACGATCGGTTTGCCATTGGCCAGATCGCCGGGTTCGGCGTTGAAACGATCCCCGTCTTCGGGATTGCGCCCGCGTGTGCTGACAATCTCGCCCTTGTCCAGGAACGCGTCCGATACTTTGATCGCTTGGGTCAGCAGGCCGCCTGGGTTGTTGCGCAGATCCAGCACGATGCCGTTCACCTCGTCCATACCGCCCAGTTCTTCAACCTGTTCTTCAAGGCCGGCTTTGAGGTTCTTGTAGGTCTGGTCGTTGAAGGTGGTGACCCTCAGGACAACGGTTTCCTGTTCGGTGCGGGCGCGCACGGCGGTCAGTTGGATCGTGTCGCGGATGATAGAAACATCAAACGGTTCTCCGATGTCCTCACGCACAACGGTTATCACGATCTCGCTGCCAACCGGCCCGCGCATCAACTCAACCGCCTCGTCCAGGGTCAGGCCCAGCACGCTTTCATTGTCGACATGTGTGATGAAATCGCCGGCCTCAATCCCGGCCTCATCGGCGGGAGTGCCGTCGATGGGTGAGACCACTTTCACAAAGCCGTCTTCTTGCGTCACCTCAATGCCCAGGCCGCCAAATTCGCCACGTGTCTGCACGCGCATATCGGCGGCATCATCGGGGCTCAGATAGCTGGAATGCGGATCAAGCGAGGTCAGCATGCCGTTGATCGCCGCCTCGATCAGTTCGCCTTCGTCCACGTCCTCGACATACTGGGCGCGGATGCGTTCGAAGATGTCACCGAACAGGTCCAGCTGCTCATAGACGTTGGTGCTTTTGGCGGCTTCCTGGGCCAACAGCGGGGCGGCCACCTGCGTGGACACGACCACGCCAGTCAGGATGCCAGCCGCAGCGGCCATCGCAAATTTTTTCATGCTCATTCGTCCTTGTCTGTCTTGAACCACAGCTCGGGGTCCACGGGCGTATTGCTCTCTCTGACCTCTATATAGAGGGTTTCGCTTTGTTGGGCAGTGATATCATCCTCTGTCTGGGATAAAATCGCCCCTGCGTCCAGTTGCGGCCCTCCCATGATGCCCACAGGGCTACCACCGGGCAGAACCTCGCCGATCTCACCATAGACTTGCTCAAGTCCGGCGAAAACCATCAATAGCCCGGCTTCGGGTTCGAGAATAATCACATTGCCGTAATCCAGCAGGGGGCCGCGATAGCGGATCGTGGCGGCCGCCGGTGTGCTGACCATCGCATGGGGCCGGGTGACCATGACCACACCGGGCCGGGTGATGCCAGCCGCATCAGGCTCGCCTGCGCGGCGCAAGATTCGGCCTCGTACCGGCAAAGGCAGGCTGCCCTTGCGATGGGCGATGCCCGGCAGGCTGCCTTCGACCTCGTCCACTGCGATCTGGCTGAGGCCGCTGGCAAACCCTTCCAATGTCTCGGTCGACGCAATCAATACCCCGGTTTTGACCGGGTCTTCGGTAAAGCGCTTGGGCAGGTCGGTGCGGTCGGAAATCGCCTGGCTGAGAGCCGCGCGGGCCAATTGTGCCCCGGTCAGCCCGTCCTGCAGCTTGTCCACCGCACTTTGTTGCAGGGCGCGCAGGATGCTGACCTCTTCCAACTGATCCCGCAATGCCTCGGCCCTTTGGGTCAGCGCAGGGGTCACCTCGGCCATGATCATGCCCGAGCGCGCGGTACCCACCGGTCCGGAGGGGTGCAGCAGCAATACCGGCGAGGGCGAGGCGCTCATGTTCTGCAAAACGCCCAGTAGCTGCGAGATTTCGGCGTCCCGCGATTGCAGTTCGCGGGCCAGCGTCTCTTCGCGGATTGCGGCGCGGCGCAACCCTTCGCGCAAGGCTTGCAGCCCTTCTTCGTAGGCATGCACAGTTTCGGTCAGCGCCTTGACGCGGTCGCGCGCGCCATCTGCCTTGTCCAGCAACTGCGCGGCGTTTTTCAATCTCTCGGCTGCGGCGCGCGCGGCGCTGGCGGGATCAGTTTCGGCCTGGGCTGCCCCTGCAAGCATCAAAGTTAAGGCAAGAACCAACCGTTTCATTGGATCAGGCTCTTTCCTGTCATTTCACCGGGTTGTGGCAACTGCATCAGCTCCAGCAAAGTTGGTGCCAGATCACACAGCCGCCCCGAGGACAATTTGGCCCCCCCTGGCCCACCCACAAGGATCACCGGCACCGGGTTCGTTGTATGAGCGGTGTGTGGCCCGCCGGTTTCGGGGTCAATCATGGTTTCGCAATTGCCATGATCGGCGGTGATGATCATCGCGCCACCTGCTTCGGCCAAAGCGTCTACCACCCGTGCCAGCCCCTGATCGACTGCCTCGCAGGCCGTCATGGCGGCAGCCAGATCACCGGTATGCCCGACCATGTCAGGATTGGCGTAATTCACGACGATCAGGTCATAGCCTTCATCAATCGCGCTGATGAAATGCGTGGTGACCTCATCGGCAGACATCTCGGGCTGCATGTCGTAGGTCGCGACCTGCGGCGAGGGTGCCATGTAGCGATCTTCGCCCGGTTCCGGGTCTTCCTTGCCACCATTCAGGAAGAATGTGACATGAGGGTATTTTTCGGTTTCGGCCAGATGGAATTGCGTCTTGTCGTGTTTCGAGACCCATTCGGCCAGCGTGTTCCCGATGTCCCGCGATGGAAACACGGTATCGACCCAGACGTTGTGATCGCGCGAGTATTCGACCATTCCCAGCATCGCGGCCCAGCTGGGGCGAGGTCCGGCTGGGAAATCGTTGAACCCCGGCTGGGCGACGGCGCGCATGATCTCTCGCGCCCGATCAGCGCGGAAATTGAGGCAGAAGAAGCCGTCGCCATCCTGGGCGCCCTGATAATCGCCGATGATAGTGGCCGAGATGAATTCGTCCGTTTCCGAGCGGGCATAGGCGTTTTTCACCGCAATCTCGGGCGTGTCACTGCGCGGGCCCTTGGCAAAGATCATCGCTTCATACGCCTCGCGCACACGCGCCCAGCGATTATCGCGGTCCATTGCGAA
Source organism: Roseovarius conchicola (assembly GCF_041403425.1). Classification (NCBI taxonomy): domain Bacteria; kingdom Pseudomonadati; phylum Pseudomonadota; class Alphaproteobacteria; order Rhodobacterales; family Roseobacteraceae; genus Roseovarius; species Roseovarius conchicola. The sequence continues at coordinate 468,915 of NZ_JBGEHK010000003.1, read as the reverse complement.
ATAGCGTCCGGACAGCGTGGCGATCTGCACACCTTCGGGCAAAGCTTCGGCCAGTTGACCCAGATAGGTCAGCGCGCTTTTCGGCGCCACGTCGCGCCCGTCGGTCAGAGCATGCAGCACCACCGGGATCTCCGCTTCGGACAGAACCTTTGCAGCAGCGACGATATGGTTGATATGCCCGTGCACTCCCCCGTCCGAGATGATGCCCATCAGATGCGCCGTCCCGCCCGAGGCCTTCATGTCTCGGATAAATGCCTGAATCGCCTCTGCCGTGCCAAAACTGCCATCCTCAATGGCCAGATCAATCTGACCCAGATCCATCGCCACCACCCGGCCCGCACCGATATTGGTATGACCGACCTCGGAATTGCCCATTTGTCCGCTGGGCAGGCCGACGTCAGGGCCATGGGTGACCAGGGTGTTGTTGGGGCAGGTCTGCATCAGCTTGTCAAAAACCGGTGTGTCGGCCAACAAGGGGGCATTGGCCTCGGTCACATCCGAAAGACCCCATCCATCCAGAATGCACAGAACAACGGGTTTGGGTACTTGCATGGGTTTCCTGCCTCTTCAGGCAGGGTTCTACCGGTTTCGCCGGGCAGGGTGAAGCCGAGGTTTGCGGTAACAGAGGCAGTTTGTTGCAGTTTTTCGCGTAGAGTCCACGTCAAACCCGATGATAGGGGCTGCCCGCCAGAATCGAGGCCGCGCGATAGAGCTGCTCTGACAACATCACCCGGGCCAGCATATGCGGCCAGACCATCGCCCCGAAGGACAGTTTCATATCCGCTTTGGCCAGCAGTTCAGGTGCAATCCCATCGGCACCGCCAATCACGAAGGCCAGGTCGCCGCACCCTGCGTCGCGTATAGTGGACAGATGGCTGGCAAATTTCGGGGAGGAGAAGACCTTGCCATGTTCGTCCAGGGCAATCAGGGTTGCACCATCGGGGATCACCTTGCTCAGCAGGGTGGCCTCGGCTGGTTTGCCGCCGCCTTTCTTGTCCTCCACCTCGTGCACACCGCCAAGCGTCAGGCCAAGCCCACGCCCGCTGCGTTCAAACCGTGTCAGATAATCCTCGATCAACGCGCGTTCCGGACCCGCCCTGAGGCGGCCGACCGCGCAGATATGAACGCGCATTCAGCTGGGTGTGGCGGCGGCCTCGGCCGCGGGCAGCCACATTTTCTCAAGCTGATAGAACTCGCGCACCTCGGGACGAAACACATGGACGACGATATCGCCCGTGTCGATCAGAACCCAATCACCGGTATCCTTGCCTTCGATCTTGGCCTGCACGCCCAAGTCCTGTTTCAGACGAGTGGCCAGTTTCTCAGAGATCGCACTAACCTGACGGGACGAGCGCCCCGAGCAGATCACCATGAAATCGCCAATCGCGGTTTTCCCGCGCAGGTCGATCTGCACGACCTCTTCGGCCTTGTCTTCGTCAAGTGATGATAGGATGCGCGCAAGCTGCGTTTCGCTGTCTGCGTTCATTTTGGGGGTCGATCCTTGCGCCCCTTGGTCAGCGGCATTTGCCGCGTCAGCCGTTAAAGACAGGACTGTGTCCTCCTCTCAATCGCACCGATCTGCCCCGGTGCTGGGATGATTGTCAAAGTAACAAGACACCAAGCATATTTCAATGCAGTCGCATGGGAAAAGCCGCTCAGTCAGGTTTTCTTATGTCACCATGGTACAGACAACAAGTCAGGCCTGTGATCCCGCAACGAGGCATTGCCACGGATGAAGGTTGGCGGGTTTCGGCCCTGAACTGGCGGATTTGGCGCTTGCCTGACACTTGATTGGTGCGGGGGCCTGACGGATAGTCAGCCCCAATCCCTTGGGCGCGCTACCCTTGATGGCAAGGCGACTCCGTTTTTCGTGCATTCGTTGAGCGCGACAACGGCCTGTCGGAAAGAGAGTGGATCAAGGCAAACCATTCAAGAGAGGAGGTGTCACTTGACTGAGCCGGCGTTTTTTCAATTCTCAACCGCCACCGTCATCATCTTGCTTCTGGGCTTTTACGGCGCGACATTCTTCATGTCGACTTTCGTGAACCGCAAGCAGGAAAATGTCGATGGTTACATGGTCTCAAGTGGTAAGGTGGGCTTTGGCATCTCCGCCGCCAGTATGACCGCCACCTGGATTTGGGCCGCATCCTTTTACGGCGCGGCGATCTCGGGGTATAATTATGGCCTGTCCGGGCCGATTCACTACGGGCTCTGGGGCGCATTGATGATCCTGTTCATCTATCCGTTTGGTCTGCGCTTCAGGGCGTTGGCGCCGAAGGCACACACCCTTGCCGAGATTATGCAGGCCCGGCACGGTTCGGGAAGCCAGCTGATCCTCGCAGGGTCCAACCTGCTGGGCAGTGTCATCAGTCTGATGGTGAACTTCACTGCCGCGGGCGCATTGGTGTCGGTGCTGTCACCGCTGTCATTTCAGGCGGGTGTGCTGATTGCCGGGCTGGGCGTGTTGTCCTACACGCTGTGGTCCGGCTTCCGCGCCTCGATCCTGACGGATTTCGCGCAGGTGGTGGCGATGATGTCCATCGCGGTGGTTATCATTCCGTGGGTCTATTTCAGCGCGGGTGGTGCCGAGGCGCTGTCCGAAGGGCTAAGCCGGGTGACCGAACAACAGGCCGATTTCTTCTCGACCACAGCGATTCTGGAGCAGGGTGCACCCTTCTTCGTGGCGGTGCTGGCCTATGCCATCGGCAACCAGACCATCGCACAGCGTCTTTTTGCGGTGCGCCAGGACCTGATCAAACCGACCTTCATCACGGCAACGCTGGGCTATGGCTCGATCGTGATCGGCTTGGGGATGCTGGGGATGATGGCGCTTTTGCTGGGCATCGCACCTCATGAGGGCGACGTGAACAATATCATCCCGCAAATGGCCTCGGCCTATCTGCCGCCGGTGATGATTGCTCTGTTTTTCATCCTGGTGATTGGATCGCTGTCGTCGACCGCGGATTCGGACCTTTCGGCGCTGTCGGCGATCATGATGACCGACATCTACGGGCGCAATCTGGCCAAGGGAAACCCCGATCCCAAGAAAATGCTGATGCTGGGGCGCGCAACGATGATCGTGGCCACCGCGGCGGGGCTGATTTTTGCCAGCTTCTCGCTTGATATCCTTGTGATGCTGGTCTTTGTCGGTGCGCTGTGGGGGGCCATCGTGTTCCCGGTGATTGCCAGCTGCTACTGGAATCGGGTGACCAATGCCGCGTTTGTCTGGGCCGTCATTGGCGGGCTGTTGTTGTTCTGTGTGGTCCGGTTCGAGCTTTTGGCCATGACCGGCGCAGTTGCACTTGGCTTCGAGCTGATCGCGGCCGTTGGCGGCGGCGTGGTGCTTGGGCTCATGGCGTTCGGCTTTTTCGGGCGGGTCATGGGGCTGGTGATCGGGCTGATCGGAACGGTGGTGGCGATTTACTACTTCTCGGGCTTTCTGCGTGACTATACGGTGCTTACCGCCTCGCTGACGGCCTATGGGGCCAGCACGATTATCTGTGTTGCTCTCAGTCTCATGACCCGCGAAGAGTTCGACTTTGACCTGATCGCCCAACGTGTGACAAATTTCGATGAAACCGAAGCCAGCCCGAAAGCGGGCGTCTGAAAGGAGAGCATCCCATGCTTGCAACCTATATTCTGATCTGGCCCGTGATTTCGGCCATCGTGCTGGCCGTTATCGTTCTTGCCTTTGTCAAGGATCTCAAGGCCGCCCGTAAAGACGGCGACCGGATGGTCTGACAGCGAAGAAAACATATCTCAGCAGCGCAAGGGGCATTGGCGTGGCGTCGGTGCCCCTTTGCCATGATCGAGGTCAGTCAGGTACGCTCGGCAGTTCCGGCTCGTCGCCCAGCATACGTACCTCGCGCTGTGGGAAGGGGATTGAAATGTCGTGATCCTGGAATGCGTCCCAAAGCGCCAGATAGACATTGCCGCGAATATTGGTCAGCCCGCCGGTCGGATCGGAAATCCAGAACCGAAGGATATAATCGACCGAACTGTCGCCGAACCCCACGATATGACAGACCGGGGATTTGAAGCTCAGCACCCTTTCCACGCCCTTTGCCGCGCCTATCGCGATCTTGCGCACCAGATGCGGGTCACAGCCGTAAGACGTGCCAAAGTAGATATCGAGCCGCACGAAATCGTTGGAATGCGACCAGTTCACCACCTGCCCGGTGATCAGGTCTTCATTGGGGATCAGGTATTCACGCCCATCCCGTGTGACCACGCTGACATAGCGGGCCCCAAGCGAATTGATCCAGCCGAATGTGTCCCCAAGGCTGATGACGTCCCCGGGCTTGATCGATTTATCCAGCAGAATGATCACGCCCGATACGAGGTTTGACACCACCTTTTGCAGACCAAAACCAAGGCCCAGACCGATGGCACCGGACAGGAAAGCAAGCCCGGTCAGGTCAACCCCGATCGCACGCAGCCCCAGAAAGAAGGCCGCGCCGTAAAGGATGACTTGCAGGAACTTGACGGCCAGCACCTGCATCGAGGGCGAGATTTCAGTGTTGCTTTTGATCCGCGCCGCGGTTGTCTTTGACAGGAAACGGGCAACAAAAACCAGCGCCCCGATAACCACGATCGCCTGCAGCACGATCCACAAGGAAATGCGCGAGTCCCCCAGCTCAACAGCCGCGCTGTGCAACAGCCTCTGGGCATCCTCGGTAAGGCCCAGGATATCGAGGGTGACCCATGTCCACGCGGCATAGCGTACCACCGCACGAACAAAACCGTTTACAATCAAACGGGTAACAAGGGCGATGACCAGCCATGCCAGCCCCAGCTGAGCCCCTATCCCGATCAGGTAAGACCGGCTGGGCCAGGTGAATTCCAGCATCCCCCAATAGAGCGGCCAGATCAGGCAGACGAAGAAGATTAGTGTAAGGCGTCGGTGAATGACAACGCCAAAGCGCATTTTCCATTTCGGCCAGCCTTCGCGGGCGCGCAACCAATCGCGCAGCTTTGGGCCCAGAAACCGGCTTAGACAGTAGGCAAGGATGAGAATGCCGATGACGATCACGACCTGATACGCATTCCAGGGCCGTAATAAACCTGTCAGGAACAACTGCGCCTGATCCCAGAGGTTCAGCGCAATTTCCTGCGCCACCTCAAATTCGTCGGTCGCTTGTTGGACCTCTTCGACGACTTGCTGGGCGCCGTCTACGGCTTGATCAATCTCTTCCATTGCGCATGAGATTGGCACGAGTGCGTAGAGGCAACAAGCCTGCACTGGACAGCCGGGCCGCTTTGCGGTCATTTCATCTGGAAAAAGGAGAGCCCGGATGACAACTGCCCTGATCACCCATGATGATTTTCTCAATCACGTCACCCCACAGGGGCATCCTGAATGTGTCGCCCGGCTTGAACATGTGTTGGCGGCCCTTGAAGGCAAGGACCTGCTGCGTGAAGAGGCGCCTTTGTGCGAAGAGGCCGATATCCTGCGCGCCCATCCTCAGGCCCATATAGATCATGTGCGCGATATGGCACCGGCGGAAGGATACGTATCCCTGGATGCGGACACATGGATGTCTCCGGGCAGCTACACGGCGGCCTTGCGGGCGGTTGGTGGGGCGCTCCGTGCGGTGGACATGGTGATTGGCGGGCAGGCGCAAAACGCCTTTGTCGCGTCGCGACCACCCGGGCATCACGCGGAAACGGCGGATACCATGGGCTTTTGCCTTTTTGGCAATGTCGCCCTTGCGACGAAACATGCGCTGGATCATCACGGGCTGGCTCGCGTGGCAATCATGGATTTTGATGTCCATCACGGCAACGGCACACAGGATCTGTTGTGGGATGAGAAACGTGCGCTGTTCTGCTCCAGCCATCAAAGCCCGCTCTGGCCCGGCACCGGTGCCGCCCACGAGCGTGGCGCGCATGACAACATTCTGAACGTGCCCTTGGACGGGGGCACCAATGGCGCCACCTTCCGCGCCAAGATGGAGGCGCATGTGCTGCCCGCGATCACGGCGTTCGGGCCCGAGTTGATCCTGATCTCGGCCGGGTTTGATGCGCATCGCGCCGATCCATTGGCCGGATTGAACCTGGAAGTCGAGGATTTCGCCTGGATCACCGAAAAACTTTGCGATCTGGCCGCTGATCACTGCGGGGGCCGCGTGGTTTCTTGTCTTGAAGGCGGGTATGACTTGCCCGCGTTGGCAGCCAGCGCGGCGGCCCATGTCGATGTGTTGATCAGCCGTGGCGCCGCCTAGGCGGACTCGGAATATCTTTCCCGGCAGGCGCTTTCTTCAAGCAGCCAGTTGGTGACAATGTCACTTTCCGAATGGCCCGCGCTGCCTTCGCGCTGCAACAGATAGTAACCCGAATTCGTGCGCACATGTTCGCCGCCCAAAGGGCGGACCAGCACACCTGATTGCAGATGCCGATCCACCAGATGCCCCCATCCAAGGGCAATGCCCAAACCGTCCATCGCTGCCTGAATGGCCAGCGGGTAGGTGTTGACGAAGGTAGAGTGGCGCACGCGCTCGGGGTCGGTACCTTTGCGGTTCAACCAGGTTTTCCAGTTCAACCATTCACTGTGATTGTTGGTCACTTCGATCAACGCGTGATCAGGCAATTCATCAACGCCGTGGATTTGCACATGGTTTTGCAGATATCCCGGCGCACAGACAGGAAAGACCGTCTCGCCGAACAGCTTGGTGGCGTGAAAGCCCGGCCATTTGCCATCACCCCGCAGGATCGAGATGTCAAAATCATCTGTCAGGCATTCGCTGTCCAGATCGGACGAGACCAGGGAAATGGTGACATTGACGTTGGCCTGGTGAAACTTGGACAGTCGGGGCATCAGCCAGAGCGAGGCGACGGAATTGGTGGCTGACATGCGCACCGTGCTGCGGGCGCGGTCGCTCATCATCTCGCCAGACAGGCGTGCGATGCTTTGCAATGGTCCGCCAATCCCGTTCAACAGCTTACGTCCCTGATCGGTTAACTGTACGGACCTGTGCCCGCGTACAAAAAGCGCGCAATCATAATGCAGTTCGAGCAGGCGGATTTTGCGGCTGACGGCAGTTTCGCTCACATTCATTTCCTTGGCTGCAGCGGCAAAACTTTCGAGTTCCGCAGCCGCCTCGAAGGCGAGCAGATAATCCAGTCTTGGAAGTACCGAACGATCTTTGAGCATCCTGCGTTACCTGTGCTAATGTAGCTTGGCAATAAAACTAGAAGTGTGGTCCCACTTTGCCAAACTTTTTTTGGGGCAAAGCGCAACCAATTTAGAATCTGAGCCTGTGGGTTTCTTTGTCATACTCCCCCCACCAACATGGCCCCGGCGCAAGATCGGGCGCCAAACCAACGGGAGAAATCATGAAAACGAAATTCTTATTTGCAGCCTCAGCAGTCGCAATGTCGATGGCCACGGCTGGCTTTGCCGAAGATAGCTCGGATCCCATCGTGATCCCCATTCACAACTGGTCCAGCCAGATCGTGATGAGCAACGTTGTCGGCCAGATCTTCGAAGAGATGGGCAACAACGTCGAATATGTGACAACCGACAGTCAGGCCGTGTATGAATCGGTGCGCCTCGGTGACGTGACCCTTGAACTGGAAGTCTGGGAAGGGGCGTTTGGCGCATCTTTCCGTGCCGCCCTGGAAAAAGGCGGTCTGCATGACGCGGGCGATCATGACGCGGTGACCCGCGAAGACTGGTGGTATCCGATGTGGACCAAGGATGCCTGCCCTGGCCTGCCCAGCTGGGAAGCTCTGAACGATTGTGCGGAACTGTTCGCTACGGCGGAAACCGGTGATAAGGGCATGTTCCTTGACGGCCCTGTCGACTGGCTGAAGCACGGTAAAGAGCGCGCTGAGGCACTGGATCTGAACTATGTTGTGGTAAATGCCGGATCGGCTGCCGCCCTTTGGGCGCATATCGGCGCTGCCGAAGCAGACAAGAAACCGGTCCTGGTGTTCAACTGGACGCCGAACTTTGCCGAAGCAGTCTGGCCGGGCGAGTTTGTCGAGTTCCCCGCATGGGAGGATGGCTGTGACACGGATCCGGCCGTCGGCCCCAACCCCGATGCGCTTTATGATTGCGGTAACCCTGCCAATGGGTATCTCAAGAAAGCGGCCTGGGACGGCATGGAAGAGAAATGGCCCGATGCCTATGCTGTGCTGAAGCAGATCTCGTTCACCAACCCGCAGATTGCGGCGATGGCCAAGCTGGTCGATATCGACGAGATGGAGCCTGAAGAAGCCGCCGAAGTCTGGCTGGAAGAGAATGAAGACGTCTGGAGACCCTGGATCGACTCTATCGGAAGCTAAACTCAAATCTTGTGAAAAAGGCCCTGTCCCGCCACTTTGCCGGGGCAGGGCGCCTGACGAATACACCCGTTTTCCCGCTCCAAGCCCTTGGAAAGGTGCCGCCTAAATGAACACCGACACACCGGTCATTTCCTGCAAGAACGTCTGGAAACTTTTTGGCCCGCACCCCGATAAATACCTGAGCCAGATGTCACCGGGCCGGTCTTACGAAGAAATCAGCGCCGATGGCTATATTGCCGGGGTCAAGGATGTTTCGGTTGATGTGGCCCGTGGCGAGATGCTGGTGATTATGGGTCTGTCCGGGTCGGGCAAATCCACATTGGTTCGGTGTTTCTCGCGCCTGCACGAGATCACGGGCGGCACGATTGAAATTGACGGGCAGGATATCATGGCGCTGCCCGAGAAAGAGCTGATCGAACTGCGCCGCTCGAAAATGGGCATGGTGTTTCAGTCTTTCGGCCTGTTGCCGCACCGCACGGTGCTGGACAATGTAGCCTTCCCGCTGGAAATGCGCGGACAGGATCGCCACACGCGGCGCGACCGCGCTCTGGAAGTGATCAAACTGGTCGGACTTGAGGGGCGCGAAGAATATTTCCCGCGCGAACTGTCTGGCGGGCAGCAGCAGCGTGTGGGCATCGCCCGCAGCCTCGCCATTGAACCCGATATCTGGTTTTTGGATGAACCTTTCTCGGCGCTCGACCCGCTCATTCGTCGTGAAATGCAGGACGAATTCCTGCGCCTTCAGGAGATGCTGGGCAAAACCATCGTCTTTATCACCCATGACTTCGACGAGGCCCTGCGCCTTGCCGACCGGATCGCGATTATGAAAAACGGCGCGATTGAGCAATGCGATACGCCCGATCAGATCGTGCTGAACCCGCAAACGCCTTATGTGCAGAAATTCACCGAAGAGATCGAGAAGTCCGTGGTTGTGCACGCAAGCGCGCTAATGGGACCGGTCAATGGCGCAACCATCGAGGGCGCGCCTGTGCCGGGCAACAAAACCATTCAGCAACTGGCCCGTACATTGGTCAATGATAACCGCGAGGCGCTGCCTGTGGCCGACAAATCGGGTGCGGTGATCGGCGTGATGCAACGCCAGAAGGCGCTTGATCTGCTTTTGGGGTCTGACTGAGATGGCGGACGTCGCCACACCGCTTGCCACGTCCCCCAAGGGCAGCGAGCGTGATGTTGTCTTGCAGGTTCTGCTGGTCGCCGCCCTTGTGCTCACCGCTGCCAAGCCGATTTTACCTGATTTCCTTGTGCGCCTGCCCGAGTCGTGGATTCCGCCCTTCGCCATTTGGCTGGATGCATTTTTCGAGTTCATCAAGGGCGACATGGAAACCGGCCGCTGGGGGCTGATTTATCTCACCCGGTGGTTCACCGAAGGCCCGTTGTCGTTTGGCTTGGGACTGACGGCCAACGTTCTGGAGGGCAAACACCGCTGGCCATATCTGGCGGATCCGCTTCCGTGGTCCTCGATCGCTGCCTCAGCCGCCGTTGTGGGATATTACCTTGGGGGCTGGCGCATGGCGCTGTTGGGCGGTGGCACATTTGTGTGGACAGCCCTCATGGGGCAGTGGAGCATTACGATGCAAACCCTTTCGGTACTGGCCGTGGCCGCGCCATTGGGTTTTGCCATTGGCCTGGTCGTAGGGATCGTGGCATGGAAGTACCGCTCGTTCGACAACGCTATTAAACCGATGCTCGCGGTGATGCAGACGCTGCCGTTTTACACCTATCTTTTGCCTGCTGTGATCTTTTTCAAAGTAGGCCCGACGGCGGGGGCCATTGCCACGACGATCTATGCCACGCCGCCGATGATCCTGATGACAACGATTGGCCTGCGCAAAGTGTCGCCCGAAGTGGTTGAGGCCGGGAAAATGTCGGGTGCGTCGCGCTGGCAGATGCTGACCAAAGTGTTCCTGCCCTCGGCGCGGACCGAAATTCTGGTGGGCGTCAATCAGGTGATCATGCTGTGTCTTGCCATGGTCGTTCTGACCGCCTTTATTGGCATGCCCGGACTGGGCGGCAAATTGCTGGCCATGATGAACAGTTTCAAGCTGGGCCGCAGCCTTGAGATCGGGATTACCATCGTGCTGGTCGCGATCATGCTGGACCAGATGTCAAAAGCCTGGGTTGCCAAACAACCCGAGCATTTCGAGCGCGGAACGCCGTGGTACATTCGTCACAAGTACTGGGTATTGTTGGCCGCCGCGTTTGTAGGGTTCTACATTCTGGCACAGTTCGTCGACATCCTGAACGAGGTGGGCCGCCGCCAATCCCTGTCCATGGGGCGCGAAATTGACGGTGCGATCAAAGGGTTCCTTGCGCTTGATTTCATTCAGGCGATCACCGGCGCGATCCGCTATGTGCTGAATGTCTGGGTGCTGATCCCGTTCCGGAACGCCTTGCTGTGGATTCCCACATCGGCCTTCATCCTCTTCATCGTGGCCTTTGCCTATTTCGTGGGGGGCAAGCGCCCCGCGATTTATGCAGCGATCTTTTTCTCGCTCGTGGCCTTGTCGGGATGGTGGGACCGGTCGGTCATCACGCTTTACTCGGTGCTGGCGGCGGTGTTCCTGTCGATGCTGATCGGCATTCCACTGGCGATTTTCGCGTCCCGCTCTGAAAAATGGTCAAGACGCATATTGCTGGCTTGCGACAGCGCACAAACCTTCCCCAGCTTTATCTATCTGTTGCCCGCGATCATGTTGTTTGGTGTTTCGGATGTCACCGTCGTGTTCTCGATCGTGATTTTCACCACCGTGCCCCTGACCCGCTACACCATCGAAGGTTTGCGCAATGTCCCGCCCGAGATGACAGAGGCCGCGGATATGTCTGGCGCGACCCGCTGGCAGAAACTGACCTCGGTACAATTGCCGCTGGCCCTGCCAACCATGGCCGTGGGCTTCAACCAGGCCATCATGTTTGCCTTCTTCATGGTGATCATCGCGGCCTTTATCGGCACGCAGGATCTGGGCCAGGAGTTGCAGCGCACCTTGGCCGGGACTGATCTGGGCAAGAACTTTGTGCTGGGGATTTGTGTCTCGCTGATGGCGCTGACCTTCGACCTGGCGATTCTCAGCTGGGCCAACCGGCGCAAGAAAGCTCTGGGATTGTGATGATGAGTAATGTCGAGCGTAAACCGCGCAAACGCGACGCCATATCTCTGGAAAGGGGGCGGCTATGAATGTGACACCCGTATTTGAAACGCCTTATGAGCGCGCCGGGATTATCACCCCTGGCCTGCCAATTATGCCCCATGGGACCGAGCGGCACCCGGTGCCCGGGGGGGGATCACGCGCGATTCCGGTGTTCAAGGGCGATGAGATTTCCGTGCTCGATTTCGAGGGGCTGCAACCGGGCGAGTTGGTGTTTTTTGGTCCTGATGGCAAATCCGATGCAGGTATGCTGGGGGCGGCCAGCGCTGGGCGCCCCGACGGAGTGATTTCGGTTCTGGCGAACGGTTCGCCCTCGGGTAAACGTGTGGCCAAAGCGCTGGATGCGGCCGGGTTCGATCTGGGTAAGGCCGAGGCGGTCCGTATCTTCTCCGAAGGCTCGCGCCCCGGTGATATGGCCAGTTTTGTAATTAGTTGTGATGGGTTGCTGATCCTTGCGGCCCCGGGCGGGCCGATGGAGCCGGGCGCGCAGAACCCACCCTCGGAGTTGATCCTGTATGTGCGCCGCGCCGATCCGGGCCTCGGAAAAGGCGGCCAGCAAGCGCCGGACCCGCTGGCTGATCCGATCGTGGATTCCAACATCCAACCCGGTCAGGCCTATAGCTATGAGGTGAAAAAGGGCGAGTATATTCAGGTGCTGGATGTGCAGGGCCGCGAATGTTCGGATTTTCAAGCATTTTCCCTGCGCGCGCTGGACGCTGGTCTGGAGCGTGATATCGACCCCACCACCACCCGCGCCCTGATGGGAACGCTCTATCCCAAGCCAGGCATTTTCGGGAAGTACTGGAGCGTCGATCAGGAGGCTCTGCTTGAGATCGTGCAGGATACCTGCGGGCGACATGACACGTTCGGTCTGGCCTGTACCGCGCGCTACTATGAAGAGCTCGGCTATCCGGGCCATCTGAACTGCTCGGACAATATGAACGCCGACTTGGCGCAATATGGTATTCGCCCGCGCGGTGGCTGGCCAGCGATCAACTTTTTCTTCAACACCATGCTGGATGAAACCAACGCCATCGGTATGGATGACCCGTGGTCACGCCCGGGCGATTACGTGTTGATGCGTGCGCTGACCGATCTGATCTGTGTTTCAACGGCCTGCCCGTGCGATGTCGATCCTGCCAATGGCTGGAATCCCACGGATATTCAGGTACGCACCTATTCTGCTACGGAAAACTTCAGCCGTTCCATCGGCTACAGAAAATCAGCGGAGGCCCAAGTGGAACCTACCAAGCAAACCGGATTTCATGATTGCTTCGCGCGGTTCACCCGCGATTTCGTTGAATATGCGGGCTATTGGCTGCCCAATCAGATGAACAATCTGGGGCCCCTTGCCGAGTATTGGGCCTGTCGTGAAAAAGCCGTGATCATGGACCTTTCCCCATTGCGCAAATACGAGGTCACGGGGCCGGATGCAGAAGACCTGATGCAGATGTGCGTCACACGCAATGTCAAGAAACTGGCCGTGGGGCAACTGACCTACACGGCGATGTGCTATGAGCATGGCGGAATGATCGACGATGGCACTCTGTTCCGTCTGGACGAGACCAATTTCCGCTGGATCGGGGGCAATGATACTTCGGGGCTGTGGCTGCGAGAGCAGGCACAAAAACACGACATGAATGTCTGGGTGCGCAGCTCTACCGACCAGTTGCATAACGTGGCGATTCAAGGGCCTTTGAGCCGTGATATCCTGAAAGAGGTTCTGTGGACCGCCCCGGATTCCCCGACCGTCGAGGAACTGGGCATGTTCCGCTTCACCGTTGCACGACTGGGTGATTACACCGGCACCGCGGTGGTGCTGGGCCGTGCGGGCTATTCCGGTGAGTTGGGGTACGAGGTGTTCTGCCATCCCAAGGATGCTGTCGAGGTTTTCGATGCCATCTGGAAAGCGGGCGAGCCGATGGGCCTGACGCCTTTTGGGTTTGCCGCGCTGGACATGGTGCGGATCGAGGCCGGGTTGATCTTTGCGGGGTCCGAATTCGACGATCAGACCGATCCGTTCGAGGCAGGCATCGGGTTCACGGTCCCACTGAAGTCCAAGAACGACGATTTTATCGGGCGCGCCGCACTGGAAGAACGCAAGCTGCACCCCCATCGCAAGCTGATTGGGCTGGAACTGGAGGGCGGGACTGTTGCCTCGCCGGGAGATTGCGTGCGCATCGGCAAGGCGCAGGTGGGCGAAGTAACAAGCGCCATGAAATCACCCGTGCTGGGCAAGAACATCGCTCTGGCCCGCGTGTCCGTCACCCATGCCGAGCCGGGCACCGAAATCGAAATCGGGCAACTGGACGGCCAACAAAAACGCCTGAAAGCCCGCGTTGTACCCTATCCGCATTTTGATCCCACCAAAGCCCGCGTCAAAGGGGATTATACCCAACCACTGACTCCGGAAAGCTAGACCCCAGTCAGCCGTGCAAAGGAGTGTAGCGATGGCTATCGCTCAAATGAACTGGGGCCGGATGAAGTTTGCCCCTGATGATCCTCGCTTGTCTGAATTCATGTCCTCCCTGGCCGAGATTTATGCTTTGGCTGAGGCGCATCCCGGCTTTATCTGGCGCATTCCGGACGAGGCATCGGCCAAGGGTTTGGAGCAGTTGGGATATGACACTCGCACATCCGCCACGGTGTCCGTTTGGAACAGTGTAGATGACTTGCGCGCCTACACTTTTGACACCCTCCATGGCGCTTTTCTCAAGCGCACGCATGAATGGTTTGAAAGAGTGGAGGGCCCTCAACTGGTGATCTGGACTGTCGAGCATGATGCGCGCCCGGATTTTGAAGAGGCTTTTAGACGGCTTGCGCATTTGCGTGAGCACGGGGCGAGCGACCACGCTTATGGTTGGCCACAGGATGCGTGATCGCACCGGCGTGCGTTGCGCCTGAGGGCAAACCATGTCACGCATCACCAAACTAAGTTGAATGGACTTATCCCTATGCGCGCTGGCCTGACTTTGCTTTGCCTTGCTTATGTGCTGAGCCAGTTTTTCCGGGCCTTTCTGGCCGTGCTCAGCCGTGTTCTAGAGGCCGATATCGGAACCGGGCCGGATGTGTTGGCCAGTGCGTCGGGCTATTGGTTTCTGGCCTTCGCAGCCATGCAGATCCCGGTGGGCTGGGCGCTCGACAAGATTGGTCCGCGGCGCACGGCTTCGGTGTTGTTGTTTATCGGTGGTGGAGGCGGGGCGGCCCTGTTTGCTGTGGCCACGGGGGCGGGGCATGTCAAATTGGCGATGCTTTTGATCGGCATCGGCTGTTCGCCGGTTCTGATGGCGTCTTACTACATTTTCGCGCGGCAATTCCCGGTAGCGCAGTTCGCCACTCTGGCCGCGTTGATGCTGGGTGTGGGCTCGGTCGGGAACCTTGTGGCCTCCTACCCGATGGCCTTTGCGGCCGAGACATTTGGCTGGCGCGCCTCGCTTGGGGCATTGGCGGTGATCTCGGTCCTTGTGGCACTGGGCATCGCGGGTTTCGTACGCGACCCCGAGCCGGTTGAAGGCGACACGAAGGGCTCGGTTCTGGACCTGCTGAAAATGCCGGTGCTGTGGGTGATGTTTCCGCTGATGTTCATCAACTACGTGCCCGCCGCTGGCATTCGCGGGCTTTGGATCGGGCCGTATCTCAGCGACATCTTTGGCATGGATACCGGCCAGGTAGGGCAGGCGACGCTGGCGATGGGAATCGCCATGATTGCGGGCACGCTGTGCTACGGCCCGTTGGACCGTATCTTCAAGACGCAGAAATGGGTGGTGTTCACCGGCAACCTGCTCTGTGCGGCGGCGACGCTGACGCTGATGATGCTGGCCACGCAAACTGTGCTTTTGTCGATCGCGCTATGTGCCGCCGTTGGGTTCTTCGGAGCCTCTTTCCCGGTGATCATCGCCCACGCCCGCAGTTTCGTTCCGCCACATCTGGCCGGACGGGGCGTGACGCTGTTGAACCTCTTTGGCATCGGTGGTGTGGGGATCATGCAGTTCGTGTCCGGCAAGCTGCATGGCGCGGTGCAGGCTGAAAGCGGAGATGCCGCCGCCTATACCGCACTTTTTGCTCTTTTCGGCCTGTCCTTGTTGCTGGGAACGCTTATTTATCTGTTCAGCCGTGATGCTGCGCGTGCAGAATAACCTTTCCTATACGCCTTGCACGGTTTAAGAGGCCGCAGCCAACCCTAAGGAGTAAGACAGATGGGCTATCGAGTCGCCGTCGTGGGCGCCACCGGCAATGTGGGCCGCGAAATGCTGAATATCCTGGCCGAGCGCCAGTTCCCTGCGGATGAGGTGGTGGCCTTGGCCAGCCGTCGAAGCCTGGGCACTGAGGTGAGCCTCGGGGATAAGACGCTGAAGACGCTCGATCTGGACACATTTGACTTCACAGGCTGGGATATTGCGCTGTTTGCCATCGGTTCGGACGCGACCAAAACCTATGCGCCCAAGGCGGCCAAGGCGGGATGCGTGGTGATCGATAACTCATCGCTTTATCGCTATGATCCCGACGTGCCTTTGGTGGTTCCGGAAGTGAACCCCGAGGCGGTCGAGCAATATGCAAACAAGAACATCATTGCCAATCCGAACTGTTCCACGGCACAGATGGTTGTGGCGCTGAAGCCCCTGCATGATCGCGCCAAGATCAAGCGCGTCGTTGTCAGCACCTATCAATCGGTGTCGGGCGCCGGCAAAGAGGGCGCGGACGAGCTGTGGGATCAGACCAAGTCGATCTACAACCCCACCGACGACGTGCCCCCCAGCAAGTTCACCAAGCAGATTGCGTTCAACGTGATCCCGCATATCGACGTGTTCATGGAAGACGGTACCACCAAGGAAGAATGGAAAATGGTGGCCGAGACGAAAAAGATCGTCGATCCGGCGATCAAGGTCACGGCGACCTGCGTGCGCGTGCCGGTGTTTGTCGGCCATTCCGAGGCGGTGAATATCGAGTTTGAAGAGTTCCTCGACGAAGACGAGGCCCGCGATATTCTGCGCGAGGCGCCGGGTATCATGGTGATCGACAAGCGCGAAAACGGCGGTTACGTGACGCCCGTGGAATGCGTCGGCGATTACGCGACCTTCATCAGCCGCATCCGTCAGGACAGCACGATTGAAAACGGTCTGAACCTGTGGTGCGTCAGCGACAACCTGCGCAAGGGCGCTGCCCTCAATGCCGTGCAGATCGCCGAAACGCTGGGTGCGCGGGCCTTGAAAAAAGGCTGATCCCGGAAAAATCTGGAAAAGTTTAAGGGCGCGTCCAAGGATGCGCCCTTTTGCTGCGTCTTAAGGATAATGGACGCCACAGATGCGTCTGATACCCTGATGGTGCCAAAAGGAGTTTGCCCCATGCGTTACTTGCCTGTTCTATTTGCCGTTCTACCTTGCGCCCTCTGGGCCGAGGATATCCCGCTGCAAAGCGAGATCAGCAACGTTGTTCTGTATCCCCAAGGGGCCACCATCACCCGCGAGGTCAGTTTTTCCGCACCGGCAGGTCAGCACGAGTTGATCATCACCGACCTACCCCAAACCACGCCTTTGCAACGCGTGCGGGTTGAAGTGAACGGGGCCACGATGGGCAGCGTCACGGCACGCAATGACTACCTACCGCCCGCTGATCCTAACCGGATGTCCCAGGAACAAGACCTCCATCAGGAAATTGAGCGGCTCGAAAAAGAGCTTCTGCGCCACGACGCGGATATCGATCTGCTGCGCACCGAGGTGAAAGCCGCACAGGCGCGTGTCACGTTTCTGGAACAGCTGGGGCAGGGCGATGGTGTTGCCTCGCTGGGCGTGGATGCCCTGCGTGATCTGACCAGCATGGTAGGGGATGAGACCCTGAATGCGTTGAAAGCAGCCCATCAGGCCCAGCAACGTGTCGAAACCGCCAAGTTCAGCAAAGAGGAAACGCAAGAGGCGCTGGATCGTGCGCGCCAGATGCTCAAGGCCATGCAGGCCGGGCAGGGCGAAGACCGCGCGGTTCTGTCAGTGGCCATAAGTGCCGAGGATGCAACCGAAGGGACCGCCGTGATCACCTACACGATTGATCAAGCGGGTTGGACCCCGGTCTATGACCTGCGTCTTACGCGCGATACCGGCGCGCTGAGTATCGAGCGCGGGGCTTTCATCAGTCAGTATTCCGGCGAGAACTGGCAGGACGTGACCCTGACCCTTTCAACCGTACGGCCAAGTGAACAAACCGACCCCGGGCAGGTCTGGCCCTGGCTGCGGCGTATCTTTGATCCCGATGACATTCGGCCCATGGCTACGATGACGGAAGAGGCCGAATATGATCTCGCCGGTGGCGCATTGGCCGAACCGGTGATGGAAGCGGCGCGGGTCAGGACGGCTTCGGCAAGTTTTGACGGGATATCAGTCACTTATAGCTATGATCAACCCGTGTCGATGGCCACCGGGGCCGACCGCGTGCGCATCGCCTTGGGCACGATTGAAACGCAGGCCGATCTGGTCGCGCAGGCCGTGCCGCTCAGTGATCAGACTGCTTTCCTGATGGCCAGTATTACCAATGATTCCAATGAACTGATCCTGCCCAGCTACGAGGCGATGTTTTATCTGGATGACCGTTTCGTCGGTCAGCGTGGGGTCGAAATGATTCCGGCAGGAGGTGAGGTGGACCTGTCCTTCGGCCCGATTGACGGGCTGCGTCTGAGCCGTGTTGTGGTTGATCGCCGTGAGGGAGATCGCGGGCTGATCACCAAATCCAACGAGATGTCGGAAGAGGCGCGGATCACGGTTGAGAACCTGACCGGTGAAAGCTGGCCCATCCGCCTGCTGGATCATGTGCCCTATTCGGAACAGGACGATCTGCGCATCACTTGGGAGGCCGATCTGGCCCCGAGCGAGCAGGATGTTGATGACAAACGCGGCGTTCTGGCGTGGGAATTTGACCTGCCCGCAGGGGATGAGAAAACCATCACCCTCAGCCATCAGATCGAATGGCCGGAAGGGCAGATGCTGCAGTAAGCCCTAGATCGGCACAAATCCACCGGAGGCGGGGTTGAACTGTTCAACGCCGCCTTCGCCAATATCATGCCAAAGCCCATGCAGGCTGATCGTGCCGCTTTCCACGGCTTCGGCGACGAATGGGAAACTCATCAGGTTTTCCAGAGAGACAATAACCGCCTGTTTTTCAAGCGCATCGCGGCGCTCGGTCTTGTCCTCGATATGCTGAACCCGCTCATAACCGGGGCGTAGGATGTCCATCCAACGACCGACAAAGCTGGTCTTTTCCTCAAGCTCGGGGGCCTTGCCGGTGCACATATCCAGACAGCCCTGAACGCCGCCGCAGCTGGAATGACCCATCACGATGATATGCGCCACTTTTAGCCCAAACACGGCATATTCCACCGCTGCCGAGGTGCCATGTTGATTGCCGTCGGGCTTATAGGCTGGCACCAGATTGGCGATATTGCGGTGAATAAAGAACTCGCCCTGATCCGCGCCGAAGATCGACGTGACATGCACCCGGCTGTCGCAGCACGAGACAATCATCGCGCGCGGATGCTGTCCGGTCTCGGCCAATCGGCGATACCAGGCCTGATTCTCAGAGTAAGCGGTGGCGCGCCAACCATGGTAGCGATGCACCAGATAAGTCGGCAAAGGGCGGGCGTGTTCCATAAAGTCTTCCGCTGAATCGTGCTGGTGCTGGTTGATAAAGGGAATTCGATGAGAATTCGAGAGAGAAATTCGATTGTCGGAAACCATTTGGGAAGGCTGATCTGACCATAATGGCCCAAGCCGTGGGGGCCGTGTATTGGGATAGGACCGTGGAACAGATAACTTTACTGAAACAACATGAGACAGTTCGCTTGAACGCTGACCGTCTGGAAGAGCTTTATCTGCAGCTGGGCGAGGCCGGGGCCGAGGATGTGGTATGTCGCGCGCTTGAAGAACTGGCCGCGCGCCTGTCTCATACCGAGCGGTGCTATCGCGAGGGGCGATTCCCGGACATGCGGAAATCGGCGCGCAGCCTGATCGCGATTGCTGAACAGGTGGGGATGCAATTGCTAGCAAATGTCGCCCGTGATGTCACGCTGTGCATTGATGATGGGGATCAGATCGCGGTGGCTGCTACTTTGGCGCGTTTGCTAAGGATCGGCGAACGCTCGCTGAGCGAAGTGTGGGACACGCAGGATCTCTCGATCTGAAATCGTCAATGATGCCTGCCATGCGCGGGTAGAACCCTGCAAAAAAGAGTGATTCAGCTTCTCCAAGAAACCGATTAGGCTGGCCCGGTCAAAGACCAGAATAAAGGCCTGCCTCAGATGTCCCTGATATTCGCCCCCGCCGATGCGGCGACCATACCCCTTCACGTGATTGACCAAAACGCCCTGTCCGACTGGCTTGGCGAGCAGCCGGAAATAGTGGCGGACTGGGTCACGGCGTCTGGTTTCGCCGCCGGTTTGGGCAGCCACCTTTTGGTGCCCGATGGCCGGGGTGGGATCGCCATGGCGCTGGCCGGGTACGGTGATGCGGCCCGGCGCGTGCGCGGGCGCTTTCATCTGGCCCGCGTCGCCGCCGTTTTACCCGAAGGAGACTACCAGTTGCACGGCCTGCCCGCCGGGCGCGCCGAGGAAGAGGCGCTGGGCTGGTTGCTGTCAGGCTACGCATTTGACCGCTACAAGGAACAAAAACCCGGCAAGGCCAAGTTGGTCGCACCAGACGGTGTCGATGACACCCGGCTGGAAGTGATCGCGGCGGGCGAGGCGTTGACCCGTGATCTGATCAACACCCCTGCCGCCGATATGGGGCCGTCCGATCTTGAGGCGGCCTGTGTCGATCTGGCCAAGACCCATGGTGCCCGGATCGACGTGATCCGGGGCGAGGCGCTGTTGGAACAGAATTTCCCGCTGGTACACACCGTCGGGCGCGTCGCCGCCGATGCGCCGCGCCTGATTGATATGCGCTGGGGTGACAGTGGTCCGACCCTGACGTTGGTGGGCAAGGGTGTTACCTTTGACACGGGCGGTCTGAACCTGAAACCGGGCGCTTCGATGGGCCTGATGAAAAAGGACATGGGCGGCGCAGCCACCGTGCTGGGGCTGGCGCATATGATCATGGGGTTGGGCATTGCCGTACAATTGCGGGTGCTGATCCCGGCGGTTGAAAACTCGATCAGCGGCGGCGCGTTTCGGCCTGGCGATATCCTAACCTCGCGCAAGGGTCTGACGGTTGAGGTGAACAATACCGATGCCGAGGGGCGTTTGGTTCTGGCCGATGCGCTGGCTTACGGCGCCGAGGAAGCGCCTGATCTGATGATCTCGATGGCCACGCTGACCGGCGCGGCACGCGTGGCCGTCGGCCCTGATCTGGCCCCGTATTACACCGATGATGAGACGCTGGCGCAAAGCTTGTTCGCCTCTGGCAACGCCGTGGCAGATCCGCTGTGGCGGTTGCCGTTTCATGACCCCTATGAGGAAATGATCGAGCCGGGCATTGCCGATCTTGATAACGCACCCAAAGGCGGGTTTGCCGGGTCGATCACCGCCGCCTTGTTCCTGCGCCGCTTTGCGGGTGGGACGCGCTATGCGCATTTTGACATCTACGGCTGGACCCCAACCGCCGCCCCGGCCCGCCCGAAAGGGGGCGTCGGCATGGGCGCGCGCGCCATTCTGGCTGCTTTGCCCGAGGTGCTGTCGTGAGTGACCGGCGCCGCTTGCGCAGCAACGGACATGTTGCCCATAGCTCGCTTGAGGGGCAGGTGCAGGCCGACCGTTTCACGGAGGGCGAGGAATGCCGCGTCGTTGAGGTAGTGGCCGACCTTTGTGCCGAACCCGCTGGTGCGCGCGACCGTCAACTGCTGCGCGGTGAGGTGTTTACGGCCCTCGATGTCTGTGATGGCC
Organism: Roseovarius conchicola; assembly: GCF_041403425.1. Lineage (NCBI taxonomy): Bacteria > Pseudomonadati > Pseudomonadota > Alphaproteobacteria > Rhodobacterales > Roseobacteraceae > Roseovarius > Roseovarius conchicola. Next base: position 447,606 of record NZ_JBGEHK010000003.1, on the reverse strand, counting down.
ATGTGTTCGGATATGCGGCCAAGGACGGCTATGTCGGCTGGCTGAAAGTGACGGCCTTGGTCAACCATCCTGCCGAGCCGCCAACCCACCGGGTATCCGCCCCGCGCAGCTATTCCAAATCAACACCTGGCCTCAAAGAGATGGGCAGGGTTACACCTTTGCCTTTGGGCGCACAGCTCATCGTTCTGGAGGATGTGGATGGCTGGGCCAAAATCGGGTGGAGCCGGGGCACCATTCCCAGCGATGTCTTTGTTCCGGCCGGTCATCTGGTCTCTCTGGATATCAGAGAAGGTGATCCAGTGGCCGTAGCTGAAAAGCTTCTGGGCACACCCTATCTTTGGGGTGGAAATTCGGCCTTTGGAATCGACTGCTCTGGCCTCATCCAGACCGGTTGCTTGGCTTGCGGGATCGCTTGCCCGGGTGACAGCGATCAACAACAGGCGGAATTGGGAAGCGATCTTTCCCAAGATGTACCACTACAACGCGGCGATCTGCTGTTCTGGAAAGGTCATGTGGCTTGGCTGGTCGATCCGGATACAATACTGCATGCCAACGCCTTTCATATGGCGGTCGCATACGAGCCGTTGCAGGATGCCATCAGCCGAATCGAGGCGCAGGGGGATGGCCCTGTGACCGCGCGCAAACGTCTGGGAGGACAACCATGAGTGACAGCTTTTTTCACCCCGTCTCGGGATTTGACCTGCCGCGATTTGCGGGCGTGCCCACCTTTATGCGGCTGCCTTATGTGCCGCCCGGCCACGAGAAATTCGACGATGTCCAGGTCGGCCTGATCGGCGTGCCCTGGGACAGTGGCACCACCAACCGTCCCGGCCCCCGCCACGGGCCGCGACAACTCCGTGATGCCTCGACCATGATCCGCGCGCAGCACGCGGTGTCGGGCATGCGTCCGTTCGAGACGGTGAACTGCGCCGATCTGGGCGATGTGGGTCCGAACCCGGCCGATATCATCGACTCGATGGAGCGGATCACCAGCTTTTACAATGACGTGATGGCGGCCGGAATCCTGCCCCTGACGGCGGGCGGCGATCATTTGTCCTCGCTGCCGGTGTTGCGGGCAGTGGCCAAGGGTGGCCCCGTGGGAATGGTGCATTTTGACAGCCATACCGATCTGTTTGATTCGTACTTTGGTGGAACGATGTACACCCATGGCACGCCGTTCCGACGGGCTGTGGAAGAGGGGCTTCTGGACCCTAAGAAGGTGGTTCAGATCGGCATTCGCGGCACCATGTATGACGAGGAAGACCGCGATTTTGCCAAGGCCAACGGCATCCGCCTGATCCTGGTCGAAGAGTTCCATGCGCGCGGGGTTGAAGACGTGATGGTCGAGGCGCGTGAGATCGTCGGAAGCGGGCCGACCTATGTGAGCTATGACATTGATTTCGTTGACCCGACCTTTGCCCCGGGCACAGGCACACCCGAAGTGGGCGGCCCGAATTCCTATCAGGCGTTGCAGGTCTGTCGTGAATTGGCAGGGCTGAATATTGTTGGCGCGGATATGGTCGAGGTCTCACCACCATTCGATGCTTCGGGCGGCACGGCCTTTCTGGGGGTGTCGATCATGTTCGAGATGCTCTGCGTGATTGCCGCGCAGAGAGGTTAAGCCTTCACCGCCGTGTAAACGATTAGCCCGGCGGGAACGCGCAAGCCCTGATCGGTTTGGTACTGTGCCAGCCGCTGCGTGCAATCGGCGCGAATGGCTGCCAAATCCTCTTCGGTCCCGTTTCTCTCGCGCATCAGGCGGGTGGCGGGTCCGACTGTGGTGGCAAACTCGGCGGCTGCCTCGAGGGATTGCGGTGGGATCAGATCCACATTGACCGGTGTACCTTTGGCCTCGGCCCATCCCGCATCACGTAGAATACCGGTGACCCGGTCGATATCCTTGAAGGCCATCGGTCCGGGCGCGTGCGGGTCCATCGGCTCGGGTTTGCCCAAACGCGCCATCGCAGCTTTCATCGGCTCCATGAACCAAGGGTTCTCCGGTGCACCCTGCCAGCAGATCATCGCCAGCCGCCCACCCGGTTTGGCGGCGCGAAGCAGATTGGCAAAGGCCGCGACGGGATCGCTGAAAAACATCACGCCGAAGCGCGAGAAGACAAGATCCGCAGTGGCGGGCGTAAACCCGTGCGATTGGGCATCGCCCAGAACAAAGCGGAGGTTTGCCGCGCTCGCGGCTTTACTGCGCTGGCGTGCCAGATCCAGCAGGGGGTCTGAGATGTCCAAGCCCGTCACATGTCCATCCTGCCCGACCACGTCCGACAGGCGCAGGCTGCTGGCACCGGTACCACAGCCAATATCCAGTATTGTCTCGCCGGGCTTTGGCGCGGCACGGGCGACAACCGTTTCAAGAACGCCGGACATCAGTGTATCAAGCTTTTCCTGATGGGTGGCCCATGTCTGCCCTGAGGGCGAGCTCCAGTACTCGGCCTGATCGGTGTTCGAGATGGTCATTCAAAGCTCCTGCTGGGGTCAATCAATGGCGTGCAATATGTCGCCAACATGGATTTTCCCGCCTGCGACGATCTTGCAATTCAACCCCGAACGGTTCCAGAGCGGCATGTAGACATCGCGTTTCAACATCAGGTTCAGGTACTTGCAGGGTTGATTGATGCGCACACCCTCCAACACCACATTGCCCACCATAAAGCGCAGGCCAACCAAATGTTGCAGCGGTACGCCGGAAACGGTCAGGTTGCGGCGGTGATCGTTCACATCAATCGCCTCGCCACAATCCTGTGCAACACGTTCCAGCATCTCAGCCTCGATGAGGGTGATCTGACGGTCTTCGCCGGGGATGCCCGAATAGGTGCCGGTCTCCAAAAAGTACCGATCCCCTTCAATGCCCTTGCCGACCACCAGATTGGCACTGTCCAACGCCTGCATTGGCTGTGATTTGGCCGGGGTGATGTGGATATGCTCCAGAGCGCCTTGCCATCCGGTCGCTGTCATCTAGTCAACCGCGCGGATCATTTTGCGTTCCAGCACGCGCAGAACGGTTTTTAGGTCATTGCCGCGTTTCAGGATCTGACCATCCATGGCGATCACGGCATATTGCCCTTGCCGAGCACGCAGCTTTGGGCGTTTTTCGATCCGATACAACGGGTGTTCAGCAGTGCGGCGAAAGATCGAAAAGATTGCCACATCACGCAGACAGGAAATGCCGTAGTCGCGCCATTCACCTGCCGCGACCATACGGCCGTAAAGCGATAGGATCACGCTGAGTTCGGTGCGATGAAAGGCCACTTGCGGGGTGCCCTGCGACGGCGGGACGGAGGTGGCAGAATGATAATTCATACAATCAGAGTTGCGCCATTACCCAGGCAAATCAAGTTTTTTTGCGAACCCGCGCTTATCCGCACCACAGCCGCGTGATCAGCCCGGCTTCGTCCAGATCGGCGTTCATGCGGCGCGGACGGTGGTCCATCGTCATGATGGAACCGGGGGGCAGCAATCTGACATCCTCCTTGGCGGCCGACAAATCCACGCTGTCGGCGGGTTGCCCGATCTGATCCATCAAAAGATTGCCGCCGCAACTGGCGAGTTCCTCCGGCGTAGGCAGTGGAGCTGGGGCAGGAGGCTCAGCTGTCGGCGCACATGCGCTCACTCCAAATACCAAAAAACAAAGTGCAAGACATCGCATCGGTAGTCCTTTCTTGACAGACAGTTCCAACAATCGGGCTTCTGCGCCGCTATGCAAGATATTTCACTGCAGATATTGAATTGCGCCCCAGTTTCGACCAATGTCGGGCCAACAATATTGGGAGGACAGACAGATGCGCACTACAGCCGCCGTGGCCCTGGAAGCGGGCAAGCCGATGGAAGTCATGGAAGTGAACCTGGAAGGCCCCAAAGCGGGTGAGGTTCTGGTGGAGATCAAGGCGACAGGCCTGTGTCACACGGATGATTTCACCCTGTCCGGGGCCGATCCCGAAGGCGCGTTTCCGGCCATTCTGGGCCATGAGGGCGCGGGCGTTGTGGTTGAGGTCGGCCCGGGGGTCACCTCGCTGAAACCCGGCGATCACGTGATCCCGCTTTACACGCCGGAATGCCGGGAATGCGATTACTGCCTCAATCCCAAGACCAATCTTTGTCAGTCGATCCGCGAGACGCAAGGCAAGGGTGTGATGCCCGATGGCACCTCGCGGTTTTCGATGCTCGATGGTACGCCAATCCTGCATTACATGGGCTGTTCGACATTTTCTAACCACACGGTTCTGCCCGAGATCGCTCTGGCCAAGGTGCGCAAGGACGCCCCGTTTGACAAGATTTGCTACATCGGCTGTGGCGTGACCACGGGCATCGGGGCCGTTATCAACACCGCCAAGGTCGAGATCGGCAGCCGCGCGGTTGTCTTTGGTCTGGGTGGCATTGGTCTGAACGTGCTGCAGGGCCTGCGCATGGCAGGGGCAGATCAGATCGTGGGGGTGGACTTGAACCCTGACAAGGTTCCGATGGCCACCAAGTTTGGCATGACCGATTTCGTGAACCCCAGTGAGGTCGATGGCGATCTGGTTGCGCATTTGGTCGAGCTGACCGGCGGGGGCGCGGATTATTCCTTTGATGCAACGGGCAATGTGCAGGTGATGCGCGCGGCCTTGGAATGCGCCCATAAGGGCTGGGGCGAAAGCATTATCATCGGGGTGGCCCCGGCAGGCGCCGAGATTTCGACCCGTCCGTTCCAACTGGTCACGGGCCGGGTCTGGAAAGGGACCGCCTTTGGCGGTGCGCGCGGTCGCACTGACGTGCCCAAGATCGTCGATTGGTACATGGACGGCAAAATCGACATCGACCCGATGATCACCCACACGCTGAAACTGGAAGACATCAACAAGGGCTTTGAGTTGATGCATTCCGGCGAGTCGATCCGCTCGGTCGTGGTGTATTGAGCGACCCGCGGCAGACCCCGCTACTGGCGGTCCTGATTGATGCCGATAACACCTCGCCCAAATGGGCGGGGGCGCTGTTTGACGAGATTACTACGATTGGCGAAGCCAGTGTGCGGCGTTGCTATGGCGATTTCTCGTCGCAACAGATGAGCGGTTGGAGCAAGGTTCAGGCCGAATATGGCCTTGTGCCGCATCACCAGCCCGCCAACACCGTGGGCAAGAATGCCAGCGACATTGCCCTTGTAATCGACGCGATGGACCTGATGCATTCCGGTCGCTTTGACGGTTTCGTTCTTGTCAGTTCGGACAGCGATTTCACCCGGCTAGCCAGCCGCCTGCGCGAGCAGGGGTTGGATGTGTTTGGAATTGGCGCAGCCAAAACCCCGAAGGCCTTTGTGAATGCCTGCAAGCGGTTCCTCTATCTTGAAAATCTCGATATCTCGGAGGGGCAGGTGGGCAAGAGTGCGGGCAAGCCGAAGGCGGCCAAGCTTGAAACGGCCCATGGTCTTGTGCTCAAGGCGATGGACAGTATTGATCAGGGCAGCGATTGGTACGCACTTTCGGTTCTGGGCAAGCAACTGGTTGCTGCCAATCTGGATTTCGACACGCGAACCTATGGCAAACGCAAGCTTTCTGATCTGGTGAGTGCCATCAAAGTTTTCCAGACCCGGCGCGAAGGCAATCAGCTGATGGTTCGCCGGATCGACTGAGCAGCACGACTGCATCCGCAGGCCATTGTGATACATCTTTGCGCGCTTAATCCCCGCGCATCGATTCTGCGAACAATGTTCCCGTTTCATCTAAATTCGACGGAAATCCTTTTCATGTTACCTGTGTTTCACATGATCTGAGGAACAGACCTTTCGCTTCTGGCTTGCCGTGTTACTTTGCTGGCTGAGTTCACCAAACCGCCGAGGAGGCCCAGATGGCAATTCGCAGCACTGAAGGACGTGGCAAGCTTTATGACAGCGTTTTGGATACGATTGGCGATACGCCAGTCATTCGGGTCAATAACCTGGGGCCAGATAACGTGGAAATCTACGTTAAAGCAGAGGCGTTCAACCCCGCGGCCTCGGTCAAGGACCGGCTGGCGGTCAACATTATCGAGGCCGCCGAGCGGGATGGCCGCCTGAAACCCGGCCAGACGGTGGTCGAGGCGACCAGCGGCAACACGGGTATCGGTCTGGCGATGGTCTGTGCGCAGAAGGGTTATCCGCTGGTGGTGACCATGGCGGACAGTTTCTCAGTCGAACGGCGTCGCTTGATGCGGATGCTGGGCGCCAAGGTCGTGCTGACACCCAAGGCGCAAAAGGGCTTTGGCATGTATCAAAAGGCGGTCGAGCTGGCCGAGGCCAATGGCTGGTTCCTGGCGCATCAGTTTGAAACTGCGGACAATGCTGACATTCACGAGGCGACGACCGCGCGGGAAATTCTGGCAGATTTTGAAGGCAAAAGATTGGATTACCTGGTCACGGGTTATGGCACCGGTGGCACGGTCACCGGCGTTGGTCGCGTCTTGCGCAAGGAGCGGCCTGATACCAAGATCGTTCTGTCAGAACCCGCCAACGCGCAGCTTGTTGGATCAGGCAACGCGCAGGATCGCGATGATCAGGGTCAACCGGCCTCCAGCCATCCCAGCTTTGAGCCGCACCCCATTCAAGGCTGGACTCCCGATTTCATTCCGCTTGTTCTGCAAGAGGCGATTGATCAAAATCTTTATGACGACCTGATCCCGGTGGCCGGCCCAGACGGTATCGCCGCCGCGCGTGATTTGGCGGCGAAAGAAGGCATCTTCACAGGCGTTTCGGGTGGCTCGACCCTTGCCGTGTCACTGAAGATTGCGGAGACGGCCGCGCCGGGCAGCGTGATCTTGTGCATGTTGCCGGACACCGGCGAGCGGTATCTGACGACGCCCCTGTTTGAGGGTATCCCCGAAGAGATGAGCGATGAAGAGCGCGAGATTTCCGCTTCGACGCCCGGATATCAGCTGGACTAAGCACGGTGTTTTGATTTCGCAGGGTCGCACAGGAATCTGTGCGACCCCGCGCATTGAATGACCGGTATACAAGATTAAACTCAATGCGAGATTTTTACAGAAGGCCGAAACACTATGAGCGATGATACCTACACACCCCCAGAGGTTTGGAAGTGGGAGCAGGAAAATGGCGGGGCCTTTGCCTCGACCAACCGGCCTATTGCCGGTGCGACCCATGACAAAGACCTTCCCACGGGTAAGCATCCGTTCCAGTTGCACTCGATGGGCACACCCAACGGCCAGAAGGTGACAATCATGTTCGAAGAGCTGCTGGCTGCCGGTCACGCTGCCGAATATGACGCGTGGTATATCGGGATTGGCGACGGTGATCAGTTCGGCAGCGGGTTTGTCGAGGCAAATCCGAATTCGAAAATTCCGGCCCTGATAGATTACTCCGGCGACGCCCCCGTGCGCGTTTTTGAAAGCGGTTCGATCCTGATGCATCTGGCCGAGAAATTCGGTGCTTTCCTGCCCGCCTCTGGGCCTGAGCGCACCGAAACGCTGAACTGGCTGTTCTGGCAGATGGGCAGCGCGCCTTATCTGGGCGGCGGGTTTGGTCATTTCTATGCCTATGCGCCTGAAAAATGGCAGTATCCGATTGACCGGTTCGCGATGGAAACCAAGCGCCAGATGGACGTATTGGACCGGCAATTGGCCGAGCGTACCTTCATTGCGGGCGATGACTATTCGATTGCCGATATGGCGATCTGGCCCTGGTACGGAGCGCTGGCGCTGGGACGGTCATACCCCAATGCCGAAACCTTCCTGAGCGTGCATGAATACGAACATGTCACCCGCTGGGCCAAGGCGATCGACGCGCGCCCGGCGGTAGACCGCGGTCGTCGCGTGAACCGCACCAGCGACACTCCAGGCGAGTTCCTGCGCGAACGCCATGATGCCAGTGATTTTGAGGGTATCAATACTTAAGACAGATAGATGCTGCGCAGTATCACAGACCGTTTGCAGGCGCGTTATGCAGCGCGCCTGCTGGAGCAGGCAAAGCACGAGGTGATCGACCCAAAGCCTCGGCTTACCCTGCGGTTAGCAATAGGGTGGTTGCTTGCGGTATTCGTTCTGGTGTCGCCGTACTTAGTGATGGCGGCGGGGCTGGGATTGATCTGGTCCACCTTTCCAGAAGTCTTTCCGGGCGTCTTTGGGCTGATCCTGATCCTTGCAGGATATGTATTGTTGCCGCCTCGCAATCGAAACACGTGGCGCACCTATAGCCGTGCGGACCTACCACATTACTTTGCATTACTTGATCAGATTGCAGAACGTTTGGGTACAACCGCACCTGATGGCGTGCATTTTGTCGAAGACTTCAACGCGTATATCGCACAATTTGGTAATCGGTTCCTTGGGCCGAAAGAATGGGTGTTGGGTATGGGCTTACCCTTATGGGAGGCCTCGACCCCGCAAGAGCGCGTGGCATGTCTGGCGCATGAATTGGGCCACAAAGTCAGTGATGATCCGATGCGGCAAGGCGTGTTCTGGCGTGCCGAACAGGTTTTGACCAACTGGGGCGAGATGCTTGACCCCGATGATCAGCCCTACGAAGTGGCCGCGCTTGCACAGATGGTCTTGGGTGGACTCATCCGTGGATATCATCATCTGTTGTCCAGCTTGTCCTTCTTTGAATCGCAGAGGGCCGAGTATCGGGCTGACGCGCTGGCGTCCCGTGTTGCGGGTTGTGGAGCAAGTCGTTTATTGCTGGAAACACTGACACGTGGAGACCTGGCTGACAGGGCCATCCTTGATCTCTATCCTTATCGCAGCGATCAGGGGGGCCGTATCTTCGCTCACATGGGGGCAGCTGTTTCCCAGGCGGATTGGGACACCGTTTCGCGCTTCTTGTCGGAAGCGGCTGCCGAAAAGCGCCGGGTAGATTCCAGCCACCCTCCCACCGCGATGCGGCTCGAGTTCGTCGGGGCATTGCCCCCGGAATTGGAGGCTGATGTTTTGGATGCGTCGCGTATCGACTTCACGGCGATTGACAGTGAACTTTCTGCGATCAAGAACGCCCTCGGCAAAGCAATGATGCAGGAACTCCGCGATGAAGAGCTAAACCGCTGACTCCGGGTCAGAAGGCTGTGCGACACGATATCTATATCGAAGCTTACTGGCCAGGTGAGCGCTTAGGCCCGTCCCGCCGCGGAGGAAAGTGCCAATGCGTCGATCCCAAGGGTTCTCAGCGCGGCTTCCCACTTGTTCGCGTTCGCGGTTTCAAACACCAGCGAGAGTTCGGCATCGCAGGTCAGCCAGCCGTTTTGTGCAATTTCGGCTTCCAACTGCCCGGGACCCCAACCGGCATATCCCAAGGCGATGATCGCCCGAGAGGGACCGCGGCCCTGGGCGAGGTCTTCGAGGATATCCAGTGTCGCTGTCATGGCGAAACTGTCGTTCACATCCATTGTTGAGATCGATGAATGATAGCCATATTCGTGCAGCACAAAGCCGCGCCCACTTTCCACCGGACCGCCAAAATGCACGGGGCGGGCGGTCATATCCGTCTCGCTGGTAATGGATAGCTGTTCCAGCAAATCCTTGAGGCCAAGATCTTCGGTGGGCTTGTTAACCACGATCCCCATCGCCCCCTCGGGGGAATGAGCGCAGATGAACACCACGGAATGGGCAAAACGCGGATCACCCATGCCGGGCATGGCAATCAGCAGCTTTCCATTCAGATCAATCGGGTCGTTCACGTGGTGCCATTCCTTTGAGCCTTAAATGATAATGGGGGTGGTTGAAGGGCGGTGCAAGGCATCTGATCCTTGGGTGGTCGCGGATTCTCGCCCAAATGTGACTTGGCATTTCAGCCAAAACCCCCCATTTCCGAAGGATGCGCCAGAAAATAGCATCTCTTTGCCTCATTGCCCTGATGGGTTTTACCGCTCCTGCCACGGCAGAGCCCATTAACGATGCGTTGGACGTGCAGGTCTTGCCCGGCTGGCGCACGGCGGATGGCACCCATATGGCCGCTATCGAAGTGACACTGGCCGAGGGGTGGAAAACCTATTGGCGTGCACCCGGCGATGCAGGTATTCCGCCGCAGTTTGACTGGCGCGGGTCGCGCAATCTTTCGGGCGTGGAAATCAGCTGGCCCACGCCCAAAGCGATGACGCAAGGCGGGATGCGCACGATTGGCTATTCCAACCGCGTCACCCTGCCGATTCGCATTGCGCCTCAGCGGGCGGGCAAACCGGTCGAGTTGTCGGGTACGGTCGAGATTGGCGTGTGCAAAGATGTCTGTATTCCCGTCACGCTGGACCTGTCCCAGCTTCTGGTGCCCAGTGCCAGCAAACCGGACCCGCGCATTGCCGCGGCCATGGCGGACAGGCCGTATTCTGCCAAAGAGGCGGGCGTTGGCCGGGTGAGTTGTCAGATCACCCCCAAAGGCGACGGGCTGCATGTGCGGGCCAAGGTCGAGCTGCCCAATACCGGTGGGCGCGAGGTGGCTGTGATTGAGACGGACAATCCGCAGGTGTGGGTGGCGCAGGCCAAGACCTCACGCAGCGGTGGCACTCTGATTGCCGAAACCGAGATGTACCATGCCGAAGGCCATGCTTTTGCGTTGAACCGTTCAGGGTTGCGCATAACCGTGTTGGGCAAATCCCACGCTGTGGATATTCAGGGCTGTCCCTCGGGTTGACGGTCCCGCAGCAGATGGACAAACGCCATCACCAGATAAAGCACCAGTGCGATCGCCGCCGAACCGATGGCAAACAGTCCAAACGCCTGTAGCCCCGCTGGCAGGCTGGTCAACATCCCGCCAAGCCCACCTGGTAAATTGCCATAGATAATTGAGTGGCCCACTGTCGCTGCCAGCCAGCCGATATTGGCCGCCAGCCCCACGCTCAGCGCCACGCGCACCGGGGTTTCGCGGAACCTGAGCCCGCGTCTGAGGGCGGCTACCTGCCGGTTGATATCGGCCTGGATTGCCAGAAGTGCCGGGATGATCAGAAGCACAAGGATCATGCCAAAGCCCAGCCCGTAAACCAGCGTAATCACCGTGGGTTTCAGGAACAGTGCCTGTTGCGAGCGTTCAAACAAGAGCGGGGCAAGACCAAGGACCGTGGTCAGCGTGGTCAGCATCACGGGTCGCAGCCGATCTGCCGCCCCGTCTATGATCGATGGAACCAGACCGCGCTCTTCGGCATATTCGTCGATCGTGGTGATCAAAACGATTGAATCATTGATGATAATGCCGGTCATTCCCATCAGGCCGATCACCGTAAACATGCTGAGCGGTACATCCCACGCCGCATGGCCATAGATCGTGCCCACCAGCCCGAAGGGAATGATCGCCATCACCACGAAAGGGCGCGTCCAGGAGGAAAACACCCAAGCCAGAACAAGGAATATCCCGGTCAGCGTCAGGATCAGGCCCAATCGGGCATCATTGAGAAACTCGTCCTCTTGCTCGGACAAGCCGTCCAGCCTCCATTCTACTTGTTTCTCGCTGGCGATGGTGGGCAGAATTTCCTGTTCCAGCGCCTCCATCACCTCGGCAGCGCGGGCGGGGTCGTCTTCCGAGACGTCCCCGGTCACAGCGATCAGACGGATGCCGTTTTCGCGTCGCACGGTGGAAAATCCGGTGCGCCGCTCGACGCTAACCATGTCGGCCAGTGGCAGATAGGCGCCTTCAGGGGTGCGCAGCAAGGTGCGTTCGAGGAAATCGGCGGTCAACTCGCCCTTGGGCAGTTCGACGCGGATTTCTGCACTGCGTGGACCCAGCGGATAGGTCGCCGCCTCGATCCCGTTCAGCCGGTGGCGCAGCACCCGGCCCAGCCCGTCAATACTGAACCCCAGCGCCTGCCCCTGCGGGGTCAGTTCAAGGATCAGCTCTTCCTTGTCATAGGCCAGATTGTCTTCAACCGCCGATATCTCGGGGAAACGCAACAGGGCTTCTTTCAGCGATTCAGACGCGGCTTTCAGGTCGTCGGCTGTCGCGCCGTAAAACTGTACGTCCAGCGCGGCACCTCCGGGGCCAGAGCGCCATCCGCGAAAGCTGACCGTTTCGGCCAGCGGATGCTGGCGCACGCGGTCCTGCAACTCTCCAACAAACGCAAAGCTGGAATAAGGGCGCAGATCGGCGTCGATCAGCTCAATCGCGATCCCGCCCAGCTGATCCGGCTCTTTGGTGTCGGCTCCGGGCAGGCCCCATCCGGCATTGCCGCCGACCTGCGCCATCACGTAATCCAGTGGGTTGCGGCCATGACGCTCTTCATATTCACGCCCCAGTTCTTCGGTTGCGCGCTGCATTTCGCGCATCATTTCCATTGCGTCTGCACGGCTTGCCCCGGGGGCCATGATGAAATTGCCGGTCACGCTGCCGCGCTCGGGCGCATTGAAGAACCGCCATTGCACATCGCCTTTGATAAACAGGGCCGATTGCATCGCCAGGGCCAGAATAGCCAGCGCAAATACCGGATAGCGCGCCCAGATGACACCCGCCATCAACGGCCGGAACAGGGTGTCACGAACCCAGACAAAGCCCTGATTGATCAGGTGCGATACCGAGTCGACCCCGTGATGTGACATCGCCAGAAGGGACAGGTTACGGCGCTTGGCGGGCATGATCCAAAACCCAAGGATAAACGCCACAGCGCCCGCGCAGCCGGCCATTGCAAAATTGTTAAACGAAATCAGCGCCGGCAGGCCTTCAGCGTCAACCGGCACCATCCCGGCGCGACCCAGACCCATCATGGTGACAAAGAAGATGGCCATCGCGAACAGTGCGGCCACGGCCATCAGGGCAAGGGCTGCCAATCCGACCCGTGTACGACTGAACCCGGTCGGGTGACGCTCTTTCAGGGCGTGGGCCATGTGGTTGGGCAAAATCAGAAAGCATTCCACAAGGCTGGCAACAAGCACCATGATCACCGTGTAGGGCATGTCGACAATCAGACTGCCAAACCGCCCGCCAATGGCCGTCAGGCCAAAGAAGGCGATCAGCGTGGTCAGGGTGGCCGAAAACACCGGCATCGACATGCGCATCGCGGCGCGTTCGGCGGCAATTGTGGGCGGCTCGCCCAGTTTGCGCACCCGCGCATCGGCATGCTCGCCCACCACGATGGCGTCATCCACGACGATCCCAAGCGTGATGATCAGCGCAAAAAGCGAGATCATGTTCAGCGTCAGCCCGGCAAAATACATAAACGCGATAGCGCTGAACATGGCCACGGGAATGCCTGCAGCCACCCAGAAGGCGGTGCGTGCATTGAGGAACAGGAACAGCAGGGCCACCACCATGCCCAGCCCCATCAGCCCGTTGTCCAGCAGGATGTTCAGCCGCCCAGAAATCGCCTCTGCCCGGGTGCGGATCAGGCGCAGTTCGACGCCTTCGGGTAGGGTTTCGGCCATTTCGGCGGCCACATCTTCAACCTGTTGTTGAATGCGGATGGCGTCGCCCTGCGCCGATCTGTCGACGCGGATTGAAATCGCCGGGTCCTGACCAACAAAAAAGCTGCGTTCGCGGGTGATGCCTTCAACACGGATACTGGCCACATCCCCAATGGTCAGCTTGGACCCATCTGGGTTCGAGCGCAGCACGATTTTTGAAAGCTGTTCGGGGTCGCGTTTCTCAATCCCGGTGCGCACGCGCGTGTCGGCCCCGGTGATATCGCCCGCAGGGTCGGCATCGACTTCTTCGGCAATCACTTCGGCAATTTCCGCCATCGTAATGTCGTTCGAGATCAGGTTAGTCGAGGGGACTTCGACAATGGTCTCGGGGGCTGCGACCCCTTGTATCGTGGTCCGCGTGACCCCGGCGGCAAAAAGCCGTGTGATCAATTCATCCGCAAAGAGGCCCAACTGATCAGTCCCAACTGGCCCGGTGATCACTAGGTCGGTCACCCGGTCGCGCCATGCCCCGCGTCTGACCTCGGGTTCTTCGGCCTCCTCGGGCAGGGTGGTGACCAGATCGATGGCCGATTGCACCTCATCCGAGGCGCGGCCCATATCCCAGCCCGGTTCAAACTCCAGCGAGATGCTGGCCCGCCCTTCAGTGCTGGTCGACTCGGAATGCTCGACCCCTTCGACCGACAACAGGGCAGGTTCCAGCACCTGTACAATCGCGGCATCGACGTCTTCGGCACCGGCCCCTTCCCAGATCACATTGACCGAGACGGAATCGGTGATCACATCCGGAAAGAACTGTGCCCGCATCCGTGGCGCGGTGGCGATGCCCAGCACGATCAGCACCACCAACAACAGGTTGGCGGCGGTGCGGTGGCGGGTGAAATAGGAGATCAACCCGCCCGCCGGTTCCGGGATGGAGCGCGCCACGCCTAGCCTCCCATGCGGGTTTCAAGCCGCTGGACCATCTGTGCCGGCACTCTAGATTCAGAGAGTGTGGAGATCATTTCGATCTTGGCGTCTTCGGCCATGTCCGTGCGGGTTTCGACATACGCGATCAGGCGGGCACGCCGATCGTCACTGAGTTCCAGCATCAGGCTGGCTTCTTCCTGCGCCTCAAGGGGTCGGTTCAACACCCGGACCTTGATCCCTTCGCCCAGAAGCGGCGAGCGTTCGGCGACCACATCTTGTCCTGGCAGCCCGTCGCCGCGCACCAGAATGTCATCCCCCTGCCGTCGCAACAGGATCACCGGCACGGTGCTCAGGCGGTTGTCATCGTCCACCACCAGGACCTGCCCGTCCGCGCCAAGGGCCGAAGCGGGCAGGCGTATCACCTGATCCATTGGCGGCTCTTTGATCGAGACGGTGACAAAATCGCCGGGCTTCAACCCATTGGCCTTGTCCAGACGGGCAAACAATACGCGCCCGGTTTGACCCTCGCCCACGGCGGCGCTGTCGCGGGTGATCACGCCTGTGGCGTTCAGTTCCATTCCAAAGGCCGCCATGGTGATTTCAACAGGGGCCTCGATCAGCGCACCATCTTCGTCCAGCAGGCGCGCGTATTGTGCTGTTGAAACGCGAAACGCCACTTCCAACGCATCTGCGTCAATCAACGTCGCCAATTGCTCATTGGCCGTCACCACGCCGCCTGCCACGCTCGATACATCGGCCAGCGTGCCGGAAAACCCCGCAATGATCACGGTGTCATCCAACCGCCGTTGTGCCTCGGCCTTGGCAATCTCCGCGCGGCTAAGCTGGGTCGCCGCCTGATCAACGCGCGCTTCGGCCTGCGCCAAGGCTTGCCTGTCGGCCAGCACGGCCTGACGCGCTTGCGCCGCAGCCAGTTCGGCGACCTCAACCGTTGCCGCACTGCCTACGCCACGCTCCTGCAGGTCCAACTGACGTTGGAAGGCACGGGTGCGCAGGTCGGCCTGTTCGCGCCCGGCGGCCAGTTCGTCCTGGGCTAGGGCAAGCGCCCGGTCAGCCTCGCGGGTTTCCGCCTCGGCATCCAGAAGGTCGCTGTTGGCACGATCCAGTGCTGCCTGCGCATCTGCCGGATCAATCCGCGCCAAAAGCTGTCCGGCGCGAACATCGCCACCATCTTCAAACTCTGTCGCCAACTGGATCAGGGTGCCGCTGGTTTTCGCCCTGATTTCGAGAGTGCGGCGGCTTTCGACCTCGCCAAAGGCGGTCAGAACCGGCGTGATGGTTTGTTCTTCGGCGGCGATGGTGTTGACCGCAAACACACGTTCGCGCCGTTCAGGCACATTGGGTTCGCTGCTGATCCGCTCCTGCACTGCCGAGAACACCGTGTCGGCGGCATAGGCTAAAACGCCCAGCGTCAGGCTAAGTAAAAATAGGCCGATCAGGCTGTGGCGCAGAAACTGCATGGCTATAGACCTTTGAACGGGCCGCGAAAACTTGCGGGTACCTTATACTTAGCGCAATTCTTTGTCTCCCAAAGGGTTTTACGCCCCTGCCCGCTATTTCCGTCGCTGATGTTCGTCCAGCCGGGGCATGATTTCAACGAAATTGCAGGGCCGGTGGCGATAATCCAACTGGAGTTTCAGGATTTCATCCCATGCATCCTTGCAGGCCCCCGGGCTGCCGGGAAGGGCAAACAGATAGGTGCCACCCGCCACGCCGCCCGTCGCGCGGGACTGCACCGCCGAAGTGCCGATTTTCTGCATGCTGACGATGGTGAAAACGGTGCTGAATGCCTCGATTTCCTTTTCATAGACATCGCGATGCGCCTCGACCGAGACATCGCGCCCGGTCAGGCCTGTGCCACCCGTCGAGATGATCACGTCGACCGTGTCATCTGCAATCCATTCGCGCAGCTGGCCGGCGATCTGATCGCGCTCATCCCGGATAATCTGGCGATGGGCCAGAATATGCCCGGCCTCTTCCAGCCGCCCGACCAGAACATTGCCGGATTTGTCCTCATCAAGCTGGCGGGTGTCGCTGACCGTCAGAACGGCGATGCGGACGGGGATGAAGTCTTTACTGTCGTCAATGCGGGACAAGGGGCCGCTCCTTCTTCAAAAATCGAGCCAGTTGACCGTGGGGCCAAGATTGAGAATGCGGGTCGTTCCAATCTGTCCGTCGCGCCCCCAGCTGTCGTGAATATGGCCGCAAATCGCCAGCTGTGGTTGGATACGCGTAATGGCATCGTGAATGGCGGTTGAACCGACGGACAGGCCCCCCGATGTGGTATCCGCCACACCTTTGGGCGGGCTGTGGGTAATCAGGATGTCGGCGCTGCTGCAGGGTGCGAGCATATCGGCGGCTATTGTCTCGCTCAGGTCGCAGGACCATTCGCCGAACGGAGTGGGAGGGACGCCGTAGCCGAGCCCGAACAGGCTGAGGCCACTAACCTCGTGTGCCTCGCCATGCAGGATGGTCATATTGGAAAGGGCCGCATCGCGCAGCTCATCCGCACTTTCAGCATTCCCCGGGACCACGACCATCGGAGCGCTGATATCGCTTAGCAGGGCCAAGGCATCCCCCAGTCCTGTGCGCATATTGCAGAAATCCCCGGCCCCGATGACCAGATCGGCCTCATGGCTGGCCTGAACCAACGCGATGGCCCGACCGTGGGAGGCATGTAGATCTGAAAAGGCCAGAATTTTCATGGTGCCCCCCCAAGAAGCCGCGCTTTCAGCTCCAACAGATCGGCCCAGGCCTCGCGCTTGGCCGCCGGGTTGCGCAACAGGTAGGCGGGGTGGAACATTGGCAAGGCGGGTTTGCCATAGGCCTCGGCCCAGTTGCCACGCAGCCGGGTGATGCCGCGTTTGCCCAGTCCAGCGTGACAGCTGGAATTGCCCATCAGAACAATGACATCCGGGTCTATCAACTGCACATGGCGCTGCACGAAGGGCAGCAACATTGCGATTTCTTCGGGCTTCGGGTCTCGGTTCTGGGGCGGCCGCCAGGGCAGAACATTGGTGATGTAAACAGCGTTTTCGCCCCTTTCTGCGTGACGATCAAGATCAATCGCGGCCAGCATCTTGTCCAGCAATTGCCCTGCACGGCCCACGAAGGGTTTGCCTTGCGCATCTTCATCCCGCCCGGGGGCCTCGCCGATGATCATCACGCGCGCCTGCGGGTTGCCGTCCGAAAACACCAGATTGCGGGCCCCGCGTTTCAGCTCGCAATGCTCAAACGCGGCCATGGCCGTTTGAAGGCTGGCCAGATCGCCGGCGTTTTCAGCCGCTTGTCGCGCTTCGGCCACGGCATCGACTTTCGGGGCTTCGGCCACCGGTGCAGGCGTTGGTTTTGCGGGTTTCTTGGGCGCGTCTTCCAGATCATAGCGATTGATCGGGGCCTCACAGATCGCATCCGTCGCCCCAAGCTCGATCTGCCAATCGAGAAGGGCGCGGGCCGTGGCGTGATCAATCTGCGAATCCATGATGAGCAATCTAGCTGCCCGGATGGAAGAGTAAAAGCAACGCTGATCTATCCCAACCTGCACGCAAACTGCGCATCTTACACAGGTATTGTGCACATCAACGCGGTTAAGTGGCGAAATGATTGGTGAAGAGTTCAAAGTATGGCAATCGAGTTCGTAGTATTCTTGGCAGTAAATGCGATTTGCATACTATGTCTGCCTTGGCGGCTCGTGTCGCGCTATGTCGCGCTCTTTTCGATCCTGATCTTCTATGGACACATAGCAACCCCACCTGTTCATTGGTCAGATCGAGGTGTCTTTTACGAAATCTTCTTATTGGCCTTCTGGCTTTTTGTTTCGCTTACGTATCTTGCCTTCATTGTTCGATACATGCTTGAGCAACAGGCGCGCCGAAAAGACGCGCGCGGGTCGCTTGGTCGACTCGTGGAAGGCTGCGATTTTCTTCTTGCAGTCGCCGCGACCGGCCTTGTGACGGTATACATCTTTATTTGCGTCGGTTGGTTCGTAGAAGGGTCCGATCGACCGATGCAGGTGCATCTCTTGATTGGAGGAGTATGTATTTGTGCGGCTGTCGTGGCGCTCGGTTCAAAGTCTGTTGGCGTTCGGCTGTCGGCGGTAGTCTTTTCGATAATGACACCTCTACTGCTGGTATGGAGCTATTTCTGGTATCCCGAAGTCGTGTTGAAAGCCGCTAAGGTCGTTTCCCAAGATGCGCGATATTGCATCTATCTTGAAAGCCGAAAGCGTGGCGCGACCAGACGATCAGATCTTAGCTTCTTGACGTTGGACAAAAACCGGGGTCGGCCGCATGTTTCCCTGATTTTCAGGTATGGAGACGAAACGCAGTATCGCTATTGGTCTTATTATCAGAGCAGTTTTCGATCTTTGTATTGGCCCAGCAAGTTGGCGTGTGATCCATACGGTTTATCTGAGAGTTTGCGATAACTCATCTCGATCAACTTGCCCCCAATCGCGACCCCACATATAAGCACCCAAACCGGATCGGAGGCGGCATGAGCTATTCACATTCCCACCTTCTGGGGATCGAACCCCTGGCCCAGACCGATATTTCCGCAATTCTTGATCTGGCCGATCAATATGTCGATCTGAACCGGGGTGCCGTGAAGCATTCCGATGCGTTGGCCGGCCTCACCCAGATTAACATGTTTTTTGAAAACTCCACCCGCACGCAGGCCAGTTTTGAACTGGCCGGCAAACGGCTGGGCGCGGATGTGATGAACATGGCGATGCAGGCCAGTTCGATCAAAAAGGGCGAGACGCTGATTGATACTGCGCTGACCCTGAACGCGATGCACCCCGATCTTCTGGTGGTGCGTCATCCGCAATCCGGCGCGGTCGATCTGTTGGCGCAAAAGGTCAACTGCGCCGTGCTGAACGCCGGGGATGGGCGGCACGAACACCCCACACAGGCCTTGCTGGACGCGCTGACCATCCGGCGCGCCAAAGGGCGGTTGCACCGCCTGTCCATCGCGATTTGCGGGGATATTGCGCATTCCCGCGTTGCGCGCTCGAACATCATCCTGCTGGGCAAGATGGAAAACCGCATCCGTCTGATCGGCCCGCCAACCCTGATGCCCTCGCAGATTGACGAGTTTGGTGTCGAGGTGTTTGAGGATATGAATGAGGGTCTGAAAGACGTCGACGTGGTGATGATGCTGCGCCTTCAGAAAGAGCGGATGGATGGCGGCTTCATCCCGTCTGAGCGCGAGTATTATCACCGCTATGGGCTGGACGCGGACAAGCTGCGCCATGCCAAACCTGATGCCATCGTCATGCATCCTGGCCCTATGAATCGCGGTGTCGAGATTGACGGCGAGATCGCCGATGACATCAATCGCAGTGTCATTCAGGAACAGGTGGAAATGGGCGTGGCCGTGCGTATGGCGGCGATGGATCTTCTGGCCCGTAACCAACGCATCGCCCGCGAAGCCGCTGGAGTAATGGTGTGAGCGAGCGGTTCGAAATCAACGCCACCGAGCGCGGAATCGTGCGGGTTTTCACCGTCGATCTACCAGAAGAAGAGATCGAGCAGTTCGATCCCGCGTCCGCGTTGGGCGTCACCTCACTTGACCCGCAATATGCCGAACTGTTTCCGGTCAGCGATCTCAAGGGAGTCGGCCTGTCCGGCTATATGACTGAAGGGTTGGGGATCGCCGAGGACGAGTTGGACAAGGCGCGGCTTGATGCACTCAAGGGCCATGTTCTGATCGTCCTGTCGGCGGCATTCGCAGGCGAGGCCGTCACTCTGACACCCAAAGCGCCCCTGCGTTGGATCGGCACCTATACGGAAGAGCGCGCACCGGTGCAGTTTGAACCTTTGCCGGATGCCGCCGCGCAGGGCCAGATTACGCCTCAGGGCAAGAAAGCGCCCTCCGACGCCGCCATGTCGGGGCGGGTGGCGACCTTGGCGCTGCTGGTGATCTTTGTGCTGACAGGGATCATGATCTGGATTGCGGCGTCATGAATGAACTGTCTTCCCGGATGACGCCCAGCACGCCCTTGAAGGAGGGCGAAGAGGTGATCACCAGCTTTCAGGCGGATCGTAAAACCTACATTCGTGATCACGCCTGGATGGCCGCTCTGGCGATGGCCGGGGGCATGGTGGTGCTTTGGCTGATTGGCAATCCGCATCTGTGGACCGGGACGGTTGGTGGCCTTGCCGCGATCCTGATCCGGGGCGGCTATGTGGCCTCTGACGAACTGGCAGTGCGGTGGGACCTGACCAACCGCCGCCTTCTGGGCCCGCAAACCCGCGCGGTGGACTTGGGCGACATTGCCTCCGTGCGCGGCCTTGGAACTGCTGTGCAGGTGGTCACCAGGGGTGGGGACAAGCATTTACTGAAGTACCTGGCAGACAAGGATTTTGTGAAGGCCCGGATTTTGGCGGCCAAGCCCGAGGGGATGCCTGATGATTAAGGCGACAGGTTTCGGTCAACTTGCCTGCGACAAGAGGTGACACAATGAAGACCCTATTCACCAATGCCCGGTTGATTGACCCGGAGGCGCAAACCGATGATCTGGGATGGCTGTTGATTGATGACAGCGTGATCCGCGAGACGGGCACGGCTGATCCGCCTAATTCCGAGCGCATGATTGATTGCGCGGGAAAATGCCTTGCCCCTGGCATTGTCGATATTGGCGTGAAGGTGTGCGAACCGGGCGAACGGCACAAGGAAAGCTATCGCTCGGCCGGATTGGCTGCTGCGGCGGGTGGGATCACCACGATAGTCACGCGGCCCGACACCCTTCCGGCCACAGACACACCCGAGATATTGGAATTCGCCCGGCGCCGCGCGAATGAGGCCGCGCCGGTTAATGTTTTGCCGATGGCAGCGTTGACCAAGGGCCGGGAAGGCCGCGAGATGACCGAGATCGGCTTCCTGATGGATGCAGGTGCGGTAGCATTCACCGATTGCGATCACGTGGTGGCCAATACCAAGGTGTTTTCCCGTGCGCTGACCTATGCGCGCAGCTGTGGCGCGCTGGTCATGGCCCACCCGCAGGACCCAGGGTTGAGTGCGGGCGCGGCCGCGACCAGCGGCAAATTTGCGAGCTTGCGTGGTCTGCCTGCCGTGACGCCCATGGCCGAGCGGATGGGTCTGGATCGCGATATCGCCCTGCTGGAAATGACCGGCGCACGTTATCATGCGGATCAGATCACGACCGCACGGGCCCTGCCTGCGCTGGAACGGGCCAAGGCCAATGGGTTGGACATTACGGCCGGCACCAGCATCCATCACCTGACTTTGAACGAATTGGATGTCGCCGACTATCGTACCTTCTTCAAAGTCAAACCGCCTCTGCGCGCCGAGGAGGATCGGCAGGCGGTTATCGCGGCGGTGCGTGATGGGCTGATTGACGTGATCAGTTCAATGCACACGCCGCAGGATGAGGAAAGCAAACGCCTGCCCTTTGAAGAGGCCGCCAGCGGGGCGGTCGGGCTTGAGACGTTGCTGCCGGCGGCCATGCGGCTCTATCATTCGGGCGACCTCAGCCTGCCACAACTGTTCCGGGCGATGGCATTGACCCCGGCCAAAAGGTTGGGGCTGAAATCCGGGCGGCTTGGCCCGGACGCCCCTGCCGATCTGGTGCTGTTTGATCCTGACAAACCCTTTGTGCTGGATCGGTTCGCCCTGTGTTCCAAATCCAAGAATACACCGTTTGACGGGGCGCGCATGCAGGGTAAGGTGCTGGCAACTTACGTGGCCGGACAGGCCGTTTACGAGGCAGAGTGATGCCAGAAATCGAAACCTCGCTGATGCTGTTGGTCGTTTGGGCCGTGCTGGGCTATCTGGCCGGGTCCATCCCGTTTGGCATGGTGCTGGCTAAGACCATGGGCCTGGGCAACCTGCGCGAGATCGGATCGGGCAATATCGGTGCCACCAACGTGCTGCGCACCGGCAACAAGAAAGCGGCGGCATTGACCGTGCTGCTGGACGGGGCCAAGGGCGGCGCGATGGTTCTGCTGGCGCGGGCGATCACCGGCGAAGATGCCGCGCAACTGGCCGGATTGATGGCGTTTCTGGGTCACTGTTATCCGGTCTGGCTGGGCTTTAAGGGCGGCAAGGGCGTGGCCACGTTCATCGGCCTGATGCTGGCACTGGCTTGGCCGGTGGGGGTCGCGTGTTGTGCCACTTGGCTGACCGGGGCGGTGGCGACACGGATATCTTCCTTTGCGGCGATTCTCACCGCGTCTTTCAGCACGATCTGGATGGTGGTTCTGGGCTATCCCACCCTGTTCTTTCTCGGTATCGCCCTGACCTTGCTTGTCTTCTGGCGTCATCGCGAGAATATCAAGCGGCTCAGGGCCGGGACCGAGCCCAAGATCGGACAAAAGTGATATCCCGCTTTCTGGCCGCTTTTGATGTGCTGCCCCCGGGCGCGTTCGAGGCGGGATATCAAGGGCGCAGATACCTTGTCACGCGCAGTGATTTTGCCAGTGGCGCCAGCCAGAAACTGGTGGCGCACGAGCTGGGCGGGAGCGATTACATCAGCCTCAACCTGTATCGGCTGACATCCGGTGCACGGCTCAAACCCTGTGAGATGCCCGAAGCCAAGGTGATCGATTTCGTTCTGCATCTGGAGCCAGATACTCCAACAAAGTAGCGACTTTTTCGATCCCTGACGTCAGGGCAGCGGGTGCGCATTAAAACTGCCGGTTGCAATCGGGGCCTGATCTGTGCTGTGCTGTACTCAAGGGCCGCACCGGGCCGGGACACCCGATGCTAAGTGCCCGTATAGGAGATATAGTATCATCGCTTCTGGACGATCTGACCGGTTTGCCGCAGGCTTCGGCTGTGCCCCCTTTGATGGAACGACCCTTCTTGGGCCGGGGATATCAGAGGGGCCGACTTCAGAGCGCATGACGATTATTTCCCATTCCCAACATATAGCGGACAGGCCCGAGCACGCCCCAACGCCGCACCACACCTTTACCAATAAGGGAGCGCAGACGGCCCATGGCCGCGCTGACACCTGAATATGTTTGCTAACAGACAGGAGAGATAACATGTCTACCAAACGAAACCTGGCCGCAGCGATGCTGCTGAGCGCGATAAGCGCCACGGCCTTGTCGGCCCAGACGCTGGTCTATTGCTCGGAAGGCTCGCCCGAGGGCTTTGACCCGGCGCTTTACACTGCCGGTACTACATTTGACGCTTCGTCTCACCCGATCTACAACCGCCTGACCGAGTTCGAGACTGGCACCACCAACGTGATCCCCGGCCTTGCCGAAAGCTGGGAAGCCAGCGCGGATGGCACCGAGTACACCTTCAAGCTGCGTCAGGGTGTGAAGTTCCACTCCAACGACATGTTCACCCCCAGCCGTGACTTCAACGCGGATGACGTGATCTTCAGCTTTGAGCGTCAGCGCCTTGACACGCACCCCTATAACGAAGTGTCCGGTGGCACGTGGGAGTACTTTGAAGGCATGTCGATGCCTGATTTGATCAAGAGCATCGAGAAGATCGACGATTACACGGTCAAGTTCACCCTGACCCGCCCCGAAGCGCCGTTTGTTGCCAACATGGCAATGGATTTCGCTTCGATCCAGTCGGCCGAATATGGTGCCGCGATGATGGATGCAGGTACGCCCGAAATGATGAACCAGGCGCCCATCGGCACTGGTCCGTTCAGCTTTGTGGCCTATCAGAAAGACGCCGTGATCCGCTATGCCCGGAACGACGACTACTGGACCGATCCGGCCGGTGTGGAAAACCTGATCTTCGCGATCACACCCGACGCCTCGGTGCGTTATCAGAAGCTGAGCGCGGGTGAATGCCATATCATGCCTTACCCGAACCCGGCCGATGTGGCCGCGATGCAGGCGGATGAAGGCATCAACGTGCTGGAGCAGGAAGGCCTGAACGTGGGCTACCTGGGCTACAACACGCAGATGGCCCCCTTCGACAATCCGAAGGTGCGCAAGGCGCTGAACATGGCGATCGACAAGCAGGCGATCATCGACGTGGTCTTCCAGGGTTCCGGCCAGATCGCCAAAAACCCGATCCCGCCGACGATGTGGTCCTACAACGACGCCATCGAGGATGATCCTTACGATCCGGAAGCGGCCATGGCGATGCTGGAAGCCGAAGGTGTCAGCGGTCTCAACATGAAGATCTGGGCGATGCCGGTACAGCGTCCCTATAACCCCAACGCGCGGCGCATGGCCGAGCTGATGCAGGAAGACTTCGCCAAGATCGGCGTAACTGTCGAGATCGTATCCTATGAATGGGGAGAATACCTGTCCCGCTCCAAGGCGATTGATCGCGACGGTGCGGTCCTGCTGGGTTGGACCGGCGACAACGGCGACCCTGACAACTTCCTGGCTGTCCTGCTGGGCTGTGACGGTGTTGAAGCCTCGAACCGTGCACAATGGTGCCATGAACCCTTTGATGAACTGATCAAGGCCGCCAAGGTCGAGACAGATCAGGCCAAACGCACCGAGCTTTATGAGCAGGCGCAGGTCGTCTTCAAAGAGCAGGCGCCATGGGCCACCATCGCCCACTCCGTGGTCTATATGCCTACCCGCCCCGAAGTTGAGGGCTATAAGGTGCATCCGCTGGGTGGCCACATCTTCTATGGTGTGACATTGACTGAATAAGCGATGTGACCGGGGCTGCCTATTGGGGCGGCCCCGGTTCTTTTTGGGGACAGAAATGTCAGACAGATTTAGCGACCTGCGCGGCGTCGCCAAGGCCCTTGGGGTCGATGCCGTTGCGCTGGTGCCAGGACCGAATTTTACCCGCAGCATCGGGCAGGCCTTTATGAGCCACGAACGCCCGTTTGTGCTGATCGTGCCCGCAAAGGGCGCACCCGCCGCGATTGTACCCAATCTTGAGCTTGGCTCTTGGGCGCAGGTGGGTTTTGACGGTGCCGTCTATGACTGGCGCGATCAGGATGGATACCAACCCGCATTTGAGGCATTGGCCGCCGAGATGCCCCTGCGCAGAATCGCGGTTGAAGGACAGGTGATGCGGGTCTTTGTGCATCACGCGCTAAAGACCGCATTGCCTGACGTGCAGATTGTGGATGGCGAAGCGGCCATTTCCGGCCTGCGGATGATCAAGACGGATGTCGATGTGGCGGCACTGGAGGCAGCGATCGCCGTTTCCGAACGCGCACTGGACACGGTTCTGAAACGCGTCCGCGTCGGCCAGACCGAGAAAGAGATCGAAGCCCTGTTGATCCAGATGCTTTTTGCGGAAGGTGCGGATGATCTGTCGTTTGCTCCCATCGTGGCGGCGGGCGACAACTCTGCCCGGCCCCATGCCCATGCCCGTGACGTACCGGTGCAGCCGGGTGATGCTCTTCTGTTTGATTTTGGGGCAAAGAAACACGGCTTTTGCGCCGATATCACCCGTACCGTCTTTGTCGGACACGCCACGGATGAAGGCGCCGAAGTTTATGACACCGTGCTGCGCGCCAATCAGGCCGGCCACGCGGTGACACGCGCAGGCGTAAGCGCCCATGAGATAGATGATACCGTCACTGCCGTGTTGGAAGCGAGCCCTTATGCCGATCGCATTCGCACCAAGACCGGCCATGGTCTGGGTCGCGAGGTGCATGAAGCGCCCTACATTATGCGCGGTAACCATCAGGTGCTGCCTGCCGGTACGGTTTACACCAACGAACCGGGGCTGTATGCGCTGGGCAAGTTTGGCGTACGCATCGAAGATGATGTGCTGGTGACCGAAACCGGCGCACGTAACCTGACGACATTTCCAAAAGATCTGATGATAGTGGGAGCAGCCTGATGCTGAGATATTTGCTGGCGCGATTGGTGACGTTTTTGCCAACGTTTATTGGCGTGACGCTGATCTCTTTCGCCTTCATCCGGGTGTTGCCGGGCGATCCGATTATCGTGATGGCGGGCGAACGCGGCATGAGCCAGGAACGCTATGACGCCTTGCAGGCCGAGTTGGGTTTTGATCGCCCGATCCTGACGCAATACTGGGATTACCTTGCCGGTGTATTGCAAGGCGATCTGGGCAACAGCTTTGTCACCAAACGACCCGTCTGGGACGAGTTCTTTGCTTTGTTTCCAGCCACTTTGGAGCTGTCGATCTGTGCAATGATCCTAGCGATTGCTTTGGGTCTGCCTGCAGGCGTTATTGCGGCGGTGAACCGGGGCAAGTTTTTTGACCGCACGCTGATGTCCGCGGCGCTTGTGGGTTATTCGATGCCGATCTTCTGGTGGGCCTTGTTGCTGATCATCGTGTTCAGCGGCAATCTGGGCTGGACGCCGGTGTCGGGGCGGATCGAACTTCTCTATTTTTTCGATGATGTCACCGGCTTCATGCTGATCGACAGCCTGCTCAGTGGGCAGGAGGGTGCGTTTAAATCTGCCGTCCGCCACCTGATCCTGCCAACCATTGTGCTGGGTACCATCCCGCTTGCGGTGATCGCGCGGCAGACCCGTTCGGCCATGCTTGAGGTTTTGAGCGAAGATTACATCCGTACGGCCCGCGCCAAGGGCCTCAGTCCCGGGCGGATCAACGGGCTGCATGCGTTGCGCAACGCGCTGATCCCGGTCATCACGGTGATCGGGCTGTCGGTGGGCACATTGCTGGCCGGGGCCATCCTGACCGAGACGATCTTCAGCTGGCCGGGTATCGGCAAATGGATGGTCGATAGCATTTCACGGCGCGACTATCCGGTGGTGCAGGGCGGGTTGATGATGATCGCCCTGATCGTGATGCTGGTCAATCTGACGGTCGATGTTCTCTACGGCCTCATCAACCCCAAAGTCAGGAAGCAATGATGAGCGACGCAACCCAAAACACAACCGAGGCCCGCCCGGGCCGTCTGCGCGAATTCTGGTACTACTTCAGCGAAAACCGCGGCGCTGTGATCGGCCTTTACGTCTTTTTCGCCTTCGTGATCATGGCTGCCGGGGCCGATCTTCTGGCCCCCTACAGCCCGACCGAACAGTTCCGCGAATACACGCTTGTCCCCCCGTTCTGGCAGGAAGGCGGCAGCACCGACTTTCTGCTGGGCACCGATCCTTTAGGCCGGGATATGCTGTCGCGCCTGCTGCATGGCGCGCGGTTCTCATTCCTAGTTGGACTTGTGGTGGTCACGGTTGCCTCGATTGGCGGGATCACCGTGGGTCTGCTGGCCGGGTTCGCCCCGAAGTGGGTCGACACGATCATCATGCGGATTATGGACATCATCCTGTCCTTCCCCTCGCTGCTTCTGGCACTGGTCCTGGTGGCCATTCTGGGGCCGTCCCTAACCAACGCGATGCTGGCCATCGCCATCGTTTTGCAGCCTCATTATGTGCGCCTGACGCGGGCCGCCGTGCTGTCGGAACGCTCCAAAGACTATGTGACCTCGGCGCGCGTGGCTGGGGCCAGCCTGCCGCACCGGATGGTCAAGACCGTGCTGCCCAATTGCATGGCCCCGATCATAGTACAAGCGGCGTTGTCCTTTTCTACCGCGATCCTTGATGTGGCGGCGCTGGGCTTCCTTGGCATGGGGGCGCAACCGCCCACACCGGAATGGGGCACAATGCTGGCCGAGGCGCGCGAATTTATCCTGCGCGCGTGGTGGGTGGTGACACTGCCCGGCCTTGCGATCCTGATCACGGTGCTGGCGATCAACCTGATGGGTGATGGCCTGCGCGACGCGCTTGATCCGAAACTGAAGAGAAGCTGACGACATGGCATTATTGGAAATCAGAAATCTCTCGGTCGACTTTTCCACCTCAGGCGGGCAATTCCGCGCGGTGGACGGTGTCGACCTCAGTGTCGATGCAGGTGACATCACGGCCATCGTCGGCGAAAGCGGGTCGGGTAAATCGGTCTCGATGCTGGCAATGATGGGCCTGCTGCCCTGGACCGCCACGATCACGGCCGATGTGCTGGAGTTTGACGGTCGCGATCTGCGCACGCTGAACAAAAAGGCGCGACGCAAACTGGTTGGCCGCGACATCGCGATGATCTTTCAGGAGCCGATGTCGTCACTGAACCCCTGTTTCACGGTCGGTTTCCAGATCAAGGAAATGATCCGTCAACATATGGGGCTGTCGGGGGCGCAGCGCCACAGGCGGGCAGTTGAGCTGCTGGATCAGGTCGGCATCCCCGACCCCGAAAGCCGTCTCAACGTTTTCCCGCACCAATTGTCGGGCGGCATGAACCAGCGGGTGATGATCGCCATGTCCATCGCCTGTAATCCCCGCCTTTTGATCGCGGATGAACCCACGACAGCTCTGGACGTGACCATTCAGGCGCAGATCCTTGACCTGCTGACGGGCCTTCAGAAAGACCGCGATATGGCGCTGATCCTGATCACCCACGATATGGGCGTGGTCGCCGAAACGGCCGAGCGGGTCAGCGTGCAATATGCCGGTCAGAAGGTCGAGGAACAGCCGGTGGTCGGCTTGTTCCAGACCCCGCACCATCCCTATACGGCGGCCCTGCTGGATGCGCTGCCCGAGCGGGCGACGGACAAGCATCTGCCCACCATTCCCGGCGTTGTGCCCGGACAGTTTGACCGCCCCCAGGGGTGTCTGTTCTCACCCCGGTGCCGGTTTGCCGATGACAAGTGCCGCAAGACGCCGCCCAAACCACAATCACGGGAATTGGGCTTTGCCCGCTGCCATTATCCCCTTGCTGCCGAGGTAGACGCATGAGCGATCCAATCGTTACAGCCACCGGCCTGTCGCGCCACTACGATGTCAGGGGCGGCTTTCTGGCCAAACCGAAAGTGGTCAAGGCCCTGTCCGAGGCAAGCTTCACCCTGACCCCTGGCAAAACCCTTGCCATTGTGGGTGAATCTGGCTGCGGGAAATCCACCCTCGCGCGGCTGATCACCCTGATCGAGGAACCCACCGCCGGGACGCTCAGCATTGGCGGAACCGAGGCCGTGCCGGATACATGGGACGAACTGCGTTCCTCCGTTCAGATCATCTTTCAGGATCCATATGGCAGTCTGAACCCGCGCCACCGCATCGGCACCATTCTGGAAGAGCCGCTGCGCATCAACCAGCCGGATCTGGGGCGTGAGGCGATCGAGGCCAAGGCCCGCGAAATGCTGGAACTGGTCGGTCTGCGCCCCGAACATTACGACCGCTACCCGCATATGTTTTCGGGTGGACAGCGTCAGCGGATCGCCGTGGCCCGCGCCCTGATGCTGGAACCCGAGGTGCTGGTTCTGGACGAGCCGGTGTCGGCGCTCGATCTGTCGATCCAGTCGCAGATTTTGAACCTTCTGGTCGATCTGCAGGAACGGTTGGGGCTGGCCTATCTGTTCATCTCGCACGACCTGTCTGTGGTCAAACATATGGCCGACGATATCATCGTGATGTATTTGGGCCGCCCGGTCGAGGCCGGCCCGATTGAAGAGGTCACCGCCAACCCCCTGCATCCCTATACCCGCGCGCTGCTCTCCGCCACGCCCGTGGCCGATCCCACTGCCGAGAAGCACCGCATCAAGCTGGAAGGCGAATTGCCCTCCCCGCTGAACGTCCCCGACGGCTGCGCCTTCGCGCCGCGCTGCTGGAAAGTGCAAGACCGCTGCCGCGCCCAACGTCCCGAACTGGCCGGCGTGTCACAGGAAGTGGCGTGTTTTTACCCGGAAGGGGTGAGCGTTAATCAGACGAGTTGATTGATTGGGGTTTCGGGCAATCAGTTTACTGTCCACTTGTGGAAAACCTCATGCTGGCAGGCGCGTGACATAAAACGGCGCTCAATTGTCTAAAGGTTTGAGCCTGCCTCAGGCCGTTTAACAACACCGCAGGCGCCCGGCCCATCGTTCGTTGACTGAAAGTCGATTGCTCTGCAATCGACGCAGGGGGGCCACCCCACGGTCTGCCGATGGGTCGGGCTAAACCACCACTTCCATCGTCTCCTGCTCTCCAACCCCGAACACCCGCTTATAGCGTTCCACTTCCTCAACCGGGCCCATGGCTTTGTTGGGGTTGTCGGACAGTTTGACGGTGGGTTTGCCGTCCGCCGCGACGGCTTTGCAGACGAGGGAGAAGGGCAGCAGGGCGTCGTCCTTGGTCAGGCCGCGGAAATCGTTTGTCAGCAGGGTGCCCCAGCCGAACGAGACTTTCACCCGGCCGGAGAACTGTTGGTGCAGCGCGATAATCTTGTCCGCGTCCAGCCCGTCCGAGAAGATCACCAGCTTTTCGCTGGGGTCTTCGCCACGGGCTTTCCACCAGTCGATTGCGATTTCCGCGCCGGTTGCCGGGTCGCCCGAGTCGATGCGGATGCCGGTCCACCCGGCCAGCCAGTCAGGCGCGTTGTCCAGAAATCCCTTCGTGCCGTAAGTGTCCGGCAGGATGACGCGCAGGTTGCCGTCATGCTCTTCGTGCCAGTCGCTTAAGACCTCATAGGGTGCACGGGCCAGTTCGGCGTCATCCTTGGCCAGGGCGGCATAAACCATCGGCAGTTCATGGGCGTTGGTGCCGATCGCCTCAAGATCGCGGTTCTTGGCAATCAGGCAGTTCGAGGTGCCTACGAAGGTCTCGCCCAGACCTTCGCCCATGGCCTGCACGCACCAGTCCTGCCACAGGAAGGAATGCCGCCGCCGCGTGCCGAAATCGGCGATGCGCAACCCGTCGATGCCGCGTAGGCGTTCTACCTTTTCCCAGACGCGGGTCATGGCGCGGGCATAAAGCACCTGCAGTTCGAATTTCTTCATACCGTGCAGCACCGCGCGCGACCGCAGTTCCATCAGCACGGCAAGCGCCGGGATTTCCCACAGCATCACCTCGGGCCAAGACCCTTCAAACGTCAGTTCATACTGCCCATCGCATTTTTCCAATTCGTAAGGCGGCAGGCGCAGCGCCTCGAACCAGTCCATGAATTCGGGCGTGAACATCTGGCGTTTGCCGTAAAACGTGTTGCCGCGCATCCATGTGCTTTCCCCCCGGGTCAGTGACAGCGAGCGGATATGATCCAGCTGTTCGCGCAACTCACCCTCGTCCACCAACTCGGCCAGACGGATGTGTTTTGAGCGGTTGATCAGCGAAAACCGCACCTGCGTGTCCGGCTTGTTTCGGAAAATAGACTGACACATCAGGAGTTTATAGAAATCCGTGTCGATCAGGGACCGCACAATCGGGTCGATCTTCCATTTGTGATTATGAACGCGGGTGGCGATGTCCAAGATGCAGCTCCGATGCTGTTGCGCAGGGCAGGTTAGGGGAGGGCGAGGCCCAAGTGCAAGGCCTAGAGCAGGGTAACGCCCGCGCCTCGCATGCCTTGTTTGGCAGCGTTCAGCGAGCCATCAAAATCAATCGCGCGGCACAGGCCAAGGTCAACGGTGACGTCATAGCCCAGTTTGGCCGCATCGACAGCCGAGTAATTGACGCAGAAATCGGTGGCAAGGCCGACCATGGTCAGCGTCGTGATCCCGCGTTCGCGCAGATAGCCGTGCAGGCCGGTCGGGGTTTCGTGATCGTTCTCGAAAAACGCCGAATAGCTGTCGATCGCGGGGTTGTATCCCTTGCGCACGATCATATCGGCGCGGGAGGTGTTAAGGCCTGCGTGAAATGCCGATCCATCGCTGCCCTGAATGCAGTGATCCGGCCACAAAACCTGCGGGCCATAGGGCATCTCGATCATCTCCATCGCGGCCTTGCCGGGATGGGAGGACGCGAAGGATGAATGCCCTGCCGGATGCCAATCCTGCGTCAGGATCACAGCAGCAAACGCGTCCATCCGGGTGTTGATGCCCGGTACGATTTCATCTCCGCCCGCCACGGCCAGCGCGCCGCCCGGGCAGAAATCATTTTGCACATCAATGACGATCAGCGCCTGGGTCATCGGCTCTTACTCCTTGTGGCTTTCCACAGGAGTAGGCAGCCCCCACGCCCGCGTCAATGCCAACCGCCCTCTCTTGATCTGTGTCGGCAAGAGGCCTAGCGTCGCCGGGACAGTTGGATCAGGCAAAGGGGAGACACATGGCGGATTACACAGTTTACGGCTATCGCGAAAGCGGATCAGCTGCCATCGAAGTGGCCCTTGTCGCGGCTAACATCCCCTTCACCTTTCACGATCTGGACGCAGAAAACGGTGCGCTGGAAACGGTCGAATTCAGGACGATCAACCCCCGTGGTCAGGTGCCCGCTGTCATGCATCCCGATGGGTCGATCATCACCGAGGTGCCTGCGATCCTGAACCACTTTGCCGATGCGTTCCCCGAAAGCGGCCTCGCCCCGGCACCGGGCAGTTCCGCCCGTGCACAGCATGATCGCTGGCTCGCCTTCCTGCACGCCAATGTTTACGAGGCCGTACTGCGCTATTTCTACACCGACCGCTACACCGATGATTCCGCCAGCGTGCCCGCCGTGCAATCCGCCGCGAAATCCTATATCTCTCGCCATCTGGCCCTGTTTGGCGATGCTATTGCCAAGGGCCCGTTCTTGTTTGGCGATCAGCCCTATAATGTCGATTATCTTGCCTGGACGCTCACAACCTGGCTTGATCCAGAACTGGTGCAATCATCCAGCCCGGCCGTGGCGCGCCTGGCGCAGGCCCTCGCCACGCACCCCGGTCTGGAAGAGGTGGTCGCGCTCAACACGGAATAGCAAGGGCTTGCACCGTCCTCGTCAAACGCCTAAATCCGCCGACATGTTTACCATCGCTGCCCTCTATCATTTCACCCGCTTCGACGATCTAGAGGCCATCCAAAAGCCGCTGGCACAGCTGTGCTGTAATCAGGGCATCTCGGGCTCTCTTCTGCTGGCGCATGAGGGGATCAACGGCACGATTGCCGGGCCACGTGCGGGCATCGACGCCGTCTTGGCCCATATCCGCGCCTTGCCGGGCTGTGCAGATCTGGAATGGAAAGAAAGCGAAAGCGCCGAACAACCCTTTCGCCGTATGAAAGTGCGCCTGAAAAAAGAGATCGTGACAATGGGTCAACCCAATGTCGATCCGCGCGCTTCCGTGGGCCATTATGTTGACCCTGCCGATTGGAATGCGTTGATCCAAAGCCCGGATGTGGCCGTGATCGACACCCGCAACGATTACGAAGTCGCCATCGGTACGTTTGAAGGCGCGGTTGATCCTGAAACTGCCGGCTTCCGGGACTTCCCGGCGTGGTGGGAAGAGAACAAACATCGCTTTCACAACAAACGCATCGCGATGTTCTGTACCGGCGGCATCCGCTGCGAGAAATCCACCAATTATCTGCTGGGGCAGGGGGTGGAGGATGTCTATCACCTGAAAGGCGGCATTCTGAAATATCTCGAAGAGGTGCCTGAAGCGAACAGCACCTGGCAGGGCGATTGCTTTGTCTTCGATGGCCGCGTCTCGGTCAGTCACGGGCTTAAGGAAGGCCCGCACGCGCTGTGCTATGCCTGCCGCCGCCCGATCCTGCCCGCCGATATGGACCGCCCCGAGTACGAACATGGTGTGTCCTGCCACCAGTGCATTGACGAGACGTCAGAGGACGACAAGGGCCGCTTTCGCGAGCGTCAGAAACAGATTGCCTTGTCCGAGCAACGTGGCGAACGCCATATGGGCTTTCTCTGAGCCTTGGCCTTGCCCGCAAGTCAGGCTATCACCAATCCAACCGACCCGGAGTGCCTGATGAGCGACGCCCCAAACCCCAGCGATATTGCCCGCGACGTGCTGCGCATTGAAAGCGATGCACTTGGCCAGATGCGCGCCGAGCTGCCCAAGGATTTCGATGACGCGGTCGAGCGGCTTTTGGATGTGCAGGGCCGCGTTGTGGTCTCGGGCATGGGCAAATCGGGCCATGTGGCGGCCAAGATCGCGGCCACCATGGCCAGTACCGGCACCCCGGCGCAATATGTCCACCCGGGCGAGGCCAGCCATGGGGATCTGGGCATGATCACGCAGGCCGACGCGCTGATCCTGATCTCGAACTCGGGTGAGACCAAAGAGCTGGCTGATATCATCGCCCATGCCAAACGTTTTGCCATCCCGCTGGTGGCGATGACCAAAAAGCCCGAGGGCACCTTGGGTCGGCAGGCCGATTACGTGCTGGACCTGCCGGATGCACCCGAGGCTTGCGGTATTGGCATGGCGCCCACCACCTCGACCACCTGCGCGGTTGCGATGGGCGATGCGCTGGCCGTGGCGCTGATGAAACTGCGCGGGTTCGAGCGCGAGAACTTCCTCGCCTTCCATCCGGGCGGCAGTCTGGGCGCGCAGTTGTTGACGGTCTCAGCCGTGATGCACAAAGGCGATGACCTGCCCGTCGTGCACCAGGCCACCCCGATGAGCGAGACCTTGTTGGAAATGACTGCCAAGGGCTTTGGCGTGGCCGCCGTGATCGAGAATGGCAAACTGACTGGCGTGATCACGGACGGCGATTTGCGTCGTAATCTGGATGACCTGATGGCCCGCAAAGCCGGTGAAGTCGCCACGCGCGACCCAAGCACGATTTCCCCTCAGGCTCTGTTGTCCGAGGCCTTGGGCGTGATGAACACACGCAAGATCAGCGCCTTGTTTGCCGTGGATGGTGATGGAACCCTTCAGGGCCTCGTGCATATCCACGACATCCTGCGCACCGGTCTGGCCTGATCTTCATCTTCA
The DNA here is from genome assembly GCF_041403425.1 of Roseovarius conchicola. NCBI lineage: Bacteria > Pseudomonadati > Pseudomonadota > Alphaproteobacteria > Rhodobacterales > Roseobacteraceae > Roseovarius > Roseovarius conchicola. The sequence continues at coordinate 412,860 of NZ_JBGEHK010000003.1, read as the reverse complement.
CTTTGCCAACAATACTCCCGCCGGAGGCATCCAGCCGCGCCACGAGCTGCGAGGTTTTGTGTTACGCGTCAGCATTCCAATTGCTCCGAGGAGGACGTCAGGACGACGAGATATCAAGTGTGCGTAGCACTCATTTCGATCACGCCCGTTCATCCTTGGGCGATCCCATCACCACGTAGGATGTGATCGAATTCACCTGCGGCAGCGTGCCGATCACATCCGTGTGGAAGGATTTGTAAGCGGCCAACCCTTCCACTTCGATCCGCACCAGATATTCGACGGTGCCGGTGATGTTGTGGCACTCGACCACCTCAGGGGCGATGGTCATGGCGCGCTCAAATGCCTCCTGGCTGGCCTTGGTGTGCGAGTTCAGCCCAACCGCCGCATAGGCGACAAATCCAACGCCCATCGCGGACTTGTCCAGCACCGCGCGATAGCCCTTGATCACCCCGCGCCGTTCCAAATCCTGCACCCGGCGCAGACAGGCCGAAGGTGACAGGCCCACGCGATCTGCCAAGTCAAGATTGCTGATCCGACCGTCACGTCCAAGCTCACGCAATATATTGTCGTTTATTTGGTCCATATTGCCGATACATTGTTAAGATAATTCATCTATATCAATAATTCGCAATTCAAATGCGTACAACCCCGCATAGGGTTGCGCCATGACTTGGGATATTTTTACAGCGCTTGTCGCCTTCGCCTTCATCACGGTGATCACACCGGGACCGAACAACCTGATGCTGATGGCCTCGGGGGCCAATTTCGGGTTCCGCCGCACCATTCCACACATGTTCGGAATCGCTTTGGGCATGCCGTTCATGGTGATCCTCGTGGGGATCGGCATCATGCAAGTCTTTGATGCTTGGCCGGCGACCTATACGGTTCTCAAAGTGCTCAGCGTCACCTACCTGCTTTATCTGGCTTGGAAAATCGCCAATGCCGCTCCGCCCAAGACAGCACAGGAACAGGGTAAACCACTGTCGTTTTTACAGGCCGTGGCGTTCCAGTGGGTCAACCCGAAGGCCTGGACCATGGTGCTTTCGGCGGTCACGCTTTATGCCACCGGTCGCGATGTGTTCTCGGTTCTTCTGGTGGCGGTTGCCTATCTGGGGGTCTCCAGCATCAGCACCACCAGTTGGACGGTGCTGGGCCAACAAATGCGCCGCTTTCTGAACAGCCCGACGCGGCTACGGATATTCAACGGCGTCATGGCGCTGCTTCTGGTGGCCACCCTGATCCCCGTGTTATGGCCCGTGGGATCCTAACGGAACCATAGTTCATGACTCTGACTTTGCTGCACACCGCTGAGGTGCATCGCACCACATTTGACACCCTGCGGGATCGGATCGCGCCGGATCAGGCCCTGACCCATCTGGTGCGGTCCGACTGGCTGGCGCGGGCGCAAACGGGGATTGATGATGCTTTGAAGGCCGAGATCACCGACACGATCAAAGCCGCCAACGGCCCGGTAATCTGCACCTGCACCACGCTGGGTCCGGTGGCGACCGCGTTCGGGGCCACCCGGATTGACCAGCCGATGATGGCCAGGGCGGCGCGCATCGGCGGGCCGATTGTGATGGCCTATTGCGTTGACAGCACCTATGGGCCCAGCCTTGATTTATTGGAGGGCGAGCTGAAAGCAGCAGGGCGCAAAGAAGTGGTGCATCCACTGCCCATGCGCGCCCTTTGGCCGCTGTTCCAGGCTGACATGCACGAGGCGTTCCACATCGCCATTGCCGGTGAAATCCGGCAGGTGGTGGCACAGATGGGCAGCGTCGGTTGCGTGGTGCTGGCACAGGCGTCGATGGTCGGGGCCGCGGCCCTTTTGGCCGATCTGGACGTTCCGGTGCTGGCCTCGCCGGAATTGGCCCTTCGTGCTGCGCTCGGCTGAGTTAAGATTGCAAACCCGCGCACAACGCGCCATATATCCAAGCGGTATGAAACGGAGCGGAGCATGACCCATTATCTCGACTTCGAGAAACCTTTGGCCGAAATCGAAGGCAAGGCCGAAGAATTGCGGGCGATGGCGCGCACCAATGAAGAGATGGATGTCGAGGACGAGGCCGGCGCGCTGGATCGCAAGGCCGCAGATCTTCTTAAGGACCTCTACAAAGGGCTGACCCCCTGGCGCAAATGCCAGGTCGCGCGCCACCCCGAACGCCCGCATTGCAAAGACTACATTGAACAGTTGTTCACCGACTACACGCCGCTGGCAGGCGACCGGAACTTCGCCGATGACCTGTCTGTCATGGGTGGGTTGGCGCGTTTGAATGACCGCCCCGTGGTGGTGATCGGCCATGAAAAAGGCAACGATACCCAAAGCCGGATTGAGCGCAATTTCGGCATGGCCCGTCCCGAAGGCTATCGCAAGGCGATCCGCCTGATGGATCTGGCCGACCGGTTCAACCTGCCGGTGGTCACGTTGGTGGACACGCCCGGTGCCTATCCGGGCAAGGGCGCTGAAGAACGAGGCCAGTCCGAGGCGATTGCGCGCTCAACCGAGAAATGTCTGTCGATTGGCGTTCCCCTGGTCAGCGTGATCATCGGCGAAGGTGGGTCCGGCGGGGCCGTGGCCTTTGCCTCGGCCAACCGTGTCGCGATGCTGGAACACTCGGTCTATTCGGTGATCAGCCCCGAGGGTTGCGCGTCGATCCTTTGGAAGGATGCTGAGAAGATGCGCGAGGCCGCCGAGGCGCTGCGCCTGACTGCGCCGGACCTGATCCAGTTGGGCGTGGCGGATCACATCATCAACGAGCCCATGGGTGGGGCGCATCGCGATCCCGATATGGCCATCGCGGCCGTCGGCGAAGCGATCAGCGCGATGCTGGAAGATCTGGACGGCAAAAGCCGCAAGAAGCTGATCAAGGATCGTCGCGAGAAGTTTCTGAAAATGGGTGATCAGGGGCTGGCTGCCTGACAACTTAGACAAAGCTGGCTTTGTGGACGAAGCGGGCATCCCCGCGCGGACTCAAGGCCGCAGGCCGCAGCGTGATCGCCAGACCGCCCGCAAGGGCTGGAGATTTTGTAAGGCTTGGTACGATGCGGTGATCTTTTGCGGATTTGGCTGCCATAAAGTGCATCGCGGAACGGTTTGATCGCCATCCCGCGGTCTGGCCATCGCGCGGCTTAGGTCAATGACCGCAAGGACTCAAAGCGAACCTTCCTTACCGCACCAGCATCTTCAACCCCTGGGTGACGTCCGAGCGCACCGCTAGCCGCAATCCCGGCTCGTCCCCCGCTTTCAACGCGCCGATAATCAGGCGGTGATAGTGCGGCGGATCTTTGCGTTCTAACCTACCATATAGGGCGCGCATGGTAGGCCCAAGCTGTAGCCAGACCGTTTCTGCCATGGCCAGCATCGCCGGGGCCTGGGCGCGCAGGTAAAGCGCGCGGTGAAACTCCAGATTGCGCCCGATATAGCCCACGGCATCATGGCGGGCGATGTCCTCGGTGATCCGGGCATTGATGCTTTGCAACCGGTCAATCAAGGCGATATGCGCGCGGGGCAGGGCGCGGCTGGCCAGTTCCACCTCGATCAGGGATCGCAAGGCGGCCAGTTCCTCGATCCGTTCACTGGTCAACTCGGGGGTACTGACCCGCCCGGTGCTGGACAGGGTCAGGGCACCTTCCGCCGAGAGGCGTCGCACAGCCTCGCGCGCGGGCGTCATCGAGACGCCAAACTCAGCTGCCACGCCACGCAGGGTCAGGGCCTGACCGGGGGCAATCTCGCCATGCATGATCCGACCGCGCAAGCCCCGATAGACGGTATCATGGGCAGACGGTGACGGATCTGGGCGCATGGATAAAAGCATGGGCTCTTTGTGATCACAAAACGGCGCCACGTCAATCGTTGAAGCGATAGCGGTGCAGTGCGGCCCCATTCTGACGCAGCCATTGGCGCGGCGCGTGGTAGTTTGGATAGAGCCGTTCCACCACGGCCCAGAAGGCGGGCGAGTGGTTCATTTCCACCAGATGCGCCACTTCATGTGCGGCGACATAGTCCAACACCTCGGGCGGGGCCATGATCAGCCGCCAGGAATACATAAGCCCCTTTTGAGACGAGCAAGACCCCCAGCGGGACCGCGTATCGCGCAAGGTCAGGCGCGCATACGAGCGGCCAACCTGCGCGGCATAGTGATCCGACGCCGCCGCCAGCCGATCCCGCGCCCGCGTTTTCAACCAGGCTTGCACACGGGCCGGCAAGGTCTCGGCCCGGCCGGACACGATCAGTTGATCACCCTCGATGCGCAAACCCCGCCCGCTGCCGGCAACGATTCGCAAAACCTGCCCGTCCACTTCGATCTGCGCACCGATGCTTATCTGCACCTTATCCGGTTGACGGGTCAGTTGCGTGCGCAACCAGCCTTCTTTCTCGCTGGCGAAATTCAGGGCCTCACGTTCCTCCACGCCGCGCGGAATGGTCAGGGTCACCTTGCCGTCAACACCCGATACACGCAGCGAAATCCGCCGTGCCCGCGACGATTGGCGCAGGGTTATCTGCAAAGGGGGGTTGCCTGGAAGGACGTGTTGGCCCATATCGCCTCTGATCTGTGGTTCGTGTGCGGCCCTGAAAGCCTTTGACACCTCTGTGGCGTTATGGCAGGTGGCGCAGACCCACGGCAAGACATGAGATTTGAAAGGGAGTTCCCATGCCCAAGGAAGAATGGGGCGTAAAGCGCCTTTGCCCAACCACAGGCAAGCGGTTCTACGACCTCAACAAAGACCCGATCGTCAGCCCCTACACGGGTGAGGTCGTGGAGTTGAACACCGGCAAGAGCCGCACCATCACGGCGGATGCGGAAGATGCCGAGACCAAGAAGATGAAAGCCACGGATGTCGAGACTGACGGCGATGATGTGCTGGATGATGATGACGTCGATGTCGATCTGGGCGATGACGTTCTGGAAGATGACGACGACGACAATGTCTCGCTGGACGAGATTGCCGATGTCGCCGCGGATGACGATGACAACTGATACTGTCTAAGGCGGGATTTTCCACTTGATCCCGCCCGCCGCTTTGCCTAATGAGCGGCATCGGGCCTGATGGCCCATCGGTTTGGGGCCTTAGCTCAGCTGGGAGAGCGCTTGCATGGCATGCAAGAGGTCAGGGGTTCGATCCCCCTAGGCTCCACCATTTTTCCTGATCTTACGTGACACATAGTTTGCCCCTATGGCTAGCGCTTTGACCCTTATGGCCACATAGATTGCCTTTTTCAGGCAGAAGCCCTGACCCTTTCGGGTGAAACAGACCTTCGAACAGCATGCGGCGAAAGCTTGGACAGGGGCCCATATTGCAATCTTTCTGAACCACGGCGAAGGTCGGCGAAGTAGAAGTTAGAGTAGCTTGGGAGTTGTTTTGGCGATGAAAAATTTTGAGCAACTTCAAGAATTACTTGCTGACTGGTATGAAGTCCCTCAATCCGAACTAGGCGTTCCCGAAAGCACCGTTCCCGAGTGGCCGAACCCGATTTTGAGAGACTTTTACCGTCGCTTTGGTGCGCTAACACTGCGAAAATCTAATTTTGTACATCCGGATTCAAACAATTTGCCGCTTTCATGCCAAGATCACATTGTTCCGATTGATGAATTGAAGTCCAAAGATGGCTTCACAGTCTTCTGTCATGAAAATCAGGGTGTCTTTGTCGTTGCCGCCTGTGATGACCCTGCGGACACAATGACTTACGCCATGGGTGACGCCGTTCTTGAAGGTCGTGTTGAGGAGTGGACGGACGTCGGCGTGCCCTTGCAGGAATCCCTTGTCACCTGCGTTCTCCGCGAGACTATCATGAGCGTGGGCGACAGATATCGCCGCATTACACCGGACAGCTTGAAAAAGAATCGACGAGTAGCCGAAGTCGGTGAAACGGTAAGAAGCCGTTACATCTGGTCTGACGATCTCTGCACATTCCACTTGTCCGAAGATGTCTGGTTCATGGACTGGGACGGCATGGAATTTGCCGCTCGTCGTGGTTCATGGCGGCAAAAACCGTCCACATGGCAAGAACAGGTCTTCGAGAACGGCGGTGGTTGGTCTTCCGGCCCATCTAAGCCAACGATGATGCAGAAGGTCGAGCGCTTTCTAACTGGATTGCGTAAATGAAGCAGCCGTTGGTTGGTTTATAGCGAAAGGCGGCTGTGTCCCGCAAACCGGACCTCGATAACGACACTTTGAACGGCTGGTTTCGATGAAACCGCGCTCAGGGGTCAATCTATCTGTCAAAAAAGGTCAATCAGGTGCGTCATTCAGATTTTGGGTGACTACAAATCAATGGGTTAGCAGGTGCCCGAGGGTCAAACTATGTGGTACTCCACAGTGGCTAAAGTTTGCCCCTATGGCAGCGTTTTTCCTTGTTGACAGATAGGCTATCTTTTTCTGGCAAAGCTGCTTACCTGTCCAGATATCGTGGTCCACCGTGTAGATCGCGGAGACGGCGTTAGTCCCTAACAAAAAAGCCGATCGACCAGGGAGCCAGCCAGATCCTGCAGGACCAGTTCAGATGGGGAGGCTTATGCTGGTCCGACTACCGGGGGCCGCGTCGCCGCAGGAGGTAGATATCCATGATCCATCCGTTCCGGGTACGCGCCTCTGCCCGCGTTTTGAGGATCTCGTCTGATATCTGGTCCAACGCGCCGGACAAGCGGATTTCCTGTGGCATGCCAGCATAGGCAGACCACCAGATGTCAAACTCTCCGTCGGCCAGGGTTTGGAAGGCGCACCCACCGTCCAGCATGATGACGAGTGTGCTACAGCCCTCTGGCCAGCCCTTGTCGCGCAGCTGGCGGCCTGTGCTGATGGTCACTGGGCCACCGATCGTGTTGAGCGGGATGACGTGCCCTGCGGTCAGCGCTTGAATAGAGGTAACGCCTGGGATGACCTCGACCCGCAGTTCCATCTGCCCTTTCAGGCGCTCGGCAATGCGCAGCGTACTGTCATAGAGCGACGGATCTCCCCAGACGAGGAATCCAATCCGTCCTCCATTGGGCAACCCCGCCAATATCTCACGATGCCAGACTGCGGCGATGGCATCATGCCAGTCTTTGACCCGGTCATGGTAATCCGGGGTATCGGGATCGCGCACTGGCAGGTCAAACTCGGCAATCTGCGGTCCCTCCGGGCGCAGGACGTTTGCGCAAATCTGCCGACGTGCCTCGGCCAGGTCTTCTTTGTCTGCACCTTTGCGGGGGATCAGAATCAGATCGCACGCATTGAGTGCATCAACCGCCTGCAACGTCAGGTGCTGGGGGTTGCCAGTGCCGATACCAACCAGAGAAAGGAGATACATAGCAGGGTTCCGGAAACAAAAACGCGGCCCCCAAACCAGAGGCCGCGCTTGGATTTAAACAGGATCAGGCCGCCTGATGCAGCCGCGCATTGAACAATGCGCCGCCCGTCATCCCGCGGGCTGCCTTGGCTCCGGCCAGGACAGCGAGGTCCGCAATCGGCTCGATGATGATCACCAGCATATAGGCCGCCCCGAAGGTCAGAACCGATGTCATGGTCTCGGCACCCAAGCCTTGGCCGTAGAAGGCCCAGAACCCTACCCAGGCCACAACGCCGCCCTGATAGGCGGTCGAGAGCGCCAGAGCCTGGCTGTATTTCAGGTCCACGTATGCGGTGTTGGGCGCAATGATGCGATTGGCGATTTCACGCACCAGCCACAGCGGCACAAGAAGCGTAGTGACGTTGATGAAATATTGCGGCAGGTCGAACGGCGCGAACAGCAGACCTTGCGCCAACAGGCCCAGGGCCAGGCCAAACGCCGCCGGTGCGGCGCCCAGCAGCAGGAACAGGGTTGAGCCGAGGATGAAGTGGACTTCGCTAACGCCGACGGGATAGTGCGGCAGCACCTCGAAAAAGATGAAGGTCAGAGCGGTGGCAATCGCCGCGCGGCCTGCAAAGGCCAGCGCGCCGTTTTCGCGCACCATGTCAAAAGCGGCCTTGGCGGCAACACCACCTGCGGCGGCGGCTGTGGCATAAGAAAGCACGATTTTCGCGCCGTCTACGATTCCGGGTTCAATATGCATTTCACTGTCTCCTTGCCGTCTTCCCCGACGGCTTTGGTTATGAAGATGGCCCAATTTGGACCGGTTTGGTGGGGCACATGCCCCTGACGGCAGGTCTCCTGACTTTGCGGGTCGCTGCTTGCCGCGCCTTCCCGGGCTTGGACGCCCAGTGGCTTTGCGGGTCGCTCACCGCTTACAGTTGCGGGGGCAGTCACGGATTTGGCGCCTGATGGCTAAACCGCACCGTGTTCCCTTTTACCCCGGACGCTTTGCGCCGTTTTGGGGACCGTCAATAATTGCGTGTCACGTGAAGGCTTGGTCTGTCAATCCTTCTCAGTTGCCAAGGGGCCATAAAGTATCAGGGCCGGCGCGGTTGAGGCCGTATCAACCGTCACCTCCGACAGGCTGTGCACCGAATGCCGGGTCAGGCGTTGGGCCGGAGTTGAGACCGATTCTGCCAACAAGGCGGGGGTCTCGCCCGGCAGGCCTGCTGCGATCAGCTTGCTGGCCAGGGCGGCAAAGGTGCGCCGTCCCATGTAAACGACCGTCGTGGCAAGCGGATCGGCCAGGGCGGCCATGTTCAGATCTTCAGGCAGCATCCCAGCGACATCGTGGCCCGTGATGAACTGAACGCGCCGCGCCGTCAGGCGGCGGGTCAGGGGGATCGAGGCTGCCGCCGCTGCTGCCGAGGCCGCCGTAACGCCGGGGACGATTTCGAACGGGATATCGGCTTGCGACAGGGCGTCCACCTCTTCCTCAAGACGTCCAAAAATGCCCGCATCGCCGGATTTCAGGCGCACAACCCGCGCGCCCGTTTCGGCATGTTCCACCAACAGCCGGCTGACATGATCCTGCTTGGGCGAGGCGCGCCCCGCGCGTTTGCCCACCCCGATCAGGTCGGCCTCGGGGGGCACATGCGACAAGATCGGCCCCGAGGACAGATCGTCAAATAACACCACATCGGCAGATTGAAGGCGATCAACGGCTTTGACCGTCAACAGCTCGGGATCGCCCGGCCCGGACGATACGAATGACACAAACCCGCTCACGACGCGCCTGCGATCAGATGAAAGAAGGTGCCCGTGGCATGGCCGCGCCGTGATCCGGTTTCCGGCACTTCGGCCCCGTTGGCATCCACCACCGTGGCCAGCGGCGCATCGGGTTGCGCCAGGATGGTGGTATAGTGAAACTCGTGCCCGCGCAGCCCGGCCCCCATCGCCATCCCCGGCATCGGCGCTTTCAGCGTCACGCGCCGGTATCCCAGATGCATCTTGCGCTTCTCAAAGCTGGTCTCAAGCCCCAACAGGCCCGCCATCCGGTGCCGTGTCCCGGATTTGTCGATCAACCCGTCGCCCATGGCCATATAGCCCCCGCATTCGCCATGCACGGGGCGCGTTTCGGCAAAGTTCTGCAATCCACTGCGGAATGCCTCGGCGGCGGACAGAACACCCGCGTGCAGTTCAGGATAGCCGCCGGGCAGCCAGCAGATATCGGCGCTGTCATCCGGGGCCTCATCGGCTAGCGGCGAAAATGGCAGGATCTCGGCCCCTGCCGCGCGCCAGCTGTCCAGCAGGTGAGGATAGACAAAGGAAAACGCCGCATCCCGTGCCAGCGCAATGCGTTGCCCGGGGGGTGGCGGCATTTGCGAGGCCCCGCTCGGCGGTGTCGTTGCGCCAGCGGCGGCCAGCACGGCGTCCAGATCGAGATGTTCGGTGATGAAATCGCCCGCCGCATCCAGAAGCCGCATAAGCTCGGGCTGTTCCTCGGCCTGCACCAGCCCCAAATGCCGTTCGGGCAGTTCCACGGAACCCTGCCGGGGCAGGGCACCCAGAACCGGGACACCGACGGCCTCCATCCCGAGGCTCAGCAGCATTTTGTGACGCGGGCTGGCCACTTTGTTCAACACCACACCGGCCAGTTTCACGTCGGGCCGCATCGTCTTGAACCCCAGCGCTGTGGCTGCGGCCGATTGCGCCTGTCCCGAAACATCCAGCATCAGGATCACGGGCCAGCCGGTCATCGCCGAGATGTCGGCGCTGGCCCCAGACCCCGTCTCGCCCGGCTGCGCGACCCCGTCGAACAACCCCATGGACCCTTCCGCCAGGGCAAGATCGGCCCCCTCTGCCGCACCGACAAGCGCGCCCAGCATGCCCGGCCCCATCGCCCAGCTGTCCAGGTTGAAAGATGCGCGTCCAGCGGCGGCGCGGTGAAAGCCGGGGTCGATATAATCAGGTCCGCTTTTGAACGGCTGGACGGACATGCCACGCTTGGCCAGCGCGTTCAGCAGCCCCAGCATCAAGGTCGTCTTGCCGGTGCCTGAAGCAGGGGCAGATATCATCAATCCGTTTGGCAGGCTCATGTGGTTTCCTCCGGAAAACGGGGTTGGGTGCCGACAGGGCGGAAGCGCCGGTCATAATCCCCGGCGTAAAGGCAGCTTTCGTCAAATTCCTGCGCGCCCAGGGCAGAGCCCACAAGGATCAGGGCGGTGCGCCCGCGCTCGCCCCCTGTGGCTTCGATCACGGTGCCCAAGGTGGCGTGGATGATCTTCTGATCCGGCCATGTGGCGCGCCAGATCACGGCCACCGGGCAGTCCGCCCCGTATTTGGGCGTTAGCCGGGCCACCACATCGTCCAGCACATGCGCAGACAGGTGGATTGCCAATGTCGCCCCCGTGGCGGCGAAGTTTTCCAGCGTTTCATCTTCCGGCATGGACGAGGCGCGTCCCGAGGTTCGCGTCAGAACCAACGATTGCGCCACGCCCGGCAGGGTCAGCTCGGCCCCCAACGCCGCCGCCGAGGCGGCAAAGGCGGGTACGCCCGGGGTGACGTCATAGGGAATGTCCAGCGCACGAAGGCGGCGCAGTTGTTCGCCCATGGCCGACCAGACCGACAGATCACCGGAATGCAGCCGTGCGATGTCATGCCCCGCGTTATGGGCGGTTTCGATCTCGGCGATGATCTCATCCAGTGACAGCGGTGCAGTGTTCACGATTTTCGCGCCTTCAGGGCAATGCTGTAACAGGGCGTCAGGAACCAGCGATCCGGCATAAAGACAGACCGGGCAGGTGGCGATCAAATCGCGCCCCCGAAGGGTAATAAGATCGGCCGCCCCCGGGCCTGCGCCGATAAAGTGAACGGTCATGGGGTATGTCCTTCTGCAATGGCCGCCGTGGCAAGCCCGTTGGGGCAGCTGACACGCGGCACAATCACCTCTGCGCCGGGGCCGGCGGCCACCAATGCGGCGGCCTCGGCCAATGATCCGGTGGCAAACCGGTTTTGGATACGCTCGGATTGTGTGGGGGTGGTGACATGCGCGATCTGCGCCTCATCAACGGCGATCAGGGGCAGGTTCAACTGATCTGCCAAGTCGGCCAGCGGGCCGGTGGCTTTGGCCGCGACACTGGCCAGCGCGTCTGCGGTCTGGCCAGTCTGTTCCAGCGCGGCCAGCAGGTCACTCACCTTCGCGGTGCTGCGATATCCGAAGCCCGCCACGATCATCGGGTGACACTCCACTGCAGTTGCGAGCGCGCCGCCTGCCATCCCGACATGCGCCCCAGGGGGCTGGCCTGTGCCAGATCCACCTTGATCAATTCACCGCCCTTTTCCCCGTGCCAACGGGTCAACAAAGCCTGACTTTCCAGTGTCACGGCATTGGCCACAACCCGTGTGCCGTGGGGCAGGATCGTCCAAAGGGTGTCCAGCAGCGCCTCGTCTGCACCTCCGCCCAGAAATACCGCGTCAGGGGGGGACAGCCCGTCCAACGCCGCCGGGGCCGACCCATTCAGAACCTCGATACGGCTGCCCAGGCCAAAGCGGCGGGCGTTTTCGGTGATGTTTGCACACCGATCTGCGCGCGGTTCAATCGCCACGCTCGTCGCGCCGCGCGCGGCCAACGCCCATTCCACCGAGACCGAGCCTGAGCCTGCCCCGATATCCCACAAATGCTGACCCGCCTGCGGGGCCAAAGCGGCCAGTGTCAGCGCGCGCATCGCCCCCTTGGTAATCTGGCCATCATGGGCAAAGATATCTTCGCTGCGTCCGGGTGTTTGCGACAGGCCCGCACCGCCTGCCAGTGTGACAGCGGCCATCACAGGCGCCGCAACATCGCTCAGATCGAAATCAGCAGCGGTGGTGCGACGCAGCTTTTCGCGCGACCCGCCCAAGGCTTCCATCACGGTGACTTCGCTGGCCCCGAACCCTTGCTGGGCCAGCCATTCGGCCAGCAACGCAGGCGCCTCTCCGTCCCGCAGTGTGCACAGCAGCCGCTGATCCTTGGCCAATAGCGGCACCAACTGCTCAAACGGCGCGGCATGCAGCGCCAGCGAGGTGACCTCTTCCAACCGCCACCCCATCCGGGATGCCGCCAGTGACCAGCAGGACGGGGCCGGAAAACAGCGCCACTCGCCCGGTTGCAGATGCGCCGCCAAGGTGCCGCCAACGCCATGCTGAAACGGATCGCCCGAGGCCAGAACCACCACCTTCTTGCCCCGCGCGGCCAGAACTGGCTTGATCGAAAAGGGCACATCCCACGGGCGCCCCTTGCCCCCGATCTCGGCCAGGGCCAGATGCCGCGCGCCACCAAAGACGATCTCGGCCTCATCCATCGCGAAACGGCTTGCATCCGAAAGCCCGGACAGGCCATCCTCGCCGATACCAATCAGGGTCAACCACGCAGACGCGAAAGGATCAGACATGCCGCGCATCCTTGTTCTGGGTGGCACAAGCGAAGCCTCGGCCCTGGCCCGCGCACTGGCCAAACGCGGTGATGACGTGGTGTTTTCTTATGCCGGGCGCACAGCCGCGCCGGTGGATCAACCCCTGCCCACCCGCGTCGGTGGCTTTGGCGGGGCCTCGGGGCTGGCCGCTTTCTTGCAGGAGGGCGGGTTTACCCATGTGATCGACGCCACCCATCCCTTTGCCTCGGGTATGAGCCACAATGCCGTGGCTGCCTGTGCCGAGGCAGACGTACCGCTGGCCGCGTTCGAACGCCCGCCCTGGCAGGCCGAGCCCGGGGATGACTGGCACCACGTGCCGGATTTGGCCGGCGCGATTGCGGCTTTGCCCGATGCGCCGTCCCGTGTGTTTCTGGCCATTGGCAAACAGACCCTGGATGGGTTTGCCGCGCGCGCCCAACATCACTACCTTCTGCGCCTCGTGGATCCGCCCGACGGGCCGCTGCCTTTGCCTAATGCCAAGGCGGTGATCGCCCGTGGTCCGTTTGACGTGGACGGGGATCGCGCCCTGCTTCTGGCCCATAAGACTGATCTGATCGTCGCCAAGAATTCCGGTGGCACCGGGGCCGCGGCCAAGCTGCAGGCCGCCCGCGATCTGGGCCTGCCTGTGATCCTGATCGAGCGGCCCCATGTGCCGCCCCGCACGGTTCTGGCGCGGCTTGAGGATGTGCTGGACTGGCTCGATCATACCGCCCGCCTTGGCGTGTAGATATGGGTGCCCACGCGTTTTGTGTCGGGATTTCCCACAATCACCACGGTGCGCATATCGGCCATCTCGGGCGTGGCCTCGCCCAATGTGACGGTGGTCAGGCGCTCATCGGGTTTGGTGACATTCCGTGCAAAGGAAATCAGGCGTTCAGGCCCGCATTCCTGCCGCAGAATATTCAGGGCTTCGGTAAACTGATGGGGCCGCGAGGTCGAGCGTGGATTGTAAAACGCCATGGCAAAGCCGGCTTGCGAGGCCAGCCTTAGACGATGTTCGATCAGGGACCATGGCTTGAGATTGTCACTCAGGTTGATGGCGCAGAAATCATGCCCCAGCGGCGCACCCAGCCGCGCGGCGGCGGCCAGCATCGCGGTGATGCCCGGCAGAATACGGATATCAAGGCTCAGCCAATCGGCAGGCCCGGCCTCTAACGCCTCAAACAGGGCCGAGGCCATGGCGAAAACCCCCGGATCACCGGATGACACCACCACAACGCGGCGGCCTTCGGCGGCCATCTCCAGCGCATGGGTCGCACGGTCCAGCTCCACCCGGTTGTCGCTTTCATGCAGGGTCAGACCGGGACGGGGCGTGATACGGCGCACATAAGGAATATAGCCCACCACGTCACTGGCCTCGGCCAGTGCTGCGCGCACCTCGTCGGTGATCATCCCGTCATCGCCGGGACCAAGGCCCGCCACCTGTACCCAGCCGGTCATGGGCGGCGCCCTTGTCCATGCACCAGAACGATCGAGAAATAGGGCACCTTCTCGGGCGCATCGGTCAGCTTTTGTACGCTTTGTCCCGCCATCGTGCCGCGCTCGACCAGCCAGGCATCGTCGATCCGGCCCGCGCAGCTGAGCGCACGTTTCAACTTGTCGAGGTTGCGCCCGATTTTCATCACCACCAGCGCGTCTGTATTTGCGGCCCGCGCGGCAAGCTCGTCCTCGGGCAGGGTGGCCATGGCCACGGTCATTACATCATCGCCCCAGGTGATCGGCTGGCCGGTTGCCGTCCAACACCCCGACATGCCGGTGATGCCGGGTACTACCTCAACCTCGGCACGGCCCTGCAGGCGCGTATGTAAATGCATGAAAGAGCCAAAGAAAAACGGATCGCCCTCACAAAGCACGATGACCTCTTCACGTTCTGCCAGTTTGGTCAGGCGATCTGCCCAGTCATCGTAAAAAGCAGCCAGCAGGTGGTTGTATTCCGGGTCGCTGAACGGGATTTCCGTGGTGACGGGATACTCCATCGCGTGTTCAATCGCATCCGGCGACAGGATGCCTTCGACCGTCGTGCGCGCGCGACCCGGGCGGCCTTTCTTGCGGAAATACGCCACGTGATGGGCCCGCATGATCAGGCGATGCGCCTTCACGCTCATCAAATCCGGGTCGCCGGGGCCAAGCCCGACACAGATCACCTTGCCCATTCTCATTCTTTCCAGCTTGCCAGCGCGTTGACCGCGGCGACGGTGATGGCCGACCCGCCAAGACGGCCTTTGACGATCATCGAAGGCACTGGCAGGTCCTGCATCAGCGCCTCTTTGGATTCCATGGCCCCCACAAACCCCACCGGACAGCCGATAATGGCTGCGGGGCGGGGGCAGGCGGGGTCTTCTAACATATTAAGCAGATGAAACAGCGCCGTTGGCGCATTGCCAATGGCCACAACCGCCCCGTCCAGATGCGGACGCCACAGCTCGAGCGCGGCGGCAGAGCGGGTGTTGGACATCTCCTTGGCCATCTCGGGCACGCGCGGATCGCGCAGTGAGCAGATCACCTCGTTCCCGGCGGGCAGGCGCGGGCGGGTGATGCCCTCGGACACCATATAAGCGTCACACAATATAGGCGCGCCCTTGGCCAAAGCGCTGCGGGCAGTTTCGGCCATGCCCGGCGAAAAGCGCACATGGGCTTCCAACCCCACCATGCCCGCGGCATGAATCATGCGCACCACGACGCTTTCTTCATCCTTGGAAAAGCGGGTCAGATCGGCCTCGGCCCGGATGGTTGCAAAGCTTTCGGCATAGATCGCCGCGCCATTGGTTTCGTAGGTATGAGGCATTCAAAGCTCTCCGCTTACAAGGTCATCGGGGCCAAGGCCCCGGCGTGCGGGCGTATCCGACGCCCGGCCATTTCGGATCAGGTCAAACCGCCCCTCGGCGGTGGCCGTCAGGGTGACAGGACTGGCCGCCGGATGGGCGCAGCCCTTGGCACAGCCCGAGATATGCAGCCGCTGGCGCACATGCGGGGCCAGCGCGCGGGCGATATCCCGGGTGCTGGATAGCCCCTGATGACATCCCGGCGCGCCGGTACAGACGCTGATCTTAAGGCGCGCATCCGTAGGGTCGATGATCAGATCGGGCAGATCGGGCAGGCGGTCTTGCCCCTCGACCAGCAGCATGCGCCAGGGTGTCACGCGGATCGCGCCCAGCTTACCCAGCCTGGCCAACGTTCCCGCCTGCATCTGCCCGAATTCAAGCGCGATCAGCGCGCCCGTCTCGGTCAGGCCCGGCTTGGGCGTTCGATCGGATTGTGTCAGCGTTCTGGGCTGATCCCCCGCTTCGGGCGTACCCACGCGGTCAATGTGATCGGCCATCCGGCCACGCCTGTCGGTGATCCCGCCTGTGCGGACAAACCAATGGGCCAGTGACAGGGCCACTGTGGCCGCCGTCTCGCTCGTGACAGCCACGCCATGCTCGGCCCCGTCGGCACGACAGATCAAACCGTCGGTACCGCGTTCGATGCGGATATCGGACGAGACATCGTTCAGCAGGGGGGCGGGTCCGCAATCCACCGCAAAGCCGAACTTGCCGGGCAGATCGGGAGCATCCTCGTTCGCCAGCGCCTCGGTCAGTGCCTGCGCGATCTGATGCGTGTCGTCCCCTTCGCGCCAGAACGGTTGGATCACCAGATTGCGACGGCTCTCTGCCGCGATATCATGGTCAATCAGCCCGAGATTCCGCAGGCCGTCGATCAAGGCAGGATGGCCTGCCTCCTCCACACCGCGCAGCTGCAGATTGGCACGGGCCGAGAGGTCAATCACACCGCTGCCAAACCGCATCGACAGATCCGCAACGCCGCGCGCCTGCTCCTGCGTCAGCCGCCCCATCGGGGCGCGCACCCGCACAACCAGCCCGTCGCCCGACATCATCGGACGCAGCGCCCCGGGGCACCAGCCATAGACGCGTGGCGCGCTCATGACAGGGCCTCAAGGCTGGCGGCGATGGAATTGCGCCGCGTGCTCCACAGGCCCGCTTGCTGCAGCGCCTCGAACCGGGCGCGCATGGCCTCAAGCGCCTGCGGATTGGCCTCTTCCATAAAGGCGGTCAGGTCGTCACGGCCCAAAGTGGCCTCGAAATAAAGGTCAAACAGATGCGCAGGCACCGCCTCGGCCAGATGGGCAAAGGCGGCCATGTGATCCAGCGTGGCGGCGATCTCGGCGGCCCCGCGAAAACCATGCTGCATCATACCAGTGGCCCAATCGGGATTGGCGGCGCGCGCACGGGTGACGCGGGCGATTTCCTCGCTCAGTGTGCGGGCGCGGGGCATGTCGGGGTGGGTGGCGTCCAAATGATAGAGCGCTGGGGCAGCTTGGCCGAGACGCGCCATGGCGGCGGCAAACCCGGCCTCATGCGCGGCGTAATCCGACGCCATCAGCAGATCGGTTTCCGGCAGGTCCTGCAGGTGCACAAAACTGTCAGCGGTGGACAGCCTGTCCTCCAGCGCGGCGCGGGCCGGGCGGATGTCGCCCTGCGCATCAATCGCGTGAGAGGATGCGGCTAGCCAGGCCTCACCCGCCGCCGCGCGCGCCTCGTCCGAGTAATCGTCAAGCATGGCGCCCATACCCAGACCATACTGCCCCGGGCGCGGACCAAACACGCGGGGTGTCACGGCTTTATAGGGGTTATCCTCGGTCGTCTCGTCCCGCTCGGCCAGCCGTGCTGCGGCGGTTTCAAACAGCTGCGCCAGCCCGGGGAACACATCGCGGAACAGGCCTGACACCCGCAGGGTCACGTCGATCCGGGGCCGGTTCAGCATGGCCAGCGGCAGGATATCAAACCCGCTCACCCGTTCCGATCCCTCATCCCAGCGCGGCTCAAGCCCGGCCAGATGCAGGGCCATGGCAAATTCCTCGCCCGCCGTGCGCATGGTGGCCGAGCCCCAGAGATCGACCACCAGCCCCTTGGGCCAGTCGCCATTGTCCTGCAGGTGCTTGCGCAGCAATTCCTCGGCCAGCTTTACCCCCTGCGCATGGGCCGCACGGGACGGCACCGCGCGCGGATCGGTGGTGAAAAGGTTGCGTCCCGTGGGCAGCACGTCAGAGCGCCCACGATAGGGAGACCCGGACGGGCCGGGATCGACGAACCGCCCGCCCAGGGCCGCGCGCAACCCGCCCAGTTCCTGATCGCCATACTCGCCGCTGCCGAAGGTGTGCAGCCCCTCGCCATACTGGCTTTCCTTGATATCACAGACAAAGCGGTCGATGCGGGTGATGGCCTCGGCGGCTGAGGCCTCTTTCGGCAGGCCGAGATCGGCCTCGACCCCGCGCCCCTGCGCCTCCTCCCGGATTTGACCGATCAGCCGGTCGCGCCGCGCCGGGTCCAGCCCGTCCGCGGTGGAGTATTCATCCAGCAACGCCTCCAACCGGCCCAAGCCTTCGGGCAGTTTGGTCTGAGCCAGGGGTGGGGGCAGGTGACCCAGAGTAACTGCGCCAATGCGGCGTTTGGCCTGTGCGGCCTCGCCGGGATCGTTAACGATGAAGGGATAGATCACCGGCATCGGCCCGATCAGCACTTCGGGCCAACACGCTTCGGACAGGGCGACGGATTTGCCCGGCAACCATTCCAGCGTGCCATGGGCACCCACGTGGATCAACGCATCAGCCTGCTGCGCCATCCAAAGGTAGAAGGCCACATAACCATGGCGCGGGGTGCGGGAGAGATCGTGATAATCATCATCCCGCGCGGCAATATCGCCGCGTTCGGGCTGCAAGGCGATCAGGGCCTTGCCCGTTTTCAGCGCCGGGAAGTGGAACGCGCCCTCATAGGCCATGGAATCGGCCTCGGGATCACCCCAGATTTTGGTCAGCTCGTCCTGCAATCTTTGGGGCAGGGTGGACAGGGCCGCACGGTAATCCTCAATCGGCCAGCTGAGCGTCTCGCTGGCCAGCCGTTGTTCAATCCTGCCGGGATCGGGGATGTCATAGCCATCCGCCGCAAGGGCCTGTGTCAGGTCAGTGACCGAGGCCAGCGCATCCATGCCTACCGCATGGGCCAACTGATAACCCTTGCCGGGATAGGTTGATAGCATCACGGCGATGCGTTTGTCGGAGTTTTCAAGGGCAGACAGACGGTGCCACGCCGTCACGCGATCTGCCACCGCCTCGATCCGGCCCTCCTCCGCACGGTGCGAAAAGCGGCTGTATTGTAGGTCTTTGTCTTGTTTGCTGGGCTGTTTGAAGCTGGTGATGCCTGCGAAAATGCGACCATCCACCTCGGGCAGGACCACATGCATGGCCAGATCGGCAGGCGACAGCCCGCGTTCGGCCTCTTTCCAGTCCCGCTTGCGCGCAGTGGAGAGTGATACCTGAAACACCGGGCATCCGGCGGCATTGAGGGGCGAGGGCGCGCCATCTGCGCCTTGAGCGGAAAAGGCGGTGGCGTTGACGATGGCCGCAGGGGCCAGCTGTGCCACCCATTCCTTCACCCAAGGGGCGGATGGTCCTTTCAGGCTGGCGGCAAACAGCCCCACAGCGTCAAAGCCGCGCGCTTCAAGCGCCTCGATCAACCGGTCTATCGGATCGGTATCCGCCGCCGTCAGATAGGTGCGGTAGAATGTAACCAATGCCAAAGGTCTGTCGGTTTTCTGAGGGGCAGGGACCACCCCTTTGTCCGGCAGGTAAAACCCCGTGTCCGGTACGTGTTTTGACCCCGGCACCGGCCCGGCATAAAGCCCCACGGCCAGCGCAAGTTGCGCCAAGGCGGCCTGCGCGGCCACGGCGCCGCCCGCCTCGCACAGATGTTGCAACCGGCGCAGGGTCGAGATGGGCAAGGTCGACAGCTCGTCTAGGCGCGGATCATCGCGCCCATCTGCAGGCACAACCGCCAATGCAATTCCCTGCCGCCGTGCCATATCCTGCAGCACGGCCAGTCCATAGGGCCAATAGCTTTCCCCACCGATCAGCCGGACAAGAACCGCCTTGGCACCGGACAGGGTCTGTTCGGCATAGGTGTCCACTGACAGCGGATGTTTCAGCGCCACCAGATTGGCCAGTCTCAGACTGGGCAAGGTCCCGTTGGCGCGATGCCATCCTGCCGCGAAAGCCCCAAGGTCACTGTCCGAGAACGACAACACCACCAGATCGGCCGGGGTTTGGCCGAGGTCCATCGGCGTGTCGCTCTGGTCAAGACCATGGCTTTCGCGAAAGACGACATGCATCGCGTGTCAGCCTTCCAGAACGGCGCGGATCGCGGCGGGATCAATATGATCATGCTCGGCAATCACAACCAGTTGGGTGCGGCGCGGGTCATCGCCCCAGGGGCGGTCAAACTGGCTGCGTAGGCGTTCGCTGACGGCCTGAACCAGCAGGCGCATGGGTTTGCCTGTCACCGCGACATAGCCCTTGACGCGCAGGATGTTCTGTTCGCGCGCTAGGCGCACAATCGCGGCTTCCAGAGCGGCCACATCCGAAACCTCGCCCATCTCGATCACGACACTGTCGAAATCGTCATGTTCGTGATCGTCATGTCCGTCGTGATGGCTGGGCCGCGCGTCCAGATCATCCTCGGCCGCGGCCCCAAGCCCCAGCACCACGCGCGGATCAATCACCCCGTCGGTCATCGGCAGGATCGGCAGGGTGCGCGGGGTTTCCGCCTCGATCACCTTGCGGGCGGCATCTAGGCCATCCTCCCCGGCCAGATCGGCCTTAGAGAGCAGAACGATATCGGCACAGGCTACCTGATCCTCGAACACTTCGGACAGGGGTGTTTCGTGATCAAGGCTGTCGTCGGCCTCACGCTGGGCCTGCACGGCGTCGAGATCGGGGGCGAACTGCCCATTCGCCACCGCCTCGGCATCGGCCAGGGCAATCACGCCATCCACAGTGATGCGCGAGCGGATCGCGGGCCAGTCAAACGCCTTGAGCAACGGTTTGGGCAGGGCCAGACCCGAGGTCTCGATCAGGATATGATCGGGGGTTTCCGGCAGCGCCATCAATTGTTCGATGGTTGGGATGAAATCATCGGCCACCGTGCAGCAGATGCAGCCATTGGCCAGCTCGACGATGTTTTCCGCTGGGCAGTTTTCATCGGCACAGGTTTTCAGGATGTCGCCATCCACACCGGCCGTGCCAAATTCATTCACCAGAACCGCCAGACGTTTGCCTTGGGGGTTTTGCATCAGGTGGCGGATCAACGTGGTTTTCCCGGCCCCAAGAAAGCCGGTCACAACGGTCACAGGGATTTTAGCAAGATCAGTCAACGAGTGGCTCCTTCGGGGGAATACGGGCAATGGATTGTTTGCGGAAGACTTCGGGGCGTTCGCGCCAGGGGACGATGCCGTCTTTGGTGGTGGAATAGGCGGTGATCCCCTCAAGGATCTGGGGCACATGCAGATCCGGGTCCATGTCACCATAGATATAGGTCCAGCGGGCCGGGCCGCCCTCGATCACCATGGAACACCCGCGTGAGCAGGCCGAGAGGCACTCAACCTCGCGGATGGAGACACCCTCGGGCAGACCGGCCTTGGTCACGGCCGCGTGCAGGCGCGCACCCGGGCGGGTGCCCTTGGCATCCGGGTCCATTCCGGCCCGGCAGGTGGTGCAGATGGTGACGGTGACCTCGGCCATGGTGCTTCTTTCTCTGCTTTGGCGAGAAGGGGAAAGGCCAGCAAGGGATGCACGTGCGCCGGGCGATCCAATAGCCGGTCGCGAAACACCCCGCTCGCCCGTTACGTCCGACGCTGGCAGGTCTCCCGGCTTGCGGATATCAGGCCAAAGGCCCGGCGGTTTTCCCACCTTCCCAGCCTGTTCTGGCCAGTGGTTGGGTCACCTTCCCGATCACGGTCGCGGGGGCGGCTGCGTTTCGGCCCTGACCCATAACAGGTCGCACAGGCGTATCGCATTCCCTCTTCGTCTGTCCTAGAACAGAAACCAGCGCGTATTTGTCCTGCGGCATTCCGCCCTCCCTTGTCAAGCAAAGGAAACGTCATGTCCAAGATCGACCCCGAAGAAGAGGCACGGCATCGGGCGAAAATGGCCAAGAAGAAGGCTGCACGCGACAAGATGATGGCCCGTACGACGGATGAGAAGGGGTTGATCATCGTCCACACCGGCCCGGGCAAGGGCAAAAGCAGCGCCGGTTTCGGCATGATTCTCAGGTGCATCGCCCATGACATGCCCTGTGCTGTCGTGCAATTCATCAAGGGAAGTTGGCAGACCGGAGAGCGCATGATTCTCGAAGATCACTTTGCGCATCTGTGTCAGTTTCATGCCATGGGCGAAGGGTTCACTTGGGAAACCCAGAACAAGTCCCGCGACATTGCCGCAGCCGAGGCGGGGTGGGAAAAGGCCAAGTCTCTGATTCTGGACGACACCGTGCGTATGGTGCTGCTGGATGAGATCAACATCGCATTGCGTTATGACTACCTGGATATCGATGAGATCGTGCGCTTTCTGCGCGATAAGAAACCCGAGATGACTCATGTGGTGCTGACCGGGCGCAACGCCAAGCCCGAGCTTATCGAAATTGCCGATCTGGTGAGCGAGATAAAGTCGCTCAAGCATCCGTTTCGCGATGGGATCAAGGCACAACAAGGCGTTGAGTTCTAGCACTGCCTGGTCATGTAACGCGACACTTTCCGATCCTGGAACCCGGTGGAAAGCGCGAGCAAAGTCATTCAGTGTTTGCCGGGCTTCAGATGCCGGGGTTTAGGTGATCCCTTCAGCACTCCCTGAAAACCGGCGTGAAGGCATAGAGAGAGGGCACGGCAAATGCGTCGATCACATTGGCCACCATTGCAATCGCCCACAACAGCGCCACGCATCCCACGAGGGGCCAGTTCGGGGCGCGGATGACCGGCACCGCAGTGGTGATCGCGTTCCCGGTAAAAGGCGCAACGATTCGTCCAGCAGCATCGCAAACCCGACTTATACAGACGTGCCGGCCCGCCCGCATGGATGCGCCCTTCATGTCCGGAAGGACAAAGCAGTGTCCGTATCCACTGACACCCTCATTGGACGAGAGCATGCTGGCATGATGCGATCTCTGACGCTGTTTTGACGCATCAGATTGTGGTTGAAGCGAGGCTTAAATCCCGCTAGCTGGAACCTACCTCGGGGTGCGTCGTCATCGGCGCTGAGATGCTTCTTTTGCGAACCCGTTGAACCTGAACCGGCTAGAACCGGCGGAGGGAAGGGTAGAGTTTCTCATCGTCCTTACCCTCTCGCCGCAATGGAGGATGATATGAAACGTCTACTGATTGCTGCGGGAATTCTGAGTGCCACATCTGCGACTGCTGCCGATGTGCCAGAACTGACCGTTTACACTTATGATAGTTTTGTCGCGGACTGGGGTCCCGGCCCGCAAGTGGAAGAGGCCTTTGAGGCGATCTGCGAGTGTGATCTGAAGCTTGTCGGCATCGAGGATGGCGCGGCCCTGTTGTCGCGCATCCGCCTTGAGGGTGAGAATTCGGATGCCGATGTTGTGTTGGGTCTGGACACCAACCTGATAGAGGCGGCCAAGGACACAGGGCTGTTCGCACCGCATTCCGTCAGCGCCGAGTATACCATGCCGGTCGACTGGAATGACGACACATTCGTTCCTTTCGACTGGGGCTATTTCGCGTTTATTCACAACGCCGATGCCGCTGTCCCTTCGAACTTTCGCGATCTGGCGGCAAGTGACACCAAAATCCTAATCCAGGACCCACGCTCGTCAACGCCGGGGCTTGGATTGCTGTTGTGGGTCAAGGCGGCCTATGGCGACGAAGCGCCGGCCATCTGGGCCGAGTTGTCCGACAATATCGTGACCGTGACCAAAGGCTGGTCCGAGGCTTATGGCCTTTTCCTTGAGGGCGAGGCTGACATGGTCCTCAGCTACACAACATCACCCGCCTATCACCTGATCGCCGAGGAAGATGCCAGCAAAGCTGCCGCCGCCTTTGACGAAGGTCATTACATGCAGGTCGAGGTGGCCGCGAAACTGGCAGGCTCGGATGTGCCCGACCTTGCCGACGCGTTTTTGGCCTTCATGGTCACCGAACCTTTCCAACAGATCATCCCGACCACCAACTGGATGTATCCTGCTGTGACCCCGGCGGCAGGTTTGCCTGACGGCTTCGACACGCTGCACACCCCTGAGACATCCCTTCTGTTGACGCCGAGTGAAGCAGCTGCGGCACGGGACGAAGCGCTGGCCGAATGGCTCGACGCGCTCAGCCAGTAAACCCAATTCCCGGGATCGGCGCGGCGGCTTTGGTGGCCGCGCTGATCGTCGGGACATTGGCCGCTGTGGCCCTGCGCGCCGAAACGGGGCGGGGGTTTGTTGCCGCCGACTGGGCTGCGCTGCGCTTTACCCTGACCCAGGCCATCCTCTCGGCGGTGATCAGCACGGGCCTTGCCATCCCCGTGGCCCGCGCGCTGGCCCGGCGCCGGTTTCGCGGCAGACGGGCGCTGATCGCGTTGCTTGGCGCGCCGTTCATTCTTCCGGTGATCGTGGCGATCCTTGGCCTGTTGCAGGTTTTTGGTCGGTCCGGTTGGATTTCGGACGCCCTCGGGGTTTTTGGCCTGCCCCCGATCAGTATTTATGGCCTGCATGGCGTCGTGATCGCGCATGTGTTTTTCAACCTGCCACTGGCCACACGGCTGGTGCTGCAAGGTTGGCAAGAAATTCCAGCCGAGCGGTTTCGCCTGGCCGAACAGTTGGGCTGCCGCGGGTCTGCCCTGTTCCGCCTGATTGAAGCGCCGATGTTGCTGCGCATTCTGCCCGGCATTCTGGCCGTGATCTTTGCCATTTGCCTGACCAGCTTTGCGGTGGCGCTGACCTTGGGCGGTGGCCCTCGTGCCACCACTATTGAGCTGGCGATCTATCAGGCTTTCACCTTTGATTTTGACCTCGGGCGCGCAGCCCTTCTATCGGCTGTCCAATTGGTTCTAACCGCTGCCGCGGCTGCCGCAGCGTTAAAGCTTTCGCGCGGTGAAGGTTTTGGCGCAGGGCTGGACCGGTCCATACGCCGCTGGAACACAGGCTCGTCGCTGATCGACACGGTCTGGATTGTGTTGGCGACCGGTTTTCTTCTGTTGCCGCTGATCTCGGTGATCACCTCCGGTCTTGCCGGAATCATGGACGTACCAGTGGAGGTGCTGCGCGCCGCCCTTGTGTCGATTGCGGTATCATCCGCCAGTACGCTTGTCATGCTGGTATTGGCCTTGCCGATGGCGGTCTCCGTTGCGGCAGGGCGACACGGATGGGTCGAGCTTTGTGGCATCCTGGGTCTGGCGGCGTCGCCATTGGTCATCGGGACCGGCCTGTTTATCATGATCAGACCGCTGGGTGATCCAACGGCGCTGGCGCTGCCGGTCACTGCGGTGGTGAATGTGGTTTTTGCGCTGCCTTTTGCGCTGCGGATTCTGATCCCGGTGGCACGCGATGTGGTGGCGCAGCATGGTCGCCTTGCTCTGGCCGTCGGAATGTCGCCGCGCGTCTTTTTCATTCGCGTCATGCTGCCCCGGATGCGACCGCAGATTGGTTTTGCCGCCGGGCTGACCGCAGCCCTCTCCATGGGGGATTTGGGGGTGATCACCTTGTTTGCAGATGCCGATATCGCCACATTGCCCTTGCAAATCTTCCGGTTGATGGGGGCTTATCAAATGCAGGCTGCTTCTGGCGGGGCCCTGTTGTTACTGATGTTGTCGATGGGGGCATTCTGGATACTGGATCGCGGGGGGCGCTGGCATGCTGAAACTTGAACACTGCATCATCAAGAACAACGAGTTCACGCTGCGCGCCGAGTTTGGCATCGACGCTGGCACTAAGACAGCCGTGATCGGGCCATCCGGCGCCGGGAAATCGACCCTGCTTGAGGCGATTGCCGGGTTTCGCGATTTTGCGGAGGGCAGGGTGTTTTGGAAGGATCAGGACCTGACGGAGCTCGCCCCGGGCAAACGCCCGGTGTCGATGTTATTTCAGGACGGCAACCTGTTTCCCCATCTGACCGCTGCCGAAAACATCGCCCTTGGTCTGCAACCCAACAAGCGGCTGTCTGACGCGGAAAGAGCGCAGGTTCAGTCGGCTTTGGGCCGCGTTGGGCTGTCCGAGATGGCTGCGCGCAAACCATCGGAGCTATCCGGCGGCCAGCAAAGTCGGGTCGCCTTGGCCCGCGTTCTGGTGCAAAAGCGCGACTTGCTGCTGTTGGATGAACCCTTTGCGGCGCTTGGTCCCGCGCTGAAGGCTGAAATGCTTGATCTTGTTGCCGATCTGGTGGCTGAAACCGGAACCACCCTGTTGATGGTCAGCCACGATCCGGAGGACGCCCGCCGCATCGCCGAGCAGGTTGTTTTGGTTGCCGATCAGGTGGCAGCGCAGCCTGTCCCGACATCAAGCCTGTTCGAAAATCCACCAGTCGCCTTGCGCGATTATCTTGTGCAGTCGCACCCCTGAGAACCAAGCGCGGGTGTCAGACCGGTATGGCCGCCTCAAGTCGCGTATCTTGGAATTGCGCCAGACATGCTTCGATTTCAGCACGGGTCTGAAACAAACAGGCGGCTGTTGACAGGGCATCGGCCAGTGCGGCGGTGTTTGCCGATATGGTGACCTCACGCCACTGTGACGCGCAGGGCAGACCGCTGCGCGGATCAAGTATATGACCCATCTGTGCGTCCTCATCAAACGTGGTGCCAAGCGGCGCAGAAGTGGCCAGAGCCCGCGATGCAAGCGGCACAGTGCCGCCAGAGGTCAGCTTGACTGGCCACGGCAGTCCGTCCGGCTGCGCACCCATTGCGCGGAACTCACCGGTGTTGATCAGTATATCGTTCAGCCCCTCGGCGCGCAGCATATCGGCCACGCGGTCGGCGATATAGCCCTGGGCGATCCCGTTCAGGCTTAGCGCCATGCCGGGGCGTAGGGTGATGGCAGTGGCCCCCACCGTGACGCGGTCCCATCCCGTTAGCGCGCGGGCTGTTTCGATGGCCGTCTGATCCGGCAGCGTGCCTGCCGTTGCGGCATTGCCGTAACAGGCCCAGAGCGGCTGGATCGTGGGATCAAAGACGCCGTCGCTTGCGCCGTGTACCGCGCCAGCCAGAGAGAGGCACTCTAACAACTCAAAAGGCGGCGCCGTCAAGGCACCGGCTCGGTTTAGCCGGGACACGGCGCTGTCCGGGCGATAGAGGCTGAAGATATCCTCCAACCGTGAAATCTCGGTTGCGACCCGGGCGCTGATTGCGGGCGCATCGGGATGCGCCAGACGCAGGGTCGCGCGGGCACCAAGCGCCACACCTTCCCACGTGTAAACCGGTTGCGCCGCGGCAAGGCCAGGGCTGGCAAAGGCGGCGGCGCTGATGGCCAGAAAGCGGCGGCGGGTGGTCTTCATCTTACTCTCCGTTCTTGCGCGACAAGGCGCGCAGGCGATCTTCATACTCGGCATCCGAGGTGTCATTGACCAGAACAACAGGGGCCAGAACGGCATCGTCAGGGATGTCGGCCAGTTTCATCACCTCACCGCCGTTCTCCTGCGCAAAAGCGGCGGCATCCTCAGGCTTGGAAAACGGCACCAACTCGGGCGCGCCCATCCCGCCGACAACCGCGCCCCCGACCACATAGACAGCATCCTCGGCGGCGATCCAGTTGGTCTCACCAGGGGTTTCCCATGTGGCGCCGGGGGCGCCCATATCGCTGACCCAGACGGTCAGGATCTCGTGGCTTTGCTCGGGCATCCGTGTGTAGGCAACGGCGTCACGCACCTGGCTGAAAAACAGCGGCGCGCCGGGCAGACCCGCCAGATGCGCCTGCGCCTTGGGGCCGTCATGTTCCAGAAGGTTCATCTGACAGTAATGGCCAAGCGCATCTTCGGACATCGGCACCGGATCGGTGTTCTGAGCGATCTCTTCCTTGCAGGCTGCCAGCATCAGCAGCGTTGCAATCAATAGCAGGTATCTCATGGGTCAACCTTTCTGAAAACGAAGGCGGCCAATCCCAGGGCGGCCAGTGGCCAGATCAGGACTGAGCATAACGATTGCCATTGCGGGATGGCGGTGGCGGCACCTCCTACTCCCGCCGCCGCCGATGCGGCTTGCGCGGCGGTCAGGTTGAACAGGCGGAAGGCGTCGGCCGGGTTGGCCAATAGGGCGATAGGGAAGATATCCGTGGTGAAAAACCCACCGTCATCGGCCACCACGGCGGCCAGCAAGCCAAGATCATATAGCACGACCAACCCCAGCCACAGCCCGATTGCAAGGCCCGCCGCGCCCGACACGCGCCGCGCCTTGGCCGAAAGCGCATATCCGATGCCAAGGAAGGTCGCGCCTAACAGGATTGAGGTCCAGGCCAATCGCCATAATGCACCAAGGCCCGACACGGCCTCTGGGTCACTCACTATGGCCATGACGGCCGCCGCGCCATACCCGGCGAAGATGGCGAGGATCAGGATGGCGGTATGTGCGATCAGCTTCCCGGCCAGTACTTCCCAACGGGCCACCGGATAGGTCAGCAGCAAGGGCAAAGTGCCGCGTTCAACTTCACCGGCCACCGCGTCGAAGGACATCAACAGAGCCACCAAGGGCACCAGATAGACCGACAGCGAGGTCAGCGAAGTGACGACAACAGACAAACGATCCGCCCCCAGATCGCCACTAGGGGCCGAGCCTGCGGCGGACAGGACCAGCGAAAAGACAACCATCAACAGCACTGCGATCAGCACCCAAAGGTTGCGCCGCGCGATCCGTATTTCCGTGCTGGCCGTGGCAAGGATACGGGTGATCATTGGCCGTCCCTCCGGCTGAAATGGCTGTAAATGTCTTCCAGACTGGGCGGGATCACCTCAAGATCGGCGACCTTGCCTTCCAGCCTGGAAATCCGGGCGAGGGTGGCCAGCTTGTCTTCCTGCGCGCAATTCAAGTGCAGCCCACCATTCAGGCGGATCGCATCGGGGAAAGCGGCCATGATATCGGTGTCATAGCCATTTATCGCGATGATCTGCATCGACACGGGCAATGCCGCCTCGCGGCGCAGATCAGGTAGCGAGCCTTCGGCCACCATCCTGCCACCCGACAGGATCAGCAACCGGTCCGTGCGCGCCTCGACCTCGGTCAAAGCGTGGCTGGACAGCAGGATCGCCGCGCCCTCGGCGGCCAGCCCGTCCAGCAATTCATAGAAATCCCGGCGTGACACCGGATCAAGCCCGCTGGTGGGTTCGTCCAGCACCAATAGGCTGGGATGCCCGATTAGCGCCTGCGCCAGCCCGATCCGTTGGCGCATGCCCTTGGAATAGGTGCCAATGCGGCGCTTGGCGGCCCCGGCCAATCCGACACGGTCCAGCATCTCCATTGCTTGGCCCGTGTCCTCGCCGCGTAGGCGCATATAATAGGTGATCTGTTCCAACCCGGTCAGGGCACCGTGGAACACCGCATTCTCGGGCAGGTAAGCCACCTTTGCGCGGGCCTCGGGATGTCCCGGGGCGACACCACAGACAGACACGTCGCCGGCGTTGGGCGTGATCAGCCCAAGGATCACTTTCATCAGGGTCGATTTGCCAGCGCCATTATGGCCCAACAATGCCACCCGCTCGCCCGGCTCCACGCCAAGCGAAACATCGGACAGGGCATCGAGCCCGTCGAATGTCTTAGTGAGATGAGAGATCGTTAATGTCGAAGTCATCAATATCGCTTTCAGTCCGCCGTGCGACGGCCTTGGCCTCCATGGCAGTGTATTCAGGTGGAACGCGCATCACCGGAGGTGACATCAAAGGCGCGCTGTCAACCACGCCGCCGGGCAGGGTGGTCGGGAAACTCGATTGCCCCCAGCGGATCAACTGAACGGCGGGGCTGCCGGTCAGGAGGCTGGCGGCGGGTTGTGACCACAGGATGTGATCCATCAGATCGTTGGGCCGAAAGACACTGTCGGCGATGCCATCCCCGCCAAGGTCAAACCCCGGATGATCCGACCAATAATTGCCACGGCCCTCAAAGCTCCATTCGATATCGCGGGTACCAACATATTTCACCTGCGTCCGGTTGCGGATAAAAGCGTTGCCGGTCAGCACGTTCCGTTCCGACCCGGCGGTGAAGTGGACGCCGATATTGCAGCCTTCAAAACGGTTGTCGTAGATCAGGTTCTTGTGCGCGTTGTAGATAAAGGTACAGCGATCCGCCCCGCCTCGCACCAGATTTCCGGACACATCTGCGTTATTGGCATAATTCAGCATCACGCCATGGCTGATGTCGGACAGGCTGAGATTGTCTTTCACCACCACCCGGTTCGAGAACATGATGGCATAACCCAGATGGTTCCCGATCGAGACATTGCCAGACACTTCGGAGTCATTGGTGTACATGTAATGCACGGCAAAGCGCAGATCGCGGAACAGGTTGTTGCGATAAGTGCCTTTACGCGAGGTGTTCGAGAAGATGCCATCGCGGCCCCAGCGCACCGAGTTGCCTTCAACCACGGTCCCGGGTGAATTCCAGATATAGATGCCGTTGCCGCGGTCGTTCATCCGCCGCTGCTGCGTGCCTTCAATCTCGTTGTTACGCACGATCGCATCATGGCCGCCATGGACATCGACGCCATGCAGGTTGCCCAGCACGCGGTTGTCCTCGACCAAGGCGCGGTCGGCTTTCTTCAGAATTTTGATCCCGGCATCAAGTTCCTGGCTGTCCAGCCCCGATCCGGTGACAGTCAGCCCCGACACGGCGACATCAGAAGCGTCAATCGTGATGACTGTGCCCTGACCTGCGCCATCGACAATGGCGTCATGGGTGCCGGTTATGGTCAGCGGGCGGTCGATGGTAACCGCGCCGATATGGCGTCCCGGCTGAAGGAACAGCACATCGCCGGGATTGGCCCCGGCGATGGCGTTTGCAAGGTTCCCTGACCCGGGCTGCACACGGATTTCGGCGGCCCAGAGGGGCAGCGCAATCACCAGAGACAGCAAAAGGGTCAGGGAACGGATCATGGCTTAGGTGGCTTTCGGTTCAACGAACATCCGGCCGCGCATCTCCATGTGGAGTGCGTGGCAGAACCATTGGCAGTAGTACCAGTAAACACCCGGCTGGCCCGCCACGAAGGTGGCCGATGCGGTCGCCTGCGGCCCGACTTCCATGACAACACCATGGTTGCCCATGGTAAAGCCGTGGGTCAGATCGTCGATGTCATCAAGGTTGGTGACATAAACCGTTACCTCGTCGCCCTGCTGCACTGAAAAGCTTTCCAGTGAGAAGTTGGGCGCCTGGCTGGACATGTAGACCCGCACCTTGTTGCCATCGCGGATCACGCTTTCCTGGTAGTCATCCAGATCAACCCCATCCGCTTCGGCCTGTGCTCGGGCGTCCGCCCACATTGGATCGTTGCGATCCCATGCTGAACGTGGGCTCACTTTGGACGGGTCCACGATGATCGAGTCATGCGGTTCGGCAAAGGTCGGGCCGTCATGCACCAGTGTCATGTCGTCGCCGTCAATGACAAACAACTGCTCGTTCTCGGGCTTCAGGGGACCGACATTCAGATACCGGTCTTTCGAGAACTTGTTCATCGAGACGTAGTACTTGTCGTTGGCCTCCAGCGTTTCGCCCATCACGGTCGAGTTGTGGCCAGGCTGGTAATGCACGTCCTTCTTGACGATGATCGGATCGACATCTTCTCCGTTATAGAGCTTGATGGCGTCTTCCAGGTTCCACTTCACGACCTGGCTGTCGAGGAACAGGGTGGTATAACCATTGCCCTTGCCGTCAAAGCAGGTGTGAAGCGGCCCAAGGCCCAGTTCAGGCTCGGCCACCACGGCGCTGCGCGGATCGGCGTCGTCGTTGAAGACAGCGTCCAGTTTGCGCACGTCGATCACCGATACGGTGGGCGACAGTTTGCCCCCGATGCACAGGTGGATCTTGTCCGGTGCCATGTTACAGCCATGCGGGTTGTTGGGGATCGGGACGTAGCGGGTATATTTCTTGTTCTGCCCTTTACGTCCGTCGATCACCTTGACGCCGTTCAACTCGATGAAGTCGCCATCGGCGATGCCTTTTTCGATCTCGGCGATGTTGTAGACCACAACATGGTCCATATCCGACTCGGTCATGTCGGCCAGATTCATGCCCATTTCCGAGTTGTATGAGGTCGAGAAGGCATATTTGCCGTCGTAATCCGCATCGGTGTTGTCCAGGTTACCCGTGACCATCACCTGCCATGCGATGGTCATGTCATCGGCGTTGAGCGCAGTGTAGAAGTTCACATACTTCTCAGGCTCATCCAGAACCGAGCCATCATTGACCATCGGCACTTCGTCTTCGCCGTTACAG
This sequence comes from Roseovarius conchicola, assembly GCF_041403425.1. NCBI lineage: Bacteria > Pseudomonadati > Pseudomonadota > Alphaproteobacteria > Rhodobacterales > Roseobacteraceae > Roseovarius > Roseovarius conchicola. The sequence continues at coordinate 380,915 of NZ_JBGEHK010000003.1, read as the reverse complement.
AAGACATAGTTGGTGCGCGGCCATTTTTGCGGGCGCAACCCGTGGATGCCCTTGGCGTTCGGGATCTCGATGATCTTGTCGCACTTCATGACGTCGCAGCGAATCCGCGCCACGCGGGTGTTCGCCTTGTCGTTCATGAACAGGTAGCGGCCATCATAGGTGCCTTCGGTGAAGGACATATGCGGGTGGTGCAAATCCCCGTTCAGCGGGAACTCCAGATTGTTCGCGGCAAGATATTCCTTGGTCTTGTCGGTCAATCCTTCGGTCAGGATTTTCTTGGATTCATTGGTGATGCCCCAGCCGGTGGCCGAGCAGATGTTGAACACCGGAATGCGCATCAGCTCGCGCATGGAGGGCACGCCCAGGATACGTACCTCGCCGCATTGGCCCGAGGACCAGAAGCCGTAGTATTCGTCCAGTTGGCCGGGGGCCACTTCGGCTCCGGTGGCGGCGCGGGCGCTGGTTGTGGTGGCCGCAACGGCCCCGCCGGCCACGCCGCCGGTCAGCAGCGCACGTCCGGTGAGGGTTCCGGCAAGGGCGGCCCCTCCGGCGGTGGCCCCAAGAAGGCCGCGCCGTGTGATTGGCATTTTCTTTGAGTTAGACATGTTATGTCCTTTCAGTTGGTGACTGTTGATTTGACTTGGTTGGGATGCCCCATCTTGGCGCGTGACAGGTCGGGTGCTGCGCCGACCTTTTCGCGCCTTTTCAGTTTCTTGATGACAACGGGGCAGGTTGAGGTTGACTGATAAAGCACCTGGCAATGCAGGCAGTTCACACACTCGTTCGGATTGATTTCGCCGGTTGGATGGATCGCCTGAACCGGGCATTGATTGGCGCAGGTCTGACAGGGCGCGCCGCATTCGCGATAGCGCTTGAGCCAGTCAAACATCCGCATCCGCGCCGGGATCGCAAGCGCGGCCCCCAGCGGACACAGATAGCGGCAGAAGAACCGCTCGACGAAAAGACCCGCTATCAGCAGGGCGGCGGCATAGGCCACAAACGGCCATGCGCGCACAAAGTTCAGGATGATCGCGGTTTTGAACGGTTCAACCTCGGCCAACCGTTCGGCTTGCTCGATGCTGGTCAGCGAAACACCGAACAGCCCGAGGAAGATCATGTATTTCAGTGGCCACAGGCGCTCGTGCAGCCCCCATGGCAGGGTCCATTGCGGAATATGCAGCGCCCGCCCGATGCGGTTGAGCAGTTCCTGCAGCGCCCCGAACGGGCACAGCCAGCCGCAATAGGCCCCGCGACCCCAGAACAGCAGGGCAGCGGCAACCGAGAACCACAGGATGAAGGTCAGCGGATCCAGCAGGAAGGCCTGCCAGCTGAACCCCGACACCAGCGAGCCGAACAGCGCCATCAGGTTGACCACCGACAATTGCGCATTGGCATACCAGCCGAGGTAAACCAGCGTGACGATCAAAAAGCCCATGCGGAACCAGAAGAACGTGCGTTCATTGCGGGTGGCGTAGGTCTGGAAGAAGAACACTCCCGTCAGAACGGTCAGCATCACAGCCAGCACGGCAATCTCGACCTGCTTGCTGTCCCAGATACGTTTCCACAGGGCCTGATGCGCGTCGGTCTCGGGCTGGGATGTAACACTTTCCACACTGTCCGGGACCTCGGCGGCGGGCGGTGTGATCGCGCGCAGGTATTTGCCGGGCAACTGGTAGGCCAGATCGAAGGTGGTAAAGACCTTCTCGATCGCACCCACCTCGCGTTGCACCAGCAATTGAATGCGGAATGGCTTGGTGGGATCAAACTCGCTTCCCGCAGGAATCTTGAACAGATCGGCCTCGTTAAAGGCGGGCGCGCCTTCGGCCTGAACGGTGTTGATCCGTTTGTGCATCCGATCCCGGAAGCGCACCGAAACATCATCCTGGATCAACACGATCCGGTCAAAAATCCCGCCGCGCACATAGCCCGACCCTTTGAAGGAATAAAGTCCGCGCCCGACAATGGCGATGGCATGATCGCCCTCTTCCAGCCAATCGGCCAGGTTCCCCGCCACCGCGTCGCCAAGGATGGAGCGTGCAATGGCAGGATGCGAGACCAGCGTGGCCTGCATTTCGATGAAGGTGGTTTCAGGCGCTTCCGCGAGCGCCCGTTTGCCCGCGCGGGGGTCTTCCATCGCGGCAAAGGCGGCGTTGACCTGCCCCACATCCAGCGAAAGGCGGCGCAGTGTGCCATCCCCTTCGAGGGTCATCCAGTCCGGTGCGGCCTCGGCCTCTAAGTTCAACTCGAACTGCGGTCCTGTGACCTCTTCAACGGCGAGGCCTCCCAGCCCAAGCTGACGCGCCACTTTCAGGCCCGAGCGCACAACGGAATCGTCGATCACCATCACCGTAACCGTCGCCCCGGAAATGATGTCCAGCTCATGCGCGGTCCCGCCGGATTCGGCCTCGGCCACAAGGTCCAGGCCCCGGTAATTGGTCACCAGCGCCTGCATTTTGCTTTCGGGGATGCCGATCAAAACGATCGGTTCATAGTGTTTGACCAGCTTGACACCGATAACCTGCGCATCATCGTCGACGGCGACCATGGTGTGGATAGGTTTGCCGGAATAGCCGGTGGTCGACACGTAGTCAGAGGTGAAAAACGCCCAGCCGATCCGCTCGCCGCCTTGAAGCACCTGCACCGCAGGGATATCCGGATGGGCCGCGCCAAAGGCGTCGGCGCCCTCGACCAGCTCTGCAACATCAACATCCTTGAGATATGTGTTCAGAACGGTCTCGGCCAAGACCGGTAGCCCATAGCAAAGCGCGGTCACGGCAAGCGTCATGATTTTTAGGAAAGCGAGAAAGCTTCTCATGCGGTGGCGTCCTTCAACAAAGGTCGCCCGTCGCGTCTTGTTTTATGGCGGATCATGCCCTGATCAAAAGGGATCAGGCCTTGGGCAGTCATTACAAAGATGTCCGGCACCGGGGGCGCGCGGGGCATGCGGCGGGTATTTCGTTTCTCAACAATAGGTGTGAAGACAGACAACTGCGGTGCCTTGGACACCAGCAGCGCGACAGACAGGTCCGCATCGCCAAACGCACTGGGTGGTGGTCCGGCAATGTTGCAGCATGTCAGGCAGTGATAGCAGTTCTGCGACGGCTCAACCGGAACGCCGTCAGCGTTCACCAGAACGGTTTTGGCCACGCCATCCGCGCAGATTTCCATGGATAACAGCGCGCCGTCACCATTGGCCTGGGCCATCCCGGACGGCCCATAGAAAGTAACACCCAAGATCAGCAGCACGCTGAAAAAGAGGGAACACGCGTTCTTCATGCTGACCGTTCTACCGAGAGGTCGAATCGTGATCCTTGACTTTAGGCAAGCGGTTCACGCTTTGGGGCGTTTTGAACCCGGTTTCCGATCTGCATCCGCACTCCCTGAACTCGGCAGTTTCACAAGCCGGGCGAGTGGGTTAAGTTGATGTGCAGAGGGGATCACGATGCGTGCTGCCGAACTGACCGGGCAAACTGACAAGCTGATCAACGATGAGGTCTGGGTAGATGTCATCGAGGCGGTCGATCGCACCTACGCCGAACTGGTCGCTTATCAGGAAAAGTTGGAGCACCAGAACGCCGAACTGGACGATCTGCGCCGGTTCATGAGTTCGGTGTTGCGCTCGGTCTCGGATGTACTGATCGTGGTCGACCGCAAGCGGCAAATCGAACAGGTTGGTGGGTCGTTCGAGCGTTTGATGCAAGGTGTCAGCGATGCCGCGCCCGGTGCTGTGGTTGATGCGCTTGCCACCGATGCCTCACGTCCCATCCTGCAGGGGGTTATCCAACAGGTGATGCAAACGCGCGAGTTTGTGACCCTCGAGATTGATGTTGTGACCGCCGATGGCGCGGCGCCTCTCGAACTGAGTGTGGCACCGCGTCTGAATGAGCGGGGCAAAAGCGTTGGCGCGGTGATCGTGGGTCGTCCGGTGGGCGAATTGCGCCGCGCCTATTCCGAGTTGGAAACCAGTCACCAGGCTCTGAAAGAGGCGCAGGCCCATCTGGTGCGCAACGAGAAACTGGCCTCGCTGGGCCGCCTGGTGGCGGGTGTGGCGCACGAATTGAACAACCCGATCAGCTTTGTCTATGCCAACACCCATGCGCTGGAGAAATACGCCACGCGGTTTGAAACCTATTTCGAGGCCGTGCAATCGGGCGCCTCGCGTGCTGAGCTGATCGCGTTGCGCGAGGAACTTGGCCTGGACCGTGCGTTGCGCAATATGCGCGAAGCCATCAGTGGGGCCAAGGACGGGGCCGAGCGGGTGCGCGATATCGTCGAAGACCTGCGCCGCCTGTCCTCGGAAGGGCCGGGTGAGGCGGTGGATTTTGATCTTGTCACCACCACACGGACCGCCGCCGACTGGGTTGTGCGCGGCACCAAAACCCCGGTCAAAGTGGTGTTCGAGGGCACGGAACGGCCCATGGCGCGTGGCAATCCCGGCCATATCCAGCAGATCGTCATGAATCTTGTGCAGAATGCCATTGATGCGGTGGCCGAGACGGACGATCCGCAGGTGACCGTGATCCATGAGGTGCACGGTGATCGTGCCGTTCTGAAAGTCCACGACAATGGCCCCGGTATCCCTGACGAGTTGGCCGCCTCGATCTTTGATCCGTTTTTCACCACTAAACCTGTGGGCAAGGGCACCGGGCTGGGCCTGTCGATTTCAAGCAAGATCGCGCAGGAACATGGGGGCGATCTGCATCTTTGCGAGACCGATAAACCCGGCACCTGTTTTTGCCTTGATTTGCCGCTGGGAGGGCAGGCATGAACGTGCTTTGGCTGCAATCGGCGGGCTGTGGCGGCTGTACGATGTCCCTGCTCTGTGCCGAGGGACCAAACGTGTTCGATCTGCTGGATGGAGCAGGCATCACCATGCTTTGGCACCCGGCTTTATCAGAAGCGACAGGGGGCGAGGTGTTGCCGATCCTCAACGCGGTCGAGACAGGCGATATCGAATTGGATGTTCTGGCGGTTGAGGGCTCGATCCTCACGGGGCCGAAGGGGACCGGCAAATTTCACATGCTGTCAGGCACGGGGCGGTCCATGCTGGACTGGGTGCGCATACTGGCCCCCAAGGCTCATCATGTTATGGCTGTGGGCACTTGTGCCACCTATGGCGGGATCACCTCGGCAGGGGGCAATCCGGCCTCGGCGGTGGGCGTGCAATATGATGGGTATCATCCCGGCGGCGCTTTGCCCGCCGATTTCGCATCCGCCAGCGGTTTGCCTGTGATCAATGTCGCTGGCTGTCCTACCCATCCCGACTGGGTCACTGAAACGCTGTTATTGCTGGCCGCCGGTGATCTGCCTGCCACGGCGCTGGACGATCTGGGCCGCCCTCGGTTTTATGCCGATCATCTGGTGCATCATGCCTGTCCCAAAAACGAATACTACGAATATAAGGCCAGCGCCGAAGAGCTGTCACAACTGGGTTGCATGATGGAGCATCTGGGCTGTGTCGGCACACAGGCTGTGGGCGATTGCAACATTCGCGCCTGGAATGGCGAAGGATCGTGTACGCGCGCGGGATACCCCTGCATCAACTGCACTGCGCCTGAATTCGAGGAACCCCGCCATCCGTTCACCGAAACGCCGAAATTCGCAGGAATTCCCGTCGGCCTGCCCACGGATATGCCCAAGGCGTGGTTCATGGCTCTGGCTTCGCTCTCCAAGGCCGCCACACCCAAACGGATCGGCCAAAATGCGGTGTCCGACCGGATCACTGTGCCCCCGCAAAGCAAAGTACGCAAATCATGAGCGATAAGAACCTGTTGGTCGGGCCGTTCAACCGGGTCGAGGGTGATCTGGAAATCAGGCTTGAGGTGGCCGATGGACAGGTTGCGGCGGCCTATGTCAACTCACCGTTGTTTCGCGGGTTTGAACCGATGTTGCTCGGCAAGGCCCCGCAGGATGCGTTGACCATCACGCCCCGGATTTGCGGGATTTGTTCGATCAGCCAATCGGCGGCGGCGGCACAGGCATTGGCGGCGGCCGCGGGGGCTGGCCCCACACCACAAGGCGCACTGGTCGCTGCCCTGCTGCACGGGATCGAGAATATGTGCGACCACCTCACCCACTTCAATCTGTTCTTCATGCCCGACTTTGCCCGACCCGCTTATGCGGCGCGAGAATGGCATGAGCATGCCATCACCCGGTTCACCGCGATGCAAGGCTCGGCCATCCGGCAAGCCACCGAGGCGCGTGCACAGCTGTTGCATATCGTCGGCCTGTTGGGCGGCAAGTGGCCCCACACGCTGGCAATCCAGCCCGGCGGTGTGACCCGTGCCCCCACTGCACGAGATCGCATTCGGATCAAAACAACTCTGGCCGCGTTTCGCCGGTATCTGGAAGAGGTGCTTTTTGGCGCGGCCATCGAGGATTTCATCGCGCTGAACAGTGCCGATGCCGCGCGAGATTGGTCCGCAGGGGATGCGGGCTTTTTCATGCAGATCGCCACCGACCTTGGGTTAGAGACCTCTGGCCCAGGGCCAGGGCGGTATCTGTCCTTCGGGGCCTATCCCACCGAGAAGGGACGCAGCTTTGGTCCCGGCCTCTGGGAGGCAGGCACCTTGCGGACCGTCAACACCGATGACATCCGCGAAGACCTCAGCCATGCTTGGATGCTGGGCGAGGCCGCCCATCCCAGCCAAGGTCAGACAGACCCGGATGAAGATATGTCCGATCCTGGATATAGCTGGTGCAAAGCGCCGCGTCTGGCGGGGCAGACGATTGAAACCGGGGCGTTCGCGCGGCAGGTGGTGGATGGCCACGCCTTGGCGCTTGATCTGGCTGCGCAGGGATCCAGCGTATTTGCCCGCGTTGTTGGGCGGTTATTGGAAATCGCACGAACCCAGCTTTTGTTGGAGCAATGGGCCGACGCAATCACCCCCGAAGCGCGGTTTCTGGATCAGGTCACCCTGCCACAAGAAGGCGCGGGTGAAGGGTTGGTTGAGGCGGCGCGCGGGTCACTGGGGCACTGGTTGCGCATCGAAGGGGGCAAGATCGCAAGTTACCAGATCATCGCGCCCACAACGTGGAACTTCAGCCCCCGCGATGCGGATGGCGTACCCGGCCCGCTGGAGGCAGCCCTGGTGGGGGCAAAAGTGGCCGAGGGCGAAGATACCCCCCTTTCGGTCCAGCATATCGTGCGCAGCTTTGACCCCTGCATGGTCTGCACGGTGCATTGAGCACGGGCCGCCGCATCCGGGTCAGGGGCCAGGTGCAGGGCGTCGGGTTTCGCCCTTTTGTCTGGCAATTGGCGCATGGCATGGGCCTGCGCGGCGACGTGCTGAACGATGCCGAAGGCGTGCTGATCCATGTGGCAGGTGACGGGCTGGATGGGTTTGAGGCCGCGATACAAACCCAAGCCCCCGCGCTCGCCCGCGTGGATGCGGTGGAAAGCGCCCCTTACCATTTTGATGAGGTGCCCAGGGGTTTTGAGATCGCCGCCTCTGGTGCGCAGGGGGCTGAAACCCGCGTCACACCCGATGCCGCCACCTGCGCCGACTGCGTTGCAGATATTCGCGGGGAGGATCCGCGGCGCGCCGGGTATGCCTTTACCAACTGCACCCATTGCGGGCCGCGCCTGACGATCTTGCGGTCCTTGCCTTATGATCGTGCGCAGACCTCGATGGCCGCGTTTGAGATGTGTGCCGATTGCGCCCATGAGTATCGCGATCCGGGCGACCGGCGGTTCCACGCACAGCCCGTGGCCTGCGCTAAGTGCGGTCCACAGCTTTGGCTTGAAGTGGGCGGAGAGGTGGAAGAGGGCGATCCCATTGCCCTGACCGCCGCGCGGTTGAAGGCCGGTCAGATCATCGCGATCAAGGGGTTGGGCGGGTTTCATCTGGCCTGTGACGCGACTAATCCCTCCGTCATTGCCCTGCTGAGAGAGCGCAAGCAACGTCCCGGCAAACCCTTTGCCCTGATGGGTGCGATTGATCACATCCGACGCTTTGGTGCACCGTCGCCAGAGGAGGCGGCGCTGTTGCAAGACCCGGCCGCCCCGATTGTTCTGATTGCCAAAGGCGCGCAGGATATGCCCGGCGACGTGGCCCCGGGACAGGCGCGCCTCGGTTGGATGCTGCCCTACACACCGCTGCATCACTTGCTGATGGACATGGTAAACCGGCCCTTGGTGATGACGTCTGGAAACCTGTCGGGCGAACCGCAGGTAATTGGCAATGCCGAGGCACGTGAAAAACTGACCGGGTTTGCCGACGCCTTTCTGATGCATGACCGCGAGATTTTGCGGCGGCTGGATGACAGCGTTGAACGCCTGACGCCCCAAGGCCTCATGGTGTTGCGCCGCGCGCGAGGGCGGGTGCCGGGCACGCTGCCCTTGCCCGAGGGGTTTGAAGATGCGCCGCAAGTCGTGGCCTATGGCGCACATCTGAAATCGGCAATTTGCCTGATCAAGAACGGACAGGCGCTGCTGTCCCATCATCTGGGAGATCTGGACGAGGCGCTGACATGGGACGAATTTCAAAAGGCCGATACGGATTATGCCGATCTGTTTGATCATGCGCCCGAGGTTTTTGCCTGCGATCTGCATCCCGATTACCGCTCTTCCCAACACGCGGTTGTGCGGGCAGGGCAGAACCCTTTGGTCGAGGTGCAACATCACCACGCCCATCTGGCCGCCTGTCTGGCCGAGAATGGCTGGGCGCGGGATGCCGGGCCAGTGGCCGGGATCATCCTGGATGGGCTGGGTCTGGGCACAGACGGCACCGTCTGGGGTGGGGAGCTGTTGCTTGGGGATTACCAAGGCTTTGAACGATTAGGCCATTTGACACCTGCGCCGCTGGTCGGGGGCGATGCGGCGGGGCGCGAACCGTGGCGGAACCTTCTGGTCCGGCTGGATCAGGCGGGGATGCCTGACGTGGTGGACAAAATGTTGCCTGAACACCCGGTGGCCTTGTTGCGGCAGGCTGCACAAGCAGTAGTGAATGCGCCGCTGTCCAGTTCGGCCGGTCGATTGTTCGATGCGTTTGCTGCTGCATTAGGGCTGTGCCGCGATGTGCAAAGCTATGAGGGCGAAGCGGCGATGCAGCTTGAGGCATTGGCGGTTCAATCTCCGGAAGGCTTGTGTGATCCCTATCCGTTTGGCAAGGGGCTGGACCCTGCGCCGATGTTTCTGGCTTGGGCGCAGGATGCGGAGAATGATGTGCCTCATGCGGTGATGGCAGCTCGGTTCCATGCAGGATTGGCGCAGGCGTTCTGTGCCCCGGCGCGTGCCTTGGTTGAAGCTGGGCGCGCAAAGGCAGTGGCCCTGTCGGGGGGGTGTTTTCAAAACGCTACACTGCTGGGCCTGTGCTGTGATCGTTTGCGTGATCTGCCGGTTCTGATCCATACCAAAACACCGGCAAACGATGGCGGGTTGGCGCTGGGTCAGGCGTTGATTGCCGCTGTCGCCATCCGGGCTGACCGGTAAGAAACTGGCCAACGTCTGGTTTATCCGGTTACCACCCTCCCGATATGCATGAAGACGAAGTCGGCTGGAAAAGACGCCTACCAACTGAATTTAAATGAAAATCTGACGTATCCTGAATGCATAGGTTTTTCTTTGATCGCTCTCGCATGCGGCTGCATTCCTAAGATGGAGGATGGTCCCGGTGCGCCCGGCGGCCACGAAAGGGATCAGCGGAGGACACCCATTGTCAGAGATCGAAACCTTTTATGACGTGATGCGCAGTCAGGGGATCACCCGGCGCAGTTTCATGAAATATTGCGCGCTGACCGCGTCGGCGCTTGGGCTGGGCCCGGCGATGGTGCCGACGATTGCCAATGCGATGGAAACCAAGCCGCGCACACCGGTGATCTGGCTGAACGGACTGGAATGCACCTGTTGTTCGGAGAGCTTTATCCGGGGTGCGCATCCCTTGGCCAAGGACGTTGTGCTGAGCATGATCAGCCTCGATTACCAGCACGTTCTGATGGCTGCCGCTGGCCATGCCGCCGAGGCCGCTTTGGACGAGGCGATGGAGAAATATAAAGGCCAGTACATTCTTGCCGTGGAAGGCAACCCGCCGCTGAACGAAGACGGCATGTTCTGCATATCTGCTGGTAAGCCCTTCGTGGAAAAACTGCGCCATGTGGCCAAGGACGCCAAGGCGATCATCAGCTGGGGCGCCTGTGCCTCCTACGGGTGTGTGCAGGCGGCCAAGCCGAACCCCACACAGGCCACACCGGTGCATAAGGTGATCACCGACAAGCCGATCATCAAAATCCCCGGCTGCCCGCCGATCGCCGAAGTGATGACTGGCGTGATCACCTATATGATAACCTTCGATCGCCTGCCTGAGCTGGATCGTCAGGGCCGCCCGGCAATGTTCTATGGCCAGCGTATTCACGACAAATGCTATCGCCGCCCGCATTTCGATGCCGGGCAGTTCATCGAAGAATGGGACGACGACAACGCGCGCAAGGGCTATTGCCTTTACAAGATGGGCTGCAAGGGGCCGACCACCTATAACGCCTGTTCCACCATCGGTTGGAACGAAGGCACATCTTTCCCGATCCAATCGGGCCACGGCTGTATCGGCTGTTCCGAGGATGGGTTCTGGGATCAGGGCACGTTCTATGACCGGGTGACTGACCTGACGCAGTTCGGGGTTGAGGCGAATGCCGATAAGGTTGGCCTTGTGGCTGCTGGTGTGGTGGGTGGCGGCGTTGCCGTTCATGCTGCGGTCTCGGCGCTTAAACAGGCTCAGAAAAAGACGCAAACCACCGAAACATCCAGCAATGAGGAGGTCTAAGCCATGACCATCACCCCAAACGGTTTTGACCTTGATACCTCGGGCCAGCGTATTGTTGTCGACCCGGTCACCCGGATCGAGGGCCACATGCGCTGTGAAGTGAACGTGGATGACGAAGGGTTCATCCGCAATGCTGTTTCGACAGGCACCATGTGGCGCGGGCTTGAAGTGATCCTCAAGGGTCGCGATCCGCGCGATGCCTGGGCTTTTACCGAGCGGATTTGCGGCGTGTGCACCGGCACCCACGCGCTGACCTCGGTGCGCGCGGTCGAGGATGCATTGGGCATCACCATTCCCGAAAACGCCAACTCGATCCGCAACATGATGCAGCTGAACCTGCAAATCCATGACCATATCGTGCATTTCTATCACCTGCATGCGCTGGATTGGGTGAACCCGATCAACGCGCTGCGTGCCGATCCCAAGGCCACGTCGGAACTACAGCAGGCTGTCTCTCCCAGTCATCCGCTATCGTCTCCCGGCTATTTCCGGGACGTTCAGAACAGGCTCAAGCAGTTCGTGGAAAGCGGGCAGCTGGGCCTGTTCAAGAACGGCTATTGGGACAATCCGGCCTACCTGTTGCCGCCCGAGGCCGATCTGATGGCCACGACCCACTATCTTGAGGCGCTTGATCTGCAAAAGGAGATCGTGAAAATCCACACGATCTTTGGCGGCAAGAATCCGCATCCCAACTGGCTGGTGGGCGGTGTGCCTTGCCCGATCAACGTGCATTCCACGGGGGCTGTGGGCGCGATCAACATGGAGCGGCTGAACCATGTCAGTTCGATCATCGATAAGTGCATCGCGTTCAACAAGAACGTCTATCTGCCCGATGTTGTGGCCATTGGCGGGTTCTACAAGAACTGGCTCTATGGCGGCGGCCTCAGCTCGCAATCGGTGCTGGCCTACGGCGATATCCCCGAGAATGCCAATGATTACTCGGCAGAAAACATGCACATGCCCCGTGGCGCAATCACCAATGGCGATCTGACGAAAGTGCATGAGGTCGATGTGCGTGACCCTGAGCAGATCCAGGAATTTGTCGATCACAGCTGGTATGAATATGGCGAGCCGGGCAAGGGCCTGCATCCCTGGGATGGCGAGACCGAACCGAACTTCGAACTGGGCAGTGCCACCAAGGGCAGCCGCACCAACATTGAAGAGATCGACGAAGCGGCCAAATACAGCTGGATCAAGGCGCCCCGCTGGCGCGGCAACGCCATGGAGGTGGGCCCGCTGGCGCGCTATATCGTTGGCTACGCCAGCGGTCACGAAGAGATCACCGATCAGGTCACGGGCCTTCTGCGCACAATGAACCTGCCGGTGGAGGCGCTATTCTCAACACTGGGGCGCACCGCCGCCCGGGCGCTGGAAAGCGAATATTGTGGCCGATTGCAAAAACAATTCTTCGACAAACTGGTCACCAATATCAAGAACGGCGATGAAAGCACCGCCAATGTCGCCAAATGGGACCCCAGCACCTGGCCGAAAGAGGCCAAGGGCGTGGGCATGTCCGAAGCGCCGCGCGGAGCCTTGGGCCATTGGGTGCGCATCAAGGATGGGCGGATCGAGAATTATCAATGCGTGGTGCCCACCACCTGGAACGGGTCGCCCCGCGACAGCCAGGGCAACATCGGCGCCTTTGAGGCTGCGTTGATGAACACCAAGATGGAACGCCCCGAAGAACCGGTCGAAATCCTGCGCACACTGCACAGCTTCGATCCGTGTCTCGCCTGTTCCACCCATGTCATGTCGCCCGATGGCGACGAGTTGACCACCGTCAAAGTCCGCTGAAGGAGCGATATCATGAAAAGATTTGTACCCACATTTGCTCTGATTGCCCTCGCGGGCCCTGCGCTGGCCCATACCGGGCATGGCACCACATCCGGATTCCTGCACGGGCTTGAGCATCCGGTGTTCGGGCTGGACCACCTGTTGGCGATGCTTGCGGTTGGGCTGTGGTCGGGGTTTGTGCTGCAATCACGCGTTTGGCGCGGGGCTGTCACGTTCCTGTCCATGATGGGGTTGGGGGCCGCGCTGTCCTGGGCCGGGATCGGCTTTCCCATGGTGGAGGGCGTGATCACGCTGTCCATCCTGGCCTTCGGTGTGCTGACGGTGTTTTCCCGACGCGGCCAGCCTGCATGGTTAACCAGTGTCTCGCTGGCTGTGATTGGCTTTTTCGCAATGGCGCATGGCCATGCCCATGCGACCGAAGCGGTCAGCGATGCGGCCGGCTATCTTGCAGGTTTCCTGCTGTCCACCGCAGCCCTGCACATGATCGGCATTGCCATAGCGCAGGTCCTTGCAAAGCCCGTTCTGCAAAAAGCCCTGGGGACCGGTCTGGTCCTCTCCGGGGGCGCGTTGCTGGCCGGGATCGGGTGACGTCATGACCGACACCTCAACCCCGCCCCTCGGTGCCCCCGACGCCGATGCCGAGGATTTGGCGCATGTCACGCGCCAGACCTCGGTTTACGTCTACGAGGTGCCTGTGCGCCTGTGGCACTGGATCAACGCGCTGGCCATTCTGACGCTGTGTATCACCGGCTATTTCATCGGCTCACCGCCCCCTACGATGATCATCGCCGAGGCGACCCATCAGTTTGTCTTTGGCTATATCCGCTTTGCCCATTTCGCGGCAGGCTGGATCCTGGCCATTGGCTTTCTGGGCCGGATGTACTGGGCAATCTTTGGCAATCACCATGCACGGCAACTCTTCATCCTGCCGATTTTCCGGCGCGACTGGTGGCGCGAAATCTGGTTCGAAATCCGCTGGTACCTGTTTCTGGAGAAGCAGCCCAAGAAATATGTCGGCCATAACCCGTTGGCGCAGCTGGCCATGTTCTGTTTCATCACGCTGGGCGTCGGGTTCATGATCATCACCGGCTTTGCGCTCTATGGCGAAGGATTGGGTCATGGTAGCTGGGCGGATGTGATGTTTGGCTGGGTGTTCACCCTTGTGGGCGGCAACAGCCACGTGGTGCATACCTATCATCACCTTGGCATGTGGTGGATCATCATCTTCATGATCATCCATATCTACGTTGCAATCCGCGAAGATATCATGAGCCGTCAATCCATCGTCTCGACGATGATTTCCGGGCACCGTACCTTCAAGGATGACAACCCCGACTAGGCCGCGAGGCATATCAAGAACGCTGAAAGGCGGGTGATTGAGTCGCCCGCCTTTTTCTATTGCGGTTATTATATATCCATTTTTGATATATAGTGGATATATAGCTTCCATATATGATTTTACGGAATCCATCTGCATACTGATTAATATATGAAAAACAGATACTTACGAAGATCGTGTCTCCATGAAGAAAGTTAAGAAACTGCGAAAGTAAAAACCTTATTGTCATCTTGAGGAGCGACCGGAAAGCCAATTTCCGCTCGATATGGACCATTCTGGGAGGAGATGATGGGGCGAAACGCTCTCATTCTTGGCATCGGTAATGTGCTGTGGGCCGACGAAGGCTTTGGCGTGCGCTGCGTGGAAACCATGGCGCAGTCCTGGACCTTTGACGAACATGTCACACTTCTCGATGGCGGTACGCAGGGGCTCTATCTTTTGCCGTTCTTGGAAGAAGCCGACATCCTTCTGGTGTTTGATGCGATTGATTATGGCCTGCCCCTCGGCACGATGAAAGTGATCGAGGGCGATGCCGTACCCACCTTCATGGGTGCCAAGAAGATGAGCCTGCACCAGACCGGGTTTCAGGACGTCATCGCCACCGCGCAGTTGATGGGCTATTGCCCCGAAACCCTGATCCTGATCGGCTGCCAGCCGGTCGAGCTGGAAGATTACGGCGGCGGCCTGCGCGATATCGTGGCGGCCCGGATCGACCCGGCCATTGCCATCGCGCTAAAGAAACTGGCCGAGCATGGCATCCACGCGCGCCCTGGCAAAGGCGATGACCGGCTTTTAGCCGATCCGTCGATTCTGCGTGGTGCCTATGAACAGGGCCGCCCATCTGAGGATGAGGCCTGCCGCACGGGCGATGACCGCTTCTTCCCGGCGGCGGAGTAAACCGATGTGCGTTGGCATCCCCATGCAGCTGGCCTCGGTTGACGGTATCAAGGGCCTCGCCGTCGAGACAGGTGAGTTGATCGATCTGTCCCTGACACCCGATGCGGTGCCCGGCGACTGGGTGCTGAATTTCCTTGGCGCTGCGCGCGAGGTGATTGACGCTGACGAGGCTGCCAAGATCACTGCCGCATTGGGCGGGTTGCGCGCCCTGATGGAAGGCCGTGATCTGGGCGATGCCTTTGCCGACCTTGAAAATTCCGGGCCGCGACTGCCCGCTCACCTGCAAGCCGCGCTGGACGCAGGCCAGACAACCGCCTGAGGAGGCCAAGACATGACCCACCCGCTGATCGCCCGCCTGATTGATGAATTCGATATGCCATCGTTAGAGACAGTGGCTGAGATTACCCGCTTCACCGAAGCCCCCGGCGTGCATGTGTTGTTCGTACCCGGCGATGCCGCGCGCAATCTGGAAACACCCGATGTGGCCGTGATCCTGCCCGAGCTTCACACGGCGTTTCAGCAGCAGTTTGACTGTGCCGTGGTGGGTGATGCGGTCGAGCGTGAGTTGCGCGACACCACGCATGTGTTCAAAACCCCCAGCCTTATTTTCTACCGCGACGGCACCATGATCGGAGCGATCCCGAAAGTGCGCGACTGGTCGGAATACATCACCCGGATCAGCCAGATCCTGAACCTGCCCATCGCTGCCGAGTGAGGACCTTAAAATGAGCAATTTCACCATGCCCCCCACCGGTTTCGGCCCCGGATCGCAGCCCCTGGATGATCAGGACGAAGCGCTGGAATATATGCCCTTGCCGCAGGACATGCGCACCTATGCGCCGCATCTTCCCGATGTCGAGATCGAGGATGATACCTATGCGCCCGCGCTCACAGTGCTTCGCGACATCGCCGCCGCTTGCCTGAATATCGGCACGACGGTGCAGTTTGACCTCAGCCCTCTGGACGCTCCCAACCGCGCCCTGATCGCCGAAACCTTGGGCGAAGGCGAAGTGGCCGCCAAGGTCTGGGGCGTGCCCGCATTGGCGGTGCAGGAAAGCGTGTTCGCCGGGGTCTGGTGCGTGACCGGCGCGGGCGTGGACCGCGTGGATGTGGCCCCCGTGCCGCCATGTGTGACCGCAACCCCCTTTACCCCGCGGCGCGCGGCTCAGGGCAACGCCACCCCGATGCAGGACGGCGTTCAGAACGCCCCACCGCTGTTGGTGGAACTGCTTGATAAATCCGCCGCCTTCAGTGAAGCGGACGATTTGCACGTGATCAACCTCACCCTGTTGCCACATACCGAGCCGGACCTGCTCTGGCTGGATGCCGCCCTTGGCGAAGGGTCGGTCACGCTGCTGTCGCGCGGCTATGGCAATTGCCGGGTCTCGGCGACAGCCATTCCCCATGTCTGGCGGGTGCAATTCTTCAATTCGATGGACACGCTGATCCTGGATACGTTCGAGGTCACCCGCGCCCCCGAGGTCATTCTGGCCGCCGAGGAAGACCTGATCGACAGCGGCAATCGCATCAAAGCCGTGCTGGAGGCGATCACATGAGCAGCTTTGAAGGGTCCTTCCTTGGCGCGACGGACAAGATCAGCCCGGCGGCGATCATGGAGTGTAAAATCTGCTGGACGCCCTATGACCCGGCGCATGGCGATGACTATCGTCAGGTTGAACCGGGCACCCCGTTTCTGGCGCTTCCCGTTGATTGGTCTTGCCCCAATTGCAGCGCGCCCAAGGAGCAGTTCATGGTGCTGGAAGATCCCGGCGCCACCAGCGCGGCCGAGGCGGATGCAATTGACGCCATGACCGCCCGGCTGGTCGCTGATTTCCGCGAAATCTGGCATGCCAAGATGCGCGATCTGCCGATGGTCAACAAGATGCTCTCGGTCGAGGCGGTTGGCTTTCAGATGGTCGATGGGCGCCCTTTGGGTGTGCTGGTCTCGCCGTGGTTCATGAACCTGATCGTGCTGCCCGGTGAGGGCGAGGATTGGTCGACCCTGACCGCTGGCGCGAAAGAGATCATTAGTTTCCCGTCCGGCGACTACGAATTCCTGCACAATGTGCGCGAGTTGACGAGTGGGTACAAAGCCTGCTCGCTGTTCTCGCCGATGAATGACTTCAAAACCCATGCGGCGGCCATCGAGGTGGCACAGGCCATCATGATTGCGCTGTTTGATCAGGCCAATCTGGCCGAAACCGACCGCTCGGCCGATATCCGTGCTGCGCGCGAGGCCGAACTGGCCCCACCTGAAGAGGTGGCCGTCGAACCCACCCGCCGGGGCCTGATCACCGGTGGATTGGCCGAAGGAGCGTAAAAGATGCTGGACCGGACAGAGCATGGGTTTGGCGGGTTGATGCCCGAGCCATCTGCGCCCTTGCCGGTCGCCGATCTGATTATCGGGCAGCCGGTGGAAAAAGCCGCTGCCCTGTTGCCGCGCATCTTCAACCTGTGCCGGACCGCTCAACAAGTGGCGGCGCGATTAGCCTTTGATCTGCCAGTGGCGGAGGCGGATCACGATGCGCTGCATCAGGAAATTCTGCGCGACCACCTGATCAAGTTTCACCTGAAATGGCCGGGCCATTTTGGCCATCCGCCATTGCCTTTGCCGCAAGACTGGGCGGCAGGTGGCCCCTCTTTGGTGGCTGATCTGTTTGGCCCGCTTGGTCGGATGCCCCGCAGCATGGATGAGTTTCATGCTTTCCTCACGACAGGGCCGGGGATTGCTCCGGTTCTCAATCTGATTGATCAGTCCTTTGACTCCGGCGAGGCGGACACCCCGATCTTGCACATGCCTGATGCGGATTGTGTCTTTGTCACGACGGCGCAGGAAAACTCCGTTGCGGGCCGCCATGCCGGTCACCCCGTGATGCAGGCGGTTGCCGCCACCAAAGGCCGCGGACCGCTGTGGCGGGCGTTGGGACGGGCCTATGATCTTGAGGCTTGTCTGACCGGCGCATTGCCCGCATGGCAAACTCCCGCCAAAGGCTGTGCCATCGTGCCCGCCGCGCGCGGGTCCTATGCAATCCGGGCGAAAGTTGAAGACGGGACTGTCACGGCCTTCACCCGCGTCACGCCCACCGATCATCTCTTGGCAGAGGGCGGGATTCTGGCGCACACTCTGGCCAGCCTGCCAGAGGCAAAAGCGGGGTATGCGCCATTGATCATGGACATTCTGGACCCGTGCAGCCCGGTGCGGCTTAGGGAGGTACATCATGCATGAGATGTCGCTCTGTGAAGGCATGCGTCAGGTGATCGTGGATCAGGCGCGCCAGCATAATGTGAAGCGGATCAAGACCGTACGGGTCGAATTGGGCCGCTTTGCGGGAGTTGAGAAAGACGCGCTGAGTTTTGCCTTTGACATCGTGATGCGCGGTTCCCCCGCCGAAGGGGCCGCGCTGGTCATGCTCGATCTGCCGGGCAAAGCAATGTGTTACGACTGTGTGAAAGAAGTGCAGATAGAAAACCGGCTTGACCCATGCCCTGATTGTGGCGGGGGCAAGCTGATGCCGATGGGCGGCGATGAAATGCGGATCAAGGATTTGGAGGTCGCGTAATGTGTACAGTTTGCGGATGCGGAGACAGCGAAGTGAAGGGGCATTCCCACGATCACTCCCACGGGCATGATCACGGGCACCATCACCACCATGGCCACAGTCACGAACACTCGCATGGCTTGCATTTCGGCCATGGCCCGGCTGGGGTTGAAGTGGCGGGCATGTCGCAGGATCGTCTGATCGAGATTGAAACCGATATCCTGTCGAAAAACGATGCCTACGCGAATGCCAACCGTGCCGTTCTGGCCGACCTCGGGGCTTTTGCGATCAATCTGGTGTCGTCACCGGGATCAGGCAAAACCACGTTGTTGTGCAAGACCATCGAGGCGCTGGGGGATCAGCCCTTGGCCGTGATCGAAGGCGATCAGCAGACCGAGAATGATGCAGACCGCATCCGCGCCACAGGGGCGAAGGCCATTCAGGTCAATACCGGCAAGGGCTGCCATCTGGACGGGCATATGGTGGGCCACGCGATGGAGCATCTGGACCTGACCGGGGGGGCCATGCTGTTCATCGAAAATGTCGGCAATCTGGTGTGTCCTGCTGCGTTCGATCTGGGCGAGGATTGCAAGGTCGCGATCCTGTCCGTCACCGAGGGCGAGGATAAGCCGCTGAAGTACCCTGACATGTTCACGGCCTCACGGCTTGCCATTCTGAATAAGGTCGATCTGGCCCCGCATTGCGACGTGGATATGGACCTTTACGAGACAAACCTGCGCCGGGTGAACCCGGAGATCGAGATCCTGCGCGTCTCGGCCCGTACCGGCGAGGGGATGGAAGACTGGATCACCTGGCTGCGTCACAACCTGGCCCATAAAGCGGAGGTGAAAGCGGCACAATGAGCAAGCCCGCGCCCCTGCCCACAATCCTTCTGGTCGATGACGAGGAACACTCGCTCGCCGCCATGCGCATGGCGCTGGAGGACGAGTTTGAATGCCTCACCGCGCCTGATGCCGATGCGGCCGAGGCGCTGATGCAGGAGAATTTCGTGCAGGTTGTGTTTTGCGACCAACGGATGCCGGGGCGCACGGGCGTTGAGTTTCTGACCGAGGTGCGTGAACGCTGGCCTGAAACCGTGCGCATCATCATCACCGGCTACACCGAAACCACCGATATGATCGCCGCGATCAACGAGGCGGGCATCTATCAGTTCGTTACCAAACCCTGGCACCCGGATCAGTTGATGATGGCTGCCAAGAACGCGGCGCAGCTGTTTCAGCTGACCCGCGATCACGACCGGCTGTCGCTGGAGATGCGGGTGCTCTCCAACACAGCAGAAACCAAGCTTGAGGCCCGCCGCAAGGCGCTGCGCGAAGGGCTGGGCTTTGAAAAAGTGCTGCGCGCGCCCAATTCGCCGATGAACGCCACAGTGGAAACCGCCCGCCAATATGCCAGCTTTGACGTGCCGGTCCTGATCTCGGGCGAGCCGGGCACCGGCAAATTGGTGCTGGCGCGGGCCATGCATTACAGTTCTTTGCGCTCGAACCAGTCCTTCTTTGAACTCAACTGTGCGGGCATGTCGGACGAACTGCTGCAGATCGAACTGCTGGGGGCCAAACGCGGGGCGTTGCCCGGCGTGCCCAGCAACAAGATCGGCCTGTTGCAAAAGGCGGATCGCGGCACGTTGTTTTTGAACGGTGTCGACAGCCTCAGCCCAAAAATGCAGATGATCCTGCTGAGGGTGGCCAGTGAAGGCGCGTTTCAACCGCTTGGCGGGCACGAGGTGCTGACCACCAATCTGCGCCTGATGACCGGGGCGCATGCCGATCTGAACGCGATGGTGAACGACGGCACATTCCGCAACGACCTTTACTATGCGCTGTCTTCGGTTGAACTGGCCCTGCCGCCTCTGCGCAACCGGACCGAGGATATCCCGGTTCTGGCCCAGCATATCCTGTTCGATCTCGCCTCGGCGCACGGCAAACCGGTGCAGGGCCTGTCGGATCTGGCCATCGAATTTCTGGCCAATTACGACTGGCCCGGCAACCTGCGTGAGTTTGAAAACGAGCTGACCCGCATGCTCATTGTTTCGCAGGACCCGGTGCTGGGTCCCGAGCTGATCTCGCGCCATATCCTGCAGGCCGACCCCTGCGCAGTGGCTGAAGACGCCCGAATCAGCGACGTGCTTGCGGGCGAAGGCACGTTGAAAGAACGCGTCGAGGGCATCGAGATGCGCGTTTTGCGCGAAACACTCACCCGTCTGAAATGGAACAAAAGCCGAGCAGCAAGCGAGCTTGGTCTGTCGCGCGTCGGATTGCGCGCGAAACTGGACCGATACGGCATTGCCCAACCGGGCAAGGCCCACGCCAGCAACGAAGAGGACTAAATCATGTGTTTGGGAATACCCGGTCAGATCGTTGAGATCACCGATGAAGACCGCTTGATGGCGATGGCCGATGTGTCGGGTGTGAAGCGTGAGGTGAATGTCGCCTGCGTGGCCACCGGTCCGCTTGAAGGTTTGGTCGGCAAATGGACCCTGATCCATGTCGGTTTTGCGATGAGCGTGATTGACGAGGATGAAGCCGCCAAAACGCTGGAAGCCCTGCAAGGTCTGGGCGAGGCGCAGGAAACGCTGGAAGCGATGGCCGACGGTCAATCCGCGTTGGAGGGCACGCAATGAGATTCGTTGAAGAATTCCGCGATCCGGTCGCTGCCAAGTCCGTGCTGGCCGCGATTGAGAAGAAGGTGAACGAGATCGGCGCGACCGCCGAGAAGCCCGTACACATCATGGAAATCTGTGGCGGCCATACCCACGCGATCTTCCGCTATGGGCTGGACAAACTTACCCCGCCGGGGATCGAATTTATCCATGGTCCCGGTTGCCCGGTTTGCGTATTGCCGATGAGCCGGATTGATGAATGCGTGCACGTGGCCGAGGACCCCAAGGTGATTTTCACCACCTTTGGCGACGCCATGCGCGTGCCCGGCTCGAAGAAGTCGTTGTTGCAGGCCAAGGCCGATGGCGCGGATATCCGCATGGTTTACTCGCCGTTGGATGCGCTGGAGATTGCGCGGCGCAATCCGGATCGCGAAGTGGTGTTCTTTGGTCTGGGGTTTGAGACGACTACACCGTCCACGGCCCTGTCGATTCAACAGGCAGCACGCGAAAATCTCATTAATTTCAGTGTGTTTTGCAATCACATCACCGTCCCGCCCCCGATCAAGGTTCTGCTGGATGACCCCCATATGATCCTCGACGGCTTTGTGGGGCCGGGACATGTGTCGATGGTGATCGGCACGCACCCCTATGATTTCATCGCCAAGGAGTATGGCAAACCGATCGTTGTCGCCGGATTTGAACCGCTTGATCTGTTGCAATCGGTTCTGATGGTTCTGACCCAGATTGCCGAAGGGCGCGCAGAGGTGGAAAACCAATACGGGCGAATTGTGCCGGAGCATGGAAATCCGGTTTCATTGGCGGCGATTGAGGACGTGTATGAACCGCGACCCAGCTTTGAATGGCGAGGCCTGGGTGAGATTGACGCCAGTGGGTTGAGTATCCGTGATAAATACAAAGCCTTTGATACCGAAGAGAAATTCGGCATTGGCTATGGCGCGGGCGAACGCTCGGTTCAGGAACCTGATGGCTGTGAATGCGGGGCTGTGATGACCGGGCGGATCAAACCGTTTGAATGCCCGCAATATGGCAAGGGCTGCACGCCGGAGATGCCGCTGGGCGCGCTGATGGTCAGCTCGGAAGGGGCGTGTGCCGCCTACTTCCAATATGGTGCAGTGGAGGCGGCGGAATGAACATGGCCGCCCCCAAGCCCTCGCGCCTGCGTGGCGACCGCGTGACCCTGGCCCATGGGGGTGGCGGCAAGGCGATGCGCGATCTGATTGATGAGGTGTTCACGGATGTGTTCCAACCTGCCAGTACTGAAGATCAGGCGCGCCTGACGTCCGACGCGTTGCAGGACCCCGGCGCACAGCTGGCCTTTACCACTGACAGTTTCGTGGTCTCCCCGATTGAATTTCCCGGTGGCGACATTGGCAAGATTGCCGTCTGTGGTACGGTCAATGATCTGGCCGTGGGCGGCGCAAAACCTTTGTGGTTGTCGGCAGCGTTCATCATCGAAGAAGGCTGCGAGATTGCCCTGTTGCGCCGCATCGTGGCCTCGATGCAGGCCGAGGCCGATAAGGCCAGCGTCAAAATTGTCACCGGCGACACCAAGGTCGTCGGCAAGGGCGCGGCGGATAAGGTGTTTGTCACCACAGCAGGTGTCGGCGTGATCCCTCCGGGGCGCGATATGCGGGCCGAAGCGATCCAACCCGGCGATGTCGCTATCGTCAACGGGGTGCTGGGTGATCACGGCGCGGCGATAATGGCCGCGCGGGGGGATATGGCGCTTTCGACTGATCTGCAATCGGACTGTCAAAGCCTGAACAATTTGATCGAGGCGGTGATTGCTGCCGCGCCCGATGTTCGGGCTGCGCGGGATGCAACGCGGGGCGGACTGGCCTCTTCATTGAATGAAATGGCCGAGGCGGCGGGCATCAGCATCGAGTTGGACGAGACCGCCATGCCGCTGCGCCCGGAGGTCAAGGGTGTTTGTGAAATCCTCGGGCTTGATCCACTCTACCTCGCGAATGAAGGCACTCTGGTGCTGTTTGTTCCCCCCGATCAGGCCGAGGCTGCGTTAGCGGCAATGCGTGCCATCCCCGAAGGTCGCAAGGCTGCGATCATCGGAAAGGCCGGCGATGGCCCCGCGGGCCGTGTGACCATGCGCACGCTTTTTGGCGGACAGCGGTTGGTAGATATGCTGGTGGGTGAACAATTGCCGCGCATTTGTTAGGGTGCGTGGTGATTGTCATTCGCCAGGTAACTCAACGGATCGTCTTGCGCATTGGGAGGGGTCCGACTGAGTGCGTCTAGAAACATCGAAAACAATTCACCCTGTGAGGCGATGCCCAGCTTGGTGTGAATACGTTTCCGATGCACTTTGACCGTCTCGGGGCTGTTGCCCAACTCGCGCGCGATGGATTTCGAGGAGTGGCCCTTGAGGATCAGCCGAACAATTTCGGCCTCGCGATCACTGAGGACCGAGCGGCCAAATCGCTCGAATGATTTCTCAAGATGCAAGCCTATCCGGCCGCTGCCAGCCAACGAGCCCGGATCAAGCCGGGGCCAATGGCGACGGCAGAGCGCGGCAACGCAGGGCAACAAGGCGGTGAGGGCTGCGTATTGCGCATCATTCATCTGTGCGCCCTGCACCCGGCTGCCCAGAGACAGGATGATCGAGGCCCCACCTTCGAAAGCGACAAAAACCCCGGCTTCGTCATAAAGCCCGGTGCCCGCATAGAAGGCCTGATAATACTCGGAGGACAGGAAATCATCCGGGGCACAGTCGCGCAGGCGGATTACGTTGTCGCCGATCCCGCGCTGATACAGTGTATAGAACGGGTCCAGCAGATAGGCGAAATCGAGGTAAGGTGTGATCGTATTGGCTTCTTCCGCAGCTCCCAGATTGTCAAACAGCTCGACCGGCGGATGATCCGGAAAATACGCTGCCACAAAGGCATTGTCATAGCCTGAAGCCTTCAGGCAAAGCTGCGTCAGGGCGGGCAGAAAATCGTCCTGTCCGATCAGTTCGATGGCGCGCGCGATGCCCGCTAGACAGTCGGGCGATGGGGACTGTGTTCTGTCATCTGTCATGGTTGCAGTGTCAAACATGGCGATCTCGGGTCAGGCAGGCAAGGGGAATCAGGTGGGCTGTTGCTGGGTCATGCAGTGGATGCCACCGCCGTTCCAGCAGATATCGGTGATATCGACCTGCACGATCTTGCGATCCGGAAAGGCAGCGGCAAAAGTCGCGCATGCGGGGTCGTCTGTATCGGGCGTGCCGAAATACGGCATCACCACGCCGCCATTGGCAATATAGGCATTCACATAGGATGTGGCCGTCGTGTCGGTGGGCGCATCGTATTGCCAGGCTTCATGGATCACGGTGATCTCGATCTCGTTGCCATCGGCATCGGTCTGCCCGCGCAGCGCCGCCAGGTTTTCGCGACAGACTTTTTGGTGCGGGTCATCGGTGTTGGGGTTGTCCTCAAAGATCACATGACCGGGTTTGGTGAAGGTCAGAACCCCGTCGATATGGCCGTCGGTGATCCATTCATCCTCGTCGCCGGGCAACCAGATCACCTTGCGCGCCCCAATGGCGTGGAACAGTTCCCGCTCGACATCCACGCGGGTCATGCCCGCATTGCGGTTGGGATTCAGAAAACAGGTTTCGGTGGTGATCACCGTGCCACGCCCGTCCGAAATCAGACCGCCGCCTTCACCGGTCAGCGGCGATTGATAAAGCGGCAGACCCAGATGATTGACCAAATTGGCCCCGATATCTGCATCGCCCTCGGTGATCGGAAACTTGTCGCCCCAATTGTTGAAAATCAGGTTCGACCCGATGATCGCGCCGCTCTCATGTTTCACAAAAAGTGGCCCCGTATCGCGAAGCCACAGGTCGTCCTGCACCAGCGGTACCACGTCGATATGGGCGGGCAGTAGGGCGCGCGCCTTATTGGCCACCTCGGGGTGTGCCAGCACGCGCACCGGCTCAAACTCGGCAATGGCGGTGGCGATGGCCACAAAGGTTTTCTCGACCTCGGGCAGGTGCTTGCCCCAGACCTCGGGGTCATCATCATGCGCCCAGGCCATCCAGCACGCGGCATGAGGTGCCGTTTCGGCGGGCATGACAAAGCCCAACTCTCCGGGCGATTTGCCTGCGGTCAACTGCTCTTGCAGGTCGCTCATGCCACCGGCTCTTGCTGGGTGATGCAATGGATGCCACCGCCGCCAATGGCGATGGGCGGAATGGCGACCTGTGTGATGCTGCGCTCGGGGAACAGGTCCTGAAATACCTCGGCGACCAACCCGTCTTCCTTGATGCCATATCTGGGCATGATCACCCCGCCATTGCAGATGTAGCTGTTCACGTAAGACTCGCAGAACATGTCGTGATCATCCGGCGCATCCATCGCGTCAGGCACCTCGATCAGCCGGATGGGGCGACCCTTGGCATCGGTCTGGCCTTTCATGAACTCCAGATTGGCCAGCTTCTTGTCATACCATTCATTATCTGCGCGCCCCGCCCCTTCGATCAGAACCACGCCGGGGGCCATGAACATGGCGATCCCGTCCACATGGCCGTCGGTTTCATCCTCAAGCTCATTGCCCGGCAACCACAACACTTTGTCACCGCCCAGCATCTGTTTCAGCTCTTCTTCGATCTGCTCGCGCGACCAGTCCGGGTTGCGGTTGGCATTTGGAAAGCAGGTTTCGGTGGTCAGGATCGTGCCTTCGCCATCAATCGAAATCCCGCCGCCCTCGGCAATCAGCTCGGATTGAAAGATCGGCACGCCAACCGCCTGCAAAATCGCATTCGATGCTGCCTCGTCCCCGTCAAACGGGTCATATTTCCCGCCCCAAGCGTTGAACCGGAACGACGCGCCCGCGCGATTGCCTTTACCGTCGATCAGGAAATTCGGGCCCGCATCGCGCGCCCAGCTGTCGTCAATCGGGTGTTCCAGAATGTCGATATCACTGCCCAGCATGGATTTGGCCCCGGTCACATCGTCGGGATGCACCAGCATGGTCAGCGGCTCGTGCGCGCGGACGGCATGGGCCACGTCCACATAGTTGGCGCGTGTGACCTCCATGTCATCCCATACCTCGGCGCGGCAGGGCCACATCATCCACGTGCGCTCATGCGGGGCCCATTCGGCAGGCATGTGGAAACCGGATTGCTTGGGGGTCAGGGTCATGGTGGCCTCGTCTGAGAAAGTTGAAGAATTCTGCTCAACAGCTTAATGATGAAACGTGTTTGCCTGCAAACGCGTAATTCTGATCTAAATGGCAAGAATACTTCATGAATAATCCGTATCGCCTGCTTCCTCCGCTTGGATCGCTCGTCGGGTTCGAGGCCGCTGCGCGCCTCGGTGGCTTTGCGCCCGCAGCGGATGAGCTGAACGTGACGCAATCCGCGATCAGCCACCAGATTCGCACGCTTGAGGCGCATCTGGGCCAACCGCTGTTTCATCGGGTTGGGCGGGGGGTCGAACTGACCGATGCGGGGCGCGATCTGCAGGGTACCAGCCAGGCCGCGCTTGAACTGATCCGCCAAGGCGTGCGTCGGCTTGAGGCCTATTCCAAGCCCGGCTCGGTGATCCTGCACATGCCGCCCAAGCTGGCCGGGCCGTGGTACAGCGCCCATCTGCCTGCCCTGCGCCGCGATCTGCCCCAGATCGAACCCTGGTTGCATAGTGCTGCGGGTGAGGTCGATTTGTGGGAGGCCGAGTTTGACATCACCCTGCGCCCCCGCCCGGCCCAGGAAGAGGGCGAGCGCAGCGTCCCTTTCCTGCGTGAGAGGCGGCAACCCCTGTGCGCGCCGTCCATGCTGAACTGGTTCACATCCGCCCCGGATGAGGTGCCGTTGATTCACGATGAAGAACCCGAAGACTGGCAGGCCTGGTTTACTCTTGCCGGGATTGAACGGGGCGCGTTTGCCGCCGGTCTCAATTTCTCGGACCCGTCATTGGCCACGGACGCCGCCGCGCGGGGGCTGGGCGTGTGTCTGGGCGATCCTGAACTGGCGGCCGAACGGATTTCGCAGGGGGCTTTGGTGCGGGCCGATGATCTGGCGCTGGAGACCGATCGTATTCTCTATCTTGTTGCTTTGGAACGCAATCTTGAGCGCACTTCGGTGCGACAGCTCTGGGACTGGCTGGTGGCGCACGCCCCGGCCGGGCGGCTCTGATCCCCCTTCATGGGTATCGACCCCGGCCTGCATAGTCTGGCACAGTAAGGTCCGATCAGCGGAGGTATGTGATGAACAGACGGCGATTTCTGGCAACCGGCGGCGCGGCGGTGACCACTGCGATTGGTGCGTCTGCGGCCCGGTCAAACCCGTCGCTGGATTACTCTGAAACCGGGGCGAAACTGATCACCGGCACTCCGACGGTAGACGGGTTTTCCTTCCCCGCCGAATGGGCGTGGCACGAACGCACCCTGATGCAGTTCCCGCCGCCGCAGAACTGGTACAGCAGCCAGCTGAAACAGGCCCGTCAGGAATGGGCCGACGTGGCCAATATCGTGGCCGAGTATGAACCGGTGACCATGGCCGTGCGCGCGCAAGACAAAAAAGCGGCGCAAAAAATGCTGTCCTCCCAGATCGAATTGATCGAGATGCCGCTGAACGACGCCTGGTCGCGCGACAGCGGGCCGATGATTGTCAAAAACGCCGCCGGACAGCGCCGGATCGCGGGCTTTACCTTCAACGGATGGGGCGGAAAATTCCCTCCCTACGACGATGATATGTTGGCCAAGGGCCGGTTTGCCGCGCATCTGGACATGCCGATCTATCGTTCGGATATGGTAATGGAAGGCGGGGCCGTGGCCCTTGACGGGCAAGGGACGCTGCTGACCACCGAGGAATGCCTGCTGCACACCAATCGCAACCCGGGCTGGTCCAAGGCGCAGATCGAGGCCGAATTGAAGGCCCAGCTGGGCGTCAGCAAAATCATCTGGTTCCCCAAGGGGTTGACCCCTGATCCGATCACTGATGGACATGTCGACGGGATGGCGGCCTTTTCGGAACCCGGCGTGGTGCTGTTGCACACGGCCGATGATCGCTCGGACCCGAATTACAAGATCACGCAGGAGGCCAAACGGATCTTGCAAGACAGCACCGATGCGCGAGGGCGCCCCTTTGAAGTGGTTGAGATTCCGCTGACCAGCTATGACCTCGTGCATATGAACTTCTACATCTGCAACGGTGCGGTGGTAGTGCCGGTGTCGGGCCGCTCGGAAGAGGATGACGAACCGCTTGCCATCCTGCGCGAGATGTTCCCAAGCCACCGGGTGATCGGCGCGTCGGGTCGGATGATCGGCGGTGGTGGTGGCGGGGTACATTGCATCACCCAGCAAGTACCGGCTTAAGCGTCCTTCACCGCCTTGTCGTATTTGATGAACGGGACCTTGGTGGCCAGCGTATCATAGAGTGCTTGGGCGGTGTGGTTAGTGTCTTCGGTGTGCCAGTAAAGCGTGGTGACACCCTGCGCCCGGCACCGCTCGGAAACGGCGTCGATCAACGCCCGGCCCACACCTGCGCCGCGTGTACCCGGATCAACAAACAAATCCATCATGTAACAGGTGTCTTCCACCGTCCACATATCGCGGTGAAACAGGTAATGCGCCAGGCCAACGGGTGTGCAGTCCAGCACCGCGATCAGGCCCTTATACTCGTTCGCGGCATCCGACATCAGTCGCGCAAAGCTGCTATCAAAGACTTCGGGTGTCAGGGTGGTTTTGTAAAACGCCAGATAGGCGGTCCACAGCCGGGTCCACTCCGCTCGGTCAGACGCCTCAAGCGGGCGGATGATCAGATCACGGCTCACTGCGGAACCGCCGTTTTGCCATCCAGCGTGTTCAACGCTTCGTACATGTGCGGGCGGCGATCCCGGAACACGCCCCAAGTGCTGCGATAGACGGCAGCCTCGTCCAGATCGACAGTGGCGGTCACAAAGGTTTCGTCGACCCGGTTGGCATCAACGAGGATTTCACCGGTGTACCCGGCGATAAAGGATGTGCCGTAGAAAGTACCGGTGTCTTTATTGTCCGTCTCGGCGCCCACGCGGTTTGAAGCGACCAGTGGGATCATATTGGCCGCTGCATGACCCTGCATGGTGCGTCTCCAGTGGCCACTGCTGTCCAGTTCCGGGTTGTTCGGCTCTGAACCAATGGCCGTCGGGAACATCAGGACTTCGGCCCCTTTCAGGGCCAGACACCGTGCGGCTTCTGGAAACCACTGGTCCCAGCATATACCACACCCCAACCGGCCATAGCGGGTTTCGACCACGTCGAATCCTATATCCCCGGGAGAAAAATAGAACTTTTCTTCGTATCCCGGTGCCTGTGGTATATGGGTTTTGCGATAATTCATCAGGATCGTGCCATCGGCATCGGCAATAGCCAACGCATTATACCGCGCCAGCCCGGCCTCTTCATAGTAAGAGATCGGCAGGACAACGCGCAGTTTTTGCGCCAGTTGGGAAAAATGCTGAACGACTTTGCTGCGGTCTGTCTGTCGGGCCAGGTTCAGATGCTCATTGGTCTGCTCAACACAGAAGTATGGCGTCTCGAACAGCTCTTGCAACAGGATCATCTGAGCGCCAGCCTCAGCTGCGGCAGTGACCAGACTCTCGGCCTTGGCGATATTGGCATCAATGTCCCAGCTACAGGCCATTTGCGTGGCGGCAAGGGTGACGTTCCGCATGGGTCTACCGCGCCTCCACATAATCTTTGATCGCGCCAGACAGCGCCTCGATTACTTCATCACATTGCTCTTTGGTGATGATCAGCGGCGGGGAAATGACAATCCGGTCGCCCACCGGGCGCACGATCACACCGCGTTCGACACAGCCCTTAAAAATCTTCTCGGACGCGCCACCGCCCAGCGGCGCTTTGGTGCCCTTGTCGGCCACAAGGTCGATGCCCAGCATCAAGTGGCTGCCGCGCACATCGCCCACCACCGGCAGGTTCATCAGCGACTTGGCCGCATCTTGCAGATAAGGCCCCACCTCTTGCACATGAGGCAGCATCTGTTCGCGTTCCATAATCTCGATATTCTTCAAAGCGGCGGCACAGGCCACCGGATGCCCGAAATAGGTCAACCCCATCGAAAACACCCCGCCCTCGCATTGCGGCTTGGCGATGGTGTCGTAAATCTCGGATGAAATCAGCGTCGCCCCCAACGGGATGTACCCCGAGGTCAGCCCTTTGGCGCAGACCAGAATGTCAGGCGTGTAGCCATAGATCGCGTCCGAGACGAACCATTCGCCCAGGCGGCCAAAGGCGGTGACCACCTCGTCCGCGATATAAAGCATGTCGTATTGCTTGCAGATCTCGTAGATGCGCTTGTGATAGCCATCTGGTGCCACCAGAACACCACCTGCGCCCATGATCGGCTCGGCAATGAAGGCGGCGCAATTGTCGGGGCCCAGCTGTTGAATGCGGCTGTCGAACTCATGCACGAGGAAGTCGCAGTATTCTTCGTCGCTCCACGCCTCGGGTTTGGCATAAAGATTGGCCTCGGACACATGGTGGATGAAATCCTCACCAATCCGGTCAAAGCCGTATTTCGTGCCGTGAATACCGGTCAGCGAGGCCGCCACATAGGTCGCCCCGTGATAGCCATTCTGGCGTGAAATGATCTTCTTTTTACGGGGCTGACCCTTCATATCGAAATAGTAATGCACCAGCCGGATGGCAGCATCATTGGCGGTGGACCCGCCACATGTGTAGTAGACGTGGTTCAGATCACCTGGTGCCAGCTCGGCCAGTTTGGCCCCCAGCAGCGAGGCGGGCACATTGGTGCTATGACCGAACGGATTGTAATACTGCATGTCCATCACTTGTTGCGCGATGGTTTCGGCCATTTCCTTGCGACCATGACCGATATTCACGCACCACAAGCCCGCGATGGCATCAAGCAGGGTTTTGCCATTGGTGTCGATGACATGCATGCCTTCGGCCTTCTCGATCACCTGGCTGCCCTCGTCGGCGAAGCTGGTAAAATCGGTGTAAGGGTGCAGAAGGTGGGCGCGGTCTTTTTCCCACGCGGTGGCGCTGTCGTGACAGGTCATTGGGGTCTCCGGGTGGCAGGGTGCAGAACAAGGCACAGTGTCGGTCAGCATAGCGATCCCCGGCAATCCCCCACAAGGGGTAGGGCAATGCCGATGCGAGGCGCTAGCCCAGCAGCGCCAACCCGGCATAAAGGCTGCCGCCTCCCGCCAGAATGGCCAGCAGCACGTTGCGGGTTAACACGCCCACGGCCAGCGTCATGAAGGCCGAGATCATCCGCGCCGGATCAGGATCACCGCCCGTCGCCTCGGGCCACAGCACCAACGGGGCCACCAACGCTGGCAGAACGGCCACACCGGTATAGCGCAGATGCCGCAGGATCCAGCCGGGCAGGGGTCGATCGCCGATCACGCCGATAAAGATAAAGCGCATCAGATAACTGCCGATGCCGATGCTCAGCATCACGATCCAGAGGGTGGAGGTCTCGATCATGTGCCGCCCTCTGTGCGCCGGTCCAGCCGCAGTTCGACCTGTGCGCCGGTCATCATACCTAGGAATCCGGCCACCAGAATGCCCAGCGAATAGGGCAGAAAGGCAAAGACCAGCGACATGATCACGGCGACGATGGCCGCGGCCACATGCGCTGGGGTGCGCAACATCGGTGTGATGATCGCAAGGAATGTGATCGGTACCGCAAAATCCAACGCCAGGCTGTCTGGGATTCCCGCGCCCAGCCCTGCCCCCACCACGGTGCTGCCATACCAGAACGGCACCACGGGCGCGGCCACGCCGAAGAAATAGGCCAGCTTGCAAGCCATGCCCCAATCGCGGTTCTTCTCGTATTCCACCACCGAACAGGCATAGGTCTGATCCACCACGAAATAGGCCGCCACAGCCCTTTGCCACAATGGGGCCGCCCCCAGATGCGGGGTCAATGCGGCGGAATACATGGCCATGCGCAGGTTCACGGCGAGGGCGGTAATGATCGCGATCAGGGTCGGGGCATCTTCGACCAGTAATTGCAGGGCGGCAAACTGGGCCGCGCCTGCCAGTACCATGACCGAGAAGGTCAGGGCCTCGAAAACGCTCAATCCGGCCTCGGCAGCGACCACGCCAAACAGCGTCGAAAACGGGATCAGCACAAGGATAAACGGGGCCCCGTCGCGGATGCCGTGCCAGAAAACGGATTTGGTGGTTGGACTTGGCATAGGGTGGCCATAAGTTAGACGTGATCTGGCTTCTGGCCTAACCCTCTGACGGAGAAGATGCAATTGGCCCAGCGTGATGATGTGAGCGACTATTTGATTGCCCCTGATCCGGGGGCGGCCCGCCTGACCCGCGCGGTTGAGGGGGTGGATCATGACGGACAAACTACGACAATTTCGGTGGTCGAAGAGCGCCCCCTGACGATTTTCCTGAACGGGCAGGAAATCGTGACGGCCATGACCATCGGCGATTATCCCGACTACCTCGCGCTGGGTTTCCTGCGCAATCAGGGCATGTTGCAGGATGGCGAAACCGTCACCGGCGTGGACTATGACGAGGACCTTGAAACCGTCGTGGTGCGCACCGACGGGCAAACCACCTATGAGGAAAAGCTGAAGAAAAAGACCCGCACCAGCGGCTGCGCCGTGGGCACGGTGTTTGGCGATATGATTGAAGGACTGGAAGACGTGGTTCTGCCGGAAACCCAGGTGAAAACCTCTGACCTTTATGCGCTGGCCTCGCGGATCAACCGCACGCCGTCCTTGTATCTCGAGGCGGGCGCAATCCACGGCACCGTGCTGTGCGAAGGGGCGACACCCCTTGTTTACATGGAAGATGTGGGCCGTCACAACGCAGTCGATAAAATCGCAGGCTGGATGCTGTCCGAAGGCGTCAATGCTGACGGCAAACTGCTTTATACCACCGGGCGGCTAACCTCGGAAATGGTGATCAAAACGGCGCTGATGGGCATCCCCGCGCTGGCCTCGCGCTCGGGCTTTACCGCTTGGGGGGTCGAGATTGCCCGCGAAGTCGGCCTGACCCTGATCGGTCGGATGCGTGGCAAACGATTCGTGTGTCTCAGTGGGGAAGAGCGGCTGGTGCGTGATGCTGATCCCAATGCCGTTCCGGAAGAAGATCGCAAACATCGCCGCAAAAGCGCGTAAAGAGTTAATGATGCAAGACGACTCCATTGATCTGGAATTTCAGCTGAGCCGCGAAGATATGCGTGACGCTGTCTTCTGGGTGTCGCAAGACGTCGGGCAAAGTGGCGGTCTCGCTCGACAAGTGGTTACGATGGTGGGTGTGGCAGGCGGCGCAGGCGCGGTGGTCTTTGCGGTCACTTCGTTCCTGATACCCAGTATTCACCCGGCGCTGGCCACCTTCTTTTTCTTCGTCGGGGCATTGGCGGCATTCGTGGCGATCAATATCAGTTTCGCGCGACAGGTTTCGGCTATTGTCGATGCGCAAATGCGGCTGGATGGCGGGGTGATGCAGATGCATTTCGACGCGGACGGGCTGACGTTGAAGACGGAACACTTAGCCAGTCGGATGATGTGGTCTGCGGTGGATGAGATTGCAGTGATCCGCGACCGTTTGATTGTGCTGCGGATGGGGGCTGTCGCCCATCTTATCCCGACCGGGGCTGTCCCGGACGGCATGTCCTCCGCCGTGCTGGTAGAGCGGTTAAATCAATGGAAAACAGCATGACTCGACCTTTGGGTGTCATCCTGGCCGGTGGCCTGGCCACACGGATGGGCGGTGGAGACAAAGGTTTGCTACCGCTGGGCGATGGCACCTTGTTGGATCAGGTGATCACGCGGCTGGCCCCGCAGGTGGCTGGCATGGCGCTGAATGCCAATGGCGATGCCAGCCGGTTTGATGCGGTCGGCTTGCCGGTTCTACCCGACAGTATCGAGGGCTTTGCCGGACCATTGGCCGGTATTCTGGCTGGTCTCGATTGGGCCGCCGAGCAGGGGGCCGAGGCGATTGTTAGCGTCGCCGCCGACACACCGTTTTTTCCAACCAATCTGGTCGATCACCTGATCGCCACCTCTGATGGTCAAACCCATCCGCTGGTTCTGGCCGCTACCCCGCGCGCCGAGGGTGAGGAAACCAAATCCATGTCCCGTTCCGGCCTGATCCGCCATCCCACCTTTGGCCTCTGGCCCGTGGCGCTACGCGATGACCTGCGCGCTGCCTTGCAGGATGGGCTGCGCAAGGTGGTGATCTGGACCGGCAAACATGAAGGGCGCGAAGCGGTGTTCGATGCCCCCGGCGCGCCGTTTTTCAATGTGAATACGCCCGATGATTTGATCCGGGCACAGGCAATGCTGGAGACTGAGACATGAAGCTATACGGTGTCGTAGGGTGGAAAAACGCAGGCAAAACCGGTCTGATGGAACGGCTTGTGGCCGAGATCACCGGGCGCGGCATCACCGTGTCGACCATCAAACATGCTCATCACAGCTTTGACGTCGATCACCCCGGCAAAGACAGCTATCGCCACCGCGTGGCGGGGGCAACCGAAGTCCTTCTGGCTTCGCGCAAACGATTTGCCCTGATGCATGAAATGCGGGGGAAGGATGAGCCGACATTGGACAAGCTGCTGAGCAAACTGTCCCTCGTCGATCTGGTGCTGATCGAAGGCTATAAACGCGAAGATCACCCAAAGGTCGAGGCACATAGGGCAGAAACCGGCAACCCGCTGATCGCGCCGGATGACCCAAGCGTGCACGCCGTGGCCAGTGACGTGCCACTTGATCTGGACCGTCCGGTCTTTGATCTGAACGACACCAAGGCGATCGCCGATTTCATTCTGGCCGAGTCGGGTTTGTGATACCTTTCGACAGTTTCGCCATGATCGACTGGTCCGGCGGAAATGACACCGGACCCACCCCGCGCAAGGATGCGATCTGGATGGGCGTGGTGCGTGCCGGGCACGAAGATCCACCGCTTTACCTACGCAATCGTATGGAGGCCGAACAGGCGATCTGCGATCTGATCGACACTGAACTGGCTGCAGGCCGCCGCCTCGCCATCGGGTTCGATTTTCCCTTTGGTTATCCCCAAGGCTTCGCCCGCGAGCTGACCGGAAGCGATGATCCTCTACAGCTTTGGGACTGGCTTGAGGCACGGATTGAAGACGCCCCAAACGCAAATAATCGCTTTGATCTGGCCGCATCGATCAATGCGATGTTTCCGGGCACTGGTCCATTCTGGTTCAACGGGCTGCACCGCGACATCCCCGGCCTGACCCGCAAGGACACGCGCGCAGGCCATGGTATGCGTGAACGCCGCGCCTGCGAGGAGCAGACAAAAGGCGCATTCACCTGCTGGCAGCTGGGAGGGGCCGGAGCCGTGGGCGGGCAGGTTCTGACCGGCCTGCCGGTTCTGGCCCGTCTGCGCCGTCGCTATCCAGACCATATCGCGGTCTGGCCGTTTCAGCCGCTAGACACACCTGTCGCCCTGATCGAAATCTGGCCCGGACTGATCAACGCGTCGGTCAAACGGGCCGAGGCGCAGGGAGGTATTAGAGATGCGCATCAGGTGCAACTGCTGGCCCGCGCCCTTTCTGGCCTGTCCCCGGACGCCATGAAGCGCCTCTTGACGGTTGACGCCCCCGAGGAAGGGTGGATCATGGGGCTGGGCCATGAAGACATATTGGAGAGCGCTATCACCGACCCCTTGAAACCCCCGCCGCTGCGCGACGATTGCTTTGCCCTGCCCGCCGGGGTGGACTGGACGCCGGTGGATGA
The DNA here is from genome assembly GCF_041403425.1 of Roseovarius conchicola. Classification (NCBI taxonomy): domain Bacteria; kingdom Pseudomonadati; phylum Pseudomonadota; class Alphaproteobacteria; order Rhodobacterales; family Roseobacteraceae; genus Roseovarius; species Roseovarius conchicola. The sequence continues at coordinate 345,249 of NZ_JBGEHK010000003.1, read as the reverse complement.
CGCGCTGGCCCTGTTGCGCACCCGGTTGCGCCCGGTGGTGGGGCAGTCTGAGCATGGGCTGGAACAGGCCTTGGGCCGGGTGCTGGCTGCGCCGCTGATCGCCCAACGTTCAAACCCGCCACAGGCCAATTCGGCGGTGGATGGTTATGGCTTTGCCTTTTCCAGCATTGGATCGGGCGATCAGGTGGTGCCTCTGGTCGAGGGGCGCTCGGCCGCTGGTGTGCCCTATCCCGGCAACGTGCCGGCTGGTCATGCGATCCGCATTCTGACGGGTGCTGCGGTGCCGGAGGGCGTTGATACGGTGATCCTGCAGGAAGATGTCACGCTGGGCGACGGCGAAATCGCGTTCCGCGAAGGGGTCAAACCCGGTGCCAATACCCGCGAGGCGGGTGAGGATGTGGCCGCCGGACAGCCGATCTTAGAGCCGGGCCGGGTGCTGACTCCTGCCGATCTGGCGCTGGCGGCGGCCACGGGGCTGAGCCGGGTGACCACCTATGAGCCGCTGAAAGTGGCGATCCTGTCCACGGGGGATGAGATCAAGGAACCGGGGCAAGAGGCGGGCGAAGGGCAGATTTACGATGCCAACCGCCCCATGCTGGCTGCCATGGTGCGCCAGTTCGGATATGAACCGGTGGATATGGGCATCGTGCCGGATAACCGCGAGACGTTGCGCCAGACCTTGGACCGCGCTGCGCATGAGGCCGATTTGATCCTGACCTCGGGCGGGGCATCCTCAGGGGATGAAGATCACGTCTCGGCCCTGCTGACCGAGGCGGGGGCGATGGCCGAATGGCGGATCGCGCTTAAACCCGGGCGGCCCTTGGCCCTTGGTGTCTGGAACGGCACACCCGTCTTCGGCCTGCCGGGCAATCCGGTCGCGGCGCTGGTCTGTACGCTGATCTTTGCGCGCCCGGCGATGCACCTATTGGCCGGTGCCGGGTGGCGCGCGCCGCAGGGCTTCACCTTGCCTGCCGCCTTCCGCAAGAACAAGAAACCCGGACGGCGAGAATATCTGCGCGCGCGCATCCGTGAGGGCAGGGTTGAGGTCTTTGCCTCGGAAGGGTCCGGGCGGATCAGCGGCCTCAGTTGGGCCGACGGTCTGGTTGAAATCGGCGACGAGGCGCAGCAGATCACGCCCGGCGATCCGGTGCATTACATCCCGTTCTCAAGCTTTCTCTGAGCATAACAAAAAAGGCGCGCCCCGATCCGGTGCGCGCCTTCGAAAACTCTTAACGAGTGGTGGATTTAAATACGGAAAAATGGCTGTGCCAGACGCGGCAACATGCCTTTGAAGCGCAGGGGCGCGTCGGTTGCGGCCAGACAAATGCAATCTGCCCCGATATCAGCCACAGGCGTATGGTTCATATCTTCGTTGGCAATCTCAATATCACCGGGTCCAAAATGATCCGACTCGTCCGAAAAAGCGCCTTGCAGCACCAAGGTCAGCTCGGTTCCGCGGTGTCCATGATCCGGTACTGCAGACCCGGCAGGAATAAATAGCAGGCGTGCGGTTGCATCTTTGGATGTGGGCAGGATTGCCTGCTTCACACCCATCCCGACCGAGCGCCATTTCACGGAATCCAGATCACCACCGATGTAATCCTGCAGCGGGATTGGCAGAACCCCGGCCCGCCGCTTCGGCACGGTAATCGGCTGGTCTGATCCATTTGCAATTCGCGCCATCGTGGCCTCGAAACTATCGGGAGCCAGTCGGGCGGTTTCACTCTCTTCGATCAGGGCACCGCCCACACTGTCATAAGCGCCAAGGCGTGCGCGACACTCATCGCACATCGAAATATGCGTGGCGACTGTCAGGCCGAATGCCTCGGGCAGGGACCCGGCAGAATACGCCATAAGCAAGGCGTCTGAAAGATGATGTTTGATGGCTGTCTTCATGGCTTTATCACTTCATTGTATGGCGCAGGCGGTCCAGCGCCAGTCGAATTCTGGATTTGATCGTGCCCAGCGGCAGACCCGTTTCATCAGCGATTTCGCGATGACTGAGGTCTGAAAAATAGGCCTTCTCGATCAGCTCCCTTTGCTTGTCGGGCAGCGCGGCAATCGCCACGCTGAGGTGTTCACTCTCTTGTTGCAGGGCCAGGGCGTCTGCCTGATCCGGTTCGTGGTCCGGACCCCAGGTCAGTTCCTCGGGTTCGGGTCGTCTTTGCTTGCGGATCGCGTCGATGCGACGGTTCCGCGCGATGGTAAAGATCCATGTTGCCGCGCTGGCACGGGCGGGATCAAAAAGATGTGATTTCTTCCAAAGTGTCGCCATCACGTCCTGGGCACATTCCTCGGCCATGGCGGCATCCGCCCCCGATCGGATCAGAAACGCCTTCACCCGAGGGGCGAAGTGCCGAAACAAGCGCGCGAATGCGTCCTGATCCTGTACGTCGCGGACCCGTGCGATGCAGGCCACCCAGTCTTCGTTTTCCTTTTCCTTCTCGATCACACGCGCCCCACCGGTCTTTCTTCTCTGCGTCAGGTTTGACTTAGCACGCGGAACTGCAGCGGGCGAGGGGCCTGATGGCGCAACATGGTCGAGCGTATCGGATTCACTGAACATGAGATAAATACGGGGCAGAGGGCGATATGGATCACATGAAGATATAAAATAATTCTTTCTCATCCATTTTCGGTCGGCCATCGTAGAAAAAGTAACATTCCCACGACAAGGACACGACTTAATATGCCATTTGAACAAGGCAGGGGCTCACGTCCCTCAATCGCCGTTATCGGTGCCGGTATCTCGGGAATGGGGGCAGCTCACACGTTGGCGGACATGAATACCGTAACTTTGTTTGAGGCAGAGCCCCGATTGGGCGGCCATGCGCGCACGGTGATGGCTGGCAAGAATGGGGATCAGCCTGTCGATACCGGGTTCATCGTGTTCAACTACGCCAACTACCCCAATCTTACGGGCCTGTTCGACAAGCTGGATGTGCCGGTGACCAAAAGCAGGATGAGCTTTGGTGCATCCGTAAAAGGCGGGGCCATCGAGTATGGTTTGGACGGCGCACGCGCCTTTTTCGCGCAGAAGCGCAACGCTCTCAACCCGAGGTTCGTCGGCATGCTGCGTGATATCTTCCGCTTCAATGCCGATGCACTGAATGTGGCGCGTGGTCAGGAGCTGACCATTGGCGAGCTGCTGAGCACGATGAAACTGGGCCGGTATTTCCGCGACTATTACCTTCTGCCATTTTCCGGTGCGATCTGGTCCACCCCGACCGAGCAAATCCTCGATTTCCCCGCTGATGCCATGCTGCGATTTTTCGAGAACCACGCGTTGTTGGGCTATGACGGTCAGCACCAGTGGTACACCGTGCAAGGCGGATCGACCGCCTATGTCGAGCGGCTGGACCGTGCGATGCAGGCTCAGGGAGTCGAGCAGCGTCTGGGGTGCCCGGTCGAGGCGGTGCGGCGCCTGCCCGACGGGGTCGAGGTCAAGACACCGGGGTCGGAGTGGCAGCGGTTTGACGAGGTCGTTTTCGCAACCCATTCCGATCAGGCCCTCGCGATGCTGACCGACGCAAGCGAGGCCGAGCGGGTCAATCTGGGTGCCGTGGCCTATCAGCCCAACGATGTGGTGTTGCACGCCGATGCCTCGGTAATGCCAAAACGCCGCGCCGTCTGGTCATCGTGGAATTATGCCGAGGCCCCCAGCAAACGCGACGGTCAGATCGACATCACCTACTGGATGAACTCGCTGCAAAGCTTCATCCCCGCGAATGATCCGCATTTTGTGACCCTGAACAGCACGCGTCCCATCCGCGATGAACTGATTTACGATCAGGTTACGCTCAGCCATCCGGTGTTTGATATCGCCGCGATGCACGCACAAGAACGTGTTGCCCATGCCAATGGCACCAACAACACCTGGTTCTGCGGTGCTTGGATGCAAAACGGATTTCATGAAGACGGGTTGACCAGCGGGTTGAACGTGGCTCAGGCGATCCTTAACAAGTCCGTTGTTGTGCTTGCGGCGCAATGATTGGGATTGATCATATCGCGGGCCAAACCTGGCATGGGCGCAAAGGCGAGATTGATAACGCCTTTCGCTATAGCATCGACTATGTGATCGCCGATGCCGAGGCGAAGATGCGTCCGCCCGCCTTGTTCGGGCGCAACCGGCGCGGCCTTGGTTCGCTTTGGGACAGCGATCATGGGGGTGCGCCGCCCGAAGGACGTGGGGCCGAATGGGTGCGTGAGGTGCTTGACGCGCACAACCTGCCCGCGCCGGCGAAGATCGAAATACTTGCTCAGCCACGCATTCTTGGACATGTGTTCAATCCGGTCTCGTTCTGGATTTGCCGGGATCGTGTTGGCGACGTCCGTGTGGTGATAGCCGAGGTCAATAACACCTATGGAGATCGCCATTCCTATCTCTGTTATCGCGATGACCTGGAGCCGATCACCAATCAGGATCGGCTGAGAGCCCGCAAGATTTTTTATGTCTCGCCGTTTCAGAAGATCGCGGGCGAGTACGAATTCCGCTTTGACCTGCGCGACGACAGGATCGGTATCTGGATCGACCTGACCGTTGGCAATGGCGGGGTGACGGCCACGCTTGTTGGCAACCGCAAACCGCTCAGCAATCTGGGCCTGATCAAGGCCTGCCTGCGCCGTCCGTTCGGATCGCGCCGGGTGCTGGCCCTGATCCATTGGCAGGCGCTGGTTTTGTGGTGGAAGGGCGCAAAATTCCGGACCCGCCCCACCCCCCCGGCGGACGAGGTCAGCCGATGAGATTCAATGTCCCCGTCCGCGAGTGGTCGCCACGATTGCCCGGATACACCGTCTTCGCGGCGTTTTTGGCCGCGGCTGGCCTGCCGCTCTATATCCATGCGCCGAAGTTCTACGTGGATGAATACGGCGTGTCGCTGGTTGCCCTTGGCACTGTGCTGGGGCTGTTGCGGATGCTTGATTTCGTGCAGGATCCGCTGCTAGGCCGTTTGGCCAGCGTGATGCAGGGACGACGCGCCCCGACAGTTTTGGCTGCCGCCGTGATCTTGGTGGCTGCGATGTTCGGGTTGTTCGCGGTGATCCCGCCAATTGCGCCATTGCTTTGGTTTGCCGTCATGCTGACGCTGATCTTTTCCTCGTTCAGCTATCTGACAATTTGTTTTTATGCCCAAGGCGTTTCGGCGGCAGGACATTTACCGGAGCAGGGGCACCTGCGCGTGGCGCGCTGGCGTGAAACCGGCGCTTTGCTGGGCATCTGTGCAGCCGCGGTGGCCCCGACCCTTCTGGGCGGGCATGGTGGATTTGCCTTGGCCTTTGCGATCCTGGCATGCGTTGCACTCTGGGCGATGCGCGGGCAATGGCGCAGCGCCCCGGTCGAGGATCTGGGGCTTGCTGGTTTTGCACCTGTGCTGCGTGATCCGGTGGCGCGTCGGCTGTTGTTGGTGGCGCTCGTTAACGCCGCGCCCGTCGCCGTCAGTTCGACCCTTTTCTTGTTCTTTGTCGAAAGCCGCCTGAACGCATCGGGAATGGAAGGATCGTTTCTGCTGTTGTTCTTCCTGTCGGCGGCGTTGGCAGCCCCATTCTGGGGGCGGGTTGCTGAACGCTATGGGGCCAAACAGGTGCTGTTGATCGCGATGCTTCTTTCGATTGTGGCCTTCGCCGCAGCGGTCACACTGGGTGCTGGCGACATCTGGGCGTTCGGTCTGATTTGCATCGCATCAGGCGCGGCACTGGGTGCGGACATGACATTGCTGCCCGCCTTGTTCGCCCGCCGGATGGAACAGGTTTCCCCAGGGGCCAACGAAGGTTTTGGCCTCTGGTCCTTCGTGTCGAAATTCACTCTCGCGCTGGCCGCCGTCGCGCTTTTGCCGGTGCTGCAGGCAGGTGGTTTTCAGAGCGGACAAGACAATAGCGGCGAGGCGTTACGCCTTCTCAGCCTGCTTTATGGCGCGCTGCCTTGCCTGTTGAAATTTGTGGCGATTGCGTTGCTTGCCACCACTGATCTGAAAGAAAGGAGACTGGCTTCATGAGCGTGTTTATCTATTTTGCCCTCGGGGCGATGATGATGTTGGCGCTGTCTCTCTTACGGGAGCGAAAATTCGGGTTTTCTGCCCAGAAGGCGACCGATTATGACACCGGGCAGCCGCAGTTTAACCTGCGTGAGCATCTTAATGGTCCGATCAAATGCGAAGGCGTGATCTATGGCCCTCACGGGCGTGTGACTTCGCGGTTCAGCGCCGATTTCGACGCCAGATGGGAAGGCAATCGCGGCGTGATGCAAGAGCGGTTTCACTATGACAGTGGCAACGTTCAGGATCGCGAATGGCGGCTTGAATTGGGAAATGATGGCGCGATCAAGGCCGAGGCCAACGATCTGATCGGTGTTGGCACTGGTCAGCAGTTGGGTTCGGCGGTCAAGCTGAACTACAACATTCGCTTGCCCGAAGAGGCTGGTGGCCACGTTCTGGGCGTCACGGACTGGATGTATCTCACGCCCGGTGGCGAGATCATAAACCGCAGCCAATTCCACAAGTTCGGGATCAAAGTGGCTGAACTGGTCGCCACCATGCGCCGGGTCGACCCGGCCTGATGGACTGGCAGGGCAAACGATACTGGCTTGTCGGGGCAAGTGAGGGCCTCGGTGCTGCCCTGGCAGCCAAGCTCAGCGCGGCGGGTGCCGAAGTGATCCTGTCGGCCCGCAATGAAGACGGTTTGCGCGAAGTCGCTGAAACCCTGCCGGGCATATCGCAGGTTGTTCCCGTCGACGTGGCCGACCGCAAAAGCGTCGAGGCGGCAGCCCAAGCGGCGGGTGAGATTGACGGCATGGTCTTTCTGGCCGGAGTTTACTGGCCCATTGGCGCCAAAGACTGGAATGCCGAACAGGTCGAGGCGATGGCCGATGTGAACTTCACCGGTGCGATCCGGGTACTGGGCACGTGTGTGCCGCAGATGGTCGCGCGGGACGCGGGCCATATCGTGATTACCGGCTCGCTTTCCGGGTTTCGCGGGTTGCCCGGCGCGATTGGTTATGCGCCCTCAAAGGCCGGTGTGATGGCCCTGGCCGAAAGTCTGCATGCCGATCTGTGGCGCACCGGCGTACGGGTGCAACTGGCCAATCCTGGCTTTATCAAGACCCGCCTGACCGAGAAAAATGACTTTAAAATGCCCTTCCTGATGACGCCCGAGCAGGCCGCACAGGAGATGTTTGAACTGATGTGCGACGAGGGTGCGTTCGAGCGTCATTTCCCCCGCATGTTCAGCTGGGTGTTCCGTTTATCGCGGTTTTTGCCCACCTGGGCCTACAAACGCCTATTTGCGTGAGATCAAAGACGGGGCATGCGCCACCTGTGCATTCTGTGCTAAAGTACCGCGACGGGGAGGCCGCCAATGTTAGATATTTCAGTCCATAAGATTGCTCAGGTGATCCTGATGTCGCGAGAATTGGATCGCGCCGAGGGTGAGTTGCGCGCCTTTATCGAACGTTTGACCGAGGAAGAGCAGATCAGCCTGGTGGCCGTGATGTGGATTGGGCGCGAGAGTTTTTCGGCGGATGAGCTGGACGAGGCCAAGGCCACTGCCCGTGATGAGGCCACTACCCCCACCGCCGATTATCTGCTGGGTACGCCGCATTTGTCGGATCACCTTGAAAATGGGCTGGACGAGTTGGGCCTGTCTGCTGTGGATGACGAAGATGACCTGGTGCGCGGGGGCTAGGCGTACGGGGCCGATCCGGGCTATCACCGATCCCACGAGGAGCGGTGAAAGATGGATGATCTTGAACATGCGATCAAAGATGTGACGCTGGCCTCTTGGCTGGCCCTGGAGGACGATTGGTACGCCACCGGCCTGCTTGATCCCGACACGCGGGCCATTGGCGAACCTGCATATCATCAATGCAACTGGAGCTATTTGATATCCGACGGCGGCGAGAGCCTGCTGTTTGACACCGGATCGGGGCGGCGCCCGATTGCGCCCTTCGTGGGGCGCCATACAGACGGGGTGGTGACGGCTTTCCCGTCCCACATGCATTATGACCATCTGGGCGGCATAAACGATTTCGGCCCGGTGATGTTGGCCGACCTGCCGATGCTGCGCGCGCTTGAAACAGAGGGCTGGATCACGCCGCCCGAAGAGATGTTTCTTGGCTCATACGAAAACCTGCCCGCTCCCACCTTCCCCGTTGGCCAATGGAGTGCCCCGGGCGAAGTAATACCGGTTGGCACCCGGCGGCTTGAGATGCTGCACACGCCCGGCCACTCGCCTGAATCCATCTCTCTCTGGGAACCCGCCCGCGCCCGGCTTTACGCGGCTGATTTCATCTATCCCGGCGAACTTTATGCGCAGGTGCCGGGGGCGTCGCTGCCAGATTACGTCCGAACCCTCCTTAGTCTGTTGAAAACCCTGCCTAAAGACGTACAAATCGTCTGCGCGCATGGTCATGAAGAGAAGGGGGTCTATGACATGCCAGCGCTTGGCTATGGTGATCTGGAGGATGTTTTACATACCTGCGAGGCTCTGCTGGCCACAGCGCCGCACACCGGCGAGAGGCGGGTGAATGACAGGATGGAACTGCTTTATTCCGCGGAGAGTTTTTCGGCGTGATGGTCTTCTGTTGATGGCGATCAGTACCCCCGTGCGGACTCAAGGCCGCAGGCCGCCGCGCGATCGCCAGACCGCCCGCATGGGCTGGCGATTTGGTCAGGCTTGGCGCAATGCTGTGATCTTATACGGATTTGGCTGCCACAAAGCGGATCACTCAAAGGTTAGATCGCCATCCCGCGGTCTGGCCATAGCGCAGCTTTTCGGAACGACCGCATTACCAGCAAACCCACCCCTCAGCAGTGATCGACCACCTGCAGATGTTGCGCCAGCTTATCAACACCGCCAAGGAACCGGTTCACCAGTTTCGGGTCATGCGGCGCGGGGCTGACCCCGGCGGGGATCTCGCGATTAGCCACCGCCTCGATTGCCCAGGACACCGGCATCGACACCAGCCGCGCCATCGCCGTGCCGCGCGCATCGCCCCAGGCGTCCATGGTGAAGGTTTTGTGCCACACAGGCACCCCTTCCTTTTCGGCCTTGAGGGCCACGCACATCACCACGCGGTCCGGCTCGTCCTTTTCATAGGCATTCTCGGCCCAGAACTGATCTGACATCTCTTTCAGGCGGGCCTCGCCGGCCTCGCCCTGCAGGCTTTCCACCTCGGCAAACACATCCGACCACGCCTCGGCCCAGCCATTCAGGCGCAAGGTGCCGCGCACGAATTCCTTGACGCGCCAGGTCGGCTCAAACCCGTAATCCTCCATGAAGGGCAGGGAATCGCGGTTTGGGTAGACCTCAAAGCTTTCCGGGGTGTCCAGCGGTGCGATATAGGTCGAGATCGCATCCCAGGGCCGCGCCACGTTCAGCTCGGTGTAATTCTTGATCGACCGAGAGGGTGAGCGCAGCGCCTTTAACACCCCCAAAGGCGACCAGCTGAACTTATACCGGAACGGATTGGGATGTTTGGGAATACCGCCGCAATAGGAGATGAAGGACAGATCGTTCTCGGCGTCAAACGCATCTGAGGCGTGGTAATCCGCCAACAGGTGATGCGCCATCAGATGGTCGATCCCCGGATCAAGCCCGATTTCATTGACCACGCTGACACCCTTCAACAGCGCCTTGGCGTGCAACTCGCGCATCTCGGGCGCGATGTAGGAGGAGGACACGAAATGCGCGCCCTTGTTGATCGCCATGTCCGCCAGCGGCACATGCCAATCCCCGGGCAGCATCGACACAACGATATCGCCAGCCTCGGTCTGTGCTGCCAGCGTGTCGAAATCAAAGGCTTGGATATCATCCGTCAGATCGCCAACCGCCTCTTGCGCCTTATCGACCGTCCGGTTCCAGACAGTCACGTCGTGACCCGCTTCAATCAGGCGGCGCAATCCGGGGATGGCCGACAGGCCGGTTCCGCACCAATGGATGGTCATTGCATCTTCTCCTTTAACGCGCGCGCAGAATGGCGGCCACGATGATCACCATGGCTGTGACGGCGCAGATATTGGCCAATATCAACGGCCAGTCGCCGATCATCAAGCCATAGATCAACCACAGTGTCACCGTGGTCAGAAACATCAGGTTCGACGGCAGCGACAGGCCCGATACCTCGCCCTGTACCCACGCCTTCCATGCCTGGGGGATCCAGCAGATCGCGCCGATGGTCGCCGCAAGAAAGCCAATGGTCGGGGCCATTCAAAGGCTCTCGATATGGGTTTGAAACGTCTCGGCGGCCCTGCCCCACACACCGCTCTCCAGGGCATCCAAGCCTAACAGAGATGGCAACAACTGCTCGGCAAAATCCTCGGAGGATTCGACCGGCAACAGCGAGGGCAGATTGTCGATGGCCATCACATCCATGGGCGGCGCGTCATGCACACGGATAACCGGCGCGGCCCAATCGGTGGCTTTGGAATAGATCGGGACGGGGTTGTAATCGCTGTCCGGATCGCAGGCCACGTCGCCGATCACGGTCAGGCTGCGCGGTGCTGTCAACGCCTCGCGCGGCACAAAGACAGGCGTGCCGGGGCGCGCAAAAATACAGTTCAGGAACATGTTATGGGCCAAAAGTTCGGGGAAGGGCCCGCCCGATGCGGTTTCGGCCATGTCCCACTTGGTGGTGGCCACGCCCATGGCCTCGCACAGGTCCGCCGCTCCGGTGCCGACACGGCCCAAGGCGCCGATGACAATGGCGGTAGGGGCCTCCTGTCCAGCAATGTCGCGCGCCAGATCGGCCAGCAAGGCCTCTTTGCCCGAATAGGTGCTGACCGGCGGGCACACACCGCCCGCCGCCTGCGCCGCCCAGGCCTTGAGCGATACCGCCGCCCCGGCATAGCCCGCCCAATAGCCAAAAGCTGCCACGCGTCGCCCGTCAGGATCCACCAGATATTCCAGATCATAAAGCGTCCCGCCGCCAGCCTTGAACCGCTCCAGAAGGGCGCGCCCGGAATGTTGACCCTTGAACGCATGACCAAACAGGATGTGGCGATGGGGCAGGGGGGTGCCGTCCTCGGGCAGTTCTTTGAGGCCAAAGATGATCGCATCGCGCGGCGCGCTGGGCCAGCTGTTCTCGGGGGCGATTTCAGCCCCTGCATTGCGATACCCCTCCAGCGGGATGGCCCGGACAGAGCTGTCTTCGACCGTCACGCGAATCCCCGCATCAAGCAGCGCCTTGATCCCCTCGGGCATCACCCCAACGCGTTCTTCATTCGGGCGCTGTTCGGCGCGTACCCACAGATGTGTCATTGATCTATCCTTATCCGATCAGGCCCATATCGCGGGCTTTGGTGACCGACGCCCGCGCGTTCATCATGTCAAAATGCGCCGAGAGTTTGGGGTAGGCGGTGATATCCACTCCATCGCCCTCCAGCCAGGTGCAGATGGTGAACAGCCATGGATCGGCCACGCTCATGTCCGCGCCCATCACGAAGGGCGATAGTTGGCAGCTATCCTCGATAAACGCACAGCTTTGCGCCATCGTCTCGGGCACTTTGGCGGTCATATCCTTGTAGGATGCGTCGTTATCGGCCCATCGGTGCCCACGCATCTTATGGGCGTGGTTCACATGCATTGTCGCGGCCAGATAATACATCACGCTGCGCATCTGACCTGCCTGCCAGACATTGGTCGGCACAAGACCCAGCGTCGGGGCCAGTGCTGCCAGGTACTCCATGATCGCGCCCGTCTCGGTCAGGATACCGTCATCTGTCACCACCGCAGGCACCCGTCCCTTGGGGTTGATCGCGTGATACTCGGGCGTGGTCTGATCGCCCTTGGCCAGGCTGATGATTATCGGCTCGTAAGGGATGCTGGTTTCTTCCAGCAGGACAATCGTGGCCACAGAAATCGTATTGGGTGCGCAGTAGACTTTCATCGCAGGTTATCCTTCCTAGACATAGGTGCGGGCATGAGCACGATCCGGCGCATCCAGGTGCGGGGTTGCGTTAAACGCGCCCACCATCAGTTGATCATGCACATAGTTCAGCCGGTGCAGCGACGAATTCATGACCTGCAACATGATCTTGGCCATACTGCCATTCTGCAACCCTAGTGCATGGCGCATCACCATGCCGATCACCCCGCCCGACGTGACGACCAACACGCGACCCGGCTGGGCGCATAACTCGTCGATCGAGGTGGCGACCCGGGTATAAAACGCCTCGAACCGCTCGGGCGCATCCGCAATCACGTCGCGCTCCCAATGATCCAGCAGCTTCGGCAGATGGGTGGCGAAATCGCTGGGCGTTGCAGGTACGGGAATGGCGTGCTGGCCCGCCAGCGCCTCGGCAATCGAGAAATAGCTGAGCTCGTCAAACCGGGCGTCCTGCGCGGTGATCTCGTACCCCATTTCACGCGCCGTATCGGCCTGTCGCGACAGGGTGCCGGTGATCACACGATCAAAATGCGGGTTGGTCGCGGCAAGATGCTGACCCAGCCAGCGGGCTTGCTGACGGCCCAGATCAGAGAGCCTGTCATAGCTGGCCTCATCCGTGGCATGGCTGTTGGCCTGCCCGTGCCGTACAAGAATGATCTCTGCCAAAACCGGCCCCCTCGCGCGCGTGTCGGCGGCACGTTAGCCCCGGGCGCGCCCGGGTTAAAGTCTACGGCGCAATAATTCTGTCCGTCGGGTTGGAAATCCGGGCGCGCGTATCCAGATCGAAAGAAGGCAAAGGAGAAACGCGGATGGACCTCAAAGGAAAGGTGGCATTGATCACCGGCGCCTCTGCACCGCGCGGGATTGGCCGGGCAATCGCCCTTCGATTGGCGCAGGAAGGTGCTGCGGTGGCGGTGGCGGATATCGCTGGTTCGTTTCGGATCGACGACAAGGATCATGATCGTCAGGCCTTGTTGCAAGAATTGGTCGAGACGATCACCGACGTCGGTGGCACCGCTATGGCCCTGTCGATGGATGTCAGTAAAGCAGATGCTATCGCAGATTGCGTCGCCCGGATCACCACAGAACTTGGCCTTATTGATATCCTCGTGAACAACGCAGGCTCGCTTGCCGGATCAGACGCCTTCATGTCCACAACTCCCGAACAGTGGGAGGCCAGCTTTCGCGTTAACCTTCTCGGGCCGATGATGTTGTCTCAGGCGGTGATCCCCGGCATGCAGGCCAAAGGTGGCGGAAGGATCATCAATATCGGCTCGACCGGGTCACTGGGGGCGGAGGCGGGGTTTGGCGCCTACACCACGATGAAACACGGATTGGTGGGCCTCAGCAAAACCATCGCGGCGGAATTCGGGCCGGATGGCATCCGCTGCAACACCGTCTGCCCCGGCTACATCATGACCGACATGCATATGGCCGCCAATGCCAGGCTCGCGGCCAAAAATGATGTTTCAATCCCGGAAATGCAGGCCCATCGTTATGCCCATGTGGCCCTGCGTGACGCCGGTCAGCCCGACGACGTTGCCGAGGCAGTGGCTTATCTGGCCGGGCCTGCAGGGGCCTATGTCACGGGTATCAACCTGCCGGTAACGGGGGGCGTGCGCTATGGCATATGAGCGCGTTGTTCCCGTTGCCTATCGGAAACAATATCGGGCTTGGTGGCGCAAACATTTCCCGATATGTCGGCTTTGATCCGCTGGCAAATCGGACTGCATGCTTTAGAATGCCGCGCAACGGGAGATGCGCCATGACTGAGACGATCAAATTCACGCTCGACGGGGCCGAAGTTGAGGCTGAAAAAGGCCTGACCATCTGGGAGGTGGCGCATGGCCGGGGTCTGGTGATTCCGCATCTGTGTCACAAGCCACAACCGGGCTATCGCCCTGATGGCAACTGCCGCGCCTGCATGGTCGAGGTCGAGGGCGAGCGCACGCTTGTTGCCTCCTGCATCCGTGAACCCAGCGAAGGCATGAAGGTTACCACCAATTCCGCGCGCGCCGAGTCTGCGCGCAAGATGGTTGTCGAAATGCTGCTGGCCGATCAGCCCGAACAAGAGGTGGCGCATGACAAGTCCTCCCATCTCTGGGACATGGCCGAGCTGAACGGTGTCACCGAAAGCCGCTTTCCCAAGCTGGAAGAGGGGCGCATCCCGCTGCTCGATGACAGCCATGTGGCGATGTCGGTCAATCTGGATGCCTGTATTCAATGTGGTCTCTGCGTGCGTGCCTGCCGCGAAGTGCAGGTGAATGACGTGATTGGCATGGCCGGACGCGGGCATGACGCTTATCCCACTTTCGATCTCGCTGACCCGATGGGCGACAGCACCTGCGTGGCCTGCGGGGAATGTGTACAGGCCTGCCCGACCGGCGCGCTGATGCCTTCGACCGTGGTCAACGAAGATCAGGTCGGTGATAGCGCCGATTACGACAAAGAGGTGTGCAGCGTCTGCCCTTTCTGTGGTGTCGGCTGTCAGGTCAGCCTCAAGGTCAAAGACAACAAGGTCAAATATGTAGAGGGCATCAACGGCCCCGCCAACGAAGGCCGCCTCTGTGTCAAAGGGCGCTTTGGATTCGACTATATCCACCACCAGCACCGGGTGACCAAACCTTTGATCCGCCGCGAGGATGCGTCCGCCAAAGGCCTGAACGTCAATCCCGACAACTGGCAGGAGTTCTTCCGTGAAGCCAGCTGGGACGAGGCGCTGGACTTTGCCGCCGATCGCCTGAAAGGCCGTGGCCGCGAAGTGGCGGGCTTTGGCTCGGCCAAATGCACCAATGAAGAGGCGTATCTGTTTCAGAAATTCATCCGCGAAGGGTTCAAGCATAACAATGTCGATCACTGCACGCGCCTGTGCCATGCCTCGTCCGTGGCCGCGCTGATCGAAAATGTCGGCTCGGGCGCTGTGACGGCCACCTTCAACGAGATTGAAAATGCCGATGTCGCTATCATCATCGGGGCCAACCCGGTGGAGAACCACCCCGTGGCTGCCACCTATTTCAAGCAGTTCACCAAGCGCGGCGGCAAGCTGATCGTGATGGATCCGCGTGGCGTTGGCCTGCGCCGGTTCGCCACCCATATGCTGCAGTTCCGCCCCGGCGCGGATGTGTCCATGCTCAACGCGATCATGCACACGATCGTCGAAGAAGGGCTGTATGATCAGCAATATATCGACGCCTATACCGAAAACTGGGAGGCCGAAAAGGCCCACCTGGCCGATTTCACGCCCGAGAAGATTGAAGAGATTTGCGGCATCCCGGCGGAAACGCTGCGCGCCGTGGCGCGTGATTTTGCGACGGCCAAATCCGGCATGATCTTCTGGGGCATGGGTGTCAGCCAGCATATCCACGGCACCGACAATTCGCGCTGCCTGATCTCGCTTGCTCTGATGACGGGCCATGTGGGCCGCCCCGGCACGGGCCTGCACCCGCTGCGCGGCCAGAACAACGTGCAGGGGGCCTCGGACGCGGGCCTGATCCCGATGTTCCTGCCTGACTACCAGTCGGTCACCGACGATAGCATCCGCGAGGCCTTTACCAGCGTCTGGGGCTCGGATGATTTCTCGAACGAAAAAGGCCTGACCGTGACCGAGATCATGGATGCGGTCCATGATGATCAGATCAAGGCGATGTATGTCTTGGGCGAAAACCCGGCCATGTCCGATCCGGACGTGGAACATGCCCGTGATGCACTGGCCAAGCTGGATCATCTAGTGGTGCAGGACATCTTCATCACCGAAACCGCCAACTATGCCGATGTGATCCTTCCGGCCTCGACCCTTTATGAAAAGTCGGGCACCGTTTCCAACACCAACCGTCAGGTGCAGATGGTCCGCCCCGCCGTGACGCCCCCGGGCGAGGCGAAAGAGGATTGGTGGATCGAGGTGGAACTGGCCAAACGTTGTGGCCTGCCCTGGACCTATACCCACCCCTCCGAAGTGTTTGCCGAGATGGCGATCAACATGCGCAGCCTCGACAACATCACCTGGGAGCGGCTGGAGACGACCGCCGTCACCTACCCGTCGCTGTCCCCGGAAGACCCCGGTCAGGCGGTAGTGTTTGGCGATGGTTTCCCGCGCCCCGAAGGACGCGCACGCTTTACCCCCGCATCCGTGATCGCACCCGACGATGTGCCGGACGAAGACTACCCGATGATCCTGACCACCGGGCGCCAACTGGAGCATTGGCATACCGGCTCGATGACCCGTCGCGCCACCGTGCTGGACGCGGTCGAGCCCGAGGCGAATTGCTCGATGCATCCCGGCACCTTGCGCCAGATGGGCGTGGAACCGGGCGGCATGGTGCGCCTGACCACCAAACGGGGCAGTATCGAAGTAATGGTGCGCGCCGACCGCGCCGTGGCCCCGGATATGGTGTTCCTGCCTTTCGCCTATGTCGAGGCAGCGGCGAATATCCTGACAAATTCGGCCGTCGACCCTTACGGCAAAATCCCCGAGTTCAAGTTCTCGGCAGTGAAAGTCGAGGTGGTTGACCCCGGGGTTGTGGCCGCAGAATAGGTCAGTAAATCCAACAGCCCGGGGGTAATCCGGGCCGTCCAACTCCTCTCAATCAGCCCGTTTTATGGGGTGAAAGCCGGCTTTCTCGCGCGGCACACCCTTTTGATACAGATCATGTCGCATATCGATTCGCCGTTTTAGGCTATTTGGATGGTGGGGCGATAAGATGATCAGGATCATCACCGCAGGCTGTGCTCGCACCTTGGAAGTGTACTGAAGCAGCATGTCGGGAGGGCAGAATGCTTGATGACCTTCAATCGCCAGTTCACCAAAAAGGTGAGCGGCAACGCCCGCATCGCCAGAGCCGGCGCCCCTCTGTGGTCGAGTTGAAAAGGCTTTGTGATGGTTGTGGGACATGCGTTATGGCCTGCCCACACGCCTTGCTTCTTATCAACGAAAAGAGTCTGCCGGAACTCGTTTCGCAAGAGCTTTGTGCACGGTGCGGGCTCTGCGTCGATGCCTGCAATTCAAGAACTGGCGCCTTGAACTAGAACGCGGACATGCCCGCCTTTCATCGAAACGGTTTGAGCCCGTGGCGGTGTTTCGCTACGCTTGCTCAATGGGTTCAACAGAAGGCACACGAACCATGACAGCCTCTACCGATAAAACAGGGGTGCCCGAGACTTGGGATCGGCGCGGCCTGCCAGCATGGAGCTTTTTCAGCCCTGAAATGCTGGAGCTGGAAAAAGACATGTTGTTTCGGCGGCATTGGCAGGTGGTGTGTCATACCTCTGACATTCCCGAACCCGGCGATTTCATCACCCTGGATGTGGTGGGCGAACGCGCTCTTGTGGTCCGTGGGCAAGACGGCGTGGTGCGCGCGTTTCACAATCTGTGCCGTCACCGTGGCTCGCGCGTGGTGGCCGATGAGAAAGGCCACTGCAAATCTGCGATCATCTGCCCGTTCCATGGCTGGGTCTATAATCTTGACGGTACATTGCGCGGCGCTGCACAGCCTGCGTCTTTGCCCGAGTTTGATCCGGTGGACATGGGTCTGAAACCGATTGAGATGGACATCTGGCAAGGCTTTGTCTTCGTGCGGTTTCAACCCGGTCCGCAACCCGCGATCAGCCAGGTGATGGCGCGGTTCGATGATGAGGTGGCGCAATATGCACTTGAGACCTTAGAGCCCACTGGCGAAGGTTTTTACACTGAAGAGATCGAAGCCAACTGGAAATGCGTCCGAGACGTGGACAACGAGGGCTATCACGTCCCGATGGCCCATCCCGGGTTGCAGGATCTTTACGGCCCGAACTATTTCGATGAACCGTTTCAGGATGGCACCTCGCGCTCCTTCGCCAGTTTTCGTGAGGGCAATGGGCGGCTATGGTCGGTGCGGGCCTACAAGTCGGTTCTGGAACCGCCCGCGCGGCTGGATGCCGAGCACAAAAACGCGTGGCTCTATTATGGCGTCTTTCCCAACTTCGTCTTTGGCCTCTACCCGGACAGCGTGATCTTCTATCAGGAGTTTCCGCTGGCCAACGGCCTGACCGTGCAGCGCAGTGCCACCTATCGTTACAAGGACGAGGACCGCCGAATGCGGCTGGCGCGCTATCTGAGCGGCCGGATCGACCGGATCACCAGCGATGAAGATGTGCAGCTGATCAAATGGACCTGGGAAGCGGCTTTTTCCAGCGGCTATGACGGGATCGTCCTCAGCGATCTGGAATATGGCGTGAAGACCTATCACGATGCATTGCGCAACCTTTTCCCGGTGTTGAGCGAGGAGGAGCCGCCCGAAGGGCAATTGGCGGCGCGCAACGTCGAATTGCTGGCAGACAACACAGGGTGAGCAAGTTCAACTCCAGCTGACATCGCCCAGGAAAATATAGCCCGCACCATAGATCGTTTTGATCAGGCGCGGGTTTTTCGGGTCTTCGCGCAGCTTGGTGCGCAGCCGCGAGATGCGCACATCCATCGCCCGGTCAAAGCTTTCCCCGGCGGCCCCGCCCAGGGTTTCCTGCATCACCTGACGCGAAATCAGCCGCTTGGGTCTCTCCAGAAACAGCCGCAATACCTCGCCCTCGGCATGGGAAAACGGCGTTTCCGCGCCGGTCTCATCCTCCAGTACGTAGCGATCAAAATGTGCGGTCCAGCCGCTGAACGCGGCCGTCTCTCCCGCTTGTGATGTTGCCGTCGTTTTTCGTAAACGCGCCCGCACACGGGCCACCACCTCGGCAGGATCAAAGGGCTTGATGATGTAGTCATCCGCGCCCAGTTCCAGCCCCGTGACCCTGTCCTGCACCTGTGCACGCCCCGAAATAATAATCACCGTCGCGCCTTGCTCCAGCGCCAGACGGTGCACCAGTGTCAGCCCGTCCCGATCCGGCAGCGACAGATCGACGAGGCAGACATCCGGGGTGGCGGTGCGCAGCGCGGCCTCGAACTGCGCGGCCCGCCCAAAGGTCATGGTGCGGAAGCCAGCTTCCTCCAGCGCATCGGCCAGCATGGTGCGAATGGCGGGTTCATCGTCCAGAATGGTGACAAGCGGGGCGGTCATGAGGTGGCTCCGGCGTTGAGAAAGGCGCTGAGTTGGCTGGCCGTGAATGGCTTGCGTAACACTGGCGCATGTGGCGCTGCCGCCTTGTGCAGCGGATCATCCGGGGGCAGCGAGGTCATCAGATACGCCGGGCAACGGCCCGGGGGCAACCCCTTCACAAGGTCTATGCCGGTCTGCCCGCCTTCCAGCGAGATATCCGACAAGACCATCGAAATCTCGGGCAGTTCCGAGATCAGCGCCTGCGCCTCGGGCACGCTGCTGGCTTCGACCACGCTGTGACCGGCCCCCCGCAGCATATCGCGCACCGTATCGCGCAGATCGGGGCTGTCCTCGACCAGCAAGACCAGACCGGGCAGCACGGCGCTGTCCGCCGGGCGCAACGGCAGGCGCAGGCTGACCTGTCCGCCCGTCGCGCCATTGGAAATCTCAACTTGCCCACCCGCCAGCTTGGTCATGTCATAGACCATCACCAACCCAAGGCCCGACCCTTCGCCGCCCTTGGTGGTAAAAAACGGCTCGAACGCGCGGGCCAGTGCGGGATCGGAAAAGCCCGGCCCGCTATCGGTGATGCTGAACTCGATCCAGGTGTCCTTGACGGATTGGACGGTCAAAGTGATCTGTCCCGCGTCGCCGCAGGCATCCCGCGCATTCAGTACCAGATTGATCAGGGAATCCTGCAACATGCCCGTATCCAGCCGCAGGCGCAGCGGTCCGGCCAGATTGTGCACCTCCAGATGCACCCCGTCCGGCAGGGTCGACCGGGCCAACGTTTCAAGATCGTCAAGAAACCCTGCCAGATCGGTGGGCCGGGGCGTGTGTTCGCGCTTGCCGGTCATATCGGCAATCCGATTGAGCAGGCTGCCACCGCGCTGTGCGGCCCCCAATGTGGCGTTGATCAGGGCATCCGCCTCGTCCGGCAGATCCATGCGGTGCAGCTTGGATTGCATCCCCAGAATAATCGTCAGCAGGTTGGAAAAATCATGCGCCAGCCCGCTGGTCAGTTGGGCGGCCATTTCGCGGCGGCGGGTCTGTTGCAGGGCGGCGCGGGTCTGAGCCTCTTCGGTGATGTCGGTCGAGAGGATATAGACCCCGCCCGTGGCCGGATCGGGCGTCAGGGCCACGCGGATGCGGCGTGAACTGGCCTCGTGTGTAAACTCAAATACCGCCGGCTCTCCGGCCAGTGCGCGATCCAGATGCGGTGACAGAATGTCATAGGCCTGAGCCCCAAGTACAGCTTCAGCATCCAGACCGACCGGATCGGATTCCGTGCCCGGCATGATCGTGCTGAGGCGCCGGTTGGAATAGGTATAGCGCCGATCCGGCGCCACATGGGCGATATGGGCGGGCATCATCTCGGTCGTCAGGCGCGCGCGGGCCTCGGACAAGGTCAGCTGTCGCTTGGCTTCTTCCAACGCGGTGATCGTGGCTTCCAACTCACGGTTCGTGGCAGCCAGTTCCTCGGAGTATGTGACCAATTGATCCGAAAGCTCCTCCGAGCGCGAGCGCAGCAGTGCCTCTTGTCGCTTGGCGCGGGTGATATCCGTGTATACCGTCACCCAGCCGCCTTCCGGCAGGGGCGAACCCTCGACACTGATCGTGCGGCCACTGGCGCGGGTGCGCTCCATGTAATGGGGCTCGAACGCGCGGGCCACTTCGACCCGGCTTTGCACAAACTCCTCCAGATCGCCAACGTCCCCGTAATCGCCGCGCTCCGCCAGATAGCGGATCGTGTCGGCAAAATCGGCACCGGTCGTCACCAACCTATCGGGCAGATCAAACATCTCCTGAAAGCGTCGATTGCACACGGCCAGCCGCAACGAGCGGTCATAGATGGTCAATGCCTGCTGGATCAGGTTCAGCCCGGCACTGGTCATTTCCTCGGTTTGCGGGGCCCTGTGCGCCATCTTGACTGCCTATTCCTGATGGGTGGCCCAGTTCAACGCCACCTCCAGCCGGTCATTGCCCCAGAACAGCTCGTTCCCGATCAGGAAGCTGGGCGCGCCGAACAGGCCCCGTCGGGCGGCCTCTTCAGTGGTGGCGCGCAGGGCGTGTTTGTTCTCGGCCGTCTCAAGCCCGCTCAACGCATCACCCGCAAGCCCGGCAGCCGCCGCGCAAGCCGTTATGACGGTCGGATCTGAGATGTCTTGTCCGGCGTCGAACTGGGCGAGAAACACATTCTGACAAAACGCTGCCCCACCGGGATGTTGCAGCGCAAGCTGGGCCGCCCGCGCCGCGCGCAGACTGTTTTGCGGAAACGGATCGGGGCGGTGAAACTCCAACCCATACCTCTCGGCCTGTCGTTCCATGTCGCGCCACATATAACTGCCCTTGGCCGCATAGAGATTGAATGGCGACGTGTCCCATCCCTGTGCGGCAAAAATCGGCCCCAACAGGAACGGCCTCCAGACCACCTCGACCCCGGTCGCCTCGGCCAGAGTGGGCAGGCGCATCGCGCTGAGATAGGAGTAGGTCGAGGCAAATTCGAACCAGAATTCCAGTCTTGGGCGGGACATGCGGGGGGCGCTCCTTTCAGGGGTAAGAGCCGCACAATCCGGGATGCGCCAGCCCGGAGTCAAGCACCGAGAAGCGCCTGTTACAATTCGAAAGGTTCTCGAAAAGATCACGAAAAAGTTGACGCCGAGCGTAGGACACGCACCCTTAGGTCGAGAAAGAATCGCCGGTTAGGGTGATCCGCCTGCTGAAACGCAGGCAATTGGGAGGAAAGACATTTGGCACAGTCGTCTCAGGCGGCGGAAGGACTGGAGTCCGTTCCGGCGCTTTTGCAACGCAACGCCGCGCGGTTTGGCGACAAACCCGCCTACCGTGAAAAAGAGTTTGGCATCTGGCAGTGCTGGACATGGGCCGAGACCGAGAAAGAGGTCGAGGCGCTGGCGCTGGGCCTGATCAATCTGGGCGTGAACGAGGGTGATTTCATCGCCATCTCTGGCCGCAACCGCCCCTATTTCTACTGGTCCATGGTCGCCGCGCAATCCGTCGGTGCGATCCCCGTGCCTGTCTATCACGACTCGGCTGCCGACGAGATGGCCTATGTGCTGGATCACTGTGGTGCGCGCTTTGCCATCGTCGAGGATCAGGAGCAGGTCGACAAGATCATCGATATTCAGGATCAGCTACACCAGTTCGAGCATATGATCTATATCGACCCGCGGGGCTTGCGGAAATACGACCATCACAAACTGCACGAGTTTTCCCATGTGCAGAACCAGGGCCGCGCCGCCTATGACGAGTTCATCGAGGACCTCAAGGCGCGCCGCGAAAGGCTGACCTATGACAGCACCTGCGTGATGCTTTATACCTCGGGCACTACCGGGCGGCCCAAGGGCGTTGTGCTCAGCAACCGCAATATCATCGAGGCGTCCCGTTCCTCCTCGGAATTCGACACACTGGGTCCGGGCGAAGAGGTTCTGGCCTATCTGCCCATGGCCTGGGTGGGCGATTTCATCTTTTCCATCGGTCAGGCCTATTGGTGCGGCTTCTGTGTGAACTGCCCCGAAAGTGCCGACACGATGATGACTGACCTGCGCGAGATCGGGCCGACCTATTACTTCGCCCCGCCGCGTGTGTTTGAAACCCAACTGACCAATGTGATGATCCGCATGGAAGATGCCGGGCGTCTGAAAAAATGGCTGTTCGATGTATTCATGGCCCATGCCAAAAAGGTCGGCCCGGCCATTCTGGATGGCGGGTCCGTGGGTGGCATGGACCGGCTGAAATACGCACTGGGCAACCTGTTTATATATGGGCCGCTGAAAAACACTCTCGGCCTCAGCCGCGTGCGCGTTGGTTACACCGCGGGTGAGGCGATTGGCCCGGAAATCTTTGAATTTTATCGCTCTTTAGGCATCAACCTGAAGCAGCTTTATGGTCAGACCGAGGCCAGCGTTTTCATCACCCTGCAACCCGATGGCGAGGTGCGCAACGACACTGTCGGCGTCGCGGCCCCGGGGGTTGAGATCAAAATCGCTGAGAGTGGCGAGGTGTTCTATCGCAGCCCCGGCACATTTGAGGAATACTACAAAAACCCCGAAAGCACCGCCTCGACCAAAGATCCCGAAGGCTGGGTCGCCACTGGCGATGCCGGGTTCTTTGACGCCGATAACGGGCACTTGCGCATCATCGACCGCGCCAAGGATGTGGGCAAAATGGCCGATGGTCAGATGTTCGCGCCTAAATATGTCGAGAACAAGCTCAAGTTCTATCCCAACATTCTTGAGGCCGTCGTCTTCGGCAATCAGCGCGATGCCTGCACGGCCTTTATCAATATCGACCTGCACGCCGTCGGCAACTGGGCCGAGCGGAACAATATCGGCTATGCCTCTTATCAGGAACTGGCCGGGCACCCGCAGGTGCTTGAGACGATCAAGTCGCATGTGGAAGAGGTCAACCGCTCGCTGGCGGACGATCCGATGCTGGCCCATTGCCAGGTCCATCGCTTCCTCGTGCTGCACAAGGAACTGGATGCCGATGACGGCGAAATGACCCGCACCCGCAAGGTGCGCCGCAACATCATCTCGGATAAGTTCGAGGATCTGTTGAGCGCCCTCTACGATGGCTCGGACGAGATTTTCACAACCACCGAAGTGACTTACGAGGATGGCCGCAAGGGCAGCATCAGTGCGACACTGAGCATTGTGGATGCACAGGTGGTGGCACCGACCGCTCAGAAAGTGGCGGCGGAATGAGGCGTGTAATCACTAAACTCTCCGAGCGATTGACTGGCTTCTCGACGCCCTTCTTTGGACTGTCTTGGCAGCCGAAAGAAAATGAAACAAAAGCTGCGCAGAAACTCGTGACCCTATTGGAGGATCATGGAGTCCTTTACCGACCCTATGAGGCTGAAGTTCCAGATCATTGCATACGCAGCATCGTACGATTGCGACAGGATATGACTGTATTTCTTGGCGACCAAGATAGAGATACTGTGGTCTCAGAATGCGCCCGAAGAATTCGCACCGCATGCAGAAAATTCATGAATTCTACAGGCGCCGATCGTTCATTTCAGGCCAGTGATTTTGGGTACACTGACGTAGAGATTGAAAAGCATCGGATTTTTCAAACGGCAGGACGGGGAAGCGAGGCTTTTGAGCGTTCCAAATCTATGCGTGAGCATGCGTTTGATCGGGGGCATTGGTCATCGTTTATTTTTTTACCAGCTTTGGGGGAACTACGTGCCGAAGTCGGCATCCAGCTTGCACGTTTGGGTGCGGCGTACGAACTCGAAGTAGAAGATGAGCTTCACTCATTGCTCCCACTACCGATAGAGGAAGTGCAAGATGCTTGACGCAACCGAAGGCTACACCACCGAGGATGGCCGCAAGATTGGCGGCGTGGTGATGGAGATGAAGAACATCACCCTGCGGTTTGGGGGCGTGGTGGCGATCCAAGACATCTCGTTCGACATCCGCGAAGGCGAAATCCGGGCGATCATCGGCCCCAACGGCGCGGGCAAATCCTCGATGCTCAACGTCATTTCGGGGTTCTACAATCCGCAGGACGGCGAAGTTTGGTACAAGGGCGAAAAACGCCCGCCGATGAAACCTTATCAAGTGGCCCAGCAAGGTATTGCGCGCACCTTCCAGAATATCGCTTTGTTTGAAGGGATGAGCGTGCTGGACAATGTCATGACAGGTCGCATCCGCCAGATGAAAGCAGGGCTGTTCAGCCAGGCGATCTGGAAAGGCAAGGCCGAGCAGGAAGAGGTTGAAAACCGCGAATTCGTTGAGAAAATCATCGACTTCCTTGAAATTCAGGCGATCCGCAAAACGCCCGTGGGCCGTCTGCCCTATGGTCTCAAAAAACGGGTTGAACTGGCCCGCGCCCTGGCGGCTGAACCGTCGATCTTGCTGCTGGACGAGCCGATGGCCGGCATGAATGTCGAGGAAAAAGAGGACATGAGCCGCTTTGTTCTGGATGTGAATGACGAGTTTGGCACCACCACCGTCCTGATCGAGCACGACATGGGGGTGGTAATGGACCTCTCTGATCGCGTTGTTGTGATGGATTACGGCAAGAAGATCGGCGATGGCTCGCCCGATGATGTGCGCAACAACCAGGACGTCATCGACGCCTATCTGGGGGTGGCCCATGACTGAGACCAGACCAACAGCCCATTGGGGGAGAGATCATGCCTGAACAACTTATCTTTGGGATGGAAGTTTTTCTCAACGGCCTCATGGCAGGCGTGCTTTATGCGCTGGTCGCGCTTGGGTTCGTCCTGATCTATAAGGCCTCGGGAATTTTCAACTATGCCCAAGGGGTTATGGCGCTTTTTTCGGCGCTGACTCTGGTCGGGATCATGGAAGGGCAGGTGCCCTTTGCGCATGTGATCAACGCCACGTTCGGCACG
Source organism: Roseovarius conchicola (assembly GCF_041403425.1). Classification (NCBI taxonomy): domain Bacteria; kingdom Pseudomonadati; phylum Pseudomonadota; class Alphaproteobacteria; order Rhodobacterales; family Roseobacteraceae; genus Roseovarius; species Roseovarius conchicola. The sequence goes on along the minus strand of NZ_JBGEHK010000003.1, from coordinate 319,976 downwards.
GAAATCCACCATTTCGGCTGGCATGTGCCCGCCTTGCTGGCGATCTTGCTGACGATGGTGGTGATGGTCGGATTGGCGTGGATCGTGAACACGATTATCTTTCGCCATCTGGTCAATCAGGAACCGATCATCCTGTTCATGGCCACCATTGGCCTTGCCTACTTCCTCGAAGGGTTCGGCGACATCATGTGGGGGGCTGACATCAAGAAGCTGGACGTGGGCCTGCCGCAAGGCATCAACGCCGCGATTGACGAAGCGACCTACCAGATTTTCGATTACGGCTTCTTCATCGACAACCTCGATATCGTGGCCACGGTCGTGGCTGCAGCACTCGTCTTCACCCTGATCATCTTTGCCCAATACACCAAACAGGGCCGCGCCATGCGGGCCGTGGCGGATGACCATCAGGCGGCGCTGTCTGTCGGTATCTCGCTGAATTTCATCTGGGTGATGGTCTGGTCGCTGGCCGGGTTTGTCGCGCTGGTGGCGGGCATCATGTGGGGCACGAAATCGGGCGTGCAGTTCTCGCTCTCGCTGATCGCATTGAAGGCGCTTCCGGTTCTCATGCTCGGCGGCTTCACCTCGATCCCCGGCGCGATTGTTGGCGGGCTGATCATCGGTGTGGGCGAAAAGCTGTTTGAATTCGCTGTTGGCCCCATGGTGGGCGGTGCGACCGAGATTTGGTTCGCCTACGTCCTGGCGCTTATTTTCCTCGTCTTCCGTCCGCAGGGCCTGTTTGGCGAAAAGATTATCGAGAGGGTGTGATGGAGAAACTCCTCCCCATACTCCGCGTCGTTCCTGCACTCTTGTTCGTATATGCGATTGTTCTGACCATTGCATCTGTTGCTGAACTCAGAGCGAGCGCTTCGGCGGCTGGAATGAATGGAAGTCTTATGACCGAACTCAGAATTACATATCTGGCTGGGTTCGTCCGCAGTTTCTACGATCTGTTTTATCTTTGGGGCATGGCGTTGATCTCGATGGCTGCACTTAAATATCTGGAAGGAAGCAACTGATGTTTTACCGTGAAGCAGGTGACTTCAAATCCTCTTACTCTGAGGACAACCAGACCTTTCCGATCAAGTTTGACCGGTATCGCTATTACTTCATCCTTCTGGTGGGCTTCGCGATCATCCCGTTTGTGATCAATGATTACTGGGTCAACGCGGTCTTTCTGCCCTTCCTGATCTATTCGATTGCTGCGATCGGCCTGAATATCCTTGTCGGCTATTGCGGGCAGGTGTCGCTTGGCACCGGGGGCTTCATGGCTGTGGGGGCCTATGCCTGTTACAAGCTGATGACGGGCTTCCCAGAAGTGAACATCTTCTTCCACATCATCCTGTCGGGCGGGATCACGGCGGCGGTCTGCGTGCTGTTTGGCCTGCCGAGCTTGCGTATCAAAGGGTTCTACTTGGCCGTGGCCACATTGGCGGCGCAGTTCTTTCTGGTGTGGCTCTTCAACCGGGTCAGCTGGTTTTACAACTATTCGGCGTCGGGTCAGATCAGCGCGCCGGAACGCGAGGTTCTGGGCGTGGCCGTCACCGGGGCCCAGACCGAGCCTTGGGCGGCCTATCTGTTCTGCCTCGTCTTTGTCTTCGCCTGCGCGATCATTGCGCGCAACCTGACGCGCGGCATGCAGGGGCGCAAGTGGATGGCGATCCGTGACATGGATATCGCGGCCGAGATCATCGGGGTGAACCCGCTCAAGGCCAAGCTGTCCGCCTTTGCCGTCTCGGGCTTTTTCGTCGGGATCGCAGGGGCGTTGTTCTTTGCCGTCTATCTGGGCGCTGTCGAAGTGGGCGAGGTGTTTGGCATCACCAAAAGCTTCCTCGTCCTCTTCATGGTGATCATCGGCGGGCTGGGGTCGATCTTTGGCAGCTTTGCGGGTGCAGCGTTCCTCGTCTTGCTGCCGGTGCTGCTGAAAAACGTGCTGGTGGGGGGCTTGGGATGGCCCACAGACCTCGCCGCGCATCTGGAATTCATGATCGTCGGCGCGTTGATCGTGGTGTTCTTGATCGCTGAACCCCACGGGCTGGCGCAGCTTTGGCGCGTCGCGAAAGAGAAATTGAGACTATGGCCGTTCCCGCACTAGGGACGGCCACCCAAGTGCGGCGGGGTGAACCCCGCCCTACAAACACATCGAACGATACCAAGGGAGGATCAAACCGATGAAAACCAAACTACTTACCGCAATCGCGGCCACCTGCATGGCGGCTGCCCCGGCGCTGGCGGATCTGACGATCGTCGATACCAGCTATCGCACCGGGCCGTATGCTGCGAACGGCATCCCGTTCTCGGACGGCTATCAGGATTATTTCACCCTGCTAAATGAACGCGATGGCGGCATCGGCGGCGAGATGATCAATCTGGTGGAATGTGAAACCGGCTATAACACCGAAAAAGGCGTGGAATGCTACGAGGCGACCAAGGGCGAAGGCGCTCTGGTCTATCAGCCGCTCTCGACCGGCATCACCTATCAGCTGATCCCGAAAGCCACCGCTGACGGTATCCCGCTTCACACCATGGGCTACGGCCGTACCTCGGCCAAGAATGGTGCTGTGTTCAAATATGTCTTCAACTACCCGGCCAACTACTGGGACGGCGCATCGCTGGCGATCACGCATATCCTTGAGCAAAACGGGGGTGACATTTCCGGCAAGAAAATCGCGCTGGTTTATCACAACTCGGCCTATGGCAAAGAGCCGATCCGCACGCTGGAAGGTCTGGCCGAAAAACACGGGTTTGAACTGACCCTTCTGCCGGTCGATCACCCCGGTCAGGAGCAGAAATCGCAGTGGCTGCAAATCCGCCGCGAAAAGCCTGACAATGTCCTGATGTGGGGCTGGGGCGTGATGAACCAGGTCGCCATTCAGGAAGCTGTCAACATCCGCTTCCCCATGGAAAACTTCATCGGCATCTGGTGGTCCGGCTCCGAGAACGACGTGAAAGCGGCCGGCGACAAGGCCAATGGCTATAAGGCGCTGACCTTCCATAACCTCGGTTCCGATTACCCGATCTATGACGATATCCAGAAATACGTCGTGGATGCAGGCAAGGCCGCTGGTGCCGGCGATCAGGTCGGCACGGTGCTTTATAACCGTGGCATGTACGCCGCGATGCTGGCAGGCGAAGCGATCAAGACCGCCCAAGGCATTCACGGTGTGTCCGACATCACGTCACAGCAGATGCGTGACGGGATGGAAGCTCTGGAAATCACCGAAGCCAAGATGGCAGACCTCGGCCTTCCCGGGTTCGGCCCCGAGTTCAAGGTGAGCTGTGAAAACCACGGCGGCAATGGCTTTGGTGCCGTGTCGCAATGGGATGCGGCCGCCGGTGAATTCAAGCTGATCACCGAATACTACCAGTCCGATCAGGACATCATCCAGCCGCTGGTGGACGAGGATTCTGCTGCCTTTGCTGCCGAAAACGGCATCGAGCCGGGCTGCTGATATGATCCTTTTCCCGGCCGCTGCGTGATGCGGCGGCCGGGGGAATCTGAGTATTTTTGGCAAGATGAAGTTGGGAAGAGCGCCATGCTGGACGCCGTCGAGACCACCACCGCTGATACCACCGAGACCCTGCTTGAGGTCAACAATATCGAGGTGATCTATAATCACGTGATCCTCGTGCTGAAGGGCGTGTCGCTGAAGGTGCCCAAGGGCGGGATCACCGCATTGCTTGGGGGCAATGGGGCTGGCAAGACCACGACGCTCAAGTCGATATCGAACCTGCTGAAGTCCGAACGTGGCGAGGTGACCAAGGGGTCGATCACCTATCGCGGAGAACGGGTGCAGCATCTGTTGCCCTCCGATCTGGTTAAGAAAGGCGTCATCCAGGTGATGGAAGGGCGCCATTGTTTCGAGCACCTGACGGTCGAGGAAAACCTGCTGACTGGCGCTTATACGCGCGGATCAGGCCGAGGCGAAATCGATGCCGATCTGGAGAAGGTTTACACCTATTTTCCACGCTTGAAAGAGCGGCGCAAAAGCCAGGCGGGCTATACCTCGGGGGGCGAGCAACAGATGGTCGCCATTGGCCGCGCGTTGATGAGCAAACCCGAAACGATCCTGCTGGACGAGCCGAGCATGGGCCTGGCCCCGCAGCTGGTCGAAGAGATTTTCAATATCGTGAAATCCCTGAACGAAAAGGAAGGCGCGACCTTTCTTCTGGCCGAACAGAACACCAATGTGGCGCTGCGCTTTGCCCATTACGGTTATATCCTGGAATCCGGCCGCGTGGTGATGGACGGTCCCGCCAAGGATTTGCGTGAGAACCCGGATGTGAAGGAGTTTTATCTGGGTATGTCCGACGAGGGCCGCAAGAGTTTCCGCGACGTGCGCAGCTATCGCCGCCGTAAACGGTGGCTGAGCTGATGATTTTGAATGTCATCGACAACAGGTCGCGCAAGTATCGCTGGCGGTGCGTGAGGGCAATTTTCGAAGATACGCATCACGACAATTCCTGCAAAGACGCCGATCAGGCCCGAAAGGATGGCGAACACCAACTGTATTATGCCTGCCGCGAAAACATATCAGTTGCAGATGCAATCGCTTGGGGCATGGCGGAGAAAGCCGAGGTCACGTTGTATCTCTACGATGCACGCAAGGGCGTTTGAGATGACCTTAGCTGTCAGCATACCCCCGACGCATCTCCTCGATCAGCGCCAAGGCCTCGTCCCGGGTGTTGCGGATGTTGGGGCGGAAGCCCTGGGTTTCGGCGCGCATCCGGATGTCGGCCTCGGTTTCCGATCCGGCGGCATAGCGGGCAGAGCCCAAAGAGGCCGCCTGGTTCAGCCGCTTGCCGCGCAGGGCATATTGCCCCCAGGCGGCGGGCAGGATTTCGCAGCCGTTGAGGTTGACCAGAAAGAACCATTTGCGATCAGTCTCTTTGATGCGCTCTTCGATAAAGTCGTAAAAGTCGTTCACGTCCCGGCTGTGATGGAACGTAAAATGCGAGAAATCAGCTTCCATGATGTCGCTTGCCTCGTCAAAGCTGAGACGGCGGACAAAGTCGGACAGCGCGTAATTGGGTTCATGGATCAGTTTGCGACGGCGTTTGCTGGGCAAGTCCTTGATCCGGTCAATCGCGCTGTCGCGGTCGGTAAAGAGGTTGGGATCAAACGCCTCAGTATTGGCCGCGCGCTCGATCTGGCGGCGGGTTTCTTCGGAGGCGTCATATCGGACCGAGCCCATAGAATGCGCCAGGTTCAACGCCTTGCCGCGCCGCGAATAGGGCGTCCAGGCGGGCGGATCAATCCGGGTGCCGTTGAGATTGACCAGAAAGAACCACAGTGGTTCCCTCGTGGCGGCAATGCGTGCCTCCAGTCGGTCATAGAACTGGTTCACAACGGCGGAGTTATCGAAGGTGAAGCCCGAGAAATCGGCCTCCATCGCCTGAATGTCATCGTGGAATGTGATGCGCGCGTCCAGTTCGGCGTCGCTGATCATGGTGTCGGCGTTGGTCGTGGTCATGGGGCACCCCCTTTGAAAACGGCCTGGCAAGGCAAAATGTATGCAAATGTATGCCGTGTCTGCCAAACCTTCCGATTCGCTTCAATTGGTCAACCTGTCGCGCCGTATGGTCCGGGTAGAGGATAGCAATTATGCCCAAGTTTTTTGATGATTTGGAAACTCGCAGCGCTGATGCGCGGCAATTCGCCATGGCACAGGCCTTGCCTGTCCAGATTACCAACGCCCAGGGGCTGCCGGGCTATGGCGTCTCTCTTGCCGGTGTTGATGCGGACCGGATCACACAGATCAGCGACCTGGCCGCCTTGCCGGTGCTGCGCAAATCGGATCTCGGGCGGGCGCAATCGGATTCGGCCCCCTTCGGCGGGCTTACATCGCGTTCACCGCATGAGTTTGCTCATATCTTCCAGTCGCCGGGTCCGATTTATGAACCGGGTGGCGTGGGCCATGATTGGTGGCGCATCGGGCGGTTCCTCAATGCCTGCGGCGTGGGGTCGGGTGATATCGTGCAGAACTGCTTTGGCTATCATCTGACCCCGGCGGGCATGATTTTTGAAAATGGTGCGCGCGCCGTGGGGGCGGCTGTGTTTCCCGCAGGCACCGGTCAGACCGAATTGCAGGCCCGCGCGGCGCATGACATTGGCGTGACCACCTATGCCGGAACGCCTGATTACCTGAAGGTCATTCTGGATAAGGCCGAGGAAATGGGCCTGACTCTCTCGATCACCAAAGCTGCTGTTGGGGGGGGAGCCTTGTTCCCGTCTTTGCGGCAGGAATATGCGGATCGCGGCATCGCCTGCCTGCAATGCTATGCCACCGCTGATCTGGGCAACATCGCCTATGAAAGCGACGCGCAGGAAGGGCTGATCGTGGATGAGGGCGTGATTGTCGAGATCGTCACTCCCGGCACAGGCGATCCGGTTGCCCCCGGCGAAGTGGGTGAGGTGGTCGTGACCACGCTCAACCCCGACTATCCGCTGATCCGCTTTGCCACCGGCGATCTGAGTGCTGTGATGGAGGGGGAAAGCCCTTGTGGACGCACCAATATGCGTATCAAGGGATGGATGGGCCGCGCCGATCAGACCACCAAGATCAAGGGCATGTTCGTGCGTCCCGAACAGGTGGCCGCCCTTGTGTCACGCCACGCCGAAATCCGCCGTGCCCGCGTCATTGCCAGCCGCGAGGGCGAGAGTGATGTGATGACCGTGCAGATCGAGGCCGATGGCGGCGCACCCGAGGCCTATGCCGGATCGGTCAGCGATGTGCTCAAGCTCAAAGGACATATCGAGATCGTCTCGTCCCTGCCCAATGACGGCAAGGTGATCGAGGATTTGCGCAGCTACGATTGAACTATCAAGGCTGATTGTTCCTTTGGCGTAGACATGGCTCTGTGAACAGTCTGCTTTGCGGGACGAAGCTGCCGCAGATTTCACCACCCTAGCCCGGAATCAAGGCGCAGCCGCCGGGCCAGCGCCGGACCGCCCCGCCGGGCTGGCGCTTTGGTGAGGCTGGGTGTGACACAGATAGGATATACGGGCTTTGCAGAGATAAAGTGAACCTCATGACTGTTTGAGCGCCATCCCACGGCCCGGCGCTGGCCCGGCTTAGGTTGAGTCAGTCGCAAATTGCTGCAATGGGCTCAAACCGGACAAGGTCTATCGTTTGCTGCCTGATCTGAGAAGTCAGGTGCGGCATGACCGCGGCGCGCGTCTTTTCTTGCAACAGAAAACCCCGGTCCAGATAGACCGGGGTTTCTTTGACATGCGCGTGGCAGATGGCTTAGCCGACTTTCTTGCCCTTGATAGGTGCCCAGATGCGTTTGTTGGTGAGGTACAGAAGCACCGACAGCACCGTCAGGAAGATCACCCCGGTCAGACCGGCCTGTTTGCGCGCCATCATCTTGGGTTCAGCCGCCCACATCAGGAAGGCCGAGACGTCTTCGGCCATGTGGTGCACAGTGTTGTCGTGACCGTCCGCGAACTCGACCAGTTCATCGCTTAGCGGCGGCGCCATGGCGATCCAGCCACCCGGGAAGGCCTTGTTACCGTAGAACAGCGTACCCGCCTCTTCCTTTTCCTCGCCGGTGTAACCTTCGAGGATCGAGTAGATGTATTCGGGTCCGCCCATTCCTTTGAACAACTGGTTCATTCCCGAGCCATAGGGGCCATGAAACCCTGCACGCGCCTTGGCCATCAGGCTCAGGTCGGGGGCAGTTTCCAAACCCGATCCGGGGAAATGGTCGGTTGGCTTGGCCGGGCGGGTATCGTCAAGCGCAGGGTCGAACACTTCAAAGTTCTGTTCTGCATAGGCCCGCACCTGATCTTCGGGCAGATGCGGTCCACCCTCATCGCCCAGCGTGCGCAGCGGTACATATTGCAACCCGTGGCAGGCCGAACAGACCTCGGTGTAGATCTGCAGGCCACGCTGCAACTGGTTCTGGTCAAACTTGCCGAAGGGACCCTCGAAAGAGAAGTCAATGTCTTCGACGTGACCGGCGCCACCGGCGGCCATGGCCCCACCCGTTGAAAGGGTCAGGGCGGCAACAGCAGCAATGCTTAGTTTTTTAAACATATCCTGGTTCCTTTCTTATTCGGCCGGAGTTTCGGCTTTGGGGTAGTGGGCGTTGAAGTCTTCCTCGATCGTTGCCGGCTGCGGCAGAGGCTTCTCGATAACACCCAGCAAAGGCAGGATGATCAGGAAGTAGAAGAACCAATAGGCCGACGCGATCAGTGAGAAGGTCGCATAAGGTTCCTCGGCGGGCATGGCACCCAGCCACATCAGGACGATGAAGTCGACCACCAGCAACCAGAACCACCATTTGAACATCGGGCGATATCGGCCCGAGCGCACGCTGGATGTATCCAGCCACGGTGCCAGCGCCATCACGACAATGGCGCCGAACATGGCCAGCACCCCAAAGAACTTGGCGTCGATGATGCCGCCGGTGATCCAGCTGGCAAACATCACCACCCAGACATCGCCAGTAAAGGCGCGCAGGATGGCGTAGAAGGGCAGGAAGTACCATTCCGGCACGATATGCGCAGGTGTGACCAGCGGGTTCGCTTCGATATAGTTATCAGGGTGACCCAGATAGTTCGGCATGAAGCCAACGATTGCAAAGAACACAGCCAGAATAACGGCCAGCGCGAAGACGTCTTTGATGACGAAATAGGGCCAGAACGGGACGGTGTCTTTTTCGGCTTCTGCTTTCGAGTCGCGACGCACGTCCACACCGGTTGGGTTGTTATTCCCGGTGGTGTGGAAGGCCCAGATGTGCACGGCCACAAGCGCGGCGATCACAAATGGCAGCAGATAGTGCAGCGAGAAGAAGCGATTCAGCGTGGCATTGTCCACCGCCGGTCCGCCCAGCAGCCAGGTTTGCAGCGAGTCACCGATGAACGGGATGGCGCCGAAGAGACCAGTGATAACGGTGGCCCCCCAGAACGACATCTGACCCCAGGGCAGAACGTAGCCCATAAAGGCGGTGCCCATCATCATCAGGTAAATCAGCATGCCGATGATCCAAGTGATCTCACGCGGGGCTTTGTACGACCCGTAATAGAGACCCCGGAAAATATGCATGTAGACTGCAAAGAAGAATAGCGAACCGCCGTTCATGTGCAGATAACGGATGAAGTGCCCGCCATTCACGTTGCGCATGATGTGTTCGATCGAGGCAAAGGCCATATCAACATGCGGCGTGTAATGCATCACCAGGATAATGCCGGTGACAATTTGCAGCACCAGGCAGAAGGTCAGGATGATCCCCCAAATCCACATCCAGTTCAGGTTCTTGGGTGTGGGGATCATGATCGTGTCATAAAGCAGACCGACGATGGGCAGGCGCGAATGCAGCCATTTCTCGCCGCCGGTCTTTGGTTCGTAGTGATCGTGTGGAATTCCGGACATATGCGCGCTCCCTTATCCCAGTTTGATGGTGGTGTTATCCACCCATTCGGCAGGCGGAACCGGAAGGTTTTCCGGAGCAGGGCCTTTGCGGATACGTCCGGCAAGGTCGTAGTGCGAGCCATGACAGGGGCAGAACCAGCCGTCAAATTCGCCGGCATCGCCCAGGGGCACACAGCCCAGGTGGGTGCAAACACCCATTTGAACAATCCATGCGCCTTCGCCTTCACCTTCTGGCGAGGGCATGACGCGGTTGGCGTCACTTGCCGATGCGGTTGGGTCCAGGTTGGCGTTACGTGCAAGCGGATCCGGCAGATTGCCTTCTGCTTCGGCGTCCTGTTCCTGTGCCTTGGCGATTTCCGCGCCGGTGCGATGCCGGATGAAGACCGGTTTGCCCAGCCATTTCACGGTCACTTGCGTGCCAGGCTCGACACCCGATACATCAACCCGGATCGAACTGAGGGCCTGAACATCTGCCGAGGGGTTCATCTGATTGACCAGTGGCCAGACAGCAGCACCGGTGACTACAACACCTGCGCCGCCGGTGGCGTAGTAGAGAAAATCTCTGCGGGTGCCTTCGTGATCATCTGCGTGGGACACGAGGTTCCTCCATTTTCGAGGCCGTAAGCGGCTCATACACGTTATGGGCCACGGAATCCGTGGCCTGTCCGAGCGAATACTTAGCTTTGCTGGAGCGGGTCGTAAAGTCCGCATTGTTGCAGATGTGATGAGGGTGCGCATCTGTCGCGCTTGAGCGTGGCGGGTTGCGGGTGTAAGCAGGTCTGCGAGCAGTCCTGCACAACTCCCCTACGAGGCCAGCCATGAAGTCACTTTCAGTTACCGCCGTCGCCGCAACCGTTTCGGTTCTTTCAATCGCCACTCCTGCCGCAGCGGAAATGGAGCTTTCACTCTATTTGGGTGTGCAGAGCGTTCAGAGCAGCACCGGATCAGGCACATTGCCCGGCGGCGCCCCGGTCAGCCGCAGCTTTGACTGGGAAGGCAACCCGCTGGACGCACCAATTTATTACGGCGGTCGTGCAATTTGGTGGACACCCGGCAACCTGGGCTTTGGCATCGAAGGCACACATACCAAGGCCTATGCCTCGTCCGGTGATCTGGCCGCTGTTGGCCTCGACCGCTTCGAGTTGTCCGATGGGCACAACATCATTACCGCAAACATCATGAAACGCTGGCCCGGGGCGTTCAAGAATGCGCGTTTCACGCCCTATGTAGGTGCCGGTGTCGGTGTCGCGATCCCGCATGTGGACGCGCAAGTGCCCGGCGCAAGCAACCGGACGTATGACTACGAACTGACCGGTCCGGCCGTGCGTGGCATTGCTGGAATGAAATACGATTTCAACGACAGATGGGCCCTGTTCGGCGAATACCAGTTCACTTGGTCCGACAATGACATCACGATTGATGCCGATCCTCTGGTGGCAGGGCAGGCCGATGGCAAAATCAAGGCCGATATTCTGACCCATGCAGTGAATATCGGCATCAGCTACAGCTTCTGATCGCATGTCAGACCGGGGTCTGAGCCGCCGCGCGCTTGGCCTCGGGTTTTTTGCAATGGCGGTGGCGACAAGCACGCGGGCCGAGACGCCTGTCATCAACAGCGGCCATTTCAATGGCCTCGCGCTTCATGGCTATGATGTGATGACCTATTGGACGGGCGACTCCCCACAGGAGGGCAATCGCGACATCCGCACGACTTATAAAGGCGTCGACTGGGTTTTTGTCAGCGAGGCGAATCGCGCCGCCTTTCTGGAAGACCCTGAAAGATATGCCCCGCAATATGGCGGTTATTGTGCCTATGCAGCCTCGCAGAATGCGATTGCAGATGTGGACCCGCTGGCCTGGCGGATTTGGAAGGGCAAGCTATACCTGAACTATGACATCCGGGTGCGCCGCACCTGGGCAGGGGATATTGATGGTAACATTGCCAAGGCTGACGCCAATTGGCCGGGGTTGATCGGGGCGCAGTAACGACGATCTGGCCTTGAAACCGGGCGGGCCGGGATGAGGGAGATCCGCGTTATCCGCGCGCCCGGTCAGCCGGATAAACCCCAAGCATCGTAATATTGGAGGTGAAATACTCCAACTCTTCCAATGCCAGCTTGACGCCCGGATCATCCGGGTGACCTTCGATATCGGCATAGAACTGGGTCGCGGTGAACGATCCGCCCACCATGTAGCTTTCCAGCTTGGTCATGTTGATCCCATTGGTCGCAAACCCGCCCATCGCCTTATAGAGCGCTGCGGGAATGTTACGCACCTGAAAGACAAAGCTGGTGATCATGCCGTCCTCGCCGCGCCGGGAGTGGTCCATCTCGCGTGACATAATCAGAAAGCGCGTGGTGTTATCGCCCTGGTCCTCAATCTGGCGCGCCAGCACTTCGAGGCCATAAATCTCGCCCGCCAGCTCACTGGCCAAAGCGGCCATTGACGGTTCGCCCAATTCGGCCACATGGCGGGCTGACCCTGCCGTATCAGCACCGGTCACCCGGTGAATGCCGTGTTTTTCCAGAAAAGCGCGGCATTGCCCCAGCAACATTGTGTGGCTCATCGCCTGATTGATCTGGCCAATCTCCGCACCAGGCAGGGCCAGCAGATTGATGTGCACCCGCACGAAGGCTTCGCCAACGATATGCAGGCCTGATTGAGGCAGCAGATGATGAATATCGGCCACCCGCCCGAAGGTCGAATTATCTACCGGTAGCATGGCCAGTTCGGCTGTGCCCGAACGCACGGCCTCGATCGCATCCTCGAAGGTGCGGCAGGGCATGGCCTCCATCTCGGGATAGGTGTCACGGCAGGCCTGATGCGAATAGGCCCCCAGCTCGCCCTGAAAGGCTATGCGCTTGGTCATCTGAAAATTCCTGTCGATCTGCCCTTGCCCGGGCATTTGGTCGCGCAAACTACACCTTGCGTCCGCCCGAGGGAAGCGGATAGATAACCCGAACAGATTCAGATGAGAGCGCGCCTATGTTCGACACGATGACAATGACAAAGCTTGCCGGCGGCCTTTTTGGGGCTCTGCTGGTCTTCTTGGTGGGCAAATGGGTGTCCGAAGAGATTTATGCCATGCACAAAAGCCACGGTGACGATCACCACGCGCAGGCTTACGTGATCGACACCAGTGACGGCGACGGTGCTGAGGAAGAAGTGGAAGAAGTGTCTTTCGCCTCTCTCATGGCAGCGGCCGATATCGACAAGGGCGAAAAGGTCTTTGGAAAGTGTAAGGCCTGTCACAAGCTTGAGGCCGGCGCCAATTCGACTGGTCCTTACCTATACGGCGTCGTAGGCCGCACCGTCGATACGGCAGAAGGTTTCGGATACTCTGGCGCGCTTGAAGAGGTTGTCGAAGTCTGGACCCCGGAAGAGTTGTTCAACTTCCTGGAAAACCCGAAAGGCTATGCGCCCGGCACAACCATGGCTTTCAATGGCCTGAAGAAGCCGACTGATCGCGCCAACCTGATTGCCTTCCTCGACATGACCGATGGCGACATGACCGAGATCGCGATGCCCGAGGAAGAAGCGGCTATGGAAGAGCCTGCTGCAGAAGAAGCAGTGGAAGAAGCTGCCGCCGAAGAGCCCGCCGCGGAAGAAGCGGTGGAAGAAGCCGCCGCTGAAGAGCCTGCGGTGGAAGAGGCAGCTACCGAAGAAGCAGCAGCGGAAGAAACCGTTGCAGAGGAAGCGGCGGCCGCGGAAACCGAGACCGAAGCCGCAACCGGGGAAGCGACAGAGGCTGCCGAGACGGAAATGGCCGCAGTCGAAGAAACGGCAACTGAGGAAGCGACCACTGAAGAGGCGGTTGTCGAAGAGGCTGCTGCCGAGGCATCTGGCTTTGCTGCGCTGGTGGCGGCTGCGGATATTGCGGCCGGTGAAAAAGTCTTCAAGAAATGCAAGGCGTGTCACACGCTGGAAAGCGGCAAGAACCGGGTTGGCCCTTATCTGACCAACATCGTTGACCGCGATGTCGCTGCCTCGGAAGGCTTCAAGTATTCCAACGCGATGGCAGATTTTGGCGGCACATGGACCTACGAGAACCTGGACGCATTCCTGACCAAGCCGAAAGACTTCATGCCGGGCACCAAAATGGCGTTTAACGGTCTGAAAAACGAAGAAGAGCGCGCCGCGGTGATCGCTTATATTCAAAGCGGCGGTTGATCTTTCCCGCGTAAGAAATTGTCAAAGGCTGCCATCCCACCGGGTTGGCGGCCTTTTCCATGGCGTATCGGTGTTTTAACGCCCCCTCACGTTTACGTGCTTGAATGTAAGGTGCAGCCTCATTTAGCTTGCTAGAAGTGGAAAAAAACCCACATGAAGAGGCGACAAGAGGAGATGACCATGAGCGGACAGCGCAACCGGGCCCAGACCCGAGCGATCCCGAAATCGACGTCGATCAGGGCAATTGTTGCGATGTTCATGCTGGGGGTTGCCGCGCTGATGGCCCAAGCCGCGCTGGCGCAGGACAAGATCATCAAATCTCATGGCTATTCTTATTTCGGCGATCTCAGCTATCCACCAGATTATCCGCATTTCAACTATGTGAACCCCGATGCGCCCAAGGGTGGAGAGATTTCCATCGCCCTCTCTGGCAGTTTCGACTCGATGAACCCCTACACCCGCAAGGGCCGCTCGTCGGCTCTGGCGACGGTGATGTATGAAAGCCTGCTGGGCCAAGTGCTGGCAGGAAGCGGATCATTGCCTGCCGATAATTTCCGCGAGATGTACGGTCTGTTGGCCCACACTGTCGAATATCCCGAAGACAAATCCTGGGTGATCTTTCACATGCGTCCCGAGGCCCGGTTTTCCGATGGCACTCCGCTAACTGCGCATGATGTGTTGTTCAGCCACAACCTGCTTTTGGATCAGGGTTTGAAATCCTATGCCGAGGCAGTGCGCAAGCGCATTCCCAATGCCGAAGTGCTCGATGATCACCGGATCAAGTTCTATTTTGCAGATGGCATCTCACGCCGGTCCCTGATTGATCAGGTCGGCACGGTGCCGGTCTGGTCCAGGAAGTGGTACGAGGAAACCGGTGCCAAGCTGGATGAAAGCCGTCTAGAGGTCTCGCCCGGATCGGGGCCGTATGTGATCGACAAGGTTGACGTCAATCGCAGCGCCACGTTCAAACGGAACCCGGGCTATTGGGGTGCGGATCTGCCGATCAACAAGGGGCGGCACAATTTCGATCGTATCCGGTTGGAGTACTTCGCTGATTCCACCGCTGCCTTTGAAGCCTTCAAGGCCGGTGAAGTCACCTATCGTACGGAAGCTGATCCCAAGATCTGGGCCAGCGCCTATGATTTTCCGGCCGTGCAGAATGGCAATGTCGTGAAGGCAGAGCTGCCCGATGGCACGCCGCCCAACATGACCGGGATCGTGTTTAACCTCGGCTCGGATGTGTTGAAGGATAAACGTGTGCGCCAGGCGATCGCGCTGGCGTTTAATTTCGAGTGGACCAATGCCTCGCTGCTCTATGGACTTTTTAGCCAGCCGCGCTCGTTCTCGCATGGCACCCCGCTTGAGGCCAAAGGTTTGCCGGAAGGCGCGGAACTGGAATTTCTGCAATCTCTTGGCGATGTGGTGCCTGCGGATGTGCTGACCACCGAGCCGCCGGTGCCGCATGTGTCCGACCCCGAGCGGCTGAACACGCGGCGCAACATGCGCCAGGCGCTGAAATTGATGGGCGAAGCCGGGTTCAACGTTGGCGAGGACGGCAAGTTGCGCACACCTGATGGCACGGTGTTGCGGCTGGATTTCCTGCTGAGCGCCTCATCTTCACCGACGAATCAAGCGATTGCCGAGAACTTCGTGGCCAACCTGCAAAAACTGGGGATCGACGCGCGGCTTGAGACAGTCGATGCCGCGCAATACACAAAGCGTGAGCGGGATCGCGATTATGATCTGGTGTTCGACGGGTATCCGGCCCTGCTGGGTACGGGGACCGGACTGGCACAGCGCTTCGGGTCCGAGGCGGCAGAGTACAGCTTGTTCAACCCTGCCGGACTGGCCAGTCCGATGGTGGATGCGATCATCGAAGCCTCGCTTCTGACCGCCACGCAAGACGAGGAAGACATGACCATCCGGGCACTGGATCGCGCCTTGCGGTACGAGTTTTTTCTGATCCCCGATGGCTATGCCCCGGATCACTGGGTGGCATATTGGGATATGTATGAGTACCCCGAAACGCTCCCGCCTTATGCGCTGGGGACGTTGGATTTCTGGTGGTACAACGCCGAGAAAGGCGCGGCGCTGAAAGCGTCCGGCGCGCTGAGGTAACAGCCCCATGGGCGCCTATATCCTGCGCAGATTGCTGCTGATCATTCCCACATTGCTGGGGATCATGATCATCAATTTCACGCTGGTGCAATTCGTACCCGGCGGCCCGGTTGAACAGGTCATCGCCCAGATGCAGGGCGAGGGCGATGTGTTTGGTGGCTTTGCGGGTGGCGGCGAAGATGCGACGCTGCAAGAGGGCGACAGCGCGGATTACGTGGGTGCGCGGGGCCTGCCTGCGGAATTCATCGAAGAACTGAAGGCACAATACGGGTTGGACAAACCCCCGCTGGAACGGTTCCTGGGCATGATGTGGGACTATATGCGGTTCGATTTCGGGGAAAGTTACTTCCGCTCTATCGCCGTGACCGACCTGGTGCTGGAAAAGATGCCGGTTTCGATCTCACTGGGCCTGTGGTCAACGCTGATTGCCTATCTGATTTCCATCCCGCTGGGCATTCGCAAAGCGGTGCAGGATGGCAGTGCCTTTGACAGCTGGACCAGCGGCATCATCATCGCCGCTTATGCTATCCCGGCGTTCCTGTTCGCGATCATGCTGGTCGTGCTGTTCGCCGGTGGCAGTTACTGGCAAATCTTCCCCCTGCGCGGCCTGACCTCGGACAATTTTGATCAACTGACCGTTCTCGGGAAAATCGCTGACTACGCATGGCACATGGCGCTGCCGGTTCTGGCGTCGACCATCGGGGCCTTTGCCACACTAACCTTGCTGACCAAGAACAGTTTTCTGGATGAAATCAAGAAACACTATGTCATGACCGCGCGCGCCAAGGGGCTGAGCGAGAGCGGCGTGTTGTATGGCCATGTATTCCGCAACGGCATGCTGATCGTGATTGCGGGTTTCCCGGCGGTATTCGTTGGCGTGTTCTTTGGCAGCAGCCTGTTGATCGAGACGATCTTCTCACTCGACGGATTGGGCCGCCTGGGGTTTGAGGCCGCAGTCAGTCGGGATTACCCGGTGATGTTCGGCACCTTGTTCCTGTTTGGCCTCATCGGCCTTGTGGTCAATATCCTGTCAGACCTGATGTATGTGCTGGTCGATCCGCGCATCGACTTTGAAAAGCGGGAGGGATAGATGGCGCTGTCTCCTCTCAACCAACGCCGCTGGCGGAATTTCAA
The DNA here is from genome assembly GCF_041403425.1 of Roseovarius conchicola. Taxonomy (NCBI): domain Bacteria; kingdom Pseudomonadati; phylum Pseudomonadota; class Alphaproteobacteria; order Rhodobacterales; family Roseobacteraceae; genus Roseovarius; species Roseovarius conchicola. The sequence goes on along the minus strand of NZ_JBGEHK010000003.1, from coordinate 303,177 downwards.
ACGCAACCGGCGGGCATTCTGGTCTCTGATCCTGTTCTCGATCCTTTTCTTTATCACGCTGCCGGCTGAATTCGTGGCCAACGACAAGCCGATTCTGGTGAAATATCAGGATGGCTATTACACACCGATTTTCCGGTTCTATCCCGAAACCGCCTTTGGCGGGGATTTCCAGACCGAGGCGATCTATCGTGATCCCGAAGTGGCTTGTCTGATTGCCTCCGGCGGGCTGGAAAGCTGTTTTGACGACCCCGAAGAGGTGATCGCCGATAGTGCGGATGGCATTGTCGGTGGGACCGAGATTAAGAAGGGCTGGGCGCTGTGGCCGCCGATCCCTTACAGCTATGACACCTCGGTGGACCGTCCGGGTGCGGCCCCGCTGCCTCCGAACGAGCAAAACTGGCTGGGCACGGATGATACCAAGCGCGACGTGCTGGCACGGGTGATCTATGGCTTCCGATTGTCGGTGATGTTCATGCTGGTGGTGACATTGGCGTCAACCCTGATCGGCATTTTTGCCGGGGCTGTCCAAGGGTATTTCGGTGGCAAGACAGATCTTATTTTTCAAAGGATTATCGAGATCTGGGCCTCGACCCCACAGCTTTATGTGATCATCATCCTGTTCGCGATTTTACCGCGAAGTTTCTGGTTGTTGGCGTTTATCACGATCCTCTTTGGCTGGATGACATTGGTGGGGGTGGTGCGCGCCGAGTTCCTGCGTGCGCGCAACCTTGAATATGTGCGTGCGGCTAAAGCGCTGGGCGTGTCCAATCTGACCATCATGTTCCGTCACATGTTGCCCAATGCGATGGTTGCCACCTTGACGATGATGCCTTTCGTGATCACCGGTGCGATTGCGTTGTTGGCGGGTCTCGATTTCCTCGGCTTTGGCCTGCCGTCCAGCGCGCCGTCATTGGGTGAACTTACGCTTCAGGCCAAACAGAATTTGCAGGCGCCCTGGCTGGCCTTTACCGCGTTCTTTGCCTTTGCCATTTTGCTGTCGCTGCTGGTCTTCATCTTTGAAGGCGTGCGGGATGCGTTTGATCCAAGAAAGACATTTGAATGAGCCTTCTGGAGGTCAAAGACCTGGCCATCGCGTTTCGCCAGGATGGGCAGATAACCCCATGTGTGCATGGTGTCTCGTTCACCGTTGATCGGGGCGAGACCGTTGCGATTGTCGGCGAATCCGGTAGCGGCAAGTCGATCACGGCGCTCAGCACCGTGTCACTGCTGGGGTCATCGGCGCAGGTTTCGGGTTCGGTCAAATATGACGGGCAGGAAATGATCGGCGCGTCAGACAAGATGCTGCGCAAGGTGCGTGGCAACGACATCAGCTTTATCTTTCAAGAGCCGATGACCTCGCTCAATCCGCTGCACACATTGGAAAAGCAGATCGCCGAAAGCCTGATGCTGCACCAGGGCCTGACCCACGAAGAGACCCGGCCGCGGATTATAGAATTGCTGCAGCGCGTGGGCATTCATGAACCTGAAAACCGCCTTGGGTCCTTTCCTCATCAGCTGTCCGGGGGGCAACGCCAACGCGTGATGATTGCCATGGCGTTGGCCAACAAGCCCGACATCCTGATCGCGGATGAACCGACAACGGCGCTGGATGTGACCATTCAGGCGCAAATCCTCGAACTTCTAGCCGAGCTGAAACGCGAAGAAAACATGGGGCTGTTGTTCATCACCCATGATCTGGGCGTGGTACAACGGATTGCCGACAAGGTCTGCGTTATGAAGGACGGGGTGATTGTCGAGGCCGGGCCAACCGCCGAGATTTTCGCCAACCCGCAGCATGAGTATACCCGCAAGCTGCTGAATGCGCGCGCCGTTGGCGTGCCCTCGCCCGTGCCTGCCGGGGCGAAAAAGCTGGTCGAGACGCAGAATCTGAAGGTCTGGTTTCCCATTCAGCGCGGGTTCATGCGCAAGGTGGTGGGCCATGTGAAAGCGGTCAACGATGCGACGATCTCCGTGCGTGCGGGCGAGACGTTGGGCATTGTCGGAGAAAGTGGATCGGGCAAGACCACGTTGGCGCTGGCGATCATGCGTCTGATCGCATCAGAGGGGAAAATCCTTTTCGACGACGAGAACGTGAATGGCTGGTCCACGCGAGAGTTGCGGCGTCGCCGCGCGGATATGCAGATCGTGTTTCAGGATCCGTTTGGCAGCCTGTCCCCCCGAATGACCTGTGAACAGATCATCGCCGAGGGTTTGGGCGTGCATGGCAACCCCGATGGGCGGGCCGAGCGCGATCTGGTTGCCGAGGTGATGCGCGAGGTCGATCTGGATCCCGCCACGATGGATCGCTATCCCCACGAGTTTTCAGGTGGTCAACGACAACGCATCGCCATCGCCCGTGCGATGATCCTGCGGCCCAAGATGGTGGTGCTGGACGAACCGACATCGGCGCTGGATATGACGGTACAGGTGCAAATCGTTGATCTGCTGCGTCGTTTGCAGGTGAAATACGGGTTGGCCTATCTGTTCATCAGTCACGACCTGCATGTCGTACGGGCGATGAGCCACAATATGATCGTGATGAAACGTGGTGATATCATCGAGGCCGGTGAGGCGGGCGCCATGTTTGACGCGCCGCGGACCGAGTATACCAGAACGCTGCTTCAGGCGGCGCTGGACGTGACGACCTGAATATCAGATGGCCGAGCTGTGCCCGGCTTTGGATAACTCGTAGGTATCCAGGCTGCGCGCGATCATCCGGGTCAGGGGGCGCGCCTCATGGGGTACAAAAAGCCCTTCGTCGGTTACGCTGAGCAATCCGTCAAACTGCGCATTCACATCGGTCAGAATCGTGTTCAGCGCATCGGGTGCGATCCCGAAACTGTCATGCATGTCATGCGCATCAATGCGGAATTCGCACATCAGTTGCTCGATCATCCGCGAGCGCAGCAAATCCTGCCCGGCAAAGACATGGCCGCGCGTGGTCGAGAACCGCCCTTCGCGAATGGCGGCGGTATGCGCGCCTGTGGCCGGTGCATTCTGCGCGTAACCTTGCGGGAAGCGCGAGATCGACGAGGCACCAACCCCGATCAACACGTCCGCTGTGTCATCGGTGTAGCCTTGGAAGTTGCGGCGCAAAGTGCCGCCTTCAAGCGCCGTGCTAAGCCCGTCTTCGGGAGTGGCGAAATGGTCGATGCCGATCTCGTTATAGCCATCCCACATGAAAAGGCGGCGCGCGGTGTCATAGAGTTCCAGCCGTTCCTGCGGCGTGGGCAGGCGATCAGACGGGATCAGTTGCTGGCGCTTGGCCATCCAGGGCACATGGGCATATCCATACAGCGCAACGCGGTCAGGGCTAAGTGACAGCAGTTTCTGGACGCTTTCGGTGATTCGGCCCTTACTTTGGTCTGGCAGGCCATAAAGAATGTCGGCGTTCAGGCTTTTGATACCGCGCGCACGAATTTCGTCGGCAGCCCATTTGGTGATGTCATAGCCCTGAATGCGACCAATGGTTTGCTGGATGTCGTCGTTGAAATCCTGCACCCCGATCGAGGCGCGGTTCATGCCGGCCCGTGCCAGGGCATCAAGGCGCTCGCCGTCGATTTCATTCGGGTCGATCTCGACCGAGAACTCGGTGTTGGCAGCAAAAGGAGCGATCTCACGAACCGCCCCTGCCAGGTCTTCCATCATGTCCGGTGCCAGCAGCGTTGGCGTGCCGCCACCCCAATGCAGGCGGGACAAAGTCACGCCTCTGGGCAAATGTTGCCCCAGCATTTTCAATTCGGTTTTCAGGGTTTCGAGATAGGCCAGAACCGGTGCCTGGCTTTGAGTCCCCTGCGTCCGGCAGGCGCAAAACCAGCACAACCTGCGGCAGAATGGCACATGTATGTACAAAGATATCTGCGCGCCTTCCGGGATCGCTTCGACCCAGTGCACGAATTCGCCTGCGCCCACTGCCTTTGAGAAGTGTGGCGAGGTTGGGTAGCTTGTATAACGGGGGACCTTTGCGTCAAAGAGCCCCAGTTTGCCCAGTTGTGCATTTGTAATCATCCGTCTAACCTAGATGATAGGGACTGGGCCAACCTTGACCCAGATCAATACGCGCCAACGACCAGAGATTGAAATGTCACAGAATAATGCCGTCGCCGATCTTAAGGACTGCGGAGAGTGTCCTATTCGTCACCGTGCCGTGTGCGCGAAGTGCGAAGCGGATGAGTTGAACACTCTGGAACAGATAAAATACTATCGCAGCTTCCAGGCAGGTCAGACCGTGATCTGGTCGGGCGATCAGATGGATTTTGTTGGCTCGGTCGTGTCGGGAATCGCGTCTCTGACCCAAACAATGGAAGACGGGCGCACCCAGATGGTCGGCCTTCTTTTGCCCAGCGATTTTGTCGGGCGCCCCGGACGCGGGACTGCGGCTTATGACGTGGTGGCGACAAGTGACATGGTGATGTGCTGCTTCCGCAAAAAACCCTTTGAAGACATGATGGATCGGACGCCGCATGTCGCGCACCGCCTGCTTGAAATGACGCTGGACGAGTTGGACGCCGCCCGCGAATGGATGCTGGTTCTGGGCCGTAAAACGGCGCGCGAAAAAATTGCGTCTTTGCTGTCGATCATCGCCCGGCGCGATGCCACGCTGAACCTGGGCCCGACGCCCGAACGACTGGTGTTTGATCTGCCGCTGACCCGCGAGGCCATGGCCGATTATCTCGGCCTGACGCTGGAGACTGTTAGCCGTCAGATGTCGGCGCTTAAGAAAGACGGTGTGATCGTCCTGGAAGGCAAGCGCCATGTCATCGTACCAGATTTTGACCGCTTGCAGGAAGAAGCGGGCGACGACAGTGACGGTGGCATGGTTGCATGACCACCGTCTGATTTTGTCACGAATCGTCTGAAGTCGTCACGCTTGCCTTAATGCGCCATCAATACAGGCAGTGTGGCCTGTTCCAGCATATACCGGGTGGCCCCGCCAAAGATCGCTTCGCGGAAGCGGGAATGGCCATAAGCCCCCATGACGATGAGATCTGCATCCATATCCCCGGCATGACGCAACAGAACGTCTGATATGCGCGGCATGGTTTTGGACAGCACGTCAATTTCCACCTTCATGTCATGGCGTGCCAGATATTGCGACAGCTGCCCGCCGGGGTCGGACCGGTTCGGTCCGTGGGTGGGCGGATCAATCACTACCACATGTACCCTGTCAGCGGCGGTCAGCAGAGGCAGGGCTGCGCGGATGGCGTTAAGCGCTTCAACGCTTTCATTCCAGGCAATCAGGACCCGTTCCGGTTTTAATCCTGGTGCGACGTTTTGCGGCAGGACGATGGCCGGGGTCTGACCCTCGAACAATGCGGCTTCTGTCACGGCTTCCAGTTCGGCCCCCCGATCTTCGCCGTAAGGTTGCGGCAGGATGACCATGTCCGAGAATCGTGCACGCGCTGCCACATGCCGACCCAAATCCGCCAGCTGCGCGACGCCGGTTTCCGATCCCCAGCGGATACCGCTGTTGGCCAAAAGACTTTTCACTTTTGTTTCAATGGCATGCGCTTCTTCATTGGCGCGGGTAATGGTTTCCTGAAGGACGATCGCGCTTGCCCCTGCATAGTAATACCCGGTCTGGCTGCGATCCACGCCAAGGCAAAGAACGTCAAGATGTGCGTCATGTTGCTCGGCGGCGGCCACCGCATAAGCAAGCGTGTCATCCACCAGGGTTTCGTCGGTCAGTACGGAAAACAGGCAATTGTAGGACATCTCAGCTCTCCCTTGAGATCTTCGCAGAGGAGTCTAGCGGGTGCCGCCCCCGGCTTCCTTGATGATAATCAAGAAAATCCGGACTAAATGTTGATGCAGATCAAGGTCGTGACCGCCTCGGCGTTCCATTAAAAGGACAGTCTAAAGTAGCCCGCGCGTGCTTGAGTCGTGCGGAGTGAGACGAAGGGACGTAATATGACGAACTATATCAAGCTGATCGTGCTTGGCCTGATCGCGTTTATCGCGCTTTTTGCGGCCAACCAGGCACGTGATCTGGCCTACATGGTCAACGCGCTGACAGTGGCGCTGGCCGCGGGCATTACCTTTATCTGGGTACTGCGCCATACGGATGAACCGAGACCCAACGTGGATGTGTCGGGGGAATATCTGGATGGCGTGGTTCGCGCGGGCGTAATCGCCACCGCACTATGGGGCGTTGTCGGCTTCCTGGTGGGGACGATCATCGCCTTCCAACTGGCCTTTCCGGTGCTCAACTTTGAATGGGCCCAGGGTTATCTGAACTTTGGACGGCTGCGTCCGTTGCACACCAGTGCGGTGATTTTTGCATTTGGGGGCAACGCCCTGATCTGCTCATCATTTTACATCGTGCAGCGCACCTGTGCCGCGCGGCTCTGGGGTGGCAACCTTGCATGGTTCGTGTTCTGGGGTTTCCAGCTTGTTATCGTTCTGGCGGCCACCGGCTATTTGCTGGGGGCGACGCAGTCGAAGGAATATGCCGAACCTGAATGGTATGTGGATATCTGGCTGACTGTTGTCTGGCTGGCCTTCCTGGCCGTATTCATGGGTACTATCGTCAAGCGGAAAGAGCCACATATCTACGTGGCAAACTGGTTCCTCCTGAGCTTCATCATCACCGTGGCGATGCTGCACCTGATGAACAACCTGTCGATCCCGGTCTCGATCTGGGGCTCCAAATCGGTGCAATTGTTCAGCGGTGTGCAGGATGCGATGGTGCAATGGTGGTATGGCCACAACGCGGTGGGCTTCTTCCTGACTGCCGGGTTCCTTGGCATGATGTACTATTTCGTGCCAAAGCAGGCCGAGCGACCGGTGTTCAGCTATAAACTGTCGATCATCCACTTCTGGGCGCTGATCTTCCTTTATATCTGGGCGGGTCCACACCACTTGCACTACACCGCTTTGCCGGACTGGGCGTCGACCCTTGGCATGGTGTTCTCGATCATTCTGTGGATGCCCTCGTGGGGTGGTATGATCAACGGCCTGATGACGCTGTCCGGCGCCTGGGACAAACTGCGCACCGACCCGGTGATCCGGATGATGGTGATCTCGATCGGGTTTTACGGCATGTCGACCTTTGAAGGTCCGATGATGTCGATCCGCGCGGTGAACTCTCTGAGCCACTACACCGACTGGACCATTGGTCACGTGCATTCCGGCGCTCTGGGCTGGAACGGTATGATCACCTTCGGTGCCCTCTACTTCCTGGTGCCGAAACTGTGGAACAAAGAGCGGCTCTACAGCCTTAGCCTTGTCAGCTGGCACTTCTGGTTGGCGACCATTGGCATCGTGCTCTACGCAGCGTCGATGTGGGTCACCGGCATCATGGAAGGCCTGATGTGGCGTGAAGTGGACGCCAATGGCTTCCTCGTGAACTCCTTTGCTGACACCGTCAGCGCCAAATTCCCGATGTACGTTGTACGCGGCCTTGGCGGGGTGCTGTTCATCACCGGCGCAATCATCATGTGCTACAACCTTTACATGACCGTCAAACGGAGCCCGGCAGTCGCTGCTGACAACTCCGTTGTCCCGGCCGAATAAGAGGAGGGACGCTATTATGGGTATTCTCGACAAACACACAGTCCTAGAGAAGAACGTCACCCTTCTGGCAATCTTTGCCTTCCTGGTGGTCACTGTTGGGGGGATGGTGCAGATCGCACCGCTTTTCTGGCTGGAAAACACCATCGAGGATGTAGAGGGCATGCGCCCCTATACCCCGCTGGAGTTGACAGGGCGCGATATCTACATCCGCGAAGGGTGTTATGTCTGCCACAGCCAGATGATCCGCCCGATGCGTGATGAGGTTGAGCGTTATGGGCACTACTCGCTCGCGGCGGAATCGAAATATGATCACCCGTTCCAGTGGGGGTCCAAACGCACCGGGCCCGATCTGGCCCGGGTGGGTGGCCGTTATTCGGATGAATGGCACGTCGACCACCTGCGCGACCCGCAAGCGGTTGTGCCGGAATCGGTGATGCCGAAATACGGTTACCTCGAAAACCGGCTGATCGAACCGAAATACGTTTCGGACCTGCTGTGGACACATTCCTTGGTTGGGGTGCCATACTCGGAGGCCATGATCGAAAACGCCGCCGCGGATTTCGAGGTGCAGGTTGATCCTTTCGGGGACACTGACGGCCTGTTTGAGCGCTATGGCGAAAACGTGCAGGTGCGCAACTTCGACGGACGGCCCGGAATTTCCGAAGCCGACGCTCTGATCGCGTATCTGCAGATGCTGGGCACGCTGGTTGATTTCTCGACCTTCACGCCTGTGCCCAGCCGGTAAGGGAGGATCTGACACATGGAAACCTATTCTCTCTTGCGTGAATTCGCCGATAGCTGGATGTTGTTGCTGTTGTTCACCTTTTTCATCGGTGTTGTGGTCTGGGTGTTCCGCCCGGGCTCCACAAAGACCTATGACGATCCGGCCAACATCCCCTTCCGGCACGAAGACAAACCCGCGCCCGCGCGCGGGGCCGACGCCAAGGAGGCGTGAACGACATGGCAAAACAACCTGTAAAAAAAGAAGAAGTCGGCACCACGGGTCATGAGTGGGACGGCATTGAAGAGTTCAACAACCCATTGCCGCGCTGGTGGCTGTGGATCTTCTATGCCACCATCATCTGGGGACTGTGGTACGTGATTGCCTATCCTGCCTGGCCGATGATCAGCGGGGCGACCGAAGGCTATAAAGGGTGGTCAACACGCGCCAATGTGGCCGTGGACATCGCCGAGGCCGAGGCCGCAAATGCCGAGATCAACGCCCAGTTGGCGTCTGCCGATCTGGCCACCATCCCCACCGATCCAGAATTGTCGGGCTATGCCCGCTCGGCCGGGGAAGCGGTGTTCAACACATGGTGCGTTCAATGCCACGGTCGTGAAGGCGGTGGGTTCGCCGGCTACCCGACCCTGTCGGATGATGACTGGCTCTGGGGCGGCACGATGGAAGACATCCATCTGACCGTCAGCCACGGCATCCGTAACGAGGATGATGACGACGCGCGCTATTCAGAGATGCCCGCCTTTGGTGAGATTCTCGAGGCCGAAGAGGTCGTTCAGGCGGTGAACTACGTGATGTCCCTGTCGGGCGAGCCGAATGACGCAGCCCAGGTGGCTGCAGGCGAGACCGTCTATATGGACAATTGCGCAGCCTGCCACGCAGAAGATGGTACCGGCGATCGCCTTCAAGGCGCTCCCAACCTTACTGATGCGATCTGGCTCTATGGGGGTGACTACGACACCTTGGTCGAAACCGTCACCTATAGCCGCTTTGGCGTGATGCCGCCCTGGACGACCCGCTTGTCCGAGGCGGAGATTCGTGCTGTCACCGCCTATGTCCACCAGTTGGGCGGCGGCGAGTAGCACATAAGAAAACCCCGGGATGGCTTGCCACCCCGGGGCTTGGCACCGGACCTTCCGTCCTGTTCGCGCGTTTCCTGGGAGGCCGGTGTCACATTACTCCCACTCCAATTTGTCATATGCTTGGCCCTTGGGCCAGTTTTTCGTTTCATGAGGTGGCGCGTGTCCACCTGCCGCCTCGCCAGGGCCAGCTTTGACCGCCAAGTCGGCGCGGGGGTGGGGGCCGGCGGTTCAGACCCTCAGCCAGATCAGTCACGGCGACGACCCGTGGTATGCGCGATCAGTTCGGCCTGACGACGATCCGAGAACCGGTCACGATCACCCTGGTGATTGCAGGTTCCGGTGCGGGTGGCCGTCATGAAAGAATTTGCAAAGATGTTGAACATGGTCTTTCCTTTCCATATTGCTGTTTCTGTTTTGAATATGGGCAAAAACCTGACATCATGCGACTCAGGAAAAGTTTCTATATGTAAGGTCAGATTACATTATGGAGTGGCGAAACCTTCCCCCGCTGACCGCGCTGCGGGCCTTTGCGGCGCTGGCGGAAACCGGATCAACCGTGGCAGCAGGTGACAAGCTTAACGTCAGCCATGCCGCTGTCAGCCAGCAACTCAAAGCGTTGGAGGGCCATATGGGCCTGACGCTGGTGGATCGCTCGGGACGTCAGCTGGAACTGACGCCGGAGGGGCGCCAACTGGCGGACGCTTTGGAAACAGGCTTCGGGACCATCGCGCGCGCCGTTGCGGCATTGACCGGGGCCGAGGCCGACAGGCCCTTGCATATTGCCACGACACCGATGCTGGCCTCAGCCTGGCTGATGCCGCAACTGGGCGGCTTTCACACGGCCTTCCCGGGCATAAACCTGATCCTCAGTACCAGTCCAAAGGTCGAGCCGATGGATGAAGGGGGCATCGACGTGGCCCTGCGCTATGGCGATGGCAATTGGCCGGGGCTTGAGAGTGAGCCTCTGTTTCTCAGTCCCATGGTTGTCGTTGCCGCGCCCTCCCTGATCGGCGATAAGGAGTTCAAATGCTTGGATGAATTGGCCGATTTTCCATGGTTGTTGGATGCAGGCTTGTCCGAGGCCAACAATTGGCTCAGCGGTATAGGCACGCTGGATAAGCTCAGCACCGGGTCGATCCAGTTGCCCGGCAACCTTTTGCTGGATGGTGCGCGAGACGGGCAGGGGATCGCCGTGACGGTTCGGGCCTTTGCCGAAAATGACATTTCTGCGGGGCGGTTGCGGCTGCTTTTTGAAAGTGATGCGATCAAAGGATATCATATTGTGACGCGGCCGGGCATCCAGCGCGAAACGGTGAAAATCTTTTTGAAATGGTTGAGAAAATGCCTGCGTGATTGTGCCACGTTTCAATAAGATCACTATTAGAGTCAGAATTTGACTCAGGTCAAAGCCCAGACGCGGGCGACCTGAGAAAACCTTGCTATCAGAATTCTGAAATACCGGAGTACCTCTGTGGCCGAATCGCAGCAAGTCGAACCGCCTAGCCTTTACGCGGCGCGCGAGCCAGTTTTTCCCAAAAAGGTCTACGGACCATTTCGCAACCTGAAATGGGCGATCCTGATCGTCACATTGGGGATCTACTATCTGACGCCTTGGATTCGTTGGGATCGCGGCCCCAACCTTCCGGATCAGGCGGTGCTGCTGGATCTGGCCCATCGCCGGTTCTATTTCTTCTGGATCGAAATCTGGCCGCATGAGTTTTACTTCATCGCTGGCTTGCTTGTGATGGCCGGGCTGGGCCTGTTCTTGTTCACTTCGGCGTTGGGGCGCGTCTGGTGCGGCTATGCCTGCCCGCAGACGGTATGGACCGATCTCTTCATCCTGGTGGAACGCTGGATCGAGGGCGACCGCAATGCGCGTCTGCGCCTGCATCGCCAGAAGAAATGGGATTTCAAGAAAGTCCGACTGCGTCTGATCAAATGGGGGACCTGGATTCTGATCGCGGCGGCGACAGGCGGCGCCTGGGTTTTCTACTTTGCCGATGCCCCGACTCTCCTGGTTGATCTGTTCACTCTGAACGCTCATCCAATTGCCTACACGACCATCGGCATTCTAACCGCCACGACCTTCTTTTTCGGCGGAATCGCCCGCGAACAGGTCTGTATCTATGCCTGCCCCTGGCCGCGTATCCAGGCGGCGATGATCGACGAAGACACCCTAATCGTGGGTTACCGCGAATGGCGGGGTGAGCCGCGCAAGCATTCCGAAGAAGTGAAAGAGGGCGCCGCGCAAGGCGATTGCATCGATTGTATGGCGTGCGTCAATGTGTGCCCCGTGGGGATCGATATCCGCGATGGTCAGCAACTGGAATGTATTACCTGCGCGCTGTGTATCGACGCCTGTGATGACATCATGGCCAAGATCGGCAAGCCGCGCGGGCTGATCGACTATATGGCGCTGACGGATGAAACGCGTGAGCGTGAAGGCAAAGAGCCAAAGCCGATCATCAAGCATATCCTGCGCCCGCGCACGTTGCTTTACACAGGTCTTTGGTCGCTGGTCGGTTTCCTGTTGGTCTTTGCCCTGTTCATCCGTTCGGACATCGAAATGACCGTGGCCCCGGTGCGCAATCCGACTTTTGTAACACTGTCGGACGGTGCCATCCGCAACACCTATGAGGTGCGCCTGCGCAACAAGCATGGCGATGACAGGCCTTTCCGGATCTCGATGACGGGCGATTCATCGATCCGGGTGCAGTTGGAGGGCACGCCATATGGCTCGGTTCAGGTGCCTGCGGACTCGACCCATCTGCAACGGGTCTATCTGGTGGCCGCTCCCGGCTCTGACCCTGCAAATGCAGAACGCACTGATGTAAGATTGTGGATCGAAGACATCTCGAATGGCGAACGTGCCTACAAAGACACGGTCTTCAACGGAAAAGGAAACTGACAATGACACGGGAACTTACCGGCAAGCATGTGTTGATTGGCTTTGTCGCCGCTTTCGGTGTGATCATCGCTGTCAATCTGGTTCTGGCTTACTCGGCGGTCAAAACCTTTCCGGGGCTTGAGGTGAAAAACTCATATGTCGCCAGCCAGCAGTTTGACGAGCGCCGCGATGCCCAGATGTCGCTGGGCTGGACGGTGCGGGCCAGCCATTCGGGTGGATTGCTGAGCCTGTCGATCACGGACGAGGCCGGCAGACCCGTCGAGGTGGCCGGGCTGGACGCCACTGTCGGACGCGCCACTCATGTCTATGATGATGTCTCGCCCGAATTCCAGTTCGATGGCACGCATTACTATGCGCCCGTCCCGCTGGGCGATGGCAACTGGAACATCCGCATGGAAGCGAAGGCGAAAGACGGCACCGAGTTCCGTCAGCGCGTCGTGCTTATCAAGGAATAGGCATGACCGCGACGCTGCGCCAATCCCCTTCTGCCTGCCCGGCCTGTGCGGCGGCCCCCGCGGCCGAGCAACTGGCCGAATTGGACGCGCCGCATGAGGCACAGATTGCTCTGTCCTTGCCGACGATTCATTGTTCGGCTTGCATTTCCAAGGTGGAAAAAGGGCTGAACGCGCACCCGCTGGTCCGCTCCGCCCGGGTGAACCTGACCCTGAAGCGTGCCAGTATCGAGGCTGAGCCTGAAGTCAGCGCACAGGAGATGGCGGACCTTGTCGAAGGGTTAGGCTATGAGGCGTATGAACTCGACCCCGGCACGCTAAACGCCACTGCCACCGATAAGGCCGGACGTGATCTGTTGATGCGCCTCGCCGTGGCAGGCTTTGCCAGCATGAACGTGATGCTGTTGTCCGTTGCCGTCTGGTCGGGGGCCGAAGCCGCAACGCGGGATATGTTCCACTGGATTTCTGCCGCCATCGCCCTTCCCACCATCGCCTTTTCCGGGCAGCCGTTTTTCCGCAATGCCTGGGCTGCGCTGCGCAATGGCAAGCTGAACATGGATGTGCCGATCACGCTGGCCATCGTGCTGGCGGTCGTCACATCGCTTTGGGAAACCTCGCTCAGCGGCAAACACGCCTATTTCGACGCCGCCCTTGCGCTCACCTTTTTCCTGCTGGCGGGGCGCTATCTGGACCATCGCACGCGGGCGATTGCCCGCTCGGCGGCCGAAGAACTGACCGCGCTGGAAGTGCCCCGTGCGCTACGGATGCGTGATGGGATCGAGGAAGAGGTCAACGTGGCCGAGCTGGTCATTGGCGACCTTGTCCTGGTGCGGCCCGGCGGACGGATGCCTGTCGATGGTGAGATTGTGGACGGACATTCCGAACTGGATCGCTCGCTTTTGACTGGGGAAACCCTGCCTGTTCTGGCCGAACCGGGGCAGGGGGTGTCCGCGGGCGAAGTCAACCTGACCGGCCCACTAACGATCCGGGCCACCGCCGTGGGGCGCGACACCTCGCTGCATCGCATGGCCGATCTGGTGGCAATCGCGGAATCCGGGCGCTCACGCTATACCTCACTGGCCGATAGCGCGGCCAAGCTTTACGCACCGGGGGTGCATATCCTTTCGGCCTTGGCCTTTGCGGGCTGGTATATCTACACATGGGATATGCGCACGGCGCTGAACATTGCCGCTGCCGTTCTGATCATCACCTGCCCCTGTGCCTTGGGGCTGGCAGTGCCTGCGGTGACCACGGCGGCCAGTGGGCGCCTGTTCCGTAAGGGTATGTTGATCAAGCATGAGACCGCGCTTGAGCGCCTGGCACAGGTTGACACGGTGGTGTTTGACAAGACCGGCACGCTGACGGCCGGGACGCCTGAACTGACCAATCTGGACCGTTTGCCGCGCGACTCTGCCGAAGTGGCCGTGGCCCTGGCACAAAGTTCATCGCACCCGCTGGCGCAGGCGATTGTGCAGGCCGGGCGCACTGCAGGGCTGGCGGCTGCCAAGGTCACCAGCATCACCGAAGTGCCGGGCTATGGCACCAAAGGGCTTTGGAAGGGCAACGAGGTACGGCTTGGCCGCGCCAGCTGGACCGGGGCCGAGCCTTTGGCGCAGACCGCGACGCATCTGGCGATTGAGGGCCGCGCGCCTGCGGCGTTTGAATTTACCGACCGATTGCGCGATGGCGCAGAACAGGCGGTTCAGGCCCTGATGGACAGCGGCAAAACCGTTTACCTCATGTCCGGTGATACCACCCCGGCGGTCGAGGCATTAGCCAATCGGCTGGGCATCACCCGCTGGCTGGCCGAGGCGCTGCCGGCCGATAAATCCGCGCGGATCAAGGCGCTGTCAGATGAAGGCGCCAAGGTGTTGATGGTGGGGGACGGGTTGAACGACACGGCGGCCCTGGCGGCGGCGCATGTCTCGATCTCGCCCGCAACGGCGCTGGATGCGGCCCGTGTGGCCAGTGACATCGTCCTGCTGGGCAATGACCTTTCTCCCATCGGGTTTGCCTGCACGACGGCCCGTTCAGCCATCAAACGCATCCGCGAGAACTTTCAGATAGCAACGGTTTACAACATCATTGCCGTGCCCCTGGCGATTGCGGGGCTGGCCACGCCACTGATCGCGGCTCTGGCCATGTCGACCAGTTCGATTACCGTGTCGCTGAACGCTTTGCGGCTAAGGTAGCGCCCATGAACATCCTGACCTATCTCATTCCGATCTCGTTGCTTTTGGGCGGGCTGGGGCTGTTGTTCTTTGTCTACACGGTCCGCTCGAACCAGTATGACGACCCCGAAGGCGATGCGCGCCGCATTCTGAGGGACGACTACGACGACAAGCCCAAGCAGTAAGCTTAAGCCGCAGAAGTATTTGAGTTTTTTGGGGTCGTCCGGTTGGTTAGCCGGGGCCGATCATGAAGCAGGTCACTTGTTTGGCCTGCAGGCGGCGACACGCCAAATCAGCCGTGTCGCGGGTCATGCCCATGAAATTGGCGTCAAACCCGTTGCTGCGCTTGACCACTTTGCGCAGTGATCCATCCAGTGTGCTCATCTCGTTCAGCGCCACGGTCAGCAGGACCTTGCGCGCCTTGTACTGGCTGGGATAGCGACCGACATTGATTCCCCAATGCTGCCCGCCCGAGGTGGAGACACGGGTGACCACCTCTTGCACGGGGTCCACTTTCTGAGGTTTCACAATAGTTTGCGCAGCGGCCAGCACGGCCTGATCTGTCGCAGCCTTGGCCAGAACCAGATCCTTTGGACGGGCCTCTGGTGTAACGGCTGTTGTTGTCGTTGCGGCCTCAGAGGTCTCAACCGGCTCGACCGTGATGCCCGAGGTCTTGGCCTCAAGAATGGCTTTTTCGATGTCATCTGCCTTGGCCACCAATACCGGCTCCGGGGCAGGGCGGGTTTGCGGCCGCAGGCTTTTCTTGACTGCCGCCGCCGCGGCGAGGCGCACGGTTTTGCCATAGGCGCCGTCAGGAGCAGTGCCACCGCCGCCGCCGCCAATCTTGCCCATATAAGGCGGTTTGGCGGGCTTGTGCAGGGCCACACGGCGTGGGGCCCGTTTGAAACCCAGATCCAGAAGTTCGGCAACCTTGGCATTGCGCGTCGCGGTTGAGCGACCGCCGAAGACTGTGGCGATGATGCGCTCGCCGTTGCGTTCGGCGCTGGCGGTCAGGTTGAACCCTGCCGCGCGGGTATAGCCGGTCTTGATCCCGTCCGCGCCCCGATAGGATTGCAACAGGCGGCGATTGGTGTGCGATACGGTACGCACGCCCGCATTGGCGGTCAGGCGCGAGAACAGGTTGTAATACTCAGGATAGTCATAGAACAGATGACGCCCCATGATGGACATATCACGGGCGGTCGACAGATGGCCCGATTCCGTCAGGCCATGGGCATTCTTGAAGGTGGTGCGGGTCATACCCAACGCCTTGGCAGTGCGGTTCATCCGGCGGGCAAACTTGGCCTCGGACCCTTCAATGGCCTCGGCAAGAGCAGTGGCGGCGTCATTGGCCGACTTCACGGCCGCGCCACGGATCAGGAAGCGCAGCTTGATGGATTGACCCGCGCGCAGGCCCAGTTTGCTGGGCGGTTCGCTGGCGGCATGTTTTGAAATACGGACAGGGGTGTCGAGGCTGATCTCACCGTTTTCGATGGCCTCGAATACCACGTAAAGCGTCATCATCTTGGTCAGGGAAGCTGGATGCAGACGCGTGTCGGCATTGCGCGAATGCAGCACCTTGCCACTTCGTGCGTCCATCACCAGTGCTGCGTAAGGCGCCGCCGCTGCGCTCAGCGGGACGATGACCATCATCCAGATCAATGCAAGGACAACCAGACCCCACCGGATCGGCTGCGTGCTCCGCGTTCTCATTGGAACTACTCTTTTTCTGCCTCTTGACCGCCGGTTGTCCGACTGGCCGTTTTATTTATGCCGAAATCGTAGCACAGGAGGGGTCTTGAATAAAGCCTTCATTTTCAACTGTTTTTGATGAAAATTCAGGCGGCACTTCCAAGATATTGTGGGCGGTCGCAATGCCACCCCAAGAAAAGCTATTGTGGCAAGAATGTGGCAAGTGGTGCGGCGCACCATCGCCGATCCCCGCCTGTTGCGTTCGATCAGCTCAACTTCGCTCGGGAATGTCCACTTTTTTGCCGCGCGGAATCTCTGCCAATGTGTCGTAGAACGGCAATTCGACCAGTTCCGCGGGCTGTTTCGAACCGTCTTGGCAGCCGACCATCACCGTGTCGCCGGGGCCGTGCTTTGACGTGTCCAGCAACGCATACCCGATCCCATGTCCCAGATAGGGCGAGATGGCCCCAGCCGTGACATGACCGATCCGGTCACCATCCTTTTCAACCGGTGCGGAAATCAGCGGCGCGCCTGACGGACATCTCAACCCATGCAAACGTGGGTCTCGCGAGGCCTTCGCCAGCGCGGCCTTGCCAATGAAATCGCCCTTATCCTCGTCCACAAAACGACCGAGATGCACATCATAGGGGGTGGTTGTCATGTTGAAATCAGACCCGGCATTGAGGATTCCAGCCTCGATCCGGCGGATATTCATCGCATCAAGGCTGAAGATTTCCATGCCGAAAGGCGCACCAGCGGCCGATAAATGCGCCCAGAGCGTGTCGGCGTCGTGATGCGGCTCGGTGTAGAACTCCCAACCCAGCTCGTTGGTGTAACCGGTGCGTGTGATCACCACCTCTTGCCCGCCGAAACGCACACGGGCAACGGCGAAGTAACCGAACGGGTCTGGCATTCCGGTGTCGCTCGCTGCCTTCAGGATATTCAGAGCGTTCGGGCCCTGCACCTGGCTGACGAAAACATCCGGATCGGTGATTGAAACGTCCATACCCGCCGCATGGGCCCTTGCCCAGCTGTAGAAATCGCCATCGGCCTGCGCATACCAGAACTTGTCCTGCTCCAGGCGCAAAAGGATACCATCAACCAACAATCCGCCATCCTCGTAGCAGGCGAGCCCATAGGCGCAGCGCATGACCTTGGCCTTGGTGATGTCCTTGGTGAACAGCATGTCCAGCAGGCGTTCGGCATCTGGCCCTTCAAATTGCAGCGGAAATTCCCCGGTATGCAGCACCGCGGCTTGCTGGCGCAGCCGCCAATACCCGTCTTCGGTGCTGTGATCGTCAAAACACACCGCCATATGACGGCGATTATAGAGGCAATAATGCGGGCCTTTGAGGCGCTCGATCATGTGATAGGGGTGCCGGGTTTGGGCGTAATCCCACCCCGCGCCGGGCATTGTCGTAACAAGGTCTCGAGTGTTCACATCGCTGCAACGCATGGTGTAGCCTTT
Organism: Roseovarius conchicola; assembly: GCF_041403425.1. Classification (NCBI taxonomy): domain Bacteria; kingdom Pseudomonadati; phylum Pseudomonadota; class Alphaproteobacteria; order Rhodobacterales; family Roseobacteraceae; genus Roseovarius; species Roseovarius conchicola. The sequence goes on along the minus strand of NZ_JBGEHK010000003.1, from coordinate 285,150 downwards.
CATGTCTGGCGCGCATCATGTCGCCCAAGGACTTAGCTTTACTTTGGGTCTGTAACGCTTTATTTCAGGGCCTATCTTATATATTTTTAAGAGCCGTACTGAATCATTTGATCTGCCATAAAGTTTAGAATAACTAACCTTTATGGCAGATTGGATCCCATCATTGAATGCGCTGCGGGCTTTTGAGGCCGTCGCCCGTCATCTGAGCTACAGAAAAGCGGCTGACGAATTGCGCGTGACCCCTGCGGCGGTCAAACAGCTTGTGAGTAAGCTGGAAAGCGCTGTCGGCGCCCCGCTGGTGCGGCGCAAGGGTCGTGGCCTTGAACTGACAGCGCGTGGAGAAAGAGGGCAAGACGACTTGAGTGCGGCCATGTCGCTTCTGGGAGAGTCCGTGCGGAAGTTTCGCACCCCCAGTTCGGAAAATCGGCTGTTCGTGTCTGTTGAAGCTTCTTTTGCCAGTGCCTGGCTGGTTCCAAAGCTGCAAGGGTTTCGCGTCCGGCACCCCGAGGTGACCGTATTGATCGATTCGAACCAATCCATCGTCGATCTGGGGCAGGGCGAGATTGACGTGGCGATCCGCTATGGCGTCGACAGCCCTGGTGATCTTGTGGCGCACCGCCTGTTCGAGGACGAGATTTTCCCGGTTTGCAGCCCCGCCTTGGCACCAGCCCTCAAGACCCTCGCAGACCTCGCCCATGTGCCGCTGATCCACTGGGACATCACACAATTGCCCTGGGCCGTGGCCACGCGCCGTTGGTTCACCTGGGAAACTTGGTTAAATGCCGTCGGGGCATCTCATTTGATGACCAAGCAGGGCCTGATTTTCAGCGAATATGGTCAGGCCATACAGGCTGCGATTGCCGGGCAGGGCGTGATGCTGGCCAGTTGGCCGATTCTGCGCGAGCTGGTCGACTCTGGGGTTCTTGTCGCGCCGTTCTCAGAACGGGTCACCACCGATATTGGGTACGAGCTGGTCACAGCCCCCGAGACGATGGCCCGCCCCGAAGTGGCTGCCTTCGTCGCATGGGTTCTGGAGACCGCGCAGGTGTCCTAGCCGAAGCGCCACGTAAAAGGCCCGAAACGACGATGCGCTCCGGGCCTTTGTCTTGGTTATTCAGTTGAAGACTTAGTTCAACGCTTTATCGGTGATCGCATGGGTCCAGGCCGCGTCACCGGGATCGGCGGTGATCACCGGGTCCGAGCCACCGGACAGAAGCGAGTCGACCGTGCGCTGGAAGTCGGCCGGGTCCAAAGCACCGTTCGAGCCGGCTGTCAGCTTGGCCACTTCGCCCATCATCCGCTTTTGATGCTCTTCGGTCTGAGCCCCCGACGCATCATTGTCCAGAACGATCATCGCCGCGTCATCGGGATTTTCTTCGGCCCATTTCCAGCCTTTCATCGAGGCCCGGACAAAGCGCACCATCTTGTCCTCGAACGCCGGATCGGCCAGGTTTTCTTCCAGCACATACATGCCGTCTTCCAGCGTGGCGACGCCCTGATCCTCGTATTTGAACACAACCAGGTCGTCGGGGGTGAGGCCTGCGTCAATGATCTGCCAATATTCATTATAGGTCATGGTCGACACGCACGCCGCCTGACCTTGCAGGATCGGATCAACGTTAAAGCCTTGTTTCAGAACGGTGACACCGTCATCGCCGCCCTCGGTGGACAGGCCCAGTTTGCTCATCCAGCTGAGGAACGGATATTCATTGCCAAAGAACCAGACACCCAGTGTTTTACCGGCAAAATCTTCGGGGCTTTCGATTCCGGCATCCTTGCGACAGGTCAGCATCATGCCCGAGCTTTTGAAGGGCTGCGCGATATTGACCAGTGGCAGGCCCTTTTCGCGGCTGGCCAGTGCAGAGGGCATCCAATCCAACACCACATCGGCCCCGCCACCGGCGATCACCTGTGCGGGGGCGATATCCGGCCCCCCGGGCTTGATGGTCACGTTCAGGCCTTCTTCTTCGTAAAAGCCCTGATCCTGCGCCACATAATAGCCCGCGAACTGGGCCTGCGTGACCCATTTTAGCTGCAATGTGACATCATCGGCGGCAGCGGCCATGCTGCCCCAAAGGCCAGCCGCAGCAAGGCCAAGTGTGGTTGTTAGCTTGTTCATGTGTAATCTCCCTAGCTTGTTATTGTTATCGTCTTGCGCGTTGTGATGGGTGCCAGAATGTCATGGCTTTCTCAGCTATTGCAACCGCTCCGTAAAAGGCCGACCCGGCAATGGCGGCCACAACGATCTCGGCCCAGACTAGATCCAGCGCCAATTGCCCCACCGAGGTGGAAATGCGAAAGCCCATGCCCTTGATGGGCGAGCCAAAGAATTCAGCAATGATCGCCCCGATCAGGGCCAATGTCGTGGCAATCTTCAACCCGTTGAAGATAAACGGCATTGCCGCGGGCAGGCGCAGCTTCAGCAGGGTTTTCCAGTACCCGGCTGCATAGGTGCGCATCAGGTCGCGTTGCATCGCATCCGTGTCTTCCAGCCCCTGCACCGTGTTCACCAGCATCGGAAAGAAAACCATTACCACCACCACGGCGGCCTTGGATTCCCAACCGAAATCGAACCACATCACCATGATCGGGGCCATCCCGATGATCGGCAGGGCGGCCGCAAAATTACCAACCGGCAAAAGCCCGCGTTTCAGGAAGGGAAAACGGTCGACGGCAATCGCCACCAGAAATGCCGCACCGCACCCCATAACATAGCCCGACAGCGCGCCCTTGATGGCGGTCTGCACGAAGTCTTCCCACAGGATGGCGGTTGAGGCCGCAAAGGTCGCGGCGATCAAGCTGGGCGGGGGCAGCAGAACCGCCGAAATCTTCAGCCCATGCACCACGCATTCCCAGATCACGATGATGGTGATGCCAAAGATCACTGGCACGGCCAGCGATGTGAACCGCGTCTTGGTGCGATGCGCCAGACGGCTGTTGATCCACCACCCAATGACCCATGCGGCCACGGCTGCAGCAAGCCAGATCATTGCGCCATTCCCATGCGCTTGAGGGTAATTCGCTGGATCATCCCGATGATGCCCACCAAAAGTGCGGCCAGCGTTGCCGCCATGATCAGCGCGCTCCAGATTTGAATGGTCTGTCCATAATAACTGCCTGCCAAAAGACGCGCGCCAAGGCCCGCCACCGCGCCCGTGGGCAGCTCGCCCACAATCGCCCCGACAAGGCTGGCCGCCATGGCGATCTTGAGCGACGTGAACAGATAGGGCATCGACGAGGGCAGGCGCAGCCGCCAGAAGGTCTGGCTTGGGCTGGCGTTCCACGTGCGCATCTGATCCAGTTGCATAGCCCCCGGGCTGCGCAACCCTTTGACCATCCCGACGACAACCGGGAAGAAGGAAAGGTACATGGATATCATCGCTTTAGGCAGAAGCCCCGAAATGCCCACCGCGTTCAGAACCACGATGATCATCGGCGCGATGGCCAGAATCGGAATGGTCTGACTGGCGATGACCCAGGGCATCACGCTCATATCCATCGTGCGGTTATAGACAATCCCCACCGCCAGCGCGATGCCAAGGGCGGTACCGAGGACGAAGCCCAGTGCGGTCGAACTGAACGTGACCCAGCTGTGATAAATCAGCGAGCGTTTGGAAAAGGCGCGCCCCTTGGCCACCATCTCGCCCGTAGTTTTCCAGATCTCCGCGCCCACTTGATGCGGGGCGGGCAGCTTAGGTTTGTCCTGGCTCCAGGTGTCGGCCACCAACTCGCTGAAACTCAGCGTCGTTCCGGCCCGCTCCGCCTTGTCCTGCGCCCATGAGGCATTCAATGCCACCGCCGCGCCATACCAGATCACGAAGATCGCGACGACCACGGTCAGGATGGGCAGCAGGTTCCGCATCAGGCCGTCCCCTGCTTCATCTTGCCAGAAATACTCTCACCGCAGCGCATGCTTTTGGCGGCGCGATTGAGTATTTGAAGCAAGATGAAGGGCATATCAGTCTTCATAGCCGTGTCCGGCCCTTAGCCCATCGCGCACGCGGTGGGCAATTTCCAGAAATTCCGGCGTGTCGCGAATGTCCAGAGGGCGCTCACGCGGAAGGGGGCTTTCGATCACGTCAGTGATCCGGCCCGGTCGCGGCGACATCACCACGATCTTGGTGCTGAGATAGATTGCCTCGGGGATCGAGTGGGTGACAAAGCAGATCGTCTTGTGGGTGGTGTCCCACAGGTGCAGCAATTGTTCGTTCAGGTGGTCGCGCACGATCTCGTCCAGCGCGCCAAAGGGTTCGTCCATCAGCAGGATATCGGCATCAAAGGCCAGTGCGCGGGCGATACTGGCGCGTTGTTGCATCCCACCAGATAATTGCCACGGAAACTTCTTCTCGAACCCAGACAGATCGACCAGGTCCAGTACACGCGCAACGCGGGCATCCATATCAGCCCGCTCGTAGCCCATGATCTCAAGCGGCAGGCGGATATTACCGCCAATCGTGCGCCACGGATAAAGCCCGGCGGCCTGAAACACATAGCCATAGGCGCGCTTGAGCCGGGCCTCTTCGGCGCTCATCCCATTGACGCTGATCGTGCCCGCCGTGGGATGCTCCAGATCGGCCATGCAGCGCAGGAAGGTCGTCTTGCCACAGCCCGAGGGGCCGATAAAACTCACGAAGTCACCCTTGTGCACGTCCAGGTTAACATCCTTGAGAGCATGAACGGGACCGTCATTGGTCTGGAAGGTCAGGGATAAATCCTGTGCTGAGATGACGCTCACTTATCTAAACCTCTACCGTAGTCATTCCGCGTCGTTGATCGACTAAACGCGTAAGAAGGTGCTCAAGCACTTGTCCATAATGAAGGATGTAGTTGGTGCTATCCTCCTTTGAGTCGTTTTGTGTAAAAGGGTAGATTTTGCCTGCGATTTGGGCGTCCCAATCGGTGTTGATCAACCTTTCAGCTACCGTTTCGTTTTTGAGCCTGCGAAGTAGTATGCTCACATCCTCGGGAAGAAAACCTCTGAGTGCTGCATCTCCTAAATCAAAAGCATCGGAATAATAGAGTGCGCGGCTACTGCGGTCCGACCCGATCAAGTGGCTTAAGATCGGTGCAGCTTTGTCCAAGTCGATTGGTTCTTCAGCGGTAAAGTTCAACTCTTCTGCCTCGATGAACGCTTCGATGGTTTCGCGGTCGACGGAGTAAAGTGCAGTTCTGCTTCCCATCAAATCCCCGCCGGAATGTTCAGCGGATCGCGTTCGATCATCTTGGGTGCTGTCAGGGCTTTCCACTTGCTTAAGGCTTCGTGGGCCGAGGGGAAGGCGGGCCGGGGCACGAACCGGCCACGACCGGGTTGGGGTTGTGAGTTCTGGCCCCAGGCCCAGATCACCTCGCCGCGCGACAGGGTGTAGCGGGCATTGGCGGTGACCTCGAACCCCTCAAAGACGTTGTAATCAAGGATCGAATGGTGATTGGCCGGGCTGATCGTTTTGGTGATCTTCGGATCCCAGACCACGATATCGGCATCCGCCCCTTCCACAATTGCGCCCTTCTTGGGGTAAATGTTGAGGATTTTTGCCACGTTGCTGCTGGTCGCGGCGACAAATTCATTCGGCGTCAGGCGGCCGGTTTCCACCCCTTCGGTCCAGAGCACGGACAGGCGTTCCTCCAGCCCGTTTGAGCCATTGGGGATGATGCGGAAATCATCGCGCCCTGCGCGTTTCTGTTCAGTGTTGAAGGCCGCGTGATCGGTGGCGACCACTTGCAGCGATCCTGCTTGCAGACCGGCCCATAGAGAATCCTGATGATCCTTGCTGCGGAAAGGCGGCGACATCACGCGCCGTGCGGCGTGGTCCCAATCCTTGTTGAAATACTCGCTTTCATCAAGTGTCAGGAACTGGATCAGAGGCTCACCATAGACCCGCATGCCTTTCTGGCGCGCGCGCCGGATCGCCTCATGCGCCTGTTCACAGCTAACATGCACGATGTAAAGCGGCACACCGGCGGTGTCGGCGATGGTGATGGCACGGTTGGCGGCCTCACCTTCCAATTCGGGTGGGCGGCTATAGGCATGCCCCTCCGGCCCGGTGATGCCCTGATTGAAGTATTTCTCTTGCAGCTCGGCTACCAGATCGCCGTTTTCGGCATGGACCATGGGCAGCGCGCCCAGCTCTTTGCAGCGCTTGAACGACGCAAACATCTCGTCATCTTCAATCATCAGCGCGCCTTTATAGGCCATGAAATGCTTGAAGGAATTGACGCCCATATCCACCGCATCTTTCATCTCGTTAAAGATGCTTTCATCCCAGCCGGTGATCGCCATGTGATAGCCGATGTCCGAGCAGATTTGCGGCGCGGATTTGCGGTGCCATTCGTTGATCGCGTTCTTGATGGAGCCATCGGCACTCGGCAGGCAGAAATCGACCAGCATCGTCGTGCCGCCACAAGCCGCGGCCCATGTGCCGGTCTCGAAGGTTTCCGCCGCCGTGGTGCCCATGAAAGGCATTTCCAGATGGGTATGCGGATCAATCCCGCCGGGGATGACATAAGCCCCTTCGGCGTCGATATATTCGTCGCCCTTGAGGTCCTCACCGATCTGCTTGATCACTTCGCCTTCGATCAGAACATCGGCTTTCCACGTCCGGTCTGCGGTGCAGACGGTGCCGTTTTTGATGACTTTAGTCATTGATTTAAATCCTCTCCCACTTGGTCAAATCAGACGGGCACGTCTCAGAAATGTCGTCCCACTCTGCAAATCCTGACCGCTTTTTAACTGCGGCATCAACGGCATCCCGCTCATCTTCGAAGAAATCGCCGCCCCATTCTCCGACAGAAAGACGCCAATACCCATTCCCAGCATCCGCAATCTTGAGGGTCGGCCCTGTATTGCGATACAGATAAATTGGCTTTGCGGGTTTCGTCACTCCACAATCTCCGCCGTCTCGACCACCGCGTGCATCAGCACATCCGTGCCCGCCGTGGCCCAGTCTTTGGAAATCTCCTCGGCTTCGTTATGGCTCAGGCCATCTACGCAGGGGCACATCACCATCGCCGTGGGGGCGACGCGGTTGATCCAGCAGGCGTCGTGCCCTGCACCCGAGATCAGGTTGCGGTGGGAATAGCCCAGACGCTCGGCCGCGTTGCGCACGGCGGTGACGCATGTCTCGTCAAAGGTGACGGGGTCGAACCCGCCCGCCACTTCGAATTCAACGGTCAGGCCCATGTCGTCGCAGATCGCTTGGGCGGCGGATTTCATCCGGGCCACCATATCCTCGATCACGTCCTTGTTGGGTGAGCGGAAATCGACGGTGAACACCGCCTTGCCGGGGATCACGTTGCGCGAATTGGGGTAGATGTCGACATGGCCCGCGGCACCCACCGCATCAGGGGCGTGGGACAGCGCAATCTCTTCGACCTTCTCCAGCACCCGCGCCATGGCGAGGCCTGCGTTTTTGCGCATCGGCATGGGGGTGGAGCCTGTGTGGCTGTCTTTGCCGTGGATGGTCACTTGGGTCCAGCTGAGGCCCTGACCATGGGTGACGACACCGATATCCTTGCCTTCGGCCTCCAGAATGGGGCCCTGTTCGATGTGCAACTCGAAAAACGCATGCATCTTGCGCGCGCCCACGGCTTCGTCGCCGCGCCAGCCGATCCGGTCCAGTTCCTCGCCAAATTTCTTACCCTCGGCATCCTCGCGATCCTCGGCCCAGGCCTGATCGTGGATGCCCGCAAAAACGCCCGAGGCCAGCATGGCCGGGGCAAAGCGCGTGCCCTCCTCGTTGGTCCAGTTGGTGACCACGATCGGGTGCTTGGTTTTGATGTCCAAGTCATTCAGTGTGCGGACAATTTCCAACCCGCTCAGCACACCCAGCACACCGTCATACTTGCCGCCCGTGGGCTGTGTATCAAGGTGAGACCCGACATAGACGGGCAGGGCATCGGGGTCGGTGCCCGGGCGCTGGGCAAACATATTGCCAAGGCTGTCCAGCCCCATGGTGCACCCCGCGGCCTCGCACCATTCCTGGAAAACGCGGCGCCCTTCGGCATCTTCATCGGTCAGGGTCTGGCGATTGTTGCCGCCCGCCACGCCGGGGCCGATCTTGGCCATCTCCATCAGGCTGTCCCACAGCCGGTCGCCGTTTACTTTCAGGTTTTGCCGAAGCGCGGTCATATTGGTTCTCCCAGATTATGCAGGCCATTGGTGCTGGCATCTGGCATTCGGTCAGATTCTGACCATTTGGTCAAGAACAGAGCACCATACCCAGTCCGCATGGTCAACACTATCCTTGTCTATGGCAAGTCCCCCAGAGGGGGGTTGCTCTTTTCTTAGGCAGAAAAATACATCATTCTGACATCAATTGCACCGCGCCGGAGCCGCCGATGACCGCAAACGCCCCCGCTAAGAAGAAAACCAGCCGAATTCAGTTGCGAAATCGCAAGTTGATCCTCGAGGCGTCGTTGGATGTGTTTTCGCAACATGGGTACCGGGGGACGACGCTGGATCAGATTGCCGAAGCCTCGGGACTGAGCAAGCCAAACATCCTTTACTATTTTGAGGGTAAGGAAGAGATTCACGTCACCTTGCTGAACCAGTTGATGGAAACCTGGCTGGACCCGCTGAAGCAGATCGATGCCGAGGGTGATCCGCTGGAAGAACTGATGCGCTATGTGCATCGCAAGATCGACATGTCGTTCGAGTATCCACGCGAGAGCCGGTTGTTTGCCAACGAGATACTGCAGGGCGCGCCGCGCATGGGCCCGCATCTGGAAAGCGATCTGAAGCCGTTGGTAGAGCACATCTCGCGGATGGTGACCGGCTGGGTTGAGGAGGGGCGGCTCGCCCCGGTTGAACCGCATCACCTGCTGTTTTCAATCTGGGCAACCACCCAGCATTACGCCGATTTTCATGCGCAGGTCGACGTGTTGATGGCCCGTCAACCGGTGCAGAATGGCGCGCGGGCGCATCTGGACGCGCTGTTTCGCCGGTTGCTTACTCCCTAGGTACCGCTATTCCGCTGCGCAGTTCCCCGGGTTGTTTGGATGTGTGGTCCAGTTGGCATATTCCTCTTCAACCACTTTGCCTGTGCGCTCGTCCACGGCACCGGGCTGCAATTCTTCCATGGTGATGCAGCCGTCGACCGGGCAGACATTCACACACAGGTTGCAGGCCACGCATTCGGAATCATCCACATCGAACACGCGATCTTCGGACATGGTGATGGCCTGGTGACTGGTGTCCTCACAGGCCGCGTAGCATCGTCCACATTTGATGCAGAGATCCTGATCAATCCGCGCCTTGGTGATGTAATTCAGGTTCAGGTGTTGCCAATCGCTCAGGTTCGGAACGGCCCGGCCAACCAATTGATCGGTCGAGGTAAACCCCTTTTCATCCATATAGTCCGACAGCCCCGAGATCATCTCTTGCACGATTTTGAACCCATAGGTCATCGCGGCAGTGCACACCTGCACATTGCCTGCCCCAAGCGCCATGAATTCCGCCGCGTCGCGCCACGTGGTCACGCCGCCAATGCCGGAAATCGGGATGCCACCCAGCCCCGGCGTACGGGCAATTTCGGCCACCATGTTGAGCGCAATCGGTTTGACCGCCGGACCGCAATAGCCGCCATGCGCGCCCTTGCCATCAATCGTCGGCTCGGGAGCGAAATTGTCGAGGTTTACCCCGGTGATCGAGTTGATCGTGTTGATCAGGCTGACCGCATCGGCCCCGCCATCCTTCGCCGCCTGCGCGGGTTTGCGGATATCGGTGATATTGGGCGTCAGTTTCACGATCACGGGCAGATCGGTGTGTTTCTTGCACCATTCTGCCACTTGGCCCACATATTCGGGCACTTGGCCCACCGCGCTGCCCATGCCGCGCTCGCTCATCCCGTGGGGACAGCCGAAATTCAGCTCGACCCCGTCACAGCCGGTTTCGGCCACACGTTCGAGGATGGCTTTCCAGGAATCCTCGTTCACCGGCACCATCAGCGAGGCGATGATTGCGCGGTCGGGGTAGTCCTTCTTGACGCGTGTCATCTCATCTAGGTTCACCTGCAGGGGCCGGTCGGTGATCAACTCGATATTGTTCAAGCCCAACAGCCGCCGGTCCGCCCCCCAGATCGCGCCATAGCGCGGGCCGTTTACGTTGACCACGGGTGGGCCATCCTCGCCCAATGTTTTCCAGACGACACCGCCCCATCCGGCCTCGAAGGCGCGGCGGACGTTGTATTCCTTGTCCGTCGGCGGGGCCGAGGCCAGCCAGAACGGATTGGGGGATGTGATTCCGATGAAGTTGCTTGTCAGATCAGCCATGGTGCGGCCTCCCTTTCTGGCTCAGCCCGTAGGGCGGGGTTCACCCCGCCACACCGGTCAGGTTTAAATGTATGTCTTCGGCAGCGTCCCGGCCCTCGGCCACGGCGGTCACGGTCAGGTCATCGCCACCCGCGGCACAGTCTCCTCCGGCCCAGACGCCCTTCATACTTGTTCGCCCGGCGCCGCTCACGGCGATCTTGCGACCCTCAAGGGCAGGAAGGTTGTCACCCTCCAGGGTCTGTCCGATCGCCTTGAACACCTGATCGGCGGCGAGGCGGATGGTTTGGCCTGTGGGCGTCAAATCGTCATCGGTATACTCAAACTCGATCTCGCGCACTGTTCCGTTGCCATGAATGGCCTTGGGCGTCGCATTGGTAATGATCTGCACGCCTTTCGAGGCAGCAAGGTCCTGTTCGAACGTGCTGGCATTCATCCGGTCCCGCCCGCGGCGGTAAACGAGGCTGACGTTCAGCGCGCCCAGCAGTTTGGCCTGCACGGCGGCGTCCACGGCGGTCATGCCGCCGCCAATCACGACGACGTCGCGGCCTATAGAGAGTGAAGAGAGGTCACTGGCCTGTCTCAGGTCTTCTATGAAATCAACGGCATCCAGAACACCGTCTTTCTCTTCACCGTCCAGACCCAGGGCGTTGACCCCGCCCAGACCGATGCCAAGGAATACAGCGTCAAACTCAGCCTTCAGTCCCTCCAAAGACATCTCCGAGCCAAGACGCTTGCCCGTCTCCACGGTGATGCCGCCGATCTGCAACAGCCATTCTACCTCGCGCTCGGCAAAGCCATCCACGGTCTTGTAAGCGGCGATCCCGAATTCGTTCAGACCGCCGGGCTTGGCGCGTCCGTCATAAATCACCACGTCATGGCCATGCATCGCCAGCCGATGCGCACAGGACAGGCCGGCTGGACCTGCCCCGATGACTGCCACGCGTTTGCCGGTGGTCTCGGCACGCTCAAACGGGTGCACGCCTTTGTCCATCAACGTATCGGTGGCATAGCGTTGTAACTGCCCGATCAGCACGGGTTTACCCTCGGCCAGCTCGCGTACACAGGCTTCTTCGCAGAGCGTCTCGGTGGGGCAGACCCGGGCGCACATGCCGCCCAGGATATTCTGGGTGAGGATCGTCTTGGCCGCGGCGTCGGGCGTGCCCGTGGCGATTTGACGGATGAACAACGGAATGTCGATATCGGTCGGGCAGGCGGTGATGCAGGGCGCATCATGGCAGAAGTAACAGCGATCTGCCGCCACCAGTGCTTCGTGATCATCCAGCCGCGGATGCAGATCGGAAAAATTGTCAGCTATTTGATCCGCGTCCAGCCGCCCGGATGTCACGCCGGGGGTATATGCTGTTTCGCTCATGGCTATCTCCTGACACGTCGAAGGTTTGCTGTAAGCAGTATGGCAGGTTTAAAAAATTTATCAAATGGTAAAATTTATGTTGCGCAACACCCGTCACCGGGCGGTTTCATGGTCCAGCCGCTGTCGGGCGATGGCCTCGTTGCGTTCGGACTTCTGCAGATCGCTCAGCGCGTCTTCGACATAGGTCAGATGCAGGGTTACCGCGGCGCGGGCGGCCTCGGGATCGCGGGCCTGAATGGCGTCATTGATGGCACGGTGCTGATCCAGCAGGGCAGAGCGCGTGGTGCGTTGTCGGAACATTGCCTGACGGTTGTAAAAGACCCCATCCCGCAGCAGTTGGAACATCGAGCGCAGCATGTGCAGCATCACCACGTTATGGCTGGCCTCGATAATCGCCATGTGAAACTCGGCGTCCAGCCCGGCCTCTTTGTCGGGATCACCTTTCAGATGGGCCTTTTCCATCTTCGAGAAAATCGCGTCTATCACCTTGAGATCGGTGTCCGAGGCAAGGCGGGCGGCGCGCTCAGCCGCCAGCCCCTCCATGTCGCGGCGAAAGGCGACATAGTCGAACACCGCCTCGTTATGTTCGGCAAACAGACGGGTGAGGGCGGGGGAAAAGGCGTTGCCCAGCACATCGGCCACGTAGATGCCCGAGCCCGCCCGCGAGGCCAGCAACCCTTTCTTCTGCAAGTCAGCCACAGCTTCGCGCAGGCTGGGGCGCGACACGGCCAGTTTCTCGGCCAGATCACGTTCCGAGGGCAACCGCTCACCCGGGCGCAGGATGCCGCGCAGGATCAGCTTTTCAATCTGGCGGGTGACAGCAGTGGACAGTTTTTCAGGGGTGACTTTTTGAAAGGGCATTGGGCCGACCTCGGTTGAAACTGTGATGAACCCATCAGCGTGGTCTGCGGGTCTTTGGAATGCTTTGGTAAAATCATATGACCAATACTGAGTGTCGGCAAGCACCCCTCTGCTTGTAACTAGAGCAATGGATGTAGATGCAGGCCGTTTTGGGGAAATCCGAGGTTTTGTGAAGCTGGTCGATATGTCGCGGGTAATTAAGCTCGGATTTTCCATTATCGGTTGAATGTTCAAAGCGAATAGCGTTTTTTGAAATCTAGGATTCATGGGGTGTATTGGGGTTGGGGATGCAAAAAATGTCGAAGGTAATTGCTCTGCTTGGTCTGGCGGTGTTGATCGGTTGTGCGGAGCAAGCAGCCCAGGTTGCTGACCCGTCCGTAGGAAACGATGTCTCCACAACCCCTGCCGTTGCGGCACCTGCGGGGGAACAGGCGTCAGAACTGACCCTCGCTAACCTACCGCCGGTGAAAAGCGACCGAGCGAGGCTTGTGGTTTTCCGCACCAGCATCATGGGGTTGGCGGTTCAGCCGATCATCAAGCTTGACGGTAAGGAAACCCGCCGCTGTTCGCCGGGTGTGGCTCTAGCCGCTGACCTGGCCCCAGGAGCGCATACGCTGTCGGGCGCGACAGAGGTAGAGGCGACTTTGACCGTGAACACAGCGCCGGGGACAACCACCTATGTCAAATGTTCGATTGGAATGGGCCTGTTGGTAGGTCGCATCATGTTCGATCAGGTCTCTGAAAGCCAAGCCCTGAAGCACGGTGATGACGTACAGGTCAGGAACACATACTGATATGGCATGATTCCGTCAGATGGCGCTCAGTGTGTGAACACCAGCGCTATGCCGCCCACAAGGATCAGACTAAGCGCCCAGACCACATCCAGATTGAACCAGCCCTTGGACAGAAATTTCAGCCCCAACCAGTGATAGACCCCCAAGGCCAGCGCCCCACCCGAGGCGGTCATTGCGAAGGTATGCACGGCCGCGACCACGAGGGCGATGCCGATATTGCCTGCCATCAGCGTTTCGGCGGCGGCGTGGCCGGTGTCTGTTTCAACCGTCCCGCAAATTCCAAGATAGATGGGGACCAGCATCAGCCCGGCCCCATGCGCCATTGCCGCAAGGAAAGACCACAGGGCCAGTTTCGAGGGTGGCACCCGGGCCAGAAACCGCGGGTGGCGGCGATTGATCAGCAGGTAAACACCTAAGGCGATTACCAAAAGGGCCGCGCCAATCTGGATTTCACGTTGATACTCGACCAGCACAAACAGCATCGAAAACGGCAGCAGGATCGCCGTCATGGCCAGCAGATGACCAAAAGCCAGCGCCAGTAATGCTTTGTAAAGGCTGGATTTCCTGCGTTCCATCAGGGCTGAGGAAACGGCCAATGGCCAGCCCATCCCGGGGTTCACCCCGTGATAAACACCCGATGCGATGACGGCCCACCACAGGGCCGCCACCGAAATTGTCCCCTCCACGCGTCAGACGGACGGGTAGCAGAAACTGTCAGTCGAGCAATCTCCGCCTTCCAACCGGATCTGGTGGCTGCGATAGCCTTCGGGGAATTTGACCCAGAAATCCTTATTCAGGGTCAGACCTCCGTTTTCGCCCACATCGGCACAGACCATGGCGGCCCCGCCTTCGCCGGGATAGAATTGGTCATCCCATGATGAATAAAGCGAGTTGGTCCAGTAAACGCGTTTGCCATCGCGGCTGATCTCAACCATTTGCGGGCCGTATCCAAAGGTCTCACCATTGGGATGCGGGGTTTTCTTGACGACCCCACCAATCTCGACCTTGCCTGCCAGAACCGGGTTCATCGGGTCGGAGACGTCATATTGATGCATCTCACCAAGGCCCCAACACGCGACGTAGAGGTAGTTGTCATCCAGGCTTAGGTCGATATCGGTGACCAGCGGCGGTACAGCCGAAAAGCCTTTCAGCAATTCGGGCAGATCGTCAGGATCGGCAGGCACAGGATCAATCGTGATCGTTTTCTTGGCCTGCCATTCACCGTTCTCATCGCGCCACCACGTGAAGATCGCACCCTGCAAGTTGGTCGTATCTACCACCACGCCGCAGAACCCATATTCCTTGACTGGATCATGGGCGGGGCGGATTTCCAGCGCCATCTGGTGGTTCTCCCCAAGGTCGATGGACTTGGTCACCTTGCGCGCGCGCAGGTCCCAGAAATGAATATGGTGGCCGTATTTGTTGCTCAGCAGATCCTCGGGCACCACGCCATTTTCAAACTGCGGCGGCAGGCCCCATTCGCTGCTGACCATATAGTCGCGCGGCAGGTTCCACCAGAAATCGTAATGCTTGTCCTGAATGCCGCGATCCATCTCATAACGGCCAAGAATTTCAAAGGTCTCGCAATCCATGATGAAGATACCCGGAGGGCCGTCGGTGCCGTCTTCGCCACCGCCACCGAGGGTCGAGACATAAATGCCTTCCGGTCCGCAGTGGATCGTGTGCGGGCGCGAATAGCCTGTCTTTTCAAACAGCTCTTCGGGCTCGATGATCTTGTGAATCTTGCAATCCAGCGGGTCTTTCACATCAATCACGTAGATGCGCGAGGACCGGATGCCGGGAATGATCAGATAGCGCCGTTCAAGGAAGGCATGGCCTGTCAGGGGCGACAGCGCCGAGGAACAGGCGTTCCAGCCGAAGTGGTGAAACTCGTCACCCTTGTTGGGCATGAACAGGCTGTGCACGATCTCGCCATAGGTCTTTGATGTCGGGTCCACATCGACCACGGCCAGCCCATCGGGCTGTGACCCATCTGGGCTCAGCATCAGGGTAAAGGCCACCGTTTCAACCGGTGCCTCCATGGCCAGTTTCGGTGTCGCGTGAAATGTCGGATCAGGTCTTAAATTCATTTTTTTCCTCCCAAGGCGGACGCCGGTTTTTGATTTTCTGGGGCAGCGTCTTGCGTCGAAGGCTGGCACAGAATCAAATGTCAGACAATTAAAATCTCTGTTGGCGATAATCTCTGGCAATGGGATGCCGTTCTGCCAAAGTGCAGGGCTTTGGAATCATTTCCTGACTCCTGTTGCAAAATCTGATCTATTTTCTGATTTTAGTGAGGCTTGGCCACATGCCAGTGATCGCCCTTATAGGGCAGGAACGCCTCGATCGCAGCGGTGGCAATCACCAGGGTTTCACCGTCATCCGGGTTGGTCACGTTCTGTCCGCCCTTCACCGCGTGTACCGTCGCGCGCCCGCGCGGAAGCGTGGCAGCCAGCGCCTCGGTATCCAGCGCCGCCGGGTCTTGCACGCCCACCGTCACCTGCACACGCATCGTCGATGGATCAATCCCGGTTGCACCGAAAATCGGCAGGGTTGAGTGGCGAAACGCATCCTCGATGGCACGTTTCGCGGCCTTTTGATAATCCATCCCGTGCAGGTCATTGCCCATGCCCATCTCAATGATGAATCGCTGATCTTTCATGATGCGGGTTCCATCTCAAAGCTGACGGAAATGGCGGCATTGGCGATCACTGTCGGGTTGCCATCCGGGCGTGGGATATCCAGCCCGCCATGGGTGGCGGTGACGCTGATCTGCCCGTAAGGAAAGACTGATTTCAACGCCTCGCAATCGACCTGATCGGGATCTTGTACGGCGATTTCGACATCAATCAGCATCGCCTCTTTTGGCTGACCAAACAACTCGGCCATGTTGATCGAGTTATGCCACAGCGCGTCTTTAAGAGCACGCCGGGCGGCCTCGGTATAGTCCTTTCGGCGCAGGGAGGAGCCCATGCCAAATTCGGTCAGAACACGGTGCTTGGTCATGACTTGTTTCCTGTCTTTGGTTAAGTCCTTGTTAATCACGTTCCACCAGATTGTCCCTATGAGAATTCTGTATTGCCTGTCGGGCATCCTGATGCTGGGCGCCTGTGAAATGACCAGCCCGGACTATGCCGGGATAAAGGCCACACGAGTGACTGTACTTGGCAGCGTTTTCGATGTGCGCCGGCGCGGGGACCGGGCACAGGCTGTGCGCATGAACCCCGAGGGCTTGTCGCGCTATGATGCGGCGATGACCCGCGCGGTTATCGCCATCGAACAGGTGACCGAGTGCGACGTGATCAGGGTTGCGGGCGATCCCTCGGCCGCCGAGGCGCGGCTTGATTGCGGCCCCGGATCAAGGCTAGCCCGGCAACCAGTCGAATATGACTGCGACGCCTACGAAGTCTATGATGGCCTTTATCAGGTGGAATGCGAGCCGGGCATCTAGGCCCGTCACGGCTCAAGCGGTTTTTCCATGAAGACGCTGGTGGCGTTCGGGGCGTAATCGCCAAATCGGCCACAGCGCGCAAATCCGTGGCGCTCGTACAGCCGCACCGCGGCGTCCAATGCCTCTCCGGTTTCCAGTTTCAATGCGCTCAGGCCCAGGTCACGGGCCTGATCCTCCAGTTGCCGCAACAAGGCCGCAGCCACACCTTTTCCGCGTGCGCCCGGCGATGTGAACATGGATTTCACCTCGCCATACCCGTCTTTCACCGCCAGCGCGCCGGTGCCCATCACCTGCGTGCCCTCGCGCGCGACATAGAAATGAATATCCGGCGCAGTCAGCGCCTCGATCTCAAGCGCGTAATTGTCCTCGGGCGGAAACAGCTCCAGCATCAGCGCGTGGCTGGCCGTCAGCAAAGCGGTGACGTCAGGCGCGTGCGGATCGCCGTTTTCTACAATTAGCATGAGCGGCCTTTCTTCCTCTTTTTTGACTGCACGACACCGTATGAACCCCCGATGCCCAGCGTCAAGTCGCATCGCCGTGAGAGCCTGCAGTGGCCCAAAAACACGCAATATTTTGTGGATAACTCACCTATTTCCCCCATATGGTGGGGTTCGGCGTTGACTCGCAGGGGGATAGCCCGGCACATTCTGACAACTTCGGAATCAACAGCCAAAGGCGTTTACGTGCAGTTTTCCAAGCTCAGACTGACTGGTTTCAAAAGCTTCGTGGATCCAACCGACCTGATCATCGCTGATGGGTTGACCGGCGTCGTGGGTCCTAACGGGTGTGGCAAATCCAACCTGCTAGAGGCGCTGCGCTGGGTCATGGGTGAAAACCGCCCCACCGCGATGCGCGGCGGCGGGATGGAGGATGTGATCTTTGCCGGGGCCGCCACGCGGCCAGCCCGCAACTTTGCCGAGGTGTCGATCCATATCGACAATTCCGACCGCCTTGCGCCCTCGGGCTTCAATGACACCGATCAGCTGGATATCGTGCGCCGGATCACCCGCGATGTGGGCAGCGCCTACAAGGTGAATTCCAAGGATGTGCGTGCGCGCGATGTGCAAATGTTGTTTGCCGATGCCTCGACCGGCGCGCATTCGCCCGCTCTGGTCCGACAAGGGCAGATTTCCGAACTGATCAACGCCAAGCCGAAAAACCGTCGCCGCATTCTGGAAGAGGCCGCCGGGATTTCGGGGCTTTACCAGCGCCGTCACGAGGCGGAATTGAAATTGAAAGGTGCCGAGACTAATTTGGTGCGCGTCGATGACGTGATCGAGCAGCTGGCGGGCCAACTGGCGCAACTGGCGCGTCAGGCCCGTCAGGCCGCGCGGTATCGCCAGATTGGCGAGGAATTGCGCCGCGCTGAAGGTTTTCTGCTCTACCGTCGCTGGAAAGAGGCCGACGAGGCCCGCGCCGGGACCGAAGAAGAATTACGCGCGCGCACCACCGCTGCCGCACAGGCCGAATCCGCTGCACGCGAGGCGGCCAAGCTGCGTGAGGCTGCCGATGCCGCCCTTCCGCCCCTGCGCGAGGAAGAAACGGTTGCGGCCGCCATCCTGCAACGGCTTCAGGTGCAGCGCGACACGCTGGATCAACAGGAAGCCACCGCGCTGGATCGCATTGAAACCCTGCAAAACCGCATCGAGCAGTTGGCCCACGATATCGAACGGGAAAGCGGCCTCAACCGGGATGCGGGCGAGACAATCGAGCGGCTGGAATGGGAAGCCAAGGAACTTGCCAAGGCCAGCGAAGGTCATGACGCCAAGCTTGAGGCCGCGGCACTTGAGGCCCGCGAGGGGGCCAGCATCCTGCAAGCGCGCGAAAACGATCTGAGCACCCAGACCGAGGATGTCGCCCGGTTGGCCGCCCGTCACCAATCGGCGCAGCGCCTGTTCGAAGACAGCCGCAAAACGCTGGACCGCAGCGAAAGCGAGGCCGAGCGCGCCCGTCAGGCCGTTACTCAATCCCAGCAGGCTTTGGAAACCGCG
Source organism: Roseovarius conchicola (assembly GCF_041403425.1). Taxonomy (NCBI): domain Bacteria; kingdom Pseudomonadati; phylum Pseudomonadota; class Alphaproteobacteria; order Rhodobacterales; family Roseobacteraceae; genus Roseovarius; species Roseovarius conchicola. The sequence goes on along the minus strand of NZ_JBGEHK010000003.1, from coordinate 266,415 downwards.
GCAACCGATTACGTAACCGCTCAAAATGCTGAAACGGCTGCAACCAAAGCTGCCGAAGCTGCCGAGGCAGCCCTTGTCGCAGCGGATGAGGCACGCGCGGATGCGCAATCCGCCGAGGCCAATGCCCGCGCCGAACGTTCCGAGGCCGAGGGCGAGGCGAACGCGCTGCGCGCCGAGGTCACGGCGCTGGCCAAGCTGGTTGAACGTGACACCGCTGAGGGCGGGCAGGTGATGGATCAACTGAACGTGCAGGCGGGCTATGAAAAGGCGCTGGGCGCGGCGCTGGCCGATGATCTGCGCGCGCCCGAAGTTGGTCCTGATGGCCCTTCGGGATGGGCCTTGTTGCCTGGATACGGTGCGCCGCAGACTCTTCCCGATGGGGTCAAGGCGCTGTCGAACTACGTCTCTGTTCCGGAGGTTTTGGCCCGCCGGATGAGCCAGATTGGTCTGGTCGAGGCCGATGACGGCCCGCGCCTGCAGGCTGATTTGAAGCCCGGTCAGCGGCTTGTCAGCGCCGAGGGTGATGTCTGGCGCTGGGACGGGTTCCGTGCCTGGGCCGAGGATGCACCCAGTGCCGCCGCCCTGCGCCTGCAACAGCTGAACCGGTTGGAAGAGTTGAAACAACAGCTGGAACACGCCACTGCCCGGGCCGATGGCGCGCGCAAGGCGCATGAAGTCCTCAGCGCGCAACTGACAGCATTAACGCAGGCCGACAAAGAGGCCCGCGAGGCCCGCCGCGCCGCCGATCATGCGATGAATGATGCCTCCCGCGCGCTCAGCCGGGCCGAGGCGGACCGCAACTTGGCCCAGTCCCGTCTGGAATCGCTTGGTCTTGCGGTCACCCGTCATGAAGACGAAGCAACCGGTGCACGCCAACAACTGATTGAGGCGGAGAAGGCGCAGGGCGATCTGCCCGATCTGGATGCAGCGCGGGCCGAGATCGAAGACCTCAAAATGACCGTTGAAGCGGCCCGGATGACGATGATGTCCAAGCGCTCGGCCCATGATGAGCTGCGGCGCGAAGGCGAGGCGCGCACCCGGCGTGCGCAGGAGGTTACCAAGGAGATCAGCGGTTGGCGCCACCGTCTGGAAACCGCCGAAAAACGCAGCGCCGAGCTGGCCGAGCGCAAGGACGCGTCGGAAGTTGAACTGAAAGAAGCGTCCACCGCGCCCGAAGATATCCGCGCACAGCGTGATGAATTGGGCAGCGCCATCACCACCGCCGAAGCCCGCCGGGCCGAGGCTGCAAATGCGCTTTCTGTCGGCGAGGGGACCGCGCGCGAGGCTGTAGCGGCTGAACGCGACGCCGAACGTGCGGCATCTGAGGCGCGCGAGGCCCGTGCCCGGTCCGAGGCCCGCGCTGATGCCGCCCGCGAAACCCTGAATGTGGCTGCGGAACGGATCGCGGACGAACAGGACACTACGCCGGATAAGCTATTGGAAAATCTTGAGGCGGATCCCGAGAAAATGCCCGCTTCGGACGCGATCGAGGCGGATGTGAATCGCCTGAAACGCCAACGCGATGCCTTGGGTGCTGTGAACCTGCGCGCCGAGGAAGACGCGATCGAGGTTGAGGAAGAACACAGCACTTTGGTCAACGAAAAGACCGATCTGGAAGAGGCCATTCGCACCTTGCGCAACGGCATCGCCAGCCTCAACCGTGAGGGGCGGGAACGCCTGTTAACCGCGTTTGAGCAGGTGAACAGCAACTTTTCGATGCTGTTCAAACACCTCTTTGGCGGCGGCGAGGCCAACCTGGTGCTGGTTGAAAGCGATGACCCGCTGGATGCGGGCCTCGAGATCATGTGCCAGCCGCCGGGCAAAAAGCTGGCCACGCTAAGCCTGCTCTCGGGGGGCGAACAGACGCTGACGGCGCTGGCGCTGATCTTTGCGGTGTTCCTGGCCAATCCGGCGCCGATTTGCGTACTGGACGAGGTCGACGCGCCGCTGGATGACGCCAATGTGGGACGCTTCTGTGATCTGCTGGACGAGATGTGCCGCCGTACCGAAACGCGGTTCCTGATCATCACGCACCACGCGGTTACGATGAGCCGGATGGACCGTCTGTTCGGTGTCACGATGGCCGAACAGGGCGTCAGTCAGCTGGTCTCGGTCGACCTGAACAAGGCCGAGCAGATGGTCGCCTAAAGCGTTCTGGTTTGCCACAAGGCGATTTTTAACCCGCCATGGGGCACCGATGCGCTTGGCGTATCAAAGGGCAATCCGGTGGCCTTGGCCAATCCGGCATCGGTGGTGATCAGACCCACGCGCCAACCTTTGAAGCGTTCCTTCAGGACGTGCCCCATTGCACCGTAAAGCCCGAACAGCTGGCGTTTGTCGCCAATCCGGTCACCATAGGGCGGGTTCACGATCACCAGACCGGCCGGCCCCTCGGGGCGTTTCAGATCGCTGATCGGGTTGGTGTTGAACTGGCAGGTATCGCCCACACCCGCGCGGGCGGCATTGGCCTGCGCCGCCTTGATCGCCCCGGCATCTCGGTCACTGCCGTAAAATTGCAGATCGCTGCGTCGGGTTGTGGCCGAACTGCGTATCTGATCCCAAGCGTCGGGGTCAAACGGGGCCAAATGTTCGAAGGCAAAGCTTCGAGACCGCCCGGGGGGCAGGCCCATCGCTATCTCGGCGGCCTCAATCACAAACGTGCCCGAACCGCACATCGGGTCAAGCACTGGCTCATTACCCTTATAGCCAGATTGGCGAAGGAACAACGCCGCCAGAGTTTCGCGCAGGGGCGCCTTGCCCACCGCCTCTTTATGGCCCCGCTTGTGCAGCAACTCGCCCGAGGTGTCGACGCTGAAGGTGCATTGATTGTCTTCGATCCGCACCATCAGGCGCAACGCATCCTCGCCTCCAATGGGCACGCCAAGGACTTCGCGCAGGGCATCTTCAATCCGTTGGGCGGCGGCACGTTCATGGTAAATCCGCGAGGATTTGCAGGTGACGTCAACCCGCACGGGTACATCACGGCGCAACACATCCATCCAGCTGAAATCCATGCAGCGCTGTTTCAGCTGATCCAGATGCATCGCCTGAAATCCACCCAGCCGCGCCAATACCCGGCCTGCGCCGCGCAATTCAAGATTGGCACGCCAAACCTCGGGCCAGGCACCGCGAAAACGCACACCACCGGGGACGGCTTTGGGCTTGGCGAACCCACGCTCTTGCGCTTCGGACTTGAGGGCCAGTTCCAGACCCGGAGGGGCGCCCAGGAAAATCTCGAATTTCTTGGCGTCTCTCATAAAGCGTTCAACAGCGCCTTGGTCGGCCAGGCATCGGCAGGCATTCCCAGTTTGCTTTGCATATCCTGCACGGCCGCACGGGTGCCTGCGCCCAAAATCCCGTCGACTTTGCCGACGTTATAGCCCCGCTTTGCCAGTTTGGTTTGCAGCTGTTTCATCTGCGCGCCAGACAGCCCGGGATCAGGATTTCCGGCGTCAAAGACAGGCCCGCCGGTCAGGCGATTGGCGAAATAGGCGGCGGTCAGCACATAAGTAAAGCTCTGATTCCATTCGAAATAAACGCTGAAATTCGGATAGGCCAAGAAGGCCGGACCATTGCGCCCCTGGGGCAGGATCACACTGGCGGGCAGGGAGCTGGCGATTTGCCCATGACGCGGGGTGACGCCCAATGCGGCCCATTCGGCCCCAGTCTTGGTAGTGCGCAAACCGGTTTGTGACCAATTCAGATCGCCGGGCACCGAAACTTCCTGTAACCACGGCTCACCCGCGCGCCAGCCCAGCGATTGCAGCATCTTACCGCCTGACATCAGCGCATCCGGGGCGGATGTTTTGAGGTAGACATGCCCGTCGCCATCGCCATCCACACCGTTTTCCAGGATGTCCCTGGGCAGCATTTGCACCATCCCGATTTCCCCGGCCCAGGCACCGGTGGTGCGGGTCGGGTTGAAATCGCCCTTCTCGTAGAGTTCGAGCGCGGCAAACACCTGCGGGCGAAACAGCTCGGGGCGGCGACAGTCATGGGAGAGCGTGACCAGGGCGTTCAACGTATTGAAATCCCCCTGGAAACTTCCGAAATCCGTCTCGAATGCCCAGAAGGCCAGCAACACACCACGGTTGATGCCATAGGTGGCCTCGATCCGGTCAAAGACGCTGTCGAATTGCTTGGCCTTGGACTTGCCCGTATTCAGGCGCTGACTGCTGATCAGGCGGCGGGCAAAATCGGTGAAATTCATCTGAAAGACACCTTGGCGGCGGTCGGCCTTGATCACCTTGGGGTCTTGGCGGACGTTAGCAAAAAAGCTGCTCACGGTTTTGGGGTCGTGGCCCTTCTGGGTGGCTTCGGCCTTCATCTGATCAACGAAACCGGAAAAACTACCACCGCACGCGGCCTGAGCAAATGCGGGTGTCGCGCAAAGGGCGAGGGCTGTCAGAATGGGGAATACGCGCATGAAATCCTCTTAAGGAATGAATGTGCGGAACTTAGGCGGCGTTTCAATCCAGTACAACCGCCGCGATCAGGATAACCCCAAGGGCCAGCGCCCAGCTGCGCCACAAGACAGCGCAGGCCGCGTCAATCTCCTCTGCTCCGATATCGCGCCGCCCGGCCTTGTTCACAAACGGGAAATCGCGCATTTCGCCGTCGTAGGATCGGGGCCCGGACAAGGCGATATTCAGCGCACGCGCCATGGCCGCCTCGGGCCAGCCTGCGTTGGGCGAGCGGTGCAACCGGGCCTCGGCGGCGATATCGCGCCACTGGGACATCAGACCATAGCCAAGCGCGATCAGCAGGGCGGTCAGGCGGGCAGGGATCACGTTAAGCAGATCATCGAACCGGGCCGCGGCCCAGCCGAAGGCCTCGTGTCGTGGTGTGCGATAGCCGATCGTGCTGTCTGCGGTGTTGGTGATCTTGTAGAGCAGCAGACCGGGCAGGCCCGCCACGAGGAACCAGAAGGCCGGGGCGATCACCCCATCGCTGAGATTTTCTGCTGCGGATTCAATGGCGCCTCTGGCAACATCGCTGTCTTGCATGGTGCTGGTGTCCCGGCCCACGATCATTGCGACAGCCCGTCGCCCGTCGCCCAGCGATACGCGCAGGCCATCGCCGACCGCGCGCACATGGCCAACCAGGGATTTCTGCGCCAGCAGAATCGCGACGATGATGATCTCCACAAGGCCCCCCAATGTCTGAAGCAGGGCGCCGAGGGCCAGCGCGCCCAGCCCCAACGCCGCCATCGTGGCCACCCCGTTGAGCCGCCGGGCCGTTCCCATATTGAAGGTCTGATCAAAGAATTTAACCGCGCCCCCCATCACCACAGCCGGGTGCGGCAAACGGCTCCACAACCAGCGCGGCTCGCCCAGTGCAGCGTCCAAAAGCATGGCCAGAACGAGGATCAGGGCAGTGCTCATGCGCCGACCTGTGTGGTTGTCCACCTGATAAGTTGAATAGGTATCACATCGGCCCCTTTCTGCATTCCCGCCCAGCTTCAAGCGGAAATCCGCACAAGAGGCAAGCTGATCCGGTAGGAATAGTCAGTCGCCCGAAAATCGTTAACCATTTGTTAAAGATTCATAAGGGAAACCTTTTATTACAAGCGATAAAGAAAAATCGCACCGAGGAATTGATGAGAATCCTGATTGTAGAGAGTGACCCCGGTTTGGGCTGCATTTGGAAAAACCACATGGTCCGGCAGGGTCATGATGTGACCTTGGCTGAAGATCAGCATGAAGCCTCAACCGCGCTGGAGACGGAAAAGTACGATGTGGTCCTTCTGGACGTCGTGCTGGCCCGTGGCAGTGCTCTTGCGGTTGGCGATCTGGCCGCCGAGCGTCATCCTGATATCCAGATCATCTTTGTCACCAGCACGTCGTTCTTTTCGGATGGATCGATCTTCAACCTGAACCCGAATGCCTGCGCTTTCCTGCAATCCGACACACCGCCCGAAGACCTTACAGCGGTGATCGAGCATTACGGAAAAGCAAGTTAGCTGAAAGGCCTAGCCCGCCAGCGTCTCGATCTCCGAGGTGCGCTCAAGTGTGCGATGCACGGGGCATTTGTCTGCGATCTCCAACAGGCGCTGGCGCTGTTCGGCGTCCAGGTCACCTTCCAGATAGATCACCCGAGTGAACTTGTCGGCCTTCCCGCCCGCACCTGCATCGGCATCCTGGGCATGGACCTTATCGTGGCTGACATCGACGCGCACATGCGCCAAGGGCCAGGCTTTGCGTCGCGCATACATGCGGATCGTCATCGACGTGCAGGCTCCCAGCCCGGCGGTTAGAAACCCGTAGGGGGACATGCCCTTGTTGGTGCCGCCATAGGCCACGGGTTCATCCGCCAGGGCATGGTGGTCCGGGCCTGCATTGATATCCTGCAGAAAGCCCTCGGGATCGGCCTCGCTTACGCGCACGATCCCCTCGGGGGCCCCCGGCGGTGGGGCAGGGGCACGCAGATCAAGATAGCGGGTCGCCCATGCGGCAATCACGTCCGAGGCGTATTCTGCATCTTCGTCGCGGGTGATCAGGTGATCGGCATCGTCCAGCGTGACGAAGCTTTTGGGGTGTTTGGCGGTGCTGAAGATTTGAGATGCGTTCTCGATCCCGACAATCGCGTCACGGGGCGCATGCAGCACCAGCAAGGCGCGGTGCAGGTTGGAAATTTCACCCTCCAGCTTTTCGGCCCTCACATTGTCAACAAAGCCTTTGCCGATGCGGATCGGGCGCCCGCCCAGTTGCACTTCGGCCACGCCATCCGCGTCGATAGCGGCAAGAGCGTCGCCAAAATTATGCGTCACATGGCCGGGGTCGAACGGCGCGCCGATCGTCACCACGGCCTTGACCGAGTCGATCTTGCGCGCCGCGCCCAGCACAGCCGCGCCGCCCAGCGAATGACCGATCAGCAGGGCAGGGGCTTTGGCCTTGGCTGCCAACGCTTCTGAGGCCAGCACCAGATCGGCAATATTCGAGCTGAACGAGGTGTTTTCAAATTCGCCTTCGGAGTGGCCCAACCCGGTGAAATCAAAGCGCAGCACCGCAATCCCCGCGCCTGCCAGCCGCGCCGAGATACGCCGCGCGGCGGGGATGTCCTTGGAGCAGGTAAAGCAATGCGCAAAAAGCGCCGTGGCCAGATGCGGACCATCGGGCATGTCCAGGCGGGCCGACAAGGTCGAGCCATCGTGACCGGTAAATGTAAAACGTTCGGTGGACATCGGCGTTTCCTTTTTGCGCTGTTCGTCAACAGTAGGAGCGCTGCCCCGGACCTGCCAGCCATGTGACAGCCTCGTCACGCGAAGGTGACGGGTATGTCAACGCTTCGGCTGTGCCCGTCGGGCGGGCATTGACGGGCCTGAAAGTGCGCCATAGTCTGCCGGGAAGGAGATCGATAAATGGCTGAATTGTTTGATTTTTTAAAAGAAATTCCGCCGTATGACGACAATGATATCACGATCCATCGTCTTAATCAGCGCCATCGCCTGCTGATCGATCCGTTCCAGCCTCAAATCAGGGATGCGCGCGTGCTGGACCTGGCCTGTCATGACGGGCGCTGGTCATATGCGCTGGCGGCTGCGGGCGCCGAAGAGGTGATCGGGGTTGAGGCGCGTCCTGAGCTGATCGAACGGTTCGCACATTTTCCCGAGACCGATTTCAAATCGCGCATCCATCTGACCTGCAACGACCTTTTTGCCGAGCTTGAGGCGCGCGTGGCCGCCAAAGAGCAGTTCGAGGTCATTGCGATCTATGGCATTTTCTACCACGTGATGGATCATTTCCGTTTGCTGTCGCTGGCGCGGCGTTTGCTGCCGGATGTGATCATCATCGACAGCGAATTCATCGTGACCGACAACGCGATGATCCAGGTGCTGAAAGAAGAGGTCTCAAACCCGCTGAATGCCGTGACGGACGTGCCGGGGCGCAGCCATACTGTGGTGGGCGTGCCCAGCCTGCGCGCGACCGAATTCATGGCCGATGCGCTGGATCACGAGGTGATGTGGATTGATCAGGCTCTGATCCTCGGGGAGGATCGGCAAGGTATGCATGACTACTTCCGCGATGGGCGCAAAGTGCGCCATACCTGCGCGCTGACGCCGAAGTAACTTGGGTTGTCGAGCGTCAGATTGCTGCGCCAGAACCCGAGCAAATCGTCAGACTGCTGGCAAAGAACGAGGATTGGGTGCGCTATGCGCAATGCATGGGCCATTTGCGGATGGGCTGGGCATCTGTGATTTCTGGAAGAGTGAGTGGTGGGCGACCCTGGAATCGAACCAGGCGTGCGTCTCCGCGAGGGAGTTACAGTCCCCTGCCACACCTTGCGGCCTGTCGCCCACTACATCCGGGGAAACCCCGAACGTGATGCGCTGATTACGCGCGCCGCCCGCACCCGTCAAGGCGAAAATGCCTTGCAACACCCCGGTGCCCGGCGCATTGTCACGCGCTTAGAATAAGGGTGCTAATTCCATGAAAAAAACCCGTTGGGTGATCGACAAGGAACAGGCCAAACGCGCCGCTGCCGCCGAGACCGTGTGGTTATTCGGCCTGCATGCCGTGCGCGATGCGCTGATTAATCCCAAACGTGAAAAACTGCGCCTGATCGTGACCAAGAATGCTGCCGACAAACTGGCTGAGGCAATCAGCATCAGCGGGATGGAGCCCGAGATGGCCGACCCACGCAAATTTACCGCCCCGCTTGATCCGCAATCGGTGCATCAAGGCGCGGCGTTAGAGGTGAAAGCGCTGGACTGGGGACCCTTGGAAGAGGTTTGCCTTGGCACGGGTGAGGGGCCACCGCGCATGGTGTTGCTGGACCGGGTGACCGATCCGCACAATGTTGGTGCGATCCTGCGCTCGGCCGAAGTGTTCGGCGCCTGCGCCGTGGTGGCCCCGCGCCACCATTCTGCGCCGGAAACCGGGGCCTTGGCAAAAACCGCCAGTGGCGCGTTGGAACGCCAACCATATCTGCGTATCCGCAATCTGGCAGATGGGATCGCAACGCTTCAGGCCGCTGGTTATCTTGTGCTGGGCCTGGACGGAGAGGCCGAGGTGACGATTGAAACCGCCCTCGAGGGGTTGCGCGACCGCCCTGTTGCCTTGGTTCTGGGGGCTGAAGGGCCGGGCCTGCGCGCCAAGACCCGCGAGGTTTGTGACCGTCTGGTGCGCATCGAATTTGCGGGCAGTTTCGGCTCGCTCAACGTGTCAAATGCCGCGGCTGTGTCGCTTTATGCGGCAAGGGCGGATGGCTAGGCGAACCCCCTTGCAAGATCGTCCCGAAGCCCCTTTATCATGGGGAATGTGTCAAAGGATCAGGTCTTGCCCCAGCATATGAAAATCGCCACTTGCTGCTATTGCGGCACCCGCGCTGCGCTGGTGTTGAACCAGGTGCGTCACGAGCTGGCCTGCGGCGCGTGTGGTGCCCCGCTGCATGACATGAAGATGATGCCGCAGCGGGATAAGCACCCTGTGAAATCATCGACCCCTGCGGCATCCCGGCGCACCTCACCAGCCAAGCCAGCCAAAAAGCGTGACTATGATGCGTTTGAAGCGCCCCGCTCATACAAACGTAAAAAGCCAAAGAAGCGTCGGAAAAGCTTTGGGAAAAAAGTGTTCGAAGAGCTGTGGGATGTGGTCGAAGATATCTTCGACTGAAGGGTGTGCGCGAAATAACAAAGTGATCACAGCTATATTACAAAGCCTTTTTATTCTGAAAAGCAATCCTATCTAGAATTCTAGAGAGGCCGGAATGGAACATCGGCATCTCACTTCACTGTCCCTCGTTCCGCGACTGGCGCCCAGGTTCCTCCTGGGCGCTTTTTTTTGTGCCAATCCCGGTGTAAGGGTCACGCATGACAGAAGACTATACAGACAACCACCTGCGCGAAATCCTGACCCGCACCAAACGGATTGCCGTGGTGGGCATGTCGCTGAACGAGGTGCGGCCCAGCTATTACGTGGCGCGTTATCTGGCTTTAAAGAAATATGAAGTGATCCCGATCAATCCGGGCCATGCCGGCAAGACCGCCTTTGGTCAAACCGTGCTGGCCAACCTGTCCGAGATCGAAGGGCCCGTCGATATGGTCGATATCTTTCGCCGCTCTGAACATGTGCCGCCCGTTGTGGACGAGGCGCTGACACTGCCGGGATTACAGACGATCTGGATGCAGATCGGCGTCTGGCATGAAGAGGCCGCCACCAAGGCTCGCGCGCAGGGCGTTGATGTGATCATGAACCGTTGTCCCAAGATCGAATACCAGCGCCTTTATGGCGAGTTGCGTATGGGCGGGTTCAACACCGGAGTGATTTCGTCGAAGCTTTAGAGCTTGCGGTTCGAGCTAGGGCTATGCTTGCGCGATGCCTTCGCGCCGTTTGCCCTGATGTCCGCACGACGTTTTACATCTCGCCCATCAGCCTTGGGTCAAACGGGTAGGTGGTCAGGTTCTCATACCCATCCTCGGTGATCAGCACCTGATCTTCCAGCTTGATGGAAAACGCACCACCCACTTCGCCGACCAGTACTTCGACACACAGCGTCATACCGGGCTCCAGCGCATAATCGAATGCGCCCGGTACAGCCTGATCAGGATAAGCGATCAGCGGCCATTCATCACACAGACCAACGCCATGCATGAAGCAGCCGTATTTCTGCGCCTGATACTTGTCGTCCAGCTTGTGACAATTGGCGATCAGATCGGGGATCATCACCCCGGGTTTGAGCATCTCCATATTGGTGCGGATATGTTCGACACTGTGCTGCATGGCATAGATCATCTCGGGCGGAGGAGCTTCATCGCCGATCCACCAACTGCGCGAGATATCAATACAGATGCCATAGCTGCCGACGAGGTCTGTATCGAAGGAAATGATCTCGTTATTCTGAGTGATGCGCGGTCCGCATTCCTGGAACCACGGGTTGGTGCGCTGGCCTGAGGTCAGCAGCCGGGTTTCAATCCACTCACCGCCGCGCTTGATATTCTCGGCATGCAGAACGGCCCAAATGTCATCCTCGCTGACGCCGCCTTTCGGTACGTTTTCACGGGCGAAATCCTCCATCGCCTTTACGGATTTCTGGCAGGCGTCATTGGCACAGCGCATCGCGAGGATCTCGTCCGGGCCTTTGACCGAGCGGGATTTCTCGGTCACCTCCTCACCTTCCATGATTTCGAAACCCTGCGCTTCAAGCGCGCGCAACCCGTGCAGCATCACCTTATCGACAGCCAGTCGTTTGTTGCCGGGGCTGTGTTCGTCCAGCAGAATGCGCACCTCGTTCGAGAAGACATCGGCGGCCACATCCACCTTGTCGCCGCGATCAAAGTAAAACAGGTCCGCGCCGCTGCGCTGTTCGCGCACCAACGGGTTGAACGTGCTTAAGAAAGGCGAGTTCTTGTAATCCCACATCACCATATAGCCATCCGCGCAGAGCAGTAGCGCGCGGAACGGATTGTGCGTGTTCCAAAGCTGCATATTGGTGCTGTCGGTGGCATAGCGGATATTGAGCGGATCAAACATCAACAGGCCGGCATATCCCCGGTCAACAATATGCCGGGTCAGCCGTTCCCACCGGAATTTCCGCATCGCCTGCAGGTCGGGCAGGATAAGGCCGGTTTCTTCCCATTCACGAAAGGCTAACTGTGTTGGCCCGATCTCGATCCGGTCATTATCGTTGGGGGTATTGTCGCCCAGCGTGCTGCCCCGTGTAGGGTCGATTTTGCGCGTGTCGCGGTAATGGGTGTTCATGGGTCAGGCCTCCCTTAGTTGGCCCATCGTCCCATGCTCAGGCCCGCCTGCTTGCCATTTCGCGACCTCAAAGGCCGCTTTTGGATTGCCTCGGGCGGACAGAACCCAACCCTCAACTCACCCCCGGCCGTGTGGGGCGTTGAAGTCCAGAATCGGGTTCGTGGGGATAATCCGGTGCGGATTGATGGTTTCGTGGCTATAGTGGTAGTGCCGCACGATATGGTCGAAATTCACCGTCTCGGCCACGCCGGGCCATTGATACAGCTCGCGCAGGTAGCCCCAGAGGTTGGGGTAATCAATGATCCGCGCGCGGTTGCATTTGAAATGCAGATGATAGACCAGATCGAAACGGATCAGTGTCGTGAACAGCCGCCAGTCGGCCTCGGTGATGCGATCCCCGATCAGATAGCGGCGGGTGCTCAGGCGCTCCTCAAGCCAATCCAGACTATCGAAAAGCGGGTCAATCGCGGCATCATAGGCCGTCTGAGTGGTGGCAAAACCAGCCTTGTAGACGCCGTTATTGACCGTGTCGTAGATGCGGGAATTGACCTCTTCGATCTCATCCCGCATCGCCTCGGGCCAGTAATCATCGCGGTTGCCCGTGAGTCCGTCAAAGGCCGAGTTAAGCATCCGGATGATTTCAGAACTTTCATTGGAAACAATGGTTTCACGGGTCTTGTCCCACAGGATCGGTACTGTGACCCGCCCTGAAATACTCGGGTCGGCCTTCACATAGATGTCACGCGCATAGGGCAGGCCATAAAGGCTGTCCCCGGTGGCGCCGGGATAATCATCGCGAAACTCCCAACCCTCGCCCAGCATGTCAGGATGCACGGTCGAGACACCGATATGCGGCTCCAGGCCCTTCAGGGCACGAAAGACTAACGTCCGATGCGCCCACGGACAGGCCAGCGAGACGTAGAGATGATAGCGCCCGCTTTCGGCTGGAAAGCCACCCTCACCGCTGGGGCCGGCAGTCCCATCCGGGGTGATCCAGTTGCGGAGCCGTGCCGTGTCGCGCTTGAACGCGCCACCCGTCGATTTGGTGTCGTACCATTGATCCGTCCAGACGCCGTCTACCAATTGCCCCATGTCAGGCTCCTCATCTTGGTTTGAAAGAGAGGTAGGACAAAGCAGCCCGGTAAACTATTCCCGGCCCGCGCGCAGGACCGGTGCAAAGCTGCACAGATCGAGTGATTGTTTTCAGTCGCGCAACAAAATTGCTGCAAAGTTGTTACAAATGTATGAAAATTACGTTAGTATATGACTTTTAACACAACTGATTGAAAAACATTGCTATTGAGATTCGTATTGGATCTGGGGGATTACCAATGACTACTTTTTTATCACCGGAGGTGCAGGCCGGGCTGGATGCAGCCCGCAAAGACGCCTTAAAGCGGGCCAGCCGGATACGTATCCAAGTGGATGACGCTGTTTACCCAGTTTTGCGCAGTTGGGAAGGGGGGTTTGCTTTGGACAGCGAAACCTCTCCTGTGCTGCGTGGACGGGTTGATCTTTACGATGGTGCGCGGCTGTTATCGCACTGCCTGATCATAGCGTCCGAGGAAGAGCATGGCGAATTGCGCTTTGAATACAAGCGGATGACCGATGTCACCGGCGAACAGCCGCTTGATTTCTACCGCGCACCCGATGCGCCTGTTGCCCTGCTGGAACGCCCGTCAGATCACTGAAGATCGCTGAACGCGTCTTGTAATCGTGTCACTGCCTCGGCCACCACGCTGCGCGGCGTTGCGATGTTGAAGCGCAGGAATTCTTCGCCACCTGCGCCAAATGTTGGCCCGTGATTGGCAGCGATGCGCGCGGTTTTCTCAACCCGCTGGGTGAAATCCGCCCGGCTCATACCGGTGCCGGAGAAATCGACCCAGGCGAGGTAGGTTGCTTCCAACGGCATCGAGCTTAACCCCGGAATCGCATTGACCCCCTCGTCAAACAGCCGTCGGTTTCCATCGAGATATGTCACAAGATCATCAACCCAGGCCGCGCCCTCGGGCGAATACGCCGCCTCGGCCATGAAAATCCCGAACGAGTTGGGCGACAGGCCCAGTCCTGCCATCCGGCGGGCAAATTGGGCGCGCAAATCAGGGTCGGCGATGATCACATTGCCAATATGGCTGCCCGCGATGTTGAAGGTCTTGGTGGTGGCCGTCATCATCACCAGCCGGTCATGGATGCTGTCATCAACCAGCGGCATGGCGATATGTTTCTGACCCGGCATCACCAGATCATGGTGAATCTCGTCGGAAACAAGGATCAGATCATGCCGCTTGGCAAAATCGGCGACGCCTTGCAATTCATCCCGCGTCCAAACCCGGCCGCCCGGGTTATGGGGCGAACAGAGAATCACCATCTTCTCATGGCCCGTCATCTGGGCATCATATGTGTCGAAATCCATCTCGTAGCGGCCCGCGTTGTTGACCAGCGGGCATTCCACCACCTCGCGCCCGGCCGACTTAATGACTCGGGCAAAGGCGTGATAAACTGGCGTGAACAGGATCACCCCGTCGCCGGGATCAGTATAGGCATCGACGCATAGGCCCGTGCCATTGACCAACCCATGGGTGCTGAAAATCGTATCCTGCGCGATCATCCAGCCGTGGCGCTCTTTCATCCACCACTGAATGGCCGTGCGATAGGCGGTTTCATCGCCGTAATAGCCATAAATCCCGTGATCGTGCATCTTTTGCACCGCGTCGCCGACGCAGGCGGGCGGGCGGAAATCCATATCGGCGACCCACATGGCAATACCACCCTCGGCAGGCACGCCAAACTTGGCTTCCATCATGTCCCATTTATCCGAATGGGTGCCAAAGCGGTTGATCACGTCATCAAAGCTCATCAGCGGGTCTCCTTACCTTCGCGCGCACGCTATCCGATTGACGTGCGGGCGCAAGAGCCGTTGCGAAACCGCCCGCCTTGTCCTAAATGACACCTCATGAAACGACCGATCCTGATCCATCCCGATCCGCGCCTGAAAAAGGTCTGTGCCCCCGTGCCTGACCTGTCGGACGAGTTGCGCGCTCTGGCCAAGGACATGCTGGAAACCATGTATGCTGCTCCGGGCATCGGTTTGGCCGCCCCGCAGGTAGGCGTGCTTGAGCGGATGTTCGTGATGGATTGCGTCAAGGAAGACGGGGGCGAGCCGCAGCCCATGGTATTGATTAACCCCGAGATTGTCGCGGTGTCTGACGAGAAAAACACCTATGAAGAAGGATGTTTGTCGATCCCCGATCAGTTCGCCGATGTGACCCGCCCCGCCGAGGTGGAAATGCGCTGGCTGGATGAAAACGGAACCGAGCATCAAGAGGTGTTCGACGGCCTCTGGGCCACTTGCGCGCAACACGAGCTGGATCATCTGAATGGCAAATTGTTCATTGACTATCTGGGGCCGATGCGCCGCCAGATGATGACCCGTAAGTCCCAGAAATATAAGCGCGAACAGGCGCGGGCCTAAGCCATGGCCGTGCGCCCCTGCTTGCCGTGGCCAGACAAGCGTCTGCGTACAAAGGCGGACCCAGTGGATGAGATCACTGACGAGATCCGCAATATCTGGATCGATATGATCGACACGATGGAGGCGATGCCGGGCGTTGGCCTTGCCGCGCCTCAGATCGGTGTGATGCTGCGGCTGGCGGTGGTGGATGCCTCGGATAAACGCGGTGAGGCCGTGCGCATGGCCAACCCAGAAATCCTCCACTCCAGCATTGAACTGCGCCCTCATGATGAGGGCAGCCCCAACCTACCCGGTGTGCGGGCAACCATCAAACGCCCTCGTGCCGTGACCGTGCGATTTCTGGCCGAGGATGGTGCGGTGGAAGATCGCGATTTCGTTGGGCTTTGGGCCACGTCTGTGCAGCATCAGATCGACCATCTGAACGGCAAGATGTATTTCGACAACCTCTCAAAGGTGAAGCGCGACATGCTGCTGCGCAAGGCGCGTAAATCAGGGGCAACGGCGGGGTGAACCCCGCCCTACGGAGGGTGGCATGCGCATCGTTTTCATGGGAACTCCGGAATTTTCGGTGCCGGTGCTGGACGCTTTGGTCGAGGCCGGGCGCGAAATTGCCGCTGTCTATTGTCAGCCCCCCCGCCCGGCAGGGCGCGGCAAGAAGGATCGCCCGACACCTGTCCATGCCCGGGCCGAGGCGCTGGGCCTGCCTGTGCGCCATCCGGTCAGCCTGAAGGGGGCAGACGAGCAGACGGAGTTTGCCGCACTGAACGCTGATATCGCCGTGGTGGTGGCCTATGGTTTGATCTTGCCGCAGGCAGTTCTGGATGCCCCAAAACACGGCTGCCTGAACATCCATGCCTCGCTGTTGCCGCGTTGGCGCGGGGCCGCGCCGATCCACCGCGCGATCATGGCGCGGGACGGCGAAACCGGCATTTGCATCATGCAGATGGAGGCAGGGCTGGACACCGGCCCTGTTCTGCTGCGCGAGACGACGGAGATCGACAGTGAAGAAACCACCGGCGAGTTGCATGACCGTCTCTCGGCAATGGGTGCGGCGCTGATCGTCGAGGTGTTGGACCGGCTGGGCACGCTGACGCCGGAGCCTCAGTCGGAAGAGGGCATGACCTATGCCGCTAAGATTGATAAATCCGAGGCGCGGCTGGATTGGGCCTGGACGGCCGCCGAGGTGGATGCCCATATTCGTGGTCTCTCACCCTTTCCGGGGGCGTGGTCCGAGCTGGACGGTGAACGAGTCAAGATCCTGAAATCGCGGGTATCTTCGGGGTGTGGCGCGCCGGGACGCGCGCTGGACGACGCACTGAGCATCGCTTGCGGCAAAGGCGCGGTGCAGCTTTTGCGCTTGCAACGGGCCGGGCGCGGGGCGCAGGATGCAGATGAGTTTCTGCGCGGCACGCCTGTGCCCAAAGGTACCGCGTTCAAATGAGAGGTAAGTCCTGATGTTCCTCGTCCTGTTTGGCACCGTCGTAATCGCCGGGATCGTGGGCTATGTCAGCGAAAAGTCCGGCTTCACCCGCAACGGAATCCTGCAGTCGATCATCATCTGCGTTGGCGGGGCGTTCCTGTTCTATTTCATCCGCATCATGTTCGGCATCAAGTTTGGCGCGCCGGGGATTGATGCGGTACTGTCATCAATCGGGGCCTTGATCATCGTGCCCACCCATTGGCGCGGACGCCGGTAAGGAGGCAGGACATGGTCATTGTGTATCTGATCATCATCGGGGCTGCCGCCGGGTTTCTGGCGACGCGTATGATGAAGATGGAAACCGATATCGTTATGACCATGGCGATTGGCATCGGTGGCGCGCTGATCGGTGGTCTGGTGCTGCAGTTTCTGCTGGCCGTGATGGGAATGATGGCCGGGTTTGTCGGGGCAATCTTGGGCGCGTTGCTTCTGATCTGGCTGTATAAGCTCTACCTCAAGAACAAGTAACCTCGACCGAACCTGCTGCCCAAACAGGTTGTGGCTGGGCAAAATCTCACCCAGCCACCCCTGTTGGTCTTCTTTTTTGATCACGAACAATGGGAGGAGGTATTATCCGCAATCGCTCCAGAGTGGTCTCAGAATGCCGCATTGCAGCGTGAAATCAACCAAAAATGCTGCATCTGCGCAAAAATCTGTAATCTTTTGATGTAGCGATGAAAAAACAGGATATGCGAGGCCAAATGCCGTTGCTTTAGGCAGCCCGAGCAAGTGCCTAATTTCTTGGCGGGCGCGCCTTGTAAACAGGCAGTCGCCAGCCAAAAAGCAGCGATCCAGCCCGCAGCGCCCATGTCACTCCGGCGCAAATGAAGAGTCCAAGGGCGGGCTGGTAAAAGAACTCGGCCGTCAGAACACCTGCCAAGGCCCCGCCAAAGGCGGCGGTGACGTAAAGTTCGCCCTGTTTCAGCACCAATGGCACTTCGCCCAGCACCACGTCACGCATCAACCCACCAAAACAGCCTGTGGCCACGCCCATCAGGATGACGATAGGCATGGGTTGCAGCATGCTGAGGGCAACGCCCACGCCCGCCGGAACAGCCACGGCCAGCGCGAAGCTGTCCAGCCACAACAACCAGCGATAACGGCTTTCCACCAGATGGGCGGTGAAGAAAATCAGGATTGCAGCCAGACAGGCGATCAGGATGTAACTTGGATTGCCGACCCAAAATACCGGGTTCCGGTCCAGCAGAACATCCCGCACCGTGCCGCCGCCCACCGCTGTCAAGCAGGCCATAAAGGCAAATCCGACGATATCCAGTTGCGCACGCGAAGCCACCAGCGCCCCGGTCAGCGCAAAGATCAGGACCGAGGCATAGTCAAGGACGGCCAGCAGGGTCACGAGGCATCCTTGCCGGGCTTAAACGGCTCCATACCCATCCGGGCCAGTTCGTCCGCGCGTTCATTGCCCTCATGGCCTGCGTGCCCCTTGATCCACTCCCAGGTCACATCATGGCGCGCCTGTGCCTCGTCCAGACGCTGCCACAGTTCGACATTCCTCACTGGTTTCTTGTTCGAGGTTTTCCAGCCATTGCGCTTCCAGCCATGGATCCAGCCGGTGACGCCGTTTTTCACATAGGCGCTGTCGGTTATGATGGTGATCGTGCTGGCGCGCTCCAGCGTTTCCAGCGCGTGAATGGCCGCCAGCAGCTCCATACGGTTGTTGGTGGTGTCGGGTTCACCGCCGCTGAGTTCGCGTTCCTTGACGATCTCGCCGCCCTGCATGGCACGCAGCAATACACCCCAGCCGCCCGGGCCGGGATTGCCCGAACAGGCCCCGTCTGTATAGGCAACCAGCTTAACCATGGGCGGCAATCACCACCCAAGGGGCCTCAACCCCGTCCAACCCTTTTTCTGATCCGGTCGCGCTGGAAAACGGGGTCATATCCACATCCTTCAACAAGCCGCATAGCTCGTCTTCGGTGTAATAGGCATAATGACGGCCCAGCGGGTCGCGTTTTTCACCCGTGCCGGTTTTCATACCGATGTGAAATAGCCCGCCGGGCTTGAGTGCGCGCCGCAAAGCGGCCAGATGCCGGGGCATCTCGGATTTGGGGGCGTGGAGCAGGCTGAAATTGGCCCAGATGCCGTCATAGAGGTCTTCGCCAGCGATCTCCTCAAAGCTGGCCTGCCAGGCGGTCACACCGTCCAGTGCGTCGGCCATCGCCACCATTTCGGGCACCGCATCGGTGGCATCCACCACCAAACCAGCCTTTGCCATCGCGCCAGCAGCGCCGCCCGGCCCGCAGCCAAGGTCAAGAACCCGTGCGCCCTTGGGCAGCCCGCCGATAAAGGCAATCAGCGCGGGGTCCTGCGCTGCCTCGGTGGTCATCGCCGCGTAATCCGCAGCTTTCTCGGCATAAACGCCCAGTGTCGTGTCATCCGCGCTCATGCAAACACTCCTATTCCCAAACAGATCAGCACCACAGCCGTCAACAGCACCCGCAGGCGCATCCACCATGCTGGTGCAACACCATAGGCCCAGAATAGCCAGTCCAGGCCCAAAAGCCCGACAAAGCCCACAATCAGTGAGATGCCCGCGCTGGTCGGTCCGCCGCCGGTCATCAGGAACGCCCAAAGCGCCGGGATCACCGACAAGACATATCCGGTCGTGGCCTGCGCGCCTTCCAGCTTGGTGGCAAAGCCCCACAGGATGCCGGACATGAAGGCCAGAATGACCGCGCCGTAGAACAGGCCCACATAAGGCCCGGCGAAACGCGGACTGAGCGTGCGTGCGGTCCAGAGGCCCAGATCAGGCGCCAACACGGTGATCGCCCCCCAGATGAACGGGATCAGCCCGGCCAGACCCAACATAAGCGGTGCGCGGGGGATGGTCATCCGGCCCGCTCCAAAGCCAGTCGCGCCCCAAGGGCGGCAAAGATCGCTGCAAAGCTGCGGTTAAGCCAGCGCATGATGCGCTCGGACGCCAGCAGCCTGTCGCGCGCGACCGATGCAAAGACGCCGTAAACCACGAAGACCACAAAGGTCATCGCCATGAACACCGCACCCAGCATCATCATTTCGGCTGTGGCGGTTGCGGGATTGCCCGACAGGAAGGGCGGCAAAAGGGCGAGAAAGAAGATCGACAGCTTGGGGTTCAAAACGTTGATAAGAATGCCGCGCCGCGCGGTGATCCATCCGTTCTTGGCGGTTTTTTCCGGCCGGACCGCCAAGGCTCCGTCTGACTTCAATGCCTGCCAGGCCAGATAGAGCAGATAGGCCACGCCTGCGAATTTCACCACCTGAAACAACAGGGCCGAGGTGTGCAGCAGCGCCGCCAGCCCAAGGATCGCGGCGGCAAGGTGTGGCACGATCCCAATCGTGCATCCAAACGCGGCCCATGTGGCTGCGCGACGTCCCTGACCCAGCCCAATCGCCAGCGTGTAGATCACCCCGGTGCCGGGGGCCAAGACAACAACAAGGGCGGTGATCAGAAACTGCAGGCTCATGATGGCTCTCCTTTGATTGCGTCAGAGAGGCCACAGCCGCGCGGTGGTGTCAACGGGGCGGAAACAGCAATGCGTCGGGTGCCATGCCAATCGCGACAAGGCAGACCACCATGACAGCCGTCAGGATCACGCGCAGGCGCATCCACCACTCGGGTGTCATTTTTTGCTGCCAAAAGAGGTAGTCTAACCCCAGCACGAGGACGAATCCGATGGCCGTCTTCAGCGCCACCTCCTGTGTGCCGCCAAAGACGAAAAGGAAGGAATAGAGCGCCGGAACAACGGACAGCTTGTACCCCATCGAGGCCGTTGTGCCTGAAGCGCGGGCGGCAAATCCCCAAAGCACGCCCGACATGAACGCCAGGATGATCCCGGAATAGCGCAGCGTGGCGTAAGGGGCATAAAACCAGCTGTTCAGCCAATCCTCGGTAAAGCTGCGGAAGAATGGCAGGTAAATCTCGGCCACGCCCCAGACCATGGGGATGAGGCCCAGCAGTCCCAATTGCCACGCGGTGCGCGGCACGCCCCTGATCATGCAAGCTCTCTCAGTACGCGGGGAACCTTGAAATGCACGTTCTCCTGTGCGGTTTCCACCTGCTCCACGGTCACGTCGTACCGCTCTTTCAGCGCGTCGATCACCTCGGCGATGATCACTTCCGGGGCCGAAGCGCCGGCGGTGATGCCAATGGTGGTGATCCCGTCCAGAGCGCGCCAATCAATCTCGCTCGCGCGCTGCACCAGCTGCGCATAGGAACAGCCCGCGCGCGCGCCCACTTCCACCAGCCGCCTGGAGTTCGACGAATTCGGCGCGCCGACAACCAGCATCGCCTCGGCATGTTTGGCCATTTCCTTGACCGCCTCCTGACGGTTGGTGGTGGCGTAACAGATGTCTTCCTTATGGGGCCCCTTGATGGTGGGGAACCGGGTTTGCAACGCGGCGACGATATCCTTGGTGTCATCGACCGACAGGGTGGTTTGGGTCACAAAGGCCAATTGTTCGGTGTCGCGCACCGATACATGCGCCACATCTTCGACCGTCTCGACCAACAACACTTCGCCCTCGGGCAATTGCCCCATGGTGCCGACGGTTTCGGGGTGGCCGTCATGGCCAATCATGATGATCTGCAACCCGTTGTCGTGGTGACGCTCGGCCTCGATATGCACCTTGGACACGAGCGGGCAGGTGGCATCGACATAGACCATTTCGCGCCGCTCGGCCTCGGCAGGCACGGATTTGGGCACGCCATGGGCCGAAAAGATCACCGGGCGGTCCAGCGGGCATTCGTCCAGCTCTTCGACAAACACCGCGCCTTTGTCCTTCAGGTCATCTACCACGAACTTATTATGCACGATTTCGTGGCGTACATAGACCGGCGCCCCCCATTTCTGCAGGGCCATCTCGACGATCTTGATCGCCCGGTCCACGCCCGCGCAAAAGCCGCGCGGGGCTGCCAGATAAAGGGTGAGGGGCGGTTTGGTCATGGGATCTCCTGTCTGGTTTCAGAGGTAATCCTTGTGGCCCCTATCGTCCAGTGTCGGGTGGGGTAAAAAATGCCAGACGTGGCCTTGACATATTATCAACATAGTAATAACTAGATTGATAATAACAAAAAGGACCCACCGCCATGAGCGACATTTTCGAACATCCCCATCCGGCCGTTGCCGTCGATTTGGCGATCCTGTGTGTGCAGGACGGTGCAGTGCACTGCGCAGTGATGCGGCGCGAGGACGGTGAAGAGATGGGCGGCGACTGGGCCTTGCCCGGCGGATTTGTCCATCGCGACTGCTCTTTCGATGACACGGTGGCCCGTGTTCTGGCGGACAAGACTGGCCTTCAGGATGTGCATTTTGAACAGTTGGCTAGCTATGGCGCCCCGGACCGGGATCCGCGCGGCCATGTGATCAGCGTCGTTTACATGGCCATCACCACGGCCGAGTCATTGGGTAAAGGGATTGCACAGAACCCGGCCTTGACCCTGGCTCGCGTCGAAGTGGACTGGTCCGGTGAAACCGGTGGCCCCGCCCGTGCAATGGCCGCCGATGGCACACCGCTGACCCTGGCCTTTGACCACGCCGATATCCTTGGCGACATGATCAAACGTCTGCGGGGCAAGCTGGATTACACGCCCATTGGATTTTCCTTCCTGCCTCCGCGCTTCACGCTGCTTGAGGTGCAGGAGGTGCACGAGGCGATCCTGAACCACCCCCTGACCAAGCCCGCCTTCCGGCGCAAGCTTTTGGACAGGCACGCCCTGCGCCCCACAGGCGCGCGGCAAACCGGCGGGGCCTTCCGCCCGGCTGAACTTTACGAAATTGACCCGAAAGGAGGGCAATAATCATGGCACAGATCAAAAGATATCCATTTGCCAGCCACTTGCGCGCCGAGGCGTCCAGCTATGTGCGTCACTACCGCGCCGGGAAACTGCGTCGCGAAGGCCGGGGCCTGTCCTTCTGGTTCGACCCGCGCGGTGCGTCGATTATCGAGGTGCCTTTGGCCGACCGCGAGCTGACCTTTCTGGTCAAGTCGCAATCCTCGGACTATCAGGATTTGGCCGTGCAAGGCACCGTCCTGTGGCGTGTGGCTGATGCTGCCCGCCTGTCGGACCGGATTGATTTTGCATTGGACTTGAAGACCGGCAAATCGCAAGGCAAGCCCGAGGATCACATTTGTTCGGTCCTCACCGGATTGGCGCGCCAGTTTTCGGAAAGCTATCTGCAACCGCTTGGTGTGCGCGCCGTGTTGGAGGCCGGTTTGGCCCCGATGCAGGCGGCTTTGAACGCAGGCTTTGCCGGGGATCCGACCCCGACTGACATGGGGATCGAGGTGATTGCCGTGCGCGTCGCGGGCCTCTCGCCCAGTTCGGAACTGGCCCGTGCCTTGCAGGCCCCCACCTTCGAGAGCCTGCAGCAAAAGGCCGATGAGGCGACGTTCAATCGCCGTGCCTTGGCGGTCGAGAAAGAACGCGCCATTGCCGAGAACGAGCTGAACACCCAGACCGAGCTTGCCGCGCGCAAGGCCGAACTGATCGCCCGCGAAGACGCCAACGCCCGTGCCGAGGCCGAAGCAAAATCTGCCGCTGCCAAGATCGCAGCGGAAGGGAATGCCGAGGCCAAGGTGATCGCCGCAGAGGCCGAATCCACCCGCATCCGCGCCGTGGAACAGGCCGAGGCCGATATGGAAAAGGCCCGCATGGCCGCATTGGCCCAGGTCGATTCTGCTGCGCTTTACGCTTTGGCCGCGCGCGATTTCGCGACCAAGTTGGAGCATATCGACAGCATCACCATCAGCCCCGACATGTTGGCCGGTCTTGTCCAACAGGTGCGGAGCCTGACCGCGCCACCGCCCGTGAAGGAGGGCTAACACCATGAGCACCCTGCGTCCCCGTGCCGTTCTGATCACGCGCGAGACCGAGCTGTCCGCCTTGCTGGCACGCCACGGGACGCGGGGTCAGGTGGAATTCTATTTTTCCTCGCGCGGGCAAAGCTTTGACGAGGTCGAAGCGCGCGATCGTATTCAGACCGAGGCGATTGCCGCCGCCAAGGCCGCCGTGCCTGCGGAATGGTCCTTTGCCGAAGTGTCGCGCGAAGATCTGAACCGGTTTCTGTTCTTCCCCAATGACGTCATCGTGGCCTTGGGGCAGGACGGGCTGGTGGCCAATCTGGCCAAATATCTCGACGGGCAGCCGGTGATCGGCGTCACTCCTTCGGCGGATATGGGCGAGGGGGTGTTGACCCCCCACGCCTTGCGCGCTTTGCCCAAATTGCTGGTACGCACCGGGGCCGGGGATATCGACGCCGAAGCCCGCGCCATGGTCGAGGCGCAGGTGCAGGGCGGTGACCGCCTGTTGGCGTTGAATGAGTTGTTCATCGGCCACCGCTCGCATCAAAGCGCACGCTATGAACTCGCCTTTGGCGGCGAAACTGAGTTCCAGTCCTCCTCGGGCATGATCGTGGCCACCGGCACCGGCCTTACCGGCTGGGCGCGCTCGATCATGGCTGCCACGCATGTGGAGTATGATATCGGTGCTGAATCCCCTCAGGCCGCCTTCTTCTCGCGCGAACCCTGGCCCAGCCGGACCTCTGGCGACAGCCTGCGCTCGGGTGTGATTGATACCGAAACCTCATTGAATGTGCTGTCACGCATCAATGAAGGCGGCGTGATCTTTGCCGACGGGATCGAGCAGGATTTTCTGGGCTTTGATTGGGGCGCCGCCGTCAGCATTCATGTGGCCGATGCCCGTCTGCACCTTGTGCGCTAACCAAAACTTCCGCGTTCGGCCATCTGCTCGAACATATCCTCGATCGAGGTTTTGAGCGGGCGATAAGATTGCCCGAGCGCGTTGATGCTCTTGGAGTTGTCGATCGCAATGGGATGCCCCACATTCCGCGTGACATACCGCCGCGTGATCGGGGCGAGCATTGGGCCAACCAGCCAGAACAGCCACTTGGGCATGGCCCGTGGCGGGATTGGATAGTCCGCGCCAAAGCGATCTTTCAGCAGCATGCCCATCTCGGCCATATCCGTCATCTTGCCGCAGATGATGTGCCGCCCCGTGGCCTCGGGGAGGTAGGCGGCGGCCAGATGGGCACGGGCCAGATCGCGCACGTCTACGACACCGAAATTCAAGCGTGGTGCCCCGGTCTTGGTGCGTCCGTCGCCATACGCCTTTACAATTGCGAAGCTTTCCGAGGTGGGGGCAGGGCCAATCGCCGGGCCGATCACCAGGGAGGGGTTGATCACCACCATCTTCCAATGGTCCTGCGCCTCGGCGATGCGCCACGCCTCGCGCTCGGCCAATAGCTTGGAAAACGCATAGGGTTGATGATCCAGAGATGAGGTGGTGTTCCACGCCTCTTCCGTCAATGTGCCGCCGTGATCTTCCGCGATATCGGCCATGTCACCATACATCGCCACCACCGAGCTGGTCAGAACCACGCGGTCTACAGACGGGGTCTTGTTCACCTGATCCAGCACATGGCGGGTGCCGTTCAGGGCAGGATCCACCAATCCGGTTTGCGGGTCGTCCACCGAAACGGTGAAGGGCGAAGCGGTGTGAAAGACAATCCCGCAACCCTCCATCGCCTCGGCAAAACTACCGGCGTCCAGAAGATCGGCCTTGAACAGCTTCAAACTGCCGGGCAGGCGGGCGTTCATCTCGGTCAGATGCGCGGTTTTCGCGGCATTGTCAGGGTCCCGTACCGTGCCATGCACCGTGACTCCTGCTGCCAGCAGGTCATGCACGATCCATCCGGCGACATAGCCGGACGCGCCGGTCACCAGTACAGGGGTGTGTGTATCGATTGAAAAGGCGGGCTGTTCCATGAACGTAAAACCTAGCGCACCCGCTTTCAAAAGTCAGGTCTTCAATATCGCGGTGCAGGGTGGAACAAGCAAAACCCCGCCACGGAAAAGTGGCGGGGCAATTTAACTTTCCACGCCAAGACGCGCGTTAGCCAGCGTCTTCGGCGGCCTCTTCAATGCTGTCACCCAGGTTCTCCACGTCGCGGCCGAAGCCTTCGGTGGTTTCACAGGCGACCAGGGCCATCAGGGCGGTGAGAGCTGCAAAGATACGCATTTTCTGTCTCCTTTGTTGCTGCGCCATCTGACGCGCTTGGGAAAGAAACGCGGCCACCGGGAGATGGTTCCACGAAATCATGCGAACGATGCAAGCGACCTGTGAGAAACCTGTCTCAGACTTCCCGGCTAACTGAAATGTCGCACCCGTCGACGTTGCGTCACGATTCCCCTGCGAAACCAGCTTTGGTAAAATAGCGGCATGAGTTTGAAGACGCTTTTGTTGTCCCCTGTTTTGCTGCCGCAGGCCCTGTGGGTTTCGGCGCGTGCCACGCGGCTGCCCGAACCTGAAGGGCCGCGCCGGGGCAAGCTGGGCAAGGGGCCAAGCCTGCGGCTGTTGATCGTCGGTGACAGTTCGGCGGCGGGGGTCGGGGCAACCCACCAAAGCGAGGCCTTGGCCGGACCGCTGGAACGGGAGCTGGCGCAGCACTATTCGATCGAGTGGCAACTGAGTGCCAGATCGGGCGCGACGACCGCCAGTACGTTAGAAAGCTTGCAGTCCCTGTCACGCCAGGATTGCGATGCCGTGTTCATCTCGCTTGGGGTGAATGACGTCAAGAATGCCGTGTCAATGAGCGCATGGCAGCGCAATTACACAGATATCCTGAACCTGCTCAAAGCTGAATTCGGAGCCCCTCGGATGTTCCTGTCGGGCCTGCCCCCGATCCGCCACTTCCCTTTGCTGCCGTGGCCCCTGAACGATGTCCTAGGGGATCGTGCGGCTTTGTTCGATGCGATGTTGCGTGAAATCGCGACCGAGCGCAGTGGTGTCACCTTCATTCCGTTGGAAGTCCCGCTTGATCCTGCTGGCATGGCCGATGACGGGTTTCATCCTGGTCCGGCGATCTATGCAGACTGGGCCCACGGCGTGGCCAAGGTCATGATAGAAACTCTGAGCGCGCAGTAGGCATGCCCAAAAAGAAACCGGGGCGCTGGGCCCCGGTGTCTGGTTTACTCTTGTGCCTCGTAAGTGCCTTCGCGCTCGGGCTGAGGCTCTCTTGGCGGGCGGCCAATCACGTCCTTGAGGTCCTGCAGATCGATGAAGTTATCGGCCTGTCGGCGCAGCTCGTCCGAGATCATCGGGGGTTGGCTGCGAATGGTCGAGACAACCGAAACACGCACGCCCTGACGTTGCAGGCTTTCCACCAGCGGGCGGAAATCGCCATCGCCGGAAAACAGCACGATGTGATCGACATGCGGGGCCAGTTCCATCGCGTCCACCGCCAGTTCGATGTCCATGTTACCTTTGACCTTCCGGCGGCCCTGACTGTCGGTATACTCCTTGGCCGGTTTCGTCACCATCGAGAAGCCGTTGTAATTCAACCAATCCACCAGCGGGCGAATCGGTGAATACTCGTCATTCTCAAGCAGCGCCGTGTAATAGAAAGCTCTGAGCAATTTGCCTCGGCGCATGAACTCGGATCTCAGCAGCTTATAGTCTATGTCGAATCCGAGAGACTTTGCAGCGGCATACAAATTGGAGCCATCGATGAACAGCGCAAGCCGTTCGTCTTTGTAAAACATCATTAGTCCTTCCAAAATCTCCAGGAATGTCCGACGTTAAAATTGCATGAGTGAAGTGCAATCGGACACTCCTAGTAGATCAAATTATGTATTCCGTCACAATTCGCAACCGTTTTCAGTTAGTGCAAAAGGATAGGTGACCCCTGTGACAGTTCAAGAATTCCTGATTGCCTTGGGCGGAAACATGCCATCATCGGCGGGTGACCCGGCGTTAACCTTAAGGGCTGCGCTGGATAAGATGGCCGAGGTCGGGATCCACGTGAAAGCCACCAGTCGCCTTTATGCAACCCCTTGTTTTCCTGCGGGTGCCGGTCCGGATTATGTCAATGCAGCCGCCCTGCTAGGCTTTGACGGCACGCCGCAAACGCTGCTTGGCCGGTTGAATGAGATCGAGGCGGCGTTTGATCGACAGCGAATCGCGCGTTGGGGCCAGAGGACGCTTGATCTGGATCTGATTGCGGCTGGACCTACTGTGTTGCCGGATCTGGCCACTCATTCCCATTGGCGCAGCTTGCCGCCTGCCGAACAGATCGCCACGACGCCGGATCAGTTGATCTTGCCGCATCCTCGCGTGCAGGACCGTGCCTTCGTGTTGGTCCCGCTGGCCGAAATCGCGCCGGATTGGAGCCATCCGATCCTGGGCCAGAGCGTGTCACAAATGCTATCCAACCTGCCAGCCGACGAGGTTGCCGCAGTGACACCCTTGTGATGGCTCAAAAGGCCAATAATTGCTTGTCATTCCTGATCTCAGCGATTAGGTAACAGGCTTCTGACACCAACCTGACCGGAGTTCCCATGGCCCGCGTGACCACCGAAGATTGCGTAGACAAGGTTCCAAACCGTTTTGACCTTGTGATGCTGGCTGCCCACCGGGCGCGCGAAATTTCGGCCGGATCGCCGATCACCGTGGATCGCGACAACGATAAGAACCCCGTTGTTGCCCTGCGCGAGATCGCCGATGAAACCCAGTCAGCAGACGACCTGCGCGAGCGTCTGATCGAAAGCAACCAGACCCAGATCGAAGTGGACGAGCCGGAAGAAGATTCCATGGCCCTGCTGATGGGTGGCGGTGCCGAAGCCGACAAGCCTGCGGATGACGACATGTCCGAAGAGAAGCTGCTGCGCGCGCTGATGGAAGCACAGGGTCAGGGCTAAGCCCGGCCCAACCCCGCCAAAGGGACGCGGAGCCAGATGATCGCCGTAGAAGACCTGATCGGCCTGATCCGCAGCTACAACCCCAAAACTGACGAATCCCTGATGCGCGCGGCCTATGACTATGGCCGCGAGATGCATGAAGGTCAGTTTCGCCATTCCGGCGAGGCGTATTTCAGCCATCCTGTGGCCGTCGCCGCCATTCTGGCCGAACAGCGGCTGGATGACAGCACCATCATCACCGCCCTTCTGCACGACACGATCGAGGACACCCGCGCCTCTTACGCCACCGTGGCCGACAAGTTCGGCAGCGAGATTGCTGATCTTGTCGATGGTGTGACCAAGCTGACCAATCTGCAGCTTTCCAGCACCGAAACCCAGCAGGCAGAAAACTTTCGCAAACTGTTCATGGCCATGTCCAAGGACATGCGGGTGATTCTGGTCAAACTGGCCGACCGGCTGCACAACATGCGCACGATCAAGGCGATGCGTCCCGAAAAGCAGATCAAGAAAGCGCGCGAGACGATGGACATCTTCGCACCCCTTGCAGGCCGCATGGGGATGCAATGGATGCGTGAAGAGCTGGAGGATCTGGCATTCCGCGTGCTCAACCCCGATGCCCGCGCCAGCATCATCCGCCGCTTTATCACGCTGCAAAAGGCCTCGGACGATGTGATTGGCCGGATCACCTCGGATATGGAGCATGAGATTGGCAAGGCCGGTATCCGTGCCGAGGTGTTGGGACGCGCCAAGAAACCCTATTCGATCTGGCGCAAGATGCAGGAGAAGGACATCGGTTTTTCCCGCCTGTCGGATATCTACGGATTTCGGATCATCACCGACACGGATGCGGATTGCTATGCGGTGCTGGGGGCGATCCATCAACGCTGGCGTGCCGTGCCGGGCCGGTTCAAGGATTACATCAGCCAGCCGAAATCGAACGGCTACCGGTCGATCCACACCACGGTGTCGGGCCGTGATGGCAAGCGGGTCGAGGTGCAGATTCGCACGCGGCCCATGCATGACGTGGCCGAAAGCGGCGTGGCGGCGCATTGGTCCTATCGTGATGGTGTGCGCTCTGAAAACCCGTTTGCCGTTGATCCAGCCAAATGGATTGCTGGCCTGACCGAGCAGTTCGACGCCGAAGAGGATCACGCCGAGTTTCTCGAAGCGGTCAAACTTGAGATGTACGCCGACAAAGTGTTCTGCTTTACGCCCAAGGGAGACGTGGTGAAACTGCCACGTGGGGCGACGCCGATTGATTTTGCCTATGCGATTCACACCCGTATCGGTCATGCCTGCGTGGGGGCCAAGATTGATAATATGCGTGTCCCGCTCTGGACACGGATCAAGAACGGTCAATCGGTGGATGTGATCACCGCAGATGGTCAGACGCCACAGTCGACCTGGCTGGATATCGCGGTGACGGGCAAGGCGCGCTCGGCCATTCGCCGTGCTTTGCGGGAACAGGATCGGGACAGGTTTATCAAACTGGGCCGCGAACTGGCGCGTGCCGCTTTTGATCATGTGGGCAAGAAAGCCACCGACAAGGCGCTTGAAACAGCCGCCAAGCACTTGCGCCTGCCCGATGCCGATGAATTGCTGGCCCGACTGGGCAGTGCAGAACTGACCGCACGTCAGGTGCTGCATTCCGTCTATCCTGATCTCACTCCGGACGAGGGCGATGCCATTGCCAGCGACATGGCCGTGATCGGTCTGGCAGCCGATCAAAGCTTTGACCGGGCGCGCTGCTGTCAGCCCTTGCCGGGGGAACGCATTGTCGGGATCACCTTTCGCGGGCGCGGCGTGGTGGTGCATGCCATCGACTGTGATACGCTTTCGCAGGTCGAGGACCAGCCGGATCGCTGGCTGGACCTGCACTGGCACGACGGCACACACCCGGCGGTTTACGACGTCACGCTTGAGGTGACCATCGGCAATGACGCGGGTGTGCTGGGGCGCATTTGCACCTTGATCGGCGAGCAGAAGGCCAATATCTCGGATTTGACATTTGTGGACCGCAAACCAGATTTCTACCGCCTGCTTGTCGATGTCGAGCTGCGCGACGCTGAGCATTTGCACAGTGTGATTTCGACACTGGAAGCAGAAAGCGATGTGGCCGCAATCGAACGTTACCGGGATCCCGAGCGGACCGGCAACGCCCAGAAGACCGAAGCCTAGGAGCGCGCGGGTGGTATTCAAACGCCGAGACAGACGGCCCTGGTACAAGGCCACGGCAGACTTTCTGTGGCCTAAGGGCGGTTGGGCGCGCGGGTTCCATTACGTCAAGCACCGGCTGCACCGCCTGCCTGATCCGCCCGACCGGATTGCGCGCGGCATTTTCGCGGGCATCTTCGTCAGCTTCTCGCCGCTGTTCGGGCTGCATTTCGTATTCGCGGCGCTGATTGCCAAACTGATGCGCGCCAATATCGTCGCCTCGCTTCTGTCGACCTTCTTTGGTAATCCGCTGACCTTCCTGCCGATCGGGGCGCTGTCGCTGAACACCGGCTATGCCCTGTTGGGGATGAACGGGCTGAGCGAGGACGAGGTGCACCGTTCACTGGGCGGGAAGTTCGTCGATGCGGGGGATGATCTGTGGCATAATTTCAAGGCGATTTTCACCCATGAGCAAACCGACTGGAGCCATCTCGCGGTGTTCTTCCACGAGGTGTTCCTGCCCTATCTTGTGGGCGGCATTATCCCCGGTATTGTTTTCGGGATCGCGGGGTATTACCTGTCGTTGCCGCTGATCAAGGCCTATCAGAACCGCCGTAAGGGCGCGCTGAAAGCCAAGCTTGCCGCGCTCAAGGACAAGGCGGCCGTCAAGGCCAAAGCCAAACCCAAGAGCGGCGCGGAATAATCCTTGCCGTTTTAGGTGCGCAATGCACATTCTGGCCCGAACCAACCATCGCGGAGATTCCCAATGGACGACACCAACGCACGCCACAACGAAAAGATGCGCAAAATCAAGGCTGCGCGCGACAAGATGATGGCCACCAAGACCGAAGAGAAGGGTCTGATCATGGTGCATACCGGGCCGGGCAAGGGTAAATCCTCGTCCGGGTTTGGCATGATCATGCGCTGCATCGCCCACGGTATGCCCTGCGCCGTCGTGCAGTTCATCAAGGGGAACTGGGACACGGGCGAAAAGACCTTCCTGCGTGAACGATGCGCCGATGAATGTCGGTTTTTCGTTTCCGGTGAGGGGTTTACCTGGGAAACGCAGGATCGCGAACGCGATATTGCGGCGGCTGAAAATGGCTGGCGGATTGCCAAGGAGCAGATTCTGGATCCCGACATCCAGTTCGTTCTGTTGGACGAGATCAACATCGCGCTGCGCTATGATTATCTGGATATCGACGAGGTGGTCGATTTCCTGCTGACCCAGAAACCGCAGATGACCCATGTGTGCCTGACCGGCCGCAATGCCAAGCCCGAACTGATCGAGGCGGCTGATCTTGTCACCGAGATGTCGTTGCTGAAACACCCGTTCAAGGATGGTGTCGTGGCGCAGAAAGGTGTCGAGTTCTAAGGTCGTCCGCGCGCCCGTTATCGGCGTCGTTCGGGCGTTTCGCGGTTGATTGCCACGATAGCCCGGCGATAGCATCCGATGATGACAGATCGCATTGCCCGGATAGACCCCTACTGCATTCCCGCTGACGCGCGTGCCCACCCGTGGTGGTCGCACAAGCCTTATGTTCTGGTGCGCGTGCAGACCGAAGAGGGTCTGATCGGCTGGGGCGAATGCCATATCCTCAATCACCGCGAACCGGCGCTGATTGCCATGGCGCGCGCGCTCGGCGATTGGCTGATCGGGCGGCCTGCGGGCGATATCCGGGGGATTTTGAATGACGCACTCGGCGCGTTTGGTTTGCAGATCCCGGGGGCGGAACTCTACAGCGCTTTTGCCGGGATCGAGATCGCCTTGTGGGATATCTCGGGCAAACGTCTGAATGCCCCGGTCTATCAATTGCTGGGCGGGGCCTGCCACGACACGGTTCCGGTCTACGCCAATATCTACTCGCCCCACCCTCAAACACCTGATGCGTTTGCCGAGATGGCCCTTCGTCAGGTTGCTGACGGCTACCGCGCGATCAAGCTTTACCCTTTCAAGCGTGACAGCTCCATTGCCGATGGGGTGGCCGTGATGTCGGCGGTGCGCAACGCGGTCGGGCCTGACATCGGCCTGGCCGTCGATTTCTGGCGCCATGCCAGCCCGGCCCGGGCGATTGAACTGGCCCGCGCGTTGGAGCCTTTTGACCTGTCATGGATCGAAGACCCTTTCGCGCCCACCGATGCGGCCAGCTATCGTTACCTGCGCGATACGATCAAGCAACCCCTTCTGACTGGCGAAACCCTTGCCACTCGCCGGGACTTTGCGGATCTCTTCGCCGAACGCGCCGTGGATATCGTGAATCCGGATATCTGCCTGTCCGGGCTGCTTGAGCTTCAGGCGATTGCAGCGATGGCCGAACCGGCAATGGTGACGGTTTCCCCCCATAACGCCAACAGCATGGCGCTGGGGACGGCGGCGGTTGTGCATGCGGCGTTGGGGATGTCAAACCTTGGCCTGACCGAACATTTCCCACTGTTTGATACGGCACTGGATGATCTCTGCTCCGGTCGGATGCAGGTCATAAATGGCGAGATCCATCGACCTATCGCACCCGGTATTGGCATCACTTTTGACGAGACGGCCATGGCTCCGTTTCGTGTCTGATCCGGCACCCGGGATGGACGGCTCGTAAAACGGGTTCGCCTTGTCTGCGAAATCCACTACCCTCTCCCCTGAGTCGGCTTACGCAAAAGGAGACGCGTCATGTCTGGTACCCTGCGCCTTGGAGTGAATATCGATCACGTTGCCACGGTTCGCAACGCACGTGGTGGGGACTATCCCGATCCCCTGCGCGCGGCCAAGATCGCCGAAGAGGCCGGGGCCGATGGCATCACCGCCCATCTGCGCGAAGATCGCCGCCATATCTCGGATGCGGATATTGATGCGTTGATGGAAGCGCTGACCGTGCCGCTGAACTTCGAGATGGCCGCCACGCCCGAAATGCAGAAAATCGCCCTGCGTCACAAACCCCATGCGGTCTGCATCGTGCCCGAAAAGCGCGAGGAAAAGACCACCGAAGGCGGTCTTGAAGTGGCGCGCGAGGAAAACCGGCTGGCCCATTTCATCGCGCCCCTGCGCGAGGCGGGCAGCCGCGTATCGATCTTCATTGCTGCCGACAAACGCCAGATCGAGGCCGCCCATCGCATCGGGGCCGAGGTGATCGAACTGCATACCGGCGCCTATTGCGATGCCCATGCCGAAGGGCGCGAGACGGATCGTGACCGCGAATATGCCGCTCTGCGCGAGATGTCCCAGTTCGCCCATTCGCTGGGACTGGAGGTTCATGCCGGGCACGGGCTGACCTATGACAGCGTGCAGCCCATCGCGGCCTTCCCCGAGGTGATGGAGCTGAATATCGGCCATTTCCTGATTGGTGAGGCGATCTTCATGGGGCTCGACCCGGCGATCCGCCACATGCGCGCCCTGATGGATGATGCCCGCAGCACCGATTACCGTTCGGCCATATGAATTACATCCGTTACGGCATTGTGTTTCTGGCGGTGGCGCTGGGCGCGGCCATCCTGATCAACCTGCTGAACACCCGGGTCGACAATGCGCTGGGGTCCGGCGCTCAACTGATGGTGCCGGCGATGATTGCCGCCCTGATCGAAGGTCAGCAGTTTGCCCGCAAGGCCAAGGTGAAACCCAACTCGACCCAGGCCTGGGGTTTTACCTGGACCGCCACCCTGATCGCCACGGCGCTGAATGTGGCACTTGCCTTTCTTGCAGGCGGGATCGCGCCCGAGTTTGGCAAACTGGCCATCGCAGAAGCCCTTTCGCAGCAATTTCTGGTCCTGCTGGGGCTCTATGCGGGGGGGTATCTGGTCTTCAACCGTATCTTCGTGGGCATTGGCGCGGGCAATCAACTCAGCCTGATGCGCAGCCGGGGAGAGATCGAATGAAAGCTGTCTTTGCCGCGCTGATGCTGGCCTCACCGGTCGCCGCGCAACAGGCCGTCCCCTGTGACTGGGCCGCCCGCGCTGATGGCATTGTTGAGCCATGGGAGGATCACACCGCCACTTTCGCCAATGGAGAGGTGCGGCTGGCCCTGCTGGACACAATTGAACCTGCGGCAGGGGCCTTTCGCATCCTGATCCTGTCGCCCCCCTATGACGAGCTCGGCGGACGTCAATGCGCCACCTTGGGCCTAAGCGGCCAAACGGGGTTTTCAGGCGCTGATTTCAGCAGTCTTGTTGCCCATTATGATGCGCAGGTGGGGCTGGTTTTCCAGATGAATGTGACCCGGTTTGACGGTGTCGAGTTCGCCCCGGAAATTCTGGTGTTCACGCTGAACCAGGCCACGGGCGATATCGCCGCACAACTGCAGTGACCAGCATCAGGAGGAGCGCCCTATGATCAGTATTCCCACCTTGTTGGCCGTTGGCGCTGCATTCTGGATTGTTGCAGCGTCTCCGGGGCCGGCCAATCTGTCCAACGCGGCGATTGCGATGCGTTATGGGCGCAGGGCCAGCGTGATTTATGGGTTGGGCCTGAGCGTGGCATTGGTGTTCTGGGGTATTCTTGCGGCGACGGGCATGGGCGCTGTGCTGCAGGCCTCGGCAGGGGCGCTGATGGTGCTCAAACTCCTTGGCGGGCTGTATCTGCTCTATCTGGCATGGTCGTCGGCCCGATCGGCGGCCGCGCCGGGTGCTGCCGAGGTGGCGCAGGTCGGGGCAGGGCGCTGGTTCTGGCGCGGGGTCATCTTGAACCTGTCCAACCCGAAATCGGTGATCGCATGGATGGCGGCCCTGTCGATGGGGCTTGATCCGTCCGGCTCGACCCTGTCGGTTGTTCTGACCACGCTCGTTTGTGTCGTCGTGGCTTTTTTCAACAACCTGACCTATTCGCTGCTGTTTTCACTGGGCGGCGTGATGGCGGCCTACCGGCGCTTTCGTAGCTGGATAGACGGGGTCAGCGCGGCGCTGTTCTCGCTGGCCGGATTTGCCCTGATCCGATCGGCCTTTACGCGATGATCCTTGGCATCGGCACCGATCTGGCAAATATCGAGCGTATCGCGGGCACGCTTGAGCGGTTTGGTGACCGGTTTCGCAACCGTGTCTTCACCGAGATCGAGCAGGCCAAGGCCGAACGCCGCGCCGATACACCTGGCACCTATGCCAAACGCTGGGCCGCGAAAGAGGCCTGTTCCAAAGCGCTTGGAACGGGCTTGCGCATGGGCATTTCCTGGAAAGATATGGCCGTCAGCAACCTGCATACCGGACAGCCGGTGATGGAAGTGACGGGCTGGGCGGCTGAACGTCTGGCCGAGATGACGCCCGAGGGTCACGAGGCCATCATCCATGTCACCCTGACCGACGATCACCCCTGGGCGCAGGCCTTTGTGCTGATCGAGGCGCGCCCGATCGGCACACCCACGCCGCCCAACGCTTGACACCCCCTGCGCACCACCGCATGTAGCGCAGGCATTAATACCCCGGAGAATACGAATGGCCTCGGAAGAGAAAAAAGGCAGCACCATTTGGGAGACGATCAAAACCGTCTTCTGGGCGCTGGTGATCGCTGGAATCTTCCGCACGGTATTTTTTCAGCCGTTCTGGATTCCGTCCGGATCGATGAAAGATACGCTGCTGGTGGGCGATTTTCTGTTCGTGAACAAGCTGGCCTATGGCTATTCTTATGCTTCCTGCCCGACAATCCGCATCCCGGCGGTGGGTATTGATATCGACGCCAAGGATATCTGTGGCTGGCTGGATGGCGATAACACGCGGATCATGGGCGGCGAGCCCGAGAGGGGCGACATTATTGTCTTTCGCCACCCTGTGAGCGGCACGGATTTCATCAAGCGTCTGGTGGGTCTGCCGGGCGACAAGGTGCAGATGAAAGATGGCGTTTTGCACCTGAATGGCGAGGCCGTGAAACTGGAAGACGCAGGCACCTTCACCGAAGAATTCGCCCAGCAAGGTCCGATGGGCGTGCGCCCGCGCTGTGCCAATGGCGTGGTCGGTCAGGGGGCGAGCTGTGACAAGATCCGCCTGCGCGAAACCTTCCCGGATGGTCATAGCCATTACATCCTCGATATCACCCGGCAACGCTCGGATCGCACCAACGTGTTCACCGTGCCCGAGGGGCATTACTTCTTCATGGGCGACAACCGTGACAACTCCATGGACAGTCGCGCGGCCCAAGTGGTAGGCGGTGTTGGTTTCGTGCCCTATGAGAACCTGATCGGCCGGGCCAATCGTGTCATTTTCTCATCCGCGGGCCGCTCGATGCTGTTCTTCTGGACCTGGCGGGGTGACCGCTTTTTCAAGGGGTTAGAGTGAGCGGGTCGCGCACCGCCCTGACTCCTCCGGCGCTGACCAGGCATGGGTTTGACTGGTCAGGCAAAACCGCCCGTCTGCCGTTTCTGCTGATCACAATCGTTCTTATCACGCTGGTATCGCTGATTCCGGTCACGCGCAATTTCAGCGGTTCAAACACGGCGGTTTTCGTAGCACTTGCCATGGTGCTGCCCATCTGGCTGGGCCATACACGCCGCCGGTTGCGGGATGTCGGCTGGTCCGGCTGGCTGATCTGGGTGGCGATCTTACCCGTGATCGGCTTGCTGCTGATCATCACGCTGGCGTTCAAACCGGGCCTCGCGATCGACAGGGCCGAAGACACCGGGTATTCGCGAGTTGGTTTTGCCGTGGCGCTTGGATTTGGCGTGCTGATGTTGTCTCGTGTGTTCTGGGCACCTTATTCCATCCCGGCGTCGTCGATGAAACCCAACCTTCTGATCGGGGATTTCATCGTGGCCGTCCGGGTTGAGAAACCGGCCCGGGGAGACGTCCTGATCTTTCGGCGCGACGGAGATGAGGCGGAGTACATCAAGCGCCTGATTGGCTTGCCGGGGGATACGATCCGGATGATCGACGGCATCGTGCATCTGAATGGCGAGCCTCTGCCGCAAACCGAGACAGGGGTTTACACCGAACCGGCGGGTCCACAAGGGGCGTTGGGGTCCGCACCCCGCTGCACAAATGCGGATGAGGGCGAGAGTTCTGTTTGCGAGAAAACCCGGTTGAGCGAGACGCTGCCAAGCGGGGTGCGTTATGATATCCTGGATATCGGCGACCAGCCACTGGACAACACCGGGGTCTACACCGTGCCCGAGGGCCATTACTTTTTCCTTGGTGACAATCGCGATAACGCCTCGGATTCGCGTATTCCCGTGGCTTCGGGCGGGGTGTCATTTGTCCCGCGTGACAACATCACCGGCCGCGCGGCCCAGGTGGTCTTTTCGTCGGCGGGCACGCGGTTGCTGCAAGTCTGGAACTGGCGGCCCGGGCGGTATTGGGTGGGGTTGCGATGAAACTGTCGGCTGAGCTTTCAGGATTTCAGGCTCGTTTGGGGCATGTCTTTACCCAACCCCGGCTTCTGGTGCGTGCGGTCACCCACGCTTCGATGTCCTCGCCCACGCGCGCTGACAATCAGCGGTTGGAGTTTCTGGGGGACCGTGTGCTGGGGCTGGTGATGGCCGAGGCGCTGCTGGAGCTGGACCCGGATGCCACCGAGGGTCAACTGGCCCCGCGCTTCAACGCGCTGGTGCGCAAGGAGACCTGCGCCGAGGTCGCGCGTGAAATTGATCTGGGGGCCGTGTTGAAGTTAGGCCGCTCGGAAATGATGTCGGGCGGGCGGCGCAAACAGGCGTTGCTGGGTGACGCGATGGAGGCGGTGATTGCCGCCGTCTACCGCGATGCGGGGTTTGAAGTGGCGCGGGACATGATCCTGCGGCTCTGGGGCACGCGGGTGTCCTCGGTCAAGGATGACGCGCGTGATGCCAAGACATCGCTTCAGGAGTGGGCGCAGGCGCGGGGGCTGCAACCGCCGTCTTACGTGGAAACTGCCCGATCCGGACCTGATCACGCGCCGCAATTCACCATTGAGGCGCGGCTGGACAATGGCGCGTCGGTGACGGCCACGGCAGGATCGAAACGTCTGGCGGAACAGGCCGCGGCCCGGGCCCTGCTGGAACAGCTGGACGCGACCTGACGGAGTGGCTGCGCCACGCTTGATAGATTAAGTTGGGGGCCAGCCCCCAAACCCCCGGGATATTTGTGGCCAGAAGAAGCATCTGGCGGCTTGAGCGCAGATAGGGTAGGCCAGCGTTTCATGGAAAACAGGAATACGGTATGACGCAGCGCGCTGGTTTCGTGGCTTTGATTGGTGAGCCCAATGTGGGCAAGTCCACTCTGCTCAATCGCATTGTCGGCGCGAAAGTGTCGATCGTGACCCATAAGGTGCAGACCACCCGCGCGCGTATTCGCGGCGTTGCCATTGAGGGCGATGCGCAGCTGGTGTTTGTTGATACGCCGGGTCTGTTCAAACCCCGTCGCCGGTTGGATCGGGCCATGGTGGCGGCGGCCTGGGGCGGGGCGGCGGATGCCGATGTGATCGTGTTGCTGATCGAGGCCCATCGCGGCATCACCGAAGGGGCCGAGAAGATACTGGAGAATCTGCCAGATGTGGGTAAAGGGCGCCGCGTGGCGCTGGCGATCAACAAGATTGACCGGGTGAAGTCCGAGGCGTTGCTGGGTCTGGCCAAAGAGTTGAATGATCGCTTCGAGTTTGCCGAGACCTTCATGATTTCCGCTGAAAAGGGCCATGGGGTTGATGCGCTGCGCAGTTGGTTGGCCGAGCAACTGCCCGAAGGCCCTTGGCTCTACCCCGAAGATCAGATTGCTGATCTGCCCTTAAGGATGATTGCCTCCGAGATGACGCGCGAAAAGCTGATGCTGCGTCTGCATCAGGAACTGCCCTATCAGCTAACCGTCGAAACCGAGAACTGGGAAGAGCGCAAGGATGGCTCGGCCCGGATTGATCAGGTGATCTATGTCACCCGCGATGGCCACAAGGGTATCGTGCTGGGCAAGAAGGGCGAGACCGTCAAAGCGGTCAGCAAGGCCTCACGCGAAGAGTTGGAAGAGTTCCTGGCTCGCCGTATCCACCTTTTTTTACAGGTCAAAGTGCGCCCTGGCTGGCAGGATGAGGCCGAGCGGTACTCGGAAATGGGTCTTGATTTCAAGGATGGGAATGGGTGAGTCGTCTGACCTCAGAATTCTGGGTGCAGGCCTATCTGACCCGGTTGCGACTGGCGGGTATTCCCGCTTTTGTGACATCCCACGGGGATGACACGGCGGGTGCTGTTCTGATCAAGCTGAACACGTTGGATGGACAGGCGCAGGCCTTTCAGCGGTCCTTCGATCTCATGAGCGGTGCGCGGGAATGGGTGGCGCTTGCCGATGGCCCCGAGGCCGAAGTGGACGAGGCCATCGCCCGCCAGCGCGGTTTTGATCCTGACCTCTGGGTGATCGAGGTTGAGGATCGCGCCGGGCGTCACCTGCTGGATCAGCCCGGCCTGGATAGCTGATCACTCAACCGTAATCGTCTGACGGGCCAGAACCGCCTGATTGCTCAGGTCGAGATAGCGCAACTCATACACGCCCGGGGCATCGGGCAGGGTGATTTGCACGGGTCCCGCATCCTTGACCTTCACGGCCGTGACCCAGGTGAAAATCGCCTGATCTGCCTTGGCCAGCGTGATGCGTTGATCGGCGCTGTCGGCATCCACCGCAAAGCCGACCTCGATCACCGATCCTGCAACACCGGTTTCAGGTGCGCTCAGGCTGGCCCCGGTGTTGAGCGCGGCATCGGCCCCAAGCACTTCGATGGTCTTGCGTGCGATCACCCGGTTGTTGGCCTTCAACATGTAACGCAATTCGTACATGCCTTCTGTTTCAGGTACGTTCAGCTTGGTTGAGCCTTTGTCGCGCACCTGCTTGTAGGTGGCGAAGCTTTCATCATCGCTGCCCATCGGGGCAAGGTTGATGTAGTCGAGCGCGTTCACCGCATCGGACCAGCCAACGCTCAGCTCATCCCCGATGCGCACCTGCTCAGGCGCGGTCAGGGTCACGCTGGGTTCGGTCGCCTCGATCATCTGGCTGGCCAGTGTCTTGGCCCCTTCGCGCAGGATATAGCGGATCTCGTAAAGGCCGGTATCGCCCGGCATCACCAGATCATGTTCGGTCTTGTCGCGCACCATCTGGTAGGTACCATACGTGCCTTCATCGGCGCCGGCGGGCACGATCGCGATATAGTCATTCTCAGCCACGGCCCCGGTCCAGCTGAGCCGTACAACCGCCCCGGCCAGCGCGGTTTCGGGGCCACTGACTGTGACCTCTGGCTCGGCCACCTCGATCATCTGCGTGGCTAGTGTCTTGCCGCCCTCCCTCAGGATGTAACGCAACTCGTACATGCCGGGGTCGGCCTGGGCCTTGAGGGTGATCTCGCTTTTGTCACGCACCAGCTGGTAATTGCCATAGGTGCCTTCCTCGGATCCCACGGGGACGATGGCGATGTAATCGTTCTCTGCCACTGTTCCGGTCCAGCTGGCGGTAAAGTCTTCGCCGGTGACCACCCGTTCGGGGCCACTGACCGTGACTTCGGGTTCGGTCACTTCGATCATCTGGGTGGCCAGGGTCTTGCCGCCTTCGCGAAGAATGTAGCGGAGTTCATACATGCCGGTTTCTGCCTGGGCTTTGAGCGTTGTCTCGCTGAAGTCGCGCACCAACTGGTAATTGCCATAGGTGCCCTCATCCGCCCCCATCGGAACGATGGCGATATAGTCGTCGTTTGCCACGGTTCCTGTCCAAGTGACTTTAAAGTCCGCGCCGGTGATCACGCTGTCCGGTCCACTCACGGTGACCTCGGGTTCGGTGACTTCAATCGTGGCCCGGCCCAGTGTCGCACCATCGGCGCGCTGGATATAGCGCAGCTCATACAGCCCGACATCAGCAGGTGCGCGCAGCTGCACGGTGGAGTAGTCACGCACCAGTTGATAATTTCCGTAGGTGCCTTCATCCGCGCCCATGGGGACGATGGCTATGTAATCATCCTTGGCAATGGTCGGGTCCCAGCTGACGTCAAACATCGATCCTTTGATCGCCGTTTCCGGGCCGCTTACCGCCACTTCGGGTTTCGCGGGTTCCGGCTCGGGCTCGGGTTCCACCACAGGTTCGGGTTCGGGTGTTTCGGCGACGGCCACGGAGACGGCACTCAGCGCGTTACCCAGTTCCTCGGCGTTGGCGGCAGACAGGAACTCGCCCCCGGTCTTCTCGGCAATGCAGGACAGCGACGCGGTATCCGCGTCCCCGCCAAGACCAAAGCCGACCACATGCGCGGTAAAGCCCACGCCGCCTTTCTCAAGCGCCTCTGCCAGCGCGCATGGATCACGCTCACAGCTTTCCAAACCATCGGAAATCAGGATGACGGTGGCGGGGGTATCTTCATAAGACATCGCACGCGCGGCCTGCTCCACCGCATCGGTCAAAGGGGTTTTGCCGGTCGGGGTGATGCCATTGATCTGGGACAGGATGTCTCCGCGCGTGCCCGCCGCAGGGGCGATCAAGGTTTCGATATCGGTGCAGTCACCGCGCTGGCGATGGCCATACGCCATCAGCCCCACACTGCGCTCGTCCGTCCATCCGCCTAACAGGTTTTCCATCACGCCGCGGGCAATCTCGATCTTGGCGACCCCGTCGATCTGTCCCCACATCGAATTGGAGCCATCAAAAACGATCATCACGTTTTCATCCGATTGCGCCTGTGCGTGCGCGCCAAGGGCCAACCCGCCAACCGTCACCAATGCTGCAATACCTGACCTGAACCAATCCATTCCAAACTTCCCCTGTCTTCCAATGGCGTTTTTTAATATGGCTATGAAACACAAGCCTTGCGGGCTTGTCACCTATGTCTTTCCATACCTTTTGGAGTATCCGGGCTTGTCCTGCGGGCCACTCTGGTGTGCAATCACAGCCCAACCAGACGAGGAAAAGAGCACCCCGCAAATGGAATGGCGCGATCAGGGCATATTGCTGTCGTCCCGCACGCATGGCGAAACCTCGGCGATCATCGAGGTGTTCACGCCCGAACGCGGGCGTCATGCCGGTGTGGTGCGCGGGGGGGCCTCGCGCAAGCTGGCCCCGGTGTTGCAGCCGGGCGCGCAGCTTGATCTGGCCTGGCGCGCGCGGCTTGAAGACCATCTTGGGACATTTGCGCCCGAACTGATCCGCTCGCGCGCTGCCGCCTCGTTGGGGGATCGTCTGTCACTGGCGGGATTGAACGCGGTTACGGCCCTGTTGTTATTCGCCTTGCCCGAGCGCGAGGCGCATCCGCGGCTTTACCAGAAAACCGAGGCATTGCTTGATCTTCTGGGCCAGCCTGACCTGTGGCCCCTTGCTTACCTGCAATGGGAACTCGCGCTTCTTGATGACATGGGCTTTGGGCTTGATCTCAGTACATGCGCGGTGCTGGGGGCCGGGGCCAATGACCTCAGCTTTGTGTCTCCCCGGACCGGTCGGGCTGTGTCCACCCGGGGGGCGGGGGAATGGGCCGACCGCCTATTGCCTCTGCCCGCCTGCTTGTTGGGGCATGGGCCTGCGCCAGACGCCGAAATCGCCGAGGGGTTTCGCGTGACGGGGCACTTCCTGCAGACCCAACTGGCCCCCGAGCTGGGCAACAAGCCATTGCCGGCCGCGCGTCAACGATTTGTGGATCGCTTTACTTCTGCGCTTTGAAAACCATGTCGCGGCCCGCGTCATTGCTGAGGATCAGCGTGTCGCCCGCCACTTCGGACAGGGTCATTTCGGCCAATGCGGTGAAAAACACCTGTTCAGCCGCCAGATCGGGGCAGGCCATCTTGGTGGCCATGATTGGGCCTGCCTCAAACCATGGATAAGGCACCGATTGCGTCGCGCTAAAGCGGTTGCAGGGGCCCTGGCCGGTGATCTTGCCTTCTTCGGGAAATTCAATTGTGGCCTGCGCGTCAAACGCCTGCCCATCAATCTCTTGCAGGATCCAGATATGCCCGGCTCCGCCATGGCCGGATATGGTTTCATCCGCCTCGCAGGCACTAACTGTTAGAACCGCACAAAGGGAAAGGACAAGCGCACGCATCACTTACCTCAGTGCCAGAATCAGATCGACCAGCGATCCCATCGCATCCGCACCGGGGGCCGACTCGCTGTCCTGCATCTCGCGCATGCCCACCCCTGCGGCATAGAGAATCCGCGCCATTTCAGGGTTGGCGATGCCGATCTCTTGCAGCAGGGCGCCGACTTTTTTCAAGCGCCGTGCATCCACCCGGGTTACGGCCCGCGCTGCCTCACCACCGCCTCTGGCCCAGGCGCGCAAAGCGGCTTCCTCGGCGTCTGCCTCGCCCAGCCAGCTGGCCAGACGGCGCAGGCGCGGCACGGGCAAACCGCTCTCATCCTCAGGCGGCAGGGCTTTGCTCTCCCATCTGTCCAGCAGGGCGGACTGATAGTCGGGGACATCCTTGAAATGCCAATAGAACGAGCCTTTGGTGGTGCCCAGATCGCGCGCCAAAGGTTCGGCTTTCAACGCCTCGGGACCCCGCATGGCAAGGGCCTTGAACCCGGCGGTGATCCAGGCGTCGCGACTGAGGCGCTGTTTGGTTGTTTGGCTCATCCCCCACAATTACGCTGCAGTGCAGCGTACATCAATCCCCCCTTTTGGTCGCACCCCGTGGTTGCTATGCATGGACCATGTCCCAGGGCCTGTCGCACATCACCCTAATCACCGCCGATCTGGACCGGATGCAGACGATCCTTGAGACTGTGCTGGATGCACGCTGTATTTATGACAGTGGAGGCGATCAGTTTTCCCTCTCCGAAGAGCGGTTTTTCATGATCGGCGATGTCTGGATGGCCACCATGCTGGGTGAGCCTTTGCCGGAACGCAGTTACAACCACATCGCCTTTCAGATCACCGAGGACGAATTCGAGGATCGTCAGGCCCGGATCGAAGCCCTTGGCCTTGATCTGCGCCCGCCTCGTCCTCGCGTGGAAGGTGAAGGGCGCTCGCTTTACTTCCACACGCCGGATAACCACCTGATCGAGCTG
Source organism: Roseovarius conchicola (assembly GCF_041403425.1). Classification (NCBI taxonomy): domain Bacteria; kingdom Pseudomonadati; phylum Pseudomonadota; class Alphaproteobacteria; order Rhodobacterales; family Roseobacteraceae; genus Roseovarius; species Roseovarius conchicola. The sequence goes on along the minus strand of NZ_JBGEHK010000003.1, from coordinate 222,014 downwards.
CATACCGGCACGCTGGACCAACGGCTGGCTCGCTATGCGAAAGGTTTGAAATGACAGGTACAGTTTTCGGGATCGTCCTTCTGGCCGCCTTTCTTCATGCGCTCTGGAATGCCGTGGTCAAGGGCGGCGCTGACAAGGTGGTCGCCATGACCGCCGTGGTGTTCGGGCAGGGCCTTGCCGGGCTGGCCTGTCTGGCCGTGGCCCCGACGCCCGCGTTGGCAAGTCTGCCATGGCTGGCCTTGGGTGTTGCACTGCATCTTGGCTATCAGATTTTTCTGGCGTCGGCCTATCGGCTGGGCGACATGACCCAGGTCTATCCCATCGCCCGGGGCGTCGCGCCCTTGATCGTGACTGCTGCCTCGGCGCTGTTCCTGGGGGTCAGTTTTGAGAGGATGGAACTGGCCGCCATTGCGATCATCGCCATCGGGATTGCCAGCATTTCGATGGTGCGCAGCGCCGATGGATTGTTTCAGGGTAAGGCGGCGCTTTTGGCGCTGACCACTGGCGGGTTTATTGCGGCCTATTCTCTGGCCGATGGAATCGGCGCGCGGATCGCGGGGACGTCGCTGGGGTTTTATGGCTGGATGGCAGTGCTGAACGCGGTTGTCCTGGCTGGATTGGCCCGCATGATGCGCCCCGGATTGACCACCAAGGCGCTGGCCCAAACCCGCACGTTGGTGATCGGCGGCGGGGCGTCTTTCGCGGCCTATGCGTTGGTGGTCTATGCCTTCACCCAAGCGCCCATCGCGCTGGTCACGGCCTTGCGGGAAACCAGCATTGTCTTTGCGCTGCTGATCGGGGTTCTGGTGCTGAAAGAACCGCTGAACCTGCTCAAGGTGATTGCCACTGCGACCACCCTGACCGGCGCAGCCCTGTTGCGGTTCGCGCGTTAGGCGCCGCGAAAAGGGAACGTCTCGATGACATGGAAACGCCCCGCGTTGTCCTCTCCGACAAGGCTGAGGGCGTCAATCACGAAAGGCTGTGGCAGAACCGCTTGCAACAGCGTGTTCAAAACCGCCTCGACCTTGGGTAACTGCGCCTTGGACAACTTGCCGGTCAGCGTCATGTGATAGCGGAACTGGTCCATCACATACGGATAGCCCCACTTGGTCAACAAAGCGTCCTGTTCCGGGCTGAGATGGCCCGCGCGGCGTCTGGCAATTGCGGCTTCGCTCACAGGCGCGCGAAAGGGTTGCAGAAGACGCACCAGATCGGCGGCCATGTCTTTCAACGCGGCCTCATCGCGCGTTGGCACAAGTGCGAGGAACCGTCCCAGCCGGGCAAGTTCCAGACTTTCCAGCTCGATAGCGCGGCGGCTTGCACAAAAACCCGCAACCGCCTCGGTCAGCTGCGCAAGGCCCGCCTCGCTTGGGTCGGAAAGGGTCACGGGCCAATGCACGGTGCCGTGGAAGCCGTATTTACGGGGGGTTTTTGTGATGTCCTCAATCGGTAAATCCGTTTCAGGATGGGGCAGGGGGACGCCCCTCACCACATCCCACCCCAGCCAGGAGGCACCGAAATCGGCCAAGGCGTTACCATCCGGCACGACATAGATAGCGTATCGTCGAAACTGCATGGCCTGTCATAGCTCAGCATACCAAGGCCTGCCACCTGCCAGTTTGCTTTGACATCTCCGGGTGCAGAGCCGCATAACTCGCTCACATCCGATCAGAAAGACACGCGCACCATGCCCCTTACGCCCGCCTTTTCAATACCTTCCCCGCCACTTGTGCCAATCAGGGGCCGCGATCAGGGCTATCCTGTGCGCCGCATCTTCTGTGTCGGGCGCAACTATGCCGCCCATGCGATTGAAATGGGCAACGAGGTGGATCGCGAGGCACCGTTCTACTTCACCAAATCGGCCCATGCGCTTTGCCTCAGCGAGGCGGATATTGCCTATCCGGCCGGATCGAAGGACGTCCATTACGAGATGGAGCTTGTTGTGGCGCTGGGTGCCCCGGCCTTTCAGGTGCGCGAAGAGGACGCGCTGGAGGCGGTCTACGGCTATGCCTGTGGCATCGATCTGACCCGCCGTGATCTGCAGGCTGCCGCCAAGGACAAACGTCGCCCGTGGGATCTGGGTAAGGATTTTGAGAACGCTGCCATCATCGCGCCGATCCTGCCAGCGGAGGAATTTGGTGTGCCTCTCGATCAGCCCATTTGCCTGTCACACAACGGGAGTGTCGTGCAGGATGCGCGCTTATCGGACATGGTCTGGAGCGTTGCCGAGGTGATTTCCCACCTCTCGCACTACTACCACCTTGGCCCCGGTGATCTGATCTATACCGGCACCCCTGCTGGCGTTGGCCCGGTTCAGCCGGGCAGTGCCTTGCGTGGCGAAATCGATGGTCTCGTCCCCGTTTCTCTGCGGATTAGCAGGTCAGACTAGCGGCTCTCATGGGACATCGCCGCAAGACCCTGACCTTGACCGATGCCGTGGTGGTGGTTGCCGGACTATTGGTGATTGTGTGGCTGCAGGTCCGTGATACCACGCCCGCGCCTCGCCCGCTTTATACCGTTGAAAAACAGGTGGATACGTTCGGGGCACCGCCGCGTCGCAGTCAAAAAAACGCATCCGCCGCCTACGAGGCGTTTCTCACCATACGGGGCTATTACGGCGCCTTCGCCAGCACCGGGGATGGTGCTTTTGGCTGGTCGGATAACTACACCTCTCAGGCCCACGCCGATAAGATCGCCCTGGCAAGATGTGCCGAGTTTTCCGAAGGCTGCCAGGTCATTGCGCGTCTGCGCCCCGAAGTCGTGATCGAGTTTCAGGGCCGAGACCTGTCCCATGCCCAGGCCGAAGCGCTGGACCGGTTCCAAGGCTTGCCAAATCACAAGGCCATCGCCCTATCCGATAGCGGCGCATGGGGGGCTGCGTGGGCGCGCACGGCACCGTTCGTGGCGAAACAGGCCGCCTTAACACAGTGCCGCACCAATATCAGAAAGCAATACGGCCCGAACCGAGGTGACACCGCGTGCCACCTCGTTGTTCCGGAGTAGAGCTTACCCCAGCAAACGCCGCGTGATCACCTGCGCCTGAATCTCGGCAGCGCCCTCAAAGATGTTCAGGATACGTGCGTCACACAGGATACGGCTGATCTTGTACTCGGTGGCAAAGCCGTTGCCGCCATGGATTTGCAAGCCATTATCTGCTGCGGCCCACGCCACGCGCGCGCCCAGCAGCTTGGCCATGCCCGCTTCAAGGTCACAGCGATGACCGTGATCTTTTTCCCAGGCGCTGTAATAGGTCAGCTGTCGGGCGACCATGATTTCCACCGCCATCATCGCCAGCTTGCTGCTGACGCGCGGGAATTCGATCAGGGATTTGCCGAACTGTTTGCGGTCGATCGCATATTGCATCGATACGTCCAGCGCCGATTGCGCCACACCGATGGCGCGGGCCGCCGTCTGGATGCGCGCAGATTCGAAGGTTTCCATCAACTGCTTGAAACCTTTGCCTTCTTCGCCGCCCAGCAGGTTTTCGCCCTTCACATGGAAGTTGTCGAAACCCAGCTCGTATTCCTTCATGCCGCGATAGCCCAACACTTCGATCTCGCCACCTGACATCCCTTCGGTCGGGAACGGAGCCTCGTCCGTGCCGGGTGTCTTTTCGGCCAGGAACATGGACAGCCCACGATGGTCCTTGCTGTCGGGATCGGTGCGGGCCAGCAATGTCATCACATGAGTGCGCGCGGCGTGGGTGATCCAGGTTTTGTTGCCGGTGATGCGGTAATCATCGCCGTCTTTCACAGCGCGCGTGCGCAGGCTACCCAGATCCGAACCAGTATTGGGCTCGGTGAACACGGCCGTGGGCAGAATTTCGGCGCTCGACAGTTTCGGCAGCCAGTTTTCCTTCTGCGCATCCGTACCACCGCACAGGATCAGTTCGGCTGCGATTTCGCTGCGCGTGCCCAGTGACCCGACACCGATATATCCCCGGCTCAGCTCTTCCGAGACAACGACCATCGACGCCTTGGACAGGCCAAAACCACCATATTCTTCCGGAATGGTCAGGCCAAACACGCCCAGTTCGGCCAGCTCCTCGATGACGCTCATCGGGATCAGCTCATCTTTCAGATGCCAGTCATGGGCATAAGGCTCAACATTCTCAATGGCATAGCGGCGGAATTGCTCGCGGATCATTTCCAGTTCTTCGTCAAGGCCGCTGGCCCCGACGGTGATCTCGGCGCTGCGTTCCTGCATCAGCTCGACCAGGCGGGTGCGCGCGTTCTGGGTGTTGCCATGCTGCGTCAGGGTCATCACCTCGGGCACCATCAGCCCGCGCATGTCGTCCTGATCCAGACCCATATCTTGCAGGCGGATCATTTCGCCTTGGTTCATCTGGATGCCGCCATAAATCTGCCACAGGTACTCCCCGAAGGCGATCTGGTGGATCAGCTGTTCAACCTCGCCAAACTTGCCATCCGCGTCCAGCCGCTTGGCCCAATTCTGCATCTGGCGCAGCGATTCCACGTAAGTGGCCAGCCATGCCAGCCCATGCGCGGCACATTGATGGGCCTCAACCGCCCCGCCCGAGACGCGGCCATCGACCACGACCATGTCTTTGACCTTTGTCTTTGCCGTTTCCAGAACCGCTTCAACCGGGGCAATTGCCGCGCCGGTCAATGTCAGAAGGTCGTCCAAAAGGATTGCGCGTGTCATACCCACGTCCTGTCCATCATGTGCCATGAATCATATCCTGTTCTACCGTCGGTGTCTTCTAGCTATTTCGCAGTTGCAGCGCAACTATTATGCCCAGATGTAGGCGAATATTTTCAAAAGTTGCGCCTTGAATTTTCTCAATGCAGGGCTAGGCGCAAATGCTAAGAAGAGGCATGGACGCGCTTTTGGCCTCACTCCCCCTCTGGATATGGGGCTTTGCCTTTCTGGTTGCCCTTGTTGCGGGCTTCATCAAAGGCGTGGTGGGGTTTGCCATGCCGATGCTCCTGATTTCGGGCCTCAGTTCGGTGATGAGCCCCGAACTGGCATTGGCCGGGTTGATCCTGCCAACATTGGCCACCAACGCATGGCAGGCGCTACGTCACGGAGTGGCCGAAGCATGGGGCGCGGTCAAACGATATAAGGTGTTTTTGTGGACCGGATTGGTGGTGATGCTGCTGAGCGCACAGTTGGTGCGCGTGCTCAGTCCACAAGGCATGCTGCTGCTGATCGGGGTTCCGATGGTGCTCTATGCGGCCGTTGGGCTGGCCGGGTGGCCCTTGCGCCTGCCCAAAGGGCACGGCCTCAGGACCGAAGCAATGATCGGTGGCGTCGCAGGTTTTTTCGGCGGTATCTCGGGCAACTGGGGGCCCGCAACGGCCGCGATGTTGACCGCGCAGGATATCGACAAACGCGATCACGTTCGCATTCAGGGGGTGATTTATACGCTGGGGTCCCTGGCCCTGATGAGCGCGCATTTCAGTTCGGGTGTGCTGCGGCTGCAAACACTGCCTTTGTCGATCCTGCTGGTGATCCCCTCCATCGTAGGGATGTGGTTGGGGCTGCAAATTCACGACCGGCTGGATCAGGCCACGTTTCGTCGGTTGATACTGTTCGTGCTCCTGATCGCGGGGTTGAACCTGATCCGCCGCGCATTCTGACTATTTACCCTTCCAGACCGGATCGCGTTTCTCGGCAAAAGCGCGGGCGCCCTCCAGCTGATCGTCCGAGGCATAAAGTACATCGACCGTGGGAAACTGCCGCCGCGTGATGCGGTTCATCGCATCCTGAAAGGTCATGTCCTCAGCCTCGCGCACGATCTCTTTGATCGCGGCGTAAACCAGCGGCGGCCCCGAGGCGAGATGATCGGCCAGCGCATGTGCCTCAGTCATCAGGTTGGCCCCCGGAACGATCCGGTTGATCATCCCCCAGCGCGCGGCCTCTTCGGCCTCGATCCAGCGCCCGGTCAACAGCATTTCCATGGCGATGTGATAGGGAATGCGCTTGGGCAGCTTCACGCTGGCCGCATCCGCCACCGTGCCCGAGCGGATTTCAGGCAGGGCAAAGCTGGCGTGATCGGCGGCCAGGATAATGTCCGCAGACAGTGCCCATTCCAGCCCCCCGCCACAGCAAATCCCGTTGACGGCGGCAATTACCGGCTTGTTGAGGCCCCGCAACTCCTGCAGGCCGCCAAAGCCACCAACGCCGTAATCGCCATCCACTTCGTCGCCATCCGCGGCTGCCTTCAGATCCCAGCCGGGGCAGAAGAACTTCTCGCCCGCGCCGGTGATGATCGCCACGCGCAGGCTGTCATCATCGCGGAATTCCCTGAAAACATCCCCCATGATCCGGCTGGTCTGCAGATCAATCGCATTGGCCTTGGGCCGGTCCAGCGTGACTTCCAGCACCGCGCCACGGCGGTCTGTCTTGATGGGGCTATCACTCATTCGGGATCTCCTATTCTGATCAGGGCGTCGGCGGCCACGGCGCGGGTGGGGGTGCAGATCAGCGGGTTGATCTCGACCTCCTCCAGCCGGGCGGCGTTTTCGGCAACATAGGCCTGTACTGCAAGGATGGCACGGACAATCGCGTTCATATCCGCACTGGGCTTGCCGCGATATCCGGTCAGCAGCGGAGCCATGCGCAGGCTGGACAAGGCGGTGTGGATATCGGTCTCGGTCGTCGGCAGCAGCAGCGAGGCGCTGTCCTGCATCAGCTCGGTCATCACTCCGCCCGCGGCCAAAGTCAGCACGAACCCATGCGCCGGGTCCTTGATCACCCCGATCAGCAGTTCAGCCATCGCGCCTGTGATCATCTCTTCGATCAGGAAACTGTCCGAGGGCATCGTCGTGGCAGCCTCGATCACTTCTGCCTCGGTCTCTAGCCCGAGAACCACGCCGCCCATATCCGACTTATGTGCCAGCCCTTCGGCTTTGAGCACGAGCGGCGGGGTCAGACCGCTCACCGCCTCCGGCACGTCGTCGATACGGTTTGCATGGGCGGCACCGGGAACAGACAGGCCATGGGCCGAGAGGGCCGATTTGGCATCCGCCTCGCTCAGCACATTGCACTCGCTTGTCGTACCCGGCAGCAGAAGTGGGGCAGGTTCGGGTCGATCACGCCCCAGCCACGCGGCGGCGGCAATTGCGCTGAGCGCGTCATCAATACCCAGCAGCGGGATCAGCCCGGCATTGATGCATCTTTCTGCGAATTGCTCAGGCAGGGCATCGGGCAGGGTGGCCAGGATCGCCAAGGGCTTGCCAGTTGCGCGTTGTGTGGCCTCGCCCGCCTCGATAACGCAATCCCAGGCGCCCGGGTCACAGCGGTCCGGGCGCGGAAAATCACAGACGATACAGCCCATATCCACCTCAGCGCCACCCACAATAGCGGAATAGGTCCGGGTCATCGCATCGGCATCGGTCCAGATAAACGTGTGATAATCCAGTGGGTTGGCCAGCGCCACCATCGGTCCAAGGGCCTCGCGTAGCGCGGTTTTCTGGTCCTCGTCCAGCGGCGGAAATTCAACCCTGTGATCCAGCGCGGTGTCTGCCATCAGACTGGCCTCGCCGCCTGAGCACGACATCGAGGCGATGCGGTTGGACGGCAAGGGCCCGGCCAGATGCAGTAGTTTGAGGGTTTCCAGCAGGGCCGTCAGGCTGCTCACCTGCGCGACCCCCAGCCGCGCCAGAAGCGCGCGCGCACCCGCGTCACTACCGGCCAGCGATGCGGTGTGCGAAATCGCCGCTGCCTGCGCCTGTTCCGAGCGTCCGGCTTTTAGCGCGACAATGGGTTTGCCGAGGGTCCGGGCGGTCTGGGCCAGCCCCTCGAACGCGCGCAGATCCCCGATCCCCTCGATATGCAATCCCAACGCGGTGACCCGGTCGTCTTGCAACAGTGTCTGGCCAATCTCTGACAGCCCAACCTGCGCCTGATTGCCCGCAGTGGCGACATAGGCCAAAGGCAAGCCACGCGTCTGCATGGTCAGATTGATCGCCATGTTCGAGCTTTGGGTCAGGATCGCTACGCCGCTGTCACAGCGCACCCCGCCATGCTGATCTGGCCATAACAGCGCGCCATCGAGATAGTTGATGAACCCATAGCAATTGGGCCCGACAATCGGCATCTCGCCCGCCGCATCCAGCAAAGCGTCCTGAAGACTGGCCCCATCGCCAGTCTCGGCCTGGGCCTCACGGAACCCGCTGGCAAAACACACGGCACCGCCCGCGCCCATCCCGGCCAACAGGCGCACGGCCTCAATCGTGATGTTCCGGTTCACGCCGATAAAGGTGGCATCGGGCACACCGGGCAGATCTTCCAGCCGGGCAAAGGTGGCCACGCCGCCAACTTTATCGCGCTTAGGGTGGACGGGCCAGACCGGGCCGGTGAAACCCATCTTGCGGCATTGCTCGATGACCGAGGCGCACCAGGCCCCGCCGCCGATCACGGCGATGTAAGAGGGGCGAAACAGGCGGGAGAGATCAGGCATGGGTGGTCTTGTCTTTGGTGGTCAGGAAGGCAGCAATCTCACTCAGCGACAAGGCCGCTTCGGGGATGTCGGGATAGTATTCAAACACATGCCACAGGCCCGGCCAGACACGCAGATGGGCCTCGGCCCCGGTCTGACGGAGTGTGTCATGCAGCCTGCGGCATTGGCCAACAAACAAATCGCGTGTTCCGGTGGTGATCAGGGTGGCTGGCCAGTTGGGTGCAAATGCGCCAAAGAGCGGCGAAAGGCGCGGATCCTCGAGGGGCTGACCACCGGCGTAGGTCTGAGAGACTTGCATAACCGCGCGGGGGCGCAGGCTGGGATCATCAGGGATGTCGCCTGTGTCATAGGCCTCGGTCAGATCGCTGGCAGGGGACATAAGCGCAAGGGCGGACGGGGCGGGCAAACGCTGCGCGATGATCCATTGCGTCACGCACAGGGCGAGGTTCCCGCCCGCAGATTCACCGCAGATCGCGCAAGGGCCTGCTTGCGTCAGTTCGGCAGCGACGGTTTGCACATCCTCCAGAGCGGCGGGCCAGGGGTGCTCTGGTGCGAGCCGGTATTCGGGTGCGATGACGCGCATGCCCGTCTTCGCCGCGATTGGGGCGATGATCTGTAAATCCTGCAGGGCCCCGCCCGAGATGAATCCCCCGCCGAAAAGATAGAGGATTGCCTGATCGCTGCGATGTGTTTCCGGGGTCACCTCCAAGCAACGTATCCCGGCCACATCGCGCCAGGCCGCGGTGACCAAGTGCTGCGCACAAAGAGCGCGCTCGCTTTCCTCAGCCAATGCCAACCCTTCGGCCCGTGCTGCAGGCAACGCCACAAGGTCCAGCGCGTCAGGCTGGCGGTTGGCCGGATCCGCCAGCCACGCATTGGCCTCGGCGCTGGGAGAAGCGGGAAGCTCAGATCGTCGCAAGGTCTGCTCCAAAAGAGTATTTCGCCTCCGGCGGGGATATTTGAAGCCAGAAGAAGCAAGGATTTGTTAACCATGGCTTGCTAGCTTCATGAGGCGGTACAGGCGGGGACGCCGATGACCGCGCCAGGAGAAGCGCAGCTATGCGCAATCTCAAGCGGGGGAGGGTCAAGGGCGCTTCCCCGTTTCTTCTGGCTGTAAATATCCCCGCCGGAGGCATAATACTCTTCTATCCCCCTAGAGGCCGCAGCATTTCGCGGCTGATGATGTGGCGCTGAATTTCCGAGGTGCCTTCCCAGATGCGCTCCACGCGGGCATCGCGCCAGATGCGTTCCAGTGGCAATTCGTCCATCAGACCCATACCGCCATGGATCTGGATGGCTTCGTCGGCGACCATGGCCAGCATTTCGGTGGCTTTCAGCTTGGCCATGGACATGTCGGTTTCCGTCACCGTGCCCTGATCAAACTTCCAGCCGCCCATCCAGGTCAGCAGTTCGGCCGCCTTCAGCTCGGTCGCCATATCGGCCAGTTTGAAGGAAATACCCTGGAATTTGCCGATCTGCTGGCCGAATTGCTTGCGCTCGGCGGAATACTCGACCGCGTGTTGCAGGGCGCGTTCGGCGCGTCCAAGTGATGTCGCGGCCACTTGCAGGCGGGTCGCGCCCAGCCAGTCATTGGCCACTTGGAAGCCTTTATGTACCTCGCCCAAAACCGCAGATTTGGGCAGGCGGCAATCGTCAAACTCCAGTACGGCATTGGTATAGCCGCGGTGGCTGACATTGCGGTACCCCTCGCGCACAGTGAAGCCGGGCGTGCCTTTATCGACAAAGAACGCCGTGATCAGCTTTTTCTTGCCGCGCGGCGTGTCTTCTTCTCCGGTGGCCATGAAGACGATCGAGAAATCGGCGATATCGGCATGGCTGATGAAATGCTTGGTGCCATTGAGCACGAAATCATCGCCATCCTCGCGCGCCGTTGCACTCATGCCCCGCAAATCCGATCCGGCACCGGGCTCGGTCATCGCAAGGCAATCCCATTTCTCGCCGCGAATGCAAGGATGCAGGTATTTCTCGCGCTGCTCGTCCGTGCCGGCCAGCAGGATGTTCGAAGGACGCGCCACGCAGGTCCAGTGCAGCGCGTAGTTGGCGCGGCCCAGCTCGCGTTCATACATCAGCCAGGTCAGGGTATCGAGCCCGGCGCCCCCCACCTCTTCGGGCATGTTGGCCGCATAAAGCCCGGCCTCGATCGCCTTGGCCTGCACCTCTTTGATGATCTCCATCGGCAGATGGCCGGTGCGCTCTACCTCCAGCTCGTGCGGATAAAGCTCGTTCTCGACAAAGGCGCGCGTGGTGTCGATGATCATCTGCTGTTCTTCGGTAAGCGCGAAATCCATGGCGGCTATCCTTGGGCATGCAAGGCGGCCAGCGCCTCGACTTTGGCTTTGACGTGATCGGCGGGGTCGCAGGTGCGGCGGGTTTCGAGCGACACATGCAGCATGAACTGATCGCAGGTGGCCATCAGTTCACCGTCTGAGGCGCGTTTCATCTCGTGGAAACAGCGCAGTTTCTTGCCCTCGCCCACGGTAATGGTGCTGTCCACATGCACGCGCTCCCCGGCATGGGTTTCAGCGATGTATTTGACCGTGGTTTCAACGGTAAAATAGCTCAGGCCGCCTTCGATATAGGCCTCATCCGCGCCGACATAGGCCATCACCTCTTCGGCGGCATCACTGAACAACTGCCCATAGCGGCCTTCGTTCATGTGGCCGTTGATATCGGTCCAGTCGACGGGGATCACCCGGTCCTGGCTGCGCAGCGGTTTGGCCTCGGCCATTTCGGGGCGCAGGGCGTTGGAATGCGCCTTGGCCACCGACCCGGCCCCCCAATCGTTTTGTTTAAGACTGCGAATGATGCCGATCAGGTTGTCATCGCGAATCCGTTCCAGATCGCGCGGACCCAGATCGCCCGCCTGATCCTCGCACTGATCGCCGACCTTGTTGACGAAATCGTCGGTCAGTTCGGGCACATCCATCAGCTTGGTCCAGGGCCATTTCAGGCAAGGCCCGAACATCGCCAGCATGGCGCGCATCCCGCCTTCGCCGCCCGCCAGATGGAAGGTCTGCATCGTGCCCATCTGCGCCCATCGCAAACCGGGGCCATAGGCAATCGCCGCGTCGATCTCATCGGCCGTGGCCACATCGTCATGCAACAGCCACAGCGCCTCGCGCCACAGTGCCTCCTGCAGACGGTCGCTGAGGAACCCTTCGATCTCGACCCGGCAATGCAGCGGGTACATGCCAAGGTTGCTGTAAATCTCTTTCGCGGCCTCGATATGGGCCGGGTCCGTCTTCTCGCCCGCGACCAGCTCGACCAACGGCAGCAGGTAGACCGGGTTAAAGGGATGCGCCACGATCAACCGGCCGGGATGGGCCATTTCCGATTGCAGATCGGTCGGCATGATGCCCGAGGTTGACGAGGCGATGATGCCGTCCGTGTTCACCGCTTCGATCTGGGCGTAGACCTTGTGCTTGATGTCCACCCGTTCCGGCACGGCCTCGACAATCAAATCCGCCCCTGTTGCAGCCTTCTCCAGCGTGGCGCACAGCGTGACGGTGCCCGGTTCGGGCATGGGCTGATCCACCAGCATGGGCAGGGCACGGCGCGCATTGGCCATCACCTCGTTGATCTTGCGTTCGGCTTCGGGGTCGGGGTCATACACTTTCACGTCCCACCCGTTCAGGGAAAATCGCGCGGCCCAGCCGCCGCCGATCACACCCCCGCCAATGATTGCTGCTGTTTTGCTCATCGGTTTCTCCCTAGCGCATCACCAGTTGGGTGACGTCATATCCGTTGAAATCCAGTATCTCGCGGGCGGCCTTGATCCGGTCATCGCCGCCTGTTGCCTTGCGATCCAGAATGAACGCCGCGCCCCCGTCGGGCGTGCCAACCACAGCGGTGCGCACGCCTTCATCCATCCAGATCACCCATAATTCCGGGTCCTGCGCGCTGTCCGTCAACAGACGCAGGCGGTTTTGCGCAATCCGCTCGGCCGGCCATGCGCCGGACAGGAGGTGGCATTCAGGCTCACAGCCGGGTTGTGCGATCTCAACCGTGATCTTGCCGTCACTGCGCGCGGCAATCGCGACCGTTTGAATGCTGGCGCTGTCGGGAAAGGCCCCGCGCACCATCCAATCGCCCTGCATCGCGCCGATCCCGCCGCGCGTGGTCACCGCCAGCGGCACGTCCGCGTCGCGATAGCTGACCTGCGGGGTCGGCGTAGTTAGGCACGCAGCCAGCATCACGGGGGCAATGAAGGGAATAAACCGTCTCATGAGGCCCGCCTTTTCATTGCGCAATATCCGGGTCGCCGGGCGCGCGCCCGCAGGTCAGAATTGCAACAGATCAAACAGGAGATGTCAGATGAGTATTCGCTTTCACGGATTGCCGACGGCTGAAGTGCAGGCCGCAAAAAAGAATGGATTGGATGCCTATGGCGGGGCGATTGAAACGCATGTCTCAAAGGGGGCTGCCTATCCGTGTCGCCATTGTCTGGGGGAAACACTCGAGGGGGAGGATTATCTGATCCTCGCATGGCGGCCATTTGAGACAACCAACGCTTACGCCGAGACCGGCCCGATTTTTCTGTGCGCGGCGGAGTGCAAAGCGGCCACACCATCGTCCACGGTGCCGGACATTCTGCGCGCGCCACGCTATCTGGTGCGGGGGTATTCAACGGATGAACGGATTGTCTATGGAACTGGTGAGGTCGTGCCGACGGCGGATATTCCGGAGTTTGCTGAAACCCTGCTAAACGATCCACAGATCGCGTTTGTTGATGTGCGCAGCGCGTCGAACAACTGCTTCCAATGTCGCGTGTGCCGCGCCTGATCATGGCACCAGGCTTTCGGTATGGCCATCCACCGCCATGATCTGTCCCGAGATTTTCGAGGCAGCAGGCGAAGCCAGGAACAGTGCCATATCAGCCAGATCATCGGCACTGACCCAGGAGCGCAGGCTGACGCCTTTCACATAGCTTTGGCGTAGTTCTTCGATAGGCTTGCCCGAGGCGGCGGATTCATTGGCCAGCACCCGCTCCATCCGCTCACCTTCGACCGCGCCGGGGGCGATGGCGTTGACGCGAACGCCCACCGGGCCCAGCTCGCCCGCCAGCGTCTTGGTCAGGCCCACGAGGCCCCATTTCGCCGTGGCATAGGGCGAGCGCAGCGGATAGCCAAACAGCCCCGCTGTCGAAGTGGTCAGAATGATCAGCCCGCTGCCCTGTGCGCGCATCACCCGCGCGGCCCAACGGCAGGTCAGGAACGTGCCAAACAGGTTCACCCCCACACAGGCCTTCCAATCGTCATAGGCCATGTCTTCGATCCGCCCCGCTGGCCCGCCCGTTCCGGCATTGGCACAGACCACATCGACTCCCCCCCATTTACTTTCAACCTCGGAAAAAAAGGGGGTCATCTGCGCTTCGTTTATGACATCAGCCTGTCGGGCAATGAACTCTGGGTGCTTGGCCTGTACGTCCGCGATGGCCTCGGCGCGAGCATCGCACAACGCGACCTGCGCACCTGTCGCCGCGAAACGCTGGGCAAGGGTCAGGCCAATCCCCGATCCTGCACCGGTGATCAAGACACGCTGCGCGCTCATCCTTTGGGCGCGCGCTTGGTCAGGCCCAGCTTGGCGCGGACTTCTTCGGGGCCGATCACGCGGGCACCGAGGTTTTCGATGATGGTTCCGGCGCGTTCAACAAGCTGCCAGTTCTCGGCCAGAACGCCCTTGTCCAGCATCAGGTTGTCTTCCAGTCCCACCCGCACATTGCCCCCGGCCAATACGGCGGCGGCGACATAAGGCATCTGGTTGCGGCCCAACCCGAAGGCGCTGAACGTCCAGTCATCCGGCACGTTGTTCACCATCGCCATGAAGGTGTTCAGATCGTCCGGCGCACCCCAGGGCACACCCATGCACAGCTGCACCAATGCGGGGCTGTCCAGAACGCCGTTTTTCACCAGCTCCTTGGCATACCAAAGATGCCCGGTGTCAAAAGCCTCAATCTCAGGCTTCACGCCCAGATCGGTCATCATCTGGCCCATCGCTGTCAGCATGCCGGGCGTGTTGGTCATAACGTAATCGGCCTCGGCAAAGTTCATCGTGCCGCAATCCAGCGTGCAGATCTCGGGCAGGCATTCACCCACATGGGCCACCCGCTCGGTCGCGCCGACCATGTCGGTGCTGTTGGACAGTGGCAGGGGGGATTCGGGTGAGCCAAAGATCACATCGCCGCCCATCCCGGCGGTGAGGTTCAAAACCACGTCGGTGGCGCTATCGCGGACCCGGTCGGTCAGTTCGCGATAAAGGGCAAGATCGCGCGAGGGCGCGCCGGTTTCAGGGTCACGCACGTGGCAATGGACGATCGCCGCCCCGGCCTTGGCCGCGGCAATGGCGCTGTCGGCGATCTGTTTGGGGGAACGGGGCACATGCGGGCTGCGATCCTGCGTGCCGCCGCCGCCGGTGACAGCACAAGTGATGAAAACCTCACGGTTCATGGTCAATGGCATGGTGCCCTCCCTTGGTTTGACTGGAAAAGACTAGCGCGCTGGCGTGTGGAACGAGTTTGCCGTAAAAGACAAAAACTATGCCGAAATGGACAAATCCATCCCCCACAACCACCCGCATCGCGGTGCTGCTGTTCGATCAGTTTTCGAACCTGTGCCTGGCGAACTGTATCGAGCCGCTGCGCGCGGCTAACACTCTGGGCGGTAGGGCCTTGTTTGACTGGACTTTGTTGACCTCGGATGGCGCCGCGGTGGCCTCGTCCAGCGGTATGCAGGTGTTGCCCCATGCGACCCTCGCCAGCCTGACATCCTGTGACTATCTGTTCGTGCTGGCCAGCTATGCCCATGACGGCCACGACACGCCCAAAACCCGCCGCGCTTTGCGACTGGCGGCGGCCGAGGCGGGTGTGGTCGTGGGGATGGATGCCGCCCCATGGTTGCTGGCCTCGGCCGGGTTGCTGAACGGGCGGCGCGCCACCGTGCATTGGGACCTTCTGGATGCGTTTACAGAACGCTTTCTGGAGGTCGAAGCCGAGCGCGCCCGCGTGGTGCATGACCAGAGGTTCCTGACCTGCGCCGGGGCCATGTCGGCGCTTGATCTGACCCTCGGCCTGATCGCCGAGCGTGCCGGACTGGCCGTGCGTCTGGATGTCGAGGCGCTGTTCATGCAGGGCGACCCTCCAGTCAACGCCCCCCAAGAACGCGGTGCCGTGACCGACCCGCTGGTCAGGCGCGGGCTGGCCCTGATGCGCGAAAATCTGGAAAAACCACTTAATCTCAAGGCGTTGTCACAAGTCCTGTCTTGTCAGCCCCGCACCCTGGATCGTCGCTTTCGCAGCCGTCTGGGCGCCCCGCCAGGCACCGTTTACCGCCATCTGCGATTGTCTGCCGCCCGCAAGCTGTTGGAAGGCAGCACCCTAAGCGTGGCCGAGGTGGCGTTGCGGTCGGGTTATGAATCCCCTGCCGCCCTGACCCGGGCGATATGTCGGCAATACGGGCTGCCTCCTTCATCCCTGCGTCATGGTTAGGCAGATCAGGGCGCACAGGCCGGATTGAGCCCTTTGCGGTCGTCGCTGTTCTGCGCCCAACCGGTTAACAGCCGCGCAGCGGCCCGGCCATCGTCAGCCCCTCCCTTGGGCTGGCGATTACTCTGACACAGGCGCTGCGCTCGTTCTGTGGATGTACTTTGCGAGCATAAAGCGCCCCGAAGCAAATGGTGGGTCGCCACCCCAGGGGCTGACGTTGGCCTCCGGTGGCTGGTGCATGGCGAATGTCCGCTTCGTCCGCAAAATGACCGCCGGTTCAATATCGCATTGGCCAAGCCGCGCGGCAGACCCGGCCGTCGACCACGCCCGCCCCGCAACGATACATTTCCCGCTAAAGAGCGGCCCGGAACAGCCCTTCCAGATTCTCTTCGGTCAACTCAATCGGGTTGCCGCCACAGCTGGGATCAATGATCGCCCCCTTCACCAGATCGGGGATGCTGGCCTCGGTCACGCCCATGTCGTTCAGCTTGCGGGGGATGCTCATGCTGTCATTGAACTCCTGCACGAAGGCGCGGAACCCCTCAAAGCCGCCGTCAATCCCGAGATAGCCCGCCGCCAGATCAAACCGCTTGGCAATCGCAGCGGCGTTGAACTCCAGCACAGCAGGCATACAGACCGCATTGGTGGTTCCGTGGTGGGTGTTGAAATGTGCGCCAATCGGGTGGCTCATGGCATGAATCGCGCCAAGCCCCTTCTGGAAGGCCGTGGCCCCCATCGCGGCCGCAGACATCATATTGGCGCGGGCCTCTATATCGTTGCCGTCGGCGTAGGCACGCGGCAGGTTGTCGATCACCAGTTTCATGCCTTCCAGCGCGATGCCCTGAGACATCGGGTGGTAATGCGGGCTGGAATAGGCCTCGACACAATGGGCAAAGGCGTCCAGCCCCGTGCCTGCTGTGATGAATCGCGGCATGCCCACGGTCAGTTCCGGATCACAGATCACCACGGCGGGCAGCACCTTGGGGTGGAAAATGATCTTCTTCACATGGCTGACCGAGTCGGTGATCACCGATGCACGGCCGACTTCCGAACCTGTCCCGGCGGTGGTGGGCACCGCGATGATCGGCGCGATGGCGTTGCTATCGGCCCGTGTCCACCAATCGCCGATATCCTCGAAATCCCAGACGGGGCGCGTTTGCCCAGCCATGAAGGCCACCATCTTGCCCAGGTCCAGCCCCGAGCCGCCGCCAAAGGCGATCACCCCGTCATGCCCGCCCGCCTTGTAGACGGTGACTCCCGCGTCGAGGTTTTTCTCATTCGGGTTCGGATCGACCTCGGAAAACATGGCCCGGCCCAGCCCGGCGGCGTCCATAGTGTCTAGCGTGGCTTGAGTGACCGGCAGATCGGCCAAGCCCTTATCCGTCACCAAAAGGGGGCGTTTGATCCCCGCTTGGGCACAGGCCTCGGGCAGTTCGGCAATCCGGCCAGCGCCGAATTTGATGGCGGTCGGGTAGGACCAGTTTCCAGTCAGGCTCATGATGTCACCTTTTTGAGATGGTAGGATTTGGGGCGGGTCAGGTTGTGATAGCCGATGATCGACAATCCACCGCCCCGCCCGGTGTCTTTGCAGCCGGTCCAGCACAGGCCCGGATCAAGGTAATCGGCGCGGTTCATGAAAACGGTGCCGGTTTCAATCTGGTCGCCCACGGCAGCGGCACGATCCACATCCGCCGTCCACAGGCTGGCGGTCAGGCCAAACTGGCTGTCATTCATCAACGCTACGGCCTCGTCATCATTATTGACGGGCATGATGCCCACAACCGGGCCAAAGCTTTCATCGCGCATCACGCGCATGTCATGGGTAACACCCGTCAGGATCTGCGGGGTCAGATACGCTCCGCCATCATCCTCGGCGAAGGTTTCGATATGCGCGGTGGCACCATCCGCCACGGCCTCGGCAATCTGTGCGCGCACCTCCTCGGCAAAACGCACATTGGCCATCGGACCCAAAGTGGTCTCAGTGTCCAGCGGATTGCCCAGCGTGTAGCCCTTCACAATCGCCACGGCCTTTTCGACAAAGGCATCATAGAGGCTTTCGTGCACGTAAATCCGCTCAATCCCGCAGCAGCATTGGCCCGAGTTGAACATTGCCCCGTCGATCAGCGTATCCACGGCGGCGTCCAGATCGGCATCCTCCATCACATAGCCGGGGTCTTTCCCGCCCAGCTCGGTCCCGACGCCGGTAAACGTGCCCGCTGCGGCGCGTTCCATCGCCTTGCCGCCGCCAACCGAGCCAGTGAAGTTCACGAAATCAAAGGCACGCTCGGCGATCAAAGCGGATGTCGTGTCATGATCCAGAAATACGTTCTGAAACACATCCTCAGGCACACCAGCGGCACGGAAGGCCTGCGCCATCCGCTCGCCCACCAACAGGGTCTGCGTGGCGTGTTTCAGCACCACGGTATTGCCCGCAATCAGGGCCGGGGCGACCGTGTTGATCGCGGTCATGTAAGGATAGTTCCAGGGGGCGACGACAAAGACAACGCCTTGGGGAATGCGCTTGATGTATCTCTTGAAGGTCTCGTCCTCGCCCACCTGGATATCTGCCAGTGCCTCTTGGGCGATCTGAGCCATATGGGTGGCGCGTTCCTCGAACCCGCCGAATTCGCCGCCATACCGGATAGGGCGGCCCATCATATGGGCCAGTTCCGGCACGATCTCATCGTTCATCGCCCCAATCGCCGCGACACCGGCCAGAACAAGGTCGATCCGCTCTTGCAGGGGCCGCGCTGCCCAGTCCGGTTGGGCCTTGCGCGCACGGGCAGCGATGGACTGCGCGTCTTCGGGCGAGACTGTTTCGCGTTCGGCAAAAACCGAACCGTCAATCGGGGATATGCATGTCAGTTTTGTCATGTTCGGTCCTTCATCGCAGGTATCCCTGCTTCATCTTGCCAAAAATACTCTAGGCCATCTCGAAGCCGCGGGCGATTTCGTAATCCGTCACCACGCGGGCAAAATCCTCCAGCTCGACTTCGGCGGCGCGGGTGTAATGATCGACCACATCGTCGCCCATCGCCTCGCGCAGCATTTTTGAGGCAAACAACGCGTCCCGCGCATCGCGCAGGTTCGACGGGATCATCGCATCATCGCCCTGATAGGCATCGCCCGAAAACGCCGGTTGCAGTTCCAACCCCTCTTCGATCCCCCTGATCCCGGCGGCGATCTGCGCGGCCATGGCCAGGTAAGGATTGATGTCTGACCCGCCGACGCGGCATTCAACGCGCACCGACTTGGTCCCATCGCCACACAGGCGGAAGCCAGCCGTGCGGTTGTCCACCGACCAGATGATCCGCGTGGGGGCAAAGCTACCCACCTGAAAGCGCTTGTAGCTGTTGATGTACGGTGCCAGAAAATAGGTGAAATCTGGGGCGTATTTCAACATGCCCGCCATATAGCTTTTCATCAGCCCGCTCATGCCAAGGCTGTCATCGGCGTCATAAAACGCGGGCTTGCCATCCTTCCACAGCGATTGATGCACATGGCTGGAACTGCCCACCTTGTCATGGTGCCATTTCGGCAGGAAGCTTGCGGCATGGCCCTGCTGATGCGCGATCTCCTTGATCGCGTGCTTGGCGATCGAGTGATAGTCCGCCGTGTCCATCGCGGCGGCGTATTTGATGTTCAGCTCTTCCTGACCAGTCTCGGCCTCGCCCTTGGAGTTCTCGACGGGAATGCCGGCGTTCCACAAATGGTTGCGGATCGGGCGCATCACATGTTCTTCGCGGCTGGTCTGCAGGATGTGATAATCCTCATTATAGCCACTGATCGGTTCCAGATCGCGAAAGCCCGAGCGGCGGATTTCATCGTAGGATTTGGCGAAGAGGAAAAACTCCAACTCGGTCGCCATCATCGCGTCATAGCCCATCGCCTCGAGCCGCTTGATCTGGCGTTTCAGGACCGTGCGCGGGGCGTGCGAGATCTCTTCATGGGTGTGATGATCCAGAATATCGCACAGCACCATCACCGTGCCCTCAAGCCACGGCATCGGGCGTATCGTGGACAGGTCCGGCTTCATCACGTAATCGCCATAGCCCCGTTCCCAGCTGGTCGAGGCATAGCCATCCGGCGTCGCCATCATCAGGTCGGTGGCCAGCAGGTAGTTACAGCAATGGGTTTCTTCATACGCGCCATCAATGAAATGGCCCGCGTGAAACCGCTTGCCCATCAGGCGGCCCTGCATATCGACAAAGCAGACCAGAACGGTATCGACCGTGCCGTCCGCCACTTGGGTTTTCAGATCGTCAAAGCTGAGGCTCATGATGGCATTCCGTGTTCAAATCGTGTCATGGGGTGGCCCCCCGGCGGCGACGCCGGAGAGCATGAGTTTTGTCAGGTATAGCGGTAGGGCCGTCCGGCCTTTTCCATATCCGCGTTATACTGTTTGAAGATTTCCACGACCTTGGCCTTGGTCTCGGACTCCGCAGCAATCTCGTCCCAGAAGACGCGCGCGGCGGCTTCGACCTGCGCCCATTCTTCGTCGGGGATCGTGGTCAGCTTCATCTTGTCGCCGTTCACGCGCAGATTGGCCTCGCCGCCCCAATACCACCACTGGCGATAGTAATGCGACTGGTCACAGCAGACCCGGAACAGGGTTTGCAGGTCTTCCGGCAGCTCGTTCCAGCGGTCCATATTGGCAAAGAACGATCCGGCCCATGCGCCCGAGATGTTGTTGGTCAGGAAGTAATCCGTCACATCGGCCCAGCCCACGGTGTAATCCTCGGTGATGCCGGACCACGCGATGCCATCCAGCTCGCCGGTTTGCACCGCCACTTCGATATCTTCCCAGGGCAGGGTTACCGGCACGACGCCGAATTGCTGCATGAACCGCCCCGCGGTGGGGAAGGTAAAGACGCGCTTGCCTTCCAGATCGGCAAGCGAGTTGATCGGGTCTTTGGTTGCGAAATGACAGGGGTCCCATGCGCCAGCCGAGATATGTTTCACGCCGACCTTGGAGTATTCCGCATCCCAGATTTCGTTCAGGCCGTATTGGTTGAACAGGACCGGCACGTCTAGGCTATAGCGCGAGGCGAACGGGAAATAGCCACCGAAAACAGTGACTTCCGTGGGCGAGGCCATCGAGTCGTCATCCGACTGCACCGCATCAATCGTGCCGCGCTGCATGGCGCGGAACAGCTCGCCCGTGGGCACCAGCTGATCAGCAAAGAACAGTTCGATCTGCATCCGGTCGCCCGCGATCTTGTTGAACATATCAATCGCAGGCTTGATCACATGCTCGGCCAGGGCCGGACCTGCATAGGTCTGCATGCGCCATGTAATGGTGTCCTGTGCCAAAGCGGGCGTGGCCAGAGGGGCCGCTACCGCGCCGACACCGGCGGTTTTCAAAAACTTACGTCTTGTGGTCATTTTGCTTTCTCCTTGCTTCAAATTGGGGCCTCTTCGCCGAGGCTCTTCTTGGTTACTTTCCGTAAACATAATCCGGCAGCCACAGGGCGATCTGCGGGAAGATCATCACCAGGATCAGCGCCAGAACCATGACCAGCGCGAAGGGGATGATCGAGACATAGATGTCCTTCAGCCCGATCTCGGGCGGGGCCATGGCGCGCATCAGAAACAGGTTATAGCCGAAGGGCGGCGTCATATAGGCGATCTGCGTGGTGATCGTGTAAAGGATACCATACCAGATCAGGTCGAACCCCAGCGCGCCGACAAGCGGCACGTACAGCGGGGCCACAATCACCAGCATAGCGGTGTCATCCAGAAACGTGCCCATCAGGATGAAGCTCAGCTGCATCAGGATCAGGATGGTCCAGGGGCTGAGGTTCAGTTGCTCCGTAAAAAGGCTGTCGATCGCTTTCACCGCACCCAAGCCATCAAAGATCGCGCCAAAACCAAGGGCGGCCAGAATGATCCACATGAACATGCAGGAAATCGCCAGCGTTTGACGGACAGAGGTTTCAAACACCTCGCGGGTCATGCGCCCCTTCAGGATCGCCGCCAGAAAGGCAGTCATCGCGCCAATGGCCGAACTTTCCACCAGCGACGTCCAGCCCTTTACAAAGGGCACCATCATCGCCGCAAAGATCAGGATCGGCAGCAGCCCTGCGCGCAACAGACGCAGTTTTTCGGACAAGGGAACGTCCAGTTCCTCCTTCGACAAGGGCGGCCCCAGATGCGGCTGCACCCGGCAGCGCACATAGATATAGATCACGAACATCGTCGCCATCATCAGCCCCGGGATCACTCCGGCCAGCCAGAGTTGCCCCACCGGCTGGCGCGCGATCATCGCATATAGCACCAGAACGACCGAGGGCGGCACGAGGATGCCCAGACTTGATCCCGCCTGCACCACGCCGGTCACCATGATCTTGTCATAGCCCCGCCGCAGCAGCTCGGGCAGGGCAATGGTGGCGCCGATGGCCATGCCCGCAACGCTGAGCCCGTTCATCGCCGAAATCAGCACCATCAACCCAATCGTACCAATCGCCAAGCCGCCTTTGACGTTGCCCATCCAGACATGGAACATCTTGTAAAGATCATCGGCAATCCGGCTTTCCGACAGCACGTAGCCCATGAAAATAAACATCGGCAGGGTCAGCAGCGGATACCACTTCATCAGCTTCATGGCCGCCGAGAATGGAATTTCCGACCCGCCCGTGCCCCACAGTAACAGCCCCGCGGCGGCCCCGACGAACCCAATCGCGCCAAACACCCGCTGCCCCGTCATCAGCATCAGCATCATCGATGCGAACATCAGAATGGCGATCATATCATAGGACATCAGATCGCCTCACCTTTGATGCGGGCCAGATCGCGGAACAGCTCGGCCAGACATTGCAGCAACATCATGAAGACGCCGAAACACAGGATGGTTTTGACGGGCCAGAGATAAGGCCGCCACGCGGTTGAACTGCGCTCAAGAAAGCCCAGTTGCTCCTTTGCCGCGTCCACGCCACCGGTGATCAGAGTGCCCAGCAGATCACCAAAAAAGGCAAAAGGCTCGGTCCCGAAATAGCCCAGCGAATAGGCCGTGGAACTGACCGCGCCGACAAACAGCACCCCGAGGTAGAACATCAGGAAAAACACGGTGAACGCGTCAAACCACGCCTTCTGGCGCAGCGACCAGCCGCCATAAAACAGATCCATCCGCACGTTCGATCCCAGCTGGATCGAATAGGGTCCGCCCAGAACGTAATAGGCCACCATGACGAATTGCGCGGTCTCCAGCGTCCACAAAGAGGGCGTGAAAAACGTCTTTGAGATCGACGACCACAACAACACCCCGACAAGAACGAAGATCAGGTACATCGCGATCCGCCCGATAAAGCGGTTCATCGCGTCAATCGCGCGGATATAGGCCAGCATCGCTCTAGGCATGTTGCATCTCTGCGCCGTCCAACTTGGCCAGCGCGGGGGCCAACAGGGTCAGAACATCTTGTGCCAGTGTCTCAACCCCGTCCGCGTCGCGGATCAGATCGTTGCGTATCTCCAGCATGACGTTGGCCAGCCCGCGCGATACCCCATGTTCGATCAGTGAATGGGTCACGCCATCGGCGGGTCCATAGGGCTCGTTCCGCTCGATCCGGCGATGCGGAAGGGAAGGAGCCCCGGCCAGCATCGCATCGGCCAGACGGGCGTCCTCATCATGCAGAATGCCAATCTCGACCGCGCGGTCCTGCCCGAAATAGACCGGTGTAAAACTGTGCATCGTCACCAGAATGGCGGGCTGTGCACGGGCGTCCAGAACTGCATCAACCGCCTCGCAGAAGGGGCGGTAGACCGTGTCCACCCGCTCTTGCCGCTGTGCGTCGCTCAGGCCGCGATTGCCGGGTATGTCGATGGTTTCGGACCGTTCAGTCATCGCATCGCGGCTATCTGGCGGGCGATTGCAATCATAGACTAACCGCGAGACGCACGAGGCGACAACCGGCGCGTCCAGCGCCTTGGACAACAACAGGCACATGTCCCGCGCGCCGGGGTCCCAGGCGGCATGGCTGATGCGTGCTTCGTCACTCAGCCCCAGCCCGTCATACCGTTCGGGGATATGATTCGAGGCGTGCTCACACAGGATCACCACCGGGCCAAGGCCCTTTGGATTCAGTGTTTCAACGGATTTTTCTGCCTGTTCTGGCATCCTGTCCCCCGGGCTTTGTGAAAAAATGTTTTCACAATGGGAAATTTCTGTCAATATTTATCCAGACCGCCGCAGAGCCGGGGAGGGGATGTGCCAGAGCCTGCCGAAACCGTGCGTGATCTGATCCGTGCGCAATTTGCCAGACTGACCCAGTCAGAGCGCAAATTCGCCACCCATCTGCTTGAGGATTATCCCGGTGCGGGCCTCGCCTCGATCACCGTTGTGGCGGAAAATGCAGGGGTCTCGACCCCCACGGTGGCGCGCATGGTGCAAAAGCTGGGATTCAAGGGCTATCCGCAGTTCCATCAGGCCCTGCTGAGCGAATTGCAGGCCAAAGTGTCCGGCCCCACCCAGCGCCGCGCCAATTGGGCGTCCGAGGCGCCCGAGTCGCATATGCTCAACCGTTTTTCCACCGCCGTGACCCAGAACCTGGAACGCACCTTTTCCCATATTGATGCGCGCATGTTCGACCGCGCCGCCAGGCAACTCAGCCAGACGGACGGCCGCCTGTTCGTTGTCGGTGGGCGCATCACGCGGGCGCTGGCCGATTATGCCTTCACCCACTTTCAGGCGATCCGCCCACGGGTGACGCATATGACCGCTTCCTCCGCCACCTGGCCCCATTACGTGTTGGATATGGAGGCAGGCGACACCCTGCTGTTATTTGACGTACGCCGGTACGAAGCAAACTTGCTGCGCCTTGCCGAACTGGCTGTGGATCGGGGCGTCAAGGTGATCCTGATCACCGACCAATGGACCAGTCCGATATCGGATGTGGCTGATTTCACCTTCAATTGCTGGGTCGAAATCCCCTCGGCCTGGGATTCCAACGTGGGCACCATGCTGCTGCTTGAGGCCTTGATCGCGGCCACTCAGGAAGAACGCTGGCCGCAAACCAAAGAGCGCTATGAGCAGCTGGATACGCTCTTTGATCTCACCCGCCTGTTTCGCAAGCCAAGGCAGTGAAAAACCCGCGCGCCCGTGTCGCTTTGCGGGCTGGCATTCGATCAACTGGTAGGTACGCTGCGACTACGAATCGGATTAAAAAATTGACTATTCGGTAAAAAAACGCAAACTGGCGCTCAGCCAAGCTTAAAAACTGCCAAGCAAACAAGGGAGAGTGAGATCATGAAAGGGTTAAAAAGTTTAACAAGACGGGCTTTTGGGGCGTCGCTGATCGCGGCCAGCATGGCCATCGGAGCCACCGCCGCCGCTGCGGAAACCGTCAAAGTGGCCGCCATCTATACGCTGCCGGTTGAACAACAATGGATCAGCCGCATTCACAAAGCGCTGAATACAGCAGCAGAGCGCGGAGATATTGAGTATACCTTCTCCGAAAACGTCGCCAACACGGATTATGAACGGGTGATGCGCGAATATGCCGAAGGTGGTGCGCAGCTGATCGTGGGCGAGGTCTTTGGCCTTGAACGCGCGGCACGCAAGGTGGCCAAGGATTACCCGGAGACCGGTTTCCTGATGGGTTCGTCTTTCGGGCCGGTCGCCCCGAATTTCTCGGTGTTCGACAACTGGATCCACGAACCCTCTTACCTCAGCGGCATGATCGCCGGGGAAATGACCGAATCGAACCTGATCGGCATGGTTGGTGGCTATGCCATTCCGGAAGTGAACCGGCTGATGCATGCCTTCATGGAGGGTGCACGCTCGGTCAACCCGGACGTCAAGTTCATGGTGAACTTCATCGACAGCTGGTACGACCCGCCTAAAGCAAAAGAAAGCGCCTTTGCGATGATGGATGCCGGTGCTGACATCATGTATGCCGAACGCTTTGGCGTTTCGGACGCCGCTGTCGAGCGTGGCGTGAAGGCCATCGGCAACGTCATCGACACCTCTGCCGATTATCCTGACACCATTCTGGCCTCGGCCATCTGGCATATGGAAGCCACCATCGACAAAGCCATCGAAAATGTCGCCAGCGGTGATTTCGAGGCGCTCGATTATGGTCAGTTCAGCTTCATGGCCTATGGCGGCGGCTCGCTGGTGCTGGACGAAAACCTTGTCCCCGCCGAGGTTGTCGAAGCGGTCAAAGCCAAAGAGGCCGAGATCATGGACGGCCTGTTCCGCGTCAACGTCAACGACGAACGCCCCGTCTCGGACAATTAAGCAAAAGGAGGGCCGGTCACCACACCGGCCCTTTCCAATATGACCTCTGAAAAAGTTCTTTCTCTCAACGGGCTGTGCAAACGGTTCGGCAGCGTCGTGGCCAATGACGACGTCAGCCTCGACTTGCAACGCGGCGAAGTTCTGGCCCTGTTGGGCGAAAACGGCGCAGGCAAGACCACGCTGATGAACATGCTGTTTGGCCATTACATGCCCGATGCCGGCACTGTCGAGGTGGCAGGCGAAGATGGGAAGATGCAGCCCCTTGCGCTGGGCCATCCGCAGGCGGCCCTGTCTGCCGGGATCGGCATGGTGCATCAGCATTTCACGCTGGCCGAAAACCTCAGCGTTCTCGACAATATCCTGCTGGGGGCCGAGCCGCTGTTCCAGCTGCGCCGCGATCGCAGCGCCGCACGGCGCAAGATCGAAGGGATCATGGAGCGCAGCGGTCTTGCGGCGCATCTTGATATGCGCGTCAGTCGCCTGTCGGTGGGCGAACGTCAGCGCGTGGAAATCCTCAAGGCACTTTACCGCGATGTGCGCATTCTGGTGCTGGACGAACCCACCGCCGTTCTGACCCCGCAAGAGGCCGACGCGCTGTTTGAAAACATCGGCGCGATGACGCAGCAAGGCCTGTCGGTGATCTTTATTTCTCACAAGCTGCGTGAAGTGCTGGCCTTTTCCCATCGCATCGCCGTGCTGCGCCACGGCGTGAAAGTGGGCGAGATCGCCACGTCAGAGGCGGATGAGCGGGTCATCGCCCGCATGATGGTCGGCGACGACACGGCCGAAACCGCCCGCACCCCGATGGCCCCCGGCGCGCCAGTGCTGCATCTGGAAAACCTGCATGTGAAGGGCCAGACCAGCCGCGACACGTTGCACGACATCACCCTGACGGTGAACGCCCATGAAATCCTCGGGATTGCGGGCGTGTCGGGCAATGGGCAATCGGCCTTGGCCGGGGTGATCTCGGGCCTGATCCGCCCCGATGGGGGCGCTGTTCAGGTCAGTGGCGAAACCATCGCAAAACCCGATCCGCTGACCATGATCGAGGCGGGGGTGGGCCGCATCCCTGAAGACCGCCATCATGACGGCATCGTCGGGGCCATGTCCGTGGCCGAGAACATGGTGATCGAACGGCTGGATGACCCTGAAATTCAATCGCGCGGCCTGCTGCGCCGCGAGGCGATTGTCGCCAATGCCGACCGGCTGGCCAAAGACTATGACGTGCGCGGCCCGGGTGTTGAGGCCCGCGCGCGGCTGCTTTCGGGCGGCAATATCCAGAAACTGATCCTGGCGCGGGTGTTCGAACAGGGCCCCGATCTGATCCTCGCCAACCAACCCACGCGTGGCCTTGATATGGGTGCTGCCGCCGAGGTGGCCCGTCGCCTGCTTGAGGCGCGCAGCCGCGGGGCAGGGGTGGTGCTGATTTCCGAAGACCTTGACGAGGTGCTCAGCCTCTCGGACCGGATCATGGTGATCCATGATGGGGAATTGATCGAGGCAAACACCCGCGACCGTGAAGAGATCGGCCTGATGATGGCCGGAGAAGTCACCGGAGAACTGGCATGATCCGCATTGAACCCCGCGAGGCGCCATCGCGCGCCCTGACCCTGGGGGTACCGGTGCTGTCGGCATTGATCGCCCTTGCGCTGGCCGCCATTCCGCTGGCCTTTGCCGGAGCCAATATCGCGACCGCCTATGGCGAGATGTTCAAAGGCGTCTTCGGTTCGATGTTCGCCTTTTCCGAAATGCTGACCCGCGCCACTCCCCTGATCTTCACAGGCCTCGCCGCCGCCTTGGCCTTCCGCGCCAAGCTGTGGAACATCGGGGCCGAGGGGCAGCTATACCTCGGCGCGATGGCCGCCGTCGCCATCGGCACTGGTGCGCTGGACGTGCCGGGCTTTATCCTGTTGCCGCTGATCATCATTTTGGGCTGTGCCGGTGGGGCTGCGGGTATGGCCGTACCGGCCTACCTCAAAACCCGCTTTGGCGCGGATGAGGTGGTGACCACGCTACTACTCAATTTCGTGATCCTGATTTTCCTTCAGATGATGCTGGAAGGCCCGTTGAAAGATCCGATGGGCCTGGGCTGGCCGCAAAGCTCGCCCATTCTGGATCAGGGCATGTTGCCCACACTGATCGAGCGGATGCGCCTGCATGCGGGGCTGATCATCGCCCTTGCGGCGGCCGTAGTGGCACAGTTCATGCTGGCGCGCTCGGTCTGGGGGTTTCGGCTGCGGGCGGTTGGCGAAAACGCTGCTGCGGCACGTCACGCCGGTATCCGGGTGAACCGCACGCTGTTCAGCGTCGCCATCGTTTCGGGCGCTTTGGCGGGCATGGCGGGGGTCAGCGAAGTGGCGGGCCTCAAGGGCTATCTGACCGCTGATCTGTCGCCCGGCTTTGGCTATACTGGCATTGTCGTGGCCATGCTGGCGGGACTGAACCCGCTCGGCGTGGTGATCTCGGCTCTGTTCATCGCGTCGGTCTTTGTCGGCGCGGATTCGATGAGCCGCGCGATGGGCGTGTCGTCCTATCTGGCCGACCTTGTGGTGGCCACCTCGTTGTTATGTGTGCTGGTCGGGGGCTTTGCCGCCCGCTACCGCATCACGCGGGTTAAACCGGCAGGGGTGGCGTCATGATGGATATCCTCAACATCCTGCTATCCGAAAGCTTCTGGGCCGCGTCCATTCGTATTGCCACACCGTTGATCTTTGGCGTGATTGGCGCGCTGCTCTGCGAGAAATCCGGGGTTCTGAACCTCGGGATCGAGGGCATTTTTGTCGCCGGGGCCATGGCCGGCTGGATGGCCGTCTGGTTGGGCGCGGGCCTTTGGGGCGGCGTGTTGGTAGCCGCTTGCGCAGGCGCGTTCTTTGGCCTGATCCACGCGATCCTGACGGTGCCTTTGGGCCTGTCGCAGCATGTCTCGGGCCTTGGCGTGACGCTGTTCGCCACCTCGGTCAGTTACTTTGCCTATCGCACGGCCCTGCCCAATGTTTCCTCTCCTCCGCGGATCGAACCCTTCCGCGCGATGGACATTCCTGTCCTGTCCGATATTCCTTTCCTCGGCCCTGTCCTGTTTCAGCAAACGGCGCTGACATGGCTGGCCTTTCTTATGGTGGCCGTAGTCTGGTACGTCATGAAACGCACTGCTCTGGGCGTGGCCATTCAGGCCGTGGGCGACAATCCTGACAGCGTCGATGCCCAGGGCTTATCAGTCTATGCGCTGCGCATGGGCGCTGTGGTGGCCGGGTCGGCGTTGATGGCCTTGGGTGGTGCCTTCCTGACCATGTCGGCCTTTGATGCGTTCTTCTTTGGGATGGTCAACGGGCGCGGCTGGATCTGCATCGCGCTGGTTATTTTCGCCAGCTGGAAACCGGGCAAGGCGCTGCTGGGCGCGCTGCTGTTCGGGGCGTTTGATGCCTTGCAAGTGCGCCTTCAGACCGAAGTGGGCGCGCTGGTGCCTGGGCAGGTGTTCCTGATGGCCCCCTATATCCTCAGCATCATCGCTCTGGTCATCGCCGCGCGTAGCGCCGATTATCCCCGTGCCCTGCTGACCCCGTGGTTCAAGGGACAGAGATAAAGCGTTTCGCCTCAAACCCGAGGCATTCGGTTGAGGCGAAACGCGTGCGACGCTTGTATGTTTCGCGGCGTTTCACGAAAAACAGTGAGGCAAGTTTTTAGCGAAACGCTTTTAGGAGAGGCCGATGTTCGACCTGATCGTCAAGAATGCGACCCTGCCGGATGGCACGACCGGCGTAGATCTGGCCTGCAAGGATGGCGTGATCGCGGCGGTTGAGGCTGGGATCGCGGCCGAGGCAGCCGAGATGATCGACGCAACCGGCTACCTCGTCTCGCCCCCCTTCGTTGATCCGCATTTCCATATGGATGCCACCCTGTCTCTGGGTCGTCCGCGCATGAATGTCTCGGGCACCTTGCTGGAGGGCATCGGCCTTTGGGGCGAGCTGAAACCCCTGCAAACCGTGGATGAGATCATCGAACGTGCCCTGCGCTATTGCGACCTTGCTGTCAGCATGGGCATTGGCGCGATCCGCAGCCATGTGGACACCTGCGATGATGAACTCAAAGGGGTTGAGGCGCTGTTGCAGGTGCGCGAGCAGGTCAGCGATTACCTTGATCTTCAACTGGTGGCCTTCCCGCAAGACGGCGTGCTGCGCGACCCGGCAGCGATGCAGAACACGATCTGCGCGCTGGATATGGGCGTCGATGTGGTGGGTGGCATCCCGCATTTCGAACGCACCATGGCCGATGGGGCCGAAAGCGTGCGCCAACTCTGTCAGATCGCGGCCGACCGGGGCCTGATGGTCGACATGCATTGCGACGAAAGCGATGACCCCCACAGCCGTCATATCGAGACACTGGTTTACGAGACCCAGCGTCTGGGCCTGCAGGGGCGCGTGGCCGGGTCGCACCTGACCTCGATGCACTCGATGGACAATTACTATGTCTCGAAACTGATCCCCCTGATGGTCGAGGCCGGGGTGCATGCTATCCCCAACCCGCCGATCAACATCATGCTGCAGGGCCGCCACGATACCTATCCAAAACGCCGTGGCTTGACCCGCGTGCGCGAGCTGCGCGATGCGGGCATCACCGTCGGCTTCGGTTCGGACTGCGTGATGGACCCGTGGTATTCGCTGGGCAAGGCCGACATGCTGGACGTGGCCTTCATGGGCCTGCATGTCGGGCAGCTTTCCAGCCGCGCCGACATGGCCTGGTGCTTTGAGGCAGTCACAACCAACTCGGCCCGGATCATGGGGCTGGAGGGGTATGGGCTGACCAAAGGCAGTGCGGCCAACATGGTGCTGTTGCAGGCACGGGATACGATCGAAGCCCTGCGTCTGCGCCCCTTACGCCTTGCCGTGATCCGCAAAGGCCGCGTGATCTCACGTCAAACGCCCGCTCTGGCACAGCTTTCGCTTGACGGACGGCCTGCAGAGGTTAATTCGGCGGAGTACGCGCCCAAGCTCTAGGCGCCGACGGAGGACTCCGGTGACAGACCCCAAACACGACATCTGCGATCTGTTCGTGATCGGCGGCGGTATCAATGGCTGTGGCATTGCGCGCGATGCGGCAGGGCGCGGCCTGTCGGTGACGCTTGCGGAAATGGGCGATCTGGCCTCGGCCACTTCGTCATCCTCGACCAAGCTGTTTCATGGCGGCCTGCGCTATCTGGAGTATTTCGAGGTGCGTCTGGTGCGTGAGGCGCTGATCGAGCGGGAAACCCTGTTGCGCGCCATGCCCCATATCAGTTGGCCGATGCGGTTCGTGCTGCCCTATCACAAGGATATGCGGTTTGACGGGCAAACCCCGGCCTCGCGTGTTCTGGGGTGGGTGATGCCCTGGCTGCGCGGGCGCAGACCGGCGTGGATGATCAGGGCAGGCCTTTGGGCCTATGATCATCTGGGCGGGCGTCAGATCCTGCCCGCGGCTCGTTCGTTGAACCTGTCGGGCACGCCCGAGGGCGCACCGCTTCAGGATCGGTTCCGGCACGCGTTCGAGTATTCCGATTGCTGGGTGGATGATGCGCGTCTGGTGGTTCTGAACGCCCGCGATGCCGAGGCGCGGGGCGCGCGTATTCTGGTGCAAACCAAAGTGACGGCGGCGCGGCGTGTCAATGATCACTGGGACGTGGAGATCATTGACCAGGCCACTGGAACCACGCACACCATACGTGCCCGCATGCTGGTCAATGCCGGTGGGCCATGGGTGGAAGACGTGTTGCGTCACAAGGCCCGGCTGAACAGCGCAGATGGGGTCCGTCTGGTGCGCGGCAGCCATATCGTTACCCCGCGCCTTTACGATCATGACAAGTGCTATTTTTTTCAGGGTGTCGATGGCCGCATCATCTTTGCCATTCCGTATGAGCAGGATTTCACCCTGATCGGTACCACGGACCAGGATCACGCCGATGCCTCTCAGCCCCCTGTGTGTACGCCCGAGGAACAGGAGTACCTCTGCCAGTTTGCCTCCGAATACTTCGCCAAACCCGTCACGCGCGACGATATCGTCTGGACCTATTCCGGCGTACGCCCGCTCTATGATGACGGCTCCAGCAGTGCCACGGCAGCAACCCGTGACTACACGCTGAAAGTCGACACCGATAGCGGCGCGCCGATGCTGAACATTTTTGGCGGCAAGATCACGACCTATCGTCGTCTGGCGGAAAGTGCGCTGCAAAAAATCGTGCCGTTCTTCCCACAGGCCAGCGATGCGTGGACGGCAGGTGTGCCCTTGCCCGGAGGTGACTTTGCGGTGGATGGGGTGGGCGAATTGACGGCCAGATTGCAACGCGACCACAGCTTTCTGACTGCGCCTTGGGCGGCTCGGTTGATCCGCGCTTACGGCACCGAGGCCTGGCGCGTTCTGAACGGCGCGACCACACTTGAAGATTTGGGTCAGGATTTCGGAGGCACCCTTTTTGAGGCCGAAGTGGTCTGGCTGATGGATCACGAATTTGCCCGCACCGCCGAGGATATCCTGTGGCGACGCAGCAAACTGGGGTTGCGCCTGACGCCCGAGCAGGCCGCGGCGCTGGACAGCTGGATGCAGGCCCGTTTGGCCACGGCTGACTAGGACCATCGCTTTGGGCTGTCCTTCGATGCGCCATCGGTTAGGATCGCCGCAGCAAAAAGGGGGAGGACACCATGGGCCATATTCTTGCGATTGATCAGGGGACAACCTCGTCCCGCGCGATTGTCTTTGATGATGCGATGCGCGTCGTTGCCACCGCTCAGCAGGAATTTCCCCAACACTATCCCGCCTCCGGGCATGTCGAACATGATCCGGCGGATTTGTGGGACACCACCCTGACCAGTTGCCGGTCGGCTCTCAAACAGGCAGGTCTTGCCGCCGGTGATATCGCCGGGATTGGCATCACCAACCAGCGCGAAACAACCGTGGTCTGGGACAAGCAGACCGGCGCGTCCGTTCACAATGCCATCGTCTGGCAGGACCGGCGCACGGCGAACACCTGCGCCACCCTGCGCGATGCAGGCCATGAAGAGATGGTCGCAGCACGCACGGGCCTGCTGCTTGATCCCTATTTCTCGGGAACCAAGCTGGCATGGATTTTGAACAATGTGGACGGTGCTCGCGACCGGGCCGAGGCGGGTGATCTGCTGTTTGGTACCGTGGACAGCTACTTGATCTGGCGTCTGACTGGCGGGGCGACCCACGCGACCGATGCCACCAATGCCGCACGCACGCTGCTTTATAACATTCACGCCGGGCAGTGGAGCGCCGAGATCTGTGACCTGCTGGATATCCCCATGCAAATGCTGCCCGAGGTGCGTGACTGTGCGGCGCCGTATGGTCATACCTCCGCTGATCTTCTGGGGGGCGAAATCCCCATTCTGGGTGTCGCGGGCGATCAGCAGGCGGCGACGATCGGGCAGGCCTGTTTCAGCCCCGGCATGATGAAATCCACCTATGGCACGGGGTGCTTTTTGCTGCTGAATACGGGTGACACGCCGGTGCAGTCGCAAAACCGGCTGCTGACCACGATTGCCTATCAGCTGGAGGGCAAGCCGACCTACGCGCTGGAGGGATCAATCTTCGTGGCCGGGGCAGTGGTGCAATGGCTGCGTGACGGGTTGGGCGTGTTGGAAAATGCCGGACAGTCCGGCGCGATCGCGCAGACCGCAGACCCTGCGCAGGATGTGATCATCGTGCCCGCCTTCACGGGACTGGGCGCACCGTATTGGAACGCCGAGTGCCGCGGTGCGATCTATGGTCTGACCCGCAATTCGGGGCCTGCCGAACTGGCCCGCGCGGCGCTGGAAAGCGTGGGGTTTCAAACCCGCGATCTGCTAGAGGCTATGCATGCCGACTGGGCATCTGAAAGCACCGCACCCGTGTTGCGCGTCGATGGCGGGATGAGCGCATCGGACTGGACCATGCAGTTCCTGTCCGACATTATCAACGCCCCGGTAGATCGCCCCGAGGTGTTGGAAACCACCGCGCTTGGCGCGGCCTGGCTGGCGGGCATGCAAGCGGGGATTTACCCGTCTCTTGATGGCTTTGCAAAGAGTTGGAGAGCGCAGACGCGGTTTACACCGGCGATGGATTCGGCCACGCGCCATGAAAAATACGCAGCCTGGAAACGGGCCGTGAACGCAACACTAAGCGTCTGAATTCAATCAGTAGTCTTTCTCAAAGAAGATACCGATCCCGGTTTCGCCTTCGTTGTCGGCACTGCCGCGCACAGTCAGCCGTTTGTTGATATCAATGTTCAGGTTGATCTCTTGCCGACCGTCGCTGTCGGCCACCACCTCGGAATAGATATTGTCCGAAATATAGGCCCCAGCGCGCAGCTGCGTGGCCCCGTCATTGGTGGTTGAAATGTCCAGATCACTCAGCCCCAGTGAATTGCGCAAACTGCCGGTCAGCCCACCATTGTAACGCCCCGACAGGGTTGCCACTGCGGTGACCAGTTGGGCAGCCTGAAAGGGCGAGATCGAATCGAGGCTGCGCCCGAACAACAATCGCGCCACGACCTCTTCCTGGGGAAGGTCAGGCTCGGAGGTGAACAGCACGGTCGGTTCACTGGCCAATCCTTCCAGCACGACGCGCACCAGCACATCATCGTCTGTCATCGTCTCGGCGATAAACAACAGGTACGGATCAAGCGATCCGCGCATGTCGATCAGCCCCCGTGTCAGGTCCAGCCGCTTGCCCAGAATATCCAGCCGTCCGCGGATCAGCTCGAACGCGCCGCTGGCGATAACGTCCGCTGTGGTGCCGGTCAGCCGCACGTTGCCCCCCAACTCGGCATCCAAGCCACGGCCGCGCACAAAAATGCGGCTCGGCGCGTTGATCCTCAGATCGATGGGGAAGCTGGTGTTGCCTCGCGTGGCCTTGCCGGTCAGCCCGGCGCGTGCGCGGGTCAGGGCCACATCCCGCGGTTCGCCCACATGGCGCAACGCGGGCAGGGTGCCGATGATCACGCCACTGCCCGAAGGCACGCGCAATTCGGTCGGACCCAGATTGATCGTCCCTGCAATGCTGGCCCCGCCCAGAAGGGCACCATCAACATTCACATTGCCATTCACCGTGGTCTGGTAGAG
The DNA here is from genome assembly GCF_041403425.1 of Roseovarius conchicola. Lineage (NCBI taxonomy): Bacteria > Pseudomonadati > Pseudomonadota > Alphaproteobacteria > Rhodobacterales > Roseobacteraceae > Roseovarius > Roseovarius conchicola. The sequence continues at coordinate 186,765 of NZ_JBGEHK010000003.1, read as the reverse complement.
ATCCAGATCGCGCAGACCCAGCCCCAGCAATTCTATCGCCAGATTGGCGGAATAGGGCGGCGCCAGTGTGATCGGTCCGCCGACGACAAACCGCCCGGCCTCGCCCGTGTTCCCGGAGATATTGACCGTCGCTTGACCACCCGAAAACCTCACGTCCCCGCCCAGATCGTCCAGCGCATATTCCAGTGTTGGCAAGGCAACGCGCGCGCCCTCGAAGGTCAGGGTGCCGGATAGCGAGGACAGGTTTGGTGGCCCGTCAAGGCGCATATCAAAACGCGCCGGCCCCCGGATCGAGCGTGGTGAGATAAACGGATTGGCCAGTTGCAACGGTGCCGTCCCGGTCAGATCAAGCGCCATGGCCTGCGCATAGTCATTGATCGCACCCGTGACCTTCGCGGTGATCCCGCCAGGGCCGGTGGTGTCCAGATCAACGGCAACGCGCCTGGCCGTCCGATCCTGAATGTCCAACGTTCCCCGCGCCGTGGTCTGTCCAGACAGGCCCGGAACCAGCAGCGCCAGATCGCTCAGGCGGGCCGAGATCGTCACCGGCGAGTCGGGGGTTTCGCTCGATGCATTGGCCCGGATATGCGTGGTTACCAGTTTGAGATATTGCAGATGCATCTGTGTTGCATCCAGCGCGACGGCCCCCACCGCCTCGACATCACCACCGACCAATTGGTCCAGTTGCGCAATCCCTGAACGCACGCCGCTCCCTGTCAGATCGAAATTCAGGCGCATGGCGTCGCCCTGCAGCTCGGCAGCCCCATCCAGTTCAAGCTCGGCCAGACCGGCCAGCCCCATACCCGTCAGCTTGGCAAAACGAGACAGGTCCGGCGACTGCACACTCATCTGCCCGCTGACCGGCAGCTTTGGATCGTGCGGGTCAAACTGCCCCACCGCGCTCAGGCGTGTCGCGCCCAGACGGCCTTCCAGTTTCTGAAGGATAACCGGCTGATCCAGTACCCAGCTTAGCGCGGCATCCACCTCGCCCGGGCCTTCCAGCTTGGGTTCGATCAACGCCAGATCGCTGAGGCGACCGTCAATCATCATTTGCCCGGCCTCCGAGTTCAGCGCGCCGGACAGGGAAATCACCGCCCGGTCGTTGCTGGCACTCAACGTTTCCAGCCGGGTGCCCTCGGCGTCGCGTGTCGCCACAAGGGCCAGCTGCGTGCGCCCTGCCAAAACCGGATCCAGCCGGGGTTCGGCGATCTGCAGATCGTCAGTGGTGCCGTCCAGCGTGACGTCAAACCCGCCGCCCAGAAGGGTGGCCGAGCCGATGATCGTTGCCCAGGCACGGCCCGTCAGGTCGCGCCCCGCCAAACCCGAGAACCGCGACAAGTCTGCTGCTTCAACCGTGGCCTCGCCGCGGATTGGCAACCCCTCGGCCAGTTGCTCGAGACGGCCCTGCGCCCGGAGGGTCATGTCGCCGCTTTCCAGCAACAGTCTGGTGATTTCCAAGGGTGTCTCGGCTTGCCAGTTGAACGTAACCGTTCCTGCAGGGTTTGGGCCGATGGCGCGGGTCAGATCGGTGTTCCCGGCATCCAGAGACTGCACCGCGAATCCGATCTCTCCGGTCAGGGCGGCGTCCGGTGCACGGGCAATGGTGCCCTCGCCAAGCAGCTGAGCAGACGGGACGGAAATGCCGTCACGCTCGAACCCCTGCAGGATCATCTGCGTGGTCCAGCTATTCCCCTGAGACGCATCATAAGTGGCTGCGATGGTTGCAGTTTCCACCGTCGTCGCGGGGCCGGACAGCGGCAGGCGTACCGCCTCTCCCTCCCCGATTTTACCGCTCAGGTTGAAACTCTGCGGTAACCCGTCTGCGGCCAGCGCCAGAGATCCGGAAAGGCGCATTTCGCCCGAAGCCAACTCGATCCGATCCAGCGTGAGGCGGCCATCACCATGGGTGGTGCCAAGGAAGGACAGGCTTGAGGTTTCGCCGAAAAACGGGTGCAGGTCGGGGCTGAAAAGCGGGCGCACATCGCCGCTCAGATCGGCCGAGATTACATGGTCCCGCCTGGCCTGTTCCTCGGGTGTCTCTTCGTCAGTTGGCAGCTCTTGCGCGCGAATGGACACCGGCCCGCCAAACCGCGGCTGCCCGTCTGAAGACAGCGCGACACGGGCGGTGAAATCGGAGATCGGTGCATCCCCCGTGATCCGCAATTCCAGCCCGGGTTGACCCGGTATGCTCAACAATTGCGAGACAATGCCGCCCTCGGCTTCGGCGAAATCAAGGTTAAGGCGCAGTTCCCGGCTGGTGTTGGAGAAGGCACCATCAAAGCTCAGCTGATCGTTGCGGTCGGTGCGCCTGATCTCAAGCAGGGCTTCGCCTTCGCCCTCGGCCAGCTGCACATTGCCATTCAATGAAAGCGTCGCGGCCTCGCCCATAACCTCGGGGGCGATGGTGATCTGACCGGCCTCGACCGCCTCGATATTGATCGACACGGGCAGTTCAGGCAGCGAGAAGACCCGTGCCTCGGAATCGGCCACCTCAAGCCCTTCCTCAGTCTTGGGCAGGCGCAGCAATTCGATTTGCCCCACGCGCAACTGGTCAATCTCAAGCCGCCCAGCCAACAGGGCCCGCCGTGTCCAGATCAGTTGCGCATCGCGCAGGTTCAGCCAAATACCGTCCTCATCGGAAATGGTCAGAAGCTCAAGGCGGGCATTGGACGACAGCGCCCCTTCGAACCCGATGATCGACACATCGCGCCCGGCACTGGAAAGCAGTTCCTGCAGCTTGTTTTCCAAGAAGGTGCGGTCGCTTTGCGCATCATCCTGTGCCACCGCGGGGGCGGCAAGGCCCAGACAAGTCAGGAGAATCAGCAAATACCGCATCAGAACGCCTGCCCAATGCCGATGTAGAGTTCAAAGTCCTTGCCCGCGCCATCGCCAAGCGGCGTGCCCAGATCGACACGGATAGGTCCAAAGCCGGTGTCATACCGCACGCCAAGTCCGGCGCCGGCATGCCACTCTCCGTTGCCTGTTCCGAAACTGTCCTTGCCGACAAAGCCGGTGTCGGCGAAACCGACGACAGACCATGGACCAGACAGCTTGTTGCGCACCTCACCGGACAGACCAAGGAAGGATCGCCCACCGACGCGCAGATTGCCGGGCAGTTCCACGGCCAGCGATTGATAGGCCTGGCCGCGCACCGTGCCCGCCCCGCCCGAGTAGAACAGCAAGCCGGGCGGCACTTCGGCCAATCCCGCCCCGATCACCGATCCAAGTTGTGCGCGCGCCGCTAAGACCAGCTTGTCGCTTTCGCCAAAGCCGCGATAGGTTCGCGCGTCCACGTAAATCCGACCACCCGAGCCGGAATTGCCAAAGCCCGCAAACGGCATCACATCCAGATCAACGTAAAATCCCCTTGTGGCATCCAGCGGATCATCGCGGTTGTCAAAGGTCAGCCGCACGGGCAGAAACAGATGTTCCAATGTGCGCGAGCCGAAATCGTCATCGACCTCGGTGTATTGATAGCCCACGCCCACTTCGCCGGTCAGCGTGTCCGAGAAAATATGGGTCAGGCCGCCGCCTAGTTTGACCGTGCGTTCGCGGTAATCCGGATCGTCCTGTTCTTCAATGCTGGCTTCAAGGAACAGGCCGGTGTCCGGTGTGAAGGTGGCAGGGCGGTCAAACCGCGTCGAAAGGCGGTAATCTTCACCACCTGAATTGCCGCCGATACCGCTGATCTCGGCCTCCACGCGCAATCGTTCGGCGCCGCCCAGCAGGTTGCGATGCATCCAGAACGCGCTCAGCGCCAGACCCTCCAGCGAGAACAACTCGATCCCGGCCCCGAAGCGGCGCGGTTTGGAATCAACCAATGTGGCGTTGATATCCAAGGTGTTGCCGGGGCCAATCGTATCGGCCTCGGCCAGGACGACTGAACGGAAGGCACCACTGCGCCGCAAGCGGCCTGCTGCATCTTCCAGTTCTTCGGGCGAAAACACGCCGCCTGTGGGCAGCCCGGCGATTTCACGGATGCGACGCGGTTTAACGTTGCCGGGCTCCACGATGTTGAGCGCGCCGAATGTCAGGCGCGGCCCGGGGGCGAGGACGATATCGGCGGACAGGGTGCTGTTGTTATGATTGGCGGCAATGTCCTGCCGGGCGATGTCGGTCTTGGCATATCCCGCATCGCGCCAGCCCTCGACTGCCGCAGTGGTTGCATCATTGATCCGGCGGCTTAAAGCGGGCTGGCCTTGCGCGAAGCCTTCGGGCAGGTCTGTGCCCGGGGCGACCGGTGCAATCTGCGCCTTGCTAAAGCGAAACAGCGGCCCGGGATCGACCCGAAGGATGATCTGCTGCACGCTGCCTGGCCCATCAATGGGCGAGATATTGGCCGCCTCGCGCCCGTCGATCAGGACGCTGACCACCCCGCCGTAATGCCCCAGTTCATACAGCGCGCCCACCATGCGGCCGTAATCGGCGCGGGCGGCGGCCACCAGATCCTGTGGCGTCGCTTCGGGGTTATCAGCCGTCTGTACCACCAGGGACGCGCCGCGCAGATAATCGGCCTCCTTTTCGGCGAAGCCGTCGATCTCCAAGACCACTTCGGCCGGGCTCGCAGGAACCGCACAGGCGCAAAATAACAGCGCCAGCCCCAACTGTCTGATTTTGTCACTTTTCAGCACATAGGGCTCCGTTTTTGCCCAGCTCATCCCCGTGGCATGAAGCCTACCAGATCGTGTCAATCCGTGACAGCACACCACCATATCCAGCAGTCTTCTCACTACTGCATGCCTATCGCGCCGAAGGACAGCATAAAAGTCGCCGAAGGCTAAATATCTCGCAGGAAGGCCGAACTTCGCCGCCAAAACCCTCAAAACCTTGTGATCAGGGGGCAGGATGGGTTTTTTGCGGGCCAGTTTGAGGACGCGCCCGTCAAAAACGCGCTTGACGCACGGCCCATCTTGTTCGATGCGCAACGGCGCAAGATTTGCACTGTCTTCCTGGGATTTCCCTCAATGTCCGATCACGATATGCCGCTTGATCAGCTGCTTGGTCACCTCGACACACTGGCCAATAAGGCGCTGTCGCTGTGGCCTTTGCCCGAGGGGGCTCGCGCTCGTTTGATCAATGTGGCCGAGAACGCCACCTATCTGGTCGAGGCAGAGGGTGGATTTCGTGCGATCCTCAGGGTGCACCGCGAAAACTATCACAGCCTGCGCGCGATCGAGTGCGAACTGGACTGGATCGCGGCCCTGTCAGACACGGGCACGGTGATCACGCCGGGCCATTATCTGGGTCATGACGGCAAGGCGATCCAACAGGCAAGCGTGCCGGGCTTGCAGGCCCCGCGTTACTTGGCGCTGTTTTACTTTGTTGAAGGCACGCATCCCAGCGAGGCGGGCGATCTTTCTGGGCCATTTGAAGAACTGGGTGAGATCGCCGCACGCACCCATGTCCAGTCTATCGCTTGGCAACGCCCTGCGGATTTTGAGCGGCTGGTCTGGGACCTTGATACCGTCTTTGGCCCCGCGCCGACTTGGGGCAATTGGCGCGACGCCCCGCATGTGGATGCCGGGATTGCCGAGGTGCTTGAGGCCGTCGAGGCAACCGTGACCCGGCGTCTGACGGATTTTGGGAAGGCGCCCGACCGCTATGGCCTGATCCATGCGGATATGCGGCTGGCCAACCTTCTGATCGACGAAAACGGCACAAGGCTGATTGACTTTGACGATTGCGGGCTGGGTTGGTTCCTCTACGATTTTGCCGCCGGGATCAGCTTTATCGAGGATGACCCTCAAATCCCCGCGCTGAAGGCCGCGTGGTTGCGCGGATATCGCAAAATCCGTGATCTGAGTGCCGATGATGAGGCCGAGATCGACACCTTCGTGATGCTGCGCCGCATGGCCCTTCTGGCGTGGATCGGCAGCCATATCGAGGCGCCCGAACCCCAGGCTCTGGCCCCTGATTTCGCCCGTGTCACCGCACAGCTGGGCCGCGCTTATCTGGCGAGGTTTGCCTGAGCATTTAAAGCCTCAGTAATCCCGTAGCAACGCGCCATAGCCGACAATCCGGTCGTTGATCCCCGCCCGGCGCATCACGTCCCAGGCCATCGCCTGGTTCGAGCAAATCACCGACTTGCCCAGCTTCTGTTCCAGCGCGTCCACGATGTCGATGGACCGCAGCGCACCGCAACTGATGAACAGGGCATCTGCCTCGGGGCGATCCACCTGTGCGGCGAATTCAGCAATGAAATCAGGGCGGACGCGGATCATATCGCTGTCTTTCTCAAGGTTCAGCCCCTCGATATTGACGATTTCGAACCCGGCCTTGGCCATGTACTCGGCCTCTTGCTGGTTTATTTCATTCAGATAAGGCGTCGCCACGGCGACGCGTTTCGCCCCGATGGTGTCGAGTGCCCGCAGAACACTGGTGATTAGGGATGTCGGAACAGCCGCAGGCGCACCCTTCCTTAACTCGGCGAGCACACGCTCTTCCCCGATCACCAGACTACCGGAAGTGCAGGCGTAACAGACCACATCGAGACTGCCATCGGGCAACAAGGTCGCCGCTGCCGGGGCCAGCTCTTCGGCCTGACGCGCCAGAGAGGCGACGGTAATCGAATCCGGAATCGGCGCGCGGGCAAAATGCACACCAACCCCGTCGGGCATCAGCGTAAACATGTCATCCTCGATGGTCTGCTCGGTGGCCAGCAGGACAAAGCCCACCTTGGCACGGGCATGCCGCCCAGCATCCAACATCCTGCGGCGATCCAGTGTTTGTGTGACATGTGTGTCCGGCATGTTAGGCCCCTCCGTTCCGGAAGGATAACCGATCAAACGCTTTCTCGAAACTCTAGTGGCTGGCCTTAGCGCCGATAGCGGTCTTCGGCGTCGTAATAGGCGTCAAATCCAACGCGCCGACGCAGCTCGTCAAAGGGCATCAACCCGCCTGTATGATCCTCGCCCGCCTTCAAGGTTTCCAGGGTCTGCACCATGGCGCGCATCGCCGCGGACAGACAGGCCAGCGGATAGGCGGCAATCGCAAACCCGATCCCGGCCAGCTCTGCGGGCGGCAGGATCGGTGTCTGCCCGCCTTCCAACATATTGGCAACCGTGGGCACGGGCATTTCGGCGCAGATTGTGCGCATCTCCTCCACGCTCATCGGTTCCTCGATAAAGACGATCTCGGCCCCTAATTCGGCAAACATCTGTGCCCGGGTGATTGCCTCGTCCAGCCCATGATCGCGCCGTGCATCGGTGCGCGCCTTGATCACGATATCGCGGTGCCCCCGCGCAGTAACAGCGGCACGAATGCGGTCATAGGCCTCTTCGCGATCCACCACCGCCTTGCCCTTGGTATGGCCACAGCGTTTGGGCGCAACCTGATCCTCGATCATCACCCCGGCAGCGCCCGCGCGCGCAAATCCCTCGACAGTGCGTTCCACATTCATCGGGTTGCCATGGCCGGTGTCGCCATCCACCATCATTGGAATGCCCAGCCTTTCCATGGTGTTGCGCGCCTGATCCAGCATCTCACCATAGCTCATCAGGCCAACATCCGGGGCCCCGATCCGGCTGGCCGAGGCGGCGAATCCGGACAGAAAGGTCAGCTCGAACCCTGCCTGCTGGATCAGCTGGGCCGACAGCGCATCATAACAACATGGCATCAGAGTCAGCCCGTCTTGGCGCAGCAGACCGCGCAGCCGGTCGGCCTGCGGGTTGGGCACTTGCTCAGTCATTCTCGGTCTCCGCAGTATAGGGGGGCAGTTGTTGCCAGCGCGGCACATCGCGCCCCATCCGGTCCAGCAACGCCTCAAGCGTGTCACGTTCTTCGGCACTCAGACAGGCGGTCAGATGGGCCTCGGCCTCGGTAAACCACGCCATCACGGCATCATGCTGTTCCCGTCCGGCGCTTTCCAGATAAAGCAGCTTGCGCCGCCCATCCCTCGGGTCGGTTTGACGGCGGATCATGCCCTTGTCCAGCAGCGCCGACACGGCCCGGCTGATCGTGTTCGAGGGTTGCTCAGTCACCTCACAGATATCGCGCGAGGTCAGGCCATCGCGGAACACAAGGCAGATCAGCACCGTCCATTCCGGCCGGATCAGCCCATATTCCCGCTCCATCCGGCGCAGCAATGGTTCGCGCATGAAGTTGGTCAGAAAGGCCAGGCGATAGCCAATCGGGATAGGTGTTGCGCTTAGAATGTCGATCAGTTTCATAGTAGACCTCTTTGCCAGAGCATAGCGGGTCTGGCAAACCATCTCCATATGGCGCTAAATTAGTTCCATATGGAGGGAGTTTGCGGTAACCTGTCTGCCAGTAAGACCGAGAGGGCCTATGTCATCACAGGACAGATCACCGCAAGGCGCACTTGAACGGGCGGTTATGAATGTGCTGTCCGTGCTGGTGATCGTGTTGATGCTGGCCGTGGCCGCACAGGTTTTCTGCAGTTTTTTTGACATCAACCCGCTGGCCAGTTTTGACAGCGCGTTGCCGTTGCTTGGTAAGTCAATCACGCTGAATTCATTGCTTGATTTGCAATGGCACCTGTTTGCGCTGATCGCCTTGGTGCCATCGGGCATCGTGCTGCTCAGAGGCAAACATGTGCGGGTCGATTTCCTCTATTCCACCCTGCGCCCGGGCAAACGCCGCATGGTGGACCTGTTGGGCCATCTGATCTTTGCCCTGCCGTTTTTCATCATGGCCTTGCCCGCTGGGTGGGATTTCGCGATGCGCGCATGGCGCTCGGGGGAAGGGTCACGCAATGGTGGGCTGAACGACCTTTGGGTGATCAAACTGGTGCTGCCATTGGGCCTTGGCCTGTTGGCCCTTGCGATTGTCATCGAGGTTGTGCGCCTGCTGAGGGTCCGTGTGGATGACTGAGTTTGCCCTGCCTCTGGCCATGGCGGCCCTCACCATGATCGGCATCCTGTCGGGCTATCGCGTGGCGCTTGTGCTGGCAGGCACGGCGGCGCTGTTCATCCTGATCTCGGACCTGCCCACGGCGTTCTTCAAACTGATTATCAGCCGGATTTACGCCAATGTCCTGTCCAACTGGCTGTTCGTGGCGATCCCTATGTTCATCCTCATGGGCCTGATTCTTGAGAAATCAGGCGTGGCCGAACGGGCCTTGCGCGGGGCACAGCGGGCCTTGGGCGGATCGCCTGCGGGCATGGGCATTTCGGTCCTTGTTGTCGGTCTTTTGCTGGCCGCGTCCTCGGGGGTTGTAGGGGCGTCGGTGGTGCTGTTGGCGTTGCTGGCGCTGCCCCGGATGACGGAGGCCGGGTTTGATACGCCCACAAGTGCGGGGTTGATCGCGGCCTCGGGCACGATGGCAATCCTTGTGCCACCCTCGGTGATGCTGATCGTGCTGGGGGATCAGTTGCAGACCCCCGTGCCGGATATGTTTGCCGGGGCGATTGGCCCGGGTCTGGTGCTGGTAACTCTTTATGGAGTCTATATTTTATGGCGCGCGCGAGGGTTGCCGTGCGATGCGCTGACGCCCGAGGAAAACCGGGGCCTGACGGCTCTGATCCTAGATGTGGCCCCGCTTTTGATCCTTGTGATTGCTGTTCTCGGTTCGATCATCGCGGGGCTTGCCACCCCGACCGAGGCCAGTGGCCTCGGCGCATTAGGTGCCGTGATCGTAACGCTGATCTATGGCCGGTTCAGCCTGCCGATGTTGATGGAGGCCGCGCGCGGCACGGTCACAACCACGGCGATGGTCGGCCTTGTGATCATCGGCGCCACCTGCTTTGCCGCCGTGTTTCGCGGCGTCGGCGGGGATGAGATGATCCAGTCGGGCCTTGGCCGATTCGGCGATGCGCCTTGGGTGGTGATGGCCGTGATCATGCTGTCGATCTTCCTGCTGGGCTTCTTTCTGGACTGGCTGGAAATCACCCTGATCATGATCCCGATCTTCGCCCCGGTCGTGGCCGCATTGGATTTTGGCAACGGGTTGGCCGGGCAGGAGTTGCTGATCTGGTTCGGCATTCTGGTGGCCGTGAACCTGCAAACCAGCTTCCTGACACCGCCCTTCGGATTCGCCCTGTTCTATGTGCGCGGGGCCGTGGGCGATCTGGTCAGTACGCGCCAGATCTATCGCGGGGTGTTGCCCTTTATCGGGCTGCAATTGCTTGCCCTGGCGATCCTGGTCGCGGTGCCAGGCTTTATTATTGGCTTCAACTAAATAACTGAAAATGGGAGGAAATACGATGTTCAAGACAACTCTGGCGGCGCTGACCGCCCTAACGCTGGTCCTGCCTGCGCAGGCCGAGACCTATAACCTGCAAAGCGCTTTTGGAAAGTCGCTGCCGGTGCTTGGCCCGGCGGCGGATCGCTTTGTGGCCAATGTCGCAGCCCTGACTGACGGGGCCGTGGAATTCAAACATCTCGGCGCCGGTGAGCTGTCTCCGCCGTTTGAGATTTTCGACAACGTCTCGGTCGGGGCGATTGATGCGGCGTGGTCGTTCGCTGCCTACGCCTCGGGCAAGGAACCGGCGGCGGCGCTGTTCGGCTCGGTGCCCTTTGGGGGTGAGCCGTTGCAGTATATTTCATGGCTCAACCATGGTGGGGGCCTTGAGCTTTGGCGCGAGATTTACGCGCCCTATGATCTGGTGCCCATGGCCTGTGGCGTGATCCTGTCCGAGGCGGGTGGGTGGTACACCAAGCCGATTGAGACCCCCGAAGACCTGCAAGGCCTCAACATCCGCATCGGCGGTCTGGGCGGCGATATCCTGGCCAAGCTGGGCGCGAATGCGATGTCCCTGCCGGTGGGTGAAATCTCGACCTCGCTGGAGACCGGGCGTCTGGATGCGACCGAGTTGAGCTTCCCCTTGGTGGACAAACTGCTGGGCTTCGACAAGGTGGCCAAGAACTATTATTTCCCCGGCTGGCATCAGCCCGCAGGCTTTATCGAGTTCTATATGAACAAGGGCAAATGGGACGCTTTGACGGATGCGCAACGCACCGCGATCGAGGTTGGGTGTAACGATATCAACCTTTACACTCTGGGTGTTGCCGCCGGGGCGCAGGCCGAAATTCTTCAAGGATTCCGGGATAATGGCGTATCAGTGCAAAGGTTTCCCGACTCTGTGATCGACGCGTTGCGCGTGGCTGCGGATGAGGTTTATGCCGAGAAATCCGCCGAGGACGAGATGTTCAAACGGGTGATCGACAGCTACCGCGCTTACGGCGAAAGCTACCGCGAGTATCAAGAGCTGAACGCGCTGGAGTAGGGCAGGGCATGGCCTATAGCCTGCGCGATTTTGGCAGTTACACGGTGGGCGGCCATGTCCACCATGTGACGACGGGTGAACCGCGCGAGGTGCAGTTCACCCGCAGCGCGTCTTATACTTACGATCCGCGCGGGCAATTCTGCGTGGGCCAGACCTATGTGCAGTATTTCATCCCCGAGGCGCGCCGCGATGCGCCGCCGATCGTGCTGGTTCATGGCGGCGGGATGCATGGCAGCACATGGGAGACGACGCCCGATGGCCGCCCCGGCTGGCTGCACCTGTTGCTGGATCGCGGTTACGAGGTGCATGTGGTCGATCTGGTCGAGCGCGGGCGTGCGGGCTTTGCCGCCGGTATCTGGCCGGACGCGCCGATTCTGCGCTCCGGCGAAGAGGCCTGGACCTTGTTTCGATTTGGATCTTTGGATCGATTTGAATCTCGGCAAGCATTTGATAAACAACAGTTTCCTGTCGCGCATTTCGATGCGTTTCTGGCCCGGATGGTGCCGCGCTGGCTGTCCAACACGGCTTTGCAAACCGCCGGGTTGATTGCCGTTCTGGATCGCCTGAAACAGGCCGTCGTGATCTGTCATAGTCAGGGGGGCGAGATTACATTTGATGCGATGGCACAGCGGCCTGGCGCTGTCGCGGGGGTGCTGGCGGTTGAGCCATCTGGCTTGCCGGAGGGTACGCTTGATTTTGCTTTGAGCATCCTCGGCGGAGACTATCTGGACAGTGCCGAGCATTGGACCGAACGTGCAAAGAAATGGGCCGCGACAGCAGAGGCAATTGCCCGGAAGGGAGGGGTGGCGCGCTATATCGATACCGCGGCCGAGATCGCGCCGGGGGGCAGTCACATGCTGATGATGGATGCCCATAATGCGGCCTGTCTGGAGGCCGGGTTGGCGGGGTTGAATTTGCCCACCTGACTGGCGTGAATTTGATCCCCGAGAGAGGGATTTTGCCCGGCGCTTTACATCACTAAAAATTCAACCTACTAGTAGGTAGGTAAATTTCACACCTCTTTCCTCCAAGCCGGGAATTCAGACCATGGACCTCAATTCAGATTTCTCAGACCGCGTCGTTGTGCACTCGGCAGACGCCCCCTGGATCGCCTCGCCAATGCCGGGGGTGGATCGGCGGATGCTGGACCGGATCGGCGGTGAGGTGGCCCGCGCCACGACCATCGTGCGCTATGCGCCGGGCAGCGCGTTTTCCGCCCATACCCATACCGGTGGCGAAGAGTTCATCGTGCTGGAGGGGGTGTTTCAGGACGAGCATGGCGATTATCCGGCGGGCACCTATGTGCGCAATCCGCCGACCACCAGCCACACGCCAAGTTCGGAAAATGGGTGCACCATCTTCGTCAAGCTATGGCAGTTCGACATGCGGGACCGCACACAGTTTCGTAAAGATATGGAAACCGAGCTGTCCGCACCGGTGGATGGTGTGGCAACGGCCGAGCTGCATCGCGACGCCCGCGAGCATGTGACCTACCGCGTGGCCGAGGCCGGGGCGATGATCACCATCGCAGATACCGGTGGGATCGAAGTGCTGGTGCTGGAGGGCAGTCTAAGTGAAGGCGATGATGTGCTGCGCGCCGGATCGTGGTTGCGCTTGCCCGAAGGGATGCCCCTGTCGGCCACGGCGGGCGCGGAGGGCGCCAAGGTCTGGATCAAGACCGGGCATCTGCCCTTTGCCAAGGCGCCAGCGGTTTAGCCAGGTATGAAAACCGGGATCGCGATCATTGGTGGGGGCTTGTCGGGTCTGGCGCTGGCCAGCCATCTGGAGCGCGCGGGGCAGGACTATCACCTGTTTGAGGCGCGCGACCGGTTGGGCGGGCGGATCAAAACGTTCAGCCATGGCGGCACGGCGTTTGACCTGGGCCCTTCGTGGTTCTGGCCCGGACAGCCGCGCATGGCCGCGCTGGCCCGCGATCTGGGGCTGGAGGTATTTGATCAGCATTTCGAGGGTGAGCTGGCTTTTGAAGAGGCCGACGGACAGGTCAGCCATGGGCGGGGTATGTCGTCGATGCAGGGCTCCTGGCGGCTGAAGGGCGGGATGAGCGGGCTGATCCATGGTCTGGCCCTAGCCCTTCCAGAGAACCGCATCCATCAGGGCCACGCTGTGCGTTTGGTCAGCCGTGATCAGACGGTGCATTTTGCGGATGGGAAGACCTGCGATGCGGATCAGATCGTATTGGCGCTGCCGCCGCGGGTGGCGGCTGGCATGCTGCCCGAGGGCGATGCCCTGCGCCCCGCGATGGAGGCGATCCCGACATGGATGGGCGGGCATGCCAAGTTCGTGGCGGTCTATGAGCATCCTTTCTGGCGCGAGGCGGGTCTGTCTGGCGATGCGATGAGCCGCCATGGGCCATTGGTGGAAATCCATGATGTATCCGGGCCAGCGCCGGGCGACTTGGCGGCTTTGTTTGGCTTTCTGGGGGTGCCCGCTGGGCATCGCGCGGGGGCGGAAGAGGCCATAACCGAAGCCGCCTTGGCCCAGCTGGCGCGGCTGTTTGGGCCTGAGGCCGCGCGGCCCGTGAAAACCGCCTATCAGGATTGGGCGCAGGCCCCGGAGACGGCCTCGCCACTCGATCATGCGCCGCTGTCCCATCACCCGGCCTATGGGATGCCGCCTGCGTTGCATGGCATGTGGGACGGGCGCTTGCATTTGTGCGTCACCGAAGTGGCGCCCGAGATGGGTGGCTTTCTGGAAGGGGCCTTGGCGGCGGCGGAACATACCGCGCGGCTGTTGGCGAAGGAGAGGGTGTGATGGTCAAGGGTGATACCAGAACCCGAGTGATGGATTTGGCCGAGGATCATTTGCGCCGCAAGGGGGCCGATGGCGTGAGCTACGCCGATCTGAGCAAGGGGATCGGCATCCGCAAGGCCAGTATTCATTACCATTTTCCGGCCAAGTCCGACCTGCTGAGCGCGGTGATGGCGCGCTATGGGGCTGCTGTTCTGGGGCGTCTGGACGACACATGGCGGTTGCCCCATGCCGCACACCGCGTCGAGGCGTTTCTGGACCTTTATCGCGAGGCGCTGGATGAGGGATCGCGCCTGTGCCTGTGCGTGGCCTACTCGGTGGCTCAGGACCATCTGCATCCTGATACGCAGGCCGAGATCGCCCGGTTTCGCGAGGCGGTGATCACCTGGTTGATGAGCGTCTTTGAGGCCGGGCGCAAGGATGGGTCGATTGAGGGGGTTGGGGACCTGTCAAGCGAGGCTGCCGCGGCTCTGGCGCTTGCAGAAGGCGCGCAGATTGCCGCGCGCCTTCGGGGATCGGTGCATCCTTTCGATCAGGCAACCCGGGGGCTGCGCGACCGGTTGAAGCTGGCGCCGTTTTAACGATGGGGTGACCTCAGGCCGGTTAACAGCGCCGCAGGCGCCCGGACTTCGGTGACGTAGGCTCAGCGATCTTCGATCAGAAGGTCAGACGCTTTCTCGCCGATCATGATCGCAGGCGCGTTGGTGTTGCCTGACACGATTTCCGGCATGATCGCGCAATCGGCAACGCGCAGGCCGTCTATCCCGTGCACCCTCAACCGATCATCAACCACGGCATCCGGGCCTTCGCCCATGCGGCAGGTGCCGGTGGGGTGATAGATCGAGGCCGAGAAGTTGCGCGCCCAGTCCAGCGTGGCGGCATCATCGTCGATATCTATGTCTGCCGAGGGGCGGAACTCTTCCGAGATTTTGCCGCTCAGGGGGGCGTGGCGCGCGATGCGCCGTGCGATTTTCACGCCTTCGGTGATCACCTGACAGTCGGTTTCGGTCGACAGGTAATTGGGGTGGATCTTGATGTAGGAGGCCGGATCGGGGCCGTCCAGTTTCAACTCTCCCCGGCTTTCGGGGCGCAGTTGACAGACCGACATGGTAAAGGCCGAGAACGGATGCACCCCTTCGCCGGGGCTGTCGGCAGACCAGGGCTGAACATGGAACTGGATATCCGGCGTTTCCACATCGGGGCGGGTTTTCATGAAGCCGGTGGCAAGGCTGGCCGCCATTGTCATCGGTCCGGCGCGGAACATGGCATATTTCAGGGCAATCCGTGCCTGGTTGATCAGGCTGCGCACCTCGTCGTTCAGGGTCGGTTCGTTGCATTTGAAGACCAGCCGCGCCTGTAGGTGATCCTGCAGGCCCTTGCCCACACCGGTGAGGGCGTGATGGGGCGTGATGCCGTTGGCCTTGAGATGTTTGGGATCGCCAATGCCGGCCAGCATCAGGATATGGGGGCTGTTGATGGCCCCGGCAGACAGGACGATTTCGCGTGCGGCGTTGATCGTGTGATGCTTGCCCGCCTTGTCGCGATAGCTGATGCCGGTGGCGCGTTTGCCGTCAAATTCGATGCCGGTGACCAGCGCGTTGGTGATGATCTGCAGGTTGGGGCGCGACTTGATCGGCTTGAGATAGGCCACGGCCGCGCTGCAGCGTCGTCCGTTTTTCGTGGTCAGCTGGAAATAGCCCACGCCTTCCTGCTGGGCGCCGTTGTAGTCGGGGTTGAACGGATAGCCAGCGGTCTGTGCGGCGGCGACCCACGCGTCACAGATCGGGCGCTGGATGCGCATGTTGGAGACGGACAAGGGGCCCTGATCGCCGTGAAATTCGTCCGCGCCGCGTTCGTTGTTTTCGGCGCGCTTGAACAGGGGCAGGACATCGTCCCAGCCCCAGCCCTTGTTGCCCATCTGCCGCCAGCGGTCATAATCCTGCGGCTGTCCGCGGACATAAAGCAGACCGTTGAGCGAGGAGGACCCGCCCAGCACCTTGCCGCGGGGCCAGTCGATGGAGCGGCCATTGAGACCGGGATCAGGTTCGGTCCGATAACACCAATCCACGGTAGGATTGTGCATCGTTTTGAAATAGCCGACGGGGATATGAATCCACGGATTGCGATCCGCCGGACCGGCTTCGAGCAGCACGACATTGGTGTTTGGATCGGCACTTAACCGGTTGGCAATAACGCAGCCCGCAGAGCCCGCTCCGACGATGATATAATCCGCATTCACATTTTTATCCCCCGCTTTACGAAAAAACATTAGGCAAATTCGCGCAACTGTTCTAGTGTTTTTTGATAGAAAACGTCTCAATAATTGCGAAAATGGGAGGAAGCAATGGGAATCAACGATAGAATTAAGGGCGTCTCGCGCCGCGATTTCTTTAGGATCGCAGGGACTTACGGGATGAGCTCGACGCTGTTGGCGGCGGGTGCATTCGGTGGGGCGATGACAGCCGCAAACCTCGCCCAGGCGGCGGAATCAACCTATAACAAGCGCTTTTCCAAGGAAGCCAAGCATACTTTGAAGTTCGGTGCGGCCGGTTTTAACCAGCAAAACCTGTTGATCGAGCGCGCGGGTTGCCTTGAATTTGCCCGTGATCTGGAAGAACGCACCGATGGTGAGATTCGCATCGAATTCATCGGCAACAACCAGATTTGTGGTCAGCTGTCCTGTGTCGAGAAAGCCCAGCAAGGCATCATCGACATCTATGCCGCCTCGACCCAGAATTCGGCCGGTGGCGCGCCCTATCTGAACGTGCTGGACTATGCGTATATGTTCCGCAGCCGCGCGGATCAGTACTATTTCATGTACAGTCCGGAATCGCAGCGCATCCTGCGCGAGCCGTTCGAGAAACGTCATGGTCTGAAATTCCTGTTCACCCATGCCGAACTGCGCGGGATCCAGTTGGGTCTGAAGTGGAAAGACGCGCCGACCGTCACCTCGATTGACGAACTGGCCGGCACCAAGAACCGTGTGACGGGCACCCAGTTGGGCCGGATCGCGATGAACGCGCTGGATCTGAACCCTGTACCCGTGGCGTGGGAAGAAACCCTTGATGGTCTGAAGCAGGGCCTGATTGATGGGGCGGAAACATGGGCCTCGGCCGTGGCATATGCCAACATGAGCCCGGTTGTGAGCCAGGTGATCGACCTGCGCTTCTTCTGCGGAACCGAGCACACGGCGATGACCGCCTCGACCTTCGACAGCCTTGGTGGCGAGTTGCAGGATGCGGTCATGGAAAGCTCGTACCTGAGCCAAGTGCATGTGCAGGCGGCCAACGAAGCCGCGCTGGTCAACACCGTTGGCTTCACCGATCCGCCGATGCCCGGCACCATCTTCGCCGAGAACGGCGTGCGCGTTTCCAAACTGTCGGACGAAGAAGTCCGCAAGGCGGAAGAGCGTTGCTCGCCCGAGTTCCAACCGCAGCTGTGGGAGCAGTGGCGCGAGCGGATCAACGGCTGGGCCGGTGGCATCGACACCTATCAGGACATCTATAACGAGGTGCGCAACAACCCGCACACCCTGGCCGAAAATGTCGAGCCGCGCCGGTGGTGGAAAGGCTAAGCCCTTTCGACCAATATCAAGGTCAGCCCCGCGCGCCGGGGCTGACTGATACGCCTAAACGAACAGACCGGGCCGCCCAAAGCGGGTAAGGCCGGGCAACGAAATCGCAAGGGAGGGTGGCCCGATGTCAATCTGGTCCGAGGCAGGAGCGCTGTTCAGCGCCTTTGCCAGTCAAGATTCGTTCGAGATACGCAACGCATTGCGACCGAACAGCATGTATATTCTTGGTACGATATATCTGATCCTGTCTGGCCTTGGGCTGGCATGGCTGTATCACCGCATCCCTTTGTTCGAGCGGTATTTTGAACGCACCGTGATGATCACCTGCTATCTGGCGATTGCGATGATCATTTTCTGGGGTGTGGTGGATCGCTTTATTTTCTCGAATCAGCAACCCTGGTCCACGACGATCCCGCCCTTCCTGTTCATGGTCATGGCCTGGTTTGGTGCGGCCTATAACGTGCGGGTGCGCACGCATCTGAGCTTTTCCGAATTCCGCACACGGATGCCACGCACCGGGCAGTTTATGTGCCTGTGTATGGATTTCGCGCTGTGGTTCGGTTTCTCGCTGATCTTCCTGATCACCACCCTGCGGGTGGTGGCGCTGTCGGCATCCAACTTCCAGATCGTTCTGGGCACTGACAACACCATGCAGTGGTGGTTCCTTCTGGGGGCACCGCTGGCGGGCACCCTGATGGCCGCGCGCGCGGTGGAGAACCTGCAGGACGACATCAAGAACTATCGTTCGGGCGCGCCGCTGATCAAGCAGGCTGTCATCGGGGGGAATGCATAATGGCCGATGGGACACTCATTACACTGATCTCGCTTGGGGTCACGATGCTGTTCATGCTGGGCGTTCCTGTCCTGCTGGTGATCGCCTATTGGGTGATCGGCTGTTCCTTTGTGCTGGGTCTGACCCTGGACAATATGGGCGCCGAGTTGCTGAACGTGTTCAACAAGGGTTTTGCCCTGCTGGCGATGCCGCTGTTCATTCTGACCGGGGACCTGATCAACAAGTCCGGGATCGCCAAACGATTATCAGATTTCGCCTATGCCTGTCTGGGCTGGCTGCGTGGCGGTTTGGCCATGGCAGCCTTGGGTGCCTGCGGGCTGTTCGCGGCGATTTCGGGGTCGAACTCGGCCACGACGGCGACGATCGGTTCGATGTTGCATCCTGAAATGGTCAAAGGCGGCTATGACGAGCGCTTCTCGGCGGCCACGGCGGCGGCGGGTGGCACGGTGGGGATCATCATCCCGCCCTCGATCATCTTCATCGTTTACGGCTTCCTGATGAACCTGCCGATTTCCGACCTGTTCGTGGCGGGGATCATTCCGGGTACCCTGATGGTGGTTGGTATGCAGCTGGCCTGCTGGATCATCTGCCGCATCAATGGCTGGGGTTACCTGATCCCGCTGCAACTGAACCGGGTTCTGAAAACCGCGTTCGGGGCATGGCTGGGTTTCTTTGCCATCGGCCTGGTGCTCTGGGGCATCTACACCGGGAAATTCTCGCCCACTGAGGCGGCGGGTGTGACCGTGGGCTTCTGTATCATTGCAGGCCTGCTGTCCTGGCTGGTCAGCCGACTGACCCATCAGGACCCGGATCGTACATGGGAAGACAAAAGCTATCTTGAGATGCTGGTGGTGGAAGGGTTCACCCTGAAAGAGATCCCCGGTATCACCATGCGCTCGGCCGAGATCACGGGCATCCTTGCGCCACTGATCGCCATTTCGGTGGTGATGCAGCAGATCCTGTCGCTGCTTGGTGCGCAGGCTGTGATCGGCGATTTCGTGACGTCGATGGGCGGATACTATGCGGTTCTGTTCACGGCGATGGTGATCGTGTTCTTCTCGGGCATGGTGCTTGAATCGCTGCCGGTGACGATCATTCTGGCGCCGATCCTGGCCCCCATCGCGATGAGCGTGGGCGTTGATCCGGTGCATTTCTCGGTGATCTTCCTTGTCGGGGCCTCGATTGGCTTCATCACGCCGCCTTACGGGTTGAATCTTTATGTGGCCTCGGGTGTGACGGGTGTTCCGTATTTCCGCCTGCTGCGCTACACGGTGCCCTATCTGGTAGCGTTGCTGAGTGTCTGGTTCATTGTCGCACTGACCCCGGAACTGGCGCTGATGCTGCTGCCCAATCGGTAGGAAAGGCTGATGCCTGACGATGTTATGGTTGAGATCAAGGGACAAATACCGACCAACCTGCGGCTTCTTTTGCTGATCGAAGAAGTTGCCAGATCAGGCATGCCAATGTCGCCATCCGCGCTCAGCGATGCACTGGAGTTACCGAAACCCACGGTGCATCGCCTTTTGGCCACCGCCGAGGCCGAAGGGTTCTTGCAGCGTGATGTGGATGGGCGATCCTTTGGTCCCGGCAAGCGGTTGCGCCGTCTTGCCGGGAACACGTTGTCCTCACAACGTATCCGCACCGAACGGCTGATGATCATGCAATCGCTGGCGCAGGATGTTGGAGAGACCTGCAATCTGGCGGCGGCGGGACGGCATGGGATGGTCTATCTGGACCGGGTTGAAACCCATTGGCCTTTGCGCATTCAATTGCCGGTTGGCACGCAGGTGCCGTTTCACTGTACCGCCAGCGGAAAAATGTACCTGTCGTCGCTGCGTCCCGAGAAACTGGATCGTTTGCTGACGGCGACTGAGCTGGAGGCGCGGACCAGACGTACGTTGACCACCGCCAAGGATTTGCGGGCGGAACTGGCCCTGACGCAAAAGCGGGGATATTCCACGGATAACGAGGAGTTCATGGACGGGATGACCGCGATTGCGGTGCCGATCCGTGACAATCTGGGGCGGCTGGTGACCACCTTGTCCCTGCACGCGCCCAATCAGCGTAAGGATATTGCCGGCTTCGAGCCGCATTTGCCGCGTCTTCGGTTGGCGGCAAAGCAGCTTGAAGAGCTTATTCAGGACTAACGCGTTCCGGCTTTTACGTGCGACATCACATCAAGCCGAAACGCTTTGGCATCACCCGTCGCGGCGATAGACATGCACAGCGCATTTGGCGTGGCGCACAACCCGCGAGGCGGTTGAGCCGAGGAAGTAATCCCGCAGGTCCGGGCGGTGCGAGCCGATGACAATGCAATCGACTTTGTGTTCGTCCGCATAGTCGATGATTGTGCGGGCCGAATGCCCTTCGGTGATCTTGGCGGTGACGCCGTCCAGATGAGAGACTTTTTCGTGCAGCCGTGCCTTGGCAGCCTTGTAAGCCGCGGCGATTGTGGCCTCGTCCATATAGGCATTCGCCGCACCCTGCGGTGTGTCATAAACATGCAGCGCCACGATTTGCCCGCCATCCTGCAACAGGGCGCGGGCCACTTCCAGCGTGTCGGGCGAGAGGTCGTGGTCAAGCGCCATCGGGACGAGAATGTTCTTATACATGGGGTTCTCCTGATTTTGGCAAAATGCCTATTTCCAAGGGTAAAGGATTATCTTGGGGGCGGCCACGCGTCCTTGTCTCAGATCAACAAAAGCGGCGGCTCCATCGGCCAGCGGGCGGGGTTCGGTCCAGTTCAGATCGCCCAGCCGACCATCGAAAATGGCCTGCGCGGTCTGGCGGAAATCCTGTGCGGTATAGGTGTAGGTGCCGATGAAGGTGATTTCCTGCAAGGTCATGCGACGCACGTCCAATCCGCCGGTGTTTTCACCCAGACCCACATGCGCGATCACCCCGCCCGGCGCGGCAAGGGCCGAGGCGGCGGCGCGGGTGGCGCTGTATCCGACCGCGTCGATGACGATGGGATAAAGGCCCTCGGCCTCGGCGGTGACCTGATCGTGGCAGGTGTCGGCAAGGAATGCCCGGCGCGCCGTGTTGGGTTCAACGATGCTGACATCGGCGACACCCATCGCTTTCAGGGCAAGGGCAGCGGCCAGCCCAATGGCACCGCCGCCGATGACCAAGGCGCGTTGATCCATGTCGGGATGCAGGGCCTCAAGCGCCAGACGCGCGGCATGCCAGCTGACCGCCAAAGGCTCGGCCAGCGCGGCCTTGTCCATGGGAACCGCGTCGGGGACCGTCACTAGGTTCGTCTCGGGCATCGAAATATATTGCGCGAACGCCCCTTCGCGGGGCTGCATCGAGATGATTTGTCGCGTTGGGCAGAGGTTTTCGCGCTTGGCCACACAGGCGGGGCAGGTGCCACAGGTGACAAGTGGGTTGACCGTCACGCGCCTGCCATCCAGCGCGCCACCAACGACAACGCCTGCTGCCTCATGTCCAAGGATCAACGGGGCCGGGCGGCGCGCATCATGCCCCAAATAGGCATGCATGTCCGAGCCGCAAATGCCCACCGCATCGACGCGGATCAGATGCTCGCCCGTCGCCGGAACAGGATCGGGCACATCGCGGTAGCCCAGCGTTTCAACGCCTTCGTAAACCAGTGCTTTCATTTCGCGGTGAACCCCCCATCGACCATCAGAACCTGCCCGGTGACGTAAGACGACGCGTCTGAACACAGGAACAGCAGCGGGCCGTCCATGTCCTCCATGCGTCCATTGCGCCCGGCGCAGGTTTGCGCGGCGTTGCGTTTGGCGCGCTCGGGGTCCTCAAAAACCGCAGCGGTCAGTTCGGTTGGGAAAAATCCGGGGCCGATGGCGTTGGCGGTGATGCCGTGCTTGGACCATGCCTCGGCCATCGCGCGTGTCAACTGCCCGATCCCTGCCTTGGTGGCACCGTAAGCGATACCGCCGGGAAAGGCGCGGGTGGTTTGCAGCGAGGCGAAATTGACGATCCGCCCCCAGCCCTTTTCCTTCATCGCGGGCACCATGGCCTGACTGAGGAAGAAGGGGGCCGAGAGGTTCAGCGCCAGCGTGGCATCCCAGCCCTCAACCGTGACCTCATCCGCAGGTTGGCGGGTGTTCACGCCCGCCGCATGGATCACGATATCGGGCGCGCCGAAGGGGGTGGAGATTTCCGCGACAAGAGCGGGAATGACGTCGCGATCCGCCACATCGGCCACCACATAGGCGGCGTTTGCGCCGATCTCGGTTTGCAATTCCTGCAGCGGCTCTTCGCGTCGGGCGACGCCGATCACTTGTGCCCCGGCCGCGGCCAACGCGGTGGCGGCCCGCCGTCCGAGGCCTGAACTGGCCCCGGTGATGCAGGCCACGCGGCCCGTCAGATCAAAGAGCGCGCGGGGATCAGCCATCGGCGGTCAGATCGAACTCTTCGTCGGGGAAGTATTTGGCCAGACGCACATCGGCGGTGCGGGCGTGGCCCTCCATCCCTTCGAGGCGGGCGATCCGCGCGGTGGCCTCGGCCACGGGTTTGGCCCCGTCGCGGGTGGCGCGCTGCCAGGTGACGATCTTCATGTATTTGTGGACGCTGAGGCCACCGGTATAGCTTGCCGCGCCAGAGGTCGGTAGCACATGGTTGGTGCCCGAGGCCTTGTCGCCATAGGCCACGGTGGTTTCTTCGCCCAAAAACAGCGAGCCATAGCAGGTCAGGCGGTCGAGCCACCAATCAAGGTCTTCGGCCTGAACGGTCAGGTGCTCGGGGGCATAGGCATCCGAGGTGGCGGCCATGTCTTCGCGATCGGCACACAGGATCACCTCGGCATAGTCGCGCCAGGCGGCGGTGGCGTTGTCGCGGTTCACCTCTGGCAGGTCATTGATCAACTGCGGGACCAGCTCCATCACCTTTTCGGCCAGAGCGCGGTTGTCCGTCACCAGCCAGACGGGTGAATTATAGCCATGCTCGGCCTGACCCACGAGGTCGGTGGCAACAATATGGGCATCCGCCGTTTCATCGGCGAGGATCAGGCTGTCGGTGGGGCCGGCGATCATGTCGATGCCGACACGGCCAAAGAGAATGCGCTTGGCTTCGGCCACGAACTGGTTGCCGGGACCGACGAGGATGTTGGCCTTGGGCAGACCGAAGAGGCCGAAGGTCATGGCCGCAACGCCCTGCACACCACCCATTGCCATGATCTTGTCCGCGCCCGAGATGTGTGCGGCATAGATGATCGCGGGGGCCACGCCGACGCCGGGATGCGGAGGCGAGCAGGCGGTGATGTGATGACAGCCTGCGACCTTGGCGGTGGTGACGGTCATGATGGCGCTGGCGATATGGCTGTAACGCCCGCCGGGCACGTAGCATCCGGCGGCATCCACGGGAATGGCCTTTTGACCGGCGATCAGGCCGGGGACCACTTCAAGCTCAACATCGGTCATGGTGGCTTTCTGGGTTTCGGCAAAGCGTTTGACGTTGTCATGGGCGAATTCGATGTCGCGTTTCAGCTTTTCAGGGACCAGCGCGCAGGCGGCGGCAACTTCGTCATCGGACAGGATGACGTTGCCTTCATACTTGTCGAACTTGGCGGCGTATTCCAGCGCGGCGGCGTCCCCGCCCGCCTCGATATCGTTCAGAATACCCTTGACGATCTCATGCGTTTCGGAGGCATCGGATTTCGCTGTCAGGGTCGCTTTCTTGAGATATTCGCGCGTCATTGTCAAAACTTCCTGTCTTAATAGCTGGGGAGCCCTGCAGGCCAAATGATCAGGGCGAAGGCGGTCCTTATTCCTATCACCCGCACAGGGCCTTTGAAAGGGAAAGGGCTGCAAAAAATGCTTATTTTAAAGGGTGTAAAGCCATGCTTTACCTGTTCGTGGGCTGTCCTGTTTGCCGGTGTCAGGCGGCATCCGAGACGCCCGGAGCAATCTTGCTTGCGCGACGTGTCAGAACCGATGCGCATCCCGAGGGCGACGCGGTATGGGCGGCTAGCGGGTGTCAGGCGATCCGATCAAAAACTGCCAGGGTTTTGATGCCCGGTGGTGGCGTCATGCTGTCGCCCGGGGACAGCGCAGTGATCGGTTAATCGGTCTTGCCGTACCGGGCCATGATCATTTCCACGGCGCTGTCCACGATATCGGTCATTTCCTGTTCGCTGACAACAGAGCCGCTGAAAAGCATGGGCCAGAACGCCTTGGTCTTGATCAGGCCAATGAATTCCTTGCCCGCGGCATCCGGATCGGGAACCGACAACTGCCCGTCGGCATCGGCATCTTGCAGCATGTTGATGAACGCGGTCGTCTTGTCGAGCTTGCATTGCGCGGCCTCGGCCAGTTCCGGGTTGCGCAGGGTTTCGCTGATGATCATCCGCGACATCGCGATCACTTCGGGCAGCATGATCACGCGACCTTCCGCCCATGCCAGATCATGGAGCTGCTGGCGAATGTCGCGCCCGGGAACATAGCGGATTTCAAGCATATCTTCGAAGCGGCTGGACAGTTCCATCACGATGGAGCGGAACAGATTATCCTTGCTTTCAAAGTACTTATAGAGCGTGCGCTTGGAGACCGAAGCGCGTGCAGAAATCCGGTCCATGCTGGCTGCCGCGAACCCGTTTTCCTGGAATTCAGCAACGGCTGCATCGATGATTTGCGCGTGCTTGCATGCGTTTGGTGTGGTCGGATCCCCCATGGGTTCTACCTATAGACCCAATGGAGTCAGTGGGTCAAACGCCGGGGTAAACTTGGGAGTTTACAAGGCGCGCGCCCTTTCGTAAGGTAAACCCGCAAGTTTACCAAATCATCAAGTGTTATGTCCTACAGGAGACCACCCAAATGGCAGTTACCCTGAACCTGAACGGTGAGACACGCACCGTTGACGCAGACCCCGGAACCCCGTTGCTGTGGGTGATCCGGGATGAGTTGAAACTGACCGGCACGAAATTCGGCTGCGGTGTCGCCTCGTGCGGGGCCTGCACCGTGCATCTTGACGGCGAGCCGGTGCGGTCGTGCCAGACTTTCATCGAAGATCTTGAAGGGGCCGAAGTCACCACCATCGAGGCCATTGGCGAGTCCGAGATCGGGGCCGCGCTTCAACAGGCATGGGTCGAACTGGATGTTGTGCAATGCGGCTACTGTCAGTCCGGGCAGATCATGTCTGCCGTGGGCCTTCTGAAGGAGAATGCCAAGCCAAGTCCAACTGACATTGATGACTACATGGCCGGCAATGCCTGTCGCTGTGCCACCTATCAACGCATCCGCGCCGGTATCCTGCGCGCATCTGAAATTCTGGAGGCCTGAACCATGACCATCTCAACATCACGTCGCGGGTTTCTGAAAGGGGCTGCTGCGGCCTCGGCCGTTCTTCTGGTGGGCACGCGCCCGGATGGGGCGCTGGCGTCGGCGTCGTCCGAGGGGGCCATGCTGAACCCGTTTGTGAAAATCGACGGCGACGGCACGGTCACCGCCATCGTCAAGCATTTTGAGAAAGGGCAGGGGCCTGCCACGGGCCTGCCCACGCTGATTGCCGAGGAACTTGGCCTGCGTATGGACCAGATCGAGTATGAATTCGCGCCGTCCGACCCGCAGGTCTACAACAACACGTTGTTTGGCCCGTTTCAGGGGACGGGTGGGTCCACGGCGATGGCCAATTCCTGGCTGCAATACCGTCAGGCCGGGGCGGCAGCGCGGGAGATGCTGATCACCGCCGCTGCGCAGGAGTGGGGTGTCGATGCCAACGCCGTGACCATCGAGGACGGCATAGTCAAAGCGGGCGACCAATCCGCCCCCATTGGGCAGTTCGTGGCCGCGGCCTCGCAACTGGAAGCCCCTGCTGAGCCGCGTCTGAAAGACCCGTCCGAGTTCCGGTTGATCGGAAATGAAGCGGTACGCCGCAAGGATTCAGCGATCAAGGGGAACGGTCAGGCGATGTATGCCATGGACATGCACCTGCCCAACCAGATGGTTGCCATGATCGCGCGGCCCGAGGCGCGCGGAGGGCTGGCGCTTGGCTTTGATGACAGCGCCGCCAATGAGGTAAAGGGCTATATCAACGCGGCCATTCTGCCCAACCAAGCGGGTGTCGCGGTTTACGCCGAGAACACCTGGGCGGCCATTCAGGCACGCGAGGCCTTGGAGGTGGAATGGGACATGTCCGGCGCGGAAACCCGGTCGTCCGATCAGGTCAAGGCCGAGATCATGGAGGCGCTGGACGCGACCCCAACCTACAACGTGAACAAGGCCGATGCAGATGCCGTGGCGGCGGCTGTCGATGGCGCGGACACGGTGGTTGAAAAGACGTTTTACTTCCCGCTGCTGGCGCATGCCCCGATGGAGCCGCTGAACTGTGTCATCGAGCAGACGGAAGAGGGCGATATCGTGCTGCATGACGGGGCGCAGATGCCGACCGGGCCGCACATGGCCTATCAGCAGATTTTTGAGCTGCCCGCCGAGAAAATCCAGATCAAGACCATGCTGGCGGGTGGATCTTTCGGTCGGCGTGCCACGCCGGATGCGGATTATCAGGTGGAGGCCGCACTTGCCTTTGTAGTCACGGACCGCACCCGCCCCGTGCATCTGGTCTGGACCCGCGAGGATGACATGCGCAGCGGCTATTACCGCCCGGCCTTTGGCCACAAGGTGCGTGTCGGGCTGGATGGTGCGGGCAATATCGTCGGCTGGCAGCACCAGATCGCGGGTCAGTCGATCATAAAAGGCACCCCATTTGAAAGCTTTGCGGTGCATGACGGTGTTGATCACAGTTCGGTCGAAGGGGTGGCCGACAGCCCCTATGATATCCCCGGCATGGCCGTGGGCCTGACCGACACGGCCAAGGCGACATCGGTTCTGTGGTGGCGTGCGGTCGGGCATACGCATACGGCCTATGCGATGGAAACCATGATGGATCTGGCCGCAAAAGCGGCGGGACGGGACCCTGTCGAGTTCCGGCTGGCGCATCTGTCTGACGACAGCAATGCAGACCAGCGCCGCAAGGCGGGTGTGCTGAAACTGGCCGCAGAGAAAGCGGGTTGGGGGAATGTCCCGGAGGGCCGTGCGCAGGGCATTGCCGTGCATAAATCCTTTGGCTCTTACGTGGCCGAGGTGGTTGAGGTGTCGGGCGACCCCGAGGATGGGGTGCGCATCGAGAAGGTCACGTGCGCGGTGGATTGCGGCATCGCAGTCAATCCGGACATCGTGAAGGCGCAGATGGAAGGCGGGATCGGTTACGGTATCGGCCATGTCATGCGTAATCAGATCACGCTGACCAGCGGAGCGGTGGATCAGTATAACTTCCCCGATTACGAGCCGCTGCGCATCGGTGACATCGCCGAGATTGACGTCCATATCGTTGCTTCGGCGGAGGCGCCGACAGGCGTGGGTGAGCCCGGTACGCCGCCTTCGACCCCGGCGCTGGCCAATGCCGTGAGAGAGCTGTCTGGCGACCTCGTCACGGCCCTGCCAATGGCGGATAACGGCGTCAGCTTCGCCTGAGATAATCCCCACGCCATCACGCTTGGATGGCGTGGGGACCACTGCGCGTCACTTAAAATCTTTGAAAATATATGTCTGGTGGTTGCGCGGGATACGCGTGGTTGCCCCAAGGGATCGGCTTACGCCGGTCTTTCTGATGCGTTGGATTCGGGGCCGCCGCAACAGGGCTTTTTGCAAACCGCCGCGATGCTGCATAAGATGAGTGTGAAACTAAACAAAAGTTTCCAAAAACGACCAAAACCAACGGAGAGACGATGACCAAACCACATAACCAGATGATGATTGACCGCCTGGCAGATGCCGCCCGCGAAGGTAAGATTTCGCGCCGCTCTTTCATGAACTATTCAATGGCCGCAGGGATGACCGCCTCGGCGGCAACCGGCCTTTGGGGCACCTCGGCCAGGGCCGAGCCCAAGCGCGGGGGCACATGGCGGCTGGCGCAGCATGACGGCAATTCGTCGGACAATCACGATCCGGGCACCTACCTGACATTCGGGATGATCAATCTGGCGCATATCTACCGCTCGTACCTGACGCAGATTAACCCGGATCAGACGCTTGGCGGCGATCTGGCGACGGAATGGTCCGCCACACCTGACGCCAGGGAATGGACCTTCAAGCTGGCTGACAACGCCACCTTCCACAGCGGCGGCAAGGTGACGGCAAACGATGTGATCGCGTCGATGAACCACCACCGCGGCGAGGGGAACACCTCGGCGGCGGCAGCCTTGCTTGCCGATGTGGCCGACATCAAGGACAATGGCGACAATTCGGTCACCTTCGTGCTGAATGCCCCGAATGCCGATCTGCCGTGGCTGCTGACCGATTATCACATAGCGATTTGCCCGGCGAATGAAGACGGCTCGATGAACTGGCAATCCGGCGACGGGTGTGGACCTTACAAGCTGGTCGACAATGAATTCGGCGTGCGGTCGTACCTTGTGCGGCATGATGGTTGGCACGGTGAAGGCGCCTGGTTCGACGCGATCGAAATCCTCTACATCAACGACCCCAACGCGCGTCAGACCGCCGTTGTGACCGGCGATGTGGACAGCGCGAGCCAGATGGAAAACAAGACGCTGGCGCTGCTGCAACGCGATCCCAACCTTGAGATCGACAACGTGCCCTCGGCGGCGGCTGTGACAATGCCGATGGACACGTCGCAGGCCCCGTTTGACAATCCGGATGTGCGCATGGCGCTGAAACTGGCGGTCAATCGTCAGGAACTGGTCGACAAGATCCAGTTCGGCGCGGCCACGATCGGGAACGACTTCCACCATTCGCCAGCGATGCCCTATTTCCCGGAAAGCATTGAACAGCGCGAGTATGATCCGGATCAGGCCAAGTCACTGCTTGCCAAGGCCGGGATGGAAGGGCTGACCGTTCAACTCAGCACGGCAGATGCGGTGACAACAGGCGCTGTGGATGCGGCTGTGCTGTATTCCGAGCATGCCAAGGCCGCCGGGATCAACATCGAGGTCGTTCGTGAGCCAAATGACGGCTATTATTCCGACGTTTGGATGAGCAAGCCGTGGTGCATGGTGCAGTGGGGCGCGCGCCCGACGCCGGATGTGATGTACTCGCTGGCCTACAAGGACGATGCGGCCTGGAACGAAACCCGTTGGCAGAACGCACGCTTTAACGAGCTGTTGTTGCAGGGCAAATCCGAGCTGGATGACGCCAAGCGTGCCGGGATCTATACCGAGATGGGTCAAATCCTGCGGGATGATGGCGGGGCGGTGATCCCGTATTTCCCGAACTTCGTCTATGCGCGGCGCAAGAACGTGCGCCACACGGGCGAACTGGCGGCAAGCTGGCCGATGGATGGTGCCCGCGCGGCGCAGCGCTGGTGGTTTGATAGCTGAAGACGCGAATGAGAGGCCTGTACTCCCTGTGCGGGCCTTTCTTATCCCGGTGGTTTCATCAAGATGCAGCCACCGGGGCATTTCATGAAAACGTGAGTGATGATGTATCGGCCCCGACGCGGGCCGTTTTGCCGTGCTGGACCCGGGTGGGCGCGGGGTGCGAGGCCTTTCCGGATGATACATGCGAGGTGGCACCTGACACCGCCGTCACGAAGGACGCCCTCCAATGGAGTCAGGACCACCCCGCATTATGTCCGAAGCAGAACCGCCCTGTCCGGGCGGATCGCTTCGGTCGCCGCCTGGTTTATTGTTCGCGGAATGCGCGCGACATCGAGTCTGTGATCGGTTTGGTCAGATACTCGAAAAAGGTGCGTTCTGCGGTCTGGATCATCACCTCGGCTGGCATGCCGGGCGTCGGTGAAAAGTTCCGGACGCGTGCGGTTTCTTCTGCCGGAAGCCGGATGCGCGCCAGGTAGACCTCTTGCGGCAGGATTTCGGAATCGTCCGGAAGCGCGTCGGCAGACACGTAGAAAACCGTGCCATAGAGCACCGGGGTCGTGCGCTGGTTCAGCGCCACCAGCCGGATCGTCGCGGTCTGTCCGATCTGCACGCTGTCAATGTCGGTGCGCGGCAGCTTGGTTTCGATGATGAGCGGCGCATTTGCGGGCAGAATCTCGGCGATGGCCTTGCCGCTTTCGATCACCCCGCCCGGCGTGTTGTAGTTCATCCGCACCACGGTTCCGGACACGGGCGACAGGATCGACGAGCGTTCGTGCACTTCGAGCGCGCGATTGTAGTTTTCGCGCACGGTATCCAGTTCGTTCTGGACCGACTGCAATTCATCCAGCGCGGCCTTCCTGTGTTCGACGACGACCTGTTCGATCTGTTGATCGTGCTTGGCCAGCAGCGCTTCGACCTCGAGCATTTCTGCCTCAAGCTGACCGATCTGGCCCAGCCCATCGGCCTTAGCGCGGAAGAGCGAGTTGATCTGGGATTTCTGCGACAGGCCCTTTTCGAGCAGCGCGGATTGCGATTCAATATCCTCTTCCAGATATTCGATCTGTTGGTTCAGGGCTGTTTTCTGGGCCATGAATCCATCTTTGCGGCTGTTCAGGGCAAGGATGTTGCTTTCCAGAAGGCGGATATCCTTGGCGATCTTGGCTTTCGAGGATTCGAAGTTCAAACGCTGATTGCCGAGGATTTGGCTGACCGTTGGATCATCCGGCACCTCCTTGAGGAAGGCTGGCACGGCAAATGTATCGTCCCCGTTATATTCGGCCAGCAGCCGGGAGGCGACCGTTTCAAGGCGTGCCCGTCGTTGATGTAGCTCGCGCAGTTTTGCCTGCGCGGCGGTCTGGTCAAGCTGGATGATCGGCTGGCCGCGCTGGATGCTTTCGCCTTCGGACACCAGGATATCGCTGATGATCCCGCCTTCGAGGTGCTGAACGATCTGGTTGTTACCGGTTGCCACAAACGTGCCTTGCGTGATCACCGCCGCAGCCAGGGGTGCCATGAAGGCCCAGGCCCCGAAGCCACCGAAAGAGACGACCATCACCGTGATGCCGATAATGGTGATGCGCTTGATCGAGCGGGGCACGTCGGCAAACCATCCGGGCTGGTGAGGCGGTTCATGAAACGCGGTTACGGTCACGGGTTATTCCTCCGATAGGTGAGTCAGGTCCGGTTGTCGGGGATGCTGTTGCCCCCGGATTTGTCGCCGGAAAGAGATTTGAGAACGTCATCGCGGGGGCCGATCATTGCAACAGACCCGTTGGCCAGCAGCATGATCTTATCCACATGCCCCAGCAGCGACGGCTTCTGGGTGACGACAACCACGGTGATGCCCTGTTGTTTGGCCTGTTGCAGCGCGCGGGCCAGAGCCTGATCGCCTGCAATGTCGAGGTTGGAGTTGGGTTCATCCAGCACCAGCAGGCGTGGGTTGCCGAAGAAGGCGCGCGCCAGGGCGATGCGCTGTTTCTGCCCACCCGAAAGGGGGGAGCCATCCGCAGCGACGACGGTTTCGTAGCCATGCGGCAGGTTCGCGATCATCTGGTGAACGTCGGCCAGTTTGGCGGCCTGATAAATCTGTTCATCCGTTGCATCAGCACGCATGCGCGCGATGTTGTCCTTGATGGTGCCCGGGAACAGTTGCACGTCCTGCGGCAGATAGCCGATCGACTCGCCGAACTGGCGCTGATCCCAGTTGTGCAGATCCATGAGGTCAAGGCGGACACAGCCCGAGGTGGGCAAAATCGCCCCGACCAGCATTTTGCCCAGCGTGGTCTTGCCCGCGCCGGAATTGCCGATCACGGCCAGCGATGTGCCCGGTTCAAGGTGAAAGCTGACGCCGTTCAAAATCACGTTCTTGGTGCCTTGCGGGACATAAAGCAGGCGCTCTACATCCAGCCGGCCTTCGGGGTTCGGCAGGCGCAGCCGGTCATGATTGAGCGGCGACGCAGCCAGCAGATCGGAGATCCGGCCATAAGCGGCGCGGGACAGGATGAACTGGTTCCAGCCCTCGATGGCGCCTTCGATCGGGGCCAGCGCCCGTCCGGCGATGATCGAGGCGGCGATGACCATGCCGCCGGTGATTTGTCCGTCGATGGCCAGAAACGCCCCCCAGCCCAGCATGCCCACCTGGGTCAGCAGGCGCACACCCCGGGAAAAGGCGGCAGTGGTGATGTTGCGGTCCTGCGCGCGCACCTGAGCGGTCAGGGATGCGGCGGTATCGCGCCCCCAGATCGAAACCGCCTCGGGGATCATGGCCAGAGCATTGATGATCTGGCTGTTCCGGGACATCGAGTCGAGGTGCATGTTGGCCATGCTCTGGTGCCGGTTGGCCACGGTGAAGGGCCCTGATGTGATGCGCTGGTTGATCAGCGCGATGACCAGCAGCAGCAGCGCCGTTGCCACAACGATCAGCCCAAGGTGAAAATGGATCAGGAAGATCGCCAGCACGAAAAGCGGGGCGAAAGGTGCATCGAGAAACGCCAGCAGCGTGCCGGACACGAGGAAGCCGCGCAGTTGCTGCAAATCGCCAAGCGTCTGATATTCGCGCCCGTTGCTGGCCAGCGAAGCGCGCGCCGCAGCACTGAGGATCGACGAGCCCAGCCGCGCGGCCAGTTCCACGGCGGTCCGCATCAGCGCGAAACGGCGCATCGCATCAAAGAACGCCTGCAGGATAACCGCCCCGACAATCACAGCGGTCAACATGACCAGCGTATCGACCGAGCGGCTGGTCAGAACCCTGTCCGAGATCTGGAAAAGATAGATCGGGATCGCGAGAATGAGAACGTTGGTGGCGCAGCTAAACAGCATCACCACGGTGAGATTGCGGCGCACCGCGCCAATCCCGGCCTTGAGTTCGCCCGAGAAATCGACGGGCTTGGAACGACGGTGAAAATTTCCGCCGCCACCACCACCGCCACCTTTGCCGCCGCCACCGTTGGCGGGTGGTTGCGCGGCCGGCTTTGAAATCGCAGGCCGGACTTCGCGCACCTCTTCGGCATCTATCACTGGCGCGTTGGAGACCCGGCTGGTTTCGAACTTGAGTTCGGATGGTGACCCGGCCTGAGCCGTGTCCGCCTGTCCGTCCTCTGGTGCGCGTTGTTCAGGACGCAGGGTCAAAACATCCGGCTTCCTTCCTTCGGCGCTGTCGTGAGTGGTCTCGGGGGTCCCCGATACGGCCAGTGTAGCGTTGTTACTCATAATCTCGATGCTCTTATGTCTTTGGTTTTAATCAAGCGACCATGCCACCCATGGGGTCGTTCCCCAGTTCGTCTTCACTGACATAGCCGGTGTATCCGCCACCGTTTTCGTTCGCTTGCTGTTCGGTATCGTCCATGAGGAAGGCGACGGCTTCGGTTACAAGACCGCCGAGGCCCCCGGAAACAAGACTGCTTTCCTCGGCCACGACCAGGCCCGCCTGGTGCAGCAGGGCGTCGGAATAGGTGTCGCCGTTGACGTGAATCTCGGAGTCGACGCCAAATTCGGAAATGGCCGCGATGTTGACCAGCGCATTGCTGCCAGTGGTCAGCCCGGCCTCGTCGCCGCCACCGGCCACGAAAATCTGATCGGATTCAGAGGCGATGTTGAACTGATCGATGATCTGAAGGTTGATCAGGTCACCCGCGATGTAGAGCACGCTGAGGAAACCGTCACCGGCAAAGGCCTCGTTCGTCAGGATGTCGCCGGGTATGGCGTTGGACCCCTCCGCCAGGCTGTCGCCAAGCTCTTCGAACTCCGAATCCATTTCAAAATAGCTGTCGGTGCCGGTCGATTCGATGCTGGCCTGGTTCCAGAGCATGTTTTCATTGCCGCTGGCCGACCACGTCCCGTCATCGGGATGGGTGATGAAGTCATCGTCCAGCAAGACGTTCATCTGGTTGATCATGCTGACATTAATGATGTCGCCGCCAACCACGATCATATCGTAGAGGAAGCTCAGCGAAAGCAGGCTTGCGGTGTTTATGGAAAAGTTGCCGCCGCTCTCGATGAATGTGCCTTCCGCGGACAGCTCCATGCTGACCACATCGTCGTCGGCAATGAAGTTCTGCTGCATCAGGTAGTTGAAATTGACGACATCGCCCTCGATGCGCACCACGGATGCGATGGATGGAAACGTGATCGCTTCGTCTTCGCTTGCGGTTTCCGCGTCCGGATCCACGGGTGAGGCCGTGTTCTCCAGAATGGACGCGATATTGTTGAGCGTGTTGTCTTCCACGCCTGCGGTGTTGAGCACGCCATTCATCATGTCAAAGTCACTGAGCACGTTGACCTGGCTGATGCTGGACAGGGACAGGCTGTCGCCCATCACGGCAATCACCGGTGCATCTGTCAGGGAAAACGAGACATAGGCCTGGTTGATCAACGTGTTGCCGCCGGCGATCACGTCATGGCCGGGGCCTTCTTCATCGTCTTCTTCGGGCAGATCTGGCAGGGCCTCTCCGACTTCGGGAACGGAATCCGCAGTCTCGCCATTCATGTGGATGCCGACAGTGTGTTCGCCGGTTGCAACGAAGACGCTTGCGCCACTGGGTGAGGCGGCGTCGAAGGAGGTTGCCGCATCGTAAATCTCATAGGCGGTCGGGGCGAAGTCGTCGCCGGTGCCCGGGATTTGCGGCACCAGCGGACCGGCCAGTTCTTCGGCCGCGTCTGTCAACCATTCCAGGGCCAGGGCGGGTGCGCCCTCGGGCAGGAATTCTCCGCCGTCCAGACCGAGCAGAATGTCGGAATCCCACAGTTCGGTTTTTTGCACGATGACCGTCGCATAGGATGATGGCGGCGGTGGCGTGGGGATGATCGTGCCGCCGCCGCCCCCGGACGGTGCGTTTGACAGGTAAGTCAGCTGCTGTGCGGAAAGGTTGGTCCCGCCCACGAAAGGCGTTGCCTGCCCAAACCCTGCATTCAGAAACACGGAAACCGGCTCGAACCGGTCAGGCAACGGCAGGAGTTGCACGCTGTAGGAGATACCTGCGTCGTAGCCCGCGGTGTTCAGCGGTGCCGCTACTTTGACAACGATGTTCGGAAGGCCGTTCGCCTCGTCGTAATTATCGGCTTCACCTTCGAAAGGATCGTAATCTGTGCGTAGACGGGCTTCTTCAATAATCTGGTTAAATGAACCAATAAAATGCGCAATAGCTTCGGTTGTAAAATCAAAAGACATTTGTTTTTCCCACCCGGATCGAGATTAAAAATACAGACCTCGTTTTTCTTATTAGTTGGCCTGCGCGACCGGAGCCGCGCAGGTTGTTTTCATTGGTTAAGCCAATGGCTTACGCCATGGTGTCGTCTTCGCCGACCAGGGTCGAGGTGAGCGAGCCACCAACAACCGTCATGTCAACCGTGTTGCCCAGGATGTTGGCACCCTGCACAATGCTTTGGTTGAAGGCCGTTGTGTCGACAACTGCCGATGCCTGAGCTTCGGAGATCCCGGTGACGAAACCGTCATCACCGTTGTTCGAACCCCACCAGCCAGCGTGGCCGGCTGCGCCGCCATCACCGTTCAGAGCGTTCCCGGCTGCACCACCGTGGCCGCCAAGGGACAGACCATGTCCACCCTCTGAATAGCCACCTGTGCCGTTGCCGCCGCCGCCAGCGATTGCGCCAGCTGCGCCACCGGCACCACCAACACCCAGACCGACGCCCAGGCCAGCACTGTGTGCTGCGCCAATGCCGCCAGAGCTGCCGCTGTCGCCGCCGTCGCCATCGCTATAGCCGGACGCGGCACCAATTGCGTTGCCGCCGTCACCAGCGTCACCTGCAGCAGCCAAGCCAGCACCGGCACCGGCACCGACCGGGATCAGGCCCAGGCCACCAAGGCCAAGTCCGACACCGATTGCGCCAGCATCGCCACCATCGGCATCGCTCAGGCCGATTGCGCCAGCTCCGGCATTGCCACCGTCGCCGCCGTCGCCGCCGTCACCCGTATCGCCGCCAACACCGACGCCAACACCGATTGAACCGAGGCCACCACCGGCACCTGAGGCACCGTCACCGCCAACAGCAGCTGCAATGCCGCCATGGCCACCGGCACCGCCGGTTGCACCAGAATGGCCGCCATAGCCTGCGGAATCACCGCCCCAGCCGCCGACAGACGCTGCACCAGAACCACCGTTGCCGCCTTCAGGCTGCGCTTCGATGCCTTCATCTGCGGTTGCGGTGCCACCTTGGGCGCCACCACTCTGCTGGAAGTTGGCGTTGTTCTGCACCTGAGCATTCGAGATGCTGTCGTTGTCTTGCAGGTTTGCAGACTGGGCCAGCGCTACGCCGGCATCGTTGCCAGCACCTTTCAGCGCGTCCTTCAGAACGTCACTCATGTTGATGTCGTTGCCGGCACCAACGGAGTGATGGATTGTTCCATTTTGTGCCGAGATGACGTCACCGACGGAGCTGCCTCCGGACAGGTCGAAATCAGAGAAGTCGTCGTCGGAAGGCAGTCCTTCCAGGCCGACGCCCACATCCACGGTCACGTCCACATCGGTATTGCTTGTGTTCGTGGCAGTGTTTGTCGCCGTGTTCGTTGCCGAGTTGCTGGCTTCGTTGTGGTTGCCATTGTAGTTGACGTTGCCGTTGGCGTTGAGGTTGCCATTGGCATTCCCGTTGGCGTTGCCATTGGCGTTGCCGTTGTGGTTGCCGTTGGCATTTCCGTTACCATTCAGGTTGCCGTTGGCGTTGCCGTTCAGGTTGCCATTGCCGTTGCCATTGAGGTTGACGTTTTCACTCTCGCTGGACTGGCCTTGATGCTGGCCCTGACCTTGACCCTGGCCCTGGCCTTGAGCCTGACCTTGGCCCTGACCTTGCAGTTGCCCTTGGGCCTGCAGGCCGAAAAGATGATTATGACGATGTCCACCCATGATAATACTCCTTGTGAGGCATTCGATGGTCACCGCTCTATCTCAAGTGACATCTCGTCGAATGCGTTTGGGTTTTAGTTGTGTTGAATTTGATCGGGTCGCCGTGACGAAATCTCGGTCGTGGCAAAACCCATGGTTATGCTCTTAGACTGTCGGTTGTGTTCCCCTTTCCTTTCCCGGGGGCGGGACAATTCGAAAGGCGCTGATCTGTAAAAAATAAGCCGGACGACATCCTCGTGGATTAAGTCGCAGATCCGGACAGATCTGATGCGTACCTTTCGGTAATGATGCCCCCCCATGGCATTTGCACAAAATCGTGCTGAAGGAACGATGCGGGGGAATCGGGCATCAAAAATAGCCGCTAATTCAGCCTAGTCCTGATGGCGGTTTAGAAAAGGTCCGAAGTTTCATGAGGTTGCGGCGATTTACTTCAACCGGTTCAACTAGGGGCTCTAAACCGTCCGGTGATTCGGACTAGCCTAAGAGAACTTGACCTGTACGAAGG
Organism: Roseovarius conchicola; assembly: GCF_041403425.1. Classification (NCBI taxonomy): domain Bacteria; kingdom Pseudomonadati; phylum Pseudomonadota; class Alphaproteobacteria; order Rhodobacterales; family Roseobacteraceae; genus Roseovarius; species Roseovarius conchicola. Next base: position 149,269 of record NZ_JBGEHK010000003.1, on the reverse strand, counting down.
GTATAGTTGAGATGGTTTTATATATATCGAAAGGTTTAGAAAATGGCTGAAAATTTGAAGAGTTGGTCAAAAAGTTGTTATTAAACTTAGTTAATGCTACGCTAACGGTTCTTTAAACAAACTATTTTCACGACCGGTCCGAGAGGGCCAAATTTTAACTGGCGGTGCTAGATATCAATCTGGGGGGGCACTGTAATGATACACATGGACGAGGCGCGGGGTGACCGCGTTGATAAATTGTATGATATGGAACGGACAACACATTCGGTTGTCGCGCTTGTATCAGGAAATCAGAAGTTTTCGGAGCGGCTCTGCCGTGTGACCGAATCTGAGCTCGAAAAGTTCGGGGTCAAATGTTTCGAGACTGTCGATCAGCTTGTCGATACATTGCCGAACTGGCGGGAGCGATTACGCCTGATCGTGCTTGATCAACCTGCGGCCGGGAAACTTGACAGCAATCTGGCGGGATGGGTGCGTACGCAGTCGGGGGCAAGCTTTGCCTGTGCCTATTGTGACGTGAACAAGACCAGACCTATGGTCAGCACTCTTTATCCGGCAGCGGTTTCAAGCTTCTTTCCTTTGAACCTGAACTTCGACGCCTGGATTTCGATGCTCAAGCTGTGCTTGTCGGGACATCTTTACGTGACGCCCGAACTGATCGCGCCGATAGATACCGGAGCGGACCGACCGCGCGAGCAACCGGTTGAGCCGGTCGCGAAGTCCGCGGATCAGCCATCTTTGGGCAACAACCTGGATCGACTGACGCAGCGCGAGATGGAAGTTCTGCAGCATGTCGCCAAGGGACGTCAGAACAAGGTGATCGCGGCCAAGCTGGGACTTTCGGAAAATACGGTCAAGCTGCACATTCACCACGTGATTTCCAAGCTGGGTGTGCACAACCGCACGGAAGCAGCGATGATCTATGCCACGTCAAGGGACTGACATCACGCCGCAAGACAACGAAGCGGCCCTGCGCGAGATTTTTCTGCGCGTGGGGCAGCTGAATTTCAACTGGACCAATACCGAAAGCCTGTTCATTCACGTGACCGCCGGGCTTGCGAATGTCGACAAGGATGTGGCGATTGTCATTTTCCTGACCCTGAACACCACAAGTGCCCGGTTGGATCTGGTCGACAGGCTGGCAAAACTGCCGCGCACCCCGCAGGTGCAGCGCGATGCGATCCTTGACCTGACATCGCGCTTTCGCAAGGAGTCTGCGCTGCGCAACAAGTACAATCACTGCATCTATTCCTTCGATCCCGAAGGGGGCCCGCTGAACACCATCATGATGCGCATTGCCGATCGCAAGAACCGCATTCTGGTTGGCAAGCAGGAAGTGGCGGACGCGCAGGAGGTCGCCAATATCGACGCGTCGATTGCGCGTCTGAGGCAGCTTAATCTTGATATCTGGAAAACCGTCGCGACCTTCGGTTATCCAATCTGACAAACAAGACCCATCGGTCTGTCCCTGTCATGGGTGCACCTGAGTCTGACATTTAGTGCAGGTTAAAACGGTGGTTGACCAATTCTCACACTTCCCACCCACAGAAAATGGCCCGGTAACCTGATCAATCTCATATCCGAGCTTCTTCATAAACGGATAGTCATTCTCTGATGTTTCCACCACACCGCTAATCCCGCATTCGGGGCAAGTTATTGAGTGAGATGATCTGTCGCGAGCCGCCATGCGTTCAATATGGGTGCTGTACGAGCGGCATGCAAATCAAAGCTGACTATTTGGAAATTCAAAGTGACCCACTACCCTCATTTGGTCTGCATTGAAATTAATCTTACTTGCGCTATCGTCCATCCGGATTTGCCTGAAGCGTTTCGGGAAACCCTGAGATACAGCTTTTCGCGAAACACTTTAGCATGCTGATAAACCGAGCGGGGAATAACACTGTGCCAGATACCATAAAGGGTTTACTTGCAAGCCATCCCGGAACGGCACCTGCGATTGGTGCGCCTGATCGGGACTGGCTTGACTATGCGGGCCTCAGAACACTCTCTGACACGGTTGCGGCCTCGCTGCACAGAGCGGGCATCGGGCGCGGGGACCGCGTGGCGATCATTTTGCCCAATGGCCCCGAAATGGCCACGGCCTTCGTCACAATCGCGCAAACCGCTGTCACCGCCCCGCTGAACCCGGCCTATCGCGAAGAAGAGTTCGCTTTCTATATCGACGATCTGAAAGCCAAGGCCGTGGTGCTGATGGAGGGTGACGATGGCCCGGCAAGCGCTGCTGCAGAGAAACTTGGCGTTGCGGTTCTGCGGCTTGCCTTTGATCCGGCTGATCCCGCGGGTCAGTTCACCTTGTCATCGGAAACTACCGACCGTGGCGATCAGAGCGTACCGGGCGCAGACGATGTGGCGCTGATCCTGCACACCTCGGGCACAACGTCCCGACCCAAGATCGTTCCGCTTCTGCAATCCAATGTCGCGGCCTCGGCGCATAACATTGCCACATCGCTGGCGCTGACCTCGGATGATCGCTGCATGAATGTGATGCCGCTGTTCCACATCCACGGCCTTCTGGCGGCGGTGTCGGCCACGCTGTCGACGGGCGGGCAGGTGTGGTGTGCGCCCGGCTTCGACGCCCTGCGGTTCTTCGGCTGGCTGCGCGATGCCGACCCGACATGGTACACAGCGGTGCCGAGCATGCATCAGGCGATCCTGTCACGCGCGGCGCGCAACGCCGATATCATCGAGGGCGCGCGGCTGCGTTTCCTGCGATCGTCATCGGCCTCGCTGCCGGGTCCGGTGATGGAAAAGCTGTTCGAGACATTCGGCGCGCCGGTGATCGAAGGCTATGGCATGACCGAAGCTGCCCACCAGATGTGTTCCAACCCGCTTGAGCCGGGCACCCAGAAACCCGGTGCGGTTGGCGTCCCGGCCGGACCCGAGGTGCGCATTGCCCATGAGGTGGAGCCTGAACTGGCCGATGGTGGGGTTGGCGAAGTTGTCATCTCTGGTCCCAATGTGACCCCGGGATATGAGAACAATCCCGATGCCAATGCGAAGAATTTCTTCGAGGCCGAGGGCAAACGCTGGTTCCGCACGGGTGATCAGGGCACGTTTGACAGCGACGGTTTCCTGACGCTGACCGGACGGTTGAAAGAGATCATCAATCGCGGCGGCGAGAAGGTCAGCCCGCTGGAGGTTGATGGCGTGCTGTCTGCGCATCCGGCGATTGCCCAGGTCGTGACCTTCGCCTTGCCGCATCCCAAGCTGGGGGAAGAGGTTGCCGCTGCCGTCGTCCTGCGCGAGGGCGAGGATGCAACCGATCGCGATATCCGCGAATTCGCCCTGGAGCGGCTTGCGGATTTCAAAGCACCTCGCAAGGTGATCATCCTTGACGAGATCCCAAAGGGTGCAACCGGCAAGCTGCAACGGATTGGATTGGCTGAGAAACTTGGCCTCGTGGAGACATCCGGGTCATGAAGATCTGCATTTTCGGCGCGGGCGCTATCGGCGGCTATATGGGCGCGAAGCTGGCCGAGGCGGGGGCCGATGTCAGCCTTGTGGCACGTGGGCCTCATCTGGAGGCCATGCGCGAGAAAGGTTTGACACTGATCGAGGAAGGCGAGTCCAAAACCCTGCCGGTGACAGTGTCGGAGAACCCGGAGGATCTTGGCCCGCAGGACTATGTCATCGTTACGCTCAAGGCGCATTCGGTGCCGCCCGTGGTGGGCAGGATGCAACCTCTGATCGGTGACGGGACGACGATTGTCTCGGGCGTGAACGGTGTGCCCTGGTGGTATTTTCATAAGATCGGTGGCGATCTGGAGGGGACACGTTTGGAAAGTGTCGATCCCGGCAATGCGCAATGGGACGGCTTTGGGCCGGACAATGTACTGGGCTGCGTCGTCTATCCAGCGGCAGAGGTCAGCGAGCCCGGCGTGATCAGGCATATCGAGGGCAATCGGTTTTCGTTGGGTGAGCCATCGGGCGAACGTTCTGAACGTGCGATGGCTTTGTCCAAGGTGCTGAGCGCGGCCGGGCTGAAGGCACCGGTGCGGCCCAAGATCCGTGATGAAATCTGGGTCAAGCTTTGGGGGAACCTGTCGTTCAACCCGATCTCGGCACTGACGCACGCCACGCTGGATGTGCTGTGCACCGACCCCGGCACCCGCGAGGTGGCGCGCAACATGATGCTTGAGGCGCAGACCATTGCCGAAAAGCTTGGCGTGAAATTCCCCATTGACGTGGATCGCCGCATTCAGGGCGGTGCCGATGTGGGCGCGCACCGGACGTCGATGCTGCAGGACCTTGACGCGGGGCGTCCGATGGAAATCGACGCGCTGGTGGGATCAGTGCAGGAGCTGGGCCGTGTGACAGATACGCCGACGCCCACGATTGATACGGTTCTGGCCTTGATCCAGCTGCGGGGGAAGGTGGCCGGGCTTTACGGTTGATCGCATCCGGCGCAGCCTCTTGAAGGCTGGGAGGAAGATCGGGATCAGTGCCAGGCTGCGTGAGGAAGATCGACGGATCGCCCGAGCAGAGCAGGAGCGACTGGCGCGGCGTTGGTTCAGCAATGGGCCCCGGCCCGCTGGTCAGAACGACGGGCGCAAGCGTTTAACCCATAGGCACGGTCATGAATCCTGCCGGTCCAGATCGTGGCCTGCGGTCGCGCCGCTGATCAGCTGATAGGACAGCAGGTTCGTGATTGTTGCAGGATCGCGGATCAACGGCCTGCGCTTTTTGGGCAAGGATGCCCTGAACTCCCGGGCGCGCCTCTGGATGGCGACGGCGTCTTCCAGCGACACGAAGGTGAATCGCAGATGTTCACCCGGTCGAGTCTGAGCAACGCGCGGAAGATCGGCGGGCAGGACCGATCCGATCCGGGGATATCCACCCGTTGTCTGGCATTCGCTGAGAAGTACGAAAGGCGTGCCGTCGCCGGTGATCTGGATATCACCCGGCACGATCACTTCGGACAAAACGCTCAGCCCCGCTTCGCTTTTGAAGCCTTCGCCCTCCGGAACAAGGCGGACACCCATCCGGTTGCCGCGCGTGTCGCGTTGAAAGCTTGTTGCCTCGAAACGCGCGATCTCGGCGGGTGCGAAGAATTCCGTCTGCAGGCTTGATACAATCCGGACCGTTCCGCCGCCGAACCGCTCTTCCGGGGGCAGCCTCCAGCCTGTGTCGCTGCGCCCGTCCTGACCCACTGCAAGGCGATCCCCCGGTTCTATCCGGGCACCGATACCTGCGGCCAGATGCGCGCTTCCAGCGCCCAGCAGCTGCGGTGTTTCCACCCCTCCGCCGAGGTGCAAATAGCCGTAATTGCCCGCCACGGCGGCCCCTATCTGCAGCCGCGCGCCCTTGGGCAGCAAGTGGCTGGCGTTCCAAGCAAGGCGTGTCCCGTCGATGCTGGTCGGCATCGGCGCCCCGGTAAGCGCGATGCGCATGTCTTCTGTGGCTTCGAATTCGCCGCCCATGCCGACCAGTTCAAGCGCCGCGTGGTCGTCCTTTTGCCCAAGAAGGGCTGCGCCTTCGGCCAGCGCCATCCGGTCAGCCGCGCCGCCGCGCGACAGTCCGAACGCCAAATAGCCCGGCCGTCCGAGGTCTTGCACGGTTATGCCGGGCCCGACACGATGGACGATCAGGTTGCGTGTCATGGGATGGCCTCGCTTACCGCGCCACCATTCTCGTCGTCTTGCAGGGCCGCGAGTGTCTCGGAGCTGGTCGGCTCAAACAGCACCTCGTCGCCTGGGCGCAACAGGAACGGTTCGCGCGCTTCGGGCCGAAACAGGCGAAGCGCGGTCTGGCCGATATGACGCCAGCCGGTGGGGGTGGCGACGGGAAACAAAACCAGTTGGCGGATGGCAACGCAAAGCCCGCCCGCCGGCACCTGCGCGGTGAGCTCGGTTTGCCTTGGGATGTCCCATTCGGGCGGCAATTCGCCCAGATAGGGCATGCCCGGTGCAAAGCCGATGGTTTGCACCCGCACGCGCGTCGCCGAGATCGAGGCGATGGCCTCGGCCTCGCTCAGCCCGGCGGCCTGTGCGCTCTCGGCGAGCTGAGGGGCCGCATCGCCGCCAAAGACCGTCGGAACCCGCCATAATCTGCGTCCGGTTGGAAGCGCTGCCGCATACCAGTCACGTTCCTGCAATAACCCTTCCAGAGCGGTGCGCATCGCCCCATGATCGCGCCACAGCGGATCGAACCGCAGGTAGGTCGAAACGAGCGAGGTCGAGCTTTCTTCGACCCCCTCCCACCGGGCATGTTCGATTGCGTCGCGAAAGGCGAGGCTGGCGCGGTTTGCCGGTTCGTTCAGGCTGTCGCCGAAGCTGATGACAAAACCGTCATATCCGGCGGTACGAATCCGCGGCCATGTTGATTTCTGGGTCTCCGACATCGAATGAACGTTCCTCAGGCAACCACCGGAAGCGGTCGGACTTGGTATGAAAACTGCAACGCGCGGTCAAGAACCGGGTCGGTGAGGCTCATTCTATAGGAGGACGCGGGCCGCACACCACCAATCGCGCCAAGAGTGCCGCAAAGCATGGCCTGACCATCGGTGAGGCCAGCACTCTCGGCCAGTTCGCCAAGCGGCTTGATGCCTGTCAGCGGTCCGGTTTGGTACGTCGTCCACTTGCCCTCTTCCTCGATCTCGCACAGCAGACGCAGTTGATCGAGATGCGGGCTGACCTCGTTGAACCGCCAGAGCTGAGCTGCGACAGGTTTCGGGCAGGCTTGTTTCGAGGCGGCGACGGACACTGCTTCAAATTCACGGTCGGTATGGTCCGAACCGAGCCCAAGGAACAGTTCGCCATCCAGCTTGACGAGAAGCGGTTCAACCTCGCCCGAGGTGGCGGTGCCCAGCACCTCGATCTCCGGCGATTGCACCAGAAGGGAGTTGGAAACCCGGTAGAACAGCGGCACCTGACTGGGCGGGGCCACGCCCAGCTCTGCCAGCTCATCTATGTGGTGCTGAACCGCGTCGGGGTCGCGCCCTGTCCACCCGGCGACGATCACCTGCTCGATCGGGGCGTCGATCTCGGTCTTGTTCACACTAAACCGCATTGCGTGTCACCCTCCCAGAACCGAAGGCAAATAAAGCGCGATGGCCGGGAAAGCGATCAGCAAACCGGCCATGATCAGCATGGCCACCACATAGGGAACGCTGCCAAGCATGACTTCACTCATCCTGCCCGATTTGCGCGCGCCCTGAACGACATAGAGATTGAGCCCCACAGGGGGTGTGATCAGTGCCATCTCGATCAGGACGATCATCAGGATGCCAAACCAGATCGGATCATAGCCCTGTGCCACCACCAGCGGCACGATGATCGGGATGGTGACCACCATGAGCGACAGCGTTTCGATGAAGAAACCCAGCACGATGTAGATCAGAACCACGACGAGGATCGTGCCGAGGGGCGACAGGCCCAACCCGCCCAGAAATGCTTCAAGCTCGCGCCCCAATCCGGCGGAGGCCAGTGTGAAGTTGAGGAACGATGCCGCGATCACCACCAGCATGATCATCGACGTGATCTTGACGGTGCCGAGGATACTGTCGGTGAACATCTGCAGGCTGATGCCGCCAAAGAACGCGGCGATCAGCACGGCACCTGCAACCCCGACAGCGGCGGCTTCGGTTGGCGTGGCCCAGCCCTTGTAGATCGTCCCGATGATGATGGTGAACAGCAGCACGATGGGGATCAGTTGCAAAAGCGCCCGCAGCATTTCGGCCAGGGCAAACACTCGCCGCGTCCCGCCCAGGCTTGGGCGCACCATGCAAATCAACATGGTGATCACCATGAAACCAATCGCCAGCGCCAGACCGGGCAGCAGGCCAGCCAGGAACAGCTGCGGGATCGAGGTTTGTGTCAGGAACCCATAGACGATCAGGTTGATCGACGGCGGGATCATGATGCCCAACGTCCCGCCTGCGGCGATGGCGCCGGAAAAAAGCTTGGGGTCATAGCCGAGCTTTTCGGCCTGCGGCATGGCCACGGTGGCCACGGTGGCGGCCGTGGCAACGGAGGAGCCCGACGTGGCCGAGAACATCGTGGCGGTGGCGATATTGGCGTGCACCAAGCCGCCGGGCATCCAGCTGACCCAACGATCAAGCGCCGCATAGGTGCGCGAGGCGATCCCCGAACGCACCAGGATTTCGCCCAGAAGCACGAAGAAGGGAATGGCGATGAGCGTGGCATTGTTCGAGGTGGACCAGACCTGATTTCCCAGCCCCTTGATCAGCGGAAAGGGACTGAAGAAGGCATCGATGCCGAAACCCAGAAGAAACAGAACAATGCCAACCGGGATCGACAATGTCAGAAGCCCGAGCAGGCCGACAGAGATATAGCCGATCATTTCAGCGCCTCCTCTTCACCAAAGCAGCCGATCGCGGCCTCGGATTGCTCAAAGCGGCCTTTCACCACCAGCATGAGCGCGGCAAGAAGCGTCAGCCATGACACGATGGCGAACCAGACCCATCCTGCGAACCACGGTGCCTGCACCAACGCGAGAGGCGTTTCCAGCGGTGTGTTCGCCCGCGAAGAATTGGCCAGCGACCGGGAAAGAACAGGCCAGCATTTCACCGCGATCAGCGTCACCGTTCCGGCCATCATGGCCATCGAGAAAAGATCGAAAAGCGCCCGGCCAAGCTGACCGGTGCGGGCGCGCAGGATGTCGATCCGCACATGCCCCAGTTCGAGAAGCGTGAAGGCCATCCCCCAAGAGGTTGCGATGGCCATGACATAGCCGGAAATCTCGTCGGTTCCGCCAAGGGAAGACCCGATCCGGCGAAGAAGGATATCCAGAAGGACGATGGCGGCGCAGGCCAGAAGAACGAGCCCCGTCAGGATCGCGATGTACCTGTTCAGGCTGCGCAGTTTATCAAGAACGAGCTGTTCCATGTGGTCCCTCTGTCTTGTCATTCGGTCGGGAAAAGATGCGCGCGCCGCCCATATGCAGGCATGATTTCCGCGATCCGGCAATAGGGGTGGGCGCTTTTGCACCCACCCCTAAGCGTTTAGTTGGCGATGGTTACGCCGACGGTGGCACCCACGCTGGCGTTCCAGCGCTCGGCCCAGTCACCGCCTGCCCGTTCGGCCCAGTCGGGCAGAACTTCGCCCACCAGCACATCACGCGCCTTGGCGAAGTCGGCGTCGGAGACCTCAACCAGCGTCATGCCGCGTGCATCGCCCGACGGGCACTCGCCATTGCCGGTAAGGCAGGCAATGTCGTTGACCAGCGCATCCTGCGCGCTGGCCCAGGCGGGGCCTTCGAATTCGGCCGCGATCTGCTCGGTGATCAGTGTCTGGGTGTCGGCATCAAGGCTGTTCCACTTGTCCATGTTGACCGCCGTCACGACGCTGTCCCAGCCGCCCAGCGGGATCGGCATCAGGTGGGTCGAAACTTCCCACCAGCCCGCGGAATAGCCTGACCCGGCTCCGGTCACGGCGCAGTCAACGACACCCTTCTGCAGCGCGCCCGGCACTTCCGAGAAACCAACATTCACCCCCTCCGCGCCAAGCGCTTCGAGGAACTTGGCGGTCATCCGGCCCGAGGCGCGCACCTTGAGGCCCTTAAGGTCGTCCAGCCCGCTGACCTCGGCGTTGCAGAACACCACTTGCGGCGGATAGGGCGCGATGGCCAGAACGTGACTGTTGAACCGGTCCTTGTAGATATCGGCCACCATCGGGCGGGCGGCATCGACCATGGCGCGGGCCTCGTCGGCGGTCAGGGCGAGCAGCGGCACGTCGAGCCCTTCAAGCTCCGGCGCATCTGCCACGGCATAATCCGCGACCGTCATTGCCACGTCATAGACGCCGTCGCCCAGCAGGCGGAAAACGTCGCCCACGCCAAGATTCATCTGGTTATGCGTGGTCAGGTTGACGTTGATGTTGCCGCCCGAGGCAGCGGGAAGTGTCTCGCCCCAGAACGGCGCTTCGTATTGCTTGTGCAGGGGCAGGCCGGACCAGCTGCCGACGACCGACAGGTCTTCTGCCATGGCTGGCACCGCCAGTGCAGTGGTGGTGGCGAGGATTGCTAAGATACGTTTCATTTCGGTCTCCTTGTTGGATGCTTGGCTATGTTTCAGGTGAAGGTCAGGACAGGGACTTCGGCGTCCTCGGCGACGTCGGTGATCAGCATGTGGCCGGGTTTGTGCGTGATGCAGAGCGGCAGGCGCGCCGCCTCGATTGCGACCTGCGGGGTCACGCCGCAGGCCCAGAACACCGGTACGCCGCCGGGTGCAACCGGGGCCGGGTCGCCCCATTCCGGTGACGAGACGTCCCTGATGCCGATCCCGGTAGGGTCGCCCCAATAGACCGGCGCGCCATGGGCAAGCGGGAAGCGGCGCGATATCTCGATCACCTCCTCGACCCGGTCCTCTGGTACGGCGCGCATCGACACGACCATCTTGCCGGAAAAAGGCCCCGCCGGAACCGTGTCGATGTTGGAGCGGAACATCGGCACCGTCGTGTTGTTTTCGATATGCCAGACCGGAAGCCCGGCTCGCATCAGCGCATGTTCGAAGGTGAAGGAACAGCCAAGCGCAAAGGCGACCAGATCGTCCTGCCAGATATCCCGGATATCATCGGCTGTCTCTGTTAGCCTTCCGTCGCGATAGATGTTGTAGGCCGGAACATCCGTGCGAATGTCGATATCCTGACCCATGGTGAACATCATGGGATTGCCGGTGTCGGACACGCCGGTCAAAGGGCACGGTTTCGGGTTGCGCTGGCAATACCGCATGAAATCGAGGGCATAGGCCTCGTGCATGATGGCGAGGTTGGCTTGCAGATACCCTTGACCCAGACCGGCCGTATGCGAGCGGTACTCTGCGGTCCGTATCGCGGAACGTTGCGCGGTCAGTGTGCATGTTTTCAGCTGTTCGTAAGAATCGATCACGGAAGCCCCCTGGGTTGCCCAGAGGGTCACAACTTGAAGCTATAGAATCAAATCGTTTTTTTCTCTCGATTCTGATCAATTATTTTTATCACTATGATACGAAGTGGCCACCTCCAGAGCCGTCTTTGCCGCCGTCTCGATCAGATGGCTCTTGGGTTCACCCAGATAAGATGCGGTGAATTGCAGCGGTGACGGCACCCAGCCCGGATCAAATTCGGCGATGCGCCCGGCGGTGACATGTTCCCGGCCCAGGGCACGCGGTAGCGCGGCGACGCCCAGGTCGGCCTCGACCAGCCGGAAACAGGCCGAAAGCGATGTTGACGGGAAAAGCGATACGTCTGGCCCGACCCTTTCGAACAGCATTTCTTTCAGTTCACGGTAAGGGCGCGTGTTGCGTGCATAGGTCAGGACCGGGCGCGTCAGATCGGCTGCCGCAAACGGATCGCCCCGCGTCCCCGCGGAATACCATGCCAGATCGAACCCCGGCAGATCGATGTTGTTGACCTTGTGTTCCGAAATCGGGCCGAGCAGGATTGCAAGGTCGATCTCCCGGTTCATCAGACCCGTGCGCAGGTTGACCGAAATATCCACGTTGAATTCGATTTCGAGCCGCGGATAAAGCGCATGCAGGCGCGAGACCAGATCAGGAAGCCAGCATTGGGCGATGGTCTCGGACACCCCGAGGCGCAATCGGCCTTCCACGCCTCTTGGATCGACCACATCGCGCTCGACAAGTTCGGTCAGGTGTTCGAACTTTTCGGCATGGGCCAGAAGAAGCTCGCCTCGCTTGGTAAGCCGCATCCCGGCCGAGCGCCGTTCGAAAAGCGCGCAGGCAAGCGTGTCCTCAAGGTTCTTGATCCGCGCGGTCACAGCCGGTTGTGTCAGATTGAGGCCCGCCGCCGCCTTGCGCACCCCGCCGTGACGGATGACCGCCAGAAAGGTCCGAAGCTGCTCTATGTTAATCCGTGTCATCGTAGATTGGTCGCATGACCACATCGATCTGGGCAACCCAAACTTGCGACGCTCATGACCCAGAGGTCAGGTCTGCCGGCGACAGCACGCTTCCGTCAAGGCCATTTACTCCGGCAGTCCTGCCACGCGCAGATCGTTTAAGACGCGTTCAAGATCAGAGCTGTTGGTGTATTTCCCGTCATAGTTATGGCGGACGTCGACAATTGAATACTCGGGATCGAATTCAAGCAGGCGCTCAACGGCCGCTTTGGCGTCGTCCGTATTGTCAAGGCAGACCTGCAGGATGGCCAGCACCCGATATGCCATCGGGGGGATTTCGGACATTGCGTTCATGGTTCGCAGCCCGTCCTCGCAATGTCGCGTATGCCATTGAACCCATGCGAGATTCCATTTGATCCAATCCTGATGCAACGGGTCGAGGCGCACGACCTTTAGCATAAGTTCTTCTGCTTCCTCCGCCTGACCGCCATAGGTCAGGGCCTCGGCAAGAGAGGCCATTGCGCCCGTGTCCCCGGGGTTCAGCTCTAACGCCTGTTCGTATCGTGCAATCGCCTTGTCGAGCCGTCCTTCCTGAATGTGAAAATAGGCCATCGCCGAATGGCTGTCATAGTAATCCGGCCCGGTCTCAACAGCTTTCCGGGCAAACTCACGGGCCGCTTCCAACTCGGCTTGTGGCTCCTGATCTGTCCACCCCCAACGGTATTTATTGATGTGAACAAAGGTCAGCCCAACATACCCGAACGGTTGTGTCGGATCGGCCTCGACCGCTGCAAGGTTGGCCAGCCGCGCCTTCTCATTCCCCTCGGGTGTAAAATCGAACAGGTGTTGGCGTGCTTTCAGGTTAAGCAGCAGGGCCGTCAGTTTGGCCTCATCGGAATGTATGGCATCCTGGCCCTCCGAATTGATAACCTTCTGCGCCACTGTCGCGACGACCCGGCGGACAATGTCATCCTGCACGGCGAAGACATCGTTCAGATCGCTGTTATAGACTTGCGACCAAAGTTGATTGCCTTCGACGGCATCGACAAGCTGGATCGTGACCCGCAGCCTGTCGCCACTCTTTTGCTGGCTGCCTTCCAGCAGGTATCGCACACCCAAAGCCTTTGAGATGTCGGCAACTTTGGTCGGCGCCCCGCGAAAGCTGAAACTGGAATTGCGCGCAATGACAAAAAGCTCGGGGAAGCGGGACAGGTTGGCAATAACGCCCTCGGCAATCGCATCGCTCAGGTAGCCTTCCTCGTCTCCGACGCTGAGGTCTTCAAAGGCCAGAACGGCGATGGATGGTTTCGAGGGAAGCGGCAGGCTTGCAGGGGTTTGATCACCCGGGCCACCATCATTTGTGGCAGCCCAAAAAATACCCAGACCAATGGCAACTGACACCAGTATCCCGATCAGTCCAATTCTGGACCACGGACGGACACGCGTCGCACCAATGTCTGGTTGGGGTGCGCTTTCCTGTTGAACTGGCGTTGCGTTCAGGCGGTATCCTTTCTTGGGCCGGGTCTGAACAATTTTGTACTCGGAATCACCCAAGGCCCGCCTGATATCTGCGATACATTGCGTCAGGCTGTCATCGGTCACAAAGCTCTTGGCCCAGACATTTTCGATGATGATGTCTTTTGAGACGGTCTCGCCAATGCGGGTCACGAGATAGGCAAGAACGTCCGAACTTTGACTGCGCAAGTGGACCACATGCCCCGATTGATCGGTCAACTCCCTTGTTTGCAACGAAAAGCTGAACTCGCCCAAGGTGACGGGATTGGTCAATTTCATATCTTTTTCAGGTTTTGATCCGGACATTTCAGCCCCTCCCTGTCCAGTTGAATGTGCGAAGTGTCGCACAGAGAGGCAAGAACAATCGGCCGCGTCGTGGCATTCGCACTGCACCAACCGGATCGCGAAATCGCGACAGGACCCTGAAAGGAAAGACCATGAAACTTGTTCTGAAAATCGCCACCACCGCCATCAGCGCGCTTTGCGCAACAACAGCATTGTCAGCGGATTACACCATCAAGCGCTCGCTTGAGCTGCCGTACCCGGCGGTTGAAATCTGGAACCTGATTGGAGATTTCTGCGACGTCGACGATTGGCACCCGAGCATCAATGCGTGTTCCCTGAAGGTCGACGAAGGCTCGCTGGTTCGCCTGATCACCACCAATGACGGGGACGTTATTACGCAAAAACGCATCGCTGAGGAACCGAGCCTGTCTTACACCTACAGGACAGTCAGCTCATCCTTGCCGGTCGAGAGTTTCACCGCCACGCTGTCAATTGAACCTTTTGAGAAGCCATTGATCATGTGGTCCGCGAGTTTCTCGTCTGACGATCCGGCAACAGAACAGGCCGTCGTCACCGAGATGGAAGCAGGGCTGGCAGCAATCGAAACCATTCTGAGCGCGCGCTGACAAAGCGTTTGCCATCAAAAGGGGCCGTCCCGCATGGAAAATCAGAGTCCGCTCCCGGGACGGCACCGCGAAACGAAGTTTTGAAATCGGCAACAGGAGCCGTGTTCGCCGATGAGCGCGGGTATTTTTCATACATGTCATATCCGGTTTTCGCTGACCCAATAAGGTGTTTCGGGAAAGACCTGACACACAGCTCTCTCGCCGGACAAGTTGCGGTTCATGCTGGACGAACTGCTGGACGTGGTTGGCTTTGCAGACAGTCCTGAGCTATCCGGTCTCGGAAATTCCCTGCTATCAGGGAAATTTGCAGAGGAGTTTGGGAACTTTGCGCATCTGAGATAAATCGCAGTTGGCAAAATCCATTGAAAAGTTGAGCTTTTCCCACGAGATTCCCTAAAACTCTCAGCAGGGAAAACTCTTTAGCTTGCAACCTTGGCTCTGCGGTCTTTGAAGCGCAGTACCAACAGCAACCGGTGCCTCCGAGCGGAAACATGATCAAGCGGGCGTGGCTTTCCCGTTACCCTTATCTTCCGGAGATCACCGATGAGGACACCGTGTTTCAGAGCCGGGATACCGCCTCAAAAACCGGTCCGGAAAACGATTGGTCCGTGGGCACAATATGGCTCTTCAAGAATGGCTATTACTACTTGATAGATGTTTATCATGAGAAGCTGAACTCCCCCGATTTGAAAGTGAGGATGATCCAAAATGCGCGGGAACATGAACCTGGGATCATTCTGATTGAAGACACCGGTGTTGGTACAGGCTTACCGGAAGATCTCATTCGAGAAGGCTTCGATGCCATCGGTGTTGCGGCAACAAAGGACAAAGTCACCAGAGCCCACATTCAAACGCCAAAGTTCGAGCCTGGTCGCGTTCTTTTTCCGTATTCCGCTCCCTGGTTGGCTGATCTGGAGGCCGAACTTCTGGCATTCCCGTCCGGGCGGCACGATGATCAGGTGGATTCAATCACGCAGGCACTTGCATACGATATTCCGGTCGGACCGAGTGTGATCTGGATATGAGGATTGGTTGAATGACAGGACACCAGTAAAACAGGAAGAGGGTTACCCTCGAACGTTTCCAAAACCGTGCCTGAACGCGCTACCCAGAGCAGACCTCTATGTGCAACGCAGTAACGGGCGCCATGTAATGGCGGCAAGGCGGATAGCAGCAGTCATTGGACTAAATAGCGGCAAATATCGGCTTAGAGCCCGAAATGCTTTATGCTGCTCTGTGCACAAGCGACCTCTATCCGGGCTAAGCTGTCATCAGTTTTGGCAAGGACGCCTCAAAGCGGACATTCAGCTTCGCTGAAATTGACATGGGAAGTCTCCCGAGGCCGGATGCCAGAGCGCGTCAGTTTCAAAACGAATTATTCTGCCGCCACCAATTGGCAGTGTCCTAAGTCTAGGCCCGATAAAACTCGGCCCCCCATTCAACATCCGCGCGCATTATGGCTCCAAAATCCTCCACCTGTCCTGCCCGCATAGCCCTGCAAAGGCGCTTGTGGTCGGCGTTCCAGTCAAGTTTGGCCATCCCACCCTCTTGCAATCCGTGGAAAAGCGAGGGGCCTGTTTTCATCCACAACTGTTCGATCATCGAGATCAGGTCGGGGTTGTCCGCAAGGCGGTAGAGCAGGAAATGAAAGTGGCGGTTGTCGACCATGTAAGCGGCGAAATCGCGTAGTTTCAGATGGGCATCAATACGATCGCACAGGGCTTCCAGCTCATCCAGAAGCGCGGGGGTCAAGAAAGGATGCGCCGCTTGGACCGCTGCACTTTCCAGCAGGGCGCGCAGCTCGAACAGACCGGCGGCGCGTTTGCGGCTTAGACTTGGGACATTGAAGGCCTTTGCAGCGGCACTTTCGATCACTTGTTCTGAGGAAAGCCGTTTGAGGGCTTCGCGCACCGGCATCGCGCTGGTGCCAAACTCGGCCGCCAGCTTGCGCATCGACAGGCGGTCGCCAGGCGAATAACGCCCAAGGATCAGCCGGTTTTTCAATTCGGCATAAATCCCGTCAGACAGCGAAATGTCCCGGAGGGTTGTGGTGTCAGTCATGCAGGCAGACTGGCACGAATGGGGCGCGCTCGGCAATGTGCCATGCGCGCCCACAGTCTTAAGGGGATCAGCCTTTGAACCACCAGCGCTGGTAAGCGCGGGCGCCGTCCAGTTCCCAGGTGGAACTGACAGTCTCGTCATGACCGACCTTCTCACTATGCGCATATACGTAATTGGTGAACATCGGAACGATCGAGCCACCTTCGTCGCGCAGAAGCGTCGACATATCGCGGTACATTTCGGCCCGCTTGGCATCGTCCAGCTCGGCCTTGGCTTCCAGCAGGACTTTGTCGAACGTATCGTTACTCCAGAACGCCTCAGACCATGGCGCACCGCTTTGATAAGCTAGCGTATAGATCATGTCGGGTGTTGGGCGCGCACCCCACTTGGAGAAGATGAACGGCTTTTTCAGCCAGACATCTGCCCAATACCCATCACCGGGTTCGCGAATGGGCTTGAGAGTGATGCCCGCGGCCTTGGCCTGTTCAGCATAGAGCGTCACGAAATCAACTGCGCCCGGCATGATCGAATCCGAGGCTGACACATCAAGGGTCAACCCCTCCATTCCGGCCTCTTTCAGATGCCACTTGGCCTTGTCAGGGTCATAGGCGCGTTGCTCAATCCCTTCGGGATAGTAGGGCATGTTGGGCGAGATATGGAAATCATTGCCCAATGTTGCCGTGCCAAACACGATCTTCTCTATCAGCTCTTCGCGGTCCATCGCCAGTTTCAGGGCCATGCGCACATTGTTGTCGTCAAACGGGGCTGCGGTGACATGCATCGGCATGGTCACGGTTGAACCGGATGGCAGGTTGAGGATTTCCAGACCTTCACGGCGGCGCAAAAGTTCCAGCGTCTTGAGGTCAACCGAACTGACTGCATCCACATCACCCGACACAAGGGCTGTCTGTCGTGCGTTGGGATCGTTGATGGCAATCATTTCGACCGCATCGAAGTAAGCGCCTTCACCATGCCACCCGTCGTGCTTGGTCAGTGTCGCGCTGACGCCCGGATTGAAGTTCTCGACCTTGTAGGGACCCGCACCAATCCCGCCTTTCCAATCCAGATTGCCATCGGCATCCGCCGGGCAGATCGCGATGTGATAGTCAGTGAGGATGTAGGGCAGATCGGCCAGACCCTGATCCAGTTCAATGATCAGCGTGTGATCGCCATCGGCACGCACATCAACCACATTCCCCAGAAGGGATTTGGCCGCGGAGGTGCTGTCTTCGCCCATATGGTGACGGATCGACGCTTCGGCATCGCGCGAGGTGAATTTACGGCCATCATGGAAGGTGGCGTTCTGATTTAACTTGAATGTCCAGACCTTGGCATCGGCAGACGCTTCCCAGCTATCGGCCATATCCGGGCCAGCAGTGCCATCGGGGTTGATCGCTGTCATATAGCTGCGCGAGGCATGGGCCAGCTGGATCATGAAGACCGACAGGTACTGGCCCGGATCGTTTACATCCGAGGTGTTGGCATCGTGGATTGCGACGCGGAAGGTGCCACCCTGGCTGGGCGTCATTGCCGCAACTTTGTTGGTCCAGAGCATAGATGCCGCCGTCACCGACAGGCCCGCCGCTGTGGCATGGCCCATAAAGCTGCGGCGGCTGACACCTCCGCGTCGACCTGCGGCCGTGATGCGATCAAGAACAAGTTTATCTGTCTGTTTTTTCATTTTGCGTTTCCCTGTTGAATTATTATTGATTTCATTAAGGTCAGCCATCGCCAGCCTTATTTTAGATTTTTCGCCACTTGCTGGGCTCAAGCGTCTATTTTTTGATATTCCGGCGTGACACTCATCCATCACCCGTCTTTCGAGCGATGTATTTGATGAAATCCCAGATCGTCCCCTCGACGTCATCAGGGGCCAATGGTCCGCCATGATAGCCACGTGTGCGCAGCGCCTTTTGCAGGATTTCCAGCTTCTCTTTGTCCTCGACATTAAACGCCCGGCACAGATCAACATAGCCGCGCGTCGCCCCCGAGGTCGGCTCGTCCTTCTGGCCGGTCACGCCCCAGCGGATACGAACCTTGTCAGGGCCATCGGGGCGGATGATCATGAACAGCGTGAAATCTGTGCCCATTCCCACCATCAGGTTGGGATAGATCCCGTACATGGGCGAGTTGTGTTTCTCGTCCTCGGTCAGGTCCGGGTGGAACGGGCCGCGCGGTGGGTAATCGGGATCATAATAGGCGTGATAGCCGGTCCAGCCTTCGCCCGAGCGCATTTTCTTGCAGAGTTTGGTGGGTGTGATGGGATGCAGCGTGGTCAGATGCGTGGCGCTGAGGTGATAGCCCTCCATGAAGTTCTCAAACAGCGCCTTCCAGTTACACGCCCACACGTCCTCTTCCATGAAGACGAGGTGGCGATCTTCCTGATGATAGTTGTGGATCACCTCGGACAGGCCCTCAAGACGGGGGGCAAGTGGCGCGGCCAGACCATCGAGATTGACAAACAGCCAGCCTTTCCAGATTTCGCTGGCGAACTCGGGCAGGCCGCATTTTGACTGATCGAAACTGGGCTGTTTGCGCATCATGGGCGCGACCTTCAGGGCGCCGGTCGTGTCATAGGTCCAGGTGTGGTACTGGCAGATAAACTTGCGGGCATTGCCACTGCCTTCGGCCACGCGATTGCCCCGGTGACGGCAGACATTGGAGAGGATGCGCACCACGCCATCGGTGTCACGCACGACCAAAAGTTCCTCGCCCAACAGTTCGGTGGTAAAGAAATCGCCCGGATTGCGCAGCTCGCCGACATGGCCCACGCACATCCACTCGCGGCGCAGAACCTCTTCGATCTCGATCTCCAGAAACTTGGGCGAGGTGTAGAATTCAGCGGGCATGGCCCAGGCCTGTTCGACCGGGCGAGCAAGCCTATCCGCCAGCTCATGCCGGATACGGGCGACCTCATCATTGGCCTTGTCGAGCATCAAACAGCACCTTGCTTTGCTAAAACATGAATCTTACAGTCCTCAAAAGTGTGATCACAGTTTATTGATTCTATCAAGCTTATATGCAGGGGTATCGAAACCGTGATCACGAATTGGCCGAAATGAGAGGATCGCTATGTTTCTGAGAAATGCCTGGTATGTGGCGGCGTGGGGAGATGAAATCACCGATGAGTTGCAAGAGATCACCTTGCTGGAGGAAAGCATCTGCATGTTCCGCGACAGCAAGGGTGGTGTCGTCGCGTTGGAAAACGCCTGCCCGCATCGCAAGCTGCCGCTGACCAGGGGGCGGAGGAAGGGCGACACGGTCGAATGCGGCTATCACGGGCTGACCTTTAACGGTACCGGCCAATGCGTGCGTGCGCCCGGCAAAGGGGGTATCCCGTCAAACGCCAACGTCCATGCCTACCCGGTGGAGGAACGATATGGCCTTGTCTGGATCTGGATGGGCAACCCGGCCCTGGCCAGTGCGGAAGAGATTTTCCAGATCGAGCATTTCGATAATCCCGCTTGGGGGATGAACCGGGGCAAGGCGCTCGAAATTGACTGCAACTATCTTTATGTCACTGACAACCTGCTTGATCCTACCCATGTCGCTTGGGTGCATCAGTCTTCCTTCGGGCAAGCCGCGACCGAAGATACACCGCTCAGGATCACCAAGGCCGAGGATGGCGTGACCGTCTGGCGCTGGATGATGGATGTGGAACCGGCACCCTTTTACAAGAAGATTGTGGAATTCGAGGGCAATTGCGACCGCTTGCAGCATTACGAGGTGCGCTATCCCTGCCACGCCCTGATCAAGGCGGTGTTTACCCCTGCGGGAACGGGTGGCGAAGGGGGCCCGTTGCACGACAAGGTCTTCGTGATGGACAGCTATAATTTCATGACGCCGGAAACCCGCGATCGCACCCGCTATTATTGGTTCCAGCTGCGCAATATCCGTCCCGACGATGCGGCGCTTTCCAAGATGATGAGCGCCGATGTCAAACACGCCTTCGAGGAGGATCGCGAGGTTCTCAATCACGTGCAGAAGGGCATGGCCAACAAACGCACACCGCATATCGACCTGCCGATTGATGGTGGACAATTGCGGTTCCGTCGCCAGCTTGAAGTGCTGATCGAACAGGAACGCACCGCCGATGCGGCCCTGGCCTAAGACGATGCGGGCGGTGGAAATACTGGGCGATCTGGTCGCCATCCCCTCGACGCCGGGGCAAAACAATGCGGAGTGGGTGCGGTATGTTACGGACCTGCTGACGGCGGTTGGTGCGCGCGTCAACGTGGTGCCGTCACCCTTGGGGGATTGCGACGGCTTGGTGGCCAGCATCGGGCCGGATGTAGAGGGCGGCGTGGTGCTGTCGGGGCATGCGGATGTGGTGGTTGTCACCGATCAGCACTGGACCAGTGATCCGTTCGTGATGCGCGAGCAGGATGGGCGGCTGTTTGGTCGGGGCACCGCCGATATGAAAGGCTTCGTGGCCTGCGCCCTGGCGATGATGGAAGAGGCAGCGGCGCTGCCCCTGACCCGCCCTTTGCATGTGGCCATTTCCGGCGATGAGGAAACCACCTGTCAGAGCGCCATCAGCCTTGCGACGCATGTGGCGTCTGACCTGCCGTCGGTGCGCGGCGTATTGGTGGGCGAGCCCACGATGTTGCGTGCAGGCCATAGCCACAAAGGCTCGTACACCTGCGTGGTCACGGTCACCGGGCGGACGGCCCATGCCAGCCTGCCCGAAGCGGGGCTGAGCGCCACGGCATTGGCCGCGCGCCTGATGGTATGGATCGACGACCGCTCGGCGCAGACATCTGCACCGGAGACCACGACCTTTACCGTGGGCACCATCACCGGGGGGATCGCCAACAACATCATCGCACAACATTGCCAGTTTGAATGGGACATCCGGCTGTCGCCGCAGGACGATCTGGAGGAGGTGATTGCGGGATTGCAGGCGGAGGCCGACAGGTTGTTGGCTCAGGTGCATCCCCGCGTGCCCGAGGCCCGTATCGACATTGCGCGCACTGCATTTTTCCCGGGGTTTTACACCAAAACAGACCATGAATTTGCGCAGGAGTGCCTGGCGGCCTCAGGCAATAACGGGTTTGACAGCCTGCCCTATGGCACCGAGGCGGGCCTTTTCCAAGACGAGGGGCTCTCGGTCATGGTGATGGGGCCGGGATCGATTGATCAGGCCCACACGCCGGACGAGTTTATCGAGATTGATCAGCTGGCCCGCTGTATGGCCCAGTTACGCGCCTTGGTCTGAAAGCTGATCAAGAAACGCCCGCACCGGGGTGTTGACGGCGTCGGGGTCTTCGGCCAACGCCATGTGCCGCAACCCCGGCAGGATCAGGGCGGTGCCACCGTCGACCCCCTCCGCAATGGCCTTGGTCATCTCGGGGCCATTGCCGTAATCCTGATCCGCCGTGATCGCCAGCGTGGGCAGCGACAGGCGGATATCGGGGTTGGTGATTTCGTCAATTCCGTCGGCCAATACCCTGTAGATCGTCGGGTAAATCTTTGGGTCATTGGCCAGAACCCAGTGCCGGACAAGCGCCATCATATCGGGGTTCCTGGCGCGGTACTCATCGGTGAACCAACGTTCCAGCGCGGCCTCGACCGTGGCATGTGGCCCTTGGCTTTCCGCTTGATCCACGCGGGTCAGAATGGCGGCTTGCGCCTCCGGGGTACGCCGGTGCGGTGAATTCAGAATAACAAGCGCGCGGGCCAATTCGGGGTGATCCATAGCGAAGCGGCGACAGATCATCCCGCCCAGTGAAAAGCCAATAATCACCGCATCAGGGACATCCAGAGCAGCCATTAGGCTGACAAGCTGCTCGGAAAACAAGGACAGGCTGGGCCGCTCGGGCGGAACCCCGCTTTGCCCATGGCCATAAAGGTTATAGGTGATCACATCATAGGCATCGCTGAGCGCGGGCACCATCCATTGCCAGACCTCGCGGTTCAACCCAAGCCCGTGGATCAACACCACACTCGAGGCGTTCTGTGGTCCTGTGCGCTCATAGGATGTGCCATCGGGTAACTTGGGCATCCAACGCTCCTTTTTGCTGAGGGTAGCCACGGTTTTGCATCGCAATGAATGCATTTTTCGCCACGGGATGTCGATAAATCGCACATTTGAGGCCCAGAACCGCCCAAGATGAGAATCAGACCAAGGGGAGGCCGCAAAGATGACATATGTGATCCGCTACCAGATGCTGATTGAGGGCGCGTGGGTGGACGCCTCGGATGGTGGGGCCTTTGACAGTGTGAACCCGGCGACAGGGCAGGTCTGGTCCCGCGTGCCAGAAGCGACCGAGGCAGATGTGGACCGTGCCGTGCGCAGTGCGCATGAGGCGTTTCTGAAAGGTCCGTGGTCAAAAATGACCCCGACCGAGCGCGGCAAATGCCTGCGCCGTCTGGCCGAATTGCTGGCGGATAAGTCCGAAGAGTTGGGTCGCACGGAAACCATCGACACCGGTAAGATGCTGAAGGAAACGCGCTGGCAGGCCAAGTACATCGCCGAGTTTTTCCAGTTCTACGCAGGCTGCGCCGACAAGATTTCGGGTGAGACCCTGCCCATCGACAAACCCGATCTGTTTGTCTTCACCAAGCGGGAACCCCTTGGCGTGGTGGCCGCCGTGGTGCCATGGAACAGCCAGCTTTTCCTTGTGGCGGTCAAGATTGGCCCGGCCCTGGCGGCGGGCAACACCGTGGTTTTGAAAGCGTCCGAACATGCCAGCGCCGCCATGCTGGAATTCGGCAAGTTGATTGAAGAGGCGGGGTTTCCCCCCGGCGTGGTCAACATCGTCACCGGGCATGGCGATCCCTGCGGTCGGGCGCTAACCAGTCACAAGCTGGTGTCGCGGATTTCCTTCACTGGCGGGCCGGGGGCGGCGCGTCATGTGCTGGACAATTCCAAGAACAACTTTGCCGAGGTCAGTCTTGAGCTGGGCGGCAAGTCCCCGTTTATCGTCTTTGACGACGCCAATATCGAAAGTGCCGTGAACGCCTCGATCGCGGGGATTTTTGGGGCGACGGGGCAAAGCTGTGTCGCGGGCTCGCGGCTTTATCTGCATGAGGACATCGCCGATGAATTCCTTGAGCGGATGGTGGCGCAGGCCAAGGCGATTGAGATTGGCGATCCGTTGCTGGACGCAACCCAGATGGGCCCGCTATGCACCACGGGGCAGCGCGATCATATCGAGGCCGAGATTGCCCATGCTGTTGAAGAGGGGGCCGAAATCTTGTCCGGAGGCAAGCGCCCCGAGGGGATGGAGGGCCTGTTCTTTGAGCCGACCATCCTGGCCTGTCCACGGCAGGATTTGCGCATCGTGGATACCGAATTGTTTGGGCCGGTCCTCTGCGTACAGCGCTTCAAGACCGAGGAAGAGGTGATAGAGCTGGCTAATGATACCGAGCATGGATTAGCGGCGGGGATTTTCACCCGCGACAGCGCGCGCTCTTTGCGGATGGCCGATGCGGTGCGCGCCGGGATCGTCTGGGTCAATACCTATCGTGTCGTCTCTCCGATTGCGGAATTTGGCGGCATCAAAGGGTCGGGTTATGGGCGCGAAAGCGGGTTTCAGGCAATGTATGACTATACCCGCCCCAAGACGGTCTGGATGAATACATCCGATGCGCCGATGGCCAATCCGTTTGTGATGCGTTGAGAGGGGAACAGAGATGAAATTCCAACTGGCAATCAATCTGGAGCGCATGGATGCAAGCACGGATATGCGGGCTGTGCGCGATCATACGCTTGATATGGTGCGCATGGCCGAGCAGGGCGGGTTTGGCATTGTCTGGGCCGCCGAGCATCACGCGCTGGAAATGACCATCGCGCCCAACCCGTTCCAGATCCTGACCTGGTGGGCGGAACATACCAGCACGATCCGCCTGGGCACTGCTGTGGCCACGGCGGCGTATTGGCACCCGATCAACCTGGCTGGTGAGGCGGCGTTTCTGGACCTGCTGAGTGACGGGCGGTTGGAATTTGGCATCGGCTCGGGCGCGTATCAGCGCGAATTTGACCGGATGCGCGCGGGGCTGAAACAGCCCGATGCCTGGCGCTACATGCAGGAAATGCTGCCGGCGGTGCGTGCGCTTTGGCAGGGGGATTATGCCCATGATGGCGAATTCTGGCAGTTTCCAACCTCCACCTCTTGCCCCAAACCGGTGCAAAACGAGGTGCCTGTCTGGGTCGCGGCACGCTCGCCCATCACATATGACTACGCGTTGCGGGAGAAATGCCATGTGATGAGCTGGCCATTGACGCGACCGTTTTCGGAGGCCGAGCTTTACAAAAAGCATCTGGATGAAGCGATTGCCAAGGCCGACAACGGCTTCTCGCCGATCTTTGCCATGATGCGCCACACGGCGGTTTACGACAACGCCGCGGATCGCCAGCGGGCTTTGGACGCTATCCGCCTTGTGCTGGGCCAGTTCGAGAACCTGTTCCGCAATGCGGGTGACGTGCATAACGGTTTCCCCAAGCAAATCCCGCTGGATCAGTTGGACGGGCGCGAACAATATGATCCAGCCATGTTGGAGGAGAATCTGCTGTTCGGAAGTCCGGATGAGGTGATTGAAAAACTAAAAAGATATCAGGCGCTTGGCGTAGATGAGTTTATCTACTACGCCTCGATGGGTCTTGATCTGGAGGCGCAGAAACGGTCCATGGAATTGTTCTGTGACCGGGTCATGCCCGCGTTCCAATAAGGAGAAACAGATGTCAGACGATGTGAAAGTGGTCCGCAATGGCCACGTGCTTGAGGTGACGTTGGATCGCCCCAAGGTGAACGCCATTGATGTGCCCACCAGTCAGGCGCTGGCGGCCGCGTTTCAGGAATTGCATGAGGACAAAGAGCTGCGCTGTGCCATCCTGACCGGCGGGGGCGAAAAGATCTTCTCGGCCGGATGGGACCTCAAGGCGCTGAACGATGGCGAGATGCAGCTTGATAACTGGTGGGAGGCCGATGAATACGGGTTTGGCGGCTTTACCGGGCTGACGGAAAACTGGGCGCTGAACAAACCGGTGATCGCCGCGATCAACGGGCTTGCCATTGGCGGCGGGTTTGAGATGGCCATGGCCTGTGATCTGCTGATCGCGGCCGATCATGTGGAGTTCGGCCTGCCGGAAATGCCGCTTGGCATCGTGCCGGACGCTGGCGCGCTGCAACGGCTGCCGCGCCGCATCCCGCATAACATCGCGATGGAAATGTTCCTGCTGGGCCGCCGGATGAGCGCCGAAGAGGCGGCGCATTATGGGTTGGTCAACAAGGTCGTGCCCAAAGCCGACCTGATGGATGCCGCCCGCGAATGGGCCGCGTCAATCGCGTGGTCCGCTCCGCTGGCGATGCAATCGGTTAAGGAAGTGCAGCGTGAGATCGAATGCCATCCCCTGCAAGCCGCCTTTCACAAGATGCGCACCGATCCGATGCCGACCTATCGCAAGATGCTGAAATCCGATGACGCCGCCGAAGGGGTGGCCGCCTTTGTCGAAAAGCGCGAACCAAATTTCAAAGGTGAATGATGTATCCTGACCCACATGCCGTTCGCCGCATCACCTCGCTGGGCGCCGGGCCCATTGGCGGGGGTTGGGCCGCTCATTTTCTGGCACGCGGTTATGACGTCACCGCCTATATCCATGACGCGGCGGAACGTTCGGCCTTTGACGCCATCCTCGACACGGCGTGGATCAGCCTGACGGCCCTTGGGCTGGCCCCCGGTGCTGCGCGTGACCGTTTGACCGTGACAACTGATCTGGAAACGGCGCTGGACGGGGCGCAATTCGTACAGGAAAGCGCCCCGGAGCGCTTGGACATCAAACAGGCGCTTTATGAAAAGATGGGCGCGGTGCTACCCGACGATGTGGTGATCGGTTCATCCACGTCGGGCCTGACCATGACCGAGATCCAAGCCACATGCCCCACGCCGGGGCGCTGTGTGATCGGGCATCCGTTCAACCCGCCTTACTTGCTGCCGTTGGTCGAAATCGTCGGCGGCAAACAGACCGATCCGGCAGCGGTTGACTGGGCTGCGTCCTTCTACGAGGTCGCGGGCAAGGCCCCGTTGGTGATGAAAAAGGAAATACCCGGTTTTGTGGCCACGCGCCTGCAAGAGGCCCTGTGGCGCGAGGCGTTGCATATGGTGGCGGCGGGCGAGGCGACGCCTGAGGATATCGACAATGCGCTGATCAACGGCCCGGCCCCGCGCATGGCGGTGCAGGGGCAATGTATGGCCTTCCACGTCGCCTGCGGCGCTGGCGGTATGGCCACCAATCTGGATCAGTTTGGTCCGGCGCTGAAATGGCCCTGGACTCGGCTTGAGGCCCCTGAACTGACGCAGGAATTGCGCGACCGGATGGTTGATGGCTGTAACGCCATGGCAGGCACGCGCCCGTTTGAAGAGATGGCCGCCGAGCGGGATGCGCAGATCGTTGCGGTGCTTAACGCGCTGCGTCAGGCACATTAGGCGCGCCTTGCGCCTGTTTGAGCGTGTCCAGATAGGCCGATAATGTGCCGGGCCAATCCGGCGCTTCCTTGTTGTCGGGCCAGGCCTGGCGGTATTCCCGTGGGCGGCGGTCAAAGCATTTTCGGAACGAATAGGCGAAATGCGATAGCGAGTTGAAGCCTGATGCGGTGGCGATCTCGCGCACGCCCAGATCGGTTGAGATCAGCAGGACGCGCGCATGTTGCAGCCGCAGCAGCAGGCCAAACTGTACCACGCTGCACCCGACGGCGCGTTTGAATTGGCGTTCCAGCTGGCGCTGTGACAATCCCACGCGTTTGGCCAGCTCTGGTACAGGCACCGGTTCGCTGAGGTTCTGATCCATCACCTCGACGGCGTCGGCCACGCTTTGCGGCAGCTCGTCCAATCCACGCCCCAAACTCTTGCGCTGCGGGGCCAGCGGATCGCGCACCGGATGATGCAGGATATTGTCAGAAATCTCACCCACCAGCGCATCGCCATGATCCTGCCGGATCAGGTGCAGCATGAAATCGAGACCTGCGGTGGAGCCCGCACAGGTCATCACGCGCCCGTCGATGGTAAACAGTTGTTCGGTCCCAAGAATATCGGGGAAAAGCTCTTGAAAGCCAGGGAGATAGGCCCAGTGCACCGTCGCCTGACGCTTGGCCAATAACCCGGCGCGGGCAAACACATAGGGGGCCATTTCAACCGCGCATTGGCGGATGCCTTGCCGGTCGGCGCGGCGTAGCCACGATAACAGTTTGGGATCGTTGTGATGCTCGGCCCCCCAACTGCCGATCAGCAGCACAAGATCATCCGGCCCCAGTTTCTCGGGCAGGCCCTCGCACATCACCGAGGTGCCATTGCTTGCCGTGACCTCACCCGGCTCGGCGGCGCAGGTGACGGTGTCATACAGCGTACCGGAGGAGAGGTAGTTGGCAATGCGCACCGGCTCCATCAGGCTGATCAGGCTCATCATGTTAAAGCGGGGCAACAGGATGGCGACGATTCGAGCCGCCGGGCGGCTTTGCGCTGTGGGTGAAATCATGGTGAATATCCCGCTGGATAGGAACCGTCGAAGTCAGACTATCCGCCATCATAAGTCAATAACTGGCGAATAATCGACACTTTTCTAAGGTGCCCATCGCAAACTGGGCAAGTCTGGCAGGAGAGTGTTGAGATGAATTTTGAAGTGATCGTTACATGCGCCGTCACCGGTGCCGGTGATACCGTTGGCAAAAGCCCGCACATCCCGGTCACCCCGCAAGAGGTTGCCGATGCCGCGATTGAAGCGGCTAAGGCAGGCGCGGCCATTGCTCATCTGCATGTGCGTGACCCGGAAACCGGGAAAGGATCGCGCGATCCGGCTCTGTTCAAAGAGGCCGTTGATATCGTCCGCGCCAGCGACACGGATGTCGTGATCAACCTCACCGCCGGGATGGGTGGTGATTGGGTGCCTTCGGCAGATGATCCATCGCTGCCTGGGCCG
Source organism: Roseovarius conchicola (assembly GCF_041403425.1). Taxonomy (NCBI): domain Bacteria; kingdom Pseudomonadati; phylum Pseudomonadota; class Alphaproteobacteria; order Rhodobacterales; family Roseobacteraceae; genus Roseovarius; species Roseovarius conchicola. The sequence continues at coordinate 121,051 of NZ_JBGEHK010000003.1, read as the reverse complement.
GGGACTGACATGATCGGCCCGGAAGAGAGGCTGGCCCATATCAAGGAATGCCTGCCCGAGATTTGTTCGCTGGATTGTGGAACGCTGAATTTCGGCAATGGGGATGAGATTTACATTTCCACCCCGCCGACCTTGCGGCGCATGGCCCAACTGACGCAAGAATGGGGCGTGAAGCCCGAGCTTGAGGTGTTTGATCTGGGCCATATCCGGTTTGCCAAGGCCATGGTCGAGGAAGGGCTGATTGATGCGCCACCCATGTTCCAGCTGTGCCTTGGCATTCCGTGGGGCGCGGATCAGACGGTTGAGACGATGGCGGCGATGAAAGCGCAGCTTCCGACCGGGGCTAGCTGGGCCAGTTTTGGGATCAGCCGGATGCAGATGCCCATGGCCGCGGCGGCCATCACCCTTGGCGGTAATGTGCGCGTAGGGCTGGAAGACAACATCTGGCTGGATCGCGGGGTGCCTGCCACGAATGGACAGCTTGTGGCCCGCGTGGTCGAGATTATCGAGCGGATGGGCGGACGTGCCCTGACGCCGCAAGAAGCGCGCAACAAGCTGGGCCTGCGGGGGGCGGATGCATGAATTTCGCCGTCAGTCACGAGAATGAGCTGCTGTTAAGCACAGTGCGCGCCTTTCTGGAGGCCGAGATTTATCCGCATGAGGACGAGGTGGATCGATTGGGCGAGGTTCCCGAAGAGTTGGGCCGGCAGATCGAGATGCGGTCAAAGGAGTTGGGCCTTTATGCTTGCAATCTGCCCGAAGAAGTGGGTGGTGGTGGTCTGAGCACGTCCGCCCAGCACCTGATCGAGCGTGAGTACGGTAAGGCGACCCACGCGCTGCACAGCTGGGCCGCGCGCCCTACGGAAATCCTGCTCGCCTGCGAAGGCGATCAACGCGCACGGTATCTGCTCCCTTGTGTGACAGGCGAAAAACGCGAACTGTTTGCCCTGACTGAACCCGAGGCCGGTTCGGACGCGATGGGGATGAAAACCAATGCCCGGCGCGATGGTGATGATTGGATTCTGAACGGCTCCAAACATTTCATTTCCGGCCCCTGTATGCCTGATTTCGCGATTGTTTTTGCCGCCACGGGTGAGGACGAGACACCACGCAAGCCGCGCAAACGGGTCACCGCCTTTCTGGTGGATGTGGGTCTGCCGGGGTTTGACTGCCGCGAAGGCACAAAATCGGTCAGCTATCGTGGCTACAAGACCTATCAGTTCAGCTTTGAGGATGTACGCCTTGGCCCCGATCAGATTCTTGGCGAAGAGGGGCGTGGCTTTGAGGTCGCCAACCAGTGGCTCAGCATGGGGCGCATTTGGGTTGGGGCCAGTTGCTGTGGCAAGGCCGAGCGCATCCTTGAGATGATGACTGATTGGGCCGCCACTCGCCGCCAATTTGGCAAACCCATTGGGCAATTTCAGGCCACAGGTTTCCGGCTAGCCGATGGGGCAATGACACTGCGCGCAGCTGATCTGATGGTCACGGACGCTGTGCGGCGGCACGAGGCGGGCCATATGTCGGATCAGGATGCGGCGATGGTCAAGGTGTTCTGCTCGGAAATGCTGGGCAAGGTCGCGGATGATGCGGTGCAGGTGCATGGCGGCATGGGGCTGATGGAAGAGCTGCCGATTCAGCGCCTGTGGCGCGACAGCCGTCTTGAGCGGATCTGGGATGGCACCTCGGAAATCCAGCGCCATATCATCACCCGCTCAATGCTGCGCCCGCTTGGCGCATGACCCCGGCCAAGCGCCAGAATTTCGAGCGTCTGCTCACCCCCCGTCACATCGCGTTCGTCGGGGGCGCAGATGCCGCCGTCGCGATTGGCGAGGCCCGCCGCGCCGGGTTTGGTGGGCAGATGTGGGTGGTCAATCCCAAACGTGATCAGATTGGCGGTATCGCCTGCCTGCCTGATCTTGCCGCCCTTCCCGAACCGCCCGATGCTGTGTTTCTGGCTATTCCGGCGCCGCATGTTCCCGACGCCATCGCGACGCTGCGCGATATGGGGGCTGGGGGCATCGTCTGTTACTCTGCGGGCTTCAGCGAAGCACATGAAGACGGGGCCGCGCTGGAGGCTCAGCTAAAGGCAAATCTGGGCGACATGGTTTTGATTGGCCCCAACTGCTATGGCCTGATCAATTATGTGGGCGGCTCAGCCCTTTGGCCCTTTGCCCATGGCGGCAGCTGCCCCGGGCATGGCGCGGCGATTATCACCCAGTCGGGCATGTTCTCGTCCGACATCACGATGAGCCAACGTTCATTGCCCCTTGCCTACATGGCCTCGGCAGGCAATCAGGCCGATTTGGGTCTGACGGAATTCGTGGATCTGATGTGCGAGCGTCCCGAGGTGCGCGCCATCGGCCTTCACATCGAAGGGCTTGCCGATATCCCGGCTTTTGAGCGCGCGGCGCTGAAAGCCTTGCGCGCCGGAACGCCCATCGTTGCCCTGAAGACGGGCCATTCTGCCATTGGCGAAAGCCTTACGATCAGTCACACGGGCTCTCTCGCCGGATCGGATGTACTCTATCAGGCGTTGTTTGAGCGCGTCGGCGTGATCAGCGTGACCAACCCGGCGCAGTTTCTTGAAACATTGAAGTATCTTTGCATCGCCGGTGCCCCCGAAGGCCATGACGTGATGGGCTTCACCTGTTCCGGCGGTGGGGCAACAATGCTGGCAGATCATGGCGAGGTGATCGGGCTGAGCTATCCCAGCCCGGATGACGCCACCCGTCACAGGCTGGAGATGCACCTGCCGCCGATCGCCACGGTTTCCAATCCGTTGGACTACACCACTCCGATCTGGGGTCAGCCAAAGAGAACCGCGCCAGTCTTTGCCGAGGCCCTGAACCATATCCTGGCTCAGTCAACGGTGCTTGTGCAGGACTACCCGGCCAAAGGGCTTGATGAGACCGAACAGCTTTATCTGAATGACGCCATGGCCTTTGCAAAGGCGGCGCAGGCCGCCGGTTTGCCTGCTGCGATCTGCGCAACGATTCCGGAAAACATGGGGCAGCATATCCGCGAGGCATTTATCGCCGAAGGCATCGCGCCCATGCAGGGCATTCACGAAACCCTGAATGCGATCCGCGATGCCGCTTGGTGGCGGGATCGTCAACGCCGTATACTAGTCGCGCCACCTAACCCGCTTTTGTCCGCGCCCGACTTCGCGGATCCGCATTTGCTGAACGAAGCCGACGCCAAGCGAATGCTGCATGACGCAGGCATTCCCGTGCCCAAATATGCCGAGGCCGATGACGATACGCTGGTTGATGCGGCGCGCGCCGTGGGATTCCCGGTTGCCCTCAAAATGATGGGGCCTGAACTGACCCATAAGACAGAGGCTGGTGCCGTCGCGCTTAATCTCAACAACGCAGAGGTGGTAAAGAATGCCGCCAAAGAGATGCGCACCCGTGTCGCGGCATTCTCAGAGACTGCGGTAACGGACAGCTTTCTGATTGAGGCCATGGCACCACCGCCCTTGGCCGAGCTTCTTGTGACGCTCCGCAATGACCCGCAATTTGGATTGGCCATGACATTGGGCAGTGGGGGTGTCTTGGTTGAACTTGTGGGGGATACACAAACCCTGCTTCTTCCCGCGACGGCCAAAGACGTCGCCAACGCATTGCAGGCTTTGCGAGTCTCGAAACTGCTGAACGGCTTCCGTGGCAAACCGGCCGTCAATGCTGAGACATTGATCGACGCCATTATGAAGCTGGCGCAGTTCGCCACCAAGCACGTCAAGTACATCGCCGAAATTGAGATCAACCCGCTCTTTGTCTACGAGGATAGAGTTCTGGCTGTGGACTGCCTGATGCACAGTTTGAGATACCCCAACGCCAGATGAGGTTTATGTACTTGGATTTCCTTATGAACGAAATTCCAACCAAACTTACACGTGCGGCAAAAGTCTGCTTTCCACCCTTGGTGCTTATCGCAGTGGCCGCCAAGCTCTTAAAGCAGCCGTTGGAGCCGGTGCGGCGATCGGCAGCAAAGTCTAAGCGGAGCTGCCATTTACATCAGTTGCCACGAATGGCTGCAAGGCGGGACGAACCGGTCGTTGAGGTCTCCGGGATAGATGGCTGCTTTTGGTAAATGCTTGCGCCGACAAGTTGTCCGGTGGCACATGGCCTCGAAATTGGCAGATTGCATTCTTGCTAAAAAATGAGGGTACCAACTCGCTGTTGTCTTCTGCGCCCAGACTACACGATGCTAGCGGACCAGCACAGCGGCAAGCACAAAGTCCTTAAGGCTGCTCACGATCTTGCGCATTGGAATTTCCCCCAAGACACTTCTGTAGGCGCTTCCCTCAATCACAGACAAAAGCAGCTGAGCGCCTTCATCTGCCGAAGGCATCACGCGAAAGTCGCCTTCAACCGCACCACGGGTCAACATCCTGGCCAGCGCATCGATCAACTCTTGACGGTTCTCCAAGAACAGCGTTGCGATGTCAGGCTGTCGCAGTGCTTCATTCGTGATTTCGATGCTCAAGATCACGTTTTCCGGCTTTGCAAGATATTTGGCATAGGCCGCCACAAACTGGCCCAAGATTTTGGGGGCCGGTGACGATTTGCGCAGCGTTTTCAGAAAAGGCTTCATCTCGTTGCGCTCAAGCATCGCAATTTCGACCAAGACGTCATGCTTGCCGGGAAAGTGGTTGTAGAGATTGCCCAGACTCACATCTGCCCGTTTGGCGATGTCTCGTACGCCGGTCTGATGATAGCCCTGCTCAAGAAAACACATGACCGCCGCATCCAAAATGTGGCGGCGCCGTCTGGCCGTTGTCTTTTCCCTAGATAGTTTCTGAGGCTTGTCGATATCAGTCATTTCCCAATTATATCTTGAACGAACGATCGTTCATAATATATGGCAAATAGCCACCTGCTGCAAGGCGCAGATTGATTCTTTCATTGGTGAGGGATGCAGATAATGACGTCAAAAAATGCTCAGACAGGGCCATCGCCAATCCGCAGGTGGCTCTGGATCGGGTTATCGCTGATCATCCTTCTGACCGTGCTTGGGCTGTTGTTCGAAACCGAAGACACAGCGGATGTGGAAAAAACCGATGCTGCCCCGCCCGCACCACTGGTCTCTGTTGTCATTGTCGAGGCACATTCCTCTCAGGCAGAATTGTCTGCTTTTGCCGAGCTACGGCCGCGGTGGGATGCAGAGCTGCGATCTGCGGTGACAGGGCGGATTGTCCTGGTGGAGGACAGCGCGCTGGCTGGGGCAAAGGTTGATAAAGACGATCTGTTATTCTCGATCGAAAAAACGCAATACGAAGCAGCTGTTGCATTGGCTGAGCTAGAGCTTGAACAAGCCAAGTTCGAAATGTTGCGCGCGCGCAACAATGCCTCTGTCGCGTTAAAGCAATTCGAGCGGGACGGCCTGGAACCGCCAACCGAGCTCGCCATTCAATTACCTCAGTTGCGGATCGCAGAAAAGAACGTTGCCTCCGCGAAAAGCCGACTTCGTTCAGCACAACGGGCTCTGGCAGACACCGATGTCCGGGCGCCGTTTTCAGGCTTTGTAACCAATCGACTGGCCAGTCTGGGTCAAACCATCAATCAAGGCGACCCGCTGGTACATTTGTCCGATGACAGCCGGTACGAGTTAACAGTTGAAATCAGCCAGTCAGACTGGGCATTGCTATCCCACCCGATCGAGGGTCAGACAGCATCCCTACAGCACCAAGACGGTCGGTTCCTTGGCCATGCACAAATCGCCCGCAGTGGCAGTTTTCTGGATCGGGAAACGCGACAAAGACAAGTCTTCCTGGATGTCACCGAACCGGCTGAAAGTGTTTTGGCAGGTGATTTCCTGAAGGTCATTCTCCCGGGGCGCGCCGTGCCCAACACGGTGACGATACCGGAAAGTGCTTTGACCCGTTCGGGCCATGTCTGGATTGTCAATGAAGGTGACTTGCTGGAACGATTGACGCCGAAAGTCGTGTTTCGGTCGGGAAACACGGTGACCATTGCCGCGCCAGACACGGAGGGGCCATGGCGTGTTGCGCAAACCCCGCTTGCCTCCTTTCTTCCCGGGCAGCGTGTGACGCCGAAACCAGCGGGGAGTTAAGCCATGCATGTCTTGACCTCCTGGTTCCTGCGCAACCCGGTTGCGGCCAATCTGATGATGGCCTTGATCCTATTCCTAGGTGTGCAAACACTCCTGAACATCCGCATCGAGGGCTTCCCGCGCATCCCGCCGGAAAGCGTTCAGATCACCATTGAATATCCCAATTCGACCGCGCAGCAGGTGGATGAGCTTGTCACTCAAAAGGTGGAACAGGCGCTTGAAGGGGTCGCGGGCGTTCGCAGCGTCACATCGCAGTCGGTGAACGGCCAGAGTGCCATTACCGTGCGCCGTGCCGGCGGGCAGAAGCTACAGGCAGTGCTTGATCGGGTGCGCATCCGCGTCGACGGGATCACCGACCTGCCAGATGAAGCCCGTCGCCCGGTGATCGAGGCCTCCGGTTATGATTTCCCGGCGCTGTATGTAAACCTGCACGGGGATACCGATCCGGCCACGTTACAGACCCTGGCGCAGCGCCTGAAAGAGGAACTCCTGGCCCAGCCAGAGCTGTCCCGGCTGCAGATCTGGGGCCTGATCCCCCGCGAAATGCGCATTGAGATAGATCCGCAACGCTTGCGCCAATACGGGCTGAATGTCTCGGATGTGGCGGCGGCTATCCGGGGAAACTCGGTGACGTTCCAAGCGGGTGAACTGCGCACGGAAGGCGGCACAATTTTCCTGCGTGCTGATGATCGCGCGCGATATGCCCCGGAATATGCGAGGCTGCCCATCATCGAACGGGCAGATGGATCCAAGGTGCCGCTGGCAGATCTGGCCACAATCAAGGACACGTTTCTTGACGGGGATTTCCTCTTTCGCCTGAACGGCAATCCGACGGTTGGCATGGAAATCCTTGTGGGTCAGAAGGAAAACCTGCTGGAGATCAGCGAGGTCGTGCGCGAGACGGTAAAGTCCTTCAGCCGACAGCTGCCCCCTAATATAGAAGCCGAAATCTGGGGCGACAGCGCGGGCTACATTGGGGATCGACTGGCGCTTTTGCAGTCAAACGGTGTGCAAGGATTGATCCTTGTCATCCTCATCCTGTCGATCTTCCTGAATGTACGACTCGCCTTTTGGGTGGCAATGGGCATCCCAATTTCGGTCATGGGAGCCATTGCCGTATCTGGATCGAAATGGATTGATTACTCTCTCAACGATGTCACCACCTTTGGGCTGATCATCGCACTTGGCATTCTTGTGGATGATGCCGTTGTTGTGGGCGAAAGCGTCTTTGAGGAGCGCAGCAAGGAAAAAGACCCGATCAAGGGCACTGAACGCGGGGTTGAACGGGTGGCGGTCGCCACGGTGTTTGGCGTGCTCACGACCATCGCCGCGTTCTTCCCGATGCTCCTGATCGATAACGCTTTGGGAAAGGTCTTGGCGGGTTTCTCCGGAATCGTGATCCTGGCGCTGATCTTCTCTTTGATCGAAAGCAAGTTCATCCTGCCGTCGCATTTGGCTCATGTGCCGCTTCACAGTGAACGCCGCTATCTGCTCACACGAATTTGGGGTGGGGTGCAGGACATGGCGCAGGGTGGTCTGATGTGGTTTCGTGACCGCATTTATCAGCCAGTCTTGATTGCCTCTGTGCGTCAACGTTATTCGGTTTTGATCCTGTTTTTCGCTGCGGCCCTGTTGGGGCTCGGCCTGATGTATCAGGGCAAAATCAGAACTGTGTTCTTTCCCGAAGTGCCCGGGCAGTTGATCACCGTCAATCTTGAGATGGACCCACGCGCGCCATTCTCGCTCACCCGCGACAACGTCAACCGGATTGAGGATATCGGCGATCAACTGAGCACGGAATGGGGCGAATGGGTTGGTATGGAAGCCCCACCCGTCCAGACCTTTTTCACCATTATCGAACACGCGGGCAGTGCTCAGATTTATGCCGAGATGCTGCCCGTTGCGCAGCGGCCTGAGGTGCCAATTCTGGATTTTGTTTGGGAATGGCGCAACCGCGTGGGGGCTGTCGAAGGGGTGACTGAGATGGAGTTCACCGCCGCGGAACAGTTGGCTGGCGGTTTCCAGATTCGGCTCATGTCGAAAGACGAAGACCTGTTGCAGGCCGCCAGCGCGGAAATGCAGGCCTTTCTGTCGGATATCGAAGGTGTCAGCAATATCCGCGACAGCCTTGTCGGAGGTCAGCCAGAGTTGCGGGTACGCCTGCGTCCCGAGGCGCGCAATCTCGGATTTACCGCCGAGACACTGGCCAGCCAGATCGGGTATGGGTTCGGCGGTGCCGAGGTGACGCGCCTGCGCCGGGATGGATCAGAGTTGAAAGTGATCGTCCAGAATGCCCGCGATAGCCGCGATACTATTCATGACCTGATGCAGACCCGTTTGCGGAGCGCCACAGGCGCATGGGTGCCGTTGAACACGGTGGCCGAGGTTGTGGGCACCTATGCCGCAGGCGCCATCTATCGCCGCGATGGTCAACGCATGAACGTCATCTCGGCAACGGTCAATCGCAACCGTGTCGCACCCGAAGAGATAGGTCAGGCCATCTTTGAGCAACTCGTGCCAGAACTGAACGACAGATATCCAAGCGTCAAGATCATTGCAGCAGGTGAATTGGAAGAAATGGGCGAAATACAGGGCGGGTTGATCAATGCCCTGATCCTCGCAGCTGTCCTTATCTATGTGCTGATGGCTGTGCCGCTCAAAAGCTATTGGCAGCCCTTCGTGATCCTCGCCATCGTGCCCTTTGGGTTTATTGCCGCTGCCGTTGGCCATCTCATTATGGGCGTGTCCTTATCCTTGTTTTCCTTCTTTGGCATGCTCGCGCTGACTGGGGTGATCGTGAATGACAGCTTGGTCATGATCACGCGCTACAATCAGGCGCGCGAGGAAGGCACCACATTGGACCAGGCGCTGCAACAGGCTGGTGTCGGGCGGTTCAGGGCCATCTTTCTGACAACGGCGACAACAGTGATCGGCCTTCTTCCACTGCTGACCGAGACGTCCGAACAGGCTCAGTACCTGATCCCGGCGGCCGTATCTTTGGCCTTTGGGGAGCTTTTTGGTACGGCCCTGATGCTAATCCTGGTGCCTGTATTGATTGCCATCGCCGAGGACATCATTGCGCTTTTCCGCCCCGCCCCGGCCAACACTTCCAGCCAAAGGACCTGCCCATGATCGGAAAACTGTGTCTGACCACGTTTACTGCCATTGGCCTTGCGACGCCCACGGTTGCCGAAGGGCTTCGTATCGCCGTTGATGGGGTGCGCAACGGGAACGGAAACGTTCTGATTCTGGTGTTTGACAATGCTGACGCATTTGAAAGCCTGAACGTCTGGAAAGCGGTAGAGTATGCCGCGGTTCCGGCCCGGCTAGGCCAGATCCGACATCAGTTCGATCAGCTTCAAAAGGGTCCTTACGCGGTGTTCCTGTTTCATGACGAGAATAACGACGAGGATCTGAACACAAACGATACACGGCTGCTGGAAGGGATCGGTGCATCCGGTGCGCCCAACCGCGACGATGAACCGGATTTCGCGGCCGCCTCGGTCTGGCCGGGGGACGTCGCGCTCCGAATTCATTACGATCAGTAACCCGTCATGTTGGAGAATCAGAAACTGGCAATTGGCACGCTCTTGCGTGTCTTTCGATAGCGCATCGGGCTGACCTGGTTACTGATCCTTGGCGAGACAAGCCTTATGGCGTTGGTCCCGTTGTTCATCGGGTTTGCCATTGACGAGCTTTTGGCGGGGCAGCATGACGCTTTCATGGAGCTTGCCGTGATCCTATTGGCGCTTGTGGTGCTGAGCGTGGTCCGGCGGATGTATGATACACGGGTCTATGGCACGATGCGGGTTGAGTTTGGCAAGGCGCAGGCCGCGCGATCATCTGAACTTGCGATCTCTGCGCTGAATGCACGGCTGGGTATGGGGCGTGAACTGGTCGATTTTCTTGAAGACTTGTTGCCACAGGCTATGGCCGCGGCCCTGCAATTCGTGATTTCAATCATCATCCTTTATGCGTTTTCACCCATGCTGGCCCTGGCCGGTGGCGTGGCACTGATCAGCATGGCGGTGATCTACTCGCTGTTTCACGGCAGGTTCTACCGGCTGAACGGTGCCCTCAACCAACAATCGGAACTGCAAGTCAGCACACTTGAACGACGCCGGACTCTACCGACGCTGGCGCATCTGCTCAGGCTGCGCCGATACGAAGTCAAACTCTCGGACACCGAGGCTATCCTTTACGGCGCTATTTTTGTCGTCCTGCTTGGTCTCATCCTTTTTAATTTGTGGTTCACGACAGTCGAACTTGATGTGACGTCAGGAACCATCTTTTCCGTTGTCAGTTATTCCTGGGAATTCGCAGAAGCCGCCCTTGCCCTGCCAATTACATTGCAGTCTTGGACACGCCTGTCCGAGATCACCCGACGGCTAAACGGCGTGTAAAACTATTGCAACGAAAACGCCGCGAATTTCTTTATGCAGTTAGCGTCATAGACGGTGTGACTCTACTGGAACAGAGCTCTTCTCATATGGATGAACAACCGTTTCTTGCTCTTCACGGCCATCAGAGACAGTGCAGCATCGTTCCGGTAAAGCTGAGGTTTGGCCGTGAGCGGCCCAAAGCGGACATTCGGCTCCCTCCAAATTCGCTCGACCGGCTTTCTGAAAGCCGTCATTCGTGCAGAGCGCAGCATTTTCGGAAACGTACTTTACGTGTACCTATATTGCACCCCATTCCAAACCAAACCTTCCAAGATACTTCCGCAGCCTATCCGCATCGTTCTGGGTCTTGCGTTTACTGCGCGACACGGCAAACAGGGCGCGCCCGGCAGCGCTTAGGCTTGGAGACTTGCGGCAGGTCCGGATCACTTCTGCCAGTTGCACAAGATCAAACGGGTCAACGTCAGACACCGCGTCACCCATCACGTCTGCAACCAGCTTGAAATCATCATTGGACTGGGCCGATTTCCAATCCGCTTGAAGCGTTTCGATTTCGGTCGCGACCATCGCTCGCGTAATCCGCCCGCGTGGTGCAAGCGTGCACAAACGACGGATCGAGCCCGAAAAGTCGCGGAAGTTTCCCGGCCAGTGAGTTGCCGGGTCTTTGGCAAATGCCAGATATTGCGTGCGGGCAACGGAATTGAAACCGACATGGGTGCCCAGATCCCGTTCACAGCGATCCAGTTCATACAGCAGGTTTGCCTCGATATCCTCGCTTCGATTGCGCAGCGCGGGCAAGGTGAAACTCCAAGTGTTCAACCGGGCCAACAGATCGGGGCGAAACTGCCCTGAAGCTGTCATGCTTCGCAGGTCGCGGTTGGCCCCGGCGATCAAGTGAAACCGGCTTGAGATTTCGTGATCGGAACCCAATGGGTAGAACCGCCCGGTCTCGATGGCATGCAGAAGAACCGACTGCATGTTGGGGCTCAGTTCGTCCACATCATCCAGAAACAGGACGCCGCCATCGGCCTCGCGCAGCAAGCCGCTTCGCTCGGTCCCCGCAGCGCCATGAAAAGAACGACGCTGGCCAAACAACGTTGCCATGGCATCGGGTCCGTTCAATGTCGCGCAGTTCACATGGACCAGGCGGCCTTTGACGCGGCGCCGATCGAGTTTGAGGCTGTGAATGCGCTCGGCCAAAGCTGTCTTTCCCGTGCCGGTTTCTCCAAGCAGCAGGATAGGTTCGTCGGAATTGCTGGCGACCAGCTCAACCCGGTCGATCAGATCGTTATAAATCGCGTTGCGCGTTTCGATTCCCCCCTTCAACTGGTCACTGTGTTCTCGCGACAGTTGGTCGAAGCGCTGCTGAAGCGCGTTGTATCGGCTCAGGTCCAGATCAATGACATCGAATTTAGGCATGTCCTCATCCGGGCCGGGTGGACCGGTTTGGATCAAACGCGCAGGAACGTAGCGGCTTTCCGTCAGCAGGAACCAACAAATCTGTGCCACATGTGTTCCGGTGGTCAGATGCACATGGTACCGTTCGCGTTCATCGTCAAACCCATAGGACCGGGCGAAGTCGAACAGTTTTCCATAGACCTCCTGAAAATCCCACGGGTCATTCAGGTCAAGTTGCTGAAGCAGCACTTCTGTCTCGGGTGATGCCTCCTCGATCTCGCGCTGAACCTGCTTGGCCAGACGATTGAACCGCATGTCGTAGAGGATTTCGAGTCGATCCACCTTGAAATGATCGTGGCTGACAAGGCTGGGCGTCGGTTTCCAACGCCTTTTCTTGCCCATATCCAACTGGGTTCCGAGAAAGCCAATGACCACATTCTTCATAGTATATCCAAATTTATAAATAGCGATACTATGAGATAGTATATATGTGTGCAAGAAAACTCAAACTCCATATTATTGATTTAATATCAAGAGGTTGTTTGATTTTATGATTTTCTTTCTGGTGAACCGAGCATCATGCCAAAACGTCCTCACCAAATATGAGGAACAGAAAAATGGCGAACAAATCCGTGTTTGCATCGATCAAAGGCCGGTTGCTGCCGAAGGCAACTGCAAAGAATGCCCACGCGGCGCCGGCCTACGCTTATTCCGATGCCCATGCCCTGGCGCAGGTCGCTGTTACCGGCACTTTCGGGGGCATGTTCTATCAGTCGCCGCAAGAGGAACTGGAATATGTTCTGGACGTGGCCGAATCCGTTGATCCGCGCTATCTGGCGCAGGCGGCAATCTATGCCCGCCGTTCGGGCTACATGAAGGATATGCCTGCAGTGTTGCTGGCTGTTCTGGCCCGGCGTGATCCGGCCCTGTTCCGTGCGGCTTTCGCCCATGTGGTCGATAACGGCAAGATGCTGCGTACCTTTGTGCAGGTTATCCGTTCCGGTCAAACCGGTCGTAAGTCACTGGGTTCTGCGCCGAAGGCTATGGTGCAGAACTGGCTGAACACCGCGTCTGATTGGGCGCTGCTGAACGCCAATATCGGGAACGACCCGTCATTGGCGGACGTGATCAAGATGGTGCATCCGAAACCGGCCTCAGCCGAGCGGGAGGCGCTGTTTGCCTGGATTGTTGGGCGGCCTTGCGATTTGGCACGGTTGCCACAGGCTGTGCAGGATTGGATGGCTTTCAAGGAAACCGGCAAAGGTCCGGTGCCTGACGTGCCGTTCCAGATGTTGACGCAGCTAGAGCTGTCCTCGGCCCATTGGGCGCGGATCGCACGTAAAGGCTCGTGGCAGATGGTGCGCCAGAACCTGAATACGTTTCAGCGTCACGGCGTTTTCGGCGTGACCAAGAACGTGGATCACGTGGCGGCATTGCTGCGCAACCCCGAGGCTATCGCCAAGGCACGTGCGTTTCCGTACCAGTTGATGGTGGCGACGCAGAACGTGAACAGCGAGATGCCGCGCGAGATCGTTGACGCCCTGCATGATGCGATGGAAATCGCCGCTGCGAACGTTCCGAAGGTCGCGGGTCAGGTGGTCGTGTGTCCGGACGTCTCCGGTTCCATGACCTGGGCTGTGACCGGGTATCGCCCGGGCGCGACCTCGGCCGTGCGTCACGTGGATGTAGCAGCCCTTGTGGCCGCGTCATTCCAGCGCGTGAACCGTGGGTGTCAGGTTCTGCCGTTCGACTTCGACGTGCGTGACGTACGTCTGGAGCCGCGCGATACGATCCTGACCAACGCCGAGCGTCTGGCCGCTCTGGCAGGTGGTGGAACAAACTGTTCCGCGCCGCTGAAGTGGCTGAACGATCGTGGTCGTGCACCGGATCTGGTGGTGTTCGTGTCTGACAACCAATCGTGGGTGGATGCCCGTGCTGGCGGTCAGGGAACGGCGATGTTGAAGGAATGGGAAGCGATCAAGCGTCGCAACCCAAAGGCCAAGCTGGTCTGCATCGACATCGCGCCATACGGGACCACGCAGGCTCAGACGCGTGAAGACGTGTTGAACGTGGGTGGCTTCTCGGATGCGGTCTTTGACCAGATCGCGGCGTTTGCCTCCGGTCAGACTGGCCCGGACCATTGGGTCGGCGAGATCGAGAAGATCGACGTATAGAAAAAGGGTCAGGCGGAATGCCTGTGGGACTACAGCTGTAACCTGTCACATGTCTCACAAACATACTTGTCCGCCTGACCCAATTGAACGGAGAACAAGAACCCTTCGGAAATGCGTGGGATACGTCACGCCTTGGTGAATACACCTTGTCGTTTAAAGGAACGTAAGTCGCCGTTGCGGCCCGTACGCCGAGACATGAATGGAAAGGAAATATTTGGCGAATGCCGGTGGAAATACATCGTCCAACCATACGGATTGGGGTTCGATTCCCCGAACCGGAGTAAATCCCGGTGCTCTGGTAGAGCTTTTCACCAACTGACTTGTCGCCAAGCTAAACTGAAAAACAACCCCGGCGAATGCCGGTGGAACTACAGATTTTCAATCTCCTGGTCGCGGGTTCGATCCCCGCCATCGCAACCGCGATGTAGCTCAGTTGGTAGAGCAGGTTCGTTTCACCCCGGTCGTTCTTTGCTCACAAAAAACGACCACCTTGTCGCCGGGACTTGCGCCCGTAGCTCAGTGGTAGAGCACCCGCCTTTTAAGCGGTGCGTCGTGGGTTCGATCCCCACCGGGCACACCAAAACATATCCGGGGGAATGCCCGTGGGAATACATCGCTATGGTACGATCCGCCCCCAAAAAGGGCTTCTCACGAACTCTTGTCCCCCGGACCCGAAAAAAGAAAGGAAAACCCCGGCGAATGCCGAAGGAACTACATTGCAGCACCCTTCCGGGGTAAACCGAGCGGGTTCGACTCCCCTCCTTGCAGGCGCCCAGACGGCAAACGCGTGGTTTTCACGCGGGGCGGGTCCCGGGTTGTTTCTTCCACCTTGTCGCCGGGGCCCAAATTTTTCGGCTGTAGCTCAGTGGTAGAGCGCCTGATTGTTAATCAGGATGTCGTTGGTTCGATCCCAACCAGCCGAGCCAAATAGGAAAGGAAAACATCCGGGGGAATGCCCGCAGGACTACTGGTAGACGCACCCGGAAACGGGGGCATGGGCAACCATGCTGTGCTGGATCAAGCCCAGCCCGGGGCAACCCGGTGGCGGAAAAATGTCCTGCGAACCCCTTGTCTCCCGGATTTTTGCATGAAGATGAAACAAGCGCTTTTTTGTAGTAACTGCGACACGAGGCTCACTCATTGGCTGGCACCGATTGCGACTTTACCCGACATGTTGTCGCAATGCGATTTCGACAGCAATGGAGGGGACAAGAAGTATCAGCTTCCATTGGTTCCCGCAGGTCACGCACTCATCATGCGGACCGCCCAGATGAGATACGAACTCTTTGAACGAGCCTTGTACGCACAGATGCCGGAAGCTGACAGCTATATCAACCCCAATGACTTGCTTGATCCGATCCTTTGGACCGAAAAGGTTTTCCGGCTGTCCGGCTGTTGTGGTGTTAGTGGTATCGATGGCCCCACAAATATTTGCAAATGCCGCAAAGAGATAGGCACGACACAAGCAGATTGCTGGACGTGGCTTGTTTTTGTGCCTCAAAGCTCAAATACTTATTGGAAAAATAATGACTGAAGAAAACCAAAACTACCCGGTGACTGGTGAGCACCTGAAAGACTGGGGGCATCGCCCCGGCAAACAATTCCCATCGCTGTTGGCGCGGGCCAACGAAATGCGCGCCGAGGGCTTTGGGCTGGTCCGTATCCGTCAGGAGCTGGAGGGGGAGATTCCGCCGGTCCCGGTAACTATGGATCTGCGCGCCCCGGGCGAGGTGGCTTTTCACGAAAATATCGACATGGATCATCCCGACGAGGAAGATAACGTCGACAAGGTGCGTGAAACCATGACCGCGCTGATGCGTACCCCGACCATCGAGGCGGGGGCAATCATGCCTGATGCCTGCCCGGCGGGGCCTGTTGGTACGATCCCGGTTGGGGGCGTGGCAGCGGCGCGCAATGCGATCCATCCGGGGATGCATTCGGCTGACATCTGCTGCTCGGTCATGATCACTGATCTGGGTAACGCAGACCCCAAGGCGGTTCTGGATGCGGCCCAGTCGGTGACGCATTTCGGCCCCGGCGGACGGCCTCAGGGCAAGCGGTTCACCACCTCGATGAAACTGCTGGATGCGTTCCGGGAAAATCCGTTTCTGGACAACCCGAAATCCCTGCGCATGGCGCAGGAACATATGGGCACGCAGGGAGATGGAAATCATTTCCTGTTTGTCGGGCGCTCACGCAAGACCGGACGAACGGCGATTGTGACCCACCACGGGTCGCGCGGACCTGGAGCGGTTCTCTACAAGCACGGGATGCATGTGGCCGAGAAATTCCGCAAGGAACTGTCGCCCGAGACGGCCAAGCAGAACGCCTGGATTCCGGCAGATACCGAGGAAGGGCGCGACTATTGGGAGGCGCTGCAGCTGATCCGCAAATGGACCAAGGCCAACCACAATGCCATCCACCAGGCGACGGTCGAGGCCGCGCGTGTGGGCGATGTGGGTGGGCGGTTCTGGAATGAGCACAACTTCGTCTTCAAGCGGGATGACATCTATTACCACGGCAAGGGCGCGACGCCTGCCTGGGACGGATACGCCACGGATGCGACGGGGCTCACGCTTATTCCGCTGAACATGGCGGAACCCGTACTTGTTGTGCGTGGCAAGGACACGGGTCACGGTCTGGGGTTCAGCCCGCACGGTGCAGGGCGCAACTTCTCACGGTCCGAGCATAAACGCCGTATGGGATCGGTCACGCCTGAGCAGATGCTGAAGGCAGAAACCGAGGGCTTGGATATTCGGTTCCATGCCGGGGGCGTGGACGCCTCGGAACTGCCGTCGAGCTATAAAAACGCCGACAACGTGGTTGCCCAGATCAAGTCCTACGATCTGGCCGAGATCGAGGATTACATCGATCCATACGGCTGCATCATGGCAGGAGACGTGCCGCCGTTCTGGAAAAACAAGAAGAAAGGTCGCCGGTAATCATCGGCGCTCTTTGCGATCCATTCATGGGTGGACGTTGGGTTCCGGTTCTTAACACACATCGGAATCGGTTGCCTTGTATCCGCCCAAATTGGCTTTTATGCCTTAAACTTCAAAGCGTTCTTGATTGACCAAATTATGCAGATCGAAATTACCCTTACCGCATCCAATGATGCTGATTACGCCGCGAGTGATCTTGGGTTCTTGCTGCACAAGCATCCTGACCACATGCATCGGCGGGAAACGTCTGCCGGTGAGGTAACGATTTTCTACCCTGAGAAATCTCAGGTGCGCACAACAGCTGTGATGCACCTCGATGTCGATCCGGTCGGTCTTGTGCGTGGGAAAAACCAGCACAGCGATGGTCTATTGGCGCAATATGTGAATGACCGGCCCTTTGTGGCAAGTTCATTCCTGTCGGTTGCGATGGGGCGGGCCTTTGCCCAGACAATGGCTGGGAAGTCGAAGGACCGGCAGGCTCTGGCTGATCGAGCGCTGCCATTTGAAATCCGTGTTGTGCCTGTTGCTTTGTCGGGTGATCTGGATTTGGTCAAACGTCTATTCGAGCCATTGGGCTATACCATTATATCTCCGTCAGGGATTGGCGAAGAACAGGTTATTGAATTGCGCTTGTCCGCAACTCTGCGCCTCGCTGATATCCTTAAGCATCTTTATGTGCTGGTCCCCGTCCTTGACAACTTCAAGCACTACTATGTGAGCGAAGAAGAGATCGACAAGCTACTGGCGAAGGGTGGGGGATGGTTGTCCGAGCATCCGGACAAGGAACTCATCACACGCCGCGCATTGAAGCATCGCAGGTCATTGATGAACATGGCTCTTGCCCGCCTCGAGGAAGCGGCACCTCAGGAAGAGGAACCAGAAGATACCCCGAAACTGAAACCCGAGGATCAGCTTGAGAAGCCTTTGCGCCTGCATGCCTTGCGGTTGGATACTGTGGCAGAGGTGCTTAGGCAGAACAATGTCACCTCGGTTCTTGATCTGGGATGCGGCGAAGGCAAGCTGATGTCGCGGCTGATCAAGGAACGTGGACTTGCCCGCATTGTCGGCGTGGATGCGTCGGTGAGAACCCTTGAGACGGCGCATCGCAAGTTGCGGCTAAATCAGGCCGGGGACGCTATGGCCCAGCGTGTCACGCTGCAGATGGGCAGCCTGACCTATGGAGACCGGCGCTGGCAGGGCTTTGATGCCGCAACGCTAGTCGAGGTTATCGAACATATCGAGCCGCACCGCTTGTCGGCGCTTATTCTGTCGCTCTTTGGCGATGCACGTCCGCGCATGGTGGTGATGACGACACCCAACCGCGAATACAATGTACTGTTCGAAGGTTTGAAGGACGGCAAACTGCGCCATCCGGATCACCGGTTCGAATGGACCCGAGCGGAATTCGAGAGCTGGGCCAATATGGTGGCTGAAGAGCATGGCTATAGCGTCAGTTTCACGCCTTTGGGGCCGGTTGACGACACCCATGGCGGTCCATCGCAGATGGCTGTGTTCAAACAGGAGGATGCCGTATGAGCCTGCCTGTATTTGTCCCATCCGTCGCGCCGGATATCGAAGCGATCATTCAATCCAAGCTAACTGCCTTGGAGGCCGATCAAGATGTGCATATCCTCTTTGCCATCGAAAGCGGCAGCCGAGCCTGGGGATTTCCGTCGCCCGACAGCGATTACGATGTGCGGTTCATCTATGCCCGCCAACCTGACTGGTATCTCAGCATTGAGCCCGGTCGTGATGTCATAGAACTGCCCATCGAAGGCGACTGGGACATCAACGGCTGGGATATTCGCAAAGCGCTTGGCCTTCTGATCAAGCCCAATCCGGTGGTGCTGGAATGGCTGTCGAGCCCGATCCGGTATCGCTGGAATGATGCGGTCTGTGATCGTCTGATCCAATTTGCGGACAAAACCACATTTGGCGAAAGCTGCCTGCATCACTATCGCAACCTGGCGGTGAAGCAATGGGACAAGCATGTCGGGGACAACCCGGATGTGTCTTTGAAGAAATACTTCTACATCCTGCGGCCCGCTCTGGCGATTTCATGGATCAGGCAGAACCCCTCGGTTCAGCCGCCAATGAATCTGCAGGCGCTGGTCGAGGGTCAGTCGCTGGATCAAGAACTCATCGAATATATTGAACGGCTGCTGGTCCTGAAATCCGCTGCCAAGGAAATAGGGCGCGACGCGCGTATTCCGATGATTGATGCTTTCATCCATGATCAGATTGCTTGGGCAGAAGTTGTGGCAAAACAGGATGAACGGCCGGATTTGATGGCTGAAGGTGACGCGTTGTTGCGGCAGATCGTAAATAGAAGAACTCTAGAAGGGGATGTTGCATGACCAAGATATCCATCCCCGATTTTGCCCTTGTTGTCCTGATCGGTGCCACCGGCTCGGGCAAGTCCAGCTTTGCGCGCAAACATTTTCTGGAAACAGAGATTGTGTCTTCTGATGCCTGCCGGGCGATTGTTTCGGACGATGAAACCGATCTTGCTGCGACCGGTGATGCTTTCGATCTGCTCAACTACACGGCTGCCATTCGCTTGAAGCGCCGTTTGATGACGGTCATTGATGCTACATCAGTGAAACGCGAGGATCGGGCAAGACTTGTACAGCTGGCGCGAAAATACCATGCGCTTCCGGTGGCGCTGGTGCTCGATATCGACCCCAAGATTTGCCATGAACGCAATCAAAACCGCCCCAACCGCGACTTTGGTGAACACGTGGCGCGCAATCATGCCAAGGCACTCAGACGTGGATTGCGCGGGTTGCAGAAAGAGGGCTTCCGAAACGTACAGATCATGAAATCCCCCGAGGAAGTGGATGCGCTGGAGATTACCCGCGAACCGCTTTGGACGGACAACCGCGCTGATCATGGTCCCTTCGATATCATCGGTGACATCCACGGCTGCTTTGATGAATTGACCGAATTGCTTGGAAACCTCGGATACGTGATAGACCCGTTCGAAGCCGGTTCCGAAGACCTGATCCGCGCCCGCCACCCCGAGGGCCGTACAGCGTTCTTTGTCGGCGACATCACGGACCGGGGCCCGCGCAATCTGGATGCTTTGCGCCTTGTCATTGGCATGTGCGATGAAGGCTCTGGCCGCTGCGTGATTGGCAACCACGACTTCAAGCTGAACAAATGGCTGAAGGGCCGGAATGTGACGCAGGCGCATGGGTTGGATCTGACCGTTTCCGAGCTTGAAAAAACCTCGGAGGCCTTCCGCAAACGTGTCTCGGACTTCATTTGGGATTTGCGCTCTCATGCCTGGTTGGCCGATGGCAAGCTGGTCATCGCCCACGCCGGCCTGAAAGAGGAAATGCACGGGCGCGGCTCGGGTTATGTACGAAATTTCGCTATGTTCGGAGAAACAACTGGTGAGGTCGATGAGTTTGGCCTGCCCGTGCGCTTGGAATGGGCGCGCGATTACCGTGGCAAGGCAGATGTC
Organism: Roseovarius conchicola; assembly: GCF_041403425.1. NCBI lineage: Bacteria > Pseudomonadati > Pseudomonadota > Alphaproteobacteria > Rhodobacterales > Roseobacteraceae > Roseovarius > Roseovarius conchicola. The sequence goes on along the minus strand of NZ_JBGEHK010000003.1, from coordinate 100,593 downwards.
GTCTTTGGTCACACGCCGATGGCCGAGGCCGAATGGCTGAACCATACCATGTGCATCGATACAGGTTGCGTCTTTGGTGGCAAGTTGACCGCATTGCGCTGGCCAGAACGGGAAACGGTTTCGGTCCCGGCAAAGACTCAATATGCGGTTCCCGCGAAACCATTGAATGCAGATCAATCCCTGTCCGCACAACAAGACCATGATCGTCTGCTTTATTTCGATGATTATGCAACCAAGATGCGGATCGAAACACGGTTCAAATCCACCCTGCAGATCCCCGAGGAAAACAGTCTGGCCGCTCTGGAGGTGATGAGCCGTTTTGCCGTTGATCCGAGATGGCTGATCTACCTACCGCCTACGATGGCTGCGTGCCCGACGGCACCCGAAGGTCCGTTTCTGGAACATCCCGATCAGGCGATGGACCACTTTGCCAGCCGGGGTGTGACGGATCTGGTTGTTGAAGAAAAACACATGGGATCGCGTGCCTTGTTGGTGGTTGCCAAGGACGTAGACGCAGCCAAGGCCAGATTTGGCGTCGAAGACGGCAAAGCAGGCGTGATCTATACACGTACCGGGCGCCCCTTCTTCAAAGATGAAGCCGAAGAAGCCGCGGTTGTGGCTCGGATTGGGAAAGCAATGCAATCCGCAGGTCTATGGGAGGAGCTCCAGACTGATTGGGTGCTACTTGACGCTGAACTTATGCCTTGGTCTGCCAAGGCACAGGATTTGCTCAAACGGCAATACCTGCCAACAGTAGCGGCAGCAAAATCGTCTGCTTCGGCGTTGCTGGAGGTAATTTCCAAAGCCAGCGAAATCGAGGGGCTGGACGTCCTTCGCGCACGTGCAACAAACCAACTTTCCAACGCGGACCTCATGGGGCAGACAATCGATGGATACTGCTGGGCAGCGGACAGTATCGAAGACTATCGCATCGCGCCGTTCCACATCCTGGCGAGCGAAGGCAAGGTGCATGCGGATCAGCCCCATACCTGGCATATGGAAACCCTGGGTAAATTGGCCGATGCCAATCCGATTTTACAAACGACGGGTTGGCAGCAGATCGATTTGAATAGTACGGCTGATCGCGATGCGGTTGTCAGTTGGTGGATGAAACACACCGACGATGGAGGAGAGGGGCTAGTTTTCAAACCCAACGCATTTACCCTGCGTGGCGACAAGGGGTTGATCCAGCCGGCAATGAAGGTGCGCGGGCGCGATTATCTGCGAATTATTTATGGACCCGACTATGACCAGCCTGTGAATATCGAACGCCTTCGTCAACGCGGGCTGGGTCGCAAATTCTCGCTTGCTGAGCGCGAATTCAAACTCGGTTTCGAGGGGGTGCATCGGTTTGTGGAAGGTCTGCCGCTCTCTAAGGTGCATGAATGTGCATTGGCAGTGCTTGCGCTTGAAAGTGAGCCAGTTGACCCAAGACTGTAGAACAGAAACTACCGTATTGGGACAGAGTCGCCGCAACTGCGGCCCAAAGCTGCCGTTGGTCGGCACCGATAACGCTGCAGAGCAGCTTTAGCCAAAGTAGACCTTCACGCTTCGCGCGGCACTCTCGGACATCGATTGATCACTTCAAGGAGTGTCGATGAGTAATCTGAAAGGTCAAGATTAGTGGAATTGGTATGAGAGAGCCGCTCCAAGCGTTGTCTTGGTTTGCGTGGAATGCTGTCTTAGCGCCCTCGTTTCAGTTGGCTTGTGATGTCGCTAGCCGTGATCTTGTCGTCATCGGCAAGCATCAGCGCTTTGGAAAGGATTACCGATAGTCGGTTGTCTCCTTCGAACGGCAATGCGATCTGCCCAGCTTTCGAGACTCCACCCGGAACGATGCACAGATATCGATCACCAGGAGACATTAGGATGTTCGAAGAGCCGAGGTGAATCTTGTATGTGTTCAGCTTGCCATCGACGATCAGAAACTTGCCTTCGATATGCGCGACATCACGGATCTTTAAACGCGGCAACAAGGTTTCCAGAACCTGTTTTCGGGTCTCGGCGAAACCATCGAGATTGCCAAAGGAATAGCTTTGCCAATAGTTGCGCGCCTCAGGTGTTGGGCCTTGATCCGCCCAAGCCGGGTCGTTGCCGACACTGGCCACGCCAACGAATAGATCAGCTTCACGCATGGTTTCCGACAAAAGACGGGGCGGTACAGTTTCAAGGTCAACCGGCGTGCCATTTCGCACAAACCTCAACTGATCCGTTCCGACATAGAGATAAATACCCGCATCGTTCCAGTTTTCTTCGTCCCAATTGGTATGAAGAAGATATTCGGCGGCCAAATCGCTTGTGACAAAGCTCTTGTGCGCCCATTGATCGTCCAGCCCATCGTCATAGGCACCCATTAACTGATAGCGCCAGCCGCGCGCTGCCATCAATGTCGCCATCTGATGCTGTTTGAGCATATGAGCGGCCATACGGTTTGAGTAAACCTGTGTTTTTCGCTCAGCATCGGTAAGCAGATACACCTCTCGATAGGCCTGTTTCGTGGGCTGAATGAGTTCAAGCTCTGCCATGCGTGCACGCCACGCCATGACCTCATCAGTCTCCCAATCGATCGGATGCCAGAGGCGAACCTTGGTCTCGGAAGAAATTTTTGCAATCGCGCCGGTCACATCCCGCCAGCTGTCGTCATGCCAAATCGCGCCGGTGGTCTTGCCGTCTGTCTCAAGCGCCCAGATCATCCGGCGTGCAATCACACACATCAGGTCATGCTCAACGTAATAGGTCACGATCTCTTCAATCGGCCATTCCAAATCCTCGGCAAAAAGACGATCAACCCGGTCTCGCTGCGCAGTCAGAACCTTTTTCAGCGCCGCGACTTCGGCCTTGACCTTATCAAACTTGGCCTTGTGCGCCGCCTTTTCGGAAATGAACTTGGGTTTGGTTTTTTGCAAGCCGCCGTCGGGTTTCAGCCAAGCCTGGCTGACTTTTCCCGGACCCTCTACCACGATCCGCAAAGCATAATCGCCGAAAGCCACGGTTTTTTCTCCCTTGGTTAGCCCGTAGGTCGGCACCACCCGTTCCTCAAGCTGGATTGTTGTGATCCCAGCCGCTTCGGCCTTTTTCTCGACGATCGCGGCGACTTTCTTTTGCACAGTTTTCTGTTTGATCGCAGTCGCAAGCCGCGACAGCCGCGCTGTTGCCTCAGCGCCCGGCGTGATTTCCAGATACCAAAGGCAAGCGTTTGCCGTGGCTTGTGCCGCGGGGCCCACACCCGGTATTTTCTTCATCGATTTTTCGCAGAGATCCGCGACCAAGTTGACGGTTTTTGAATCCTGGTACCCGTCGCAGATCCAAACCAGACCTTTTAGGAGCGTGGCATTTGACTTGGTAAAAACGGTGTGTTCCGTCCAAGTATGTTGATGATTGCCGTAGGTATGCGTGCGGGTCTGTTCGATGACTTTGGCCGAAAACGCCCGTGCAATCCAATCTTGCACATTGGACCTTACCCATTCCTTGCCCAGTTCTTCCTTCATCGCCTTCGCTTCGGTACGGAAGATTTTTGTAGGCTTCGCACCGTTAGCTGATGCCGCAAGGTTAAAGACACGGTGCCACTTGGCGGCTTCGTCGGCACTCAAAGATTTGAGCTCTATCTCAAGCGCGCCGCCGAATTCGTCGCCGGAAAGCTTTTTGTAGGGCAAGACGACTTGCTCAACACCCTCGGCACCGCCTAACAGTCGCTTGATGCGTAATCGAACTTTTGCAAAATCCGTGCCGTAATAGGTTTCGTTGGTCATTTCGGGCCAGGCAAGCATGGCATTGAGCTGCTCGAGCGCTTCCTCGGAAAGTGGAGCTTTTTTTGATTTTCGCTCGATCATCTGAACCATGAAACCGATCGGCCACTGGTTCAGATGGCTATGCCCGTTATTCCGATGTTTTTTGTGGTCATCGCAATCACGCTTCATTTGCGCCATCCAGTCCAGCAGCTCTTCCGGCTCGATCGGCAAGGTTGAGCGCATTAGGCTGGTGAAAACTGCGAAGCCGCGCCAATGCGACCTCATCCAGTCGGACCTGCCTTCAACGGGTTGGATGACTTCCGCGCGATTTGCGAAAATAAACCTCGCAAGCGCCGCTGCCTTTTCAGGGTCTTTTTTGAGTGCCTTATAGGTTTCGCTGTCAGTCGCTTTAAGGTCATAGTACGAACGAACTGCATCGCTCTCCCTCATCTCCTTGTCGATCTTGAGCAGCAGCTTGCCCAATTCGGACTTAAACAAGGCCTGTCCCCGGTCGACTGTCGGAACACGACTGGTGCCCTGGGCAACATCAGATGATGACATCAAGTTTCCAAACAACTTCTTCAAAATGGCCATGCTTTATCCCCCGACAAGCGGCGTCAGCTTGAGGAAGGTCACGATCGTTTCTTCCCGAATTTCAACCTCTTCCTCCAATCCTTCGACCTGCCTGTCATCGACAAGAAGAATAAATCCGTTGGCCTCGAATGCTGCGAGCGCCTGTGTAACAAATTTCTCCGGATCGATAGCGTGCTTTGCAGCCGGGCTGTTGAGCATCTGTTCTTTCTCATTCGGCGTGATCAGCCGTGGTGCCTGTTTGCCCGCTCTGTCAAGCAACCGATCGTCACATTCAGCTCGTACACGCTCTGAAATCAGGTCTTTCGCAGTCAGATTTCTGGAATTGAGTTTTAGCAAAAGCTCGATCACTTCGGAACGTGGAACGCTCTCGTCTTTGACAGTGACAACGAACTCATCGGGCTGAGGGATAACTGACATCAAATAGGCTCCGGCTGATTTGCATGCTTTTCTTTTTATACAGAAAAGCGTCGGAAGTTTGGCGGTTATCTTGGGAAAGATTTTGTTTTCCGGTCCAATCACCTGTGTCGCTCTCGTGTTTGGGACAGACTGGATTGATTTTTTTGATCTGCCGTCACTTTTGCGCTGTAGAATCGCGACCTGGCTTGGTTTTCACGTGTGACTCCGCCATTTTCGAAAACGTGGTTTCTCGATTGCTCACGGCCCATCGGCTTTACATCCGACTGGTGCGTGCGCCACGCCATCCCGTCAGACTGGGCAGAGCAGCGCGCGCTCATCGCGACTCTCTGATCCCAATCCACCAAACTCGTATCGCGAAATTGGCCTGCCCAAACTTTGGCCCTAGCCCGTGCTATTTCTGGTGCAGATATGGGTCTACGATTGGCGCGATCTAACGCAAGTCCCTGACAACGCGAGACCATTCCAGGCGCAAACTGTATCGGTGAAATGGCGAAGAGTGGTTGGCTGTGCGGGCAGTTTGCAGCTAGCCAGTCTCCCCCAAATTTCCCTGAAAACAGGGAAATTTACAGGGAATACGCGCTGTTTCGGTGGCATTTGATTTCTGAGGCTCCGAAATAGATAAACAGATCAGTGCCTTGTGGGCGAGTTCCCTAAATCGCAGAACAGGGAAAATCTGGTGACCTTTCAGTGAAAACTCGAAGGCTTTCAGGGAATGGCTGTTTCACTCAGCTTTCTTTCCCCAGAATTTCATCCGCCGTCGTCAGCAATCGAACAAGAGCAGTCCGGAGACATGCAAGCTCCAAAGAAATGCAAACTTCGTTTCGGCCAATAAGGCCAGAACAGTCTCGGCGACTTCATTCGAGTGGCGCATTGGCTCGATTAAGTGCTCGCCTGCAGAACCGTGCACCCTAGCCAGCCAGTTTTTCGCGATGTATGTCGAAACAACCAGTCAACTACACACTCGCTAGTGACACCCAAGGAGCCGATGGTTGGTTTTTTTCCAGTACCTCAAATCGCCTTAAATTCAAGAATGTAGGAACGCCTTGGATCATCCGGTATGGGCGCGTCAACGTTTCTCACTGAGCACGAGTATCCGTTGGCATTCGCAAGCTCAACGACGTCATTGAGCTCTGGATAATTTGATTTGGCGATCAGGATCCTACCGTCGCTAGTGAGTATTTCCCCCGACTTTTCAAATAGCGAGGTATGCGCCTTAAAAGATGTATCCCATTGAGCCGCTTCGGTGTACGTAGTTGAGGTTCTATTTCTACCAGGCAAGTTCGCCACGATAAGGTCAAATGCCACTCCCTCTTCGAACTCGGGAAGCCCATCACATTCCATCACCTTGACTACGTCATCAAATCCCCATTGGTCCGTGTTTTGTATGGTATTGCTAACGGCGGCTGGATTTATGTCCACTGCGACAACGCTTGCCGCACCCTTTATCACGGCCGCAATGGTGATGGCACCGGTTCCACAGCCAAAATCTAAGACGTTCTTGCCTTTCAGGACTGGCAAGCTTTCTATGAGTTGAATGGTGTCATCTCCCGGGGGGAACACCCCTTGTTCGACCAAGAAAGGCCGACCCATGAAATCAATGAACTGACCATTTTCGTCGAGAGAAAGCCATTCTCGTTGTTGAGCAATCTGCCTGTTCAAGGCAGCATCCAAGTCGTCCCCACTGATAACGTCAAACTTTTTCAACTGGTGTTTCCTAGTATCAATTCTTGATACAGTCTTGCGTGCTGTTCCGCCCGCGCGACCCAAGAATGATTGTCCACGACATTCGACCGGCTCGACAATCCCATTCTCCTCAATTCCGCATAATCTTTAATCAACGAAACAACCGCGTCAGCCATAGCTTTTGGATACATTGGGTCTTCGGGGTCAGTGTCCAGCAACAAACCGTTCATGCCGCTTTGCACCGAATCCTTCATGAAACCGATCCTGTTTGTAATGACCGGGGTCCCGCATGCCTGAGACTCCATCGCTACCATCCCGCAGGGCTCGTATTTAGAAGGTGCCAGGGTTATGCTTGCGTTCGCATAGAGGCCGGCTACGACGTCTCGCCGCCACTCATTGATAATCAATTTCGTTTTAGGTCTGCGTCGTCTGAGCATTTCGATCATCTCGCAATACTCGTCAGCATTCGGGTGCTTCTCTCCGTCCCAGCGTTTGGTGGAGAGCGCGAAAACCATCTGCACATCCTCATCGATGTAGTCGAGCATCGATACGATGGCTTCTATTCCTTTGGAAGGGACGGTTCGTCCGATAAACAGCAGGTAGCCAGGCGCAAGATCACTATAGGGTGCGGCTGCTTCCGGCCTAAAAGTCTGGGTGTCGACGCCGTTTGGAATGACAACGGTTTTTGAGGAGACCTCCGGATAAAAACTTGTCAAAATATCCCGGTTTTCTTCTGAAACTGCAACAATCCGATCCGCTTCGGACATCATGATTTTCTCACACAACACCCCATGTTCGTAGATGTCTGCCGTCTCATTCAACTCATCATGAGCATCGTTTTTCATGATATCGTGAGTGGTGTAAACTAGCGGAATTTTTTTAATGTACTTGGCGATAACTGCCGCCAGAGACACTTCCCAGGTATGAGCGTGAACCAAGTCGAAATCGAAGGTCGGCGAGGCATAGCGCCTGATCATTGAGAGGTTTGTCAGTTCCAGATCCAACAGCAGAGACAGCCGAGGATCATGGACGGCGACATCCGCGATTGGGCCATGCCCAACCATCCCAGCAATGATTTCAGTTGACGAACTAGTATGTGTATCCCAAGTCCAGTGCTCGAGCTTTGCGCAATGTGAAGGAAGTTCCTTCATCAACTCATACACAACAATTCCGAGACCACCGCTTTCAACCAGCGGGTATTGATAACGGCTTTGAAAGAGTATGTTCATAAAAGTACCCGGCGATCAGCTTAAAATCAGTTTCAGCAAGGCCTTTTTAAGCTGCACTCCCATAGCGGCTTCCTCCCAATATGCCGCATATTCTGACTCATCAACATCTGTTGAAAGCTCATCCATGCGAGGAAGGGAATGCAAAACCATGGCATCTCCCTTTGCTAGTCTGTGAAGCTTTTCAAGGTTTACCCGGTACTGCTCCGGAGTTTCCGGGACTTTCTGATCCCGCTCGACTCTGCTTGTCGAATAGTCCGCCTGTACAACTGGTTCCATGTAAATCACGTCGGCGCTGGGCAGCGCCTTGCTTACATCGTCGATTAATTCAATCGCGCAACCTCTTTCCGAGAAGTCGTCTAGGTACTCCTTCGGAATTCTGAGCTCAGGAGGGCTTACGAACGAGACAGAGACATCGTACCTAGAAAGCGCATAGCCGATTGAGTGCATGGTCCGCATCCGACCATCGCCAACAAGCAGGAAGTTCAATCCATCAAGATGCCCCTTGCGGCTAATCACGGTTGCAAGATCCGTGAGAACCTGAGTGGGGTGTTCGCCCCATCCATCGCCGGCATTGATAATCGGTGTTTTCGAGTGTTTCGAGGCCTCAAGAGGTGCGCCTTTCTCGAAGTGACGCATGACAATAACGTCGGCATAGTTTTCTAACATCCGAAATGTGTCTTTTATGGATTCCTGATAAAAGTCGCCTGCGCGAGTCATTTTTGGATCACCAAAGCCTATGACGCTCCCTCCCATTTGCACCATCGCTGCCTCATGAGACAGCCGTGTCCTTGTGGATGGCTGAAAGAAGGCCGAGAGTTGGGTTTTGCCTACAAGCAGATCACTGCTGTCTTTTGGATCAGATTGTGAAAACCACAGCGCGAGCTCGAGGATCTGCTCAATTTGCTCGCGTGACAGCTCCTTAAGACCAAGTAAACCATTGTTCAAGAACGTCATTTTACCTATCCCAGTCTCTGAGGCAACTACGCGAGCCACCGGCGCGCGGCCAATTAGAAATCAGTATCGGCAGACATGTCTTCGTCTGTCTAGCCCCTAGATTCTGTTCAACTAATTTGCGGTGTCTCCAACAGGCTTTCCGGAACTGGTGAAGGCATATCATTCTCCCACTATTTTTTAGAGCAACCAGTTGATGCGCAGGTTTATTTATCGATGCAGATTGGATACCGTTGAAAACTATGGCCTGCGCAAAACCACCAGAACCTGGAAGAGCGACACCACCGTCCGAAAATAGCCAATTCGCGATGAACCAATCGCACGCACTCTTAGACCATATTGAAAGTATGATAGGGCGAGGTGACTTGGGCGACAAATTCGACAAAAGCATTGAGGCCGCAGAACGGGCGCTTGACCGGTTGCGCTCAGCGGGAGCGACGGAAGCACAAGTTCGTAGAGTTGAAGGTCGTCTGAGTCAGCTGCGTGGTGATGCAATGGGCGCTGTGCGAAGAGAAGCGGAAGGTCTGCGCGGAGACAAGGCGAAGGGAACAAAGGCTCCTGACGGCAAGCAGGTCCTTGAAAAATTCCGTGAGGGGGCGCCCGATCGAAGCGCTCAGCGTGCTAGCGAAGTGCTCACCAAGCCGGGCCATTGGGCACATGAAGCATTCAAGCAAGAGGTCTTTCGAGTCATTGAGGCCAATGGTAAAATCCCCTCCGATTACAAGGCAACATTGGCTCGTGACGCCGCCGAGATGTTGAAGGTGTGCCCTTCTGCGGGCGGCTTGGTCGCAGCGATGGTCACGCGTGGACAACCGCGGGGCTCTTTTGCTCGGAGACTGAGTACCAAAGGAAACGACGCGGTCGGCGCTGCTTATGAAATCATGGGGACAGCAGCATTGTGTAAAGGCGCATCCAACCCTGCGAACACCAAACATGATGCACCGAAGCTAAGCATCAATCCCAATAAGGATAAGTTGGTATTCGGGCCAAAAGCGTACATGAATCATCGGTACGCTTACGACAGAAAGACCGCAGACCGAGATCGCCGGACCGTCGAAGCCGATGCGCAAGTTTTCCAAAACGGACGTGAGGTCGGCATAGATTTCAAGCACGTCAAGGAAGCTGGGACTAGAGGAAATTCTCGCGACCTCAACAAACAGCTGTCCGCCGTAGCGGAAGCAATCTCCCACGGTCAATACGATGAGTATCACTTTGTAACAAACGGTCGCTTTTCAGAATCATTCAAGGATGCCGTCGATGAGATCAACGATGATCTGGTCAAGAACGGGAATGCACCCATCGCCTGCCATGAGCATGTAACCTCGATCAGCGATGATCCATACGCAGATCAAGAGACCTGAGTTTCCATGGTCGCAATTACGGATCTTTACCAAGCCATTCGCTCGCAGGATCGTGGGGTGCTAGAAGACGTCTTATTCGATCCGGACAAAGGCGATGATGCGCCGAACGGATTACGCTTTGCAGTTCGTGCGCTATGGGACGCGATTGATCCTCCTCCAGAAAATCTACTCCCTATCATGCCAGTTTGCGATGGTTCGTTTGCTTGCGTTGTATGCGATCACGACATCTCGGATGGATCATTCCATAAGGGTCAAGCCCACGAAGTCGTTCGCTGGCACTTAGGCGTGGTAGATGACGTCAAACAAGGCGAGCTCCTTGATCTCGACGCAATCTCTTACATTCGCTCGATGTCGAAAGAGCTTTCAATTCGAAGAGCCGAACGAAAATCAGTCGAGAAGACGGCTACGAACTACTACAACAATTTCGTTGTTAAGGGTCGACGTCCTCGTGTCGATGTCAGGCGTCCGGTTCAGCTCGCTTGTCAAAATGTCATAATTGGATTGGCGTCGCTTCACTACGACGCGGTCTTTGATGGGCTGCGCGTCGAGGCGTATGTGACCTGCGAAGTCGCCCATCTAGCCACAGGAGAAGCAGATCGAGCGATGGCAGCGTTGTTGCTATGCGACGCGTTCCAAAGCGGTGGTACGATGGAAATCCGCTTCGGACGAGCAAACCGAGAGCGTCCAATTCCACCTGCTTTGCACCGGTTCGCACGTGTTCGCGGCATTCAGATTGGTGCCAAAGATCCTCGAGCAATATCACCGGCAGAGGCGCGCGAGCTCTTCATCTCTGTGTCGCCGATGACCGAGGAGCTGAGGCTTCGCGCGTTTGAAGCTTTCGATACCGGCGTCATCACACCAGAAAGACTATGTTATTGCCTGATGTCAGGGCTTTGGAGTGACATCGAGCTTAGCTACCTCCTTGCAACAACGCCGCGCGCGCCAAGAATTCTTGAGGGTGGCAGCGACCCCGAGGATCGAATGGCTCGCTGCGCGGAATCGGAATCATGCCGTGCAGCTGCCATGGTGGGAATGCTTAAAAGCAGACTCGAAAACGGAGCTCTGAAGGCAAACCAATCTCCTATGGTCGAAGTTCTTGAAGATTGGCGTTTGGATAGCAATTGGGTGGTTCTATCCGAAGTCGGCGCGGTGGCATTTGCCCAACTCAAAGGAAACGAAGTTCCTTGGCTCAGGAAGGGAACGGGAGCCCGGTTGAAAGTCGGCAAGGAAGCCCTGGTCGTACTGCCGCGCGGGATGCCCTTCTTAACGGATGCGGCTCTTGTCGCTCGTTTGCAGGAAGACCAGCCGGAGGCAGCGGTTTTTCTCTTGGTGCCTTCGGATGCAGATATGAGTGGCTTCCCAGGTGTGCCGTTCCTTAGGTGTCCGCAAACTCTGGATGTGATTGATCAGTCGGTACGTGGAAAACTAGATACATTGAGGATTTCCCGCAGATGACGGTTGAAAAAGTAGCGTTTGTTCGATTGCCGAGCCAAGTGACTGCTGAGTTCGAGGCTATGGCCGCCAAGGCAATGGCGGCGCTACGCCGTTCCAGCAAGCTTCCGCCGGGCAACAACGCAGAAATCGGTCGTTTCGAGGCAATTGCCGCTCAGCTTGAGAAACGCGCGATCGAACTCTCGGTGGCTGATCCTCAATCTGTGGCATTCGCCGACGATCTCCAATCACGCACGCGATTGCTTATGACGCCAGAGTTGCTGGGTGAAGTGGGGGAAGACATTCCTGCCAGTGTTGCTGATTGGCTGTCCGCAGGATCGAGCGTCGTTTCGGTGACATTGCCACATCAACAGGGCCCGACAGCTAATTCCTTGGAGGAAGTTGGACCTGCTCCGGTGGCCGAAGCCTGGAAGGGATCTCACCGCTACAAGAGAGAAGCAGAAACCGAGCGCTTCGAACATCAGATACGTTCAGCGCTTGCTGATGGGCGCGTGGACACAGCGATCAATCCCTCGGGTGTATCTAATCGCGTCCTGACAACGACTCTGAGGAAGTATGTCGCCAAGGCAGGAAGCGAAACCAGGATGGACGTACCTGTCGAATATAGGGATGGTTCGCGTGCAGAGGATTTCCCGTTTCGGGCAATTCACCTGTCGGATGACACGCCATCCAATCTGCCTGTTCTTCGTTTCACTCTCTTATCAATTCGTCATGTTGAGATGGATGAGTTGGTCGATGGCGCATGGTATAGAAACTCGCGGATCAGTCTGCCTCGTGCGGCAGGAATTACCGATGCCGACGCGTTCTCGATTTCAAAACAACAGCTCGAAACAATCAGAGCAACTGGGCCGGTAGTGATAGAGATGTTCCAAACTGGCCTTCAGCCTGCAGTAGTCGGCTTCTACCGTGCGGTTACACACGCACTGGTCGAGTATCCCGGCTCGATCTGCGTAGTGCCCAAGTTCTTTGTTGGTGAAGGATTTGAAGAAGGGGCTCCATGGCAGACGAGATAGACAATGAGCCAATGCGCGGTGCGGCAACGACGCACTATTGGAGTGCCGAGTGCAAAGACTGTGCTGCGGAGCTACGGCTAAGCGGTCGAAAGCTGAATGCTTCCAACAGGCAGAAGGGCCGGCGTGGTCCCGGGGGAGGACGAGGGTTCGAGTATTCGGGTGCTTGGGCTGAAAAGGAGTTTAATCTAGGGCATTCGCGCTCAGATCGCTGCGAGCGTCATCGTCGCCTTCATCGCCAAGCCATTAGAGCTTTGGCAGTTCCTTATGTTGATCTGGAAGTTGTTGGCACGGTTAGAAATCGTGAGAACCCCACTGGACCTTTGGGCGGTCTTGGCGCTCTGCCGCCTGCCCACAAACAAAGAGAAGCCGAGAGCAACCTTCAGGATTACGGCTTCGGGATGAGCGACCAGGACATTCTTGAGATTTTAGAAGGGCTGAAAGACAAGAAGGTAGCAGTGATCGAGGCGGGGACCGGGTCTGGCAAATCGACCTTCATGCCTTTTCGGCTCATGAACCCTCCAAACGGTGCGGTGTTTCACCCAATAAGAAACGGTCCAATCGTTGTGACTGAACCTCGAAGGGCCGCGGCAACAGGCGTCGCTACATTCGTTGGTGAGAACTTGGCTTTCGGCCGTGATAGCCGGAAAACCCAGTCTCATATTGGCCCAGGTTTTCCAGTTGGTTACCAAGTCAGCGGCGATCGCAAATGGGATGGAGCTTGCGATCTGATCTATGTGACCGACGGTACTATGATCAACTGGGTACGAGATGGAAGCTTGGCGCGCATCGGCATGGTGATTGTGGACGAAGCGCATGAGCGTAGTGAGAATATCGACATCATTCTCGCCCAACTTCGGGAAAAAGTTTTAGAATACGAACACTTAAGGGTGATTATCACGTCAGCAACGATCGATAAGGACTTTTTCGTCACGTATTTTGGTGGTGAGGAAAAAGTATTCCATCATCTTGTGCCGGAGAAAAAGAGTTTCGGCTACGGAGTCCCATTATTTATCGACCTCGATATCGACTCGCGAATAATCGCAAATGGTCTGAGCCTTAACGGAGGGATCGACCAAATCCAGTTTGGAGGTTGGTCTGGTCTTGGACCGGAACACGAGGGATTCCCGGAGGACGACCTTGCTGCAGAATCTCGCAATTACGAAAAACTTCGATGCGTAGATGAGATCCCTGTCGAGCAATGGCGTTCTGAGATGCCAAATGCATTAGCCCGCCAAGTGCTTGCCATCGCTAAGGGGACAAGTTGGGGGGACATTCTCGGGTTTTTGCCCACCACCAGAAAGATCGAGGAAGCGATTGACTTGATCAAACGCGGACTGGATGAACTTGATCTCAAATTCGACGTTTATCCGTTACTATCTTCCACAGACGCCGAAAGGACTAAAAAAGCCGTAGCGGCCAGGCGAAGGGGAGAGAAACGAAAGATCGTCATATCGTCTAATCTTGCAGAGACTTCACTCACGGTAAGTGGTGTTCGGTACGTCGTGGATTCTGGTCTGATCTGCCAGTCTGAATGGAACACCGAACTTGCCAGTGGGTCGCTGCCAGTCATTCCTCATAGTCAGTCTGGCCTTCGTCAACGTTGGGGTCGTGTCGGTCGGGATGCGCCAGGATGGGTTTTCCCGCTCTACACCAAGGACCAATTCCTGGCACTTGCTCGAGATACACCACCAGAGTCGACCCGAAAGAACCTTGAAGCTTTTTGCACAAAGCTCATCGCGTCGGGCCTCAACGTTGAGACAGCAATTTTGCCAGCGAGTTTTGAGGATCCTGCCTTCCAATTGGATGAATATGGCAAAAAGTCTGCAGAGACATTCAAGTCCGAATTGACACGAGCCAGCCGGGTCTTGCGCCAGAGTGGACTAATTGATCCGGACGGAGACTTGACCGAAATCGGCAGAGAGGTCGAGCGATACTCTGGTGAAGCCTCGGAGGCGCTAGCTATCGCGGTTGCAGACCGCCTCGCATGCGTTCATGAGGTGGCTCTTGCTATCGCTGTGTTGGTGCAGGGGACACTGTACGGGAAGACAACGCACTCGATCTTGAGAACGGATTTTGGCTGGCCTCCGGAGTGGCGACTGCGTGCTACGGCATGCCATAGGGCACTCGCAGAAGGGTGCTTAGACGATCTTGAATTGATTGTTCGCCTTGCTTCGCTCTACCAGGCAGCCTCCGACAAATCCCGCTGGTGTCGAACGTGGTGGGTGAATGAGCCAGCTCTTGTGGCAGCTATTGATGAAGTCACTTCGGTGGTGGGCAACTTGTCAGCACACATGAAGAGCGAAGCCGCTCGACCTTTTTTGCTGACCTTGCTCCCACGTGCCAGAGCGGCCTTGGTGTATGCCTTCCAAGACAACCTCTTCACCGAGCTGGAAGACGGAACTTTCGAAAAAGAGGGCGTGCCAACGCCCGCTGAATTGCAGAGCCATCGATTGGTTACCTGTAGCCGGAGCGTCATCGCGTTTCAGAGATACGAAAAGACCCTGCCTGGAGATGAAGAGCGGAGATTCATAAGTCATTTTGTAGATGCGAACCCGGAATTTACAAAGGTTCTGTCGGGCGGCGGCGTCGAAAATGACTTCGACCTATTGCTGCTCTTGAGCCGCTGGGCTGATGCGCAACCTAAAGCAACAATGACGCAGACTGACACTCTGCGACACGCTCGGGAAGCTTTGCCAATCGGTTCCATCGTGCGACTTGAAACGGCCGCGAAGACCGACGGTTTAAGCAAGGTTCTCGGGTTCGATATAGAACAACAGGCCTTTCTCGCACCTATTGGCCCAACAGACGGTCTGTTCGATAACGATGATGATGAGGTAGAATCCGGGTTTGATCGAGAATGGGACCTCTTAGGCAATGATGAGGCGACGCCGGACGAAGAAGAAGAAGCACGGAATCCCTTGGACCCTCGCTGGCTCGAAATCAACGACCGCGCCGAAGAAGGCTCCGCAGTAGTCGAATATAACAAGCCCAGCAATCCGCAGGCACCCGACACACCAGTTTTCGCGCGCTTGATGTTCGATGATTCCGAGCTAGCACCCAACAGGGCTTACGTAGTCACCGGTTGCGAATACGATAGCGGTAAGGCGGTCGTGCTGGTCGAACCATTTGATCCTATTAATCAGAGCGTTGATCCAGCGCAGCACAAGCGGCTTCGACCTTTCGACGAACTTGATGTCGAGGTCCTTGACGTGACGAGCGACCCTTACGATGCCTTCATTCGCTTCAGAGTTGTCGGATCTACAGAACGAATTGACGTTCCAGCACGGAAATTGTTTTCGCTTGATCCTTATGAGGAGGCCAATCCGCGCGGGATTGTCAACGGAGGTGTTTTTAAAGGGCTAGTTGTCGTCCCAAAGCCTGGTCAAAGAAGCCTGAGTTTTAAGGCTTGGATGCGAGAAGAACTAAACAAGTTAGGAGTTCCCCAAAAGACAGAGAAAGGAAAGGCCGACCGCCTTCATTCAGCTAGGATCATCAGCGAACCGAACGAGTACGACAAAGTCTTGGTTGAGCTAGAAGACGGGATTGAACCGGGAGATGTTGCACTGCGAACGGCGATCTGGATCGGTTGGCTCGGCGAGGAGAAAGGGGTTCCAGTTAATGTCGGTCAGCGGCTGCGCATTGGTTTCGCGGACAGTCCATCCACTTCGAACGGATTGAAACCGTTGTCGGAGGCCCTCGACCAAGTGGTCAGCAAGAGCGGTGGCAAGCTGAAGGTTCAGGGCCAGAAAGTGATTGCCAATACGGCGCTTGACCCGAGTCTTGCGAGACGACTTCTTCGACTTCACATGGGCGACAAATGGGCATCGCAAGTGTACCGCCTTTTCGAGTATTCACAGACCATCAATCCGGTCTTGGCGCTTCCTCCGATACATCAGCAAACCTCAGCGCTCACTGAGATTACAAGAGAGCTTTTCGATAACTTCCATCGCAGGAAGCAATTTGAGCAGCGCTTCAATGTGCGCTTGAAGCTCATCGAGACGAACCAGGTCGAAATCTGCGCTCAGGATGAACAAACAGTCTTGATGGCCGTGGAAGCGATCGCGTCAGTTGATGCGGCCGCGTACCTTGCTTTGCGTCTTCCTGGCGGCACTACGGGTCGCGTCATTGGCAAAGGTGGCCAGACGCTAAAAACTCTGCAAGCAATGTCTGGGGTCGAGTGGCTTTGGGTTGAAGAAGAGATTGTACACGTGATCGCGCAAACCTCCGCAGCCGCAAATGCCGTTCTCAGAAGAGTGAAGCCGCTGGTTGAAAAGGCGGTAGGCCTTGTGGTCGTTCCAAGCAACCAAATTGGGGCGTTTATTGGTCCCAAGGGCGCTCACATAAAGAGTGCAAGCGCCGCATCTCAAACACGGAACTTCAACACCGGCATAGATGGCCAATGGCGTTTGGAGGGTTCCTCGGTCGATTCCCTGGAGATGTTTGCTTCCATTGCTCGCGGATATGCCAGTGGTCTGACATTGCAGGTATCCTCTGGCCAGGAAGTTGAAATCATCGCTGAGCGAAAGCCAAAAAGAAAGCGCGCCAGTAGCAAGCCACGGTCAAAGGCCGCTGCTTCCACAGTCGCAAATCGGGCCAAACCCGCTCCTCGTGCGGCTAAAGGCAGAAAAGTCGACCAAAGCGACATTCAAAAGGCTAAATTGCAGTCAGGCAATTCATCCGCCGATGATCATGCCAAACCTACCGTAGACAAAGGTAAAGGTCTTCTGGGCCTCCTCAAAAGAAAGATTTGGGGACCTTAACCGACGCGTAAGCGCCATTATGTTAAATGCCGCCCGACCTGACTGGGGGAGTTTTCGCGACTGTATTCTGATCAGTGATCACTGATCACTGATCGCTGACGAGGGAAACCAGGATGCTTAGAGGATCTGGTGGCGGAAGTTTCAGCCGTCCCGCTCCAAATTCCTGGATCAATCTGATCGCCTCCGCGCCGTTCACCCGCGCCATTTCAAGTGAGCGTTCGAGCGCGGAGATCTGGCCTTGCCAGAGTTCGATGGGTACGCCTTCTGGCTGCGAATTCCTACGCCGCTTCAGTCTGAGTTCCCGGTTCCGGATTTCAACTTCGATTTGGCTGGAAACCTGTGTGGCAAACTCTTCAAGCACCGGAAAGAGCTGTGCAATGCTATCGTGAGCAAACTGATGAGCCGCAGATCGTACGAGTTCCAACTGTTTTGAACGAAGTGCGGAAGCCACTTCAGGCTTCAGGAAGTTTGACATAGGCCTTCGGCCACGGGCCATCGCCTTGTCGGTAGAGGCAGTAATGGGCTGGAGGCATTCGTCAACATCTTCGGCATTCAGGCGCTTCCATCCGTCCGAATTTCTTACAACCCCCGCTCGGATCAATCTCCCCGGAATTTCAAGACGCACCCTACGCTGTAGAGCGTGGAAAAGTGCTTGTAGGGCTTTCCGGTCCTCAAGTAGAGCGCTTCTTTGTGCGTCAGTTGTCGCTTGATCAAGAAGCGCCCTTGCTTCCGAAGACCAAAGGCCCGGCACCAGCTGATCTGGGAAAGGGTCCAGGGTCGCAACCGTTAGGAACGCAAGAGAACCAATTCCCCGAGCTGGGTGACCTTCGGGAAGAATAACGCTCGTCTGCACAACCGGTTTATCGGGTCCGAACTGACTGCTGACGGCTTTCGCATATCCTCTAAGCAAAGTGTCATGGACGACGCTTCCATGGTCCAGAAAACGCAAGGGCCTGGCAGTTTCTTCGCCCTCATCCGTGAACACAGCCTTTCGTGGCGGAGTTCCAATATCTGATCGGCGATATATGAAAGGAATATGATCGGACATCCAATTGTCGCGAGAGGTCGCTGGTAGCTGAAAAGGGCTGGCGCCTGCGCGTCCGGTGGCGGCTTCGCGATAGTACCACAACGTCCTGAAGCGATAGTCGTCTAACGTGTCACGGCGCGAACTCACGTTGAAGTCGTCAGATTTCCCAATGGTTTGAAGCCATGCCCCTAAGGCGCGTTCTTCTCTTCTGACGGGCGTGTCCTGTGACCGCGCGATATCTTGCATCATAGCTGGCGCCGGGCTGGTTTGCGCTTGCCACTCAGAGAACGCTGTGACCGCCCGCTCTGGCGTGTATGGATCTTGCGCAGTTAGTCGGCTCGTCAAACCGGTTCCGTCACCAGCAAGCCGCGCTATTGATCCGCGAACTTTTCGCGACTTTGCTGCTTTGCCCAGCTGGGCTTGAACGTGTTGTAGTTCGTCAGCGGAAAGTGGCGGCATCGGTGCATCAAATATGCCCATCGAAGCAACCACATCCGCAATTGCGGCTTCCTGCGAACCCTCGATAAGGATGCGCCATATATCAACGGTATTCTGCGCCCTGCGCCGGGACTTCGAGCCGCCGAGGCGGTCGATCCGGCCGATCAGCTGATCGATACTGTCGATTTCCCAAGGCAGCGAGAAGAAAATGATACCCTGCGCAACGTGATGTAAATTCAGTCCGGCCTGCACCCAGTCACCCACAAGAAGCAGCCTGCTCTCTCCAGCGAGTAGCGGGGCAAGAGTTTCCTGAATCTCTCGAAGGTTTGCGACGCCGTCGAGCTCACTTGTTGCAGGGCGCCGCATCACCGAAATCGCTCCTGCTAGATCAGGAAAATAACGAGGTAGTGTAGTGCGGAGCATATCGATTGTAGGGTTGTCGCCACAGACAACGATGAAAGCTCTTTCCGCTGCCAAACTCCATTGATCTGCAAGAATGTCGAGAAGTGCGTCGAGACGGCTGTCACCAGGGTCTTCGAGCGAGGTTGTTCGCGCTCGTTCCGCCCTTTCGCCCAGACTTCCTTCCTGCGTTGAAAGGTCCGTCAGAACGGTTCGCGCAGCTCTTGCGCTTCTCTGCAGCGCGCGCGCAGCAGTCCACAGCGGCCCCTTAAGACCTTGCTCCGGATCAGCTTCTTGTAGCAGCCTGTCGGCAATTTCATACCGGGCCCGTTCAGACTCAATGGGTTGGATGCGTACCTCATGGTTTCTGCGCTTAGGTAAGAACTCGCTCCATTGGCTTCGTCCGTTGCGGATCACTTTCCTGCCGGCAGCGGCTCGCAAGAAGCTTCGCGACCATTGCTGTGTGTCGGCGCTCTCTCCAAGGAGCTCGATCGCGGAATTCTCGCGTTCCTCGAGAACATCAACGAGTGTACGGCCTTCCAATCGCGCCAACTGGCTGGCTTCCGGTTCGATCATCCGCATGATCAATTCACGCCATGCCGGATCTCCGAGGCGCGGAGTAGCAGAGAGTATGAGTGCCTGCCTGAAGTTGTCAGAGGCCTGGGACAACATTTGGATCGTTTCGCGTGGCATGGTCTGCGGTTCATCTAATACCAGCAGATCAAACAGAGATGAGTCTGCAGAGATGGTGCGTGTGCCCTCTCCTTGTCGGATCATCAGATCACGAGGCCTCGCAAGGGTAACAGCTGCCGTTTCGTCGAAGCTGTTATCGGTGGCACCAGCAAGGGCAGGCATAATGTGCCCGCGCACCCAGCATTCCTCCTGCCATTGCGACAAGAGGTTGTCGGGCGCGACAACAATAGTGCGATGCGAGGGCTGCTGCCAGCGCAAAGCATTGATAATCATTAATGCCTGGACCGTTTTACCGAGACCGACTTCATCTGACAAAAGGTGACGGACGTGCGTATCACCGAGGACGCGTCGCACCGTTGAAAGCTGGTGAGGAAGAGGATCGGCGGCTACACCAAGAGCTCCGCAAAGGCCGACACTGAGTGCCGAAGTCCTGCGGCGCAGGGCCTGAACTCCATTGATGAAACGAAGGTATTGATCTGTCATACCGTCACTCCGCCGGGCATTTCAAGGCGTGCAAGCTTGTAACGAAGAGCCGTATAGCGAACGGCGCGGGCCGTTCGCACATCTGACAAGGCTTTTGACAGAAGCCGTGGCCAGTCTTCCTCATATATTGTCGCTTCAGGTGACAGCCAAAATTGCACTAAGGTCCTCAGTTCAGCCCTGCCAATCCATCGCTTACCGGGCCGACGGGATGCATCAACGTGGCACTCGTCAAGGAGGTCGACAAGATCGTTCTCGGTAAACTCATCATACGGTGCACTGGTGAGGGATATCCAGCGTGAGTCCGGCAGGATGAGCCGCCTGAACATTGGAAGTAGTGGCATTTCCTGTGCCTGCTCCAATGCCCTTAACCAGTCCTCTGCGGGGCGCGCCATATCAACTTCTTCGAACGCTTCGCGGCCGTTTTCCTCCAGATGAAGTCGAAGATCGTCGTAGGCGTCGATCACGGCGAGATCCAGTTCTCCGCCCATTTCCTCATCCCAGTGATGCACGGTTTCCGTTATTGTAGTTACTACTACTCGAAAACGGTCTATCAGGCGGTCTCTGAAAAACATCCAGTCGGAAATGATTTCAATCTGCGGCAGGTCTTCGCCTGTAAGGAGCCCCAAAGACTCTGCACTTCGAAATAGCGCACCGTGTTGAGACAGAATGGAAAGGTCTATTCCCGCCTCTGTTTTCTGCCACCGGGTACCACAAAGCAGTCCGATCACAGCCGCTTCGAGATGGTCGAGAACTGAGAAGCGGCGCCAATCACTGACCAGGTCATCTGCTTCGGCCAGTTGCCAGGCCAATGTGGCCCGAGCAACATCGGTCAACCCTACGTAGCCGTCACGGGAGTCGGCCTCTCGCAACAGAATCGGCACATTGACCTTTTCTCCGGCCAGTTGTGCAAAGCTGAGCCGGCGGTCGTCCGAAATAACAATCCCTGAGCCTAGCGTCTCGTGCCGAGGGGAAGCAGGCAAGAGTAACTTCAGGTCGCCGTCGTCAGCGGCGTTGGCATGGGGCAAGGGAGAGTTCGGGGTTGCAGTGAGAGTCGAAAATGTTCTGTTTTCGCTGCTTTCATCCAACCAGAGTCCCGAAGCTCGATCATAGTGAAGGTCCAGACGGTTGGGTGAAATCAGAGTAGAGGCAGGGCGAAGACCTTGGACTACCACGTCGAGGCGCACGCTGCTTAAGGGCGCTTGATGTTCGAGCAATTGCGTTTGCAAGCGACGCAGCAGTGGCGAACCTCCGGCAATGATGTGAGGTAGTCGGTCTATTGTGTCTTCGGCTATGGAGATCTGCTGGTCGCCCGACGAAATGCGAAGGCAAACAGGTACTTGCTCCAATGCAACCGGCGAAGAGATTTTTATCTCTAGTCTGCCTAGCTCAAGATCACGTAACGTTGCCTTATCAGGCTGAATACTGATGGAGGCCGGTTCAATATCAGGAGGCTCCGCGACCTCGATAAGGATTGAGTCACCATCGTCGAGTTCGGGCGATGAGAGCATATGCTCTCCGGGAGAAGGCTGAAAAGCAGCCCATTTGTTACCGCGCAGCTCGAGCCAATTCGCAGGGTGTTTCTCGCCATCGAGAATGGGAGTAAGACCATGATTTCGGGCTGAAACAAGGATTGGAAACTGCGCAGAATAGCTTGGAGTAACACCAGGCATTGGAATACCTAAAACACGTAGAGCCGACCGCTTTGAAAGCAACGTGAAACCATGCCGTCGCAGGTACTCGGCATCTGAAACGGTCTCGAGACGACGAAATTCGGGCGAACCGGTTTGGTCGGAGCGAATCCAATGTATGACGGCCGCGCCTACAGGAAGCGAGTCTCCTGGTACTACAGCGGTAGCAGTGTGCCCCTCTGGCTCAACCAGAAAGAACGAAGCCTCTGCAGGCTGTAAATTCTCCAAGAGAATGTCTGCAGTTTCCTTCTGTGGGCGAAGGAAGGTATCGCCTCGGTAGAGAGGAGACTCTGGCAAAATGTCGAGTGGGCCTAGCACGATCTCGCCGCCGGCAAGGAAGGAGCGCAATGAAATACTGTGCTCCGAGCCCGTTGCTCTTATCTTGTCTCCTTGAATACGCAACCCGGCGATCACTTCTTCTCGCAGACTTGCGCTCAAAACAGGTCCGCGAATTGCCAGTTCGGTCGGCAAGCTATCAGAAAGGCTTACCACGAACCGCGACGGTGGAATTTCTTTCGGCCGTGCGATCCTTCGCGTGGAATTGCGGCGAGCTTCGGAAATTGCGCGGAACGATCGGGCGTCCTTACGGACATCCTTATCAATCCGATGGAGTATGCCAGCAGACATCCACCCCTCAGAATCGGGAAGGAGCAGACGCCGCATAACCTCAAGCGCGACATCAGCATTCCTTATCCAATGCTCAAAGCGACGGCTGGCGTGTCCTGCGGCCAGCTTTTTGAGATACTCGATTATCCCCTCTGTGTCCTCGAAAGAAATTCCTGCACGTATAGCTCGCCGCAGTGCGTCTGTAATCTGGGGCTGAATCTCCAGCGGCACCAAAGCGTTACCAATTGGCCATGCTATTAGTGGAAAATGCCGTTCCCAAGGGCTGTTCCCGGGGCGAAACAGCTGAAAATTTTCGGCGCCGAGCTCAAACAACCGAGTAATCGCAACCCGGAATTCTCCATCGGTCTCAACCGTCAGCTCCCGAGACAGAAGTGGCCAGAAGTCCGTTCCCGTGCCACGGTAGCGATAGCCAGTTTCGGCAGCCGCCACTAGCAACGGGAGGTAGCCCCACGCCCATTGGCCTCCCTTCAGTTGAGGGTCATGCTCAATTCCTAGAGCCAGAGCGGCCTTGAGTTCCGAGAGAGCCCGTTGGTCGAGGTCATGTTCTATCGCAAAAACCGGAAAGGCTCCGCGTTCACTGGCTAGATCAGAGAAACGATCAGCAAGCGAAGCGTGGTGATCCTGCAGAGCCTTTCGGAACCACGTCATTCGCTCTCCTATATCTAAATAAAGATCTACTACGCGTTGTGCGGTTGAAAAATGGCACCGCCTCGACGAGAGTGTTCATTATTAAGCCTATGAAGGTCAACGCCAATTCAACAGAGAGCTCATTTTGAACGTGAATACCCAAGAGTTTTTAAACATGGTTGTGCCCGCAGATCTCGGGCCGCGTGCCAGACGCGCGATCGCCGACTTGGTGCGTAGTTTTGTTTATGCTCGGAAAGGCATCAGCCGGATTGCTGTTGTGGAATTGGTGGCTCAGTTCATGAGCGGCAGTGCCTCCTCAGAAGCAATAGCTACAGTTGAGAATGTGATCGATACTTTGTGCAGCGTTCACGACATCGGCTTTGGGACGATGCGTGGTGAAACTGTCTTAGTATCATTGTCTGAGCGGCGCATATCGCTGCCGGATGGCCGCACTATCTTGCTTGGCAGCCATGGTATCGGTGCCGGCAAGGACCTTGATCTTCTTTTCCCGGTGGTAGAGGCGGGCGAAACAGAAACCCTGATCGACTTGCTAGGGGAGTTAGGCCTTAGCGATTTGGAGGGCGTCACCGAGTTGCTGCCATCAGAGGGTCGATGGCCGGCGCCTGTACCTGAGACTTTGAGTCTCGCGCTTCAACTGTGCGGTTCCTTCAACCCTGTGACGCGGGAGTGGTCTTTGAGCGACCTGAATGCCAGATTCCTGAACGAATGGTTCGGGATAGTGCCATTGTTCGAGGATGCCGCAGGCACCCGCCCAAGCGATCCGAGTCAAGACAGAGTCATCAAAGCACTGGGCCCGGCCCGCCTCGTAGTCGAGGCAGGACCAGGGTCGGGGAAAACCCATGTTGCGTGTGAACGCGTGATTGCGCTCGTACAGGAGGAAAACCTTTCTCCCTCCCGTATCCTGCTCCTGAGTTTCACGCGCATGGCTGTGGCGGAACTCAGGGAGCGGGTCTACACGCGACTAGCTGAGCAGCCGAATGTAGCCGCCCTGCAAATACGGACCTTCGACTCTTTCGCCTCACGTCTTCTTTCTGTCACTGGCGCCGCAGGCGCGGCTACCTACGATGCGAACATAAGAGCCGCAGAGCAACTGTTGCGTTCCGGTGACCCGCTCGTGGCAAATGCAATCGGACAGCTTGAGCATGTCATTATCGATGAGGCGCAGGATCTCGTGGGCGATCGAAAGGCGCTTTGTGATGCTCTGGTCGAGCTGCTGCATCCGGAATGCGGTGTCACGATTCTTGGTGATTTCGCTCAGGCAATCTATGGCTATCAAGGCCGCGATAGGACTGAAGCCACTTTCCTCTCTGAGAAGGCTGATACCAACGATTTCGAGAGCTACAGACTGGAGCATGATCACCGCACCAGCAACATTTCACTTAAGCAGCTTTTTTCAGACGCTCGGGAGACCCTGCGGAGTGACCCTAGAGGTTCTCGAGGTACGTACTTCGAGGTTCGTCAAACGATACAGGCCGCAGCTCTGGAGACAGATGTAAAGAGCTTCACTACCCATCCGTCTACGACACGCGGCCTGATCCTTACTCGGAGCCGCAACGCGCTCTTTACAGCGGCCGAGGCCTTGCGAGCGGAGGGCCGTCAGTTCCGTATGCGTCTTCCAGACCGCCCTATTCGGATTGCGCCTTGGATCGGTGCAACACTCGGCGGACTATCAGGGTCGGAGAGGCTGTCGAGGGATGCATTTGAATTTTTACATGGTGCCGTTCATCCGGCAATTGACGAGGGCTGCGAGGAGTGTTGGGAAACCCTTCTGGAGCTTGACGGAAGCGGACGTGAAAACATCCTTGTCGGCCATGTGGCTGAAGCGCTCGAAGATGTACCTCTGGAGCTGCTTTGCGACTATGAAGGCAAACGTGGGCCACTGCTTTCAACGATCCACGCGGTAAAGGGTCGTGAAGATCAACGAGTGATGTTGCTTTTGACGCGTGCTCCATACGGCGACACGGTCGATTGGGGAGAGGAGGCGCGTACTCTCTACGTCGGCTCGACACGTTCTTCTGCTGAATTGAGGACGTCATGGATCCATCCGGACAAGTATTATTCCACGGGCAAGCCCGAAAGATACTGGGCACCTCGCAAGGACCACAGATTGATCGAAATAGGGCTCGAGGGCGACCTCGAAAACTGGCAGGATTTTCTTCGAATGGCGCAGGTAAGTGATGCTCAGCATGTGAGCGAAGCGATCTGGCGGGCTGCGGCGGACGGGGTATCTGCTGAGACGTTCTTGGATCCTGAAGGTAGGCTTCTGGTTCGCGCCGACGAAAGCGATGCCGTCGCAATAGGTTGCCTGTCTTCCGGTTTTGCCGAAGCGCTGCATTCTGTATGCCAGACTACTTCGGATAGTCCAATGCCTGAGCGGATTTCTGGTTTTTCCGTTGTGGGAGCAACAACCGTTGCCGTGCCAGACCGCACGGGTAACGTTCCTTCTATTGGGTTGATGCCTCTGCTAGGGGGCTTTGCAAAGGTGCCTCGCTGGAGCGAAAACAATTTTGGAGAATGCCGATGAACGATGCCCGAGATATAATGCTGGAACGACTGAAAGTCGACCTCATCGGGCCGGAAGCGAACGACGAGGTAATCACCGACAGGCCGACGGACCGATATCTCACCGGCATTCTCTTTGCTCACAGAACAACAATTTCTGCAGAAGAGGATGATGAGGCATCTGATGCCGACGACGCGGACTATGCCGGCACCTCACTCGACGGCGTAAAGGCCGCATCAACTTTCAGGCCAAGCTCCATTGGCTTGTCTTTCGGGGTTCAGTCGCTGGGGAATGGCGCTTCATTGCGTGTGCGGGTTGAAGGAGCCCGTTATCGAGCCGAGGAGCCTGAGAACGAGGATGGGGGGTCCCAAACTCGACGCAGAAAAGATTGGCGACGCGAGCCGCATGTGGCGGAACTCGTTCTTCAACTCGATAAATTACAATCTGATGAAGTTCCGACACTCAGTCTGGCGGACTATGGGCTCTCCGGCGCAAGCCTTCACTACCGCGTCGCAACGTGGGAGGGTGTCCTGCTGGTTACTCTGGCACTGACCAACGATACCAAGCCAGCGCGGGCAAAAAGCCGTGAGGCAAACGAAGAAGCCGCTTTGTTCCAGGTTTCGTTGTCTGTTCATTGCGATCAGGAATGCCGCCTGGTTCCAAAGCCAGAACGCGTGGCGGGAGCAACTCAAGACGACGATGCAAAATCAGCCGGTCTGCTTTACAAGAATGTGCAGCAATGGGCTGTGGGACACACGTGCTCCGCAACCTGGAAGGAGCCGGTCGATGGCACAATCAAGGAGATAGAAACCAGCTGGTTTCCGGAATCGACCGTTCACGTTGTTAGCGCAGCGGGTGATGTAGAGTTCGAAAGTGACAAAGTTCGTGCCGCACTTAGCGCCCGCTGGCTTGCAACGCAGGACAGAATCGAGCTTTGCGAAGCCCTGAATGCATTTGTGGATGCATATTTGGCATGGATCGCAAAGACCGAGGGTGGTGTTGCCGGGCTCCCAGCGCAACTGGCTGAACAAGGTGATCTACACATGAGGCGTTGCCGTGCGGCAGAGGACCGGATGCGAAGAGGTATCTCGCTTCTGGCAGAAGCGCCTGATGTTCTCGATGCCTTTCGTATGGCCAATGCTGCACTTGCACTTCAATATTCCTGGAGGGTCGAGCCCGACCCGCCGGAACTGTCATGGAGGCCTTTCCAGCTCGGTTTTGCACTTCTGAGTTTGGAATCTCTTGCCAATAGCGCCTCTCACGAGCGTGAGACAATGGATCTCCTTTGGTTCCCAACCGGAGGCGGAAAAACAGAAGCATATTTGCTCCTCACAGCCTTTACTATCTTCCTGCGGCGCCTCAGAGCCGCCGGTGATCCGGGTGGTGCGGGGGTGACCACCTTCATGAGGTACACGCTTCGTCTACTTACAATTCAGCAATTTGAGAGAGCCGCTGCTCTAATTTTGGCCTGTGAATTGATCCGGCTCGGCAAGACCGATGCGGGCTTCAGTCAGGTGCCACAGCACTTCGCCACTGACGCACCGATCTCTCTCGGCCTCTGGGTCGGCGAAGGTGCGACCCCAAATAGTGTGGCGGATGCCGAGAGAGCATTGGCAAATAACGGCGAAAGTTCTCCCGCGCAGTTGCGAACATGTCCTTGCTGCCACGAGCCTATGGAGTGGAAACTTTCCGCCAATGGTGATCGAGTCGAAGCGCGTTGTAATTCGGCGTCTTGCGAAGTGGCCCGGGCAATAGGCCCCGTACCTGTCTGGACGGTTGACGAGGACGTGTATCGCGAGCAGCCAACACTCATCATTGGAACGGTGGACAAATACGCACAGATCACACGAAATCAGACATCGGGCCGTTTGTTCGGTATCGGAACACCGTCAGACCCGCCGGAACTTATCATTCAGGATGAGTTGCATCTTATCTCAGGGCCTCTTGGAAGTCTCGCGGGCCTCTATGAAACTGCCATCGACGAGTTGTGCCGTGACACGTC
The DNA here is from genome assembly GCF_041403425.1 of Roseovarius conchicola. Lineage (NCBI taxonomy): Bacteria > Pseudomonadati > Pseudomonadota > Alphaproteobacteria > Rhodobacterales > Roseobacteraceae > Roseovarius > Roseovarius conchicola. The sequence goes on along the minus strand of NZ_JBGEHK010000003.1, from coordinate 72,897 downwards.
GGGGTATCGGCCAAAAATCATTGGTTCGACTGCAACAATCCGTCGTGCTGAAGCGCAGATCCGAGCGCTGTTTGACCGTAACTCTTTTCAGTTTCCGCCGCCGGGGCTCGACCACACCAATTCAGGGTTCGCTGTCGAGGATCGCACTGTACCGGGCCGCCGGTACGTTGGCATAACTACGGTCGGACGTTCGGCCAAGTTCACTCAACAGGCGGTCGCAGCTTCGCTTCTGCAGGCGGCGACCGACAAGAGATTGGATGACAAGTCGCGAGATGGCTACTGGACGCTGGTAAACTATTTCAATTCGCTACGGGAGCTCGGTGGTGCGCTGGTTCTGATGCGAGACGACGCGGCACGAAGTATTCATGATTATGCTGCGCGCCATGGGAAGGAGCCAGAGCGCGATGCTCAGACACAAATCGAGTTGACGAGCCGTGTTCGCTCAAGCGAAATCCCTCGCTTCCTGAAGGATCTTGAGCGGCCATGGACTGATCCGGATCACATCGACATCGTGTTGGCCAGCAACATGATTTCGGTTGGAATGGACGTTTCGCGGCTTGGCTTGATGTTGGTCAACGGACAGCCGAAAACTATCGCTGAGTATATTCAAGCTACCAGCCGGGTTGGTCGCAGCAGCCGTGCTCCCGGCCTTGTGATTACCCTTTTCAACGCCGCGAAATCTCGAGACCGCAGCCGGTATGAGACTTTCGCCAGCTGGCACCGCAGTCTTTATCGAGACGTCGAGGCTACAAGTGTCACACCCTTCGCGCCGCGGGCCCGAGACAGAGCACTTCATGCTCCGTATGTAGCGCTGGTTCGCCACCTTGTAGACGGAATGACGGACCCGGGAGCCATTGAACAGCATCAGAAGGAAGCAGAGGAGTTGCTGGATAAGATCGTTGATCGGATCCAGCGCATTGATCCAGCCGAGGCTGAAGCTGCGCGCCATCAGCTCGACAGGTTCCTTGATGACTGGTTCGACCATCAAGGTCTTAGTGATTACTGGAGCGACTATCACGATGCGCTCTTAACCTCCGCAGAAGCAGCAGCTGAACGCGGAAACAGAGCGCGCTTCAGCAAGCAGAAACCGACGCCAAATTCACTACGGACCGTTGAGGCGTCGACGCCGTTCATTCTCCTTGGTGGATCCCGCGAAACGGAGACAAATCTTTGAAACCTATTGGAAAAATTCGAAGAAGTCAGGTTCTCTCCGGCAATGGTCCCGGGGCCATTATTGATTTTCGGGGTGAAGACGGGGCGCCAATTTCTGTGGTGGCCGCTGGCCTCGAGTTTTGGGATAAGCTTTCGGCAAAACCGGGCTTGCTTAATGACCAGCGCATCAATCACGAGCCCCTCCAGGCGCGCTTGCAAGTACGCGGATTTCGCTTGCCTCCTGTCGGTGAGGAACGGTTCGGACCGTCCAAGAGGCCGCGCCTGTTGCCCGCATATCGCTTTCCTGACTGGCATGTTTGCCCGAGCTGCAATCTTTTGCAGAGAAGTCGATTCTGGGGCTCTGAGATTGAAAAGCCAGAACTCTACTGCACAAATTGCAGTACCGGCAGAGGAAAGCGGATCAGAAAAGTCTACGCAGTGCCGGTTCGATTTGTCGTCACTTGTCCCGCCGGACATCTTCAGGACTTTCCGTGGATGTCATGGCCAAGACATCTTGAGAAGTGTTCAAAAAGGAAGCCTCTAAAACTGATTGGCGATGGCGCTGGTTTGAAGGGGCTGAAAGTTCACTGTACCGAGTGCAAACAAGAAAGGGATCTGGACGGGGCTCTTTCCCCAAGAGCACTTGGAAAGCTGCCCTGTGATGGAAGGTCGCCCTGGCTGAAATCTGAGGCTAAGGGTTGCAGCCATCAGCCTGTAGCAATTCAGCGAGGTGCTTCAAATGCTTACTTTCCGGTCATTGCCTCGGCGTTAGACGTACCTCCCTTTGGTGGTTCTTTCCGAGATATGCTGGAGGAATTCTGGGATGATCTGATATCGCTGGACGATCGGAACCAGCTCCCTCTCTATGTGAAGAGAAAGATACACCCGGTTTGGCCAGATCCACAGGTTACTGCAGAGGAACTGGCGGCAAGAATCCTGACTTTGCTTGTTTTGCTGGATGACCAAACGGGCGATCTTCGACCCAACGAACATATGATGCTTTGCTCCGGGATTGCAGGTGACGAGCATTTCCCCGAGTTCCAAATCAACCCACAGAGCCTGCCACCTGAGATGTCAGGATACCTGAGTCACCTCGCGTCAGTTGAACGATTGCGTGAGGTCCGGGTGTTGCGAGGTTTCAGTCGGCTCAATGCTGTGGAAGCCAACGATAACAGTGCATTTGTTGCGCCACTTTCGGACACAAAGCTGAACTGGCTTCCTGCTATTGAAGTGCGTGGAGAAGGGATCTTCATAAACTTTGATGAAGAAGAGGTCTCAAAATGGGAGGCGCGAAAGGAGGTTTCTGACCGGGCTAAAGAGGCGCACTTTGCGGCGGAGAACGCCTGGCGAGAGCACAATGGAGACGATCGCCCGTTCCCGATGACGATCTCGCCGCGTTTCCTTTTGGTACACACGACCGCGCACGCCCTTGCGGAGCAGCTTTCACTGGACAGTGGATATTCTACCGCTTCCATCAGAGAGCGGTTGTACGTTTCGTCTGGTCCGGGTGGAATGTGCGGCTTCCTTCTCTATACATCGGCGCCGGATTCCGATGGCACATTGGGCGGGCTATCGCGAAAGGGGCGAACAAGTGAATTGGGACCGCTTTTGGTTTCAGCCTTACGTGATCTGGAATGGTGCTCCTCTGATCCACTTTGCAGCAGTGGGATCCTGTCTTTGTCGGAAGGCTCAGGGTCTGCGGCATGCCATTGCTGCACATTTCTTCCTGAAACTTCTTGCGAGCATTTTAATCGGCATCTTGATCGCGGCATGCTCGTCGGCACACCGGACCAGCCTAAAATCGGATTCTTCAGAAAAATTCTCAACGGGGGTGAGTGATTATGGCCCGAATGTATCCGTCGCAGCTTCCTAAACATGTTATTGAAAATCAAAAACTGTCTTCTGAAATTCGTGTTTACGAGAAGCTTCGCGACCAACTCGCAGGCGACTACAATGTCTATTATTCACGCTCGTGGCATGAAGCGGATGCCGGCGGTGGCGAATTTGACGGTGAGGCCGACTTCATCGTCGCACATCGCGAGAACGGACTTCTTTTTCTTGAAGTTAAGGGTGGGCGTGTAAGCTGTCGCAGCGAAGATGGTCAATGGCTGACTACTGACCGGGATGGATTCACGTTCAGAATTAAGAATCCGATTTCTCAGGCTCGGAGTAGTAAGCATCACTTTCTCAAGCGAATAAAGAAGCGTCTTGGCAGTCGTTTCCTACGAGTTCGTCACGGGGCAATCCTCCCGGGAAGCACGCGACCGTCCCGGGCACTTGCATCTGACGCGCCGCTCGAAATCGTAGCCTTTGGTGACGACATGGAGAAACTTGATCGCTGGGTCGTGCGCCGAATGACGGAAGGGGCTGATGTGCGCGAGGAGCCACTTGGCCTTGATGGATTGAAGGCGCTCGAAGAACTCTTGGCTAGCCACTTCGAACTCCATGCTCATATCGGTGGCAGCCTCGCGGATGACGCTAAGGAAATAGAACGTCTGACCGGCGAGCAGGCTTGGATTCTTGACTCCCTGACTGACAACCATGAACTGGCGGTATCTGGCGGAGCAGGAAGTGGGAAAACCGTATTGGCAATTGAAGCCGCCATCAGATTTGCAAAGGACGGGCAGCGTACTTTGTTAACCTGTTTCAACGCGCCACTGGCAAATCATCTTCAGAACTCGTGCGGAGATCAGGAGAACCTTGTCGTCGCCAGTTTCCATTCACTCTGCCGCAAGTTCGCTGAAGAGGCTTCAATTCAGTTACCTGCGAACGCCGGGCAGACTTTGTTTGATACTCACCTGCCAGAAGCTCTGATGGAGGCGGTGGGTAGCCGACGTGATCTCGGCTTCGATACAATCATTATCGATGAAGGCCAGGATTTTCGTGACTCATGGTTGAATTCTTTGCGACTGATCCTGAAGGATGGAGGAGATCAGCGCTTCTGTGTGTTTTTCGACGACAATCAGCGTCTTTTCACACAGGACGACAACTTCATCTCAGCGTTGCCGCACTCAGCCATTCCACTGACGCGAAACCTCCGGAACACTCGACGCATTCATGCACTGATTTCCAAGTGGTACGAGGGCCGGCGGTCAACTGCCATTGGCCCTGAAGGTGAACCGGTCGGCATCATAGAGTGTCGCTCAAGCGACCTTGCATTTTCCAAAGTCAATGAGCGAATAGCTCGCTTGTTGTCATCCTCCCAAGTCGGTTTTGGGCAGATAGCCGTGCTAACAGGCAACTCGAATGACTTGAAGGCGCCGCCAGGAAAAATCGCTGGCATCGAAACTTGTCGCGCGGATGACCTGGCCCCCAAACACATCATCTTCGACTCTGTCCGCAGGTTCAAAGGTCTGTCCCGCCCCTGCGTCTTTGTAATTGGCCTTGAGGAATTGCGAGATCCTGAGCTGATTTATGTCGCCACAAGCCGGGCAAATATTCTGCTTGAGCTGGCAGGAACGTCTGAAGACATCGCTCGAATAACCATGACTAAGAAAGATAAGGGCTCATAATGCGGGTTCGTCTTTTTTGGGATTCCGCAACGGCATAGCCGTTCAGTTTTTCAGCGACGGCCTAATGCGGTCGTTGAAGCCAAGCTTGGCTAATGGCCGCTTTCGAGCGTATGCCCAAATGATAGGGGCCGTTATGTTAAGCCCGGTTCGAACAGGCGGTCTGCAAGATCGGGAATGCTAGGTACAAGGTCAAACCTACCTTTGTTGATCACGCGGATAGCAGCACGTTGGGCTTTGTATCCGTGTTGATCGCCCTTCTCATGTTTGCCGATCTTGTCACCCAGTTCCGGCAGCGGTTCGCCGGGTGATGCGCCGAACCACAGAAATTCTGTAAGTTTGAGAGTCTCCGGATCGAAGCGAACCCAGACCACACAGCCTGATGGTTTGTCTGCCAACCGGACGTTGATTTTCTGCCTTGCGGTTTTGGCACCGACAAAGCTGGATTTCATCTGTACGTGTCGTTCGACGCCGTTTGCCTCGAGCAAGATGTCATATCCGCTGCGATCCGTATGGCTGCGCAGGATGTCCATTTCGATGCCGCGCTTCCACATCTCCCGGCAGAGTTCACCGAGGAAGCCGTATTCTAGATACTGTTCCCTCAGGCTTGATGCATCGTTGTGATTTGCGTCTGGCATTTTATTTCCGCGTGGTTGTCGCCTCAGTCACGCTTCCCGCGTGCCGACAGTCAAGAAAAAAGAGACTTATAGTCTGTAGATTAAAAGGCAACATTTATGGCCCATACTTGGGATGGACGTTCGCCAGCGGGTTGGCCGCAATCTGAAGAAATACCGCAAGCAGGCTGGATTCTCGCAAGAGGGGCTTGCGCTCGAATGTGGTTTGCACCGGACTTATGTGAGCGGTGTTGAGCGGGGCGTTCGCAATCCGACTGTTGTAGTGCTGGAGCAGATTGCCAAACCTCTCGGGATCCCGTCCTGGCGGTTGCTGGAAGAGTAAGAAGATGACCGATTCCGGCGAAATAAAGGGCAAATTCGATCACTTGCGCCAGACCAGATCGGACGAGCTGGCCTGGCGCCTCGGAAAAGGCGAGTTTGTCTACCCAGACGAACTAGCAGAAGTTTTGCGACAGGAGCCGCCGGAACAGTGGCCGGAGGCGCTGTTGGAACATGTCTGTGGTTTATTGGATGGAAGTATTCGCCCGAAACGTGGGCCGCGACCCAACCGATATGAAAAGCTTGAAACGATCGAGTTCAGGTTGATTTACTCTGCCATGAAACATTGGGATGAAGAAGACAACGACCTGCCTGATGAAATGATTGCGTTTGCCCAGGAGCATTCGCAGAATTTTCATCACACACTCTCCCGTCATGAATGCGCGGCACGTCTGACCTCAATCTGGTTTCATGGTCATGACGGGCATCATGCGAATATCCTGAACCGGATCTCCTCACGTAAATAGTGCCAAATGCCGTGAGGGCTTTGAACAGGGAAACTCTCCATGAATGTGGGAAATCGCATTCAGGAGAAATTACATGTCCAGAACACAATACACACGTACGCCGGTTGATCAGCTTAAGCCTTATGCCAACAACCCACGGACGCACTCAAAAAAGCAGATCCGCCAGATCGCAGACAGCATTGAGGAATTCGGCTGGACCAACCCGGTTCTGACGGATGGGGCCGGCATAGTCATTGCAGGACACGGTCGGATCGAGGCTGCCAAACTCCTCGGAATGAAGGATGTTCCGGTACTATGCCTCGATTATCTTACCGACGCGCAAAAGCGAGCATACGTCATCGCTGACAATAAGCTTGCGGAAAATGCGGGTTGGGACACTGATCTTCTGGCGATAGAACTGCAGGGCCTGCTTGATTTGAACATTGACTTCGACATCGAGCTGACCGGTTTTGAGACGGGCGAGATCGACGTGCTTCTGGCGCCGGAAACGATGGCTGAATCAGAAACTGTGCCGCTGCCAGAGACCGACGGTCCGACCGTCAGCCGCCCCGGCGATCTCTGGCTCATCGGGAAGCACCGGCTGCTCTGTGGAGATGCGCTGAACCCTGACGACTGGCAGGTTCTGATGGGTAAGGACAAAGCGCAGATGATTTTTGTCGACCCGCCGTACAATGTGCCGATCGCAGGGCACGTCTCCGGGCTTGGCGCGGTCAGGCATCGTGAATTCGCTATGGCGTCAGGTGAGATGTCGCAGGACGCGTTCACGGAGTTTCTGAGGGAATCGTTCGGGAACCTGGCAGCGTTCAGTGCAGATGGTTCGGTTCATTTTGTCTGTATGGACTGGCGGCACATGCGGGAAGTGCTCGATGCCGCGGATGGAATATACGGTGAGCTGAAGAACCTGTGCATCTGGGCCAAGACCAATGCGGGAATGGGCAGTTTTTACCGGTCCCAGCACGAGCTTGTCTTTGCGTTCAAAAACGGTACGGCCTCCCATATCAACAACTTTGGTCTGGGCGAAACCGGTCGGCACCGTTCCAATCTCTGGACCTATGCCGGCGCCAATACCTTCCGCGCCGGTCGCATGGACGATCTAAAGGCGCATCCGACGGTGAAGCCCGTCGAGATGGTGGCCGATGCAATAATGGACTGTTCTGAGCGCGGCGGGATCATTGCCGACGCCTTTGCCGGATCGGGAACCACCCTGCTAGCGGCTACAAAGACTGGCCGGATCGGGGTCGGTATGGAAATCGACCCGCATTACGCAGATCTGATCGTTCGCCGCCTGCAGGACGCAACCGGAGAAACGGCGGTCCATGCTGAGGGTTTTGACAGCTTTGCGGCAATCAGTGTCGAACGCGGAGATGACACATGAGCGGCAAGGATAGGCACAGCTACGATGTCGGCTACGGCAAACCTCCCAAGAGCGGGCAGTTTCAGAAAGGGAAGTCGGGCAATCCGCGTGGCCGGCCGAAAGGCGCACGCGGTCTGAAAACCGATCTGAAAGCAGAGCTTGGTGAACGGGTGACGATCACGGAAAATGGCCGGACCCGCAAGCTGACTAAACAGCAGCTGATGGTGAAACAGCTAACAGCGAAAGCCGTGAAAGGCGATATGCGCGCCATCAGCAAGCTCGCGGAACTGGCGATTTCCTTGCTAGGGCCGGATGATGAGATCCCGGTAAGCACATCGCGTCTTTTGCCGGAGGATGATGCCATTCTGCAGCAATTTTTAGAACGGCAGGGCGGGAAGCCGGGGGATGACTGACCGCCAGGCATACTTCGACGCTGTGCTGCGGGAAGATTTCATCGCGTTTCTTTCAAAGGCGTTCACGACAGCCTCTGGGGGTGACAAATTCGTACCGAACTGGCACCACGATGCCATTGGGCATCAGCTGGGCCGGGTGGAGCGCGGCTCTTCAACACGTCTGATTGTTACTATGCCGCCACGCTACCTGAAATCTATTGCGATTTCGGTCGCCTGGGTTGCGTGGCGGCTCGGCCGCGAACCCGGGCTGAAATTCGTCTGCGTCAGCTATTCGGGCGAACTGGCCCAGAAACACGCAGGTGATTGCCGCGCGATAATGCAGACAGACTGGTATCGGCGCGTTTTTCCGGACACCCGCCTGAAACGCGGCGGCGGGGCCGAAATGGACTTTGCGACCACAAAAGGCGGTGGCCGGCTGTCTACCTCGGTTGGTGGCACGCTGACCGGGCGCGGCGGCGACATCATCATCATCGATGATCCGATTAAACCCGATGAAGCCGTGTCCGAAACTGCACGGCGCAAGGTCATCCACTGGTATGCAAATACGCTGTCATCGCGCCTGAACGATAAATCGAAAGGTGCGATCCTGCTGGTGATGCAGCGCCTGCATGAGGGGGATCTGGCCGGGCATTTGCTGGAGGCCGGTGGCTGGGATCATCTCAGCCTGCAGGCAATCGCGGAAACCAGTGAACACGTGCCGCTTGGCGGGGGGCGGATTCACGAACGGCAGTCAGGCGATGCCTTGCATCCGGAGCGTGAAGATGTCGCCCGCCTGCAAGCGCTGAAAACCGTGATGGGGTCAGCGACATTTTCGGCCCAGTATCAGCAATCTCCGGTTCCGGCGGAAGGTCTGCATGTGAAGCGGGAGTGGTTCAAACGGTACAAAGAAATGCCCGAGCGCCAGCCGGGAGATCTGATCGTTCAGAGCTGGGATACAGCCAGCAAAGACGGCGTGTTCAACGATTTCTCGGTCTGCATTACGGGGCTCGTCCGACAGAGTCAGGTTTTTGTACTGGATGTGCTTCGTGACAAACTGCAGTTTCCGGATCTGCGCCGCCGCACTATTGATCAGGCACGATCATGGCAGACGGATATGCTATTGATCGAAGATGCGGCGAGCGGGGCGCAGCTGATCCAGGTTCTGCGCCATGAGGCCTTGCAGGGGGTGCCGACACCAATTGCGCGAAAACCCGAAGGCGACAAGGAAACGAGGTTTTCAGCCCAGACACACCGCATCGAGGCGGGCGATCTGCTGATGCCCGAAGAGGCGCCCTGGCTTGCCGGATTTGAACGCGAACTGCTCGGGTTCCCGAACCTGCGCCACGACGATCAGGTGGATGCCCTGACGCAACTCCTTTCGTGGCGATCGCCGCGCCGCGCCCGCGTTGCGATGATTCCGCCGCAGCTGATCCTACTGGAAGAGTAACGACGGCTTTCCCGTTTAATCACGCAGATACCGCGCGGCGATCATCTCAGCCGCATCCAGCTTTCGGTCAATTTCTGCCAGGTGTTCACGCACAGACAACGCGGCATTGCGGGCCTTTTCCGCGTCTATCCACGGCGACTGCCCCTCAAGTGCGGCAAGGGCCGCATCTTCAAGCCGGACTGTCACTTCCGCAAACAGGCGCTGAACGGTATCTTTCGGGTCGTTTTCCATAGTGGTGACTGACGCTTCCTTTGGAAAGCAAGTCCAGTGGCTTCTTTTGTGATCAGGATTAACCCGGCATTTATCAAAATGTTTTCTGAATGTTCTTGTCTTGCGGGAATCCTGTCGCCATAGTGACAAAAAAATTCCCCGCGAGGCTGAATCGTGGAACCGAAGGGCGCGCAGAATGACCGAATTCGAACTACTGTTACAGAAAACAGGGCACTCAGTCGCCGAAGCCGCAAAGATCCTCGGCTATTCTGAAGGGCATATCTACCGTTGGAAACGTGGAGAAGAAACCCCGCGCGAAGGTGTAATGAACCTTCTTCGGATGGAAGTCGGCGCACGTCAGCCGGAGACTTCCGGCGCGGCGTTTTCCTTTATCGATCTCTTTGCCGGCATCGGAGGCCTGAGAAAGGCCATGGAGAGCGCAGGCGGGCGCTGCGTGTTTACCTCGGAATGGGATCGGTTCGCCCAGCAGACCTATGATGCCAACTTCTCGGACAACCGCCCGATTGCCGGGGACATAACCGAAGTCGACGCCGAAGAGATTCCCGAACATGACGTGCTGGTCGCGGGCTTTCCCTGTCAGCCGTTTTCAATTGCAGGGGTATCGAAAAAGAACGCCCTTGGCCGCGCTCATGGATTTGATGATGAGACCCAGGGCACGCTGTTTTTTGATGTGCTGCGGATCCTCAAACATCACCGCCCAGCCGCCTTCATGCTTGAGAATGTGAAGAACCTGCGCAGTCATGACAAAGGCCGTACGTTCCAGGTCATCATGCGTAAGCTGCGGGATGAGCTTGGCTACTATGTGCCGGAGCCGCGCGTCATTGATGCCGCGCATTTCGTGCCTCAGCACCGCGAACGGATCGTCATTGTGGGCTTCCGCGAAGACGTGCCGTTCAGTTTTGATGATGTTATATTGCCACCCCACCGGGAGCGCCGCATGCGGGACATCCTGCACCCGGAGAACGGCAATGAGAACCCGGAGAGCCATTTCACGCTCGGCAATGACGCTGCCGTCAGCGGCAAATACACCCTGTCCGATAAGCTCTGGAAATACCTGCAGGACTATGCCGCAAAGCACAAAGCCAAAGGCAACGGGTTTGGCTTTGGCCTGGTGGATGGCGACAGCATCGCCCGCACCTTGTCTGCCCGGTACTACAAGGATGGTTCGGAAATCCTCGTAAGCCGCGGCGAAGGCAACAATCCGCGCCGCCTGACCCCGCGCGAATGTGCCCGACTGATGGGCTATCCGGAAGATTTCCGGATCCCTGTCTCAGATACCCAGGCCTATAAACAGTTCGGCAACTCGGTGGCCGTTCCTGTCTTTGCTGAGGTTGCCCGGGTTATGGAGCCGCACGTCCGGTCAATTCTGCAAGGGCAGGGGGCCAGCCCGGTCCGAAAAGTTGGCTGACGTCCATACCCCGGAAACCCGCAGTCGCAACATGGCGGCGATCCGGGGAACCAATACAAAACCCGAACTGCTCATCCGCCATGGGCTTCACGCTCGCGGGTTTCGTTATCGGTTGCACGATCGCAAGCTTCCAGGCCGACCGGATCTGGTGCTGCCTAAGTACCGGGCGGTGATTTTTGTGAACGGGTGTTTCTGGCACGGGCATGACTGCCCGCTGTTCAAATGGCCGAAAACCCGGGAGGAGTTCTGGCGGGGCAAAATCGGCGGGAATGTCGAACGGGATCAGAGGAACCTGGCTGCGCTCAATGCAACAGGCTGGCGGATTGCATGCGTCTGGGAGTGCGCACTTAAGGGGCGTGGCAAGCTTCCGCGGGAAGACCTGATTGACAACGTCGCCACATGGTTGTCCTCTGACCGGAAAGAAGTATCTTTCCGGGGCGAGGACACTGTCTGACAATCTGACATCATTGCTGGATCGCATGGCTGCAGCTGGCGCAACGGCGTTTTATGCCAAGCGGCTTGCTCCAAACGACAATTCCAAGAACCAGATCTATCTCGGTGGTGGTTTTGAGGCGCTCAACACTATTCCTCATGGGCCCATAGAAACCGACAGCTCGTCAAAAGCAGGCAGCGTGCGGGATCGGGCAAAAGCAGGGGTGCGGTTCTATTGGATTGATGCGCAAGGTTTGTCACTGGCGCCGGACGTCTCTCTGATCCTTTATCCGAAATACCCTGAAGTGCGTATCTCCGGGTTCCTCAAAGGCGCAGAGCGGGCGCCTTCAGACCTGATGCGGTCACGGGATCCAGGGCGGGTTCTCTTCCTTGGCACATGTCCGGACGGGCGCGTCTTTGGCTTTGCCGCGGGCTGGTCTGATCCTGTCGTGTCAGCCCTTGATGCAGCAGAGTTTCCCGAAACCACAGGGGTGTTTCTGAACCTGACCGGGTTGCGAACCGGGGTTGCAGACACACGCACGGCGCTCATCAACCGGCTCAGGGAAATCCACCAGGCCGGGTGGATCAGGTCCCAAAAACTCGGACCTCACGGACCTCAGCCTTATCAGGCCCAAAACGGCGGCGGATACACGCTTGAGGCAGAACTTGGCATCACCCCGAACGGCCATGCCGACCCCGATTACCTTGGCTGGGAGATAAAACAGTACGGTGTCCGTGACTTCATCAGGTTTGCACCCAAAAGCGTGGTCACGTTAATGACCCCTGAACCGACGGCCGGATACTACCGTGAGGCCGGGCCGGACGCATTTGTGCGCCGCTTTGGCTATTCGGATCAGTCCGGTAAAGCCGATCGGATCAACTTTGGCGGCGCATACGCAATCGGCAAAGAGGCAAACGGGCTGACGGGACTGAGACTTGCTATCAGCGGCTATGATGGCCCCCAGGGCAAAATCACCGATATGGGTGGTGGTATTCATCTTGTCGATGCTGAGGGGACGCGAGCGGCGACCTGGGCCTTCGAGGGGCTGATTTCCCACTGGAACAGAAAACACGCGCGCGCCTGTTACGTGCCATCAATCCGACAAGGACCTCCGTTTGAATACCAGTACGGCGGCCGCATTGAGATGTGCGAGGGAACGGATTTCTTCCTGTTTCTCAAGGCGGTTTCAGATGGTGTCGTTTACTATGATCCGGCGCTGAAGCTTGAGGCAGCGACGTCTGCTAAACCCAGGCTCAAGCGACGGAGTCAGTTTCGGGTGCGGCATCAGGCACTTTCGGGGCTTTATAGAAAAGCTGAGCAGGAAATGCTGTAAAGGCGTCATGAGCGACGGGAAGAAGACATTCGCTGCAAGCACAAGTGATTTCTGTGAAGCCGCAAAAGCGGACCTTGAGCGCACGATCATTTTCGACACTGGTTATTCACCACGTTCAGGCCAATCATCGGGAATCAGTTTCTGCCCGTTTTCCTTTGTCCAACGTTCCACAGTTGCATCAACATATCGGGCGTCATTCGCCATGTATGCATGTTCGATCAATAGGACTTGCAGACCGGTTGCCCTAGCTGTTTCAGCAAAGATGAAATCAACGATCTGGGTCATGGCGCGCCGGTCGTCGTCGTCTTTCATTTCGCTAAGATCACGCTCATCTTCAGCTCTTTCATCCTTTGGATAGTAGGGGCGGCTTATCTGGTCGATCACCAACAAACCCGGAACCGGCGACGAAACCTGTTCAAAATGTTTGTGCAAACCGAATAGGAGCGCCAAGTGTATGGCGAGATAGTTCTGATCTGAACCAACTTCGACCATATTCAGCGAGCGTTGACGCACCGACTCAACGACCCTAACTCTTCCATCAGCTAGAAATTGCATTCGAGCACCGGTCAATGGCTCGGTGGATGGTAACTGCGCCAGCATTTCCGACGAGTAGTTTGAAACCATATTCTCTGCGTGTGCTATCTTGTCGCGCAGCGCCTGCGGATCAACTAAGTCACGCAACTCTTCTATCTGACTTTGAAGATCACCCAAATTGATCGAAGGTTGTTGAAAATCCTCCACAGTGGTTTCGAGGAACTGCTCTACTCGACCAATGGTCATTGCACGCGCTTGGGCGACATCGTCGGCCCGTTTAAGAGCATCATTCTGTTGAATAGCACTCCGTATTTGACGTTCGATCTCTTGGATGCGCGCGTTGGTCGATTTCAGATCGGCCTCTGCTTGCTCCAATTGCTCGATTAATTCAGGAGCAACTTGTTGGACAGACGCCACCTCTTGTTCAATTAGGCTCAAAGAACTCGAGATACTATTCGCGATCTCGGCGCCGACTTCACTGGGATTTTGACAAACAGGGCAAACGCCCGCATCCAGGCTCAAGTGACCGACAAGCCCCAATTTTTGATATTGCTCGGAGACTGTAGTTTCGAACCCTGAAGAGTCTTTGACCAATGCACGTAGAGCATTCCGTTCTTCACGTTTGGACGAGACCAAACGCACAGCCTGTTTTCGAGCTTCTTCCAGCGGTCCCAGTTGATCGCCGAGTTCAACATCTGTTCGGCTGATGTCAAAGTTTGTAATTTCTCGAAGTAGAGCTAGTAATTCTGGTTCGCTGTTATCAGGCGACGGAGCATCGATAAGTCCCACACCGGACGCTTGAGTGAGAAGCGCCAATGCTCGTTCGGTTACCATCGAACGACTTTTTTGCTGGCTCTTTGACTGACGTTCCAACCGACCGTAAGCGGCCTCTAATCGCCGAAGTTTTCGTTGTGTCAAAACCGTTTCTTGATCAACCGCTTGCAAGAAGTACGGCATCGTAGCCTTCAAATCGCGTACCTTATTCGGGTTATCGAAATCATGCAAAAGCTTCGACTTACTGATTATTACATCAGATGTAAGATACAGATAGGGTGTGATGTGCCTGATTGTTGCTTTGCCGACTGTCCATTTCTCGTCTGCGTCAGCATCTTCAATATCAGCGACCTTAAAAGCTCTTTCTATCAACTGTTTTGCCGTTGCGCGTGGCGCTGGTCCTTGCATACCATCAAACGAGCTGGGTAGTGTTAAGCTTGCCCCAGTTTGCACAAACATCTTCTCTGTGCCTTTGCCACCATCCGGAACTACACGTCCAACCAACATATCGACGTTTCCGTCGGTCCAATGAACTGCTACCCCAATTGCTCGCCTCCGAACGAAGTACGGAAGATCACAACTCTCCGAGCCAAGACAATAATCAATTGCCTCAATTATTGCGGACTTGCCAGTACCTGAGCGCCCCGTGAGGATCGTCACCTTGTCTGGCCGCAAGCTCAAAGTTCTGCGACGTCCCCCCACCCCATAGAATGCAATTTGTGTAATGTTCCACCGGCTCATGGGGTGACCTCCAACGCTGAAAATATCAGTGCCGGGCCTCCGACCTTTGACATCCATACCCCCAACCGTTCGGCCCGGGAAACCGCATGTTTTGGTCCGCTAGAGAGTTTGCCCTTAGCGTTTTCTGGAGGTTTCTTGGCCACACCAATTCCCAACGTTCCATCTGGTTTTATATTGAGTAACTGGCTGTGGAGCGCTGCTCGAAGTCCCGCAGCCGTAACATGTTTTGAATACGCAAGATCTCTTTGCAGACCGACCCGACTATCTGGGAAGCGGTTTAACCATGCTAGTAAGCCAGTCGTTGCATTTGTTGAAGCAAAGCTGGTTTCAAGCCTTTCAGACATTGCCAACGGCACCGCGAGGTACGCGAGGCTAATGTGTGGGGTCTCAGATGTGCCATCAGAAAAACTCTTGACAAAACGGTACAACAAAAAAGAAACAAATGCCGGGTTAGTTTCAGCATATAGATCATAGCTAATCGTCATTTTTGAAGCCCAATCTGTCAACGTACTCTGGATGCCACCCAACACGACCCTGAATGGATAGAACCTGATAGCTTCCGCGGACATAGAAGGGAGATGTTATGGTACTTTCGATACTGCCAACTTCTACGGCAGCATCTTCCAACGCCCATTTTAATACATTTAACCCCTCAGATTTTTGAGATGTTTCATCACCTGCGTTCATGTTCTCACATGCAGTCTCGTGCTGATATTCCCACTCCAAAACAAGCTTTTCATCATAAGAAACGATCTTGCTGTGCTTTGACGGTGCTTCTTTAGACCATTCGGAACGTTGGTTCCGTGCTTGCCACTCGGAAATGCGCGCGCGTCTTAACATAGCAGGTTTCGCCCCAACCAAATCACACTGCTTTGCCAGCATTTCATTGGTATGAAAAACTGCAGGAGGCTGTTTGCTGCTGAAGCTATCCATCAATGTCTCAGAGTGGAGCATCGCACTGGTCTCCGACAACTGCTCCAAAATTTCATGGCGGGCGATGAAGCGATCTCTTTTGTTTTCAAATGAGAGCAAAACCTGACGATCCCACCACTCATAGGTCTTTCGTGACAGAGTCTCTCTTTGAGGTGCTGGATACGTGTCCAGCCGCTGTGCGAGCATCCTCTCCAATTCGTCTATTCTTGGCGCATCGGAACGTAGCGCAATCTTAGAAAGCAACTCTTCCCTTTCCTTATCGGAGAGAGACAAATACGCTTTGGCGCCGGGCAACCTTTTTGCGTGGGTTTTGCGTTTGCCTGCTAATTCTGCCACTTTCACTTCTTCCAAGACACGTTGAGCCTCCGAAACAAGCGCGCTCTGCAGTCCAGAGCGATCCGAACCTACCGTTTGCAAACACTCCAACAGCGAACCTTGTGACAGGGGCGCAACGGTTATCAACGCAAATCTGGTACTAGATATGTCAACGGAAGTTAGTAGACCTGCCCAAATTCTCAGCGTTGTCCAAAGGTTGGTAGACTTGATATCAATCGGCGCTGGTTGCTTCGCAAACGAATGTTTAAGCTGTTCGAGTATGTCAGTGCCGTTTGCCGTAAGCTGAACATCGTCCAGAGCTTCAATGGCAACTGCAGCCTCGTCATCCTTCGTGTCGAATAGTTCCAACAGAGCAAAACGTTCTTGATATCGAAATCCCACTGCAGATGCGGTTGCGTCGTGCACAGGACTCGCCAATTTAACATTCATTCGATATTCGCCCAAAAAAGTTCATTGATTTCAAGGTGCACGCCTGAGTTTAAGTATTCAAGCAATAAGTAACCAGGGGGAGAGGGGAGAAGTTCCATAGCCTCTTGGAATTTCGTCAGTAAACATCCATCTACCAAAAATGCGCTATGCTCTCTCAAACAGTCAACGTATCGAAGCAACACCCAAAGCTGCTGGCACCTGCCCCGGCTGCGGAGCAGAAATGCTGGCCCGCTGTGGTACCAAGAAGATATGGCATTGGGCGCACAGGGGGCGACGCCACTGTGACCAATGGTGGGAGAACGAGACCGAATGGCATCGATCTTGGAAGAACCAGTTCCCATCCGATTGGCAAGAAATACCTGCGCGCGATGCGCATGGCGAGCTACATATCGCGGACATTAAGACCCCTTACGGACTCACAATTGAATTCCAGCATTCCGCGATAAAGCTCGACGAAGTGGTCAGGCGTACCACATTTTATGATCAAGTAATCTGGATTATAGATGCAACACGTCGCCCTACTGACCTAACGCAATATGCCCAGATGTTAGAGTACAATTACCCAGAGCGCTTCGACGGGGTCGACATCTACACGGTTCATCATAAGGAAACACGGCTTCTGAAGGAATGGGGATCGATTGAGAGGATTATTGGTTTTGACTATGGTGGTGACAACCTGTGCCTACTGACGGCGGCACAAGGTCACAATCGATACCTATTCGATTTTCCCAAGGCTGAATTTTCCAAGTCGATAATCGACGGAAAACCCTTACCGGTCGTCCAATTCGGAAAACCGACCCAACGCCGTTATCGTCGTCGCCGAGGTTACTAAGTTCGATGCGACGCATTGATTGGCGGCATAGTCTTGCGATTCAGCCATTACCCTCGTCGAAATGCTGAGTTCCGCCCGTATGTCCCGCAACTGTGAGTTCGCCGGTCATCCGATCTAGCAAGTGCAGCGAATGTCCGGAATAACGGGCCGCACCGCTGTATTGTAAAGCCACAGTGAAGGTCTGGTTTGAGCCGTTCTCCACAAAATGACTGGACTAGTGCGCCAAACGGAGCGGTACTGTGATAGCGACGCGCCCACAGGGGTGCGAGCTTCTCCGCCCGGACCTCCGGGCTGTGGTCGGTAGCAGGGCCAGACCGGTCCTGTGTGACCTGATCAGGATAACCTCATGACTCAACATAGAAAACCACGGACCAAGAAAGCGCAACTGATTCAGATGCTGAGCCGGAAAGGAGGGGCGGATGTTGCCGCCATCAGCGCAAAATTCAGCTGGCAACCTCACTCCACGCGTGCGGCACTGACCGGCCTGCGCAAGTCGGGATACAAGCTTGACGCTGAGAAGCCGGGCAGCGGCAAGCCCTTGCGATACCGCATTGTCGACAAGCCCGCGGTGGATTCTGTCTGATGACCGCTGAGAACGCGGTAAAGACCCGTTGGGCAGAACTTTCTGACATGGACCGTTCGGCTCTTCGGGTGGCCTGGACAGAGGCTTTCAACAACGCGCCACCTCACTTCCTGTCGATGACCTTCATGCGCAAGGCTCTGATCTGGCATGTTCAGTGCCGCCGGTTTGGCGGGCTGTCCCCGGACGTGAAGCGGGCCCTCAATTCTGCAAACGCAGATAAGACCGTGAGGAGCGCAGGGGCTGCAATTCGGCTAGGGACGCAGCTTGTCAGGGACTGGAACGGGCGGCGGTACCAGGTCGATGTGAGCGATGATGGATACGTAATGAATGGTGAGCGGTTTAAGTCGCTGTCGGCCATTGCATTTCACATCACTGGTACAAGCTGGTCCGGCCCGCGTTTCTTTGGATTGAACAGAAAATCGGGCGGTGGTGCATGAAGAAGACCCGCTGCGCGATCTATACCCGCAAATCCTCGGAAGACGGGCTGGAACAGGAGTTTAACTCGCTGGATGCACAGCGCGAAGCCTGTGCGGCCTTTATCGCCAGCCAGAAGATTGAAGGCTGGGTTCTGGTTCCTGACGCTTATGATGATGGCGGGCTATCGGGCGGGACGCTGGAACGTCCGGGATTGCAACGACTGATGGCAGACATCCGGTCAGGTAAAGTGGACAGGATTGTTGTTTACAAGATTGACCGGCTGACACGATCGCTGGGTGATTTTGCCAAGATCGTCGAGGTTCTAGATAAGGCAGGCGGATCGTTTGTCTCTGTGACCCAATCGTTCAACACAGCCACAAGCATGGGACGGTTGACGCTGAACATGTTGCTCAGCTTTGCCCAGTTTGAACGGGAGGTTACGGCCGAACGTATTCGCGACAAGATCGCGGCGTCCAAGAAGAAGGGCTTCTGGATGGGGGGCAACGTGCCGCTGGGCTATGAACCGGATGGCAGAACGCTAAAGATCAAAGAGCCGGATGCACAGATTATCCGAACGATCTACGATCTCTACAAAGAGCATGGGACGGTTCGGGAGGTGAAGGAACAGGCAGACAGGCTTGGCCTGAAGACAGCCATCCGCACATTGTCATCTGGCCGGTTGAAGGGTGGAACGCCCTTCAGCTTTGGCCACATCTACTACATCCTGACCAATCCGATCTATGCGGGCCGCATTCGCCACAAGGCAAACGTGTATCCCGGCCAGCATCCTGCGCTCATTGAGCCAGAGATCTGGGATACGTTGCAGGACCAGCTAATGGGCCGTTCGGCCAGCAACCGCCTCGGTAAAGAAAGAGGCAAGGGCAGAGGTGGCCGAAAGCAGGTCTCGCTTCTGATCGGCAAACTGTTTGATGAAACCGGTGATCGTTTGACCCCGAGCCACACCAAGTCATCGAAAGGGCACCGGCTCAGATACTATGTCTCAAACCGGCTGATCCGAAGTAAAGGCGCCATAGATCCGTCGGGTTGGCGATTGCCCGGGCCCGAGCTGGAAGCATTGGTCGCAAAACTGCTCCGCAAGCATCTGAGCACCCCAGCCGTGACGGCAAACATTATAAGCGATGCTACGACGGAAGAGATCACAACTATTGCTACACAATTGTCAGGCATCACCAGCAGCGAACCTGATGAGCAGAACGAGAAGCACAACCAGATTTTGCAGCTGCCTCAAAACATTCAGATCGCGCCGGGAAGGATCAGAATCACCATATCAGAGAACGGCTTAGCTGAGATGTTGGGCGTTGATTGCGAACGAGTATCTGAGGAACACCTCGAGATCGACGCTGCGTTCCAACACCGCAAGCGGGGTGTCGAAACAAAACTTATTCTGGCGGACACAGCCAACCCGCGCGATGAAACCTTGTTCAAAAACATCGCAAAGGCGCATCACTACTTTGACCTGATCCGAGCCGGGAAAACCTATGCCGAGATTGCTGCATCTGAAGGCGTATCAAAACACCGGATTTATAAGCTGGTCGATCTGGCCTTCCTGGCACCGGATGTCGTGCGGGATGCATTTGCCGGTTCTCAACCAATGGGCCTGACAACCGAATGGTTGCTGCGTCACGCCATTCCCGCGCTTTGGGATGAGCAGAGAGAAATGTTCCGCACCCTGTAAGAGGGCACGGGCCCTGAACGGACCAGCGCCGCGCGATCCCGGCAGCATCAAACACACCCAACCGTCGACCGCGCAAATGCCCTTCCCAGACTTTTGGCAGAATCCTACCAATTAGCGGCATGTTCCGGGTCTGGGGTGTCCGGACACCTTGAAAAGCCCAGGAAAACACGGAGAAAAATCCGAATACTCGTACTGGTAAAAAATTGTTGTGAGTGTTGGCTGGGGTGGTAGGATTCGAACCTACGATACACGGTACCAAAAACCGATGCCTTACCGCTTGGCTACACCCCAACAGTGACGCGCTAATTACTCTGCACCTTCCGCTCGTGCAAGGGTGGAAATCAAAAAAAAACCAGACGACCGGCTTTGACGTTCACGCGCACGGGAAAAGCGGTGCTGTTGGCCGTTATTCCAGGATTTCCTGCGCGCCGATGCCCCAGAGCGCGGTCTTGGGGGCCCAGCCGCGATAGCCCGATGCATTCAGGCGGCACCAGCTGGCATCGCATTGATCCAGCCGCACGATCACGCCCAGTTCGAGCCGCGCAACGACCAGCGCGCCGTCCTCGGGTTTCGAGACGATATCCAGCATGTCGCGCTCGACAATGGCCGTGCGCGCGCCCGAGAGCAGCGAGTAATGAATCCATCCCCCCGCGCCATCGCGATCCTCGACCCGGCGCCAATGGCCGTGTTCGGCGGTGATGATCAGGGGAATATCCTTGCGTTTGAACACCCAGTCGATCCGGTGCGTCAGGCTGGGACCGCGCCGCACATTGCCTTCGCTGGCCTTGAGCGACACGTAGCGCGGCAGCGGCAGATTGGTGACCGAGCCGCGATCCTGCGCTGTCACGGGCGTCCCTTGCAGGGACAGCATGACGCTGAGCGCCAGCGCGCAAAGAGGCAGGAGTTTCATCTGGTTCGTCCGATTTCTGCTCAAACTAGGGCCCGGGGTTCTTGTGCCCGGTGCATTCCTGCGCCACTCTGACAGCAACGCGACCCGTTTGAAAGCACGAAGGAGGTCCCGATGGCATCTGCGCGCCCAAGTGTTGTTGTTACGCGACGCTTGCCTGAGCCGGTTGAGCGGCGGATGGCCGAATTGTTCGATGTGACATTGCGCGATACCGACGACCCGATGACCCGATCCGAGTTGATGGCGGCGATGAAAACGGCAGATATTCTGGTGCCCACGCTGAACGATCAGATTGATGCGGCGGCACTGTCCCAGGCCGGGGATCAGTTGAAGCTGATTGCCAATTATGGCTCGGGGGTCGACCATATTGATGTGCAGACCGCGCGCCAGCACGGCATTATCGTCTCCAACACGCCGGGGGTGTCGGCCGAGGACACGGCCGATATGACCATGGCGCTGATCCTGAGCGTGACGCGGCGCATTCCCGAAGGGCTGGCGGTGATGCAGGGCGGGAATTGGGATGGCTGGTCGCCGACCACATTGCTGGGTGGGCGCGTTGCGGGACGTCGCCTTGGCATCCTTGGGATGGGTCGGATCGGGCAGGCCGTGGCACGCCGGGCAGCGGCCTTCGGGATCGAGGTGCATTACCACAATCGCAACCGCCTGCGGGTCGAAACCGAGGCCGATCTGGGTGCGACATATTGGGAAAGCCTGGATCAGATGGTGGCGCGGATGGACATCATCAGTGTGAATTGCCCGCATACGCCTTCGACCTTTCATTTGATGAATGCGCGGCGTCTGAAACTGATGAAACCCGACGCGGTGATCGTGAACACGTCCCGCGGCGAGGTGATCGATGAAAATGCCCTGACGCGGATGCTACGTGCAGGGGACATCGCGGGTGCGGGGCTGGATGTCTACGAGAACGGGTCCGAGATCAACCCACGTCTGCGTGCGCTGAAAAACGTGGTTCTGCTGCCGCATATGGGCTCGGCCACGGTCGAGGGGCGGATCGAGATGGGCGAGAAGGTGATGCTGAACATCAAGACCTTCGAGGATGGTCACCGTCCGCCTGATCAGGTCGTGCCTGCGATGATGTGATCCTTCGGATCACACGAAATCAAACCGGAGTTTTTTGCGATGAAACCGTTGATTGCCTGTCTCACTGCTGTCGCGCTGGCCGGTGCTGCTTTTGCCCAAGAGGCCGCCGATCAGGTTGCCCCCGAAGCTGGTGGAGCCGGAGTCATCAACGGTTCTCCCGCCGTGATGGCAGCGCAGGAGTCCAAGGAGTCTGGCAAGCCTGTGATGGCGCAAGACTGGATGGTCGCGGCGGCCAATCCGCTGGCGGTCGAGGCCGGGGCGCGCGTGTTGCGCGACGGAGGGACGGCGGCAGATGCCATGGTTGCCGTACAGGTGGTTCTGGGCCTGGTTGAACCGCAAAGCTCGGGGCTTGGGGGCGGGGCGTTTCTGGTCTGGTATGACGGTGAAACCGGCGGGTTGACGACGCTTGATGGCCGCGAAACCGCACCCTTGGAGGCCACGCCCCGTCTGTTTCAGTCTGAGGATGGCGAACCGATGGGTTTCTTCGATGCGGTTGTGGGCGGTCGGTCTGTCGGCACCCCCGGCACGCCTGCGCTGTTGCAGGACGCGCACAAGCGTTGGGGCCGGGCGGACTGGTCCAGTCTCTTTACCGATGGGATCACCTTGGCCGAGGAGGGGTTCACTGTCAGCCCGCGTCTGGCCAAGCTGGTGGCTGGCGATGCCGAACGGCTGAGCCGTCATGCCCCGGCGCGAGAGTATTTTGTACCCGGTGGCGTTCCGATCGCCGCCGGGGATCTGTTGAAGAACCCGGATTATGCCGCCACCCTGCGCGCGATGGCCGATCAGGGGGCGGGAGTGTTCTATAGCGACCCCATTGCCGAGAACATTGTGCAGACCGTGCGGTTGGGCAGTGACAATCCCGGTGTGCTGAGCGCCGTTGATCTGGCGATCTACACGGTGAAAGAGCGCCCGCCGGTTTGCGTAAAATACCGTGCACACGATGTTTGCGGGATGGGTCCGCCGTCCTCGGGGGCATTGACGGTGGGGCAGATTTTGGGGCTGTTACAACCCTTTGATATGGCGGGTCTGGGCGCCCAGAGCGCCGAGGCGTGGCGGTTGATCGGGGATGCCAGCCGATTGGGCTTTGCGGATCGTGCGCGCTATATGGCGGACAGTGATTTCGTCCCGGTGCCGGTCGAAGGCCTGATTGATCCGAGTTATCTGGGGGACCGCGCCGAGCTGTTGCAGGGCGACGATGCTTTGCCCGAGGTGCGGCCCGGCAACCCGGAGTTTGACCACACGCTCAACTGGTCGGATGATGTGTCGCTGGAATTGCCCTCGACCTCGCATATCTCGATTATCGACAGCTATGGCAACGCCCTCAGCATGACCACGACGATTGAAAACGCCTTTGGATCGCGCCTGATGGTGCGGGGTTTTTTGCTGAACAACGAGTTGACGGATTTCTCCTTTCGCAGCCACCGCAATGGCGTACCGATTGCCAACCGGGTGGAGCCGGGCAAGCGGCCACGCTCCTCCATGGCGCCGACGATTGTGATGAAAGACGGCAAGCCCGTGTTGGTGGTGGGCAGCCCGGGCGGCAGCCGGATCATCGGATATGTCGCCAAGACGATCATTGCCCATCTCGATTGGGGCATGGATGTACAGGCAGCGGTGGCCCTGCCGCATCTGGTGAACCGGTTTGGGACTTATGACGTCGAGGCAGGCACCGGCGCCGAGGCCATCGGAGCCGAGTTGGCCGAGATGGGGTTCGAGGTGAATGCCCGCGACCTTACCTCGGGGATCCATGCGATTGCCATTGGCGAGGGTCTGAGTGGCGGGGCCGATCCACGCCGTGAAGGAATTGCGCTGGGCGAGTGATATCCTAGCCCGGAATCAAGGCCGTAGGCCGCCGGGCCATCGCCAGACCGCCCGCAAGGGCTGGCGATTTGGTTGATGAAGGCGCTGCATTTGTTCTGAGTGCGGATTTGGCAGCCATAAAGCGCTCCCAACTACCGTTTGGTCGCCATCCCACGGTCTGGCGGTGGCCCGCCTTATCGCCTCCATCCGTCCAAATCCATCAGTTCGCCGTCCAGTTCGCGACAGGTGTGACGGTTTTGTGCGGCTAATGGTCGGCTGGGCTGTGCGCGATTTCGCTCACCTGATAAAAAAGCACCGTTACATGCCGCCTATGGGGAGTCGCATCACATGAAAACGAACGTCAAAGCACTGGTTGTTGGCGGGGGCGCCGTGGGCACCTCGATTGCTTATCATTTGGCCAAGGCCGGGTGGGACGATGTGATGCTGATCGAGCGGGACGAGCTGACCAGCGGCTCAACCTGGCATGCAGCGGGCCTTCTACCCTTGTTCAACATGTCCTACGCGACAACGCATATCCACAAATACTCGGTCGATTTCTACAAGACGCTGGAAGAAGAAACCGGCCTGAATGCCGGCTTTGCCGTGGTGGGCAACCTGCGCATGGCCCAGACGCAGGAGCGGATGGACGAGTATATGCTTTATGCCTCGACCGCCGAGACCTGCGGGGTGAATTATGAATGGCTGACCGCGGATGAAATCAAGGAACGCTGGCCGCTGATCCGTACGGATGATCTGAAAGGCGCGATCTATCACACGGAAGACGGCTATATTAACCCTGCCGATGTGACCATGGCGATGGCCAAGGGCGCGCGCCAACGCGGCGTCGACATCGTGCGCAAGGTGCAGGCCGACGCCTTCCATTGGACTGGCACCCACTGGGAAGTGACCTGCACCAAGATGGTGGAAAAGGGCGGCAACCTTGTGCCGGGCGACGAACAGGTTGTCATCACCGCCGATCATGTGGTGACCGCATCCGGCAACCACGCGCAACGCACCGCCAAGATGCTGGGCATCAAGATGCCGGCGATCCCGGTCGAGCACACCTTCATCGTCATGGATCAGGACCCCGAGCTGGTCAAATGGCGCGAGGCAGGCAATGCCGAACATCCGGTGGTCCGCGATGCGGATTCACAATCCTATGCCCGCGAAGAGCGTGGCGGCTGGATCCTGGGCATCTACGAGGTCGGCGCCCCGGCGCGCTTTGAGCACGGTGTGCCGGACAGTTTCCGCGCCGATCTGTTTCCGCTCGACCTGGACCGGATCGCCGAACAATACATGGCGATGACCGAGCGTGTGCCGTCTTGCGCCGAGTCGGGCCTCAAGGACGACTTCAACGGGCCAATCTGTTACACCCCGGATGGCAACCCGCTGGTGGGGCCCGCGCCGGGGCTGCGCAACATGTGGCTGGCCGAAGGGTTTTCGTTCGGGATCACTGCCGCTGGCGGCACCGGCTATTACCTTGCCCAGATGATGGTGGATGGCGAGGCCGAGATCGACATGGCCTCGCTCGACCCCAAACGCTATTCCAGCAATTGGATGACGACCGAGTTTGCCGCGCGCAAGAACGAAGAATGCTATAACCACGTCTATGTTCTTCACCATCCGGATGAAGAACGCCCCGCGGCCCGCCCGCTGCGCACGGCCCCGGCCTATGACCGTCAAAAGGCCCGCGGCGCACAGTTCGGCTGGGTCAATGGCTGGGAACGGCCGAACTACTACGGGCCTCTTGATGCGCCAGACAATTTTGACCATGACAGCCGATCGTTCCGCCGTGGTGGTTGGTGGCAACATGCGGTGGACGAGGCCAAGGCTATTCGCGAAGGTGTCGGCCTGATCGACGCGACTGCCTTCACTAAACATATCGTGCAAGGCCCGGGCGCCACCGCCTTCCTCGACTGGTTCACCTGCAACAAGCTGCCTCGCGTGGGCCGCATCAACCTGACCTATGCGCTGACTGCGTTTGGCACGACGCGCACGGAATACACCATCGTGCGGCTGGCCGAGGACAAGTACTACCTTGTTTCCGCAGGGGCCTGGACCGAATATGACGCTGATTTCCTGAAGAAAGCGGTGGAAGATAAAGAGGCTGAGTTTGGCCGGATCGAGGTGCAGGATGTCACCACGCAATGGGGCGTCTTTGCCATCGCGGGGCCGAAATCCCGCGATGTTCTCAAAGAGGTCATCAACGATTCTGATCCACAGACCGCGCTGAGCAACAAACGCTTCCCGTGGCTGAGTGCCCACCAGATCGAGCTGGGCATGTGCCCTGTGAATGCGATCCGCGTGGCTTATACCGGCGAGTTGGGTTGGGAACTGCATCACCCGATGGAAATGCAGAACTACCTCTTTGATCTGCTTGAGAAGGCCGGTGAAAAACATGGGATGAAGCTGGTCGGGGCGCGCGCGCAGAACTGGCTGCGGCAGGAGAAGTCTTACCGCGCCTTCGGTAATGAGTTGGGTCGCGATGCCACGCCGCTTGAAGCCGACCTGCCACGCTTTGTCGATCTGGAAAAGGATTTCCACGGCAAGGACAAGCTGGTGGAAACCGGCGTGCGGGTGAAATGCTGCACCGTCCTGATCGACGGGCCGGACGATGCCGATCCGTGGGGGCGCGAGGCGCTTTACACGACGGATGGCACCCGTGTGGGCCGCCTGACCTCGGGCGGGTATTCGGTGCATTTCGGCAAGTCGATCGGCATGGCCTATGTCACGCCTGATCTGGCTGTCGAAGGCACCAAGCTGCAGGTCAAGATGCGGGACAAGCTGTGGGATGCGGTTGTCACCTGTGACAGCCCCTATGATCCGAAAAACGAGGTGATCCGCGTCGACGAGTAAGACAAACAAAGGGGCGCGCCATGACGGCGCGCCCCGAACGTCTGAACGCGAACTTTGATTGACTGTCAGAACAGGAAATCAGTTGCGCCAAGATCACTCAGATTGACGCCCTGCAGCAGGATCGAATTGCCGTCTCCCGTGTCGATCAGCACATCCGCGCCCACCTGTGTCGCCGCGCCGGTGGTGGCCGAGGCGAGGTCGAGATCGCCCAGCGAGGAAATCGCGCTGATCCCCCTCAGATCGACCTTTTCAAAGTCGTTGAACTCATCGAAATCACCCACCGTGTCGGCCCCGTGACCATCCGCAAAGACGAACGTATCGGCGTTGAAATCCCCGAAGATCAGGTCATCGCCCGTGCCGGCATCGATCAGGTCAAAGCCCGAGCCCGCGCCAATGCTGTCATTCCCGCCGCCCGCTTCGATGACGTCATTGCCACTTTCACCAAAGAAGCGGTTCGACGCATCGCCGGACTGGATCGTGTCGTTGCCCGAGCCGCCGAAATAACCGCCAAACCCGTCGAAATCCTGCAATAGATCGTCGTCGGCCCCGCCAAACAGACGGTCAAACCCAGCGCCACCGATCAGCGTATCATTGCCCGCTTCCCCGTAGAGATTATCCGCCTGCGCCCCGCCATCGATGGAATCGTCGCCTTCGTTGCCGATCAGCAGGTCAAAACCGGCCTCGCCAAAGATCGTGTCATTGCCCAAGCCGCCCTCGACACCGTCAACCGAGGTGCCGAAATTGGTGCCTGCGCGAATAAGATCATTGCCGTCGTCGCCGAAAATCCGATCGGCTCCGGTGCCACCAAGCAGAGTGTCATCCCCATCACCACCGGAAAGCCGGTCGGCGCCATCGCCACCATCCAGCCAGTCGTTGTCAAGACCGCCCATCAGGTTATCGGCATTGGCCCCACCGATCAGCGTGTCTTCGCCGCGCTCACCTGTGAGAACGTCAAAGCCCGCACCGCCCAAGAGGCTGTCGTTGCCCGTTTCACCCAAGAGAGAGTCGTTACCAGTCCCTCCCAGCAACGTATCATTATCAGTGCCGCCAAACAGGGTGTCATTGCCGCCGAGACCGGAGATAAAATCGTTTCCGCCGTGTCCTGACACCTCGTCACGCTTGTCAGTTAGGGTAAAGGTGTCGTCGCCAGCAAGCAGTGCAGCGAAGGCTTCTGCATCGCTGCGCCCTTCAAACCTACGCAAATCGTCCTCGGTAAAGCCGGGTTCGAAATCCAACTGGACCAGGCGATTGCCGTTGCTATCGATGATCGAGACTGAATAGACCGGATCGAGCAGTGCGTCGGGATCCGGATTGTTGAAGTCATACGGTGTGAAATCCCCCTCGAAAAGAAGAATGGCACCGCCCAGATTCTCGTTGGAGCTGGTGTCTCCGGTAACATAGGTCGGTCCGGATGCGCCGCGCCTAAGAAGCCCCATGAACCAGAAGTTCTCATCGCTGAGGTCGAGAAGGTCGACACCTGAAGAAACGTTGGGGAGGGAAAACCCTGTTACTGTGACCATCGGACCACCCATCTTTGCGTTGCCAACGGCATCTATGGGGTTCTCGGTGCTTGTTCAACCGCCGTCACCAGTGAACGCTTGCGCTATCCTGTCGCGGTTGTCGTCCCGGCCTCGAGCACCCGCCCGTCACCTAGCGCATCCGCCGTTTCAACCATTTGCGCCATTGGTTGCGCGATCCGGCGAAGACGTTGATATCCACATTCCCGTCAAACCCCGGCACAATACCGGTGCCGGTGTATTGCCAGAAACTCCAGCGTTGACCCGGATAGGTCTTGTCCAGCGTCCTGGCGGTGGAGCGCAGCCAGAATTCCTCGTTCAGCTTGCCGATGCCGGTGTCGCGGTAAAATTCGACCGTGGTGTAGATGATCGGGCGCTGGCCGTAATGGCGTTCCAGAATGTCCATGAAAACCTTGGCCTGACGGCGCACCTCGGCCCCCGGAGGACGCACCGTGCAAGTGGGCGAAAACGGGTTCCATTCCATGTCGAGCACGGGGGGCAGGGATTTGCCCCGGCGTGGCACGTTGCGGATGAACCAACGGGCCTGAACCTCGGGTTTGGTGCAGAAATAGTAGAAATGATAGGCCCCGGTTGGGATACCGGCCTTGCGCGCGCCTTTCCAGTGGCTGTCAAACATCACATCCTTCAGATCGCCGCCTTCGGTGGCTTTGACAAAGGCAAATTCGATGCCTGCGCGCTTGACCTGCATCCAGTTTACAGTCTTCTGGAACCGGGCGGCATCAATACCATGAACGGCATACCGGTCGGGGCCTTTGCCAACCCATTCCACCGGATCGCTGTCGCCGAGTTTTTGCGCCTGTGCAGGCAGGGCCGCACAGATCACCACACATAAAACACCAAGTAACCTGCCCATTATCCCGCCTTTTTCGCCACGAAGGACAGGTTGTTGGCGGGCATCTCGACCACATCCATCAACTCCAGTCCAGCCTCGTGCAGCCAGTCTATCACATCGAAATCATCCTTGTAGCCAATCTCGGGATCGCTCTCGCACAGGCTTGCGTGAAACCGGGAATCGCCCTCCGATGTGGCCTCGCCATCGCGGAGGAAGGGACCGTAAAGGATCAGACGGCCGCCGGGAGCCAGTGCCTGAGCCGCTTCGGTGATCAGGGTCTGCGCCTCGGGCGTGCTGATCAGGTGCAACAGGTTCACGTTCAGGATCAGATCATAGCCATGATGGACTGCCGACCAGCCAGGATCGGTGGCGTCCAGCGCGATGACAGCCCTGACATTCGCGGCGTTCTGGACCCATGAACCGATACTGTCCCGCCGGGCCTTGTCGACCTCGCTGGGCTGCCAGACCAGATCGGGCAGGGCAGCGGCGAACGCGGCCACATGTTGCCCGGTGCCACTGGCGATTTCCAGCGCGGTTCCGGTTGCGGGGGCGTGGTGTTGCAGCAGGGCGGTGATGGCCTCTGCGTTGCGCTCGGCTGCGGGGGCAAACAGGCGGCCTTGATCGTCCGGAGTGAAAACCGAAGCGTTCTGAGGCAGGGTTTTACGGTAGGACATGTGGTTCTCCGGCAAAGCAATCCTGCTCAGAAGTACGGCCTTTGCCGGGACATGGCCAGACCGCGGGGTGGCGATCCAACCGTCTTTATGGGGCGCTTTATGGTTGCCAAATCAGCAAAAGATCAAACCGATGTGTCCCGCCCAACCAAATCGCCAGCTCTTGCGGGCGGTCTGGCGATGGCCCGGCGGCCTGCGGCCTTGAGTCCGGGCAAGCTCAACGTCTCTGCGGTCAAAAAAAGGCCCCGCCGAAGCAGGGCCTATTTGTGATGTTGCCTCACTTACTGCGGGATTTCGCCGCTCAGCCCTTCGACATAGAAGTTCATGCCCAAGAGTGTGCCATCGTCCGCCACTTCACCCTCGGCCAGCCAGTCCGAGCCGTCCTGTTTTTTCAGGGGGCCGGTGAAGGGGTGGTAGTCGCCCGCGGCAATTGCCTCTTTCATGGCCAGCGCTTCGGCTTTCACATCGGCGGGCACCGCATCGGTGATCTCGCCGATGCCGACCATGCCGGGGCCGATACCGTCCCAAGTCTGGGCGGTTGCCCATGTGCCATCAATCACCGCCTGTGTGCGGGCAACATAGTAGGGTGCCCAGTCGTCGATGATCGAGCTGACCCGCGGGAAGGGCGCGTATTGGCCCATATCCGAGGCCTGACCGAAGGTCACAACATTGCCGGCCTTTTGTGCTGCCGCTTGGGGCGCGGTGGAGTCGGTATGTTGCAGGATCACATCCGCCCCCTGTTCGATCAGGGCGGTGGCGGCGTCGGCTTCCTTGGCCGGATCAAACCAAGTGTAGGCCCAGATGATCTTGAACTCGACATCGGGGTTCACCTTCTTGGCATGGATAAAGGCCGAGTTGATGCCCCGGATCACTTCGGGGATGGGGTAGGAGGCGATATAGCCGATGACGTTCGACTTGGTCATTTTCCCGGCGATATGGCCCTGAATGGCGCGGCCTTCATAGAAACGGGCCGAGTAGGTAGAAACGTTGTCGGCTGTCTTGTACCCGGTGGCATGCTCGAACTTCACATCGGGGAATTTCGAGGCGACGTTGATGGTCGCGTCCATATAGCCAAACGAGGTGGTGAAGATCAGGTCGGCCCCTTGCAGCGCCATCTGGGTGATCGCGCGTTCGGCATCCGCGCCTTCGGGCACGCTTTCCTGAAACACGGTTTCCACGGCATCGCCGAAATGTTCCTCGACCGCCAGGCGGCCCTTGTTGTGTTCATAGGTCCAGCCGCCATCGCCGACGGGACCGACATAGATAAAGCCGACCTTGGTGGTGTCCTGCGCCATGGCAGTTGTGGCCAGACCAAGGGCCAGCGCGGCACCGGTCAGCAGTTTTGAGAGTTTCATCAGTTTTCCCCCTGTTAGGTTCTTTTGAGCAGCGTGCCTCAGCTTGAGGCGTGAAAGGTCCGGCCCAGCGAGGCAGGTGCGCGTGCGCGATCCGCCGACATGATGACCAGCACCAGAATGGTAATCAGGTAAGGTGACATGGACAGATATTCGACCGGAATATCAACCCCTGCGGCCTGTAAGTTAAGCTGTAAGACGGTGACTCCGCCAAAAAGATAGGCACCCAGCAGCACACGGCCCGCTTTCCAGCTGGCAAAAACCACCAGCGCCAGCGCGATCCACCCCGCGCCTGCGGTCATCCCTTCGGTCCATTGCGGGACGCGAATGAGGCTGAGGTAAGCGCCACCCAGCCCCGCGCAGGCCCCGCCAAACAGGATCGCCATAACCCGAACGCGCACCACCTTGTAGCCCAGGGCGTGGGCCGCGTCGTGGTTTTCGCCCACTGCACGCAGGATCAGCCCGGCGCGGGTGTATTTCAACGTGGCCCAGACCGCGGCGACAAGGGCGAGGCCGATATAGACCATCAGGTCATGGGAAAACAGGACGGGGCCAAAGAACGGCAGATCACTGAGGACGGGGATATCCAGCTTGGAGACCGGCGGTGGTTTGATCCCCACATAGCTTTGGCCGAGAAGCGAGCTGAGCCCCAGCCCGAACAGCGTCAGCGCAAGTCCTGAGGCCACCTGATTGGCCAGTGCATATTGCGTCAGCAGTGCGAAGAGCAGCGACAGAACCGCCCCTCCCGCTGCGGCTGCAACAAAGCCGATAAGGGGCGAGCCGGTATTGACCGCCATGGCAAAGCCACAGATCGCCCCGGTGATCATCATCCCCTCAACGCCGAGGTTCAGAACCCCTGCGCGCTCCACCACCAACTCGCCCAAGGCGGCCAGTAGAATGGGCGTGGAGGCCACCATGAGCGAGGCCAGAAGCAGGGTGGGGGAGATTGAGGAGAGGTCCATTATGCAGCCCCAGATTTCTTCAGAAGCATTTGAACAATCCAGATTGCAAGCCCCACGGCCACACTGATCAAGTAAACGCGATTGTTCCAGCTATCTGAGGGAGCGCCTTTTTCAGGTGTCGGTTCGTTGAAAAAGAGCCTTTCGATCAACATCGGGACAAAAACTGACACAATCACTGAAATCAAGATAATAGCGGCGATCTTTGCTGGTAGTATCGAAATGGTCCAAATGAAAAGCAGGAGCAAAGGGCTAAGATACCCGACGCAAAGTCCAAGTAGTATTGGCGCAATGTCGAAATCTGCCTGTTTCTTCATGCCGCCCCCCGCTGTGCCAGCCGCACCCGAAAGTTCGTCAGCATATCCACCGCCAGTAGGAAGAACAGCAGCATCCCTTGGAACATCTGGATGGCGGCGGCGGGCAGGCCGAGATTGCTTTGGGCGATTTCGCCACCGATATAGGTCAGCGCCATCAATAGCCCGGCCAGCAGGATGCCCACCGGGTGCAGGCGTCCTAGAAACGCGACGATGATCGCGGTGAAGCCGTATCCGACATTGAAATCAATGCTCACCTGCCCTGAGGGGCCGGAGACCTCGAACATACCCGCCAGCCCGGCCAGTGCGCCGGACATGCTAAGACAGAACAGGATCAGGCGGGTTGGGTTTACGCCTGCAAAGCGCGCGGCGCGGGGGGCCTGTCCGGTCAGGCGGATGTGATAGCCAAGGATATGACGGTTGAGCAGGATATAGGCGAAGATCACCGCGATCAGGGCGCCGAGCACACCGTAATGCATACCTGTCCCGGCAATGATTTCGGAGTTATGCGCCGAAGGATATTCGCGCAGGTTGCGCGAGCCGGGAAAGCCCATGCCATCCGGGTTTCTGAGTAGCCCCAGGGCCATCTTGGCCAGGAGTTGCTCGGCCACGTAAACCAGCATCAGCGAGACGAGGATTTCATTGGTCCCGAAGCGCACTTTCAGCAGCCCCGGGATCATCGCCCAGGCCCAGCCGCCAAGGGCGCCGGCCATGATCATCAGTGGAAAAACATACCACGCCTCAAGGGGGTAGAAGGCAAGGCCGACACCCGCACCGGTCAGAGCGCCGATGATGTATTGCCCCTCGGCACCGATGTTCCAGATGCCAGCGCGAAAGCCCAGCGACAGGCCGGTGGCGATCAGGATCAGCGGCGCGGCTTTGATCAGCAGTTGCGGGCGGTAGTAAAAGGCGAATTCGCCAAAAAGCGGCTCCCAGAAGATCGTGGCGATGGCCTCGATCGGGTCTTTGCCGAGCAGGGCGAATAACGCGCCGCCTGCGATCATCGTGGCGATCACGGCCACGAGGGGGGTGAGATAGGTCCAGAGTTTTGAAGGCTGTGCGCGCCGCTCAAGCGTCAACATGGGCGACCTCCATACCATGCGCGCCACCCATCATCAGGCCGATTTCCTCGACGCTGAGGCCTTGCGCCGGTTTGATGTCCGACAGTCGCCCCTCATTCAGCGCGCCGAACCTGTCAGAGATTTCCATCAGCTCATCAAGGTCCTGACTGATGCAGATCACGGCTGTGCCCTCGGCGGTAAGGTTCAGCAAGGCCTGCCGGATTGCAGCAGCGGCGGCGGCATCGACGCCCCAAGTGGGTTGGTTGACCACCAACACGGTGGGGCGCTGGAGCACCTCGCGCCCGATGACGAATTTCTGGAGGTTTCCGCCAGACAGAGAGCGTGCGGTGTTGTCCGGCCCCGGGGTGCGCACATCAAACGCCTCGATGATGCGGCGCGCGAACCCTTCGGCAGCAGACCAGCGCAGAAAGCCATTTTTCAACAGGCTTTCACGCGCGGCACCGGTCAGCAGGGCGTTTTCGGTCAGGGTCATATCCGGGGCCGCAGCGTGGCCCAGACGTTCTTCGGGTGCGGCCAGCAAACCCAGCTTGCGCCGGGCATTGGGACCCAGCCTGCCAATCGGAACATCCGATAGCTTGATCGCCTGGCTGGGATTGCCGATTTCGCCTGAAAGCACGGCCAGCAATTCATCCTGCCCGTTGCCAGCCACGCCGCCGATGCCCAGGATTTCGCCCTGCCGGACGGTGAAGTGAATATTCTTCAGCGAGGTCCCAAAGGCGCTGGGCGAGCGGACGGACAGACCGGTGACATCCAGCGCGACCTCGCCCAGATCACGGCCCGCGCGGGCCGGGGCCTCGAACGCGTTGCCGACCATCATCTCGGCCATTTCACGCGCTGTCGTTGTGGCAGGATCGCAGGTGCCTACATTCTTGCCACCCCGCAGGATCGTGGCGTGATCGCACAGGGTGCGGATTTCTTCGAGCTTGTGAGAAATGTAAAGGATCGCAACGCCTTCGGCGGTCAGCTTGCGCAGGGTTTCAAACAGGATTTCAACCTCTTGCGGGGTCAATACCGAGGTCGGTTCGTCCATGATCAACAACCGCGGATCCTGCAAAAGGCAGCGAATGATTTCAACGCGTTGGCGTTCGCCTGCCGAAAGGTCACCCACCGTGCGGTAGGGATCAAGCGGCAGGCCGTAAGTTTCGCTGACCGCGCGGATCTGGCGGGCCAGATCGCGCATTGGGGGTGGCGTTTCCATCCCCAAAGCGATGTTTTCGGCCACGTTCAGCGCGTCAAACAGCGAAAAATGCTGAAACACCATCGCCACGCCAGCGGCGCGGGCGGCGCGCGGCTCGGGCGGTGCGAATGGTTTGTCGCGCAGGGTCATCGCACCGCTGTCGGGTTTCACAAGGCCATAGATCATCTTGACCAGGGTGGATTTACCGGCCCCGTTTTCGCCCAGAAGCGCGTGCACTTCGCCTTCGTTGATATCGAAGGAGACATCGTCATTGGCGACAACACCGGGATAGGCCTTGGTCAGCCCCGTGATCCTCAGTAGTCTCGCGCTCACACCGTGTCCCTTACACTGGCCTGCTGGTCTTGCTCGAGCCTCAGTAGCGCAGCTGCGACCCCTATCGCAATGGCTTGCGGCTCTTTGCCCAAGCTTGGATCGCCGATGGGGCACTGAATGCGGGCAATGCTGCGCTCGGAATGGCCCATGCTCTGCAACTCGTCGCGAAACCGGGCCCACTTGACGCCAGACCCAATCAATCCCGCATAGCCGAACTTCCGGCCCAGCAGGCGGTGGCACAGTTCAAGATCATAATCATGTTCGGGGGTCATGATGAAATGGGCGGCATCATCGGGGGCCTCGGCCATCAGGTCGGTGGGGAGGCGTTGCCAGCTTTGATGCACGGTTCGAGGCAGATCGCGAAACTGGTCTTCGCGCACATCTGCCAGATAGACCTCGAACTGGGGCAGGGGGGCCAGAACACGCGCCAGCGTATGGCCGACATTGCCCGCTCCATAAATCATGATCCGCCGACGCGGGGCCCGTGTCGGTTCGATCAGCCATCCATCCCGCAAAATCGTCGGCGTCAGCTTCTGGGTTTCCCAGTGGCGCAACAGGATTGTCGGCGGGGTGGATGCCCCTGCCTGCACCTTGCGCAGATAGGCCCCGGGGCGATCGGAGTTGGGAAAGCTGTCTTTCAATCTCGTGGCATCAAAGCGTTCAAACACAAGGGTCATCACGCCGCCGCAAAACTGTTTGTGGTCAGTGCCGAGCATTTGCTGCTGAACCTGGAGCGGCTCTTGCCGATCCAGCATGTTGCGGGCGATCTTGATCGCATCGAATTCATGTGCCCCGCCGCCAATGGTGCCGCTGATCCCATCCGCCCAGACCAGCATCGACACACCGGGTCCGCGCGGGGCCGATCCTGTCAATGCGCCGATCACGATGCGCACCACCGCGCCATGCTGGTCTACGGCCTCGGACAGGGCCTGAATGTCGATCATAAAACCTCTCGCCGCTGGTGAGTGTCAGGGCAACGGGCCGTTGTGACGGGTCAAATGGCCTTTCTCAAGCTAAGCGGCCCGTCCCTTGTTTGGCAAGGTGCGATTGCTTTCTGTTCGGGGCAAATCCCGGGTGGTGCGGCGGCGGGTGCTGGCATAGGCTGTGCCCATGAGCAGCCCATCCCGATTCATTCACCTGCGTGTCCACACCGAATACTCCCTGCTGGAAGGGGCCGTGCGGTTGAAAAAACTGCCCGGTCTGTGTGCGGATGCCCAGATGCCCGCCGTGGCGGTGACCGACACCAACAACATGTTCGCCGCCCTGGAATTCGCTGTCACCGCCAGTGGTGCCGGTATTCAGCCGATCATGGGCTGTCAGATTGATCTGGAGTTTCTCAAACCCGCCCCCGGTGAGCGCGCCAAACCGCCCGCTGCGCTGGTTCTTCTGGCTCAGAATGAGCAGGGGTACGAGAACCTGATGAAGCTGAATTCACGGCTTTATCTGCGAGGCGACGGGCAGTTGCCCCATGTCACGCTGGACGATCTGGTGTCTCATGCCGAGGGGGTCATTTGTCTGTCAGGTGGCCCTGATGGCCCGGTGGGGCGGCTATTGCAAACCGGCCAACGCCCGGCGGCAGAGGCGCTGATGGGGCAGTTGAAAGCGGCTTTTGGTGACCGGCTTTATGTTGAATTGCAACGCCATCCCGGTGAGGGTGGTGCCCCCGAGGCCGAGCGCCTGACCGAGCGTGGTTTTGTCGAGATGGCTTACGCAATGGACCTGCCGCTGGTGGCGACCAACGATGTCTATTTTCCCACGACGGACATGTATGAGGCGCATGATGCGATGATCTGCGTCGCCGAAGGGGCTTACGTCGATCAGTCTGATCCGCGTCGCCGGTTGACTGCGCAGCATTACTTCAAAAGCCCGCAGGAAATGGCGACCTTGTTTGCCGACCTGCCCGAGGCCCTTGAGAACACAGTCGAGATTGCGCGCCGTTGCGCATTTGGGGCCTATCGGCGTGATCCGATTCTGCCCAAATTTGCCGATGACGAGGTGGATGAACTGCGCCGTCAAGCCGAGGCCGGATTGAAAGATCGCCTTGCGGTGATCCCCCATGCGGCCAGCGTGGAAGAGTATGAAAAGCGTCTCGAGTTTGAGCTGAAGATCATCGAGGGTATGGGTTTTCCCGGCTACTTCCTGATCGTGGCCGATTTCATCAAATGGGCCAAGGATCATGACATTCCTGTGGGGCCGGGCCGGGGCTCGGGCGCGGGTTCGTTGGTGGCCTATGCGCTGACCATCACCGACCTTGATCCGCTGCGCTATGCGCTTCTGTTTGAACGGTTTTTGAACCCCGAGCGGGTGTCGATGCCCGACTTTGACATCGACTTTTGCATGGATCGCCGGGAAGAGGTGATCCAGTACGTGCAGGAAAAATATGGCCGCGACAGGGTGGGGCAAATCATCACCTTCGGTGCGCTTTTGTCCAAGGCCGCTGTGCGCGATCTGGGCCGGGTGTTGCAGATGCCCTATGGGCAGGTGGACCGCCTGTCAAAAATGATTCCGGTCGAAGGGGTCAAACCGCTGTCGATTGAAAAGGCATTGGCGCAGGAAGAACGTCTGCGCGAAGAGGCCCGCAATGAAGAGGTGGTGGATCGCCTGCTGAAATACGGGATGCAGGTGGAGGGGTTGCTGCGCAATGCCTCGACCCACGCGGCGGGGGTGGTGATCGGGGATCGCCCGCTGGATGCGCTTGTGCCACTTTACCAAGATCCGCGCTCGGACATGCCGGCGACGCAGTTCAACATGAAATGGGTGGAACAGGCCGGTCTGGTCAAGTTCGACTTTCTGGGCTTGAAAACCCTGACCGTGATCCAGAACGCGATGGAGCAGATCCATCGCTCGGGCCGCGATTTGCATATCGCCGCCGATGGCACGCAGCTTTACGAGCCCGCCGAGGGGGCGGTGAACCAGATCAACGCCATCCCGCTGGATGATGCGCCAACTTATGAGCTTTATGCGCGTGCGCAGACCGTGGCGGTGTTCCAGGTGGAAAGCTCGGGCATGATGGACGCCCTCAAGCGCATGAAGCCAGACTGTATCGAAGATATTATCGCCCTCGTGGCGCTGTATCGCCCCGGCCCGATGGAGAACATTCCGAAATTCTGCGAGGTGAAGAACGACCTGTCGGATCGCGAAACCCTGCACCCCTCAATTGACCATATTTTGGACGAGACCCAAGGCATCATCGTTTATCAGGAGCAGGTGATGCAGATCGCGCAGGAAATGGCCGGGTATAGCCTGGGCGGCGCGGACCTGCTGCGCCGCGCGATGGGTAAGAAAATCCAGGAAGCGATGGATGCCGAACGCCCCAAATTTATCGCCGGGGCCAAGGAAAACGGTGTTGATGATGCCAAGGCGCTGGAGGTGTGGAACCTTCTGGACAAGTTCGCCAATTATGGCTTCAACAAATCCCACGCCGCCGCCTATGCTGTGGTCAGCTATCAAACCGCCTGGCTGAAAACCAACCACCCGGTCGAGTTCATGGCCGGGGTGATGAACTGCGATATCCATCTGACCGACAAGCTGGCCGTTTATTTTGAAGAGGTCAAAAAGGGGCTTGATCTGCCTTGGGCGCCGCCTTGCGTGAACCGGTCCGAGCCGACATTCGTGGTGCGCGAAGGGACGTTGCATTACGGGCTGGGTGCGCTGAAAAACGTTGGCGTTGAGGCGATGAAGCTGATCACCGACGGGCGCGTCGTGGACGGCGTTGAAAAGCCCTTTGCCACGCTGTTTGACTTTGCCCGCCGGGTCGATCTGAAACGCATCGGCAAGCGCCCGATCGAAATGCTGGCCCGTGCCGGGGGCTTTGATCAGCTTGATCCCAATCGCCGCCGTGTGTTTGACAGCGTTGAAGGGTTGATGAGCTATTCAGCGGCTATTTTTGAACAGAAGAACTCCAATCAGGTGTCGTTGTTCGGCGAGGCGGGCGATGATCTGCCTGAACCGCGCTTGTCTCCGGTCGAGGATTGGCTGCCCGCTGAACGCCTGACCGAAGAATTCAAGGCTGTCGGGTTTTACCTGTCGGGTCACCCGCTGGATGATTATCAGGCCGCGCTCAAGCGCAAGGATGTCAAAACGTTGGAACAGGCCACTGCCGAGGCGGCCTCCAAGGGGGCTGTGGTGCTGAAGATGGCCGGGGTCGTGGCCGGGCGTCAGGAACGCAAATCGGCTCGTGGCAACCGCTTTGCCTTTGTGCAGCTGAGCGATACGACCGGTGGCTACGAAGTGACGATGTTCTCGGAACCGCTTGAAAAATATCGCGATCTTCTGGAAACAGGCAACTCCGTGGTGATCACCGCGGAGGCGACCATGGAAAGCGATCAGTTGAAACTGCTGTGCCGTGCAGTGCAACCGATTGACGGCGTTGTGGCCGATGCTGGCGCGGCGGGTCTGCGCATCTTTGTCGATGATGCGGCGGCGATCACCTCGGTCGCCAACGTTTTGGAAAACGCCGCGCAAACCGTCACCAATGGTGGGCGTGGGCCGATCCATTTCTGCCTGATGGATCCTGGCCTGCCCGGCGAGGTCGAAGTGGCATCGGGGCGCGAATATCCGGTCAATCCACAGATTAAAGGTGCGTTGAAATCTCTGGGTGGTGTGGTCCTGGTGGAAGAATTCTAAAGCGTTGCATGAACTGTCCATGGGCAAATACTTGCCAGCTAAAGAAAATTTCTGGACCAGTGCCGACTTAATCGAATAAACTCATTGCCAGTCCGGGGGATGAGGACGGTTGTACCGTGCGACTGACGTTTGCTTTTCTGAGCAGTGTGGCCTTGGCGGCCTGTGGAGATCCGCTTGCGGATTTCCCACGCTTGTCTGATCAGAACATTCCCGAGACGACGGCCAGTGTCGAGATTGCCGCCGCGCCCGAGGCCGAGGGCGTTGGGCTGCTCCAACGGCTGCTTGGCGCGTCTTCAGAAAATACTCCGCCAGTTGGCACCACCGGTGCCGTGGCCGCCGACATGGCCAATGGGCCGGAAACGGCCGAGTCAGAGGCACTTGTTGTCGAGGCAGGTGCGCCCGAACCTGAGCGTCGCGGTCTGTTTGGTGTAGCAGCAAGACCTGCCACCGGTCCCGCAATGGTCAGCGAGATTCCCCCCGGAACGATGTTGCCTTATGGGCGTGTGGCACGGATTTGTGGGTTGGCCAAGCGCGATCTGGGTGAGAAAATCGCGCAGTATCCAGAAAAAAGCCCGCGTCACCGGATCTATGATAGCGATCCCGGCAACACCGCGCCCCACAGTTTTTTCATCACCGGGTTTGACGACGGCTGTGCGCGTCAGTTCACCGCCTCGCTGGCGATGTTTGGCCCGGTCGCGATGCATGAACAATTGCGCTATGGTCTGCCTGCCGAGGTGCAACCCTATAGTGACACCGACAAGGCCTATGAGAAGCTGAAATCAAGGGTCTGCGGGGTGCCACGCAAGAAGCCGTGTGGCTCGAAAGTGTCGAAACTGGACCGCAGCACCGTGTTTGTCAGCATTTACGAACGCTTTGGCAGCAATCCGCACTGGACCAACCTGCTGTTGCACAATGGCAAGGTGCTGGCGCAGGACAAGAAAGCGGGCGGCTGACTTCTCTTAATAGTGCGGTGGGCGTTCATCGCCCAGCACGACGCTTGCGCCGCCATCGGTCTCGCGGCCTGCTTCCCGTTCCATCAACATTGCCACGCGCCGTGTAAGGTTGGCGATCTCGGCCTCCTGACGGGCGACGATATCTGACAGGTCCTCGACCGTGCGGGTCAGGTGGGCGATATGTTCTTCGATTTGGCTCATGGCCTGTCATGTATGGCGCGGGGGGCGGCGCGTCAATCGTCGCGGCTTGCCCCCATCTGCCCTATCCGCTAGACCGCGCCACGTATGATCCCAAGGACCAAGCCCATGGCAAAAGTCAAAAAACAGCCCCGCCCCAAGGCCGAAACCCCCAAAGGCTTTCGCGACTATTTCGGCACGGATGTGGCCGAGCGTAGCCGGATGTTGCAGACCATCGCCGAGGTCTATCATCACTATGGGTTTGATGCGCTGGAAAGCAGCGCGGTTGAGACGGTTGAGGCGCTTGGGAAATTCCTGCCCGATGTGGACCGCCCGAATGAGGGAGTGTTTGCCTGGCAAGAGGATGCAGAGGGTGACAAACCCGGCGATTGGCTGGCGCTGCGTTATGATCTGACCGCCCCCTTGGCGCGGGTTTATGCGCAGCACCGCAACGATCTTCCGCTGCCTTACCGGCGCTATGCCATGGGTCCTGTCTGGCGTAATGAAAAGCCGGGGCCGGGGCGGTTTCGCCAGTTTTATCAATGCGATGCGGATACGGTTGGCGCGGCCTCGGTCGCGGCGGATGCCGAGATTTGCGCGATGCTGTCGGACACGCTGGAAAAGGTTGGCATCCCGCGCGGTGACTACCTTGTGCGAGTCAACAACCGCAAGGTTTTGAACGGAGTGCTGGAAACCATGGGCTTGGCCGATGAGGGCCAGCGCGACGCGGTTCTGCGCACCATTGACAAGTTCGACAAGGTTGGCGAGGCGGGCGTGCGCGAGTTGTTGACCAAAGGGCGTCTGGATGTTTCAGGTGCGTTTATTGACGGCGTGGGCCTCAGCGATGATCAAGCCGGGCCGGTTCTGGCCTTCCTGACCTCCAAAGGCGCGGATGCTGCCACCACGCTGCGCAACTTGCGGACAGCGATTGGCGGCTCGGACATCGGGGCTGAGGGCGTGCAAGAACTTGAAACCATTGCTGAATTGTTGGCGGCCCAAGGGTATGGTCCGGACCGGGTTGAAATTGACCCCTCGGTCGTGCGCGGCCTTGGGTATTACACCGGGCCGGTTTTTGAGGCCGAGCTGACCTTTGAGATTTTCGACGAGAAGGGCCGCAAACGGCAGTTCGGGTCGGTTGCGGGCGGCGGGCGTTATGACGATCTGGTCAAACGTTTCACCGGGCAGGCCGTGCCTGCAACGGGCGTGTCGATTGGTGTCGATCGCCTGTTGGCGGCGCTGCGCGAAAAAGGCCGGTTGGGCGGCGAGGCAGCAGGTCCCGTGGTGGTCACTGTGATGGATCGCGACCGGATGGCCGATTATCAGGCGATGGTCGGCGAATTGCGTAGCGCTGGCATCCGCGCAGAGGTGTACCTGGGCAATCCGAAGAATTTCGGGAACCAGTTGAAATATGCCGATAAACGTGGCTCGCCGGTGGCGGTGATCGAAGGAGGCGACGAAAAGGAAAAGGGGATCGTGCAGATCAAGGACCTGATCCTTGGGGCCAAAATCGCTGAAAGCGCGACCCATGAAGAATGGAAAGAACGGCCCAGCCAGTTCGAAGTACCTCGTGCGCAACTGGTTG
This sequence comes from Roseovarius conchicola, assembly GCF_041403425.1. NCBI lineage: Bacteria > Pseudomonadati > Pseudomonadota > Alphaproteobacteria > Rhodobacterales > Roseobacteraceae > Roseovarius > Roseovarius conchicola. The sequence goes on along the minus strand of NZ_JBGEHK010000003.1, from coordinate 30,683 downwards.
AAAAGGTGCGTGAAATTCTAGACGGGCAGGGCTGATGATCACGCGGTCTGCCATCCGGGCCGAGGCGGCGCGCCTGCGGGATATGGTCGAGGAAACCGGCGCGCAGGTGGTGGAAACCCCTGTGCTGCAGCCCGCCGATCTGTTGCTGGACCTTTACGGTGAAGACATCCGCGCAAGGGCCTACGTGACCTCCGATGCGCTGCGCGGTGAGCAGATGTTGCGCCCGGATTTTACCGTGCCAGTGGTGCAGATGCATATGGAAGAGGGCGCTGAACCGGCGCGTTACACCTATTCGGGCGAAGTTTTTCGCCGTCAGGAGGACGACCCGGACCGTGCCAATGAATACACCCAGGTGGGGTACGAGCTGTTTGCGCGTGATGCGCCCGAGGCGTCGGATGCGGAAGTATTCTCATTTATATTCAAGTTATTGCAGCCATTGAACCTGCGCGCCGCGACGGGGGACATTGGCGTTCTGACCGCTGCGGTTGAAGGCCTGACAACCACGACGCGGCGCAAACAGGCGTTGATGCGCCATATCTGGCGACCCCGCCGGTTCCGCGCGCTGATCGAGCGGTTTTCCGGCCGCGCGCCGGTGCCGGAAAGCCGGGCCGCGTTGTTGGCGGCGGATGATCCGATGGCCGACGCCCCGCCGTTGATCGGCAAACGTGGTCTTGATGAAATCAATAACCGTATCAAGGCGTTACGCGAAGATGCGGCAACCGCGCCCATCGCGGCAGGCGAGGTCGAGTTGATTGATGCCATCCTGTCGGTGCGTGAAACCAGCCCCTACGCGTTGGAGCGCCTGCGCGATATCGCCGTGGATATGCCGGCGATTTCCGGCGCAGTGGATCGCCTTGCCGCGCGGCTTGAGGCGTTGGACAATCACGGAATCGACGTATCTGCGCTGGACTTTGAGGCCTCTTACGGGCGCACGCAGATGGAGTATTACGATGGCTTCGTCTTTGGTTTTTACGCGGAAAGCCGGCCCGATTTGCCCGCCGTGGCCAGCGGGGGGCGCTATGATGCGCTGACCCGGCAACTGGGGCAGGGGCGCGAAATTCCCGCGGTGGGCGGCGTCATCCGGCCCGGCCTGGTGCTGACCCTCGGAGGCCTGACATGAGTGTGAAGCTGGGTGTGCCGTCGAAGGGTCGGTTGATGGAAAAGACCTTTGACTGGTTCGGGGCACGCGGGATCGAACTGGGTCGTGCGGGATCAGAGCGCGAATATGCAGGCTTCGTGCAAGGCGTTGAAAATGTTGAACTTGTCTTGCTTTCGGCCGGGGAAGTACCGCGAGAACTGGCCGCGGGGCGTATCCACCTTGGTGTAACGGGCACTGATCTGATCCGGGAAAAGCTGGCCAGTTGGTCAACCCGGGTCGGTGAACTGGCTGAACTGGGCTTTGGCCATGCCGATCTGGTGCTGGCGGTGCCGGGCTGCTGGGTGGATGTGAACACGCTGGATGATCTTGATGCCGCGGCGGCGGCGTTCCGGAAAACCCACGGGTTCAGGATGCGCATTGCCACGAAGTATCACCGGCTGGTGCGGGAGTTCCTGCGCGAAAACGGCGTGGCGGATTATCAGTTGGTCGATAGCCAGGGTGCGACCGAGGGCACCGTCAAGAATGAAACCGCCGAGGCGATTGCCGATATCACCTCGAGTGGCGACACGTTGCGCGCCAATCATTTGAAAATACTGGACGATGGGTTGGTTCTGCAATCTCAGGCAACGCTGTTCAAATCCCGTGCTGCCCAGATGACCGATGAGGATCGTCAGACGTTGAAGGTTCTTCTGAAGGCGCTGAATCTGGACTGACGGCCTGCGTGTCGGGGCTGAATGCGTGATCTGCGATGTCTTCCAAGGTTTTTGCCAGTGCCGATCCGCCTGCCGTGCGGGTGATCACACCGCGCATATAGGGCTGCACCGCGCTTGCAACGCCTGCGGCGGCGGGGGACGAGATTACCCCACTGCGGATCAGTTGCGCCTGCATGGCTTGAGCGACCTCCGGGGCAAGGCGGAGTTTTTGCATTAATAATTCAGGGGAACACTGCCCTGCGGACCGCGCCAGATGCGTGCCGAGGCCGTACATATAGGGTGTATAGGCCGGGCTGGCGGCGGTGGGTAGCGTGGGAAGCACGGGAGCGAGTCCCAGTGCGGCAAGAGATTTTGCGAAGTCTCGTCTGTTCATGAGACTGATATAGGAAGAGTTTGGCCCAATTGCGAATCGCTCGCAATTGGGCCTTCTTTCGCGATCTTAGAACCGGAAGGTGCCGCGCAGTTGTACGGTGGTCGCTTCGACATCAGTGGTGGTGCCATTGTAGTTGTCGAACTCGTGGTAGAGAACCTCACCACCCAGCGAGAAGTTTTGGGTGATCAGATGCTCGTACCCGGCACCAACGAAGTAGCCATCGTCGGACCCAAGGTTGTCGGTGTCAGCTTGTGCATAGCCTGCGGTTGCATAGGCCAGACCATTGCCGAGCTTGTAACCGCCGCGCAGTTTCGCGCGCCACACGCTTTCAAGGTCGGCCGCACCGCCTAGGTTAATATCGGCGAAATCGTAATCGATGCCACCACCGACGACCCAGTTGCCAAAGTCATAATCGTAACCAGCGACCAGACCGCCGATGAAATCATCGCCGTCTACGCCGGCAACGTTGGTATCGACCCCGGCCCAGCCGAGCTGTCCACCGACGTAAAAGCCGGTCCAGTCAGGGGATGAGGGGGCTGGTGTGTTGTTGAAGACCACTGGGGGTTCGTCGGCCACGGGCGCAGGGCTGCCTGCAAGGGCCGGGCCGGTCGCCAAAACGGCGGCGGCGATGATCGGTGTGATAAGCGTTTTCATGTCTCTTGCTCCTTCTGCCTTAAAATGGCGGGTAACTGTCCCGTCTCGGCGCTATTTGTTGCGCGCTGGGATGTACTTCAACCTTGAGGGCTATCAAGCAAATGCACGAAACTGTGAACTGGCGATTCTTTGCGGAGGTGGCGGTGCGATTGAGCGGATCGTTGCCGCGTTCGTGCGAGCGCAGACTATTTTTGATCCAGTGGCATTTTCGCGGAAATTGAAAGAAGCTGCGGGAATGAAAGAGAGGCCCGGACATGAAAATACGCTCAGTCACCGCTACGCCGGTCAACATCCCCTTCGTTGCGCCGTATCGGTTCAGCTATGGCAGCATCGCGTCGCTGACCAAGACGGTGATCGAATTGCAGACAGAGGATGGCGTGATCGGGCTTGGCGAATGCGCCGATGGGGATCGCGCCGCGGATGTGGAGGCGATGGGCGCGGCACTGGTCGGGATGGATATCCGGCTGATCGCGGAAGCGCAGGCGCGGGTGGTGCCCGGGATGGTCTATTCACCCTGGGACAACGTGTTGGCACGCCGTCGGGCCTTTGCCGGCATCGAAATGGCGATGTGGGATGCACGGGGCAAGACCGAGCATTTGCCGTTGTGGCACCTGCTGGGCGGCAAGCGGCGGGATGAGATTCCGCTGACCGAGTATTTTGCCTTTCGCGCCCCCGGCCCCGATCATCCGGGCGAGGCGACGCCGACCGAGATCGCCCGTTTTTGCGCCGAGATGATCGAGCAAAACGACGCGCAGGTGTTCGAAGGTAAGCTGGCCACCGAAGATCTGGCCACCGAGGTGCAGATGGTGCGCGAGATCCGCGCGGCGATAGGCGCGCGTGAATTGCGGCTGGATGCCAATGGCGGCTGGACCCTGCCAACTGCCAAACAGGCAATCCATGCGCTGGAGCCCTTTGATATCGCCTGGTACGAGGAACCGGTGGAAAGCTACGAGGAGATGGCGGCGCTCAGGTCTGTCACGGCGGCCAGCCTGTCCTCGCACAGGATCGACCTGCGCCCCGCGGTCGAACTGGGTGCACCGGATGCGATCGTGACCAACATCAACGAACTCGGCGGCATCGCCGTGGCGGTGCAGTTCATTCAGTGCTGCGAGCGCTTTGATGTGGGATTTCGCTTTCACAGCGGCGAGACGGGCGTGGCCAGTGCCGCCTATCTCCAGTTATCCGCTGCGCTGGAACCGGTGCGCGGACCCAGCCAGACCCTGTTTCGCTGGTACGCGGATGATGTGATCGAGGGTGGGCCGTTTGTGCCTAAGTCAGGCGCTGTAACTGTGCCCGATGGGCCGGGGTTGGGTGTTGTGTTGGATGCCAAGGCCCTGGCACGTTGTCATCAGCGGTATGTCGATGAAGGGCCGTTTCCCGGAGCGCGCAAGAGTGACAGCTATGGCGGGGGTTTTCGCAAGACCTGAGTGCGAAATCGCCCCATTCGGGCGCCCGCCCGGCCCACCCTGTCCGCCCTCACGGGGCGATGCCTGCGGCGCGAGTATTTTTTGCAAGATGAAGAGGCATGATCAGATATCAAAGGACGCCGATATCGGCCAGGGCGGCGGAAAGATCGGCGGGAAGTGCGTCTTCGCTTTGACGGTTTTGCGGCAGATCCAGTGGGGCATCGGCTGCGGGTAGGTAACGCCAGCCCTGAAATGGGCGTTTGGGGGCGGTTGAGGTGCGCACCAAAGTCGGGTCGAGCACGATGGCGCAGCGGCGGATGCCGTCTGCGCCAGTCACCTCGTCCAGGCGCAGGATGCGCTGACGGCATTGCACAAGCCCCTGAAACACCCAGTAGATCGAGCCGCCGTCCAGCAATTCGGCCGCGCGTTTGGGCCACATGCGGGTGACGTGGCGGGGCAACCCGTCAGGGCCATGGGCACGCGGGTTCTTGTGCCATTCGGCCAGGCCTTCGACCGATGTGGTGCCGACGCTGAGTTTGATGAGATGCAGAGTGGCCAACAGAATCCCCTTGGGCGATACACGAGATAGGGTAGTGGAAATCTGGTGGCATTCAAGGTATTGTGGTTGTCTCCATCTGCCAAGAATCGCCTTAAATCCACACGGAACCGCTGCCATGACACGCTTCACCGCCCCTATTTCCGAGACCATTTGGGACATGAAATACCGGTTCAAGGCCCCGGATGGGACGCCGCACGACAAGACGGTCGAAGACAGCTGGCGCCGGGTGGCGCGGGCGCTGGCAGAGGTTGAAGACGACCCCAAGCACTGGGAAGAGGTGTTTTATAACGCTCTTGAGGATTTCAAGTATTTGCCTGCCGGGCGCATCGCGGCGGGGGCCGGAACCGGGCGCAAGGTGACCCTGTTCAATTGCTTCGTCATGGGGACGATTCCCGACGATATGGGCGGGATTTTCGATAATCTGCGCGAGGCGGCCCTGACGATGCAGCAGGGCGGCGGGATCGGTTATGATTTTTCGACCATTCGCCCCAAAGGCGCGGATGTGAAAGGGGTTGGTGCGGATGCCTCTGGCCCCTTGAGTTTCATGGATGTGTGGGATGCGATGTGCCGCACGATCATGTCTGCGGGCTCGCGTCGTGGGGCGATGATGGCCACGATGCGCTGCGATCATCCCGATATCGAGGATTTCATTGCCGCCAAATCCGATGCGGCGCGGCTGCGTATGTTCAACCTTTCTGTGTTGGTGACCGATGACTTCATGGATGCGGTCAAGGCGGATGGCAGTTGGGAACTGACATTTGGCGGCAAGGTTTATCACACCGTGCAGGCGCGCGACCTTTGGAACCGGATCATGCAGGCGACCTATGATTATGCCGAACCGGGCGTGATTTTCATCGACCGGATCAATGCGGCGAACAATCTGCAATATGCCGAAACGATTGCCGCGACCAACCCGTGCGGCGAACAGCCCTTGCCGCCTTATGGCGCGTGCCTGCTGGGCAGCATCAACATGGCGCGTCTGGTCAGTGATCCGTTCGAGAAAACCGCCAAGCTGGATCAGGCGAGGATGGAACAGTTGGTCGCCACTGCCGTGCGGATGATGGATAATGTGGTCGATGCCTCGCAATTCCCTCTGGAGGCGCAGGCGCAGGAAGCCCAGGCCAAGCGGCGGATCGGGCTGGGGGTCACCGGCCTGGCGGATGCGCTGCTGATGATGGGCCTGCGCTATGGCAGTGACGAAGCTGCCCAGCAGACCGAAGACTGGCTGCGCGCGATTGCCCGTGCCGCTTATCTGGCCTCGGTCGAACTGGCCAAGGAGAAGGGCGCTTTCCCGCTTTTCGATGCCGAGGAATTCCTGAAATCCGGCACCATGCAAGCGATGGACGAGGATGTCCGCGAGGCCGTGCGTGCGCATGGTATTCGCAACGCTTTGCTGACCTCGATTGCCCCGACTGGCACGATCAGCCTGTATGCAGGCAACGTTTCCTCAGGCATCGAACCGGTCTTTGCTTATTCCTACACCCGCAAGGTTCTGCAGCGCGATGGCAGCCGCACTGAGGAAGAGGTGGTGGATTATGCCGTGCAATTGTGGCGCGAGAAATTTGGCGATGCCGAACTGCCCGAGCATTTTGTGAATGCTCAAACGCTGGCGCCGCTGGAGCATGTGAAGATGCAGGCGGCGGCGCAGAAATGGATCGACAGTTCGATCTCGAAAACCATCAACTGCCCCGCAGATATCAGTTTCGAGGCGTTCAAGGATGTCTATATGGAGGCGTGGGATACAGGCTGTAAGGGCTGCACCACGTACCGTCCGAACGATGTGACCGGCTCGGTTCTGAGTGTGTCCGAGGCCGAGGATAAGGTGCCCGGCGAAGGTGCGGGCGCGGTACCTGAGGAGGGCGGTGAGGTGGTTTATATGTCCGAGCCGCTGGACCGTCCGCAAGAGCTGGACGGGGCGACTTACAAGTTGAAATGGCCCGACAGCAACCATGCGATTTACGTGACGGTGAATGATATCGTGCTGAACGGGCATCGCCGCCCGTTCGAGGTGTTCATAAACTCGAAAAACATGGAGCATTTCGCTTGGACCGTGGCTCTGACCCGGATGATTTCGGCAGTGTTCCGGCGCGGAGGCGACGTGTCATTCGTGGTGGAAGAGCTGAAGGCGGTGTTTGATCCGCGCGGTGGCGCGTGGATGAACGGGAAGTACATCCCCTCGATCCTGGCGGCCATTGGCGGGGTGCTGGAACAGCACATGATTGCCATCGGGTTTCTGGAAGGCGAGGGGTTGGGCCTGAAGTCTGACCCGCAGGCGCAGGTGGTGAATCTCGATGCGCCGCGCGGGGCGGCATGCCCTGCGTGTGGTCAGTTCGATATGCGGATGATCGAGGGCTGCATGACCTGCGGCAGTTGCGGGCACAGCAAATGCGGCTAAGTTGCTTGCAGCCCGCCTGATACCCGATCTCAAGACGGCAACGCGATCTGGCGCTGTGCCCAGTCGAAAAAGGCGACGACGGTTTCGCTTGGCCGCTTGCGCCGTGAGTGGACCAGGAAATACCCATAATGAGATAGCTCGAACTCGGAGAGCCGGAAAAGTTTGCCCCGGTCCAGTTCTCTCTTGATGAGATCATCCATCAGGGCAATCCCCTGACCGTCTATCACTGCTTGCACACGGACGTTTGGGTCCGGCACGATCAGGACATCGCGCCGGGTCTGTTGGGGCAGGCGCGCGGTTTGAAGCCAGTCTGTCCATGCATTGCTGTCATCACGGTCCCTGAGAAGGGTGAAACTGGTGATGGCGTGCGCAAGCCCCAGCGCTTTGACCTGTTCAAAGGCGGCTTTGTTGCCCACAGGAAAGGCGGGCATTGGCATGAATGGCGTGACCTCCACATCGCGCCAGTCTCCGGCCCCCCAGCGGATGGCGAGATCGACCTCCTCCAGTTCCTGGTTTGAAAACTGGATCAGGGGCTGGATGCGCAACTGCACATCTTGATGGTCTTGCATGAAGGACATCAGCAAGGGCGACAGCCATCGCGCCGCGAAATAGGTCGACACGCCAATGGTCAGCGTTTTCGAGGACATGCCCCTGAGCGCTAAAAGCTGGGCCTCGATATCTTCATACCGGGCTCGGCAGGCCGCCAGCACCTTCAGCCCTTCACCGGTGAGGGTGACCCCCCTTGTGCTGCGCCGGAACAAGGCCATGCCCAGATCGGCCTCAAGCGTTTTGATCTGATAGCTGATCGCCCCCTTGGTCATGTTGAGCGCCTCGGCCGCGTCGGAAAAGCTCGGATACCGGGCAATTTCCGCGAAAAGCCTGAGCAGATCATGATGGCGAAAGAGGGTTTGCATGATCATTGTGTACAAATTTTTTAAACGTAATGAAAAGAAAAATTCGATTTTCGAGGCAGTTTGAAAGCCAGAATATGGGTTTCACTTGGGTGTAACGGAGGACTCGCGTTGAAAAACCTGAACGCGACACGGCAATCGGCCCCGCGCAGGCGAGCACGTCGTGGGCGCGTGACACGCCACAATACCCCCGCCGATGACATGCCGTTTCTGGGCCGAAAGATCCCGGCCTATAACCTGCTGGATGAGGCGGCCCTGACCCGGATCGAAGATCAGGCTGATTGGATTTTACACAAGATCGGTGTCGAGTTTCGCGGTGACCGTGTGGCACTGGACTTGTTTGAACAGGCGGGGGCCAGTGTTGAGGGTGAGAGAGTTCGCTTTGCGCCGGGTCATGCGCGCGCGCTGTGTGCGAGCGCGCCCGAGGCTTTCGATTTGCATGCCCGCGACCCGCTAAACACCGTCACCCTTGGTGGTGACAACGTGGTTCTGATGCCGGGCTATGGTTCGCCTTTCGTGAGTGATCTGAAACAGGGGCGGCGCTATGCGACGCTGGAGGATTTCAGAAACTTCGTGAAACTGTCCCACAGTTCGCCCTGGCTGCATCACTCGGGCGGAACGATTGTCGAGCCGACGGATATGCCGGTGAACAAACGACATCTCGACATGATGCTGGCGCACCTGACCTTGTCGAGCAAACCGTTCATGGGGGTCGTGACCTCGCCCGAGCAGGCGCGAGACAGCATCGATATGGCGCGGTTGGTTTTTGGCAAAGATGTCATGGACCGGCGGGCCGTGGTGCAGGCCAATATCAACGTCAATTCGCCTTTGATTTATGACCATACCATGTCCGGTGCCTTGCGGGTTTATGCGGCGGCAAACCAATGTGTGTGCGTCTCCCCGGCGATTTTTGCGGGGGCCATGGGGCCGTTGTCACCGGCGGCGGTGGCGGCCCAGACACTGGCCGAGGCGATGGTGGGGATTGCCTTGGCTCAGCTGGTCCGGCCGGGCTGTCCGGTGGTGTTTGGCAGCTTTCATTCCACCATGAACCTGCGGAGCGGCGCGCTGACCTTTGGCTCGCCCGAGGCGAACATGACCACTATGGCGCTGTCGCAACTGGGGCGGAGGCTGGGTGTTCCGGTGCGTTCGGGCGGGGGGCAAATCACGTCGTCCAATGCCCCTGACGGGCAGGCGATGCAGGACAGTGCCGGGGCGATGTGGGCCACGCTGATTTCCGGCGCGCATCAGGTCTGGCACGCGGCTGGCTGGCTGGAGGGTGGTCTTGTGATGTCCTACGAGAAATTCATCATGGACCTTGATCATTGTGGCGCAATGCTGACGCTGCTGCAGGGGTTTGACACCGATGACGAAGCCTTTGGCCGCGATGCCTATCTCGAGACAGGACCGGGCGAGAACTTCCTGTCGACCAGCCACACGTTGCGCCATTACCAATCGGCCAATTTCGAACCGCAGATCGCGGACGGATCCCCCTACGAAACCTGGATCGACAACGGCGCGTTGAGCGCGGATCAGCGCGCCTCTGCGCGCTGGCGTCAGATGTTGGCCGACTATCAGCAACCCGAAATGGAGACCGGAGTAAGGGCCGCGCTTGAGGATTTCGTCTCCGAGCGCAAGGCGGCCCTGCCGGATGAATGGTATTAGAAAGGAATGACCATGACCGAAGAACTCAGCCGCACCTCGGCACTTGCCTCGCGCCACACCGCCCTTGGATCGGGGTTGGAGGATTGGAACGGAATGGGCACTGCGTAGAGCTATGGCACCGATCCCAACGACGAACATGATGCCGTGCGCGAGCATGCCGGCATGTTTGATATGTCGCCTTTGAAAAAGGTGTTCGTGCGCGGCCCCGAGGCGCAGGCGGTTCTGGATCATCTGACCACGCGCGATCTTTCAAAAGTCACGCCCGGCAAGGCGGCCTATCTCTGTGTTCTGACCGATGAGGGCGGCATCGCAGATGATGCGATCGTGTCCAACAATGGCGATGATGAGTGGATGATCGTGCATGGGTCGGGCGATACCATGGCGCTGCTGGAGGCTTCGGCACAAGGCCGCGACGTGGAGGTGGCGTTTACTGACGATCTGCATGATCTGTCGGTGCAGGGGCCTGCATCGCTTGGGATTCTGAACGCTCATACGGATATTGACCTGACCCAGATGGGCTATTTCGAGCATGCGCCTGCAACCCTCTTTGGTCATTCCTGCCGCATCTCGCGCACAGGTTATTCAGGCGAGCGGGGCTATGAGGTTTTCGCGGACGGTACCGTGATCACCGATATCTGGGACAAGCTTGTCGACGCGGGCGTGATGCCATGCTCGTTCACTGCTCTCGACAAGGTGCGGATCGAGGCGGGGTTGCTGTTTTACGGCTATGATATGAAAGAGGAAAATACACCTTGGGAAGTTGGCCTTGGCTTCACGGTATCAAAGACCAAGGGGGATTTCCGGGGCAAAAGCGCGGTGATGGCCGCGAAGGGAAGAGAGAAGGTCAGGAATGTCTGCCTTGAGATTGATCATTCCGATATGGTTGAGGGCGGGGAGACTTTGATCGCAGGTGGTGAAGAGGTTGGCGTCATCAACAGCCCTTGTTATTCGCACCGGATGGCAAAGTCGCTTGCGCTTGCCCATATCCGCCCAGACCTGTCCTTTGGAGCGTCGTTGATGGTATCGGGTGACGGGTTTGAAACCAGCGCCACTGTTGTTGCGTCCCCGGTTTATGATCCTGAAAAGTCACGGACACACGGCTAAGGGGGCGACCGCGCCTCTTTCTTGCCGAGGGGCTTGATGGCAATACTGTGGGAACACCCACAACTCGGCCTAAATCTCCGATATGAAACGAAAGCTGTTCCCGAATGCGATCCGCGCGCTGGCCGTTCTTTTGAGCCTTTGGTGCTTTTGGGTGCTGGAGGCGGACCGCGCCAGCGTGGCTGAAACAAAGCTTGAGACCGTGGCCGGCCCGGTGGCGCTTTATGGCGATACTGGCGGCCCGTTGGTGGTGGTCACGCACGGGTTTGCAGGCTCGACACAGATGATGCAGGCCATCTCGCGCGATCTGGCGCGGGGCGGGTTCACCGTCGCGGCATTTGATTTTCTCGGCCATGGGCGCAGCAGCGGTGTGATGTCGCGCGATATCACCCGGATTGAAGGGACAACCGCCCAATTAGTCACGCAAACCGTGGCGGTCGCGCAGGCCGTGCGTGACGAGACCGGGTTGGACGGGCCGATGGCCTTGCTGGGACATTCCATGGCGACGGATATCATCGTCCGCGCCGCCGAGGTATTGCCGGATGTGGGCGCATTGGTTGCGATTTCGATGTATTCCCAAGCCGTGGGCGCGGACAGGCCCAAGAACCTGCTGATCCTGTCGGGCGAATGGGAGACGCGGTTGCGCGCCGTGGCGCTGGAGGCGGTGCACCTGCTGGACCCCGGCGCGGTTGAAGGGCAGACCGTGCGAGCAGGCGATGTGACGCGTCGCGCCGCCATGGCCCCGATGACCGAACATCTGGGGGTGCTCTATAGCCCTGTGACCTTGGCGGAGACGCGCAACTGGCTGGCCGAGGCGTTGGATCACGACCTGCGTGGCGATGCCCGCGTCACAGGCCGCGCGATCCCTGGATTGTTGATCAGCCTTGTAATCCTCGGTGCGTGGGCCGCGCAGGCCGTGCCGCAACAACGTATGACCATACCGTATTTGTCCACGGGGCGCTTTCTGGTGGCCTTGATCGCTCCCGTGGTGCCCGCGATGGGCGGAGCAGTGGGGATGGGCGGGGCGTTGCTGGGGTTGGCGGCGTTCGGTCACCTGATGGTCTTTTTCCTGGTTTGGGGCGTGGTCGGGCTGGTCATTCTGGCTCGGTTCGGGCGCGCACCGGACAGGATTGATCCGGTTGGTTTGCTGATGGTTCTGGGCTTGTGCCTTGTATTCTCGCTGGCGATGGACCGCTATTGGGCTGCGTTCCTGCCTGCGGGGCAGCGCTTGCAACTGATGGCCCTTCTGTTGTTGGGCACGGTGCCGTTTCTTATGGCGGATCGGCTGTTGGTGGCCGATGCGACGCTCTGGCAGCGCGTGCTGGCGCGGGTTGTCCCGCTCGCAGCGCTCACTGGGTTGATGATTGGATGGCCCGAGCAGTTTGGGCTGCTCTTCACCGTCCTGCCGGTGCTGGTGCTGTTCTATCTGGTCTTTGGCACAATGGGCCGCTTTGTGGCCAAACGCGCAGGCTCCGAGGCGGTTGGACTGGGCCTTGGGATCGTGCTGGCCTGGTCGATCGCGGCCAGCACGCCGTTGTTTTCCGCCGTTATGTAAGCACGTCAGTAATCACGTTTTGCGCTGTATCCCGGCCGCTGAAGAATGCGCCCGAACATAGGGCGTTATAGGGCGTGGCCATCGCCTCGCCCGCAAAGAAAAGCCGATCCTCGACGGGACGAGCCAGATCGGCACGGGCGTCGTGGCGGCCCGGGCGCGCAGCGGCATACCCGCCCAACACAAGCGGGTTGGTGGCCCAATCGGTCAGATGACCCTTGATGAACATGTCACGGGCCTTTGAACCCGCGATTTTAACAACCTCTCCCAAAGCAAAATCGACGGCGGCATCTTGTCCGGCGCGGGACAGCTCCCACCCGAAGTCACCCCCGATGAAACCAACCATATAGTTGAAGTCAAAGGGCCACGTCAGGAAATATGCGGCCTCGGCTGGCAGTTCATTGGGAACGTAGTAATCCATCCAGTGATTGGGGATGAAGCCCAGCCGCGTATCGTCGAATTGCAACGTGACTTTGGCCAGGAGACCCATGGGCAGATCGTCAATCGCCGCTTGTTTCCAATCGGGCAGGGGCGAAGAGAAATTGATGGCATTGGATTGCAAGACACCCGTCGAAACGGTGCAGATACAGGCCTTGGCGCGGATTGTGCCGCTGTCTGTTTCGACCAGCACGCCATCGCCGCCCCACGATATGGATTTGGCAGGGGTGTTGAGCGAAACAGGCACGTCGCGGCCATAATGGGCAACCACACTGCCCAACCCTTCGCGGACCAGAAGATCCTGATAGCTGTCTTCCGAATTCCAGTAATCCTTGGTCGAAAGGTCTTTGAAATCGACCCCCCAGTCCATCGGCCCGATCCAGGTCTGCGGCAGACCTATACCGTCCATACCCTCGGGCATCACGGTACTGGCCGCGACATCCAGACCTGCGGTGCCAGCTTTGGCCAGCGCGTCTGTCACAGCGCCCCAGGCCTGATTGTTGGCCTTGCGCTGGGCCGAGTTGGCCAGTTCACCATCCACGTAATAGGCGCTGCCCGCCGAGGTGTGATCAAGCAACTCGAAACCGCCGCGTTTGGCGAGCAGGGCCCATGGGTTTTTGTCAGCGTGGTTGATCCAGCTGCACCCATGATCGAACGGCACTCCGAACGTGTCGCTTTCGGTGTAGGCGCGCCCGCCAATCCGGTCGGCGGCCTCGATCACGGTGACACTGTGCCCTGCTTCCATCAAGGTGCGCGCGGCGGTCAGACCGGCAATACCTGCCCCGATGATCACCACATCCACGTCGCCCGAGGGTGTCGAGGCAAGGGCAGGGGCCGCCCCGAACGCGGCAAGCCCGCTCAGGATCGCACGACGAGAATAGGGGGTGGATGTGGGCATCATAGAATCTCCGATTGAATGTTCATTCAATGGAAATATACCGGAAGTTTCCCGTTTGACCAGTCCCTCTTGTCTTGTGCCGTCATTGACCGCAGGCTATCGCCAAGGAAGGTAAGAAAAGGCGCAAGCATGACACGGGTATTTTTGACAGGCAGTGCAGGGTTCATCGGGTATCATCTGGCCAAGGTGCTGCTGGATGATGGGATGATCGTGCACGGCATAGACGGGATGACCGATTACTACGATGTGGGCCTGAAACAGAAACGTCACCAGATGCTGCTGCAATCGCCCGGGTTTACCGCCAGCGAGGTGATGCTCGAGGATCACGAGGCCATGGACGCCGTGGCCAATGCCTTTGAACCGGATGTCATCGTGCATTTGGCCGCGCAGGCTGGGGTGCGGTATAGCCTTGAAAATCCACGTGCTTACATCGATGCCAATGTGGTGGGCACCTTCAACGTGATGGAGATTGCACGCTGCCACGAGGTCAAACATCTGCTGATGGCGTCAACCAGTTCGGTCTATGGCGCCAATACCGAAATGCCTTACGCCGAGACCCACAAGGCCGACAGCCCGATGACGATTTATGCCGCCACCAAGAAGGCGAGCGAGGCGATGGGTCATTCCTATGCGCATCTGTGGAACCTGCCGACCACCATGTTCCGGTTCTTCACCGTTTATGGGCCCTGGGGGCGGCCTGATATGGCCTATTTCAAGTTCACGGATGCGATTTTGGAAGGGCGCGAAATCGACATCTACAACCACGGCGAGATGTTCCGCGACTTCACCTATGTCGGCGATCTGGTACGTGGAATCCGCTTGCTGATCGACGCGGTGCCGGTGCGCCCGGACAGTGCCGATGACATTGCCGAGGGCGACAGCCTGTCGCCGGTGGCGCCTTACCGGGTGGTCAATATCGGCAATTCGGAGACTGTGAAACTGCTGGATTTTGTCGATGCGATAGAGGCCGAGCTGGGTGTGGAAGCCAAACGCAACTTCATGGAGATGCAAAAGGGGGATGTGCCCGCAACCTGGGCCAATGCCGATCTATTGCACGCCCTGACTGGGTATAAACCGCAAACCAACGTGCGCGAGGGGATTGCAGCCTTTGTCGCTTGGTATCGGGAGTATTATCAGAAATAGCAGCGGGGTTTATGGGTGCCGTGAGGGCCTAAAGGCCATCGAATTCGCACAGCACATGGACATCCACGCCCATCGCTTCGATCCGCTTGCGCCCGCCCAGTTCGGGTAGGTCCACGATCACGGCGCAACCGATAAGATCTCCGCCCAGCCGCTCGATCAGTTTGATCCCGGCCTCTGCAGTGCCGCCCGTGGCCAGCAGATCATCGACCAGCAACACCTTTTCACCGGGCTGAATGGCGTCATCATGGATTTCCACGACGGCCTCGCCATATTCCAGCGTGTAATCTTCGGAAATCACCGCACCGGGCAGTTTGCCCTTCTTGCGGATCGGTACGAACCCGACGCTTAGCTGGTGGGCAATTGCTCCGCCCAAGATAAAGCCGCGTGCCTCAAGCCCGACAACCTTGTCGATTGACTGGCCTGCGTAGGGGTGCAGCATCTGATCAATCGCCATGCGAAACCCGCGCGGATCGGCGAACAGCGTGGTTACATCGCGAAACAGGATTCCCTCATGCGGGAAGTCCACGATGGTGCGGATGTAATCCTTAACGGTTTTCTGGTCTGGCATGGGCCGCCCCGGGCTAGGTCAAAACTGCCTGCCCCGTTTGGCGGATTGTACTGCGTTGATCAAGAGGCGGTTCGCCGCACAGCTTAGGGATTGGACCCGAAAAGCCGACGGAAAGCGCGTTTTGAAATCCATTCGGGATGGGGGCGTGCCCAATCAAGCCGATCATGCACGAGGAAGGTTTTGGCTGCCTGCAATGTCATTTTTTGTTCCTTTCTGACTTGGGGCCAATTAAAATGCCTTCACTGGTATATGAAATGTATATACATTGTATTGACGAAAAGTCAAGGCGTCAAAAGGAACAGTTTCAGGTGAGCAAGACTGACGAAAAAAAGCCCAAGAAGAAATCAGGCAGGAAGAACAGTCAGTTGGTGCTGAGGCTGGACAAGAATGAGCGGGATGATTTCGTCGATCTGTGCAAGGAGCTGGACACCAGCGCCGCGCGCGAAATCCGCGGCTTTATCCGCAGGTTTATGAAGGAAAATAGTGCGTCTTAGTGCGCGCTACGGCGTCAATTTGCGCGCCGTAAGGTTGCCGTCAGCACACCCATCCCGATCAGTGCGACACCGCCACCGCGCGTCAGCCATGTGATCACACCCGGACGCTTGATGGTCTGGCGCAGCTTGTCGGCGGCCAGCGCATAGGCCAGTGCATTGATCGCGGCCAGCCCCACGAAGGTGGCAATCAGGATAGCGAACTGCGGGAGCAGAGGGTGATCGACCCGAACGAATTGCGGCACGAAGGCAATGAAAAACGCAATGGATTTCGGATTGAGCGCAGTGACCGTGGCGGTGTGACCAAAAACACGGCGCGGCGTGCTATCCGGTGGTGTTGTCGCCTCCAACCCGGTTGAGGCAGGCGCGCGCAGCAATTTGATGCCCAGATAGATCAGGTAGACGGCCCCGATCCATTTCATCGCGGTGAATAACGTGGCCGAGGCCAGAACCAAGGCACCAAGGCCCAGAAGCGAGGCGGTCATTGCAATCAGGTCGCCAAATGCCACGCCCGTGGCCGAGGCAACGGCAACCCGCTTGCCCTGTGACAAAGCATAGCTGAGCACCAGCAGCACGGTAGGGCCGGGGATCAACAATAGGGCAGTCGAGGCGGCGACAAAGGCAAGCCAGAGATCAAGGGGCATAGGGGCCATCCTTTCGGTTACGTAGCGAACCTGCCTTATCGCATGACCAGATTGCAAGCGGAGCTTTGCTTAGTTGCGATGAAACCCAATGCGGTCTGTGATATGCTCGGGTCATTATCAGCCGCGGAGCTGGACATGAAACCATTTGAACGTCTTTTGGATTTGATCACGCGCGATCCCGTTGATCTTCTGGCCTATTTCCTGCCGGGGGCGGCGGCATTGCTGTTGGTTCTGGAAAAAACAGATTGGCTGAACGCTTCGGTCCCGACCGGCTGGGCCAGTCAACCGCTCTGGCTCATCGGGTTCGTGGTGGTGTCATGGGTGATTGGCATTCTTTTTGCTTACGCCTCTCACCTGTTGAATGTTCCTTACGACTATCTGGCCAACCGACGGCGCGAGGTGGTTGGCGATCCCAAACGCGATCGCGCGCGCGCGTTGGCCGGGGCGGCGTTGGGCAAGGGCGATAGTGCGTATCACTTCGCCAAAACGGCGCTCGGCACATCTAAACACAAGGAGTTACTTGGGGATGCGGACAAGCTGGAAGCAGTTTCCAAGTTTTTCAGGACGGTTTGCTTCGCCTCCCTGATGTTCGCTTTCTGGGCCGCGATCAGCGGGATGGGCTGGGGCATAGTGGCCGTCGCTTTGGTCGTCGCTGGCCTGTCCTGGCGCATCTTCTATGATCAGCGTTGGGCCGCCTCGCAGACGTTGTATCAGGGCTACATCACCTTGAAGGATCAGGACTGAGGCACCCGCCCGGCCACTGTGCCCGGTGTTGTAACCCTGCCGCATTCCGGGCCTTGGGGCTGACTTAAGCCCAAAGCGGTGGTTTTGCGACCATCAGCCAGAAGATCACCATCAGCGCGGCAAAGGCAGGCCAGCCAAGGGCAAACCAGATGCGATAGGCGCGACGGGCCTCGGGAGGCAGGGAGGCACCTGCGGCATTGGCCTCGCGGGCCAGATCGCGGATGCGGATTTGCAGATGCACCACCGGGGCCCAGCAAAAAAACGCCAGCACGTAGAGCGCATAGGTTAAAACCAACCACGGTGCGTCCAGCGGATAGCCCAGATACCAGACCAGCCACAGGCCGGTCGCGGGCTGGATCACCCCCGCTGGCGTGGTAAAGAGCCAGTCGGCCCAAACCACGCCCGAGGCCACGCCTGCGATCTGGTGCGGATCGCCCCGGCGCATCACCCAGACCATCTGAAAGGCCGTGCCGATCCCGGTGCCGAACAAGACGGTGCTGGACAGGATATGCACCCATTTCATGACCAGGTACGGGTCGATCACCTCTCGTCCTCCAACACGATCCACAGCAGGATCAGCACAAGAATGGGCAGGTTCTTCAATAACCCGCCCAAAGGCAGGAGCCAAAGGGCTGGAGCCAGCAGAGTAAACCCGATCGTATATCCGCCAACCACAGCCAGTTGCGTCGCGCCCGTCAGAAAAGGCCGCCAATTGCGCGCCAGGGCCAAGGCGATGGCAAGATCGATCATTCCAAAGCCCCGTGCCAACACGATCAGAGCCACATCTGGCAGGCCGGACTGCGCCATCAATGGCAAGAAGCTTTCTGGCGGCAAAAACAGGCCCAATAGCCCCGAGGCCAGCCAAAGCATCATCAAGGTCAGGCGCAGAAGCGGGCGCAACAGAAACAAGCGGGCATGCCACAGATCCTGCGTGCCTGCCGGACGTGCCGCCAGAAACTGGGTCACTCCGCGCGGTGTGACTGCAAGGTGGTTGCTTAAGGGTCGCTCATCCGCCTCGACCCCGTGGGCCAGCTGTGCCACCGATGTGCGTGAAATTGGACCCATCCGAAAGGCATCCCCCAGCGCGCCCAGCAGATTGGCCAGCTTTGTTCCAAGTGGCAACAAGCGCGCGGGCCGCAACCCCAGCCAATTGCGCAGGCCCGTCAGCAGCCCGGCCTGTGTGATCCGTTCGGGCCCGCCAATCTCCCAATGTCCCGGGCCGGGCGGGGTGATCAGGCATGTGGCCACGACCCGGGCCAGATCGTCGGCATGGATCGGGTTGAACACCTGATCACCGCCTCCAACCACCGGCGTCACGCCGGGTAAGGCCGCAAGAGCCCGGGCCAATGAGGTGCCGCCATAAGAGGTCTCGCCCATCACCAGACCCGGTCGCAATAGGGTCAGCCCGGCCTTGGCGGCGGCCTCTTCTCCGGCGCGGCGCCAGCGGGCGAAGGGGGTATCGGCTTCAATCCCTACGGCCGAGATCAACAGCCCTCCCGCGCCGGGCTCCAGCGCCGCATAGGCCGCAGTCGGGGCATCGACATGCACAGCTTTGAAGGCCGCATCCGATCCGGTCAGCAGGCCCGCAGCGTTGACGATCATACGCCCACCGGCAAGGGCTGTGCGCCAGAATTCAGGCGTATGGGTGGCTGGGTCGCCGAGGTCAGCGCGAAACGTGGCAAAGCCCATCTGTTCCAGTCTTGCAGTGCGGCGCGCAGAGGCCAGAACATCCCATCCCTCGGCGCGCAGATGAAAGGCGATGTGGCGTCCGATGAAGCCGTCGGCCCCGAGGATCAGAACCGATCGCCCGCCGCCTGTCATCCCAAGACCCGTCCGGCCACCGCATCCAGCTTGGCCACCAACGCTGCATCCCGGGCCTCGGGGGCCGTCAGGATCGCGTAGTCCAGTGCGCGATCGCACCCATGCGGGCAGGGGGTACGCTCGGTGCCCAACAGGTCAGGCAGCTGTGACACCATATTGCGGGCCTTGTCGGCGTTGCCGGTCAGGGTTTCGATGATGGCGGTGATGTCGACTTCGCCATGATCGGGGTGCCAGCTGTCGTAATCGGTGATCATCGCGACGGAGGCATAGCAAAGCTCGGCCTCGCGGGCCAGTTTGGCCTCGGGCAGGTTGGTCATGCCGATCACATCGCAGTTCCAGACCTCGCGGTACATCTTGCTTTCGGCCAACGTGGAAAACTGCGGACCTTCCATTGCCAGATAGGTGCCGCCCTTGTGTACTTTGATCCCCGCTGCGCGTGCGGCTGTCTCACAGGTGTCCGACAGGCGCGGGCAGGTGGGATGAGCCAGGCTGACATGGCCCACGCAACCGATGCCGAAAAAGGATTTCTCGCGCGCGAATGTGCGGTCAATGAACTGATCTACAATCACAAAATCACCCGGCGCCATGTTTTCGCGAAACGACCCGCAGGCCGAGACGCTGATCACATCCGTCACGCCAAGACGTTTGAGGGCATCGATATTGGCGCGATAAGGCACCGTCGTGGGCGAATGCACATGTCCGCGCCCGTGCCGGGGCAGAAACGCCATATCCACGCCGTTCAGCGTCCCGGTCAGAACCTGATCCGAGGGCGTGCCCCACGGGCTGCCCACGCTTTGCCACGTTGCGTCTTCCAGACCGTCAATCTGGTAGAGGCCCGAACCGCCGATCACACCGATCCTTGTTTTGGTCATATCGCCCTCGTTTTTGCCCGATATGTGAGGTTTACGCCGCCATTCCGCGAATGAAAAGCGATGTGGGCAAACAGGCTATGGCCTTCTTAGAACACAGGCGTTAGAGGGCGGGTCTGCGCAGGAACAGGACATCACATGAACCGAGCATTAATGGGCCGCTTCGCCAAGCGGCTGGGTCAGGCCGATTTGAACATCATGCAGGACGAACACCTGACGTTCGGCCGTTTGCGGATCGAAATCCTTGCGGGGCTGACCGTGGCGTTGGCCTTGGTGCCCGAGGCGGTGGCCTTTGCCTTTGTCGCCGGGGTGAACCCGCTGGTCGGGCTTTACGCGGCTTTCCTCGTGGGGTTGATCACGGCGCTGTTTGGTGGGCGTCCGGGCATGATTTCCGGCGCGACAGGCGCTTTGGCCGTGGTGATGGTGTCACTGGTGGCCCAGCACGGCGTTGAGTACCTGTTCGCGACCGTTGTTTTGATGGGCATCCTGCAGATCATTGCAGGCGCGATGCATTGGGGCAAATTCATCCGTCTGGTGCCCCATCCGGTGATGCTGGGCTTTGTGAACGGTCTGGCGATCGTGATTTTCCTCGCTCAGATGGGGCAGTTCAAAGTGCCCGGCACCATGGTCAATACCGGCCACGGGATGAGCGGCGGTGAGTGGTTGCCTGCGGGTGAAATGACATTGATGCTGGGCCTTGTGGCGCTGACCATGGGGATCATTTGGATCATGCCGCGGATCACCAAGATCGTGCCTGCGCCTCTGGCGGGGATCGCCGTCGTCGCCGGCTTGGCCATTGCATTGGGCCTGGACGTGCCGAGTGTCGGTGATCTGGCCTCGATCCAGGGCGGGCTTCCCAGCTTTCATATTCCTGTGGTCCCGTTGAATTTGGAAACGCTTGAGATCATCCTGCCCTATGCCGTTATTCTGGCCGCGATTGGCCTGATTGAAAGCCTGCTGACCCTGAACCTCGTGGGCGAGATGACGGGTAATCGCGGTGGGGCCTCGCAGGAATGCATCGCGCAAGGTTCGTCCAACATTGTGACCGGTTTCTTTGGCGGCATGGGCGGCTGTGCGATGATCGGGCAGTCGATGATCAACGTGAAATCCGGCGCGCGCACGCGAATTGCGGGCATCGCGGCGGCGTTGTTTTTACTCAGTTTCATCCTCTTCGCCGCGCCCTTGATCGAACAGATCCCGCTGGCCTCGCTGGTGGGTGTGATGTTCATGGTGGTGATCGGGACATTCGCGTGGAACTCGCTGACCATCCTGCGCAAAGTGCCGTTGACCGATGCGCTGGTGATCGTTCTGGTGACAGTGGTCACGGTGAAATACGACCTTGCCATCGCGGTGGTCGTCGGGGTGATCGTCTCGGCGCTGGCCTATGCGTGGAACAACGCGACACGTATCCACGCGATTGAACGCCCCTCCGAGACCGAGGCCGGGGCCAAGGTGTACGAGATCAAAGGCCCGTTGTTTTTCGGGTCGGCCGAAGGGTTCTCCGAGCTCTTCCATATCGAAGATGATCCGGACACGGTAATCGTCGACTTCGCCGACAGCCGGGTAGTGGATCAATCCGCCCTGCAGGCTATCGAGCGGATCGCGGGCAAGTACGAGGCGGCGGGCAAGCGCATCATGCTGCGCCACCTCAGCCGCGATTGCCACAAGCTGTTGACCAAGGCAGGCCACCTGATGGTCGATAGCGACGATGATCCCGATTACGAAATCGCGGTGGATTATGGCGTGAAAACGGGGATTTTGGGCGGGCACTGACGGCTGGCTGCGCACGCGGCAAAGGGCAGGTTTGAGCCTAGACAGACTAATCCATCTCGCTGAATTTGAAGGCCTCACACGTTACGGATCAATTACTGATATCAACTTCGTTACACCCTCAGCCGATGTTGGTCTTCTATACAAGTAGCTTTCGAGCATGCCATCGCTGCTAAATGTCATTTTAAAAGTTTCAAGAACAAAGCCGCTTTCATCCACTTTCTGACCGGTCAGAACGCCGTCTACAAACTCGGAACGGTATTTGCGCTTGTACACATTACCATTTGGGTGAATGAAATCGTAATTGCAATCACCTATAACTCTGAAGCAATTATGGGGCTCATATATGAGTTTCAGGCCAGAAGGGTAGACAGCTTCTTTTGCTAGCCCCTGACCGTCAAAAACCAATGTTAGGCTCACACGCTCGTCGTCGTTTGCTTCCAACACTTCTATTACTATACGCTGGTCATTGTTCACCGTGATACGACGCTTTTGTATTCCTCTAACGCCTTCATAGATAAGAACGGTGCCAACTGGAAGATTTTCGCGCGGAAGTCGGATTACGGTCTCGGCAAAAGCTGAACTCGCGAAAAAAATCGACAATATAATTGCCCCAAAACGCATCGCTAAACCTCAATGTAAAAATGATCGAAATTTATCGTCCCTGCTCCGAACTAATAGTTCAAGCTGTAATACATGGTAAAATCGACTTTGGTGTGTTTAGTAGAATGTCAGCCATGTCCGCGAAGCAGACCAAGTCACCTTGTTTAGGCACGGATAGTCAGGCTTTGAAAACGGGCCTATTCGCCCGGTCGCTCCATCGAAAACACCTCGCGGATGACCGAGTAATCCATGTAGCCCAACCGCGTCAGCGGGTTGAAGCGGGTGACGTCAAATCGACCGTCCACAACGCAGTCTTCGCGCATATGCACGCCCGTCACCTCGCCAAACACCACGAAATTGGCCGCACCGGGCAGTTGCACGATCTGTGTCAGCTTGCATTCCAGCGACGCAGGGGCAACGGCCACACGGGCGCAGTCTATCGTCTCGCAGGCGGCTTTTCCCAGACCGGCATCGGCGAACTCATCCACCCCAGCCTCCCACGGCCCCGAGGTCTGGTTCATCGCGTCTTTCATGGCCTCTTCTACGATGTTGACGCAAAACACGCCCGTTTCGCGGATATGGGCCACGCTGTCTTTGGTGCCATCGCGATCCGGCTTTACGCCGGTTGAGGCAAACATCACCTGTGGCGGCACATAGGCCACGGCGTTGAAAAACGAATAGGGGGCAAGGTTGTCCTGCCCGTCCGCACCGCGCGTTGAAATCCAGCCGATGGGGCGCGGCGTGACGATGGCGTTGAACGGGTTATGCGGCATTCCGTGGCCGTTTCTGGGTTCGTAGAACATGCGCTTGCCCTTGCGTAAGTGGTTTGTGCAACGCTTACGCCCGTGCTAGGCGCAGTTCCAGCCAAATTCGTGACGGAACGCTTAAGGTGTTGGAACTCAAGCCCGAAACAGCCGATGACTGGTGGGAGGTCGAGGCGCTTTATGACCTGTGCTTTGCACCGGGGCGTGAGGCGCTGTCGTCTTACCGGCTGCGCGATGATGTGCCACCCGTGGAAGGGCTCAGCATGGTGGCGCGCGACGCCGATAGCATTCTGGCGGGTGCGATCCGCTATTGGCCTGTACGGATTGGCGAAAACCGTGCGCTGTTGCTGGGCCCCATCGCCGTGCACCCGACCCATCAGGGCGAAGGGCTGGGCGGTTCGCTGATCCTGGAAAGCCTTGATCGCGCAGCTGAGAGCGGGTGGGAACGGGTGATGCTGGTCGGCGATGCGCCCTATTATAGCCGGTTTGGCTTTGCCCGGCTGGACGGTGTTCAGATGCCCCCGCCGACCAATCCTGAACGTATTCTGGGCCGTGATCTGGTCCCCGGCGCATGGGATGCCGTCAGGGGCCTTGTCGCGCGCGACGCTTGAATTCAACGCGCGCAGCCCCGATCTTGAGGGAAAGGTGCAATGACGGGAGGCCTTATGGAATTGTTGGATCACGCCATCGCGGATGACAATGTCGACACGCGGCTGGATGCGCTGGTGCGCCGTCATGCGCAGGCCGGAAACGCCGGTATCCAACTGCTGAACATGATTGGCGGGCAGGCCGAAAACCTTCTGGATCGCCTGCCGGGCGAGATGCGTGCGCGGCTGGGGGATGGCACCGAACAGGCGCTGCGGATGGCGATGAGCGCGGCGAACCGATCCCGTGATGTTGTGGGTGGCCAACCCGGTTGGCTGTCGCGCGCGGTGACCACGGCGATGGGGGCGGCGGGTGGCTTTGGCGGTGTGCCCTCGGCGATGGCCGAACTGCCCGTGACCACAACGATCCTGCTGCGGGCCATTCAGGATGTGGCGGTGGAACACGGGTTTGACCCGTCTGAGGAAGGTGTTCAGTTCGACTGTATTCAGGTCTTTGCCGCCGCTGGACCGCTGGATCATGACGACGGGTCCGACATGGCCTTTCTCGGCACGCGGGTGACCGTGACTGGGGCTGCCTTACAGGGTTTGATTGCCCGGGTTGCGCCGCGTCTTGCCACGGTGATGGGTCAGAAACTGGCCGCGCAAACCGTGCCGGTTCTGGGTGCGGCTGCCGGGGCGGCCACCAATTATGCCTATACAAGCTATTACCAGCAGATGGCCCACGTCCATTTCGGCCTGCGTCGTCTGGCGATTGACGCCGGGCGCGATCATGAGGATCTGGTGGAAGAGTTCCGCCAACGCGCCGCCGTCCCGATCAAACGGGCCGGGTAAGCGCGAGCGGATGTGAAACGCCGCGCTTCCGTGGCTCAATGATCGTCCTTGGCCGAAAAACTGCCGTTCGACATTCGTAATCCCTACTTGGGGATGCAAATAGGTATTTGCGTGCCGGGCATTTTCCCGTCGTGAAACTGTCTTTCAGGTAGTTGAAACACTGATCACGTGTATTAAATCCCTGACACCCACCAAGCTTCATATCGTTGACGTTCAGCGTGTAGGGACCAATCAGGCTCTGCCCTGCCGAGAACTTCTTCCCAATACGGAAGGTCGTCCGCATAGGAATCTGCATGAAACCTAAATCCGATCCACCTTAGCGAAGCTGCAAACCCGTCAGAGAAGTTGGGACCACTTCATCGTCGAGGGATCCCGGCTTACACCGCTCTGGCTTTCAAGTGTTTTAAGCGCTTTGTTGAAACCCTTCGTCCGGACTCGAAGCACTTCGCCGGCCGGCAAATGGCTTATGCTGTGTGCCTGCTGAGCTGATCCATTGCGCCGGTGCCGAGTTTTTCCATCTCTGCGCGCAGCGTCTTTTCGGCATCTCGCATCAGAGCGTCACGATGCGCGCCCATCAACTCGTCTTCTTTTCGAGACGATGGCATCAACGCGCCGATCAGAGCACCGACACCAAGCGCCAAGGCACCGACGGCAAGAGGCTGCTCATGCGCGAAGGTCTTGGTTTTGCGGGCCATGCGGGCGGCTTGTGCTTCCACCTTCTCTTGAGCCTCTATGGCAGCTTCGCGCGCTTTCATCACGCGATTGCGCGAGGCATCGGGCAGTTTGTCGAGCCCGTGATCAAGGGCGGCACGCAGGCGTGAGGCTTTGGGTTCGGGATCAATCATTCCGGTCATCTCCTCTTTCATTTCGGCGTCAGCTTTTGCAACGCGTTGGTCAAAACCGGTCAGGGCGTCATTGGGAGCGACCGAGTTCGTCCGTCTGACGGCCTTTTCGTCGCGCGTGCCTGCGCCGGTCAGCAGTAGGCCCAGCCCCGCACCGACGAGGGCGAAAGCGGCGGGGTTGTCGCGCGCGGCGCGCCACGCCTGGGTTCCCAGTTCACCACCATAGGCCTGAGCGGTCGAGCCGATTTGCTGCGCGATGTGATCGGGCGCGACGGTTGCGGTCAAGGCATCGAGCGAGCGGCTTAGGGCGGCCCGATCCTGTTCAACCTGTGCTTCCAATGTGTCCAGATCAGCCATGGGTCGTCTCCTTGATGCTTTCGATATCGCGTTTCAGATTGCGGGTCGCATTGGACGGGGCGATGGCGTCTGCTGACAAACGTTGCTTGCCAACCAGGGCGAGGATGCAAGCGAGGGCGAGCAATCCGCCACCAACGATCAATGCGGCCATGCCGACAGATAGTCCGGTTTCGGCGATGTAGGCGACCAATGCCGACGCCAGAACATTCAGCGCAACAAGAGCCAACAGGGCAGCGACACCGAAGAAAACAAGCCCGGTGCCGGCCCGCGAAAGATTGCGGGACATCTCGGCCCGCGCCAATTTCAGTTCATTCTGCACCAGCGTGAAAAACTGACGCAAGGTCGTGGTGAGAAGCTGCGGTGCTTCGCGAATGTCGGGGTTATCCATGTTGCCGACCTCCATTGATGTCAGCCAGAACCGCATGCGATTGGGGGCTGCCCCACGGATCGTCATGATCGAAAGAGGTAGAGGGGTGCGGATCACGTGCCTTGAGAAAGCGCGTGGCGGCAAAGCCAAGGGCCGCGGCCCCGCCAATGAAAAGCAGCGGGTTGCGGCGGGCAAAATCGCTGGTCTGAGCGACAAGGCTGTTGATATCCGTTGTCCGCAATTGGGTGGCCACGCCTTCGATCTGATCGGCGATGCGGTGGGCCGCCTGTGCCTGAAGGCTGTGACTGTCAAACTGACCGGCGGCCACCTCAGCGGCATCTGCGGCAGATTGAACCTCGTCAGCAGCGGTGTGACGCACGGCGTCGGCCTTGGCACCGACCTCGGCCGCAACACGGTCCTTCGCGGCGCTGCTGATATCTCTGATCTGGCTTTTAGCATCCTGCGCCAGGGTCGTCTTGTCCGACATGTCGGCATCCTCCGTGTTCAATGCGTGTTGTGTCCCTAACGCGCAGCCACATGATCGGTTCCACACCCTCTGCATGCTGTGCGTGGGAACAACCCCTACGCTTCGTGCGTTGGGAGAGTGATTAATCGTAGGAGAGAACCATGTCCCGTGGGCGCGGCGCGCATTCACCGTTCAAAATTCCACCACGTGGATGGTTGGATGTTGGCTGGCGCATCTGGACCCGTTTGGGCAAGCATCGGCTGGGCCTGATCGCGGCGGGGGTGGCGTTTTACGGGCTGTTGTCACTGTTCCCGGCCATTACGGCAACGGTTGCGATTATGGGTCTGATGTTTGATGCCTCGCTTTTGCTGGATCGGTCGCAGTTCCTGCTCGATGTGCTGCCCACAGAGGCCGCTGATATGATCGCAGCCCAGATTGCACAGGTGGCAGGGGCGCGGCCTGACTCGCTGGGTTGGACTGCCATCCTGGCGACAGGGCTGGCGCTCTGGTCCGCTTCAAAGGGGATGGGCAGCGTCATTCAGGGGCTGAACATCATCAATAATGAATCAGAAGAGCGTCATGTTGTTCTGTTGAAGGCCGTGACGCTTGCCCTGACGCTGTCCTTGATTGTCGTGCTGGCCCTTGCGGTTCTTGTCGTGGCGGCGATCCCGGCCGCCCTTGTTTTCATCGGCGTCAATCAGAATCTGGCCGATCTTGCCTTGACCCTGCGTTGGCCTGCCATGTTCGGCATCGGCGTTTTTGCCATTGCGGCGCTCTATCGCTATGGCCCGAGTCGCCGGCCCGCAAAGTGGCGCTGGTTGTCGCCCGGGGCGTTGCTGGCCTGCGCGCTCTGGGTGGCGGGCAGCTTTGGCTTCAGCCTCTATGTCGAGTCCTTCGGAGCCTACAACGAAACCTTCGGCGCGCTTGCCGGTGTGGTTATTCTGCTGACATGGCTTTGGCTCTCGGCCTTTGTGGTCTTGCTGGGCGCGCAACTGGATGCCGAAGTAGAGGCACAGACCGCGCGGGATACGACCATAGGGCCAAGCCAGCCCATGGGACAGCGCGGCGCGTTCAAGGCGGATCACCTGGGTGAGCGGTTTCGGGAAAGTCCCCGGACCTGAGGAACCATCCGGGTGACCATGCGTTCAACCTACAGAGACGCTAAAAGTCGCTTTTCAACGCACGACGTGGCCGACGCATACGTGCCAGTTCGGCGCGAGATCGGAGGCTGGCAGGTTCGCCAGATCCGGCGCGGCGACACAGATCACAATATGGGAGCCATCCAATGCCATCAGACTTCTTGAAATCGGTCAACACGCGCGTGCGGGTCGAACGACTGGAAACGCTGGCCGGCGCGCTCGACAGCCGTTTTCGGATTTTTGGCATATCCCTTGGCTGGGACTCGCTTCTAGGCCTGATCCCCGGAGTTGGCGCAGCGGCGACCGCGATTCCGGGGGCGTTGATGATCGCCGAAGGAGCCCGGATGGGCGCCCGCAAACGCGTATTGGCGCGCATGGGAGTGATCACGGGTGTCGATATGTTGATGGGCGCGATTCCGATTGTCGGCGATGCCTTTGACATTTTCTTCAAGTCACACCAACGTAATGTTGCCTTGCTGAAGGTCGAGATAATGCGGCGGGAGATCGAGGAAGACGTGCGACAGGATGATCCCGGGAATGCCTGCCCACTACCGGCCCAAATGCTCTGAACGACAGCAGACTGGTTCGTTAGCGGCGATCGATGTCAGGATTCTTGACTGATCCCCGCCTCAAACCGGGACCGCTCATTCTCGGTTTTCAGACCGTGATCTGCATGCTCCTGCAAGGCGGTGCGCAGCGCGTCAATTGCGTCAGCGTCATCTGCGAAGTCACGGCTGGCAAGAGCATCGAGGGCATTGGACACGGCAATCAGCACTTCAACGAAAGCGGCGCCATCACGCGAAATGTCGCGAAACGCGGTTTCGATCAGTGTGCTGTTGGCGATGGATTTCACAAAGACCCGATCATAAAGCGGCCCGTCTTCATCGGCCTCTACGGACAACCCATCCCATAACAAGCGTTCAAGACGACCGACAACCTCAACCGCTGTTCCCGGATCGTTGATGCCCGGAGACAGCGCCTTGGAGGCCGTTTCCCGCATGGCTTGAATGGCATAGCGCGGATCCTGTTCGGGGCTCCTGTTGGCGGCGATGACAAAGCACTTGGCGATGTTCTGTGCATCTGCGTCACCCGTCACGTAAGCCATCGCCTGACCACGCAGGATCAGGTCGCCGGGCATGATCTGAACAAAGACCTGCCCACCGGTTTCAGCGGTGCAATCCTGCAGGTTCTGCATTTCAAGCCGTTGCAGAAACCCGGAGGTCGGTGCCGTGATAACGTTGGACGTGCCGGGGATATCGTCTTTCTGCAATGCCTTGCCGCCCAGATTGGGCCATCTTTTCAAACTGTGCAGTGTGTCCTTGGCGGTTCGCTCGGCGCGTTCAAGGGCGTAATCCATGCTGCCGATGCGCGACAGTTGGTGAATCCAGCGCACCAGCGAGACAATGATCGCAATCACCACCAGCACCGTGGCGGCAAACACAATCACCGATGCGCTGTCGCTATAGTAGCCGGCACGAAACAAGATGATGGAGGACAAGGCGAAAGCAAAGGCGCCCAGAAATGTCGCGAGCATGGTCTGGGTCGATGTATCTTCCATCAAGAGCCGGTGAATACGCGGTGTTGTCTGCTCGGCCATGGTGCGATGAGACGACACCATCACACCCAGGGAAAACGTGGCAACGGCCAGCATGCTGTTGGCCAGGATCGTGAGGATCGGCAAGGTCGCCGCGGCTGTGAAACGGTCCTTTGGCCCTTGGGGGATCAAGGGATCGAGTAATTCAGCGGCTAAGGCCGCGAAGACCGAAAGTGCCAGAATGAGTGCCACCCGCACCCAAAGGACACGGCTGACGCGCCTGAGTTGCTGCAGGCGCTGCAAAATGTTCGCTTGGGGCAAATCCCGCCTTTCGGTATCTGACATGTCTCTCGATTAAGGGACATAGTTTGCCCTGCTGTCTAGCCGCTTTCTGAAACGGCCGCGGGTGCAATATTCTCGCCGTCATCATCCACGGCACCGCCGGCGAATGACATTGCGAAAACGACCACCAGAACCGCGACGCCCGCGAAGCCCAGAAGCACTGGCAGATGGCGCCGTTTTTGCTTTTCGATATTCGTGTCAGGAGCTGTCATGTCTGCACCTCTCTCAAAGTCTTTTCAATTTCTGCGAAGCGAAAGAAGGGCCGCAGCATCAACCGCGACCCCATCGACTGTGTGGCAACAATCGCGAGGTCAGCCCCGTCCACGAAGGGCCAAGCCTATCAGGACGCCGATGCCGACTGCACCTGCCACGGCGATCCCAGGGTTTTCCCGCACGAATTTCGAACTCTGGTCGCTCACCTTGCGCAGCTCGTCTGCGGTCTGGGACGCCACTTGCTCCAACGCGTCCTGGGTTTGCGCGACGCCCTCCTCTACCTGCGCTTTCACGCGCTCGGCAATCGCGTCTTTGGTCGTGTCCGGCTTCGAACGGGGCTTCTCTGTTGTTGTCGTACTGGCCATTTGAATGTCCTCCTTCGCAGGTGAAACGTTGACGGGGCGACGCAATACCAAAGGCTCGCGCCGCCACTCGATGATGTCAGCTTCGCATCGCGCGCATGATCAGCGACCCGACGAACAGCACCAGGAAAATCACAAACAGAATTTGTGCGATCCCAGCGGATGCTCCGGCAATGCCGCCAAAGCCCAAGACACCAGCGATCAGCGCAACGATGAAGAATGTAACAGCCCAACCAAGCATGGGACTTACCTCCTGTTTTCTTACAATTTGGCGTGCAGAGCATCTCTGCTGCCTTCTGATGACAAAACGCGACAGGCCCATCGTGTCTGACGTCAGCGTCGATGGGACAGTTTAGGGCGATTTGATAAGGGAGGGTTTCTGGCCCATCGTAACCACCAAGGAGTGGAGATGAGACAGAAACCCGGAACACGTAAGAGCCACGGCGA
>NZ_JBGEHK010000002.1:359865-702290 GCF_041403425.1 Roseovarius conchicola | reverse complement strand
GCCGTGGCTCTTACGTGTTCCGGGTTTCTGTCTCATCTCCACTCCTTGGTGGTTACGATGGGCCAGAAACCCTCCCTTATCAAATCGCCCTAAACTGTCCCATCGACGCTGACGTCAGACAATCGTCCATGTCCACGGCGTCACCAACCCGCATCCCGACACTGTTTCAAGATTCGATCACCAAGACCAAAAAGTTAACGCAGATCCACTGGATGATTGCGTTCTCGCAAGGCGATCAGCCAGACTTATTGGCCTCGAGCCCTCTGGCTGGACGCTAGCTCACGCGCGAGATGTGAGGCTCCGGTTCTTTGAGACCGAGAACATCGCAAGAGCCTATACATTTTGCCGAGATCTATGTCGGGCCGGAAACTTACCAACATCAAAATTTCGGTCTATGATTCAACGAGCGGATCGCAAGAATATTTGGGCGTATGCCGACATCACAGACTGGGTCATACCCTACATATTGCTCTTGTTGGCTGACTTCGAAGCACGGCCAAAGAACAGCCCAGCCTACAAATTTCATTTTGTACTCAGTAAACCCAAATCCCAGGCGGTCAATTCGCTTTGGGAATCCAGGGAACCCTTCGCAATTTCAAAAATATTCTCTGAAAGTGGTCATGCTGTCAAAACTGATGACAATCCTTACCCTATCTCACAAGATGCATATTTGGAGAAGGCAGGAAGCTTCGAATGGATTTTGGAGAAAGGTTTGGTTTCCAACTTGAAGCCCCACCCTCGACGGCAAGCATAGAAGCGCTACTCCTTTGAACGCCCAACAATTCTCAATGGATAATCAAACGGCGGTCCTTCGGCTTGGTATTGCTTCGGATCAAGGCCTTCGATGCCATAAACGCTAAGTATTCGCATCTCTGCCCACCCATGCTGAGTACCGCTTTCACCCACATCAGATAGGGCATCGGGGTCAAAGGCTTCAATCATTGAAGCTAGTGCCTCCGTAGCGCCCTGAAAATCTGAGCGCTCGGCATATGCCTCATCAGAACGGCGAACAAAGCAAGGTTCAAACTGCGGATCAATTCGGGTCCAATAGTTAAATCGACGGAACAGTAGTCCTTCGTTTGAAGCGTTAACCAGCTTTGTGGACCAGACGAGAACAGAAATGTAATTCGGGGACCCAAATGGTCTTGATATGTGGCCATACCAAAATCTATCGCCATAGCGATCATCTGCATGTATCAGCGTGAGTAACTCGGAAGACCCTGTTGGACCGCGCTCACACACGAACACCTTGTTTCGCCCGAATAAACCCACATTGCATCTTCTGTTTGCGGCAAGGCAATCTAGGACGCGATGGCGAGCAAGTTCAACATTCATAACGCGTGACACCAAGCAAGGCAGCTCTGGCTTCCCCCAAAGGAAAGAAACCGTGTCGCAAAGGAACGATCACGTGTCATTTGTCATATTAAAAACAGTGGTGAGCCGTGCAGGATTCGAACCTGCGACCCACTGATTAAAAGTCAGTTGCTCTACCAACTGAGCTAACGGCCCACTAGGCGGCCTATCTAGAAAGAGCCGTCCATGCGGTCAACCCCGATTCTGCGCCAATTGCATAGGAATGCTGGATAAGTCGCAGCCAGCCAATTATATGCGACTTTATGAGCACGCATGCACATACCGGATTGCCCTTCATGAAGATGCATGGGCTGGGAAACGACTTTGTCGTGCTGGACGGGCGCGCGCGCGCCATCGAGGTCTCCCCCAAGCTGGCAATGGCCTTGGGGGATCGGCATCGTGGCATCGGGTTTGATCAGCTGGCCTTGATCGCGCCGGGCAAAGGCGATGCACATCTGACATTTTGGAACAGCGATGGCTCGACCTCGGGCGCATGCGGCAATGCCACCCGGTGCATCGCGCGCTATCTGATGGATGAGACGGGGCAGGATCACTTGCATCTGACCACCGAGCGGGGTGATCTTTATGCAAGGGACGCGGGCGGCGGCCTGACGTCGGTCAATATGGGCGCCCCACAGCTTGACTGGCAGGGCATTCCGCTTGCCGAAGCGATGGACACGTTGGAACTGCCTGTCGAGGGCGCACCAACCGCCACCGGCATGGGCAACCCGCATTGCACGTTTTTCGTCGAGGATGCTGAGGCGATCCCGCTGGAGCAATTTGGCCCGCGCTATGAACATCACCCGCTTTACCCCCAGCGCACCAATGTGCAGGTGGTTAGCGTGATTGGACCCGATCATCTGCGCATGCGGGTCTGGGAGCGTGGCGTTGGCATTACGCTGGCCTCAGGGTCATCCTCATGCGCCGTCGCTGTGGCGGCGGCGCGCCGGGGGCTAACCGGGCGCAAGGTGCAGATTGATCTTGATGGCGGCTCGATGCAGGTCGAGTGGCGCGAAGATGGCGTCTGGATGACGGGGGGTACCACCCATGTCTGTGACGGCGTGCTGACGCAGAGTTTTCTGGACGCGCTGACATGAACGCCGCCCCCAAGTTCACCACATTGGGCTGCCGTTTGAACGCCTATGAAACCGAAGCGATGAAAGAGCTGGCGGGCGCCGCCGGGCTGGACAATGCCGTGGTGGTCAACACCTGCGCTGTCACGGCCGAGGCGGTGCGCAAGGCCCGGCAGGAAATCCGCAGGCTGCGCCGTGATAACCCCGACGCTCGGCTGATTGTCACCGGATGCGCTGCCCAGACCGAACCCCAGACCTTTGCCGCGATGGACGAGGTCGACGCCGTGATCGGCAATACCGAAAAGATGCAGGCAGGCACATGGACCGGCCTTGCCGCCGATTTCGTAGGTCAAACCGAACGTGTGCAGGTAGATGACATCATGTCCGTCACCGAAACGGCGGGCCATCTGATCGACGGGTTCGGCACCCGCAGCCGTGCCTATGTGCAGGTGCAAAACGGATGTGATCACCGCTGTACCTTTTGCATCATCCCCTATGGCCGGGGCAATTCGCGATCCGTGCCTGCCGGTGTGGTGGTGGATCAGATCAAGCGCCTTGTTGGCACGGGCTATAACGAGGTGGTGTTGACCGGGGTCGATCTGACCTCGTGGGGGGCGGACCTGCCTGGCGCGCCACGCCTGGGTGATCTGGTCATGCGTATCCTGAAACTGGTGCCCGACCTGCCGCGCCTGCGGATCAGCTCGATCGATAGTATCGAGGTGGATGAGAACCTGATGCAGGCCATCGCAAGCGAACCGCGGCTGATGCCGCATTTGCACCTGTCGCTGCAGCATGGCGATGACCTGATTCTGAAACGGATGAAACGGCGCCATCTGCGCGATGATGCCATCCGCTTTGCCGAGGCGGCCCGCAAACATCGCCCCGATATGACCTTTGGTGCCGATATCATTGCCGGGTTTCCCACTGAAACCGACGCGCATTTTGAAAACTCACTGAAATTGGTGGAAGAGTGCGATCTGACCTGGCTGCATGTCTTTCCCTATTCCAAACGCGAAGGCACGCCCGCGGCCAAGATCCCCAATCAGGTGAATGGCAATGTGATCAAAGAACGCGCCGCGCGTCTGCGCGCTGCAGGTCGGGCGCAGGTTACACGCCATCTGGCACAGCAGATTGATCGCACCCATCACATCCTGATGGAAAATCCGCGCATGGGACGAACCGAGCAATTCACCGAAGTGATCTTTGACACGGATCAGCCTGAAAGCCAGATCGTCACCGCCCCGATCACTGGGATAAGCGGAACGCAATTGACGGCATGAGCCTGCCGGTCCTCTGGTCCTTCCGCCGTTGCCCCTACGCAATTCGCGCGCGGCTGGCTTTGGCTTCGTCTGGTGTTTCTGTTGAGCTACGCGAGGTGGTGCTGCGCGACAAGCCCGCCGCCTTTCTTGCCGCTTCGCCCAGCGCCACGGTGCCGTGTCTTGATACTGCGACAGGCGTGATTGACGAAAGCCTTGAAATCATGATCTGGGCCTTGCATCAGAACGATCCCGAGGGATGGCTGGACATGCCCGACACCGATCTGATCACCACCTGCGATGGGCCGTTCAAGACGGCGCTGGATCGCTATAAATATCCGACACGCTACACGGATGTTGACCCTGAACAGGCACGCGCTGCGGCCAGTGATTTTCTTGAGGTGCTGAACCAGAAGTTGGATGATGAGCCGTATCTTTTTGGGGCCTCACCCAAACTGGCCGATATGGCGATCCTGCCGTTTGTGCGCCAGTTCGCTCACGTGGACCTGAATTGGTTCGACGCCCAATCCTGGTCTGCTGTCATAGCGTGGCTTGGCCGGTTCAAAACATCGGGCAGGTTTGGCGCCATCATGGCAAAGTATCCCGCCTGGATGCCCGATGACATGCCCATCACCTTTCCCCAAAGCGTTGTGGCACAGGTTTCTTCTGGCCAGAAATATCCCGGGGGTTTGGGGGCTGGCCCCCAATCTGAAAAAAGCCCCGCCAATAAAGGCGGGGCATAGGTGTAGTGCCGTGGTGTCAGGCCACAGGCACCGGCGGTGTTCTTAATCTGGGTTAATTCGGGCGCTCGGCCATTTCGGCGCGGATTTGTTGGCGGAAGACGTCAATGGAAACCGGCTTGCCTTCGCGTTTGATGCACCAATAGGTCCAGCCATTGCAGCTGGGTGCGCCTTCAAGCGCCGCCCCGACCTGATGGATCGAGCCCTTTACGTCATCGCCAATCAACGTGCCATCGGCGCGGACCTTGGCCTTGTGACGGCCATTCATGCTCAGCAATTCTTCGCCCGGGCGCAACATGCCGCGTTCGATCAGTTGACCAAATGGCACGCGCGGTTCAGCGCGTTTGCTGGTCGAGACCTGCAGGGCTTCGCGGTCGTATTTGCGCACCTTCGCAAGACGTTTCTCGGCCACTTTGCGATAAGCAGCCTCGCGTTCGATACCGATGAAATCGCGACCCAGCATCTTGGCGACGGCGCCGGTGGTACCCGTGCCGAAGAATGGGTCCAGCACCACATCGCCGGGATTGGTTGTGCCAACCAGCACACGGTGCAGCAGGCTTTCGGGTTTTTGGGTGGGGTGCGCCTTGTCGCCTTGGTCATCTTTCAGGCGTTCATGGCCAGTACAGATCGGCAGAACCCAATCGCTGCGCATCTGAATGCCTTCGTTCAGCGATTTCAGCGCCTCGTAGTTGAACGTGTATTTGGCCCCTTCGTCCCGGCTGGCCCAGATCATTGTCTCATGGGCGTTGGTCAGGCGCTTGCCCCGGAAATTCGGCATCGGGTTGGATTTGCGCCACACCACATCGTTCAGAATCCAGAAACCCTGATCCTGCAAGCTGGCACCAACGCGGAAAATGTTGTGATAAGATCCGATCACCCAGATCGCGCCATTCGGTTTCAGCAGCCGACGTGCGGCGGCCAGCCAGGCGCTGGTGAACTCGTCATAGGCTTTGAAGCTGGAAAACTGGTCCCAGGCATCATCGACCGCATCGACCTGGCTATTATCGGGGCGATGCAGATCGCCTTTCAATTGCAGGTTATAGGGCGGGTCCGCGAAAATCAGGTCAATCGACGCCTCGGGAAGCGAATTCATCGCCTCGATGCAATCGCCACTCAGAATCGTATTCAAGGGGAGCGCAGCCACGCTCTTTTGCTTGGTCATCTTTAATATTCTGCCTCTGTCCCGGCACGTTGTCGTGCTCTGGTCGTTGAGGGCAGGATGATTCAAAGATGATTCGCCGTCAAATTCTTTTTTGAATCAGGAGGTTACCGATTTTCCTTGATACAAGATGTTGTGCACCGGTTTGAAGGATCGTCTATGGTGTGGGGTCACGCCCAGATTTTGAAGCGCAGCTTTGTGGCTTTTTGACGGATAGCCCGCATTCGTTTCCCAGCCATAGCCGGGGTAGTGTTGCGCCAAATCCCGCATAATCCGGTCGCGACATATTTTGGCCACAATTGAGGCCGCCGAAATCGACAAGGATCGCGCATCGCCCTTCACAATTGCTTCAGTTGATCCCGTCAGCCCACGCGGGATCATGTTGCCATCAATCAGCAGATGATCAGGCGCCTGAGGCAGCCCGGCTACCGCGCGCTCCATCGCCAGATGCGAGGCGCGCAGAATGTTGATATCGTCAATTTCTTCCACGCTGGCATGGGCAATAGAGACCTGCGCGCTGTCTATGATCTGCTTGGCCAGTACAGTACGGCGTTTGATCGAGAGCACTTTGGAATCGTTCAGCCCCTCGGGAATGTTGTCGGGATCAAGGATCACCGCAGCCGCCGTCACCGGACCGGCCAGCGGCCCGCGGCCCACCTCGTCCACACCGGCCACCAGCCGTGCGCCGCGCTTCATTACCGCCAGTTCAAAAGAGTAGTCAGGGCCATCCATACCTCTGCCTAATTGCAGTGTCGGCCAAATGCAAAGGGGACGCCCCTGTGGGACGCCCCCTCTGACTGCTCGGGCCTGTTCGTCGTTCTATTAGTTGCGCGCGACGCGGTAACCGTATTGGCGCAGGCAGCGACCCGTAAACAGTGTCACGCGGCGTTCCCGGGTACGGTCGCGGAAGCGAACAGCGCACTCACGTGGCAGGGACTGCACATTCACGTTGTTGCGCTTCAGGCATCCCTTGGCGAAGCCGCGGATTGTATTGCCTTGCAGATTTCTGGTCACCCGGCACCTGCCAGGCAGCAGATAGGGATCATGGGGCCGGACCGGGGTCACATGCCGCTTCTTGCGCTTCTTTTTCTTGTTCTCATTGATCGCAACACCAACGATGGCCAGCGCGGCCAGTGCGGCAACCCATTTGGCGGTGTCATCACTGCCCGCATGGGCGGGCTGGGCGTTAAGGCTGGTCACCGCAAGGGCGGCAGACAGAACCAGGGCGATAAATTTGCGGTGCATAACGGCATCCTTTCAAGGTTAGCTTGGTTGGGGTTGGCAAGCATCGCCGCACCCGATGACCAAGGATGGGTTGAAATGCAAAAGTCAGGCAATAACACCACCCCGTTATCGGATATCAGCCCTGCTAAAGCCGTTTGCACTCAGTCGGTTATTGAATAGCCGCCCAGATCAGCGCATGGTTTGCCCCATGACACGCTTTTTGATCCCCGTTCTGGCCGCCACCACCCTGCTGGCCGCCACCGCCCAGGCCCAAGCGGCCTGTTCCGCCGAATACAAAGCCAAGCGCGACAACCCGCTTGAGCTTTTTTATGATGTGGCGCAGGTCTCCGGCCCCTGCACGGTTGAAAACGCCACGGCCCAGTTGCAGACTATGTTGGCACGGCAGGGGCTGACTCTGCTGAAAGTATTGTCTGTCTCGGAAGGTTGAGCCCTTGGATCATCTGACTGCCACTGCCACCGAGGCCCGACGCTCGGGCAGCCGGGTGGTGATATTTGGCGTTGCTGCGATTGTGGTGATCCTGATCGTTACGGCGGTTTTCCTGTTTATCACCCTGCCCGATGCCAATGCCTTTAATGCGCGGGTCGAACGGATCTTTATCGAAAACGACGCGCTGACCACCGATGCCGAGATCAAGCTGCTGGAAATCCTCGCCCTGTCGGGCACGGCGTTTTCCGAAACCCTGATCAGCTATCGGATGGTCATTTTCGTACTTTTGGTATTTGCCACCGCCTTGCTGATATCGTCATTGGTGTTTCTGGTGATGCTGGTGGTTCTGAACCGCCGCATGGCCCAGATCGAGCGGGCAGGCATTCAGGTCAGCAGCCTGTTGATCAGCCGCGAGGAAAAGACCGTCTACCTCAATGACATGGGCTTCAAGCTGACCGATGCCGCGATGGAAACGCTGGCGGTGCTGGCCGAGGCCCGAATGGATGATGATGTTCTATCCGGTGCCGAGATCGAAGGCGTGATTTCAGGCCGCTCCGCGGCCGATTGTGACGAGGCGGCAGGGGCTACCCGGATCAAACGGCTGCGCGACGCGCTTGGCAACCAGATGGTGACCGAGTTGCTGGTCAAGAACATCGCCCGCAAGGGCTATGTGCTGGCCATCGACAAAGACGTGATCAAGGTCGCCTGATGTATCAGGCCCGCATGACGCAGTTTCAGGGCGAACTGGCAAAGGCCGGAATAGACGTGGCGCTGATCACTGATGATGACAATGTCTATTACCTGACCGGCTATTACGACTATCTG
Organism: Roseovarius conchicola; assembly: GCF_041403425.1. Lineage (NCBI taxonomy): Bacteria > Pseudomonadati > Pseudomonadota > Alphaproteobacteria > Rhodobacterales > Roseobacteraceae > Roseovarius > Roseovarius conchicola. The sequence continues at coordinate 694,212 of NZ_JBGEHK010000002.1, read as the reverse complement.
CATATGGAGTTTGGCCGCCCGACCATTCTGGTGGTGCCACAAAGCGGCCCGACATTGTTGATCACGCCGACGATTGATCTGGTTGCGGCCGAACATGCCGCGCGCGTTGACCGCATTGCCCCCTGGAATGACGGGGCCGGTCAAGAATGGCGGCAGGAATTGCCCGACGCGGTGCAAGGCCGGGTTGCCATTGAACCCGATCACATGCCGCCCATGGTACGCGCCTATGTGGATGGGCTGATTGCAGATCAGGACCCAGCCAGCGCCACGCCAATCCTGTCGCAGATGCGCATGATCAAGACCGAGAGCGAGCTGCAACTGGCCCGGCATGCCGGGCAGGTGGCCAGCGCGATGATGGCGGCCGGGCGCGCGGCGATTGGCGATGGCGTGGCCGAGTATGAGGTCGCACTGGCCACGTCTGCCGCGGGCACCCGCAAGGCAGCTGAGTTGTTGGCGTCGCATTATGACGATGCGGATATGTCGCCCAACACGCATTTCCTGCAAATCATGGCCTCGGGCCCCGAGATCACCAAGACCCATCACCGCGCCAGCACGCGCGTCATGCAGCGGGGCGAACCGGTGTTCCTGTGTTTCTGCGGGATGACCAATTTCCACCGTTTCAAGCTGGGGTTTGACCGCACCTTCTGGATCGGCGAAATCGCCGATCCCGCCCAGCGCGACGTATACGAAGTGGCTTTGGCCAGTCAGCGCGCGGCGCTGGATGCGTTGCGGCCCGGCGTAACGGCCGAAAGCGTCCATGCCGCCTATGCCAAGGTCATTCAGGGCGCGGGCTATGACTATCCGTTCCGCTGTGGCCGCGCGACCGGGTACAGCTTTCTGGAACATCCCCAGCTTGTCACCGGGGATACCACGATCCTGCAACCGGGCATGGTGCTGGCCGTCGATGGGTCGGTCTCAACCCGCAGCTTCCGGGCCCAAGTGGGGGACAGTTTTATCCTTACCGAAACCGGTTACGAGCCCATCACCGAGCATCCAAAGACGGTGGACGACCTGATCCTTTAGGCTGTCGCATCGCGGCTGTAGTCTTTGCATATCGCCGCCATTTTTCTTCCCTCAGAAGATGACCCGGTTTATCGCGTGAAGGGAGTCGCAACAGGCGCACGAGCGCGTGGCAATGGGGAACGTGGTGCCGCATATGACGGATGTCATGCTCAGCGCATTTGCTCCGACCGACACTCTGGTTGATCATTGCACGCTGGTTGGTGCGGGCGTATCCTATGACGTCATCAACCAAGCTGAGGTCTTTCTGCAGATTGCGAACCTGTTTGACGAAGATTACGAGAAAGCAGGTGGCTTTCACCACCCCCCGGCGCACCGTCTATCTGGGCCTTCATGCGAAGTACTGATCGCATAAAGCACTTTGCCAGGTGCGCTCTTATGGCGGGCGCAGTTTCCGCATGGGGTGCACCCCCTGCATGGTCTGAGGCTCCGTCCCGCGTGGTGTCGATCAATCTCTGCACCGACCAACTGGCGATGCTGCTTGCGGGCGAGGATCAGTTGCTCTCGGTATCGCGGATCGCGTTTGACCGGCATTCTTCGCCCATGGCCGACGAGGCCAAAAATTACATCAAGAATTACGGTCAGGCCGAAGAGATCTATATGCTGCAGCCTGATTTGGTGCTGGCAGGGGTCTTCACCCCCACCCATACGGTCAACATGCTGGAAAACCTTGGCATCCCGGTGATCCAGTTTGAAATCACATCCTCGATTGACGGGGTGCGCGATCAGATCGCGAAGATGGGCAACGCCTTGCATCGTCAGGAGGCCGCGGCGCAGATGATTGCCGACTTCGACGCCCGGCTTGCGGCGCTGAGCGTCGCGCCTGAAACCCGTCCCAGCGCCATGCTTTATTATGCCAACGGCTACACCTCGGGCGAACAGACCCTCGCCAATGAAATTCTCGAGCTGGCCGGGTTTCGCAATGCCGCGATCGAAGCAGGCTATAACTGGGGCATGAAAATGCCGCTTGAGATTCTCGCGCTCAGCGATCCTGATCTGGTGATCACCACCCGGCCCTATCCGGGCGGTTCGCGCGCCGAGGATGTTATGGCGCATCCGGCCGTGGAGGCCCTGAAAAGCACCCGGGCCACCACCGCGGTGACCGATCACGACTGGGTTTGCGGCACGCCCTTTGTGCTGCGCGCGGTTGAAAAGCTGGCCCAGACCCGGCGCGAGATAACCGGAGAGGCGCAATGACCCGCATCATGCTGCCCCTTGGCCTTGCCATTCTGGCGCTGTTTGCCGCCTCGCTGTTCATCGGCCCGGCGCGTATGGGTCTGAGCGAAAGTATCGCAGTTTTGCTTGAGGGCGGCGACAGCCCCATTGCACTGGTGATGCGCAAAATCCGCCTGCCCCGCGCCTTGTTGGCCGTGATGATCGGGGCCAGCCTTGGCCTTGCCGGGGCCGCGATGCAGGGCTATCTGCGCAACCCGTTGGCCGAACCAGGCTTGATCGGGGTGTCCGGATCAGCCGCCTTCGGCGCGGTGCTGTCCATCCAAACCGGACTGGCCGCGGGGTTCGCGCTGGCCTTGCCGTTCTCGGCCTTGGCAGGGGCGTTGTGTGGCGTGCTTCTTGTGATGCTACTGGCCGGGCCACGCGGGACGTCCCTGACACTGATCCTCGCCGGGATCGCCGTTTCGGCCCTCGCCGCAGCGCTGACCTCGCTGGTTCTGAACCTATCCCCCAACCCCTTTGCCGCCAGCGAGATCATCTTCTGGATGATGGGGTCGCTTGCCGACCGCTCGATGACCCATGTCTGGCTGGCCCTGCCATTAATGGTGACTGGCTGGCTTCTACTGGCGGGGCTGGGCAAGGGGCTTGATGCCCTGACATTGGGTGAAGATGCAGCGCAGGCCATGGGCATGCGGCTGGAGCGATTGCGCCTGATGCTGATCGTCGGCGTGGCCTGCGTCGTGGGTGCGGGCACAGCGGTGGCGGGTGCGATCGGCTTTGTCGGCCTTGTGGTGCCTCATATCCTGCGTCCCTTCGTGGGCGCACGGCCCTCGCGCCTGCTCTGGGCCTCGGCCCTTGGCGGGGCGGTCATGCTGTTGCTGACCGACATCGCCGTGCGACTGGTCCTGCCCGAACGGGATTTGAAACTCGGCGTTCTGACCGCACTTGTCGGTGCCCCTCTGTTTCTGCATCTGATCCTGAAACTCAGGAGAGAGCGGATATGAGCCTGCTGACCCTCACGGATTTCGCCATCACTTTGCGGGATCGCGATGTTCTTCGCGATGTAACACTCAGCATCGGAGAGGGCGAGTTTGTCGGCCTGATCGGCCCCAATGGTGCAGGCAAAACCACCTTGATGCGCGCGGCCCTGGGGCTAATCCCGGGCACAGGTGAAAGCTCGCTTCTGGCGCTGTCTGAACGTGAGCGCGCCAAGGCGGTAGCATGGATGCCGCAGGCCCGTGAAATCGCCTGGCCCGTGTCGGTCGAGACCGTCGTAATGCTGGGCCGCACACCGCATATGGCGGGGATGACTCCTTCGACCAAGGATCACGCACAGGTCGATGCCGCGCTGGACCAAATGGAACTGCAAGCGTTTCGACACCGCCCCGCCACCGAGTTGTCCGGGGGCGAGCAAGCCCGCGTTCTGATCGCACGGGCACTGGCGCAAGATACGCCCCTGCTGATGGCGGATGAGCCGATTGCCGGGCTGGACCCGGCACATCAGATTTCCACCATGCGGGCCTTTGCCACGCAGGCCGATCAGGGCAAATCTTCGCTGGTCTCGCTGCATGATCTGGGTCTGGCCGTGCGCCATTGCACGCGGCTGATCCTGCTGGGTGAGGGACGGATGATCGCCGATGGCCCCCCTGCCGAGGTGATGACACCCGAACGGCTCGCGCAGGTCTTTGGCATCACCGCATGGTACAAAGACACGGATCAGGGACCGGTCTATCAACCGCTTGAGGTAATCCGGTGAGCGCCCTGACCCTTGATCGACCATGGCTGGAGTTTGATCTGGGCGAAGAGATGCAAGTGCTCAGCTGGGCTTTGAACAGGCCGGGTTTTGTAACCGCCTCCCGTATCCTCTGGCGCGAGGTGCGCAATGGCGATCTGCCGCCCGACTTGGACGTGGGGTCATGGCTGACGAACGAATTACAGGCGCGGGATGCAACAGACGCCGTCACTCTCCTCACCTCGCGCGATGTCCGGCAGGTGCGCGAGCACTCCGTCACCATTGGAACCACCACTGCACATGCCGTTGCCACGACAGGCCTGTCCAACGCAGAATCCGTTGGCCATCGCGTCGACCGTAAAGGCAAGGATTGGGGAACGATCAATGTGGCCCTTCGGATTAGCACGCCACTCACCCAAGCCGCCCTGATCGAAGTAATGAGTATCGCGGTGCAGGCCCGCACCGCCGCCGTGATCGAAGTGGATCACACGCTGCCGACAGGCCGCGCCACGGGCACCGGTACGGATTGCGTGGCCGTCGCTGCCCCTGTTGGCACGACACAATTTGCCGGGCTCCACACCGAGATCGGCGAGGCGGCAGGCCGCGCTGTCTATACCACTGTGCTGGAAGGTGCGCGGGACTGGATGGCGACGGTTCGGCACAATGAGGGCGCGGCGTGACCCTCTGAGAAATACACTCAAAGGGTAACACGCCAAGCCTTGGTCAGATCGCCGCCTTCAGGCTTTCTTCCAGGTAAATCTCACGCAGGCGTTTGGCGACATTGCCCGGCGTGCCATCGCCCAGCGTGGAGCCGTCAATCTCAACCACCGGCATGACAAATGTGCTTGCCGAGGTGATAAACGCCTCATCCGCGCCCATCGCCTCGTCAATGGTAAAGTTGCGCTCTTCCACTTCCATCTGCGCCTCGGCAGCGCAGCGCAGAACGGCGGCACGGGTGATGCCGTGCAGGATGTCGTTGGACAGACCACGGGTGATGATCTTGTTGCCCTTCACGATGTAGGCGTTGTTCGAGGTGCCTTCGGTGACAAACCCGTCCTCGATCATCCACGCATCGTCGCACCCGGCCTTCTTGGCCATCATCTTGCCCATCGACGGGTAAAGCAGCTGTACGGTCTTGATATCGCGGCGGCCCCAGCGGACATCTTCGATGCTGATCACGCGGATGCCTTTTTCCGCCGCAGGACTGTTCGCCAGACCGGGCTTCGACTGGGTGAACAGAACCAGCGTCGGTTTTACCTCGGCCGGGTCGGGAAAGACGAAATCACGATCCGCAGCCGCACCACGGGTGACCTGCAGATAGATCATGCCATCGGTGATGTCGTTCACGCGCACCAGTTCGCGGTGAATCTCCAGCAGATCATCAAACGCCTCAGGCTTGGGCATATCCAATTCGTTCAGCGAGCGTTCCAGCCGTTTCAGATGCCCATCAAAGTCGATCAGCTTGGCACCCAGCACGCTGGTCACCTCATAGACCCCGTCGGCCATAAGGAAGGCCCGGTCAAAGATCGAAACCTTGGCTTCGGTTTCAGGCAGGTAGTCGCCATTTACGTAAGCGGTGCGCATCTTGATTATCCCCATAGTGCTGCTGACGGCGGGTGAATCCCGGCCGTATCAAATGTCAAAGGTTCATCACGGTCTTCGGCCAACAAAAGCGGGCCATCAAGGTCGGTCACCATTGCACCCTGTGCAACCAATGTGGCCGGTGCCATCGCCAATGAGCTGCCCACCATGCAGCCCACCATCACCTTATAGCCCTCGGCCAGCGCTGCGCGGCGCAATTCGAGCGCCTCGGTCAACCCACCGGTCTTGTCCAGCTTGATGTTCACCACATCATATTTGTCCTTCAGCTTGGGCAGACTGCTGCGGTCATGCGCGCTTTCATCGGCACAAACGGGCACGGGCCGCTCCATCCCGATCAGCGCATCATCCTCGGCCGCAGGCAAAGGCTGTTCCACCAGCGCCACGCCAAGACGCACAAGATGCGGGGCCAGATCAGTATAGACCTCAGCACTCCAGCCTTCATTCGCATCCACGATAATGGTCGATTTGGGCGCTCCGGCGCGCACGGCCTCAAGCCGGGGCATGTCATTCGGCGTGCCCAGCTTGATCTTCAACAGCGGGCGAAACGAGTTCTCAGCCGCCTGCGCCTGCATCTTGTCGGGTGTATCCAGCGATAGGGTATAGGCCGTGATCTCGGGACCCGGTTGAGGCAGGTCCGCCAGTTCCCAGGCACGTTTGCCGGATTGCTTTGCTTCCAGATCCCACAGGGCGCAATCCACGGCATTACGTGCGGCCCCGGCAGGTAGCAGATCGTAAAGAGCTGCGCGGGTGATCGTCTCGGGCAGCCCTTCAATCTCGGCCGTCACACTGTCCAATGTCTCGTCATAGCGCGCATAGGGTACGCATTCGCCCCAGCCGGTCACGCCGCCATCGTTGATCTTGACGGTCAGCACCTTGGCTTCGGTCCGTGATCCGCGGCTGATGGTAAAAACCTGCGCCAGTTTGAAGACATCACGCGTCACCGAGATTTGCACAAGGCCTCTCCTTCATCTTGCCAGAAATACTCAAACAGCAACGCCCGCAACGGGGCGCCGCCATAAGATCAGATTGCTGCCAGCGCGTCGACCAGCTTGTCCGAGCCAAAGCGGTAAGGGTCGGTCGCGGGCAGGTTCATATCGGCCTCGACCTTCTCAAGATAGGCCTTGGCGTCGGCCTCGCTCATATGCTGGGTGTTGATCGAGATACCGGCCACCACGCAGGCCGGGTTGGCAACCTGCGCAATCGGCAGGGCGGTATCGCGCAGTTGCTCAAGCGAGGGCAGTTTGTAACCCGGCAGACCGCGCATATGATCGCGGGTTGGTTCGTGCGCTAGGATCAGCGCATCGGGTTGCCCGCCATGGATCAGCGCCATGGTCACACCGGAATAGCTGACGTGGAACAGGCTGCCCTGCCCCTCGATCAGGTCCCAGTGATCCGGATCATTGTCGGGGGTCAGATACTCAACCGAGCCTGCCATGAAGTCGGCAATCACCGCGTCCAGCGGCACACCGTGACCGGTGATAAGGATGCCGGTCTGGCCCGTTGCGCGGAAGGTGGCCTTCATGCCCCGCGCAACCATGTCTCGCTCCATCGCCATGGCGGTGTACATTTTGCCAACCGAACAATCGGTGCCGACGGCGAGGCAACGTTTGCCGGTCCGTTTGACACCATTGGCGATCGGATAGCCGACCGATGGAACACGCACATCATGCAGCGTCCCGCCATGGGTCTGCGACGCAGCGGTCAGATCGCCTTCGTCGCGCAGCAGGTTATGCAGGCCCGAAGCAAGGTCATATTCCATATTCAGTGCTTCGATCAGCACCTCTTTCCAGGCATCGGAAATCACGCCACCCCGGTTGGCCACGCCGATCACAAGTGTTTTGGCCCCCATTTCCTTGGCTTCAGCCAAAGTCAGGTCCTTCAGACCCAGATCGGCACCACAGCCCGGAAGACGGATTTGACCCAAGGCATATTCGGGTCGCCAGTCGCGGATACCAATGGCCACTTTGGCGGCCAGCATGTCGGGCGCATCGCCCAGAAACAGCAGATAAGGTGATTCAATCATAGCGCAGCCTCCCAGGCGGAATCAGGTTCAAGGCAGTGTCCGATATTCCATTTGCGAAATCTTGCGGGAATACGCCACTCAAACCGTCATACGTCGAATTTTCTTCGCCATTATTGCGATATTGAGCACGATATTTCTACGAACTGCGCGTTTCTTGATCATCTTCGGCCAGCACTTCGGCCTGCAACACGCCGGGTTGCGCTATGCCAAGCACACCCATGGCCTGCGCGGCGCCCGTGTCTTCGATCACATCACCCCGCAAGCGCCGGGCCGCCCCCAGCAGTGCCACGCCAACACCCACGACAATCAGCAGGAACAGCAACCCGCGCCCATCAGCCAGCCGGATCATATTCGGCCCGATCAACATCCCGAACACTTGCCCAAGCTGCAGCAGAAACGCCAGCGTGCCGCTGGCCGGAACGATCTGTCCGGGGCTGAGCTGATCATTGGCGTGCGCCGCGAGGATGGAATAGATCGGCAGGGTACAGCCTGCCACAACCGCAAACCCGATGATGATGACAATGGGTGTAGGCATCACCGCAATGGCCATCGCGATGATCGCCGACATGACCGAAAGGCAGATCACCACAACCCGCCGATCCGTATTATCCGACCACCAGCCAACGGGATATTGCACCGCCGCCGCCGCGATCATAGCAATCACCAATACGCCCGAGGCCTGCGCCTCGCTAAACCCTTGCTGCAATGCGTAAAGAGGCAGGCTGATGAACCAGGCCGATACGCCGAACGCCATGATCACAATCCCGACAACAGCCATCGGCGAGACGCGGTAAAGACGTCGCACCGGCATCCGTTCTGGCACCTCATAATCAGGGGCGCGGTTGTTCGACAACAACAGCGGCACAATCGCAACGGACAGCATGATCGAACTGACCCCGAACAACATGTTTCCTGTCGGGTCCGGCAAGGCCACCATCGCCGTGCCCAGCGCCGGACCCGCTGTCTGGATGATGAAATAGATTGATAAAACCTGCGCGCGGATTCGGTTGACCGTCTTGGCGTTCAGCCAGCTTTCGGTGATCACGTAGAGCCCCGGGAAGCAGAACCCCGCCAGAAGGCGCATCATCGACCAACTGACAGGGTCACTGGTCAGCAGGTGGGCAATGGCCGCCACCGATACCATCGAGGCCAGCGCCGAAAACACCCGGATATGCCCAACCTTGGCGATCAGCCTGGGTGTCAGGATCGTACCCGCTAGCGCGCCAAGCGGATAGCAGGCCTGCATGATTGAGATCTCCAAGTCGGAAAAGCCAAGCGCATTGCCCCGAATGGTCAGCAATGTAACCAACAACCCGTTGGCCACCATCAACAAACCCATGCCCAGAAAAAGGGCCCAGTTATCCAGAAGCGCGCGTTTCATGCGGCTACGCTGTCATGCCGTCTTGGGCCGGGTCGCGTTTGTTTGCGGCATGGCGGTCGTTTCCGGCCTACTCCTGCGATGCTGCGCGCACCTCCTCAGCCATCCGTTCCAATACAGCTGCAACGGAAATCAGCCTGGCCACGAGCGAGGCCTCGATGGTTCCGACCAAATGAAAGGCGGTGGCCTCAACAACCGACGAACAGCGCGTGAGTATCGCGCATCTCTCACTTGTCGTCATGTCGGCCAATGCGCCAAGATACGCGCGCGCAGGATCATCTTTTGTCATGTCAGCACCATTTACTATCCTCACCCCGACGCGGTGACCCCTCGCCTTGCGGAGGGTTTTGCAGTCCTGGGGATAGGCCTCACATATCGACCGAGGCCGGTAACCGCACCACGTCGGGGCTTGAGTTCTGTTTTAGAAACGCACGGCAAGACTGTCTGTCACGCAGTTGCGCTACATCCCGCCGGCTGGTTCATATCGCACAACGCCCGATCCGATGCCCTTGATCGCCGCTGTCGTGCGATCATTAACCCCCAGCTTGTCAAAGATGCGACGGGTCAGCGTGTCCACCGTGTGGCGCGACACGCCCAGGATATCTCCGATCACGGAATTGCTTTTTCCCTTGGCAATCCACTCCAGAATCTCGCGTTCGCGTGGCGATAGCTCGACCTTCACGGCAGGTTCATCCGCGGTCAGCTCGCAATAGCGAAGATGCGAGAACTGGGCCGCGCATTGCAGCTCGAACACCGTCTCGGGATCAAGCTGTTTTATCCCCTCATCAAAGCCGAGGCCGACATAAGCATTGCGCAGATTGGGGCCAAAAACCTGCATGGCAAGGCCGTCACCCACCCCGGCGCGGGCCATTTCGTTCAGATAGTCCTGTTGTGCCTCGGACAGGTGCATCAGCTTGGGGACCTCCGACCACAGAAAGGGCTGCGTTCTGGTCAAGGTCAGCGCCGGGATCGGGTCAACACGGACCAGATCGGCCTGGATGTAGTGACACACCCAGTCTTCGGGAAATCCGGCGGCAGCCACGCCTTTTTCTTTGTGATCTGGCCCACGCCCTATATCGGTGTGATAACTTATCTTGCCGATGCCGCGCGTTTTGTAAAACCCAACCGCCAAGGCCCAAAGCGCAGGCAAATCATCGTCGCTGCGGCAACTGTCGATAAAATCAGAAAGAGACTGCGCTTTACTCATATGGGTTTCGGGGCCTCAACACTGGCATGATTTATCCTGTCGCAGAGCAATGCGATGCTGCAAGTGCAAAATCGCCTTGCGGGCCTGCGCGTAATTTACTACCGATCTGCGCAAGTCTTCCGCAATTTCCTTATCCAAAGGTGATGTCTCATGAGCTTCCGTCTGCAACCGCCCGCCCCTGCCCGCCCTAACCGCTGCCAGCTGTTTGGCCCCGGCTCGAACACCAAGCTGTTTGAAAAGATGGCGGCCAGTGCAGCAGATGTGATCAATATCGACCTTGAGGACTCGGTGGCACCCACCGACAAGGATATCGCCCGCGCCAATACGATTGAGGCGATCAACACCGTTGACTGGGGCAATAAATATCTCAGCGTGCGGATCAATGGCCTCGACACCGGCTGGTGGTATCGCGACGTGGTCGACCTGCTGGAACAGGCCGGGGACCGGCTGGACCAGATCATGATCCCGAAAGTGGGCTGTGCCGGTGATATCTACGCCGTTGACGCCCTGGTCACTGCAATTGAGCGCGCCAAGGGCCGCACCAAGCCGATCAGTTTTGAGGTCATCATCGAAAGTGCCGCCGGCATTGCCCATGTCGAAGAAATCGCCGCCGCCAGCCCCCGTATGCAGGCGATGAGCCTGGGGGCCGCTGATTTCGCCGCCTCGATGGGTATGGCCACCACCGGCATCGGCGGGACGCAGGAAAACTATTACATGCACCGCGAGGGCGAAAAGTACTGGTCCGATCCGTGGCACTGGGCGCAGGCCGCTATCGTCGCCGCCTGCCGCACCCATGGCATCCTGCCGGTCGATGGCCCGTTTGGCGATTTCTCGGACGATGAAGGTTTCCGCGCACAGGCGCTGCGCTCGGCCACGCTGGGCATGGTCGGCAAATGGGCAATCCACCCCAAGCAAATCGCATTGGCCAATGAAGTGTTCACACCCTCAGAAGAGGCTGTGACCGAGGCGCGTGAAATCCTTGCCGCGATGGAAGAGGCCAAAGCCCGTGGCGAAGGCGCGACGACCTATAAGGGCCGTCTGGTCGACATTGCCTCGATCAAACAGGCCGAGGTGATCGTGAAACAAGCCGAGATGATCGCCGGCGGCTGATCTGAATTCAGGGGCGTGAAGTGATCACGCCCCTTTTTTCATATGTGCGATCATCCGTATCGAGCGTCGGACAATCGTCGCGAGCGTTCCAATCGCCACAACCCACAAGGCAACCGGCAAGATCGCCGGGGTGCCGCCCCAAAACCCTTCAAAACACGCCAGAACCGCAACACCCGTGATCAGCGCCATGCGGTGTGGCTTGGCCATTGGGCCGCAGAAATCATTCTCGCCCGTGCTGGCGCGGCCCAATTCACGCACATATGCCGCGCCAATGGCCAGCGCCGCGGCGGCCCAGCCCAGCTCGGGCAGGCCAAGACCATAGCCCAACCCGACAAAGATCAGCAGATCTGACACCCGGTCCGGGACTTCGTTCCAGAACGGCCCGTCGGGCGCGCCCTTCCCAGCCTCCATCGCGACCATGCCATCCAGCAGGTTGCAGATCAGGCGCAGCTGGCAAAACAGCGCCGCCAGCACCAAAAGGATCACACGGCCCACGCCCTGCCCCCCGGCCCCAACGAAAAACGCAAGGCCCGCCAAAGCGGCAAAGACCATACTGGCGATCGAGATTTGATTGGGCGACACATCCCGCGCCGCAAGACGGCGGGTCAGCGCATTGGCCCAACCGGTCTCGCGGCTGGCAATCGGACGGCGGTCGGTCATTAGCGTCTCCACATGATCAGATTGTAGGTGATGGCGTAGGTCGCCGCGACAGAAAACGGCACCGAGATGGTGCGCAATATCTCAGGCGTTTGAGCCAGCCAATGAGCGCTAACCAGCAGGCACAACGATCCGGTGCATGCGATCAGCGGCGGCAACCACCAGCCCTTTGCGCGGGGCAGGCCTGCGCGCAGGGCGTCCAAGGTGCGTTTCAGCGCATAGGTGATGGCACCCGACAAACTGCCCTGTACCAACGCCGCCAGCACAGGTTTCGGCATCGGATGCCCCCAATTGGCATAAAGCGCCCAGCTGCCCATCAACAGGAACGCAAACGCCACATGAACAACCGCCATCCCGGCAAGCCGTGCAATCACACCGTCCACCAGAACCGGATCAGATGGAAAAAGATCGGTGCCGCAAAGATCAGGGAATCCAGCCGGTCAATGAACCCGCCATGCCCTGCAATCGTCGCGCCCCAATCCTTGACGCCACGATCGCGTTTCACCGCCGACAGGACCAGCCCGCCGAAGAAGCCCATCAAGGCAATCACCAAGGCCATCAGGCCCGCCTGCCAGAAGCTGAATGGCGTGATCCACCACAGGCAGGCGCCCAGCAGCGTCGCGCTGCCAACCCCGCCCGCAAACCCCTCGACGGTTTTGGAGGGCGACAGGCGCGGGGCAATCTTGGTTTTACCCATCAGCTTGCCCCAGATGTATTGCAGCACATCGCTGGCCTGCACCACGATCACCAGAAAGGCGATCAGAAGGATGTTCTGTCCCTCAAATCCGGGGATATTCAGGCAGAGCAAGGCCGGGATATGCGACACGCAATAGATGGCGATCATTGCCGCCCATTGCACCTCGGCCACGCGGATCAGGAAATTGTCGGTCTCCCCGCGCAAAGCCGAAAGGATCGGCATGCCAAGGAAGACATAAACCGGGATGAAAATCGCAGTGAACCCGTACCAATCCGTCCAGATCGACCAGTACTGCAGGGGCAGCGCAATGTAGAACAGCGCGGCCAGCATCCATGTATCGGCCCTGCGCGCATTGGTCAGGGTCACGAATTCCCGCAATGCCGCGAACGAGCAGATCGCAAACAGCAGTATCACACCCGGACGTCCCCACCAGAACGCCAGGCCCAGCACAATCGCCATCACCCACCACGCATTGATCCGCGCGTTGAGATTCTCGATCACCGGGTTGTCAGCCCCTTTGAGGCGCGCCAAGACGAACCCGACGGCTGACGCCGTGACCAGCACTGCCAGAACGGCCATCAGAAGTGTCATTAGCTCTGAATGATGCCCGATCATGATGTCGCCACCTCCGGGGCCAGCGCCAAAACAGCAGCTTCGGCACGTTTGAGAAAGGCGGCTTTCTCTTCGCCGGGGTCCAGTTTGATCGCGTCACCAAAACGCACTGTACAGATGAAGGGCAGCGGAATGACCTCGCCCTTGGGCAGCACGCGATTGAGGTTCTCGATCCAGACCGGCACCAGAGGCACGTTTGGGCGCGCCTCGGCCAGATGGAAAAGCCCGGGTTTGAACGGAAGCATCTCTGCTTCGGTGTTACGCGTCCCTTCCGGGAAGATGATCAGGCTGGACCCGTCATCCAGCGCCCCGACCATTTGTTCGACCGGATCCTGGGTGCGCGCCTCGGGATCGCGCTGGATCAGAACGCAGTTAAACACCTTCTCACCGATGAACTTTTTCACTGGGTGGTTCAGCCAGTAATCCGCCGCCGCCACCGGGCGCGTGCGCTGTCTGACCGATGCGGGCAGAACCGACCACAACAGGATCGTATCACCATTGCTGGTGTGATTGGCGAAATAGACCGCTTGGCGCAAATCCGGTTTACCGCCCGGCCAAAAGCCCTGCACAGCGGTAATCAGCCAAGAAAACCGGGTGATAGCAAAGGCGGTCAGTTTGGCCAGGATACTCATACACACTCCTTGATCACGACAATGTGAGGGTGCGGACCCAATATCTACAAGTCAGGAAAAACATACCCTTAACGCGGATAGCCTTACTTGATGATGACATAGACCTTGCGGGTTGTCTCGGTGATGTCCCAGCGACCGGTCCAACCCTTGGGCAGGGTCACAACGGTTCCGGCGGAAATCGGTGTGACGGTGCCATTGTCGTCTGTAATCGTGCCCGCCCCGCTGAGGATCGTGGCCACTTCGGTATCGGCGCGGTTGACCACGGGCCAGCCACCCGGTTCACATTCCCAAACGCCAGCGGCCACGCCATCAGTGTTTGAAATCTCATGCACAGAAATCTGCGGATCGCCACTGTCGGCACCGGCCCGCTGGCCCGCCGGAGTTAACTCCATGTCGGTGGCCCCGTAGATCGAAGGAATACTCATGGTCGCGCGCCTTTTCTTGAAATCAACCTGTTGAGCCAGACCCTAGAGCGTTCGCGGTGCAGAATTCAACACATGTCGATCCTGACAAGCCGGGTGGCTTGAGATGCACGGCTGGATTAAGATCAGCCGAAAGACGCGGTGACCATCTCGCGACGTCGCATGAATAAACCAAGGACCTTCAATTTGACCCTAGATGACTTTGCCCAACGGCCCTGGCTGGCGCTGGACGACAGCGATCTTGGCGGTGCCCGCGGCGCGCCCAGCATGCTGAACCCGGAAGAGGCCCGGTTTTATGTCTGGTTGTCACGCACCATGGCAGGCGTCGACGGTGCGGTTGTCGATCTGGGCTGTTTTGCCGGTGGTTCAACTGCGTATCTTGCCGAAGGCACCCGGCAGGGCGGCGGGCAGGCGCAGATTCACGCCTTCGATCAGTTCGCCGCCAGCGAAAAGGTCAAGGAACGCCAATTGTATTCCAAGGGTGTCGCGCCTTTTGATGGCACCGATATTCTACCGCTGGCGCAACAGGTGCTGGCCCCTTGGGCTCCCAATGTGCATTTCCACAAAGGGCGCATTGAAGACAGTGTCTGGGAGGATGGGCCGATTGCGTTGCTGGTGCTGGATGCGTCAAAGACCTCTGAGACGATGGACCAGATGGCCGCAATCTTCTTTCCGCATCTGATCCCGGGGCAATCCATCATCGTCCAGCAGGACGAACTGCATTGGAAAGAGCCATGGATCGCCGTGCAGATGGAAGCCTTTGCAGATCACTTCGAACCGCTGTGCCATGTGCCGGGCGGCACAGTGGCTTATCGCTGCATCAAGGCGATTGATCAGGCGGCTTTAGCCAACGGCGCAGTGGACGGGATGAGCGATCAGGACATGATTGCCGCCCTGTCCCTGGCTGCCGAACGGCTGAGTTTTCTCAATGTCGCGGACAAACTGGCACGCCAGCAGGAAGCAATCCGCCTGAACCCCGGCAAGCGCAAATCCTGGTCTTTCAAGAACCGCGCGCCGCGCATGTAAAAGCCGGACGCTTTACGCCCGGCTTCTAATCTCATTCAAGCCCCGTAGCTTAGGCTGTCGGCAGGATCACAATCTCGACCCGGCGGTTTTGCGAGCGGCCTTCTTCGGTCAGGTTCGAGGCGACGGGCTGATCTTCGCCGCGCCCGAAGGTCTGAATCCGGTTAAAGGCCACGCCACCATTCATCAGCACATCCGCCACCGAATTGGCACGGCGTTCGCTGAGGCCCTGATTGTAACCCGCATCGCCGGTATTGTCGGTATGACCGATCACCTGAACGGTCGAGTCAGGATATTGCTGCAGGCTGCTGGCCACGGTCAGCAGATCGCTGCGCAGGCCCGAATTCACGGTCGAGCTGTCGACGGCAAACAGGATATCCTGCGGCATGGTCACGATCAGACGATCACCGGTATTGGTGATCTGAATATCGTCATTGTTCAACTGCTGACGCAGCTCGGCTTCTTGCTTGTCCAGCGCATTGCCGATGGCCGCGCCACCAAGGGCACCAACCGCGCCGCCGATCACAGCGCCTTTGCCCTTGTCATCGCTGACCACCGCACCGGTGACCGCGCCCACAAGGCCACCGATCAGAGCCCCTTGCTGGGTTTTCTGATAGCCATTGTTTTCATCCACCATCGCAGGGTCCGTACACGCCGCGACAGCCACCAGCGCAAGGCCGGCCATAATCTTCACAGGGGTTTTCATAGTCATACTCTCTCGTGCCTCAGTTACATGCCCAATTTCTTCGGGTCTGAGGCGATGTTATTCAATATCAGAGTATCCCCCAAGGGAAATCCGCGTCCGAACCGGGGGGAATTCGGCGGCATTTCGCGCATCAGCCATAAAATCGGCTGTATTGATCGTTAATCCTAGCGGCCAATCGGAGTGAGTAAAGCAAATGGCACGGCGTAAAATCGGAACAAATTTACCTGCACCATTCCTGCAGCGGGTTGTTCTGCTCCCGGACATCATGGCCGAAAAGTCCGATTATCCATTCGATCTTCCTTGGTTAAGTCAAGACGATTTCGAACTTCGCTTTACAACCCCAGTGACCATTATCGTTGGCGAAAACGGTACCGGGAAATCAACACTGATCGAAGCCCTTGCTGCCCTCAGCGGGTACGACGAGGCAGGTGGAGGGAAAGGCTATCGTCCGGTGGATCATTCACGGGCCATAGACAAGAGCGGAGCCGAGCTGGCAGATGCCATTAGGGCGGGATGGCTGCCCAAAATCACCGATGGGTGGTTCTTCAAGGCGGAGTCCTTTTTCTCGGTTGCACGTTACTTGGATGATGCCGCACGCGAGGGCGGCGGCGCACCGCCTGACTTTCTGTCATGGAGCCATGGTGAGGGGTTTGTGAGGTTCTTCGAGGAACGCATGTCCAGACAAGGTATCTACTTCATGGACGAACCGGAAAGTGCCTTATCTCCAAAGAGGCAACTCGAACTCGTCCGCATCCTGCATCGCATTCAAGAGGCAGCAAAATCTCAGGTGATCATGGCCACCCACTCTCCGATCCTGATGGCGTTACCCGGTGCGCGGGTTCTCGAGGTTTCGTCTCGTGGCATCTCTCAAGTCGACTACCGTGACACACAGCATTTCAAGCTGTATCAATCATTTACCGTCGATCCTGAAGACTTCATCCTGCAAGCTCTCCGGGAAGAAGACTACCGGGACTATTGAGCGCGATGTCACGCTTCGGCCCGTGCACTTTCCCAGGCAAGGATCGCGCGTTTGACAGGCAAGCCCCAGTGATAGCCACCCAATCCACCCGACTTGCGCAAGGCGCGATGGCAGGGGATCAGATAGCTGATAGGGTTGCGGCCCACGGCTGTGCCCACAGCGCGCACGGCTTTGGGTTTGCCGATAGATTGTGCGATTTCGGAATAACTGGTCACGTGGCCTGAGGGGATTTGCAGCAATGCCTCCCAGACGTTGATCTGGAACGGCGCGCCGATCAGGTAGAGCGGGGCACGCTCGTCACCGGAACCACCGGCGCCATAGGCCACCTGTACCCACGGGCGCAGCATCATCGGGTCTTCTACAAATTCAGCCTTGGGCCAGCGTGAGACAAGATCCTCCATCGCCGCCTCTTCGCCTATTTCGCTGGAAAAACCGATGCCGCAAATGCCCTTTTCAGTGCCCATGACAAGGCTCAGGCCAAAGGGGCTGTCGAACCACCCCCAATAGATTTTCAGGCCTTCGCCCTTGCGGGCATAATCACCGGGACTCATCGCTTCCCAACGCAGGAAAAGGTCGTGCAGACGCCCCGAGCCTGACAGGCCCAACTCGTGCGCGGTGTCCAACGTCGTGAAGTTCTGCGCCAGCAACTCTTTGGCATGCCCCAGCGCCAGATACTGCTGATAGCGTTTTGGGGAGACACCGGCCCATTTCGTGAAGAGGCGCTGAAAATGAGCCGGACTCATCTGCATCTCGCTGGCCAGATCGGTCAGCGACAGTGTCTCGCCGCCCTCATCTATCAGGTCGATGGCGCGGCGCATCACGTTGTAATGATAGCTTTGGTCTGCGTCCGTATGCATGGTGCGATCCTTCTCAAACTTGCTCAAAGATACGCCTCTCCCGACGGTGGTGCGACCCGAATATTGCTCATTGGGGTTTGGCGGCGTATCCCTGTCTTCAGACCTCGCATCATGTGGAGGAGGGGCTGGTGTTTCGGTACGTCATATCCTTGTGTTTCCTTCTTCTCAGCATGTCGCCCGCGCGCGCCTGTTGGGATGCGCCGGAACCTGCGTGTTTTACCAAGCTCTGGAGTGATCAGGCGCTCTCTTATGTTGCCGAAGGTCCGCGTGTGGCCCGGCTTTATCACCTGATCGACTGGGGTGTTGTCCCTCGGGGAGAGGCCGCAGCGCGGACCCTGTTGGAGGGTCTCAGTTACGATGCGTTGGCGGCCCATCAGGCCGCCCAAACCGAGACCGAGGGCAATCCGATGCTGGATATGCTGGCCCCGAACGGCACGGAAAAGCCCAGCGTTGAACTGGCCCTGCTGTTGATGATGGGTTACCTGAACACGCCGGACAACGCTGCGGTTCCGACGGATTACCTTTTGGTCCTTTACGATATTGCCCGCCAGACAGGGGATTTGCAGACTGCCGCGTCGTGGTTCGCGCGACTGCCAGACTATCTTCAGGCCGACCCGGATGTGGTTGGTCCCGATGGGTCCTCTGGCGCGCCTGATCTGTTTGCCGAGGCCCAAGCGCACGCCATCGCCACGCTGGCCCATCTGCAAAGCGATGAGATCGAAGCGGCCCAATCGCGTGCGGCTCAAGCCACGGGCGAGCCCGCGTTCATGGCCTGGAAAGCCATTGCAAGACATGCCATCGAAATGGATGACATGGGGCGTCTGGCGCAGGCCGTGACAGGCATGCGCGCAAGTTTTCAATCCACTGCCGCCACCACATTCGACGAAGAGGCGTTCGAGCGGGCAATTGAGGCCGCCGAGGCGGAATACTCTGCTACGGGGGATCCGGATGCCCTGGTTTATGCCTATGAATCGGCGGATCCCTCGGCCTATGACCTGCCCCCGGTCGCCCGGCTCAGCGTGGCAGTTGCGGCGCGATATCTCAGCATTCAAACCGGCGAAACAGGTGACGACGGGTTCGATGCGGCCTTGGCCATCTTGGCCGAGGCGCTGCAGTCGGGCCTTGAGGAAGACAGCGGCGCGATGATGCGCAATGCCCGTACCGCCCTGCGCCTTGGGCTGGAGGACGAGGCAACGCAGATCATCGACATGGCCCTTGCCAATGACCCTGGCGTACCGTCTTTCGAGCTGTTCGATCTGCCGGACGAGGCCGAGCCATGGGCGGAAACCTGGGTGAGTTGGATGCTGGCGCGCTACAACGCGATTATCGACGATCCTTCACCGTATGAGACGCGTGATTACTGGTCGATATGGGTGGGGGAAGATGCGTTATCCGAGGCGATTGAGCTCACCCGGGCACTGGCTTTTTATGAGTATCGCGATGAGACCTATAGTTTTGCCTTGCGAGCCTCGGCCTATCTTGGCGCGCTGCCAACGCGCTATCCCGATCTGACCGAGTTCAACCATGCCCAGCTGTTTGAGCGCGAAACAGCACCGCTTGTTTTCCCGGCTGATGTGGCCAGCCAGAGAATGCAGAAGAGTGGTATGGACGTGCTGTCCATGGCCTATGCGTTTGCCGATGCCAAACGCCCGGATATTGCCCTTATAGCGCTGGACGCACAGGACGGTCTGCGCAACCTGGGCCATTGGATGACTTATACCGGCAAGGTGCCCGAGTGGCAGCGCCCCGAGTATATTACCGCCCTGCGCCCTTTGATCGAAGATGAAATCAAACGCCTCGCCGCCGACGGGTATCCCGAACTGGCACAAGATCTTTCCGCCAAAGCAGCGGTGTTTATGGCCGGGATCGGCGATTGGCCTGCAGCGCGCGGGTATTACGACCGTCTGGAGGACGTCACCGGCACCTACGGCCCGGCCCCGGCCATCCGCAACCGCCTGATCGCGCTGCGCGACATCGCGGCGGGTCTGTCCTCCGATCCACCACGGATCGAATACCCTTACGAGGATTTTGCCCTCTGACCTCTTGCAAACCGCGCCTGCGCCCGGCAATGAGGCAGAATGGCCAAACAGCTTGATTATCATACCATCCGCGCGATCTTTGAACGTTTCCACGCTGCCGATGCCGAACCCAAGGGCGAGCTTGAGCATGTGAACGTCTACACGCTGGTCGTGGCCGTCGCGCTAAGTGCACAGGCCACGGATGCGGGCGTGAACAAGGCCACGCGCGCCTTGTTCCAGATCGCTGACACGCCGCAAAAGATGCTGGAGCTGGGCGAAGAGGGTCTGATCGAGCATATCAAGACCATCGGGTTGTTCCGCCAGAAGGCCAAGAACGTCATAAAACTCAGCCAGATCCTGGTCGATGAGTATGGCGGCGAGGTTCCCAATTCCCGCGCCGCGTTACAATCCCTGCCCGGTGTCGGGCGCAAGACCGCCAATGTGGTTTTGAACATGTGGTGGGGCATGCCCACGCAAGCCGTCGACACCCATATCTTTCGCGTCGGCAACCGCACCGGCATCTGCCCCGGCAAGGATGTTAACGCCGTCGAACGCGCCATCGAAGACAACATTCCGGCCGATTTTCAGCATCATGCCCATCACTGGCTGATCCTGCATGGCCGCTATCACTGCAAGGCGCGCAAACCTTTATGCGGCACATGCATCATTCGAGATCTCTGTATGTTTGAGGACAAGACCCTATGACCAAATACCAAGCTGTCGGTATCGGCAACGCTGTAGTGGATGTGATTTGCCAAAGCGATGACGCGTTTCTGTCCCGCATGGGCATCGAGAAGGGCATCATGCAGCTGATCGAGATGGAGCGTGCAGAGTTTCTTTATGAGAACATGGAGAATCGCACGCAAATGGCCGGAGGGTCGGTGGCAAACACGATTGCAGGTCTTGGGGCGCTTGGGCTGTCGACCGCGTTTATCGGGCGGGTCTGCGATGATGGCCCGGGCCGGGATTACGTAAGCGAAATGAGCGATGTGGGTACGGATTTCGTGAAGACCCCGGTCACAAGCGGCGAACTGCCCACGTCGCGCTCGATGATCTTCGTCTCGCCCGATGGCGAGCGCTCGATGAACACATATCTGGGCATCTCGACCGAGTTGGGATCAGAAGATGTGCCCGAAGAGGTTGCAGGCGGCACCGGGTTGCTGGTGCTTGAGGGCTATCTGTTTGACAAGGACAAGGGCAAGGCCGCGTTTCTTGAGGCCGCACGCGCCTGTCGGGCAGCAGGCGGGAAGGCAGGCATCTCGCTGTCCGATCCGTTCTGTGTTGATCGCCACCGGGATGATTTCCGCAAACTGGTGACCGAGTTGGATTATGTGATCGGCAATGATCACGAATGGCTGTCGCTTTACCAGACCGAAGACCTGGGCGCGGCACTGGAAACCGCCGCGTCGGAAAGCGGGCTGATCGTCTGTACGCGCTCTGGCGAAGATGTGGTGATCGTAGAAGGTGACGAAACCGTCCGCGTTCCAGTGGATGAGATCACCCCTGTCGACACCACCGGCGCGGGCGACCAGTTTGCCGCCGGGTTCCTTTATGGTGTGGCCACGGGCAAGCCGTTGGCCGTCTCAGGCCGCATGGGCTGTATCGCGGCGGCTGAAGTGATTGCCCACTACGGCGCCCGCCCCGAGGCCGATGTGAAAGCGATGTTCGAGGCAGAAGGGCTGGTCTGAGCCCATAGTGGCGAATTCTGCGGAAGGCATGAATGGCCGGTTTTAGAAGAAACAGCTTCAATGTTGGGCGTGAAGAACAGGCTGCTTGCTCATCTTTTTGTCAATTGCCGACTTACAGGAAATTCTCATCCGGCGTCACGCGTTTCGATGACCACATTCTCTACCGAAAAAGACTTGTTTATGGTCGGGCAATTTTGATGTTCAATGCTAAATGGCAGTTTTCGACAGTGAACTGAACTCGACTGGCGAATCTTAACGAAGCTTATGCTTCGATCCACAGAAAATGGTGTGGAATAATTTCGTTTCCTAAGCGTTGTCTCAGCATCAAGGCACTTTCTTTGCCAATGAGACAGAACAGTGGGACACATTGCAATGCGGATATTGCTGATCGAAGACGTTATGCAGATAGCAGAACTTATTCACCGCGGTTTGGATGCCGAAGGGTGGCACGTGGTACATGCGGGATCAAGAAAAATTGCTTTCGAAACTCTGGATACTCAGAATTTCGATGTCATTATTCTGGACTTGACCCTACCCGGTTGCCACGAGCAGGAAGCATGCAGCCAAGTGCAGCAGATTTATCGAGAAATGCGTCAGCAAGCAGACTTTACACCGATCTTGGTCTTGTCTGCATTTGGTGATGTCGAGGAATTGAAAGAAGGTCTGCGACCCTCCACCGATGATTTTTTGGTGAAACCTTTCGACTTTGACGAATTTGTCTCCCGACTAAGGAAGCTCCATCGTGGCACCGCAGTTGAGAGGCCAATGTCGTCGCTTAACCACCCGGAGACGTAAAACCATTCATTTGGAGTACGTCCGCTTGCGAACCGTTAGTTCTATTTCTGAAAGATTTGCTTTGACACCCGACCTCTTGCGCATGACCAGCTGAGAGCCCAATTTTAGCGCCCTGAAATCAACAATAGCAGATTACAGTAATTGGCTTGCACAAGAACCGGCAAGGCAAGAACCCAGCGTATCTAAAGCACCTGATCGCGACGCCTTGCGGTGTTGGCTAGGGGGGTGGACCACCCAATACTATTGCGACCGTTCGACACCCACGCGTGACCCAACATCCCGGCCAGTTATTAAGCTGAGTCCTTAAAGCGCACCTGCATTGCCAATATTACAAAGCTGTCATCAAACGTTCATAAAACTATTATGATTGGTTAATTCGTCACACAGGATGAATTCACAGCATCCCGGCAAAGTTGATCCAAAGCGCCTCCATTTCGGGAGCCGCCAAAACTAAGGATCAAACAATGCTCGACCACGTTCTCTCTCCAGAAACGCTTGTCCGGTTTGCGATCAATATTGCCTCCATGGTCGTGTTGATATTTGGGCTTTTTTACCACCGCTATCGCGACAAAGAACTGGTGACCGCTGCGTCGCTGTTCAACGTCTTCGCATTCGGCGTGCTGACGGTCTTGTCGTCTGTTGAATTCAGCCTTGCCGCCGGGTTCGGCCTCTTTGCCATACTTGCACTTTTCACGTTGCGATCAGAACAGATTTCGAAGGTCGAAATCACCTATTTCTTCGGATCCATTGCCATTGCCGTCATCTGTTCGATCCACGGCACCGGGTTGGCCTTCGTGGGTGTGGTTGTCAGCTTGGTTCTAGTGGGGGCCTGGGCGCTGGATCATCCGCGCATTCTGAAGTCGTCCGATGGTGTCAAGATCACACTCGACAAGATCGACACCCATGCGCTCTCGGACCCCAAGGCAATGCGCCAGGACCTGTCCTCGCGATTGGGGGTCGAGGTGATGTCCTATCAAATCACGGCGCTTGATT
This sequence comes from Roseovarius conchicola, assembly GCF_041403425.1. Classification (NCBI taxonomy): domain Bacteria; kingdom Pseudomonadati; phylum Pseudomonadota; class Alphaproteobacteria; order Rhodobacterales; family Roseobacteraceae; genus Roseovarius; species Roseovarius conchicola. Next base: position 670,888 of record NZ_JBGEHK010000002.1, on the reverse strand, counting down.
ACATCAACGATATGGCGCGTATCAACGTCTTCTTCCGCAAACCGTAAACCACTGGAAACGCAAAGCAAAAAAGGATTTCACTATGGATATCAGTATTGCGACTACGTTGGCCGGGTTCGATCCCATCAGCCTGGACGATTTGAACGGCAAAGCGGCCATGCTTGAGCGGCTGGACAACAAATACATCCTGACTGCCGGTGCTTTCAAACCTGCGCTTGAAGAGTTCTCAGAGCATTTTGAAGTGCTGGAAATCGACAATAAGCGCGCCTTCACCTATGCCACCAATTACTATGACGACCCGGAAATGCGCGGGTACTACGACCACCATCAAGGACGCCGCAAACGCTGCAAGGTCAGGGTCCGCGAATATGTAGATGCCGGATTCAGCTATCTTGAGGTCAAGCTCAAGGACAAACGCAAGATCACCGTCAAGAAACGTCTGAAGGTCGCTGACCAGGACGACCCGTTAAACAGCCAAGCGCTGGATTTTATCGAAGAGCAATATCGCGACATTTATAACGAAACATTCGGCAAGACTCTCCATCCGGTGATCGCGATGCAATACGAGCGCATCACGCTCGTCGCCAAGGAAGGCGGCGAACGGATGACAATCGACACCAGTCTGCATTTCGAGGCCAACGGAACATCGCGGGCCATTCAACCCGACATGTTCATTGTCGAGACAAAGTCCGCACGCGGGAATGGCATCGCCGACAAAATCCTTCGCGGTTTGCACATGCACCCGACCAGACGTTGCTCGAAATATTGCATTGGGATGGCATCGACCGGCGCGGTTGTTCGCCACAACAGGTTCTTGCCCGCGCTCAAAAAACTACGCCTGGCCGAGGCCTCATAATCTTTTCAAAACCGGAGACGATAAGATGTCTGATTCCACCACAACTTCACCAATGTCTACGTCAGGTTCAGACCGGTCGCCGGAAATGACCAAGACGATCCAACGGATCATACTCTGCCTTGCTTTTGTGGCTGCTGCGGCCGCCTATGCTTTCTTCCGAGGTGGCGAATTTGGCATCCTTTTTGCCATTACTGCAGGTTTTGGCGCCTATATGGCCCTCAACATCGGCGCCAATGATGTCGCCAACAATGTAGGCCCCACGGTTGGCGCCAAGGTCATGACCCTCGGTGCCGCTCTTGTTATGGCCGCCACCTTCGAAGCCCTCGGTGCCATCATTGCCGGCGGCAACGTTGTCGGCACTGTCAGAGCCGGAATTGTAGATCCATCGCTGATTTCGGATCAGATGGTCTATGTCTGGGTGATGATGGCGGCCCTGCTTGCGGCGGCGGTCTGGTTGAACCTTGCGACAATGGTCGGCGCGCCAGTCTCGACAACGCACTCCATTGTCGGTGGTGTTCTTGGGGCTGGCGTCGCCGCTGCCGGGCTATCGGTGGTCAACTGGACAGTCGTGACCAATATCGTCGCCAGTTGGGTGATCTCGCCACTACTGGGTGCGGTTCTCGCCGCTGGCTGTCTATACGTCGTGAAGCGTTCCGTCACCTATCAGTCCGACATCCTCGGAGCTGCCAGACGTGTGATTCCGATGCTCGTTGCCGCCATGACCATGAGCTTCACCACCTTTCTGCTGGTCAAAGGCCTGAAAAAGATCATCTCAGTCGATCTCGTGACCATGGCAACCCTCGGCTTTGCCTTTGCCGTGGTCGCCTGGTTTGTGATGCGCGTCGTCGTTATGCGCCAGGCCCAAGGGCTTGAGAACACCAAAGCTGGCGTGAACCGCCTGTTGGCTGTGCCCTTGATCCTGGCGGCCGCAGCCCTGAGCTTTGCCCATGGATCCAATGATGTCGCCAACGCGATCGGCCCGCTTGCGGGTATTGTCGACGCGCTTGCAAGCGGCGATGTCCATGCCAAGGCGGGCATTCCCTTTTGGCTGCTGGCCATCGGCGCCATTGGCTTGGCGATCGGTCTCTTGGCCTTCGGCCCTCGCGTGATCCGCACCATTGGATCCGAACTGACACATCTTGATGCCATCCGCGCCTACTGCATTGCCATGGCCGCTACCCTGACGGTTATTCTCGCCAGTCAGTTGGGCCTGCCAGTAAGCACCACTCACGTAACCGTGGGCGCGGTCCTGGGGGTGGGTTTCCTGCGCGAACGGATCAAAGCGCGATATGAAGGGATCTTGCACGAGATCCACGAAGCCCACCCCGAGGGGGACACAGACGGCGTAGACGCATTCCTGAAGCGTTTCCATACCACGCCGATCGCAGAGCGCAGCGCCATGCTGAAGGAGCTGAAGCTGAAGACGCGCATGGGTCAGAGTGATGTTACCAAACTCGATCGCAAGACGATCACCCGGTTGCATAAACGCGACCTAGTGGACCGTTCATTGGTGCTGAGAATCTTCGCAGCCTGGATCATTACGGTTCCCGCAACTGCAGCCATATCCGCAATCGCTTACTTCACGCTGCGCGGAGTAATGCTCCCCTGACCTGATCCATCACCCCGGCCGGCCACCGACCGGGGTGGGTATACTCCACATCCAAAAAACACCAAGGATCACCTGATATGAGCACGTCTCCTCACAAACACCTTCTGCCGGCGGCGAGTTGTGCGTTAATGCTTACTTTCAGCTCTGGCGCGGTTTCAGCCCAGGCTGAAGTCGAACCAGCCCCATCAAACAGGCTGAACGCGACACTTTGGGACTATCAAATACTAAGCGCTATCCGCGTTGACGACATCAAGTTCTCGGAAGCCTCAGGCGCCTCATTCGATCACGACAAGCAACTGCTGCGGATCATCTCGGACAGGGGCAGGCTGTTTGCTTTTGACGTCCCGGTGACGAACGGAAAATTCGAAATCATTAACCCGGTCTCGGCCGTCAAGCTGCGGGATGCAGACGGCACACAAATGCGGCGGGTCGGCTTTAACCCCGAAGGGCTTGAAACATACAACGGAAATAATGGCAAAACGGGCGACGCCAATGTCGTCGTTGTCAGTGAAACAGGCCCGTCAATCGCACGGTTTACATCAGACGGTGAGCTAATATCGTTCATCGCCGTTCCCGACGCCTTGCGTGACCCGGACCTGCAACGCAGCGTCAAGGACGGGCTCGAATCCTTTGCGCAGCATCCGGATTTCGGTTTGCTGACCGCACCCGAAGAACCCCTGCGTGCGGCACCTCGACAAATCCATTCGATATACGGCGCCGCGGGCAAGCTCTTTTCCTTTGATGTCTCCGACGCTGGATCGACCAGCATCAAAAGTCTTGAGGTGCTGCCGGACGGTCAAATTCTCATATTGGAGAATCTGAAATCCGACGACAAGACCGTGCTGACACCGATCCTCAGAATGCTGGACCCAGCGGAATGTGGGCCGGATCTGTGTCCGACCCGCTGGATCGCAGTGCCAATTCCAGGTGTACCGGATGCGAAGTTCGAAGGTGTTGCCGACATTGGAAACGGTCATCTTATCATAGTCAGCGACGACAAGATCGATGGCGAGCATCGGACTGTTTTCGGCCTGGTCGAAATGACAAGCGGTGAATGAAAATGCTCGTTTTGAAGTCATCCATTGATCGTGCGGGCCCTCCTCAAGCCTCACCGTTGCAGCCTGATACTTGCATCGACAAGAAAGCCCGTTTTCTTTCAATGAACTTAATCTGCGCTGCGGCTGCGTTCCTGATATTCCCGTTTGGCGGAATGGCCTTCGCCGATCCGGACGACCCATCAGAATGGATCAGGTTTCACTTCGACAAGAAGCCGCATGTCACCAAGAAAGTGACAGATCGCCTGGCGATTGGCGTCGCGTTAAAGCTTACGGCGGAGCGCGCGCGACACTTGGATTTCGAGTCCCGGGAAACTGAGACCGAAACCAAACTGGAAGGCCAGCTTGGTCTTCTTTACGACACCGGTGGCCTCGTCCGTTCCTATCTGGAGCTGAACTACGCCACCGAAAGCCTGGCCAGCAATCAATCCAACGCCCGCGACGCGATTTTCGAGGTGAACGAGGCCTATGTCTCGTTTCGCAACAGCAGCGGAAATCAGGCGCTGTCCATCGGTCGATGGTCGGTGTCTGACGAACGGGAATGGCTATTCGAAGAAGAGCTGGACGGCATCCATTATTTCCACCGTGGTCACAAGTTTGCTGTCGAGATGATGTATGCGCGCGAGCAGATATTTCACAAGGATTTGCTTGAAGACCATGATGACAACGAACCGGACCACTTCTACACTCGCGCCTATGCCAACCTGCCCGGCGATAAAATCGGCAGCCTTTATGGCCTCTATCAACGCGGTCAGGACCGAGGTGATGCTGACCTTTTCTGGCTGGGCCTTTCGTTTGCGGGTCACGTCTCGAATGACATCAATTACTGGGCTGAGCTCGCCCATGTCAGCGGCCGCGAAAAGAGTCGGGACATCCGGGGATTTGGGCTGGATGTCGGGCTAACCAGAACTTTCAGCCAGTGGCGTTCCAATCCGCGCGTGACGGCGGGCTTAGCCTTCGGTTCCGGCGATGACGGTTCCGGTTCCGACACGGCGTTTCGCCAAACCGATATACAGGGCAATTCCGACAAATTCGGAGGTCGTACAAATTTCAAATATTATGGCGAAGTCTTCGATCCGGAACTTAGCAATCTGGCAATCTTCACCTTGGGGTTGGGATTTGACTTTCTCAATAAATCTTCGATCGACATTGTCTACCACAACAGCTTCCAACACCGGGCATCAACAAAGATCCGCAACAGCAATCTGGATCGGAAACCGAATGGCATTAGCCGCCATCTGGGTCACGAAATCAATCTGGTGGTCGGTGTTCGCGAATTCAAGAACGTCGATATAGACCTGATCGGAGGGGTGTTTTTTCCGGGCTCTGCCTTCGATGACCATGACGATCCCGCCACGTATTTGGGCGTCGAATTCAGTTTGGAGTTTTGACGTGATGAAGTGGTCTTTCCCAGAGGCAAAGGTAACGCCGGCGAGGGTTTTTCCTAGCTTGGCCCTATCAGCTACCAGCACTGCGTTACAAATTCGGACACCGTGGCGGGACAGCAGGCACTCAGAAGTCTGGCCACAAGGTCATGATATGTCAAAGAGCTAAAAACAATGAGCAAATCAACCGATAAAAACAACGAACATGACGTGATGGGCCAAGCGGCGGAAGACGGCAAAAGTCAACCGGCGAAAGACCTTGGCGACCCCAAGCCAGACAAGATCAAGCAGCTTGGATCGGCCAAGGCGGTCGATACCATGTTCCGCAACGCCTATCGAGCCGAGCTCGACACAATTGCACTGGCCGCTACCAAGGCAAATATCATGATCTCGCTGAACGGATTCATCATTTCCGCTCTGATGATCTCCGGCGCCTTCATTTTTGCATCCTCGCCCGCCTTCCTCCTGCCGGCGGGCGTCTTTCTATGTACCGCTGCGACCTCGATTATTTTTGCGCTTCTTGCCGCATCGCCCGAGCAGTTCGATTTGTTCGGGTCCCTTTGGACCTGGGTCCGGGATGTTCGCCGGGGTGAGGCGCGGCTGCGCGATCTTCGCCAATACGTGATACGTGGAAGCGAAGCCGAGACAGGCGACGATCTGAACATGCTGATTTACGCCGACCGAGTCCGGGTCAATCGAGCGGAATACTGGCAGCGCATGGAAACTCTGATGCGTGATCGCGACAATGTCTATCACAAGATGAGCGATCAGCTCTATTGGCTGGGATTGATGGCCAACCGAAAATTCAAACTCCTGAACATTTCCTACACCGTGTTTCGCTGGGGTCTGCTGCTTTCCCTGCTCAGCTTCATCGGCGTCAGATCAGCGCAAGGCCTGTTTCCCAGCCAAAACGATGACGCAGTGGTTCAGCTGCACAGGCTTGGGATTTCGGAATTCAACGACATCTACGAACCTTCGGCGGTCCAACAACTGTCCGACGGCCGCATTCTGGTGGTCGAGGACGAGGCCGCGCGTGCCATTAGCGTAATGTCCATTGCCGATGATGGGACGTTAATTGAGGATCCTGCCGTCGATCTGAAACTCATTCGTGGATTTTCCCGTAAAATGAATGACTTGGAGGGCTTGTCAATTGACGAGCAAGACTTCGTCTACGCGGTCACTTCGCATGCGAGAACAGATAAAGGTGCCCGCCGTCCAGCACGTGAACAATTGCTGAGATTCCGCATCAAAGGCTCGAATGTCGGCGATATCAGCAGTTTCACCGCCTTGGCGGACGCGCTGAGTGCTGCTGATGATCTGAAAACGGCAATCCGAGACCAGAGTGGCGAAGATGTCGATTTCAAAAAGGTGAATATCGAGGGGTTGGCCTATTTCCGTCAAACCAAGCAGCTTTTGCTCGGCTTGCGCGAGCCTAAGGCCGGTGATCACTCGATCATCGTTCCAATCGAAAATCCGGCGCAGGTGTTTGAGGATCAGGCGGACCCGGTCTTTGGCGCGCCAATCCTGCTTGATTTGTTGGGAGGTGGCATCCGTGCTCTCAGCTTCGATCCGGTTCTTGGTGCCTTCCTGATCGTCAACGAGGTCAAGACCCCCGGCGCCGGACGCCATTCGCAGCTATGGACATGGAGCGGTGAGGCGGATGTGCCACCCGAACCGATCCTGTTGCCCGATATCATAAACCTGAACAACGTTGAATCCATTGATTCAATTACCGTTCTGGGTGAACCGCGGTTACTGCTCATGAGCGATGAAGGCAACGCCAAGAAGAACCAGCCCGCCAAGTACCTGATGCTGGATTACCAGCAGCTCTCACAATGAGAGTCCGTCATGATCGACGTTCAGTATTTCAGCTTTTGGTGCTTGAACAGAATCCGTCGGAATTTGCCACGGGCGGTGCCAACCTCAGCTTTTCACGAGGGATACCGGCTCTTCTGCGCGCCAGGATTTGGTCGCATGAACTTATTCGACGGGAATTTGAAATAAAACTGCTTCAGCCCCGTTGTAGATACAGAAACAGCATCCGGAGATATTAGGTGACAGACCGCTTTCGACAGGATTTAGTCGCGCTCGTCCCCAAGCTGCGCAGATTTGCACTGTCCCTGACAGGCAACACCGCTGATGCGGACGATCTTGTACAATCGGCTTGCGTGAAGGCTCTAAGGAATGCCGGCCAGTTTCAGGAAGGCACACGCATGGATAGCTGGATGTACCGCATCATCCAGACGCTCTGGATCGACGATCGCCGCCGCGCCAAGGTCCAGGGTGCCAAGGTCGACCCAGAGGAAGCAGGTCTCAGCGATGGCGGCAAATCTGCGCGCCTGCCAGAGGACAGGATGATGTTGAACATGGCGCGCAACGCGATGAATAACCTGCCGGACAAGCAGCGCGCGGTTTTATCGTTGGTTGCTATCGAGGGGCTTAGCTACAAGGATACAGCCGAGGTGTTGGACGTGCCACTGGGCACAGTAATGAGCCGCCTTGCCCGCGCCCGCGAAGCTCTTTTACCACGCCTCGGACTAACCAAAGGATCCCTGCAATGAGCCTTGAGACAGTAATGGACAAAACCCGTCTTGCCGCCTTTGCAGATGGCGAATTGACCCCGGAAGAGGCCGCCAAAGTGGTGATGCATCTGGCGGATCACCCTCAGGACCAGGCCTATGTGGACAACCTGATGGCCGCTAATGAATTTCTGCTACAGGCTTTTTCCGCCCCTATGAACCAACCAGTGCCTGCCGAGATCAAACAGGCCATTATGGGTGAGAAGCCCGCTGCTCAGGTTGTTCCCTTTCGCCGCAAACCCGCTGTCTGGGCCGGGGGTGCCGCACTGGCCGCCTCGGTCGCACTTGCGCTGGTCACCCTGCCGCAGATCATGGCGACCAGTGACGGGCGCTTGGCGCTAACGCCTGGACCGGTTGCAATGGGCAGCACGCTTTCCAGCACCTTGAACAGCCTGCCCTCGGGCGTTCCGCAAAGCCTGGACGCGGATCGCGAAGTGATGATCCTTGCGACCCTGCCGGTCAAGGGTGGTTTCTGTCGCGAGATCGAGGTCGTGGACAATGCCGCCGAACAGATTGATCTTGGCCTTGCGTGTCGCACGGATGGGGCGTGGGCTATTGTCGTCACAATGTCCGAGCCTCTGGTGGCGCCCGGAACGGAGGATGGGTTTGTCACCGCGAGTGGTGACGAAACGCTGAGCCTCAACCCCGTCCTGGATCAGATGGACGCTGGCTCGGCGCTGGATGCCGCGACAGAGATAGATTTGATCAAGCGTGGCTGGCGCCCTTGAATTCCAAAAGATCGGGGTAAGCCGCGTGAAAAAGGCAAATCGCAGCGCAGGTGCGGAGCCGCAGGTTTCAGATTGTTCACCCCACGCTAGTCCACCAAGGGTGGGGCGCAGACGCCGCTGGTTGAGATCAGACCGTAACCGAAAATGTCATCTTTCCCTTCTGCACCTAGATCGAGCGCAGTTTCTCCGAGGCGTTGACGCAGCCCTTGGATATTCAGCGACGGATTTTGCGATACAATGAGTCCTGCCGCCGCTGTCACGAAAGGGACTGCAAACGACGTCCCACTTTTTAACCGCGCACCGCGGATCGAAGTGGCCGCCAACATATTCACGCCAGGGGCCGCGACATCAACATGTGCCCCGCGTTGCGCATGGCGGTAAATGCGCCCCTTGGCATCCACCGCTGTCACAGCAAGAACATTTTCGTACGCTGCAGGGAAGGACGGTTTGGCCCTTGGGCCAGCGTTTCCTACCGCAGAAACAATGATTATACTACGCTCCTCCGCCATCTCTTCGACCGCCTCTGCCAATAGCCGATTATCCGGCCCGGACAGCGACAGGTTGATCACACGCACCTCGCGGTTTGCCAGTAGATCAAGCGCCCGAAGCAAAGACACGAGATCGGCGCGCTCTTCGTGCCCGGCGCTAGCAAAAGCGTCGACTGCGATCAGATCCGCATCGCTAATCAAACCCGGCACTCGACTGTTCGTATCCCCGACCAACAACGAAGCAACTGCTGTGCCATGAATAGCTTTCGAGGGTGATAGCGCCATATCGGTCAGCGTGATCGTTTCAAGACGGGCGGCAGCCATAATCTCATGTTCAGGGTTAATGCCGGTGTCTACCATTCCCACCGGGACCGTCAGCGCACATTCACCAAGGGCAAGGGCATTATGCGGCCACTCGATCAATTCCCAGGCGCGGCAGTTCTCATGTGTGCAGGGTTGCGCCTGAACTGCTGCGAGTGTTTCGCTTTGCTCGAAGCGATAATAGTGGTTGAAATCGGCTGTCTGGCCGGTTGTCAATGCGCGCACACGGTCTCGTGCGTCTTCAAGTCCGGTGCCTGACGGAATTGTCAACCGGGTGAGAGCGTGATCGAGCTCGGCAAGCTGCAACACCTGGATCACCGCGTAACCTTCTTCCAACAACACATCAAGATCCTCATTGGCAATGTCGGAGACAACAAGTTCGGCCGGTGCCTGTTCAAGACGCACAATCGGCGGCGCCGTCTGTGCGGTTCGTTGCGTTCGGCGGGTCTTCTGGCTACGTTCTTTCCACGGGAACCGGAATTCAAACCCACTACCGCCTTGCGCTCTGCTGTTAGTGCCGTTGCGGCTGCCGCGATCATCCCTGTCATCGCGATCATCACCGCCATCGTCGCCATCCCCGCCGTCTCCATCGCCACCGTCGCCATCAGCCCAGGCGGCCGAAAAAAACAGGCCTTTACCGACCGCCGCGTCGGATGCGGGAAATGCCAAGCTTATCAGAACAACCGCTGCCACGCCCCAACGCGCTAGAACTCGACATGCCATATCAACACTCCTTCAGAATGGTGTAATTTGATTCAGATGTAACGCCTTGAAAGCAGATGGATTTTTTGATCTTGGCAGTTTGTTGAACAAAACCTGAAATCTGGTTCTTATTTGTGCCCCAATGACTTATCAAACCACGACGTAGCTGCTTGGTTTAATCAAGCCGATATCCCGCGCCCCTTAGGGTCACGATGTAATCGCCCTGATCACCAAATTTTTTGCGAAGGCGGCCAATGTAGACATCTACAATATTCGTCATCGGATCTGCTTGGCTTCCCCAGACCGCATTCAGTATACGTTCGCGGCTGAGTGCACGTCCTACATTCTTCAGCAACAGCACTGCGATTTCCCTCTCTTTACTCGAGAGCGAAATCGGATCGCCATCGACATAGAATTCCAGCGCATATGGATCGAAGGACAGGCCTTTATGGACCAACATCTGGCCTTCATCCTTGTCCCCGTAGCCGGTTTTGCGCCGGTGCAGAGCTTCGAGCCGAGCAAGCAATTCTTCAAAGTCAAACGGCTTTGGCAAGTAGTCATCTGCACCGATGCGCAAACCGGCCACACGTTCGTCGGTCGAATCCAACGCAGTCAACATTAGAACTGGCGTATTGTTGCTCCTGGCGCGCATTCTTTGGCACACTTCGCTACCTGAAATGCCTGGCAACATGAGATCCAGTATCACAACGTCGAAGTCGCGGGATTGCAAGAACTCCAGCGCCATTTCACCGTCACCGGCGTACTCGACGCTGTATCCTTCTGCTTTCAAACCGCGACGCACGAAATCCGCGACACGTTCCTCATCTTCTACAAGCAGAATATTCATCGATGCGTCCCTTAGCTCGTTGGCGCGCTGGGAAGATTTATCACAACCGTCGTACCGGTGGTGTCCCTATCACGTATTTCGGCTGTACCATCATGCGCTTCGGCGATTGAGCGCACGATTGGCAGCCCCAGCCCCAGCCCTTCCGTATACCGGCTGGAAGCATTAGATCCCCGGAAAAATCGCTCAAACGCCGATTTTTTATCCTCATCACTCATGCCCGAACCGTCGTCAGAGACAGCAATTTCTACAGAGTCGGGACGCGTGTCCAGCGTTACGTCAATCGTCGTTCCGCCGTGACGTTTGGCATTCTCAAGCAACGCCAGCAACGCCTGTCGAAGCCTCTGCCGATCGACACGTGCAATCGCGTCTTCGCAGGGCGAATTAAACTCAACTTCGAGGCCCGACAAAGTGATGACCTCTTTGACCAATTCGCCCAAGTTAACTGGTTCAAGAGACAAGTGGAGCGATCCACTCTCCTTGCGTGACATGAACAACAGATCGCTTACCAGATTGGCCGTATGATTTGCGGCCATACGTGTCCTGCCCAAGGCTTCTTTGTATTCGTCGACGGTTTTGTCGGCTCCGCGCAATGCGATGTCACTTTCTCCTTGGATCACGGTAAGAGGCGTGCGCAGCTCGTGGCTAACATCCGCAAGCAGCTGGCGCCGGGTTTCTTCGGATTTTCGTGCTTCGGTCAGGAGCTTTTCGAGCGATTTGGTGCGTTGCTGAACCGCTTGCTCTAGTTCCTCGTTCTGCGTAGTTAGGGTTTTGGTGCGGGCGGCGACAACCTCGGACATTTCGTCCAGAACTGATCCGATTTCCGAAAGCTCACTGCCACCCCTGAGGTCGATACGAGCTGAAAAATCCCCAGCAGCGAATTTGCGTACGCCCGTCAATAAACGCTCAAACGGATGGGTAAACTCACGTCGGAACATCAGCAGGGCCAGTATAGTAATGGCCAGAAAAACTGCAGCCAGGGCGTATGAAATCATACGCACCAATTCCATCTGCGCACGGGCCTCAGCCTCAGTTTCAGCAACTTCTTCTTCTTCTTCTTCAAGCGCAACCGAAATCAGCTCGCGAAAGTCTTTTTTAATGTTGTCATTCAGAACCAACGAAAACTCGCGCCAGTTCGACCGGATGTCGTCAAGGTCATCACGCTCCAGTGCCCGCTGAAACAGTGTGGACAACTTGTCGATGACGTCTTCGACTTCACTCAATAGCTCAAGCTCTTCCAGCTCTTCATCGCCAACCAGCCGGATCTCTTCCTCGATCGTTTCACGGATGTTGGCAATATGCGTATTCAGGCGCTCGTTGATTTCGTTTACGTCCTGCGCGCGCTCGGTATCGCCCGCCAAAAGCAGATCGCCAAATCGTTTGAACAGCAGATACGTGTCCGCCGTGAGCATCAAATGCTGCTCATAAGACGTGTGGGCGAGCGTAATGCGATGGTTGTGGAAGTCGCTTTGTCTGGCGGCCCAGATGGCGACCGAAACACTTGCCGAAGCGACCAGCAGCACGACGAACGCAAAAATTTTGATAATGTGAGCAATTTTCATAGATAGACTTACTTCTCGCGAGTGGTTTTTTAGAAGGTTAGAGTGTTATGCCGAAGGTGCAGCCGCTGAGACGGTGAAACACGCTGTGCATAGCAAGCTCCGGGCCGCCTATCCTTTTGATAATATGCAAATCATGACCGTGTCCTGAGCGTAAGATGAATGTTTGATGAACGCGATACGAATTCTTTCAGGCGCTTTTCAGAACTCATTCATTTAAGTGTTCACCGGCGTTAATCGGGCATTCAAAATGCAGTCAGCAAAGATCTCCAGAGTGGATTGTATCGAAACCAGCAATCGGGAGATCCCGCCATGACTTTTCAATCAATTCACGCCACGCAAATCCTGTCCAACGCGAAATGGGCTTTTACCACGCGCCGCGCAAACAAGGAGGATGCGGTCTTTCTGAACAAGGATTACAAAACCGCCGTCGCAGGCGACATGGTGCTTTGCAAGATCCTGGCAGTGGGCCAGCACAAGAACATCCAGCTTTCTGATCGCCGCAACTCGGCAAGCTACCCCGGAGACCTCGTGGTGCTGTGCCTGGGGGACCGCTACGCGCCCGATCAATTCCATTGCAAGGCCGAACTGCAAGAGGCGCCAATGCAACTCGCCGCGGGTGGGGGCATCGTCGGAAACGTGGTGGCCGCCCATCAGAAGATGAGCCAGCCAACCTCTGTCCAGCCTTTGGGACTGCTTACCAATTCGGAAGGCAAGGTGATGAATGTCGCCGATTATGCCCTGCCTGCCAAGGCACCCAATAACGATGTCACCGTCGTGGGCGTCTTCGGAGCCTCGATGAATTCGGGCAAGACCACCGCCGCGGCCAGTCTGGCGCATGGTCTGCGGCGCGCCGGGTTCAATGTGGCGGGTATCAAGGCGACGGGCACTGGTGCCTTTGGGGATTTCAACGCATTCGAGGATGCCGGCATTCCTGTCACCGATTTCACCGATGCGGGCATGGCCACCACCTACAGGATGCCGCTCGACCGGATCGAACGCGGCTTTGACACGCTGGTGGCAACCGCCGCCGCCAACGGGGCCAATATGATCGTTGTCGAAATCGCCGATGGCGTCTTTCAGAACGAAACGCGCGCGATCCTCAACAAATCCCGTATTCGCGACCGGCTGGACGGCATTTTGTTCGCGGCGCCGGATGCGCTTGGGGCATTTGGCGGAGTGACGGTGCTTGAACGCTACGGCCTCAGCCCCTTCGCCATTTCGGGCATGGTCAGCTGCTCGCCCCTGGCCAGCGCAGAGGCCGCCCAAATCACGGGCCTGCCAATCCTGTCGCGCGAAGAGCTGTGGGATCGCGCCGTCGTGTCGCAACTGATCGCCCCCTATCTGCGTGACGCACATCTGAAGGTAGCGTCATGAGCAAGTTGCCCACGTTCTATACTGGCGACCGCATTCTCGATGCGGTCGCTCTGCCACTGCTGAGCGTCGGGCAAGTGGCCTTTCTTGCCATCGGCGTTTTTACCACGCGCGATGCGTTCGGCGCATTGCATGCCGGCGAACTGCTCAGCGCCTTGACGCTGTTCAAGCTGATTGGCGCGGGCATCGGCGCTGCCGCCCTGGAGGTGCTCCGGCGGATCTGCGCGGAACGGTTGGGGCAAAGCTATGCCAGCAGCTTGCGCATCGTGCTCTACCGTCACCTTGCCGGCATGCACAAACGAGAACTGGATGCACGCAGGTTGGGGGCCTTGTCGCTTCGGTTTGTCGGTGACCTTTCCGCGGCGCGGAACTGGTATGGATGGGGGCTACCGCGGGTGATCTCGGCGGCGGTTGTCCTGCCCGGTGCAGCCCTTGTGCTGTGGCTGCTGGATCCGCGCATTGCCCTGACTGGCTGTATCGTTTTGGCATTAAGCCTTCTGCTGATGGCCATTGCCGCCATCGGTTTTGAAATGCTGCATCAGACATTGCGGACCCGGCGCGCCAGTATCGCGATTACGATGATGGAGCGTATTGTGATCGCCCCGGTGCTCGACCTGATGGGACGGACCCAGCAGGAGCTCGATGCGCTTGCCGAAAAGGGGCGGCAGCTTCGGTCTGACGCAACAGCCCGGGCCTGGCGCGCGGGTGCCCTTGGCGCAATACCGCAGATCGGCCTGGCCGTCGCCGGTGCCGCCGCGTTGTGGCAGGCCGCCCGCCTTGATACCGCGCCCGGTACCGCAGCCGCGATCCTGTCGATGCTTTGCATACTGGCGCTCCCGCTGCGGGATCTGGCCGTATCCTGGGATCACTTCAACGGCTGGCGCATTGCCCGGCAGAAGGCGCTGAACCTTCTTGCCCAGCACAGTCGCCTGCGCTTGCCGGCCTCGGCCTCGCACCCGGTTGGGATCACGGCGTCAGGGGCACTGGATGATCAACCCGTCAATCTCATAATCCCTGCGGGGTCGACTGGTCATCTTCGTGGTGGCGATGCGCGCCAACTATCGTCCCTGGCACTGCTCCTGGCCGGGCTGGATGAGCGGCCGGAATTACAGGTCACGTATGGGGCCGATGCCGTCGATTTACCCCGCATCCATTTCATCGGTGAAAATCCGATCGCGTTGCAGGGCAGCCTCAGGCGGACAATGACATTGGGGATCTCGCCAAGACCCAAGGGCGAAAAGATCCTGCAGATGGCACAGGATTTTGGCCTTGGGCACCTGCTGCCCCTGGGGTGCAAATCGCTGAAGGCGCGCATCTCGGAGGCCGCGCGTAACATACCTGTCGCCGACAGCCTGCGCATCGACCTTGTGCGTATCGCATTGGCCAATCCCGATCTGGTGGTTATCGACACCACCAGGCTTGCCGCAGACCCCGAGAATGCCCTGTTGCTCGAGCTGCTGCGCGCAAAAACTGACAGCACAATTGTCGTGGTCGATCATGAGGGCCTGACCGGCCTTTCCTACCACTTTCAACCTCTTTCTGATGCGAGGAACCCCAACCATCCGATCAACCTGTGAAAATCGTAATAGTTTGAGACCGGACCTTAGGAAAGCCGACATATTGGCGACTTCGTAGTGCGATGTTTGAGTTCGACCAACCTCAAAATCGTACACTTGCGGCGAACGACTGCATTTCGGGACAAAACGGCGTTTCAAATCAATATATCGGATGACCGCTTTTGTCCGCATCGCACCAATTCAGCCAACCCGCAGCGAAAAGCAGGACGTCCTGAACCGGGCATTCATGACATGAGCAGCTAAGGCTAACGAAGAGCCCAAACCGACCGATGCCGCAAGGCGGGTGAACGACCAAGTACGGTAAAAAAAGCAGCCGCTGTAGTTCCGCGCAAAACTTAGTACTAGATCATCACGTCAGGTTGTTGCGGATCACGCGCCTGCCTTCGGTCAAACTATTTACCTTATCGACAATGGCTGCTGCATCGATCCCGTGATGGGCGTAGAGATCACCAATGGTGCCGGTCTGACCGAAATGCTCAATACCCAACGGAATAGTCTTGTGGCCGCATACGCTGCCCAGCCAAGCGAGCGTGGCAGGATGTCCGTCGATTACGGTGACCAGTTTGCAATGCGGGGGCAGGTCCTGCATCAGGGTTTCGGCATGGCAGGTGGCGTTTTTGGCGCCGCGCGAACGGGCGCGTTGCGCGGCCGTCCAGCCGGCGTTCAGCCGGTCGGCGGACGTTACCGCGAGTACGCCGATGTCCCGGCGTCCTTCACCGATCATGCCGGCCGCCTTGATAGCTTCGGGCGCTACTGCCCCTTGATACGCGATCACCACTTCGCAATTGGGCCCCGGTTTGCGCAGCCAGTAGGCTCCGTCGACCGCGCCCTGGCGGAAGGCGTCGTCCTGGCGTTTGCCGGGCTGTTCGATCGGGTTGGTAGTCAGGCGCAGATAGACCGATCCGCCGGTTTCATCCCTGAGCCAGGTGCGTTCGTCCGGGTCGCCATCGCCGTCACGCTGCAGATAGTCGAAGGCCCATTCCATGATCACCGCCAGTTCGTCGGCAAAGGCGGGCTCAAATGCAGCCAGCCCGTCCTGCGACATGCCGATTAGCGGCGTGCCGACGGACTGGTGCGCACCGCCTTCGGGGGCCAGGGTTACACCGGAAGGCGTGCCCACGAGCATAAACCGCGCATCCTGGTAGCAGGCATAGTTGAGCGCATCGAGACCACGGGACACGAACGGATCGTATAGCGTACCGATGGGGATCAGGCGCTTGCCGAATAGACTATGGCTCAGCCCAGCTGCGCCCAGAAGCAGCATCAGGTTCATCTCGGCAATGCCCAGTTCGATATGCTGACCGTCCGGCATGAACTCCCATTTCGCGGTGGACGGGATCCGGTGTTCGATGAACGCATCGGCCAGTTCGGTCCGTCCAAAAAGCTTGCGCCGGTTGACCCAGGGCCCAAGGCTCGTGGTCCCGGTCACATCAGGTGAAGTCGTCAGGATCCGTGCCGCCAGTTCGCTGTCACCCTTGCTGAGATCGTCGAGGATCTTACCGAAGGCCATCTGTGTCGAAATCTCGCGATCCGGACTCAGCTCGATCCCTGGCACCTCGATGGTTTTGTCCTGATAACGACGCGGGCCCTTGGCAAAGAACGCCACTTGCGACAGGAAATCCTGCAGCGCAGCCGGATCGGTGACGCCGGCCATGGGCTCCCATTCCGCGCCCTTTGCGACGCTCATATACGCCTGCCATTCGGCAAATTGCGTGCTGTTCATCAGCCCGCCATGATTGTCCTTGTGGCCCGCAATCGGCGTGCCCCAACCCTTGATCGTATAGGCGAGGAAACAAGTCGGGCGGTCATGGTCGATGACGGCAAAGGTTTCGGCCATGGTCTCGACGCAATTGCCGCCGAGGTTTTCCATCAGCGCCGCCAGCTCCGCGTCGCTGCGCCGCTCGATCAGCGCCATGACGTCCCTCTGATCGCCAAGATCATCCATCAAGCGCTTGCGCCAAACTGCCCCGCCCATGAAGGTCAGCGCGGAATAGTCCTGGTTGGGGCAGGCATCGATCCAGGCGCGCAACCTATCGCCGCCGGGTTCGTCAAACGCCGCGCGTTGCAACACGCCATGCTTGACCCGGACGACATCCCAGCTGAAGGCGTCAAAGATCTTCTCGATCCGTTCGAACAATCCTTCGCGCACCACACCGTCTAGTGACTGGCGGTTATAGTCGATGATCCACCAGGTGTTGCGAAGGTCGTTTTTCCAACCCTCTTGCAAGGCCTCATAGATATTGCCTTCGTCCAGTTCTGCATCGCCCACAAGCGCCACCATACGGCCCATCGGTGCGTCGCTGCCCCAGCTTTTGACCTTGATGTAATCCTGAATGATCGACGCAAAGGAAGTGATCGCCACGCCGAGGCCCACCGATCCGGTGGAAAAGTCCACGTCGTCGATATCCTTCGTTCTGCTGGGATAGCTCTGCACCCCGCCAAAGCCACGGAAGTTCTCCATCTTCTCGCGGGTCTGGTTGCCCATCAGGTACTGCATCGCATGAAAGACCGGCGAGGCGTGCGGTTTCACCGCCACCCGGTCTTCGGGCCGCAGTGTCGAGAAGTAGAGCGCCGTCATGATCGACACCATCGAGGCCGAGCTCGCCTGATGCCCGCCCACCTTGATCCCGTCTACCTTGGGCCGGACATGGTTGGCGTGGTGGATCATCCAGTGCGACAGCCACAAAAGCCGCTGCTCGATCGTCTTGAGATGCTGGATGTCAGACATGGTATTTCCCAATTTTAGAAAGGCGGATTATGGGTGGGCTTTCCCACGTTATCCAGTACCCGCAGTTGCTGTCAGTATACGTCTCTACTGCAGTGGCGAGATGCGCTTCGGCGTCAGCCTGTGAATGATCGACTCTTCTCGAACCAGTAGTGCACCGATTTTTGGTGATAGGCCTGATTTCCAACGCTCGCTCTCATAAACCGCATCGTAGAGGCCGGCACGATCTGGTTCTTCCTCGAAACGAAGTAGCCAGATATAGACGGCCGGGTCGTTTTCAGCCGCAAAACTAGAGATGAAAACCATTCCTTTGGAGACGACGTATGGAATGATTTCACCTTCCATGAGGTCCAGCCAAGCGGGCGATATTGCCATCGCGAACCTTGTATTGGCGCAACTCATAAAGTGCCATTTCGTGCTCCTCGTGGATTTCAGATCAGTCATCAAAACTTTCGATTACGATTTTTCCCTTGACGGTGCCTGTCTCGATCAACCGATGTGCTTCGCGCATATTGGCCGCGTTGATCGGGTTCATGACCTTGTCGAGCGTTGTTCGAATGCGCCCGGCATCGATTTCACCGGCGACGTAGCTCAGCAGCTTGTGCTGCTCGTTCATGTCGGGCGTTTCAAATTTCGCACGGGCGAACATGAACTCCCAATGCAGGCTGGCGGCCTTCGTTTTCATCCCCGCCATGGGCATCGGCAAATCAGTGTCGTCGATGGTCACAATTCCACCCTGGGGCCGGATCAACTCAACTGCCGTCTCCCAATGACGCATGTCGTTGAAGATGGCGATGTGATCGACATGATCGAACCCCAAGGCGCGCACCTGCGCCACCATATCCTCGCGGTGATTGACGACGTGAGCAGCCCCCAGCTCCATGACCCAGGCCGTGGTTTCGGGGCGCGAGGCTGTGGCGATGATCTTGAGCCCCGCAGCCTTGGCCAATTGGATACCAATCGAGCCGACTCCTCCGCCCGCACCAATGATCAGTACTGTTTCACCCGAGTTTGCTCCATCTCGATCAATACCTAGACGGTCAAAGAAGGATTCGTATGCAGTAATGGTGGTTAGCGGCAGGGCGGCAGCCTCGGCAAAACTCAGGCATTTGGGTTTGGCGCCGACGATGCGTTCGTCCACAAGCTGGAACTCGGCATTCGATCCTGAACGCGTGACATCGCCAGCGTAGTAAACTTCGTCACCCGCTTTAAAGAGCGTCACGTCATTGCCGACCGCCTCGACCACACCGCTGGCATCCCAGCCCAGAACACGCGGGGGATCTTCGACCGTGTCCCCGCCGCCTCGGCGCACTTTGGTGTCAACTGGGTTGACAGAAACCGCTTTGACCCGAACAAGGATATCTCGACCTGAAGCCTCTGGTTTCGAGAGTTCCACATCCTGAAATGCATCCGGGTCTGTTGCCGGAAGATAATGCGTGAGAGCTACAGCTTTCATTTTCTTCTCCTTGCCTGCGAAGGTGTCATCCAATCTTGGACATTTCGTTGAGAGTGAATTCCGCCACGGCGCCTTCCGTGGCTGCCATATACGCCGCCAGATGAGGCGCATTCATGTGGGTCTGCCACAATTCGCGGTTTTCCCAGTTTTCGTAGAACATGAAGTGGGCGGGGTTTTCATTGTCTTGATGCAAGTCGTAGTTGATACAGCCTGCTTCGGCGCGTGTGATGTCGATCAGTTTCAGAAGCTCGGCCTTCACTAGCTCTATCTTGTCGGCGTTGGCTTTGATGTTGGCGACGATTGTCAGCTTTGACATTGAGGTATTCCTTTCAATCCAGTCTCGTGTTGAATGGAACATACAGGCTTGAAAATTCCGGATAAACGGTCATAAATCAAATATACAATCCGGAAATGCCGAATAATGCTGATCGATAACATTTGTCTGTTTTTGAAGATTTCTGAAAAAGGTAGCATGGTGGCTGCCGGTCGAGAGGTCGGGCTGTCGGCCACCACGGTCTCCGAACGGCTCGCCGCGCTTGAGGCGCATTACGGCGTTGTTCTCTTGAACCGCACGACCCGATCCATCAGCCTTACAGACGAAGGCCGCACCTTACTGGAAGGCGCCAAAGTTGTTCTGGGCGAAGTTGATGATCTTGACGCGCGCATTCGGCATGGAGCCGAAACGCTGTCTGGCCCAATCCGGATCAGCGCTCCCGTTGATGTCGGGCGTAGCATCGTCTCCAAGGTGATCGCCAATTTCACCAAGAAGCACCCTGCCATTTCGGTCGAGCTGTCGCTTTCTGACGGGTACACCGACATCGTAGGAGAAGGGTTCGACCTCGCAATTCGCTTTGGAAAGGTGACGGACAGTACGCTGCGCACCCGTGGCCTCGGGGAATATCGGCGGCTTGTGTGCGCCGCGCCGTCGTACATCAAAGCCAATGGTGCCCCGAAAAACCCTGATGACCTTTCAGATCACAATTGCCTTGTCATGCGATTTGGCAGAACTCTCGACAATGTCTGGCGGTTTGGTTCCGGAAAGTCAGCGCAAAGCATAACGGTGCGAGGAGACAAGATTATCAACGATGGTTCAATCGTGCGCGAATGGGCGATAGCGGGGCATGGTATCATTCTGAAGTCGGAACTGGATGTCTCCGAAGATCTGATATCCGGACGCCTCATCGCCCTTCTGGAAGAGCACACTTCGCCAGCGAACCCACTGCAGATGATGTTCCCGCCGGGGCGAGCTCAGCCACGTCGCGTTCGTGCCCTGGCCAAAGAAATTGGTTCAGCCATGTCGAGGACAAAGTAAGAAAGGATTGGAACCATCTCGCAGCGTGTGCGAACTGCCAGAAGCGGCTATTGGAGCAAGCGCAGCGAAGTAGCGCTTCGTCCACTGAGCCGACATCAATTCCGATTGCTCCAGGTCACCAGCTTTACCCCGGTTTCCCCTACTGTGCCGTGTCAGGACGCCCAGCCGCCTACTCCCCCAGCTTGGCGTGCACCTCGTCCAGATCAATCTCACCAATGGGCATCTTGTTCGAGGGGTCGTCGAAATCGTATTTGAACAGCTCAAAATCGCGGTGATAGATTTCCTTGATCAGATGCATCGACAGATCGTCGAAGTAATCCTCGACCGGGTGCGCACGTTTCGGTCCGTGGCCTTCGCTTTCGTTGAAGCGCGGGATCTTCTTGATATCGACTTTCTTCGGCGTCTTGATCGCCTTCAGAACCTCGCCCATTCCGTCGTTGAAGGATTCTGTCCAGAAAATCTTGTCATAGGTGCCGCCATTGGCAATGAAGGTCGAGACATGGCCTGACATGGCAGACCAGTGAATGTCCGGGTCCATCGGGCGGCGCCAACGGATGGTGTCACGCGCAAAAAGCAAAAAGCGGCGGAAGCTTTGAATCTGGTCAAATTCCTGCTTGCCATCATCGCCGCCCACCTCGATCCCGTATTTCTGAATCAGAAGCGGGACCAGCTTGCCGCGATAGCGTTTACCATTGCGCTGAATGCCGCAGATCTTGTCGAAGAATGACGACAGAACGCGGGTGTAAGGGTTACGGACACAGGTGAATGCATAGGAGGTGTGGGTGCGCACATTGGCATTGATCAGCCTCTGGCTGTCCTCGCGCGCCCATTTGTGCAGGCCATCCTTGGCATCATGAATGTCGCCGTCAAAAAACTCGCCATGATCCGAATAATACATGATCTGGCCAATGGTCGAACAGGCGCATTTGGGCACCACGCGGTACACCACGCTTTCACTCTCGGTCATCCATGTGCCGGGAAACCCCATATTCGCTGCCTCCGAAACCCCACTCGCCCGACGACTTTTCGGGTTTTTGCGTTTTTAACCCGTTAAAATCTGCAAAGAAAGCCTGTTTATTCGGCCGCTTTTCACCATTATCAGGGTAAACAATCTTGATTAACTTGGGTAAACCGTTTCGGTAATGGCAAAAATCGCATTCATATTGCTGTGTCATAAGGACCCTGAGGCGATCATCCGTCAGGCAGAAATGCTGACCGCGGCTGGTGATTACATGTCCATTCACTTCGATGCTCGCGCCAAGGCCGAGCATTTTAACCAGATCAAGACGGCACTGGCCGATAATCCCAACGTGACCTTCGCCAAGAAACGCATCAAGTGCGGCTGGGGGGAATGGTCTTTGGTGCAAGCCTCCCTGTATGCAGTTGAAGCAGCGGTGGATCAGTTTCCACGTGCCACGCATTTCTACATGCTGTCCGGCGATTGCATGGCGATCAAGTCGGCCCGCTACACGCATGAGTTTCTGGACGATAACGATGTCGATTACATCGAAAGCTTTGACTATTTCGAAAGTGACTGGATCAAGACCGGCATGAAGGAAGAGCGGTTGATTTACCGCCATTACTTCAACGAGCGCACACAGCCGAAACGTTTTTATGCAACGTTCAACCTGCAAAAGAAACTGGGGCTGACCCGCCAGATCCCGTCAGATATCCAGGTCCAGATCGGCAGCCAATGGTGGTGCCTGCGCCGCCGCACCATCGAGTGGATTCTCGACTTCACCCGCAAGCGGCGCGATGTGATGCGCTTTTTTCGCAGCACCTGGATCCCGGATGAAACGTTTTTCCAGACCCTCGTGCGCCACCTGATCCCCGAAAACGAGATCAGAACGCGCACACTGACCTTCCTGATGTTCACCGATTACGGGATGCCTGTGACGTTTTACAACGATCACTATGATCTTCTGCTGGGTCAGGACTACCTGTTTGCCCGCAAGATCAGCGGCGAGGCGCTGGAGCTGAAAAAACGGCTTGGGGCGCTTTATGCAGATGGCGATGCCCAGTTCCAGATCTCAAACGAGGGGCGCAACCTGTTCAAGTTCCTCACGGGTCGTGGCCGGATCGGACGGCGCTTTGCCAGCCGGTTCTGGGAAACCGAATCCACGTTGGGTCGCGAGCGCGAGTTGATGATCGTGATCTGCAAGAAATGGCATGTGGCCAAACGCCTGCTGGAACGGATCAGGCAGGTCACCAATGTGCCGGCCATCGAATATCTCTTCAACGAAGACAGCACCGTGCTGCCCGATCTGGGTGGCATTCAGGCCAGCGTTGAAAAACGCACGCGCCACCGCCGCGCATTGATGCGGATGCTGTTTGACTATTACGAAACCGACCGGCTGATCGTGTGTATGGACCCCGGCGAGATCGACCTGCTACAAGATTTCTGCGGCGACCGCTCGGTGACCAAATTGCTGGAGGTGCAGTGCGAATTCACCGATCACTACCTTATCGGCCATGCCCGGCGCGTCGGCCTTGCGGGCGAACAGACCCCCAAGGAAACGCTGGAGCGGTTGCTGCCCACGATCCGCAGCGACATGAATTTTGAAAGCGATCGCATCCGCGACGAAGAATTCGAAAACCACATCATCCTGCGCGAAAGCGATAGCCGCGAGCGGCAAGAAGATTTGCTGACCCAGTTTCTGGACATCAGCCCCGAGAAAGCGCAGGAGATTTCAAGCGACGAGCACCTCTTTGCAGATTGAGCCATAACATGCCCTACAGCTACGACGATCAGAACATCTTTGCGAAAATCCTGCGCGGCGAGATCCCCAACAACACCGTGCTGGAAACCGAGCACACACTGGCCTTTGACGATATTCAACCGCAGGTCCCGGTGCATGTGCTGGTGATCCCCAAGGGGGCCTATGTGTGCCACGATCATTTCGCGGCTGAGGCCAGCGAGGCCGAAATCGTCGATTTCATGCGTGCCACGGCCGAGGTGTGCAGGATCAAGGGCATCAGCCCCGGCGATGTTGGCGCGGGCTATCGCACCCTCTCGAACGCCGGGCAGGACGGCGTTCAGGAAGTGCCGCATTACCATCTGCATATCGTTGGCGGCCGCCCACTGGGCCGGATGCTGGCCAAGGCCTGATTGGCTGAGGGTCACCCCTCCAAGTCAGCCGCAGTGTCTACGTCCTGCAACGTATCAATCAGCGCAATCCGGCTGTCACGCAGGGTGGCCATGCTATCGGACAACGCGTGATCGCTTGACCAACGCACATTCTTGAACAAGCCGGATGGAACCGCACCAACGCGTTTCAAACCGACCAGCCAATAGCCACCGTCAGGTGCTGGCCCAAACACCGCGTCATGATCCCCCAGCCGCGCAAAAGCGCGCGCGATATAGGGACGGTCTACCCCCGGAATGTCACCCCCGATGATACACACCGGGCCCGGTGGCCGGGTACGCATCACCCGCGCCATGCGATCCCCCAAATCACCCGGCCCCTGCGGTATCCGCGGCAAATGCGCAGGCCAGATACGGGCCGCCATCCCTTCATGATCCGGAGCAACGGCAAGGATCAGGTCCCAGCGCGGATCTTCCAGACGGCGCAACACGCGGGCAACCTGATGGCGAAACCACCACGCAGCACCCACCATGCCGATATCGCGCCCCAGCCGGGTTTTCACACGTCCCGGGCGCGGTAGTTTCAGCATCACCACCAGTTGGGGGCGGATCACAGAGCCTGCTCCATATCCCGGTGCGGCATCCCGGCGTCGTCATAGATCGGGCCATAGGTGGCAAAGCCCAGCTTTTCATAGAAGGCCAGCGCATGGGTTTGCGCCCCCAACTCGGCGCGGGTAACGCCCGGCTGCTGGCGCAGATGGTCAAGACAGGCGCGGATCAACCCCTCACCCAGCCCGGTGCCGCGCGCAGCTTTCAGAACGCAAACGCGCCCGATCTTGCCGGTCTCACCTTTGATCAGGATGCGGGCCGTGCCCATTGGCTGGCCATCGACGCGGGCCAGAATATGATGCGCGTCGTCATCGCGCCCATCCTGTTCCTCAGCCAGGGACACGCCTTGCTCCTCGACAAACACCTCATGGCGCAGCGCCAGACAGGTGGTCAGGTCATCGCTTGGCTCGATCTCGATCATCCCGCAAAATAGTCCCGCAGAATGCGCCCATAGATGCTCTTGAGTTGATGGATTTGCGCCACCTCAACCCGTTCATCCACCTGATGCATGGTCTGGCCCACCAAGCCGAATTCCACCACCGGACAGTGGTCCTTGACGAACCGGGCATCCGACGTGCCACCCGTGGTCGACAGTGCCGGTGCGATGCCGGTTTCCGCCTCGGCCGCGCGCGCAACCAGCTCCGACAGTGGCCCTGGAGGTGTGAGAAAGCTTTCGCCCGAAACTTTCACACGCATGTCACCAACCACATCGAAGTCTTTGGTCACGCGATCCATCTCGCCCTGCATCCAGGCGATCAGATCATCGCTGTGATGGGCATCGTTAAAGCGGATATTGACGGTGGCGCGGCACTCCGCCGGGATCACATTGGTGGCCGGATTGCCTGTGTCCATCGTAACCACAGCCAGTGTCGAAGGGTCAAAATGATCCGTGCCCCGATCAAGGTCGTGACTGGCCAGCCGATCCATCAAACGTGCCATGGCGGGCACCGGATTCTTCGCCCGGTGCGGATAGGCGGAATGGCCCTGTACACCGGTTAATGTAAACCACGCCGACAGCGATCCGCGCCGCCCGATCTTGATCATCTCGCCCATCTTATCCGGGCAGGTGGGTTCGCCGACAAGGCAGACATCCATCGCCTCGCCCTGCTGGGCCATCCAATCTAGCAATGCCGTGGTGCCATCTGTTGCATCCCCTTCCTCGTCGCCGGTGATGGTCAGGACCACGGCCCCGTCCGGCGGGGTGGTCCGAACCAGATCAATGGCAGCCGCCGCAAAGGCCGCAACACCCGATTTCATATCCGTGGCACCCCGACCCCAGAGATAGCCGTCTTTCTCAAGCGCTCCGAACGGCGGTACGCTCCATGCGGCCTCATCCCCCAGGGGCACGACATCGGTATGCCCGTTAAAGCCAAATGTCTTGAACGCTCCCTTGTCGCCCCAGCGGGCGAACAAGTTGGCGACCCCGCCGCGATCCACGCGTGTACAGGCAAACCCGGCCTCGCTGAGGACGCGTTCAAGCAGCACCAAGGCACCGCCTTCCTCGGGTGTGATCGAAGGACAGCGCAGCAAATCAGCGGTCAGTTCGACCGGATCAACAGGGGAGGTGGGCGTCATTTCAACCAGCCAATCATCACGTTTCTGATCTATCTGTCCTGTCCCTACCCCGCTTTGCAGGACAGCGCAAATGTGGCGGGAAAGCCGCTTTTGACGGGCAAAATCAAGGTCCTCCCCGCATTAATCCCTTAACAAAGCTCTCAATACTTGCTACCAACTCCTCAATAAATGACCCGAGGCAGGGCAAAACAGGCATGGCCGCAATAGGCCAGCGATCGAGCGGACGACAAGAACACGTCCAAATACTATAGGCGGGGAAACCCGTTCGCGATGGCGTTTTGCGCTGCCTTTCCGGTGAGGTAAGGCAGAGATGGTAGCAGGCACAGAACTTGATATTGATCGCAGCGCGACGGCGAATGAGATGGCCGAGGCGATTTTTGGCGATGGTGTAACCGTTGTCAGTGCCACCTATACCGGCGACAACGACAGTTCAGGGATTTACACCAACGGCGACAGCATCGCCCCCGGCGTAACCCCAAGCGACACCGGCGTGATGTTTTCCACCGGCGATCTGCGTGGCTTTACCAACAATTCCTCCCAGTCCAACATCCGCACCAATACCACGACCAATTCCAGCGGCCCCAACAACGATCCGCTGTTCAACGCCGCAGCAGGCACCAACACGTTTGACGCCTCCTATCTTGATGTAGACTTCATCCCCACCGGCGATGTCATGACGATGCAGTTCGTGTTCTCGTCCGAAGAATTCCCAGAGTTTGCCAGCGGTGCCTATCAGGATTTCGTTGGTGTCTGGGTCAACGGACAGTTTGTCGAGTTAAGCGCCGGCGACGGTGATATTGATCCCAACAATCTAAATGGCGGGTCCAATAGCAACCTGTTTGTCGACAACACAGGCGATCAGTTCAATACCGAGATGGACGGATTCACCCTGACGCTCACACTGACCATTCCGGTCAACCCGGGTGTATTGAACTCGATCCGCATCGGCATCGCAGACGTGTCAGACAACCAATACGACTCCACCTTGCTGATCGCGGGCGACAGCGTGCAAACCACGCTGGTGGCGCTGGACGACACTCTGAACCTGAACCCGGACGGCACCAAAACGCTCGATGTGTTGGACAATGATGTGAACAACACCGGTGGCACACTGACCATCACCCATATCAACGGCGTCGCGGTCACAACCGGAAGCATAGTGACGCTGAGCACGGGCCAGACCGTGGAATTGACAGCCGATGGCAAGCTGGTTCTGGTGGGCGATGGCGACATCGAAGAGTTCAACTTTACCTACACCGTCGAAAGCAGCACGGGGCAAACCGATATCGGCATGGTCACGGTCGATTCCATCCCGTGCTTTGTGGCCGGGACGATGATCCGAACGCCGGACGGGCTAGTGGCCGTCGAAACACTCGAACCCGGCGATCTGGTGATGACCCGCGATGAAGGACCCCAGCCACTGCGGTGGATCGGTTCGCGGGAAGTGGCCGCCGTTGGTGACTTTGCCCCGATCCGCATCTCCGCGAACACCTTTGGTCAACATGGTGCGCTGATGTTGTCACCTCTGCACCGGGTATTGATCCGTGACAGTCTGGCCGAACTGCTGTTTGGCGAAGGCGAGGTGCTGGTGGCGGCCCGCGATCTGGTCAATGAAACCAGCGTGCGGCCCATGCCCGGCGGCAAAGTGATCTATGTTCATATCCTGTTTGACCGTCATCAGGTGGTGTTTTCCGAAGGGCTCGAGACGGAAAGCTTCCTGCCCGGCCCGCAAACGGCGCGCAGCTTTGAGGCAGATATCGTACGCGAGATTTGCAGCCTTTTCCCCGAGATTGATCCCGAAACCGGCCACGGCTACAGCCCTGCGGCACGGCGTATGCTGAAAAGCTATGAGGCGCAGTTGCTGGCTGCGGCACAAAGGGCCGCCTGAGGTGGCCTGGATCGGGTTCACTGACGGTGCAGACAGCCGGTTTGATCCGGCAGGGTTGGGCGTCAGCCCGCCCGGGCGCATTATCCATGTGGATCCTGATACGCTGTTACCACGCGGGACGCTAATGGCCGAGACACGGCTGTCCCATGACGGTCACCCACAAACGCTGATCGCGTTTCAGCGCAGCTATCCATGGCCCTGCAGCTTTTCGCTTCAGGCTTTGCCGGGGGGTGGATTCATCCTGATCGAATCCCAACGCGATGTGGTGCGCCACGCCACCTTGCCGCATCAGCCCGACGGGCGGATGGACATTGTGCGCCTGACCTATAGCTGGGATGCACCTGCCAAGTGGGGGCGCCTTGCGCTGGAGCGCCCCGAGACCGACAGCATTCATGTTACCAAGATGAAGCCGCCGCACCCGATGCCGCTGGCTGATTTTAAGACCACGCTGACCGACCCGCGACAACGGGAGATGGCCGATGATGTGGCCTTCGTTGCCCTGTCGGACCAGATCGAGCCGCTGGGCCCCATGCCCGGCCTCGCCGGGAGCGTTCCCGTCTCGACCCCGGACGGGTATCTGCCCATTGGCCACCTCAAGCGCGGTGATCTGGTAATGACCGAAACAGGCAATGTTGTCCCGGTTTTGCAGACGGTGCGCCGGACGGTGCCTGCACGCGGCAATTTCCGCCCTGTCCGGCTGCGCGCGCCCTATTTTGGCCTGCGCCGGGATATCGTCGTTGCCCCACACCAACGGTTGGTGATCCGCGGCACGCAAGTGGAATACATGTTCGGCAAAGAGGCGGTTCTGGTGCCCGCGCGGCACCTGATCAACGGTGTCTCGGCCTTGCCCGCCGAAGGGCCTGATCAGGTCACCTATCATCAGTTGCTGTTGCCCGGTCACGAGGTGATTGTCACCGCAGGCTGCCCTGCAGAAAGCCTGTATATCGGACGTCTGCGCCGCAAACCCGAGCAACTGGCCGCCAGTCTGCTGGCGAAGGTCAACCGCAACCGGCTGCCCGAACATCCCAAACCCGCCTGGCCGGTTCTGAAGCCCTTCGAGGCGATCACCCTGGCGATGAGCCGCGCCGCCTGACGCGGCATTCAGTTGTGAACAAGGGCCGTCCGATATGGCCGATGCGGATCTAGTACACCGCCTCGCCCTCAATCACCGCAACGGGGCGATCCCACTCGCAGCGCAGGTATCGCTCTAATCCAAAAAGCCGACAGCAAGGTGAGCTTCGCCATTCTGTTCATGGAGGTGTATCAATGTTGCGCAATCTGTTTGTGCGCTTGTATTTTTCGGACAGCAGGAACCTTCAGCACCGATACAAACAGGGACTGTTTTACCTGTCAGTTGCTGCAGTCGAAAGCCCAATGCACGATTGTCTTGAACAAAGGCTTTGCGGGCGCTTGGCAGGGCGAGAATATCACCGGTTATGGCGACTGGCGTCTCTATGGTCTTTACCTTTTCAGCCAGAACACGCGTTTCTACCTGCCAGTCACGATAGCTAACGTAGTGCTTGAACGTGAACAGAATATAGCTGCCAGCGACAAACAGGACACCAACCCGTATCAAACGCCCGGAAAGCCCACTCTTCGCGGTCAGGATTTGCATGGCACGGGTAATCACGATCGCATAGAGCACCCATGCAAACAGGAATGCGCGCGGTGGTGTGATCACGCCAACCTTGATAATTTGCAGGGTGATGAGGCCCAGCCCTGCGGCCAGTGCTACATTCAGATAGAGCGCCTCTAGAGGGGAATGGCGTACCAGCACAATCGTTCCCATAACGAAGAAGCCAAGATGAAAGTAGATTAAGGGTGTAAAATTGAAACTGGTGATGTTCAGGAACGTTTGGAACGATTCCACAACCAGTGGCAAATTAGAAAACACACTGGCCAAATCTGTAGCGGGTGTAGCATTTCGCCATTCCGCAACAGGCACCCCGAAGATTCCATGTACATAAAGATTCAAGCTGAAGACGCATATCACGGCAAGTACAAATCCTGCCACGAACAGCGACATCAATCCTATGAGGTCCAAGAAGCTACGCTGACGATTGCATACGACCGCAGAAATCAGCAAGAGCAGCGGGTAGGTCGTGTAAGCCATAAAGGCGAGTATCGTGAAAGGCACGAGCAAGGCGCGGTGCGTGAAACGTGATACCACCAACCCCAACCCCGCATAAACTGCGACCAGGGCCAGACCAGGAAGCAACGTGTTGAACCACAAGGAAATCAAAGTTGCGGATGGGGATAGAAGGATCAACACCCCCAACAACGCCGCAAACCAAACCCGGTTTGGTGTTTTTTCCACTCCCGCAAGGGCGATGAAGGCAGCAAATAACGCCCAGCTGATTTGATAGATGGTAAAGCTCAGCCATGCAGGTGTGGTGAATGAGCGCAAGTGCCACCAATAGTTCAGCCAGCGTCCCTCTTCTTTGGTCTTGCTGAAATACTCTGTGGGATCGGCAAAATACGCCGGATAATCGTCATACCGGATCATCGGATCAAGCACATTAGGGGCCGAAACAACCAGTGTCGCGAGAAGGGCTATGATAATCGGGATCACTGATGCATTGCTGTTCTCGCCGCTGTAAGCGGCATCAGGCAGCATGCTGCCGTCGGCCACGTGGGTCATTTTCCCAACTCCGCCTGACCTACCGGTCGCGCGGCTTTGGCAGCAATTCGGCTTGCGCGTTTTTGGGCAATGCGGGTCACAGTGCTTTGCGGCAATTGCGCGACGATGGCTTTTCTCAGGCGCCATTTCAGATCGCCTGCATTCTTGAGCTTTTCATTATCAAGCAGTGCGTGTTTTGTCACATCGGTGGGCAAGCCTTCTACGCCTTTTTCACTTGCGTAGAAGATGCTGTTATAGCGATACCAAGGTTCGACCTGCATGTTGTGGCGTAGATGCGGGCGCAAACAATCGAAGGCGCGATAGCCACGTGCTGCGAACTTTTCTTGCCAGTAGGACAGGGGCTGCTCATTTACATGAAACTCTCCGCCTTGGCCGACCACGGCGGCGGAAAACAGGATGCGATCGGAACTTTGGCACAGACTATCCACAAGCGTGTCCGAGGCATCACCGGGCAGGTGCTCTCCCACTTCGAGGCTCTGCGCCAGATCAAAACGCGCATCAAGCTTAAGCGGTTTGGTCAGATCGGCAGATTGGAAATCATCCTTGTTGATCGCGAGCGCATCGCGGTTCACATACGTCCCATCAATGCCAAGGACCGTTGACGCCCCGGCCTTTTGCCACTCATCCAGCCAAACACCGCGACCGCACCCCAAATCAAGCACCCTTTGCGGGGCGAGCCACCCGTTCAGCAAGTCGATCAATGCCTTGGCCGAACTGCGCGCGCCTTGATCGATATAGTTGAAGAACGTGTCATCATAGACATGTTTCATGGCTGTTTCTCCATTTGACCGCTGCGGCGTAAAAACACCCAGCGCGACATGAATACATAATTTTGAAATGGCAGCACGATGGTGACGATTATCGCCGAGGCAAGGTCAGGCCAGCCCAGAGAGGGGCCAATCAAACCGGTGATAATCGCCGAAGTAACAAAGCCCAGAGCAACCATAATGCCGAACCGGACCACTTGTTGTTTGCTTCTCAGAGGCGCTTGGAAGGTAAAGCACGCCTGCGCCGCATATTGCACCACGACCGCCGCCAAAAACGCCGCTGCGTTGGCGACAGATTGTGTCACACCAAGTGCCTGAAGCATGGTGTAGAGCGCCACATAGAGTGCCGCCACACCAACACCAACAAGGGCAAAGGGCAGGAGTTTACCACGCGTGGTCACAGATCAGGCCCGGATTTTACGCTTAGCAGAAGCGTCGGCGCAGGTTTCTTCAGACACGAAGTAAAGCGGACGGTTCTTGGCTTCGATGTAAAGCCGTCCGATGTATTCGCCCAGGATACCCAGCGTCAAAAGCTGCACCCCGGAAAACGCGCTGATTGCCAGGACCACCGAGGCCCAACCTGGTGCAGTCTGGTACAGAATGAGGGACCTAAACACGTAGATCATCATCAACCCTGCCACAATAAAACTGACGAAAGACAGCCGTGTAGACAAGCGCAATGGTTTTGTGGAAAAGGCCGTCATTGCGTCTGTAGCAAGCCCAATCATCTTGCGGAGCGGGTATTTGGTTTCTCCCATGCTGCGGGCTGCCCGGGTGTATTCGATGCCAACCTGATCATACCCGACCCATGCGAACATTCCTCGGATAAAACGCGCCTTTTCCGGCATGTCCAGAACAGCATCCAGCACGCGGCGGCTCACCAGTCTGAAATCGCCGGTATCTTTGGGGATTGGGACATCTGACATCATGTTAAGGAAGCGATAAAACACATGCGCGGAAGCACGTTTGAAAATCGTCTCACCCTGACGTTCCACGCGGCGACCATACACCACATCATAGCCGCGATCCATCATAGACATCATGTCCCCAAGCAACTCGGGCGGATCTTGGAGGTCTGCATCCAACATGAAAATGCGTGCACCCTTGGCCGCTTCAAGCCCTGCGGTTAGCGCGATCTGGTGACCTCGGTTTGTGGACATTCGCAATCCGCGCAACTGCGGATATGAGGCTTGCATCCGCTGGATTTCAGCCCATGTACCATCCGTCGAGCCGTCATCTACAAGAACGATTTCAGCACGGCCTTTGTAAGGGTCCGTCACAGCCGCGAGGCGCGAGACCAATTCCGGAATCGCTTCCTCTTCGTTCATGCACGGAACTACAACAGACAGATACATTTGAGCCCTCCAAAACTATCTGACTAAGGGTGGTAAATCCGTTTTGTGTTTAAAATTTGGCCGACAAGAGGCTTTTTGACCGGCCAATTCGTCAAGAAGGTGCGGAAATTCAGCTTGGCGCTATCGTGAGGGGATCGAGCTCTTTCAGTTCAATGCTGAGCATCTTCCGCGCGGATTACCTTTGGGATCTCCGGCAAGGGTGATTTGGGAAGGCGGGTAAGACCGCTATCTTCTTGTTGTACCTGCGACCGGCCCGGCCAGAGTGCAAAATCCAAGGCAAGGATGCCGCTGAGCGAAGGGAATACGCCTTACACCCCGTCCGGTCTTGGGAAGTTCCTCAGCTGGGTATCCTTGCGCAGGTAAAGCGGGTGTTTGGCCGATCCGTCTTTGTTCAGCCCCAGACAGGTCAGGGGTTTACCCAAGGCTTCCATCGCATCGATCACCTGACCAATCACTGGCTGATAGCGCGCGTGCAGCTTGCCATAGGCCATCACAACCGTTTCGGCCTCGGCGGCCATTTCTTGCAGGGCAGTCAGGTTGGCGGGGCTGTTGGCCTCTCCCGGGTCAACCGGCAGGTCCTTGGGCGAGGTGGCGCGCCAGTCCAGCACATTGCCTTTCAGATAGCGGGTGAATCCCCAGTCGCGGGCGAACATCAATTCGCGGTGGCAGGTGGGGTCTGACACCTCTGCCCCCGCCACTGACGGGTTCATGCCGATGAACAGGATTGCACGCGGGGGCGTGCCCTTGGGCGTCCAGTCGCGGGTCAGGGCCTGGCGATACCGTCCACACTCGGAAAACGTCGCCCCGCCGATCACTCCGTCAGGCAGACGCAAGCGTACCTTGCCGCCGGGATCGTGAAGCTGGTCAGGATTACTCATGACTGACGAAGACGCGGGAAGGATGTAATTCACCGGCCTTGAAACGGCCCACCGCCACGGCCTGTCCATCGCAAGCGGCCCAGCATTCATCGCCGTATTCCACATCCTGCGCGATCACCATGCCGGGATTGCCATTGCGCAACTTGGCCGCCGCCTCGGGCGCACAGCGCACCATTGGCAACTCGCTCAACCCCTCTTCAAGCGGGCGCAGATGGCTGTCCAACTCGGGAGTTTGCGCCATCTCTTCGATCTGCTGAAAACTCAGGCTATCCTCGGCCTCAAACGGGCCGGACCACAGGCGGCGCAGCCAGGTCACATGACCATGACAGCCCAGCGCCTCGCCCAGATCGCGGGCAATGGCGCGCACATACCCGCCTTTGCCGCAGGTCATTTCAAGATGCACATGGTCGACATCGGGCCGGTCGGTCAGCACCAGTTCTTCCACCCACAAAGGCCGCGCTTCGACCTCAAACTCCTCGCCATCGCGGGCACGTTTATAGGCGCGCTCTCCGTCGATCTTCACCGCGGAGAATTTGGGCGGCACTTGTTGGATATCGCCGACAAAGGCGCCAAGGGCCTCTTTGATCTCGTCATCCGATGGGCGCAGATCACTGGTGGCGATCACTTCGCCCTCGGCATCGTCGGTATTGGTGGCCTGTCCCAACCGTACCTCAAACGCATAGGCCTTCAACGCATCGGTGATATAGGGCACGGTCTTGGTCGCCTCGCCCAAAGCCACCGCCAGAACGCCTGTCGCCTCGGGGTCAAGTGTGCCGGCATGGCCTGCCTTCTTGGCCTGCAACGCCCAGCGCACCTTGTTGACTACCGCGGTTGAGGTCATGCCCGCCGGTTTGTCCACCACCAGCCAGCCCGAGATATCGCGGCCCTTGCGTTTCCGTGCCATCGCTCAGTCCGCCTTGCCCACAACACCCACGATCGGACCCATCGGAAAACCGCCATCATTGCGGTTCAGATCGGGGGCGTAGAGCCGCGAGATATTGCCATCGAAATAGAGCGCCTGCGGGGCCTTCAGCCCGTCGCGAAAGAAGGTGCCAAAAGTGTGGAAATTGACCGTGCCCCGCGAAATGACGAACCAGACGGTCTTGCCATCCGCCGAGGTACCAACGCCGTTGCGCACGTAATAGCTGTCGCTGTCTTTCAGGAATTTCGGATGCAGCGCGCCGTCGATCACCAGCATCGGGCCCGACTGGCTGGCATAGGTACAGGCTGGCTTTTCGCGCTGAAAGCGTTTCGTCTCGATCACATCGGCGCGGCCCTCGCGGATGCAAAAGACGCCGTTGGGCAAAAGGCCGAAATTGCCGGGACCATCGCTGGCGATCACCGGGCTGCGCTGTTGGCCATCCTCGACGTAATGTCCGACGGGGCGACGATCCGAATGATACATGCCCGCGTTCATCGCGAAGTGCAGGGTTTCACCACTGTCGCGCAATTGCGCTTCGACATTGTCAAAGCTGCCAAAGGGCGCATCACGATCAGGATCGGTCAGGAACAGGCGCAGCTCATCCGCGTCGGTGTTGACCTCGCAGAGCGTATATTTCTCGCCCTCAAAGCTGACATTCCTGCACTCAACCGCCGCAGCGGGGGCCGCCAGCAGGATCAGACATGCCACTAGCGCGCGCATCTACTCGTCCAGATCGCGGCGCACATCGTCCTGTGCGAACAGGCGGCGGGTTTCATCCATCTGATCAAAGGTCTCATCCAGACGGAACCGCAGATCGGGCGCGTATTTCAGCTCAAGCTTCTTGCCGATGATCCGACGCAGCTCGCCCTTGTTGCGGGCCAGCAGACCCACCAGGTCATCCTTGCCCGTCCCGCCCAGAGGCGAAACATAAGCCGTTGCCACTTTCAGATCGGGCGAGGTGCGCACCTCACCCACCGTCACCGACAAGCGGTTCAGATCAGGGTCGTGCACATCGCCACGCATCAACACCTCGGACAATGTCCGGCGGATCAATTCGCCAACGCGCAGTTGGCGTTGCGAAGGGCCTGGCCCGTCATGAAACTTATTCTTAGCCATGAGCGTGCATCTAAGACCTATCGCACGCTTTGCCAAGCGGCGATGCAGCTGATCCGGGCACCCACGCAAAACTTCGCGATAGACGGCCCCCGCCCGGGTGCGCTAAACGAACGGCCAGATCATCAGGGACGAATATCATGACAGACCTGCCAGGCATTGTTGTTACCGGCGCATCCGGCCGCATGGGCCAGATGCTGATCCAGACCGTTCAAAACAGCGATCATGCCCAATTGTCCGGCGCGTTGGAGCGTCAGGGGCACCCTTGGGTCGGTCAGGATCTTGGCACCGCGATGGGTGGCGCGCCAACCGGTATCACCGTTCTGGATGATCCGCTTGAGGCCTTTGCCACGGCCCAAGCCATCATTGATTTCACTGCCCCTGCCGCCACGCTCGAATTCGCCGCCCTCGCGGCACAGGCCCGCGCCGTGCATGTGATCGGCACCACGGGGATGAGCGACGCCGAAATTGCCCAGCTTAAACCCGCCGCGCGCCATGCCACAATCATTCGCGCTGGAAACATGAGCCTTGGAGTGAACCTTTTGGTGCAACTGACCAAGCAGGTGGCGGCCGCGTTGGACGAGGATTTCGATATTGAAGTGATCGAAAGCCATCACAACCAAAAGGTCGATGCGCCTTCGGGCACCGCCCTGATGCTGGGCGAGGCCGCCGCCGAAGGGCGTGGGGTGGACCTGAACGCCGTGTCAGATCGCGCGCGTGACGGCATCACCGGCAAGCGCGAACGGGGTCATATCGGATTTTCCGCCATTCGCGGGGGCGATATCGTGGGCGAACATGACGTGATGTTCGCCGGTGCAGGCGAGCGGATCGTGCTGCGCCATATCGCCAGCGATCGTGCCTTGTTCGCACGGGGGGCTTTGAAAGCGGCCCT
Organism: Roseovarius conchicola; assembly: GCF_041403425.1. NCBI lineage: Bacteria > Pseudomonadati > Pseudomonadota > Alphaproteobacteria > Rhodobacterales > Roseobacteraceae > Roseovarius > Roseovarius conchicola. The sequence continues at coordinate 634,593 of NZ_JBGEHK010000002.1, read as the reverse complement.
GTGGGGACTTGGGCGCAAACCGGGCGAGTATGACATGCTCGATGTGCTGGGTTTGAAGTAACCTCGGGGAGTCTCCTCCCAAAAAAGTGATCCGTTCTGGGCAGTGCCGCGTACCCCTCGGTATCTGCTAAAGGGACATGATCATGCGTAAACTCGTAGCATTCTTCAGCCTCGCTCTTCTGGCCACACCCATCTCCAGCCCGGCGACTGCCGATAGTTTTTCCCAGATCAGCGATAAACAAGCTTTTGTATCGCTTGTGGATGGGCGCAAACTGACCCGCTTCGGGATCAAGCTGGACGTCACACCGGATGGCCAGATCAAGGGCAACGCCTTTGGCCGCAGTGTGACCGGCGCGTGGACTTGGAAATCAGGCTATTTCTGCCGTGATCTTTATTGGGGCAAGCGCGATCTTGGACCCAACTGCCAGGCTGTGAAGGTGCAGGGCAACACCATGCGCTTCATTTCGGATCAGGGCACCGGCGAATTCGCCGATCTGGTATTGCGCTGATTTAAACCCTCCACATGGCATGAAAGTGATGGGTCGGGCCGTGGCCCCGCCCGACGTCCAAAAGATCCGACGCTGCAATCGCGCCGGTGACATAGGCCTTGGCAGCCCGAACCGCCTCTGGCATTCCGGCGCCTCGCCCTAACCACGCAGCCAATGCCGCTGACAGCGTACATCCCGTGCCATGGGTGTTGTGCGTCAGGTGACGCGGGGCTTCCAGCCACTCATCCCCATCCTGCCAAAGCAACAGGTCGCGGCTGCGGTCGGTTTTCAGATGTCCGCCTTTCAGCAAAACCGCTTGCGCCCCAAGGTCCAAAAGAGCCGTGGCTTGTCGCATCATCCCGGCCTCATCCTGCACCTCGTCCTCACCCAGCAGGTCGGCGGCCTCGGGCAGGTTCGGGGTGATGATGTTGGCGCGCGGCAACAGGTGGTCGCGCAGGGCCGCAACCGCATCGGCCTGCAACAGGCGGTCTCCGCCCTTGGCCACCATCACGGTATCCAGCACAATCGGCGCATCCAGCCCGTCCAGCGCCTTTTCCACCGCCTTAACGATCGCGGAACTGCCCAGCATCCCGATCTTGACCGCATCGACCCGGATATCGGAACGGATCATCGCGATCTGCTCGGCCACCATATCGGGCGTGGTCAGCTCAACCCGGCTGACCCCTTGGGTGTTTTGCGCAGTCAAGGCGGTGATCGCGGCCATGGCATAGCCGCCATTGGCAGAAATCGCCTTGATATCGGCCTGGATACCGGCCCCGCCGGAAGGGTCCGAACCCGCGATAGAGAGAATATTCGCGCTCATGTTGTCCTCCATTCTTCCAATAAGGCACGGGTTGCCACCTCGGGGTCGGCGCTGCGGGCTATGGCCGAAACGACCGCCAGCCCAACCGCCCCAGCCGCGCGCAACCCCGCCGCATCACCCGGGCCGATACCGCCGATGGCATAACAGGGCAGTGGTGTGGTTTTTGTGATCTGCCCCAGTCCGGCAAACCCGATGGGTGGCGCATGATCCGGCTTGCTTGCCGTGGCGCGGATCGGCCCAACGCCGAGATAGTCGACGCAGTCCAACGGCACATCAGCCAATTGATCCGCATTTTCCACCGACAGGCCCAGCATCATATCCGGGCCAATGCGGGCGCGGATATCGCGCGGATCTCCATCGCTCTGACCAATATGCAATCCGTATGCGCCTATCGTGATGGCCACATCGACCCGGTCGTTGATGATCAGCTTGGCGTCATGCTGTGCCAAAACGGTTTGCAGCTCCTGTGCCTGCGCCGCCAACTCGGGTGTGCTCGCCGATTTGTCGCGCAGCTGGATCAGCCGTGCCCCACCACGCGCCGCGGCAAGGGCCTGACCGACAACGGGCAGGTCGGCCCCCGGATCGGTGACGAAATAGACCGGCCCCATCATGCCTCAGTGATCCGCGACCGGGCCGTCAACGCCTCGGGTGTCATTGCGTGCAACGCATCCAGAAGATGCATCGCCAACGTGCCGGGGCCATCAGATTTCTGCGCGGCCTGTTCACCCGCCAGACCGTAATAGGCCAAAGCGGCTGTCGTTGCCTCAAGCGTCGGCTGTCCAACGGCGAAAGCCGCCACAAGGCCGGTCAAAGAACATCCCAGCGCGGTGATCTTGGGCATCATCGGATCGCCATTTTCCACACGATAGGCGCGGCTGCCATCTGTGATGTAATCCACCGCACCCGTGACAGCGACAACCCCGCCTGTCTGCGCGGCCAGGGTGCGTGCGGCGGCCTCGGCGCTGGCCACGCTGTCACCCGCATCCGCGCCCTGGCCTGCGGCCTCGGCCCCCGCCAACGCCAGAATTTCCGAGGCATTGCCGCGTATCACGGTGGGTTTCAACGCCACCAGCCGTGCACCCGCCTCGCGCCGCAATCCGGTGGCAAAGACCGCAACCGGGTCCAGCACCCAGGGTTTGCCCGCGTCATTCATCACGCGCGCCGCCGCTTCCATAGCCGCGACCCAATCGGGATCAAGCGTGCCGATATTGACACTCAGCGCCGAGGCAATCCCGGCGAACTCTGCCGCTTCCTCGCGTGCGTGCACCATGGCGGGCGAGGCCCCCGCCGCCAGCATCACATTGGCCATGACGTTCATCGCCACGTAATTGGTGATGTTCTGCACCAGCGGGGCAGTGGCCCGCATGTTTTCAAGGTAGTGTCCTGCGTCTTGCATCGTTGTGCCTCCTTGCGAACGAAAGAAGGCGGGCACGAACGTCAAAACAGGCCCACGACTTCCTCCGCCGGCATGATCCGGTTCAGGTTCAAAGGGTACTTCTCAGCCTTTTTCAAGACGCCCCTGTCGTGTGGGTATAGCTACTGCTCTGGCATGCGGCGTCAAGCCCTAAGCAGCGTCAGATGCCAATCGCAGCATACCAGCGGGCAAAGGCGGCAACATTTGGCTCCAACTCGGGCTGAAACCGGCCTTGCCGGGCGTCAGGGCTGGCCATCCCACGCTGTTGGTTGATCAGGGCGGGGACGTCTTCGTCCAGGGCGGCATCCATGCGATCCAGATACGCCGCCGACTTCTCGGCAAACTCTGGCAGGTCAACCGTCTCGGGCGGGAAACACGAGGTTTGCACAACAAGGCAGCGGTCCCCACCCAGCGGGTAGGCCTCGTAACACCAGAGCGCGTCCGTGTTGGCAGCAAAGGCCATGTTCGGGAACACCCACGTATAGCGTGCGCCCGTTTTTGCGCACCCTTGCAGACCCGGCATATCGGGCAGCGCCTTGTCCTGCTGATCCTCCAACAGACCACCCGTCCCATCGGTCGCCCCGAACTGGGTGGCAAAACCGCCTTGTACTGGATCGGGCGGATTGGGCCGCGCATAAACGCTGTCGATGGAATCGGGATGCACGAAAGGCAGGTGGTAGTATTCGTTGAACACCTCAAGAAACAGTTTCCAGTTGCACTCCACCTCCAGCACCCGACGCCGGACACTGACCAGTGACTCCATTGGCCAGTCCGCATGCAAGCCCGCAAACTCGCCCAGATGAGTGTCAAGGTCGGGAGCATCGGCGTTCAGGCAGACGAAGGCAAAACCCAGCCGTTCTTCAGCGCGATAGGTGATCAACCCGTTCTCGGCCTTGTCAAAACCCTGCGCGGCCTCCATTTCGGGGGCCGAAACCAGCCGCCCGTCCAGCGCGTAGAACCACGAATGAAACGGGCAGCGCAGGCCCTTACACGATCCTTCGCCATCCACCAGCCGCGCGCCGCGGTGGCGACAGGTATTGGCATAGGCGCGTAAAATCCCTTCGTTATCGCGCAGCAGCAGGATGGCCTGCCCTGCGATGTCCAAGGTGATGTAATCGCTAGGTTCGGCCACCATGTCAGCCCGACCCACCCCGATCCACCCTGCACGGAAAATCGCCGTTACCTCGGCGTCGGCCACCGCGTCCGAGCGATAGACAGCGGGTGGCAACGACGACGCCTCGTCAGCGGGCAAAAGACAGCGTTCAAGTGCAGCCGAGGCAAGCAGCCGCGACATCAGGCCGCCCGTTCCGCCGCCCGTTCGGGATCTTGCAATGGTTCGCGGACACCGGGGCGGATGACGGCGGGATCATATGGTTCACGATCAAACACCTCGCGCACCATGTCGGCGAAAAACTCGATGGGCTCGTGATCGTAATCGGGGTCAAAGCTGGATTGGTCCCAGCGTTCGCAGAACTCGGAACAATCGTCGAAATAAGGGCTGCCGGCATGGCGTTCCCGCTTGTTAGGGTCTGCGCCGACGTGATGACCAAAATAGGCAAGTTGGAAATCGCCATGCGCCTCGACCGTCCAAGTCACCTGCTCGCGCACGAAGGGTTTCAGGATCGTGGCGGCGTATTCGTCATGGTTATGAGGGGCAAAGATATCGCCAATATCATGCAATAGCGCCCCGACGACCCAATCCTGATCCGCACCATCGCGCCAGGCCCGCGTGGCCGATTGCAGCGAGTGGCCAAGCCGGGTGATCTGATAACCCGACAGGCTTTCATCCAATTCAACCAGCGCGGTCAGAAGACGGTCGGCGGTGCCTTTGACATACTCGTGCTCCAGCTTTCCAAGAAGATCGTAATCCTCCTTGTCGCCATCTTTCATCTGAGTGAACTTGACCTTTTCCATGCTCTCTCCCTTTCTCTGACGCGGGCCTTCATTTGGTCGCGATGCCTGGACATGGTGTGATGAAATCACGACGCAGCCAACGAAAAATGTCTCGTTGCGGCGTTTTCAGTGTCGGTTTTGAGGAAGAAGAGAGGGATGTCGGGTAGCCAAGCCGCGCCCGACATCTAGTATTCGATTTAAAGTGCGGCCACGATGGCTGCGGGCACGGCAACCATGCCGCCAACGATCAGTGCGATCGAAATTCCCAGTCCTTTGAACATGTCTCTCTCCGAGTTTTCACCTGTTTGAAGGACAGAGGTAGCTCTGGGTCCGGCACCGGGGATGCGGCAGGCTGTCGCGCCAAGTCAGAAATCGACAGCAATGCCTTTCTTTTCCCAATCCCCATAGCGCACGGGTTCGGGGCCTTTGCGCCCACCCAGTTCCTTGGGCAACGCGTCTTGCCCTTCGGCAGCTTTGCGGCGCTCTTCGGCCTCGGCAAGGGCGCGGATGGCAGCGGGGGGGAGGTCTTTCTTCTCGGGATCGCTCATCGCTGGGTTCCTTTGGTCTCCGCCCCTTGATATACGCCCCGCACCGCCCCCGGCAAGGACCCGCCCGCTATGAAACCGCCCACCCCCCGCAGTTCCGCGCTGTATATGCTTGATAAGATCATGGAAGAGGGCCGCCTGCTGTCCGATCTGATCGCAGGGGGCGCTCTGGACCGGCTGGACCCGGCGGATCGCGCCCGCGCCCAGCGCCTGACCTTGCAAACGCTGCGCGGCATCGAACGGGCCGACCGCATCATCTCACGGTTTCTGCGCAAGCCGCCACCTTTGACGGTGCATAACATCCTGCGCCTTGGCACGGTCGAGCTTTGTCTGGGTGGCGAGGCGCATGGCGTGGTCAACGATATGGTCGGCCTGCTGGGCAATCACCGACGCTATGCCAAGCTGAAGGGCCTGATCAACGCGGTGCTGCGGCAGGTGGCCGAGGATGGCCCAGGGCGCTGGAACGATCTGAGGGTGCCGCGTATCCGAAGCTGGCTGCGCGAACCGCTGGTGCAGGCCTGGGGCAAGGGCGTGATGAACGATATGGAGCGGGCGCATTTCGCCGGTGCCCCGCTGGATTTGACCGCCAAGGGCGATGCGGCGGCCTTGGCCGATGCTGTGAACGGGCAGCTTTTGCCAACCGGATCGGTCAGGTTGGCCGATGCCGGGCAAGTGTCGGCCCTGCCAGGATATAAGGCGGGTGACTGGTGGGTGCAGGACGCCGCCGCCGCGATCGCGGTGCAGGTTCTGGCGCCGCAACCGGGCGAGGCGATCCTTGATCTCTGCGCCGCACCGGGGGGTAAAACCCTGCAACTGGCTGCCGCCGGGGCCGAGGTGACGGCGCTTGATGTCTCAGAACACCGGATGGAACGGGTCACCCAGAACCTCGCTCGCACCGGGTTAAACGCGACCTGCATCACCGGCGATGCGCTGACCCATGAAGGGCAGTATGATGCCATCCTGCTGGACGCGCCCTGTTCGGCCACCGGCACGATCCGCCGCCACCCCGACCTGCCCTTTGCCAAGGATGGCAGCGAGTTTGGCGAGCTGATCGGCCTGCAAACGCAAATGCTGGATTACGCTTTGACCCTGCTGAAACCCGGCGGGCGGCTGGTGTTTTGCACCTGTTCGCTGTTGCCCGATGAAGGCGAAGTGCAGGTGGAAGAGGCGTTGGAGCGCCACACAGACCTGACTGTTGATCGCACGGCACTCGTCGAGCGTCCCGGTATTGATCCGGCCTGGATCACCGAGGAAGGCGGCTTGCGTCTGCGCCCCGATTACTGGCCCGATCTGGGGGGTATGGACGGGTTTTACATTGCCTGCCTGCGCCGTTAACCGCCCATCATCACCCCCGGCGTCAATCAGCCGGTGACTTGGCTCGCCGGGCGCGGTATATTGCCGAAAAGTAACGCCAATAAGAGCGTGCAGAGGCAAGGCAGATGTCCAGAACCGATGATATCTCGGCGCGGTGGGCGCGTTTGATGAACCGTCTTGAGGCGCGGCGCGCGGCGTGGTCAAAACCCGCCACGGCCTTCCTGTCACAACCCGAACCCCGCACCATCGGCAGCTTTGCCCGGGGTCGACAACTGAGCGCGGGCAATTTCGTTTTTGCCGGCACGCTGATTCAGGCCCCGCATACGCGTCTTTGGGATCTGGCCGCGCCGGATGAGGAATTCAGCGCCGAGCAACACGGCTTTGGATGGCTGGATGATCTGGCTGCCGCCGGAGACAGTCCTGCGCGCGCGGCGGCACAGGAATGGCTGGCCGACTGGATCAAACGCTATGGCGACGGATCGGGTCCCGGCTGGACACCGGAACTGACCGGGCGGCGCCTGATCCGCTGGATCACCCACGCACTGTTCCTGATGTCCGGCCAAGGCAATGAAATCGCGGATGGTTTCATGCGCTCTCTGGCACAGCAAACGATCTTCCTGTCGCGACGCTGGAAAAGTTCATCCCCCGGCCTGCCCCGGTTCGAGGCACTTACGGGTATGCTATATGCTGGCCTGTCGCTGGAAGGGATGGAAGCGCATGTCGAGCCTGCCCTCAACGCGCTGGCGCGCGAATGCGACAGTCAGATCGACCCGCAAGGCGGGCTACCCACACGTAATCCCGAAGAATTGCTCGAAGTTTTCACCCTGCTGACATGGGCCGCACTGGCCTTGTCGGAAACCGGCCACACGCCCAGCAACGCCCATTGGAGCGCGATCGAGCGGATCGCCCCGACCTTGCGCACCCTGCGCCACGCAGATGGTGGGCTGGCGCGGTTCCATGGCGGCGGGCGCGGCCTTGAAGGGCGTCTGGATGCGGCGCTGGCCACCAGCGGCGTGAAATCCAGCGCGCCCGATGGTCTGTCGATGGGATTTGCGCGGATATCGGCGGGCCGCAGTTCGATGATTGTGGATGCGGCACCGCCACCGCGTGGGCGGGCCTCGGCGAACGCCCATGCATCTACCCTCGCGTTTGAACTGACATCGGGACGTCGTCCAGTGATCGTGAATTGCGGCTCGGGGGCCAGCTTTGGCCCGGATTGGCGCCGTGCGGGGCGCGCCACGCCGTCGCATTCCACGCTGATCCTCGCCTCGCGATCTTCTTCGCGCCTTGGGGCCAGCGGTGAGTCGCTGCAATGGTTGGAGGACACACCGTCAGAGGTGCCGATTGAGATCAGCCAGGCGCAGGATGGCGTGCGTTTTGAAGGCGGCCATGACGGTTATCGTCGTCGCTATGGCCTGACCCATATCCGCAAGCTGGACATGACCTTTGATGGTCGCGGTATCGCGGGCGAAGATACGTTGATGACGCTCGACAATGACGACCGCGCATTGTTCGACGTAGAACTCGATCGCGCCCGGCTGCAGGGTATCCCCTATGACATCCGCTTTCATCTGCACCCGGATGTGGATGCCTCGGTCGATATGGGGGGGACAGCCGTGTCCCTGGCGCTCAAAAGCGGTGAAATCTGGATATTCCGGCTGGATGGCGCGGCCGAAATGCGCCTTGAAACCAGTGTTTACCTTGAAAAATTGCGTCTCAAGCCCCGTGCGACCAAACAGATCGTTCTATCTGGCCACGTTATGCAGTATGCCGCCCGTGTCAGATGGTCACTTGCCAAGGCACAAGAGACGCCGGTCAGTATCCGCGATCTTGCCCAGGACGAGGTGGACCCGCTGGCAGTTGACTAAATTTGCACGAGGACAAAGCTGCCCCATGACCGATCTCGCCCCGCTGAAACGCGCCCTTCTTTCTGTATCCGACAAGACCGGTCTGGTCGATCTGGGCAAGGCTCTGGCCGCGCGCGGCGTCGAACTTCTATCCACCGGCGGCACGGCCAAGGCGCTGCGCGAGGCGGGTTTGGACGTGAAAGATGTGGCTGATATCACCGGGTTCCCCGAGATGATGGACGGGCGAGTGAAAACCCTGCACCCGATGGTGCATGGCGGGTTGCTGGCGCTGCGGGATAATGACGATCACGTCGCGGCGATGGACACGCATGGCATCGGCCCGATCGACCTGTTGGTGGTCAATCTTTATCCGTTTGAGGAAACCGTCGCCAAAGGTGCCGATTATGACACTTGTGTCGAGAATATCGACATTGGCGGCCCTGCGATGATCCGCGCGGCGGCCAAGAACCATGCGTTTGTGAGCGTTGTGGTGGATGTCGAGGATTACGATAAGGTGCTGGGCGATCTGGATCAGCATGACGGGCGCACCTGCCCCAAGTTCCGCAAGAAACTGGCGCAAAAGGCCTATGCGCGCACGGCGGCCTATGATGCAGCGGTCTCAAACTGGATGGCCGATGCGATTGGCATGGACACACCCAAGCGCCGCGCGGTTGCCGGGACGCTGGCGCAAACCCTGCGCTATGGCGAAAACCCGCATCAGCAGGCGGCGTTCTACACCGATGGCAGCGCGCGTCCGGGTGTAGCGACGGCGACGCAACTGCAGGGCAAGGAACTGTCCTATAACAACATCAACGACACCGATGCGGCGTTTGAGTTGGTCAGTGAGTTTGACCCGGCCGATGGCCCCGCCGTGGCGATCATCAAACACGCCAATCCCTGCGGTGTGGCGCACGGCAATACAGTGGTCGAGGCCTATCGCAAGGCCTTTGATTGTGACCGCACCAGCGCATTCGGCGGGATCATCGCGCTGAACAAGCCGCTGGACGGGGCCACCGCCGAAGAGATTTCCGGGATTTTCACCGAGGTGGTGATCGCGCCGGGGGCAGATGCGGATGCGGTCGAGATTTTTGCGAAGAAAAAGAACCTGCGCCTGCTGACCACCGAGGGGCTGGCCAATCCGGCGGAAGCGGGCCGGATGCTGAAACAAGTGTCGGGCGGGTATCTGGTGCAGGATAAGGACAATGGACGGCTCAACCCCGATGACCTTAAGGTTGTCACCAAACGCCAGCCAAGCGAGACCGAGATGGCCGATATGCTGTTCGCCTGGAAGGTGGCGAAACATGTGAAATCCAACGCCATCATTTACGTCAAAGACGGCACCACCGTCGGTGTGGGCGCGGGTCAGATGAGCCGCGTCGACAGCTGCCGGATTGCCGCGCGCAAGGCCGAGGATATGGCGGCAGAACTGGGTCTGGCCAAACCACTGACGCTTGGGTCGGTCGTGGCCTCGGATGCGTTCTTCCCCTTTGCCGACGGCCTGCTGACCGCCGCCGAGGCGGGTGCCACGGCGGTGATCCACCCCGGCGGATCGATGCGCGATGACGAGGTGATTGCCGCCGCTGATGAGGCCGGTCTGGCAATGGTCTTGACCGGGATGCGCCATTTCCGGCACTAAGACGCCAGCAAAAGAACGATGGGCCGCTCAAATCAGGCCCACGAGCAGAGAGGCAAGCGCCATGCGCATCGTGTTTTGGGTCGCCGCAGTGATCTTTGTGTCCGATCAGGTCACGAAATACTACGTCGTTCATATGCTGAACCTTGATCGCGTTCTGGCGATCAACGTGTGGGACCCGTATTTCAACCTGCGCATGGCTTGGAATTACGGGATCAATTTCGGCCTTTTCGCGCAGGACAGCCCGTGGGTGCGCTGGGTTCTGATCGCCGTAGCACTGACCATTTCGGCCGCCGTTCTTTGGTGGGTTCATAACGATCCGGCGGGCCGCTGGCAGAAGATAGCGGCGGGTCTGCTGGTGGGCGGCGCGCTTGGCAACGTTGTCGACCGGCTGATTTATGGCGCGGTGGCCGATTTCATCAACATGTCCTGCTGCGGATTTGAGAACCCTTACGCCTTCAACATCGCGGACATCGCCGTTTTCATTGGGGCGTTTGGCATGGTCGTTCTGTCCAGCGATGCGTCGGGCAAATCGGACAAAAAGGCCTCGTGACCTTGGCGTCGGGATGCGCTACACCATGAGCAAGTGCTGTGAAGGAGTGGCCCAAGCGATGCCGCGTCTATTGATGATGTTCCTGTTGATCCTCGGTGTCGCCGCCTGTGGCAACCGGGGCGATGATCTCGTGCTGTCCAAGATCAAGAAGACTGGCAAAGGCCCGGACGAGTTTTCAATCCTGCCCGGCAAGCCCCTGCAACCACCAGAAAACCTGAACGTTTTGCCCACGCCGACACCCGGCGGAACCAACCTGACCGATCAAAATCCGCGCGCGGATGGTGTCGCGGCGCTGGGTGGCAATCCGGGTGCGCTTGTGGCGGATGGCGTTTCGTCTGCGGATGGCGCATTGCTCAACCACTCTCGCCGCTATGGAATCAGCCCCGGCATCCGACAGACCCTGCGTCGTGAAGATATCGATGTCAGGCGCCGCCATGGCCGCAGAAATCTGCTCAACCTTGGACCCAATGACGATTATGCGCTGGCTTACCGTCGCCAGTGGCTGAACGCTGAGGCCGAACATGAACGGCTGCGCCGCCTTGGGATCAGCACGCCATCTGCGCCTCCGCCTGAATAAATACCTCTCTCCATCTGCTCACGGTCCTGTCATCGCGCTTGAACCTTTCGGCGGGCGGCGTATCTATCGCAAGTAGCCGCCCATTAGACGGAGATTCCAAATGCGCTTTGTTGCGACCTGCCTGACCCTGATCGCCCTGATCGGCGGGCCTGTACAAGCCAATGACCAGGTCACCCATTTCACGCTGGATAACGGCATGGAAGTAATCGTGATCGAAGACAACCGTGCACCGGTTGTGGTGCAGATGGTCTGGTATCGCGCCGGATCAGCGGATGAGAAGCCGGGCGTTTCCGGCGTGGCGCATTTTCTGGAACATCTTCTGTTCAAAGGCACCAAGACGCTGGCCCCGGGCGAGTTTTCCCAGACCGTTGCGCGCAATGGCGGGCAGGACAACGCCTTTACCAGCTATGATTTTACGGCCTATTTCCAGCGCATCGCGGCGGATCGGCTTGAGTTGATGATGCGGATGGAAAGCGACCGGATGGTCAATCTCCAGCTGGATGGAAACGATATCCTGACTGAGCGCGACGTGATCATCGAAGAGCGCAATCAGCGGGTCGAGAATGACCCCTCGGCGCTCTATCGTGAACAGAAGAACGCGGCCATGTATCTCAACCACCGCTACGGTGTGCCGGTGATCGGCTGGCAGCACGAAATGACCCAGCTGACGCTGGAGGACGCGTTGGAATATTACCGAACCTATTACGCCCCCAATAACGCCATTCTGGTGGTGGCCGGGGATGTGAACCCGGACGAGGTGCATGAGCTGGCCAAGACCTATTACGGAGTGATTCCACCCAATCCGGATCTTCAGCCACGCGCGCGCGCGCAGGAACCTCGCCAGATGGCCGAACGGCGTGTGATCTACAAAGATGCGCGCGTGGCCCAACCCTATGTCAGCCGCTCCTACATCGCCCCCGAGCGGGACAGCGGCGCACAGGAAAAAGCCGCGGCACTGACCCTGTTGGCCGAGCTATTGGGTGATGGCCCGACCTCTGTTCTGGCCCAGAAACTGCAGTTCGATGCCAATGTGGCGATCTTTTCCACCGCCTGGTATACCGGCATGTCGCTGGACGATACATCGTTCACGCTGGTTGCGGTGCCCGCCGACGGGGTAACCTTGCAAGAAGCCGAGGACGCGATGGACCAAGCCGTGGCCGAGTTCATGGAAGAGGGCGTCGACCCGGAACATCTGGACCGGATCAAACGGCAAATATACGCGGCCCAGATCTATGCCCGTGATGATGTCGGCGATCTGGCCGATGAATATGGTCGGGCGCTGACCCAGGGGTTGACCGTTGAAGACGTACAAGCCTGGCCCGATATTCTGCAGGCCGTCACCGAAGAAGATATCATGACCGCCGCGCGGTCGGTTTTCAATCGCGACCGATCGGTCACAGGCTGGTTGACCAAGTCGGAGGTGACCCAATGATCCGCGCTGTTTTCGCCGCCTTCGCCATTCTGTTGGCCACCCTGCCGGCCCGCGCCGAAACCAACATTCAAAGCATCACCTCGCCGGGCGGCATCAACGCCTGGCTGGTGGAGGAACACTCGATCCCCTTCGTGGCCATCGAGCTGATGTTTCGCGGCGGCGCGGCCATTGATCCGCCGGACAAGCGTGGCGTGACCAACCTGATGGCCGGACTTCTGGAAGAGGGCGCGGGCGAGTTGGATGCGCGTGCGTTTGCCAGGGCACGTGACACGCTGGCTGCGTCGATCCAGTTCAGCGCCAACGGAGATTCCTTGTCGGTATCAGCACGTTTCCTGACCGAAAACCGCGCCGAAAGCCTGGAATTGCTGCGCTCGGCGCTTGTTGAACCGCGCTTTGACGACGATGCGATTGACCGGGTGCGGGCACAGGTCCTGTCGGGTTTGCAATCCGACCTCAAGGATCCGCAAAGCATCGTTGCGCGCGCGTTCAATGAGTTGCTTTACGGCGATCACCCCTATGGCCACGGCATCAGCGGCACCATCGAGAGCGTCAGTGCGCTGACCCGTGATGACCTGATTGCCGCGCATCGCGCCGCGATCACCCGTGACCGTGTCTACGTCAGCGCCGTGGGCGACATCACCAAGGAAGAACTGGGGGCACTGCTGGACAGATTGCTGGCTGATCTGCCTGAAACCGGCCCAGACCTGCCACAGATGGCAGAGGTGAACCTGCCCGGTGGTGTGAAGGTGGTCGAATTTGAAACCCCGCAATCCGTGGTGCGTTTCGCGCAACCGGGCCTGCCCCGCGATCATCCTGATTTCTTCGCCGCGTTCATCCTCAATCACATCCTGGGTGGCGGCGGGTTTGAAAGCCGCCTGATGACCGAGGTGCGTGAGAAACGTGGCCTGACCTATGGTATCTATTCCTATCTCAGTATCGCGGATTATTCCAAAACCTGGGCCGGGGGCACCGCATCGGCCAATGACCGTGTCGCCGAGGCCGTTCAGGTGATCCGCGATGAATGGACGCGTCTCGGCACCGAGGGGGTGACCGAGGAAGAGTTGAACGACGCCAAGACCTATCTGACGGGCGCCTACCCGCTGCGCTTCGACGGAAATGGCCCGATCGCCAATATCGCGGTGAACATGCAGTATGACGCCATGCCGCTGGATTACATCGCCAGCCGCAATGACAAGGTCAACGCCGTCACCTTGGAGCAGATCAACCGCGTTGCCCGTGAAATGCTGAACCCGGATCAACTGACCTTCGTGGTTGTCGGACAGCCCGAGGGGCTGGACAGCACGATTGACTAAAGCCGCGATGCGCGAAACAAGTGCAGACAAGATGAAAAGGGGGCGCTTCATCGCCCCCTTTTGCTTTTTGAAAGGCGCCTGCTGATGCCTAACCCGATATACGTGATCCCCGATATCCACGGACACAAGGACAAGCTGGACCACGCCCTGTCACTGATCGCGGCGGATGGCGGCGGACCTGTGGTATTCCTTGGAGACTATGTGGATCGCGGGCCCGATAGCTGCGGAGTGTTGCAGGTGCTTGTGGATGGGCTTGCTGCCGGGCAGGACTGGACCCTTCTGCGCGGCAATCACGATCAACTGATGTTGAATGCGCTGACCCATCTGCGCAATCATCCCGACGCCCCGCGCGAAGACATCCGTTGGCTGTCCTACAAATCAGGCGCGCGGGAGGCCCTTCTGTCCTATGGCGTCAGTCCGGGCGATCCTGCCAAAGATATTCTGTCGGCAATTCCATCGACACATCTGACCCTGCTGGCGGACACCAGGCTGAGCCATCAGACCCCCGATCTGATCTTTGCCCATGCCGGGATCCGCCCCGGTATCGCCTTGGTCGATCAAACGCCCGAAGACCTGATGTGGATGCGCGAACCATTCCTGTCGGACACCTCAGATCATGGGCGGTTGGTCGTGCATGGCCACTCCCCGGTGATGTTTCCCGAACATCACGGCAATCGCATTGCGCTGGATGGCGGCGCGGGCTGGGATCGCGATTTGCATGTGGCAGTGTTTGAAGGACGCAGCTGCTGGCTGCTTGACGAAGGCGGACGGCAGCCACTTGTTCCGGGCTGACGAGACGTCACATTGTCTTTCCGGGGGCGCGGGCGTTACTCTGGCTCAAACCCATTTGAATCCGGAGATGTTCTATGACCGATATCGTTATCCTCGACGGCGCACGCACCGCCATTGGCACCTTTGGCGGGGCCCTGGCCGGCACGCCACCCGCACAGTTGGGCGCACATGCCGCGCGCGCCGCGATGGAGCGCTCTGGCGTCGAGCCGGGTCAAATTGGTCATGTGGTCTTTGGTCATGTGATCAATACCGAGCCAAAGGATATGTATTTGTCACGCGTCGCCGCGATGGAGGCGGGTATCCCAGACACCACTCCGGCAATGAACGTCAACCGGCTGTGTGGCTCGGGCGCGCAGGCCATCGTCTCGGTCCTGCAATCCCTGATGCTGGGCGATGCCGAGTTTGGTCTGGCTGGCGGCGCCGAAAGCATGAGTCGCTCGCCCTTTATCATTCCCGATCAACGCTGGGGCGCGAAGATGGGCGATATCCGCACCCTCGACATGATGCTGGGTGCATTGAACTGCCCCTTCGGCACCGGCCATATGGGGGTCACCGCCGAGAATGTCGCGGCCGAACATGACATCACGCGGGATGCGCAGGATGTTTTTGCACTGGAAAGCCAGAACCGCGCCGCGGCGGCCATCGAGGCCGGGCACTTCGCCAGCCAGATCGCCCCGATTGACGTCAAGGTGCGCCGCGACGTGGTCAGCTTTGAAGTGGATGAACACCCCAAACCAACCACGCCCGAAGCACTGGCCGGGTTGCGCACCGTATTCCAGAAGGACGGAACCGTCACGGCAGGCAATGCCAGCGGCATCAACGATGGCGCCGCCGCACTGGTTCTGGCACAGGCCAGCGCCGCCGAGGCTGCCGGTCTGAAACCCAAGGCCCGTTTACTGGGATACGCCCATGCCGGGGTGCGCCCCGAAGTGATGGGCATCGGCCCGGTGCCTGCGGTCGAAAACCTGCTGGCCAAAACCGGGTTGAGCGTGGGCGATTTCGACGTCATCGAGTCGAACGAAGCTTTCGCCGCCCAAGCCTTGGCTGTAAACAAGGGCCTTGGTCTGGACCCCGCGAAAGTAAATCCCAATGGCGGGGCAATTGCACTGGGCCACCCTGTGGGTGCGACCGGGGCAATCATCACACTGAAGGCGCTTTACGAGCTGGAACGTATCGGCGGGTCCAAAGCGCTGGTGACCATGTGCATCGGCGGCGGTCAGGGCATCGCACTGGCCTTCGAGCGGCTCTAACGCCTACTCGATCCGCACCGTTACACGGGCCGCGCGCCCCTCGGCATCAATCACGGACAGCTGGGAAAACCCAACGCTGAGACGCGGCAACGTCGTCTCGCGCCGGTGTTCCTGTACCCGCAGCGGCGTGCCATTGGCGATCCATGTGAAGGGCGGCTTGCCATCGCGCACCTTGACCGGGATGTCCCCCTCCAGCGCCAAGGTGGCCCCATCCGGCGGAAAGATCAGCTTGGGTGAATCCGGCGCGTCGGAAAACACCGCATCGCGCCCGGTGAAACGGCGCAAGGGTTTGGGCAGTTCGGCTGTTGAGACGATCAGGGTTTCCGGCGGCGGAGGGCCCAGCGGATCAGAGACCTCTTTCAGCCGCTGAAACGCCTCAAACAGGATCGGCGCGGCAAGATCACCACCAAAAGCGCCCGGCACCGGTGTACCGTCAGGCCGCCCGATCCAAACACCCGCCACATGCACCCCGTCAAATCCAATGGCCCAGGCATCGCGGTGGCCATAGGACGTGCCGGTCTTGTAGGCCAGCCGCCGCGGCGGTGCGCCCGCAGGCGGGGCCAGACCCGACAGGATATCGCCCACCTGCCACGCCGCCGCGCGGTTAAGGACTTGCGCGCCTTGCTGGGCCTCATTGTCCACACGCCATGTCAATTCCCGCGCCTGTCCCCCTTGCGCCAGCATCGCGTAAAGCTGCACCAACTCATTCAATGACACACCGACACCACCCAGACCGACAGCCAGCCCGGCCTGATCACCGGGCAGTTCGGGCTGTGTGCCCGCCCGACGCATCACATCCATCAAATGCGCCGGGCCGATCTGATCCAACAGCAGCACGACAGGGATGTTCAAAGATTGGCGAAGCGCCTCAGTCACCGGCAATTCACCCCGGAATTCCCCATCGAAATTCTGTGGCGCGTAGCGACCAAAGGCGACAGGGCGATCATTGATCAATGTCTGGGGATGCGCCAGCCCGCGATCAAACGCCATCGCATAAACCAGCGGTTTCAAGGTCGAGCCGGGAGACCGTTTCGCGCGAGTCATGTCAACAAAGCCTTGCCGCGCCGTATCCGTGCCATAGCCAGCCGAGCCAACCGAGCCCAACACCTCGCCCGTTATGTGATCGGCCAAGACAACAGCAACAGAAAGATCGTCGGGCAGATCGCGCAAAGCCCCTGCAGCCAGAGCTTCAAGCTTGCGCTGCAACGCCTTATCGAGGGTCAATTGATGCGACAGCCGTGCAGGATCTCCGGAGCGGACCAAGTCGGCAAGGTGCGGCGCCAAGGCCGGGAATGGGCGGCGTGTGTTGGGCACCGGTTCGCTGAGCGCGGCTTGCGTTGTCTCGTGGTTCAATACCTGTTGATCCACCATCCGGGCCAACACGCGTTCACGGGCCTCACTGGCGTCCTCGCGATTGCGATCCGGACGGCGATATTCGGGCGCCTGTGGCAGGGCCACCAACAGCGCGGCTTCGGCCGGGGTCAGGCGGCGCGGTTCCTTGCCGAACCACGACAGGGTCGCGGCGCGCACCCCTTCCAGATTGCCGCCATAGGGCGCATGGGTCAGATAAAGCTGCAGGATTTGTGTCTTGCTCAGACGGCGCTCCAATGCCAACGCGACCCGCATCTGGCGCAGCTTGCCGCGTAGCCTGCCGGTGCCACTTTCCTCCAACAAACGCGCCACCTGCATGGTCAGGGTCGACGCGCCCGAGACCACTTCACCATTCCAGACTGCTTGCCCGGCGGCGCGCAGCATGGCCCACAGGTCGACACCGGCATGGCGGTAAAACCGCTGATCCTCATAGGCGATCAGCATGTCGAGATACCCGGCGTCCACCTGATCCGGGGTCACGGCCAGCCGCCAGCGCCCATCGGCCACGGTGTACACCCTCAGAAGCTGTGCATCGCGGTCCCGCACCTCGACCGAGGTTTCGCTGAGCAGCACAGGCAGATCGGTGGCCGAGACCCATTGATCGAACCGGTCCCGCGCGATCCCGGCAATCAGCAAGCCAATCGCCAGCGCAAAGATCAGCCGATCAGGACGCACGGTGCACCTCCCCTTCCCAAAGCCCGGGATAGAGCGTGACAAACCCGCTCTGGTCGACACAAAGCTGCGTTGCATAAGCGGTCTGCTGGGCCGCATAAGAGACGATCTCGGACGACGTGCCGGTATAGGTCTGATCCAACGCAGACAGCACGCAGGACGGATAGCGCAGCCAAGCCGCACGAGTGGTCAAAGAATGATCATCTGCCTTATGCAAGCGGCGCAGTGGCATCAGATTTGTGGCCGGCGTGAAGGCCAGATCGACATCGCGCGCACCGCTGACCTGCGGTTGGATCTGATCATTCATCATCCACCTGTCGCCGTCCCTGTGCAGGGTCAGGCGAATATCCTTCTCGGCATGGGTGCCCGCGATATCAGCACTCAGCGTGTACCAATCCGCATCACAGCGCACCACATAGTCCAGCGCCGCAAAGCCATCGCCATCGTGAAACCGCGCATGGCCGATCAACAACCAACCATCCTCGACCCGCGAGAGGCGGCATTTATCCTCGCCCTCGCGATCCAAAGCGCGCCAGCGGGCCTCGGCGATGGTCTGACCCGGCATAGGTTTACTCGGTCACTTGCATCTGCCCGGTATCTGTCCACGCGCGATAGCTGGGGCGGTACATATCCTCCACAATCGCAGCCGGGTGGTGATAGCTGCCCGGCGACACCGCGCGCACGATATAGGCCAGGTCAAACCCCTGATCCGAACGCCAGTCGACCGCTGCCAAAAACCGGTCCGAGCGGAATTCGGTATGGCGCGCCGAGATTGACTGCAGCCAATCGAGTCCGCGGATATTGGTCGAGCGCAGCAGGTTCGGATTGTCGATCTCAAGCCCCGCAGGCAGAGGATCGTCAATCATCAGCCGCGCCTCGCCCTTCTCGAACGAGTTGACCGTCAGAACCACCACCAGACGGGTGCCGGTGGTCACACTGGACAGGTCCACGACATTGCCATCCATATCGTAATAGCTGCGCGAAATGCTGTAGCCATAACCGCCGGCGGGTTCGGGTACCTCAGGCACACCGATGGTGGTCAGGGTGATATCCGTCTCGGTCGTTGCCGTATTGCGGATCTCTTGCGGCGCTAGGTCAAGCGCATCGAACTTGCGCACAAAGGGTCCGGCCACCGCCTCGCCATTCAGGGTCAGCCCGGCGACCGATGGATCGCTAATCAGCGCGGCCGTGGCCAGCAAGGTCCAGGATTGCTCCTGCGTGGACATATAGGGGCCGGGGGTGCTGAGCGTGTTGGTGAGCGCATCGGCATTGACTGCGGTACTGCCGGCCTCGACCGCAAGCGCCAACACCCCTGCACGATCCCGCAACCTTGTGCCGTAATCGGCCCGCCACAGGGCGGTTTCAAGATTGGTCTCGGCGGCCATCACCCGCATCGCCTGCGCAAACATCCGATCTGCGCGGGTCTGATCGCCATAGGCGGCCAGTGCGGCGCCCAGTTGGGCCGCAGCCAGTGGGGTGGCAAAGGCCTCGGCCTTCACATCCGCGAAATAGCGCAGATCACCCATCCGCGCCGCGCCTTCGCGGGCCAGCACCATCAGGGCATAGGCGATGTCTTCGCCGCCCTTGTCGAAGTCTGGCGCGTAATTCACCCGGTTGCGCAGGTTGTCCATTGCCATGGCGAACGCCTGATCAGGCACGGCATGGCCCTTCTCACGGGCGCGGGACAGGAAATCGCCCACATAGGCATCCAGCCAAAAATCACCCGAACTGGCACGCCAAAGGCCAAAGCCCCCATTGCTGGATTGCCGCGTCAGAACCCGTGCAATCGCCTGATCAATGCGTTTTTCAACCTGATCTGCGTTGCCCATGCCCAACGCCTGCGCCACCTGATTGAAGTAAAGCAGCGGCATGGCCTGTGAGGTCACCTGTTCGGTGCAGCCATAAGGGTAGCGATCCAGTGCTGACAGCAATTGCGGTGCGTTCAGTTTCGACAATGGCCCGGCCGAGACCAGCGCGGTGCCCGATCCCTCCCGCAAGCCGGCAAAGACGTTGTTGTCCAAGGTGAACGTATCGCCCGCCGCCAGCGACAAGCGCCGCGTGGCCGAAATGGAGGGATCGTTGGAGCGCACACCCAGCGTCAGATCCTTGGTCAGTTGCTTGCCATCCGGCGTGGTCAGCGCCACGCGAATGGAGTGATCGCCCACGTCGCCCGCCGTCACCGGCAGTCTCAGAACCGCCTTCTCTTGCGCGCCGAGTTCCAACCCCGAGGGGATGTTGCCCGAAAGCGTCACGCCATCGGCCACTACATCCAGACCCATCCGACCCGTGGGGCCTTCGGCATGGATGATCTCAAGCAAAAGCTGACTTTCATCACCCGGCGCGAGGAACCGTGGCAGGCTGGCGGTCACCACAACAGGATCGCGCACGATCACGTCGCGTTCGGCCTGACCCACAGCCCCGTCAGACCAAGCCACGGCCATCAGCCGCACGGTGCCGTTGAAGTCGGGAATATCAAAGCTGGCCCGCGCCTGCCCGTCTGCACCGACAATCACAGGCCCCGAGAAGAAGGCAACCAATTCTTCGGTGGGGGGTGGCGACTGGCGTTCCAGTCCGTTGCCTGCATCGCCGCCAGACCGGACCTGTCCTTGGGCACCGTTCATGCCATTGATCAGCCGCCCGTAAAGGTCGCGGATTTCCACACCGAGGCGGCGTTGACCAAAGTAGTGGCCCGACGGATCGGGGCTGTCAAAACCCGTCAGGTTCAGGATGCCCAGATCGACGGCGGCCAGGGTAACATATCCGGTCTCACCTTCGGCCAGACCCTCCACGATCACGGCGGGCTCCAATGCGCCGCGTGGCGAGGACAGATCAGGCGCGTCGATGCTGACGCTCAGCTGTTTGTCGCCTGGGTCAATCTTGGCGTAGGACAGGCCGAGCGCGCGCGCCGGGTTCTGCCCTGCCGACACGTCCATGGGCCGGATCACCTGTGCGGTGACATAGGCACCTGCGCCCCACTCATCCGTCACACTCAATGGGATCAGGTTTTCCCCTTCGCTGACCTCGACCGCTTGCATGTCGATCACCTGATTGGACATCACGGTGATCAAAGCGGTGCCCGCATAGCGCGGCACGATGCGCAGGTTCGCCGTCTCACCAGACACATAGCCGGGTTTATCCAGTGACAGCTCAAGCGTATCCGGCGTGCTGGACGCATCGGCGGGCGCGTACCACCCGGCATAGAACTGACGCGAGGCGGCCATGTAAGGCCCATCCAGACGTTCGACCAGCAGCTCGTAATTGCCCCACTCAACCGGGGCGGATACGGCCAAAGGCCCGTCGCCTAAGCTGGCGTCCCCTGTGGCCACGCGTTTGCGGGTGGTGATCGGCTCCCACTCCCAATTGCCGTATTGCTGATACCACTGATAGCGGGTTTCAACGCGGTTCACGGTCCAGCGAACCTGCATCGGCGTCGGCGTCAGATCGACCCCCAAAGAGATCACCTGGAACTCCGCATCGCTGCCCTCGGGCACAACGCCATCAAAGCCCGGTTTGATGCCGATCAGCGGGCCATCGGGGGCTAGCATCCGGGTCATGCGGCGTTCGACCGGGCGGCCAGAGCCTTCGTTGACGCGGATGGTGAATTCCGCCTCATAGGGGCGGTCGGTTTGGTCGGCCTTGGGCAATTCGGCCTGCAGGATCAATTGACCTGCATCATCCGTTGTGCCGCCCGCCAGATAGGATGTGGGGCTGGAAACATAGACGTCATGCCGCCCGAAACGATAGCCGGGGAAGCCCTCCAGCGCGTTGCGGGCGCGCAGCTTGGCGGTGCCTTCCACCTTCAGGCCCGCGCCGGGTGCGCCAAACAGATAGCGCGCATCGACGGTCAAAGGCGTGGTGTCACCGGGACGGATATCGCCCTCTGGCAGCGACAGATCGAAATCAATCCGCTCGGGCAGGAAATCTTCGATCAGCAACTGACGACTGACCAAAGCAGGCGCATCCACATCCGCCTTGATCTGCAAGGTCCACGTGCCGCGCGGGGCGGTTGCCCCGATAGGCAGGTCAAACACATGCCCGCCTGCCTTGTCCTCGCCCGAAAGATGACGGGCATATTCCACGCCATCGGGGCGCATCAGGATCGCGGTCAGCGGCAGGCCGGGAATGGCCTTGGCCACACCATCACGGGCCAGTGCCGTGGCATGGATCACCTCGCCCGCACGGTAGGCGCCGCGATCTGTCGCCAGGAACACATCAATCGGCGGGGCCGCCGGACGTCCCTCAACGCCGCGATCCGACAGATCAAAGGCCGGATCGGTCAGTGAAAGGAACGCCATGTCATTCTCGCCCGCCTCGGCCAGAACCAGCGCCGGGGCAGCCGCCCCCGTGCCACGGGTCAGGCCGGGCGCAAACAGGGCGTGGCCATCGGCATCGGTGGTCAGCGTGCCCAATTCACGGTTGGAACGGGACAGAAGGGTTAGCTTGACGCCCTCCATCGTCGCCGCATCGCCAAGACCCCGCACAAAGACATGCAACCCATCGGTGCCTTTCAGCGTGGTCAGACCCAGATCACTCAGCACAAACCACTGCGTCGCACCGGGATCATCATAAAGCTCGACCCCTTCGATCCGCGCGGTCAGGGCGTAAACGCCGGGTTCCTGCCCGGCCAGAACCTCGCCCAGAGGCAAACGGGTTGTCATGGTCTGGTTCAACTCGTTGCCAACCTCGCCCACTCCGCTCCAGACATCCTCGGCGATCTCATTGGTGAATTCGCGGCTTTGATATTCGCTGAGGGGACGGCCAAAGAAATCCTCCTGAATGGCGCGCATCAGGTTGCGGTCACTGACCCGCCGCAGGTGCAATTCAACCGCGTCCAGATTGACCGTCTCAATCGGCAGGGCCGCATCGGCGGCACGGGGCAACACATAGGCGCGACCCGGGAAACTGACCGAAGGCGAGCGATCCCGCACATAGACCGTCAGGTCCACATCCTTGATCAGGGTCTCGCCACTGGCCGCGGGCAAGCCTTCGCGGAAGGTCACCGTGTAACGCTGGCCATGCTGAGCCCCGTCGATGCAGATCTGCCCGCCATCGGCCTGCACCACCATCCCGGCATCGGGCAGGCGCACGAAAGGCGTATAGTCTTGCCCCGCCTTGATCAGCGGTTCGGAAAACTCGGCGCAGATGCGTGGCGCTGCGGTTTCATTGTCGGCGCGGTGGTCTGTGATGCGGAAACCATATTTTGCAATCGCACTGTCCAGCGCAGCCAGCACATCCTGACGCGGCTGGATCGTCTCGGCCAGGCGCAGGGCGCGCACCATGTCACGGCCCCGCCCGTTGCGCTCCAGCGCATCGGCCATGATCATCAGCGCATTCATCCGCGCCGGATCGTTTTGACCGCGCAGATAGGCATTCACCGAGCCTTGCAGGCCCTGCGCCTGATAGCGACGCTTGGCCGAATTGTCGTCCGTCTTGATCAGCAGGGACAGGCGGGCATATTCCGCCCATTGGTCAGGGGCATCTGTCTCGGCCACAATCGCGCCGGTCCAGCGCATGGCGTTGATGTAATCCTCTTGCGCTATGCGCTCCTGTGCAGCGTCCAGCATGAAGGGCATGTCCCATTGCCCGCCCGGATGACGGCGGCCAATATCACGCGCCAGACTGGTAGCTGCGCGCATATCCCCATCCGACAGAAAGCTCAGTTCACCCCGGCGCTGATCGGCATTGGCCAGAACAGTGGGGTCCGTGGGCAGCATGATCGCCGAAATCGCGCCATCATAGGGTTGCCGCTCGGTCACATCGGATTTCGGGAAGCAGGCATTTGATTTCGTGTTGAACGTATAGGCCTTGCAATCAGGGTTGCCGAAACAGGCGTTTTCACAGGCGGTCCGGGTGGTATCGAACAGCGATTGCAAATCGGCACCGTAGAAATCCACATCCTTGGTGACAACCTGTCGACGGTCCGGCACAGGGCTGTCGGCCACGGCCTGAGCCGCGAAAACGATGATAAAAAGGCACGAAATCAAATGACGGAGCATGGAACCCTCCCTTGTCTATGGCGGCATCGTGCCATGGCCCCCAAGAAGTGGCAACGATTCCCCGGCTTTGCTTAAGGCTCTGTTCACCACAATCGCGGATTGTAGGCAGGGATCAGCAAATTGGTGCGTCGGAGGTCGGGCATGAGCCTTGCCAATAAACTATCGGAAGAACGACGGTCGCGTCTGGCGGCCGAACGCTTGCTTGAACAAAAGCAGGCCGAACTGCACGCCGCGAACCGCAAACTGGGCAAACATGCCCAACAGCTGTCCCATGAAATCGTCGAAACCCGCGCCGAGGTTAAAAACGTCCGCGACGAAAATGAGCGGGTGAAATCCGACCTCAACGAAGCGAACGAAAAGGTCGAACTGCTGGAACGTCGCCTGTGGCATTCGATTGAGACGATCCAGGACGGGTTCGCGTTTTTTGATTCCGACAGCCGCATGATCGCGGGCAATGACGCCTGGCTCAGCGTTTTTGACGGGCTTGAGGCTGTCCAACCCGGCATCAGCTATGTCGAGTTGCTGCAATTCGCCACCGAGGAAGGGATCGTGGACATTGGTGATCTGTCCCCGGCGGAATGGCGCGAAAAGATGCTGGACCGCTGGCAGAGCCCTAATCCCGAACCCGAGGTGGTGCGCCTCTGGAACGGTGCCTATATCAAGTTTTTCGATCAACGCGGGCATGGCGGTGACGTGGTCAGCCTGGCCATGAACATCACGGATACAGTTCGCTATGAAGAACGCCTGAAAGAGGCCCGCCGCAAGGCCGAGGCGGCCAGCCGGGCAAAATCATCCTTCCTGGCCAACATGAGTCACGAAATCCGCACGCCGATGAACGGTGTCGTGGGCATGGCTGACCTTCTGAAAGACACCGAACTTGACGACGAACAATTGCTTTATGCCGAAACGATCAAGAACTCGGGCGAGGCATTGTTGGTGATTATCAACGATGTGCTGGACTACTCCAAGATCGAGGCGGAAAAGCTGGTGCTGCTTTCCGATCCCTTCGATCTGGAGCGCACCATTCACGAGTTGATTATGCTGATGCAACCCACCGCACGTGACAAGGGGTTGGAGCTGCTGGTGGACTACGACATGTTCCTGCCCACCATGTTCAACGGCGATCGCGGGCGCATCCGGCAGATTATTACCAACCTGATGGGCAACGCGGTCAAATTCACTGAAAGCGGCCATGTGCTGATCCGGGTTGTCGGTGTGCCCTCTCAGGACGGGGCCGAGGCCCGCGTGCATATCACCATCGAGGATACCGGCATCGGCATCCCCGCAGACAAGGTCGACCATATCTTTGGCGAGTTTAACCAGGTCGATGATGAGCAGAACCGCAAATACGAGGGCACCGGCCTTGGCCTGGCTATTTCGCTTAAACTGATCCGTATCATGGACGGTGAAATCTGGGTGGATTCCGAAGAGGGCGAGGGATCGTCTTTCGGGATTTCCCTGCCCTTGCCCGTCGCCGAAGAGGTCGAACCGGAATACCCTCGTAAACCCGCTCATATCGACACGGCTTTGGTTGTGGACCCGCTTGAGGCCAATAGCGCCATTATCGAAAAACAACTGAAGGTGATGGGGGTCAGCGCCACCATCTGCACCTCTGGGGCTGACGCTCTGGCAAAGCTTGATGATAGCGTCGATCTGGTGCTGACCGACCATAACATGCCCGGGATGGACGGATTGGAACTCGCCGAAGCCATGCATGAGAAAGGCCACCCCGCCGCTGTCATCCTGCTCAGCCACAACACGGGGTCAGCCGCGCAGGACCCGGCCCATCGGCATCTGCATGCGGTGTTGCAAAAGCCCGTGCCACGGCGCGAGTTGTTCAAGGCGCTGGACAGCCTGGAAAAACCTGAACAGGATACCAAAACGGTCCTGGCCGAGGCAGCCAGCGACCCCCTGCCCGAGGCCGAAGCAAAAACATCCGACATTCCCGTCAACCGACCGATCCGAGTGTTGGCGGCGGAGGACAACAAGACCAACCGGCTGGTGTTTTCGAAAATGGTCAAAGCCCTCGATATCGACCTGAAGTTTGCCGAAAACGGGATTGAGGCAGTTGATCTTTACCAGTCCTTCGCGCCCGACATCGTCTTTACCGATATCTCCATGCCCGAAATGGATGGTAAAGAAGCGACCCGCAAAATCCGCGAGCTTGAGGCGACATCCGGCACGCGCGTGCCGGTGATCGCCATGACCGCCCACGCGATGGATGGCGACGAGGACAGCATTTTATCCGCCGGGGTCGACACCTATCTGACCAAACCATTGAAAAAGGCCCTGATCATCAAAGAAGTGGTTAAGGTTTGGCAAGACGGCCTGCGCCACCCTTTGGGCGAGGATCAGTCCGCCACCTGATCCCGAAGGAACACCAGCCTGTCGCCCTCGGACATGTTCGGCTGATACCTGTAACCGCCAGTGTCAAACTCTTTCAGCGCCTCAACATCTGTCAAACGATGCTGAATGATATAGCGCGCCATCGCGCCACGCGCCTTCTTGGCATAGAAACTGACGATCTTGGGTGTGCCTGCCTTCATCTCCATGAACACCGGGGTGATCACCCGCAGGTCCAGAGCGTCCGGGGCCACTGCACCGAAATATTCCTGGCTGGCGCAATTGACCAGAATGTCGGTTTTCACCGCCTGCCCTTGCGCATTCAGCGCCTCGGAAATCTGGTTGCCCCAATACTCATACAGCGACTTGCCGCGCGGGGTTTTCAGACGGCTGCCCATTTCCAGACGATAGGGCTGAATGGCATCAAGCGGGCGGAGCACCCCATACAGCCCTGACAGGATACGCAGATGATCCTGCGCCCATGCCATTTCATCGCCGTCCAGTGAACTGGCTTCCAGCCCCTGATAGGTGTCCCCCGCAAAGGCCAGTGCAGCGGGTTTCTGCTCCATCGAGCCGAAATTCTCAAATCGCTCGGCATTCAGTTTCGCCAGCGGTTCGCTGATATGCATCAATTTCTGCAAGTCTGCGACCGATAGATCGCGGGCCACGCCGGCCAGCTCATCCGCCTCGGCCAGAAAATCCGGCGCGCTTGGGGTAACCCCGTCCACCGCATCCATGTCCAGTTTCTTTGCCGGTGAAACCACTACTAGCATCGCGCCTTGCCCCTTAAGAATTGCCTCTGTGACGATCTAGTCCGCTTCGGCCAGAACGTCCAGAAATGCGGGGCCAAATCGCTGCGCCCGTTTGTCGCCCAGAAGGCGCTCCATCTCGCCCGCGTCACGCGGGCGGTGTGAGGCGACCTTGGCCAAAAGTGACGCCGAACAGCTGAGCGGTTTTTGCGTCCCGCAATCCCCGCGCGACAGATCGGCCTGCACCTGCAACAGCTGATCATAAACAGTGCCCGCCGCGCGGCCCGCCAGTTTGCGCCGTGTGGGATGCACGGCCTCGGCGGCCCCGTTGATCACCGCCAGAAACGCATCGCCATAGCGATCCAGTTTTTTCGCCCCGACCCCCGTGATCGCGGCCATGCCATCAAGGCTGGCGGGGCGTTGTTCGGCCATTTCAATCAGGGTGCGGTCGTTGAACACGATATAGGCGGGCACCTTGGCGGCCTCGGCCAGCGCGCGGCGCTGCGCCTTGAGCGCCGAGAGCAGCGGCGCATCCTCATCTGAAACCAGCGCCTTGACCGCAGGCTGACGCGTTTTGCTCACCAATGTGTCGCGCCGCAGGGTGATATCAGCCTCGCCCCGCAGGATCGGCAGGGCCGCATCGGTCATGCGCAAGCCACCGTGGCGTTCAGGATCAGGGCGGATCAGATCATGCCCCATCATCTGGCGGAATACACCCTGCCAACCGCGCTTATCGGTGTCGCGACCGACCCCGAAGGTGGGCAAGTCCTGATGGCCCCGCGCCAGCACTTTCTCGGTTTCATGGCCCATCAACACGTCGATCAGATGCCCGGTGCCGAACCATTCACCCGTGCGCAGGATAGCCGACAGCGCCTTGCGCACCGCTTCGGTGCCGTCAAAACACTCGGGCGGGGTGGCGCAGAGATCGCAATGGTTGCACGCCTCCGCCTCTTCCCCGAAATACCCCAGCAAAGTTTTACGCCGGCACTCCAACGCCTCGGCCAGACCCAGCAAGGCATTCAGCCGCGCATGATCTGCCATGCGCCGTTCAGGCGGGGCCAGCCCTTCGTCAATCTGGGCACGGCGCAGGCGGATATCATCGGCGCCAAACAGGGTCAGCGTTTCGGCTGGCGCGCCATCCCGGCCCGCGCGGCCAATCTCCTGATAGTAGGATTCGATGGATTTGGGCAGGTCAGCATGGGCCACCCAGCGGATATCGGGCTTGTCCACGCCCATCCCGAAGGCCACCGTGGCCACAACGACCAGACCGTCCTCGGCACTGAACCGCGTCTCGACGATGCGACGTTCCTCGGCCTCCATCCCGCCGTGATAATGGCAGGCATTGTGCCCCGCTTCGCGCAAGGCACCCGCGAGGGTCTCGGTCTTGGCACGGGTCCCGCAGTAAACGATACCTGACTGCCCCTTGCGTGGAGCAGCAAAGTCAAGAATCTGGCGGCGCGGACTGTCCTTGGCGGCAAAGGCCAAATGGATATTGGGCCGATCAAACCCGCGCAGGAAGCTTTGCGGCGGCTCGCCATCAAACAGTTTCTCAACAATCTCGTCGCGGGTCTCCGCATCCGCCGTGGCGGTGAACGCGGCCAATGGTACGTTCAGCGCGCGGCGCAGCTCGCCAATACGCAGATAATCCGGGCGGAAATCATGGCCCCATTGCGAGACGCAATGCGCCTCATCAACCGCAATCATACTGACCCCAATGCGGCGCAACATGCCCATGGCCGATCCGGCGGCAAGGCGTTCCGGGGCGATGTAGAGAAGTTTCAGACGCCCCGCATCCAGCGCCTGCCAAACCGCCTCGGTTTCCTCATCGGTATTGCCCGAGGTCAGCGCGCCTGCTTCGACCCCGACGGCGCGCAGGCCGCGCACCTGATCCCGCATCAGGGCGATCAGCGGCGAGATCACCACTGTGACCCCCTCGCGCATCAAGGCAGGCAATTGAAAACAAAGGGATTTACCACCTCCCGTCGGCATAATGGCCAGCACGTTCTGACCTTGCGTGACGGCCGATACGATCTCTTCCTGCCCAGGGCGAAAGGCATCGAATCCGAACACGTCTTTCAGCAGCGTGGCAGCGCCTGTCATGGGGTCCTGTTACGGTTTGTTTATCTGCTCTTGGATAAACATTTTCATATTAGTGAGACGTAAACAAGACCCCGAAGGCGCTTAAGCGAACCCGAAAATCACCGGCAGGATATAGGCCCGCAACGAGATCACTATCAGCAGCGCAACCAGAGGGGCCAGGTCGAGCGGCCGCGTATCTGGAAGGACTCGGCGGATGGGCTGATAGATTGGCTCCAGCAGTCGGTTCAGACCATACCAGACCTGCGCGACAAACTGCTGATGCAGGTTCAGCACCTGGAAATTGATAAGCCAGCTCATGATGATGTGGATGATCATCACGAAGTAGACGACGCTCAGGATCAGATCGAGCGGTCCATAGATTGCCAACATGCTGCGTTCCTTTGATCAGATTGCCCAACAGGTAGGCGCAACCGCGCCCAAGCGCAAGCATTGACGCCGGGTCGTAGTTGACGTGCCTGCCCCCTTGGTCAATGTCCCAACAAAAGGAGACCGTCAATGTACCCTGTTGTCCGCATGCTCTGGCAGCTGTTCAAACACCGCAACTCGGCGCCGTTGCCGCTGACCGGCATGCATGTGTCGCATCATTATTGCCTGCCATGGGATATCGATCTGTGGATGGAGTTGAACAACGGGCGCACCCTGACGCTGTTTGACCTGGGCCGTATTCCGCTGGCCCGGCGTGTCGGGCTGGTGAGCGCGTTGCAAAAGAATCGCTGGGGGCTGACCATGGCGGGGGCATCGGTGCGCTATCGTCGCCGGGTACGCGCGTTTGAGAGGATCGAGATGCGCTCGCGCGCACTGTGCTGGGATGACAGGTTCATGTATCTCGAACAATCCATGTGGAAGAAGAACGGCGAGTGCGCCAATCACATCCTTTATCGTTCGGCGGTCACCGGCAAAGACGGGATCGTTCCCCCGATCAAAGTGCTGGAAGCATTGGGGGCCGACACTGATACCCCTGTGATGCCCGCATGGGTCGCCAGCTGGATCGCCTCGGAAGACCGGCGCCCCTGGCCGCCAATGCAGGATTGACTTGCCTGCATGTGAAAAGCCCTGTCATATCCGACCGAACAGGGGGACACATATGGCCGACATTTCGCCGCGCAAACGCATCTGGGGCTGGTATTTCTTTGACTGGGCCAGCCAGCCCTATCACACGTTGCTGGTCACCTTCATCTTCGCCCCTTTCTTCGCCGGGGTCGCCGCCGATTACTTCATGGCCTCGGGGTTGGGAGAAGACGCGGCGGACGCGCGCGCCCAGAGCATGTGGTCTTGGTGCCTGACAATCACCGGCCTGATCATCGGGCTTGGTGCGCCGTTTCTTGGGGCGCTGGCCGATACGGCCGGGCGGCGAAAACCCTATATCGTTCTCTTCACGGTGATGGCCGTGATTGGGGCCTCGGGGCTGTGGTGGACCAATCCGGACGGGTCGAACCTCTGGTGGGCGCTTGTCGCCTTTGGGTTCGGCTTTATTGGCGCAGAGTACGCATTGATCTTCGTGAATTCGCAACTCCCTTCGCTGGGGGATGACAAAGATGTCGGCGCGATTTCCGGCTCGGGTTTTGCCTTTGGCTACATCGGTGGTGTCGTTTCGCTGTTCATCATGTTGCTGCTCTTTGTGGAACAGCCCAGCGGCAAGACCCTGATCGGACTGGATCCGGGGCTGGGCCTTTTTGACGCCGAAACGAAAGAGGGCACCCGCTTTGTCGGCCCGTTCACGGCGCTTTGGTTGATCATTTTCATGGTCCCCTACTTTCGCTGGGTCAGCGATATCGGCCCCAAACGACAAGGCCGCGGCATGGGTGATGCCCTGCGCCTTCTGGGACGCTCCATCACAAACTTAAAAAATCGTATCAGCCTCAGCGTCTATCTGGGTTCGTCGATGTTCTATCGCGATGCGCTGAACGGGCTCTATGGCTTCGGCGGCACCTACGCGCGGCTGGTGCTCAACTGGGAGTTGGCCTCGATCGGGATATTCGGCATCGTCGGCGCGGTCGCAGCGGCGGTGTTTTCCTGGGTCGGTGGGCGGCTTGACCGCGCATTCGGACCCAAGCCTGTCATCATCTGCTCAATCCTTGGACTAATCGCTGTGTGCTCCACTATCGTCAGCATGGATCGCGAGCAGTTATTCGGCATACCGCTGGCCGAAGGCTCCACCCTGCCCGACACGATTTTCTTCGGCTGTGGCGTACTGATCGGAGGTCTGGGTGGTGTTCTTCAGGCAGCCAGCCGATCCCTGATGGTGCGCCACACCGACCCGTCGGCCCCAACCGAAAGCTTTGGGCTTTATGGCCTGTCCGGGCGTGCCACGGCGTTCATGGCCCCGGCCCTGATCGGGACAGTCACCACCATGAGCGGAAGCGCGCGGCTAGGCATTTCACCGGTAATTGTGCTTTTCCTCATTGGCTTGGTCCTGTTACTCTGGGTCAAAGCGGAAGGGGATAAAGAGACATGGGCCGTACGTTAACCCTGATTTTCCTGACCATGGTGTTGGCTAGTTGCGTCGGCTCGGCTCCCGAGCGAAAGACGACTGCCGCCGCGCCAAGGGCCACGATTTCCTCGCAAAGCGTGCCCGCCTCGATGCAAGGTGTGCAGGCCAAGCAGCTGTTTGGCGCGAAAAGCACCGGTTCAAGCCAGGCCGCGCAGCCATTTGGCGGCTATTCCAAGGGCTGTATCGCGGGCGCCCAGCAACTGGCCGAAACCGGCCCCACATGGCAGGCCATGCGCCTCAGCCGCAATCGCAATTGGGCGCACCCCACCACGATTGATTACGTCAAGAAACTATCGAAATTCGCCGCCTCTCAACCCGGTTGGGCCGGGCTTTACATTGGCGACATGAGCCAGCCGCGCGGTGGTCCGATGCTGACCGGGCATCGCAGCCATCAGAGTGGCATGGATATCGATATCTGGATGCTGCCGCCCCAAAGGCTAAACCTGACCCGGACCGAGCGCGAAAGCATCTCGTCCATCTCGATGCGCCGCGGCAAAGGCGCCTATACCAACAGCAACTGGACCCGTCAGCATCACGAGATCATCAAGGCCGCGGCCAAGGACTCCCGCACGGCCCGGATTTTCGTCTTTCCGGGTGCCAAGGTGAAGATGTGCAATGATGAGAAGGGGGATCGCTCGTGGCTGCGCAAGGTGCGCCCATGGTGGGGCCATCACTATCACTTTCATGTCCGCCTGAATTGTCCGGCCGGAGCCAGCGGCTGCATCAATCAGGATCCGCCCCCCGCAGGTGACGGATGCGCCGATGCGCAGCAATGGGTGGATAACATCCTCAATCCGCCGCCGCCCGATCCCAACGCGCCCGCGCCAAAACCACGGCGCGAGTTGACGATGAAAGATTTGCCCGGGCAATGCGTGACGGTGCTGCAAAGTCCCTGAACGCCCTTGCAAAGGTAAGGGCCAGCCTTTAGGAGCAGGCAATTCCCCCGATGGGGGCAAGTCGCCGCAACCTTGCTTAAAAAACGGGCTACGTTAATGAAAACCAATATCTTTCCTGGCGTGATCGCCATGGCGGCCATCGTCGTGGCCTCCAACATCCTCGTGCAATTCCTGTTCGGCCAATGGCTGACATGGGGTGCGTTCACCTATCCGCTGGCCTTTCTGGTCACCGATATCATGAATCGCGTTTATGGCCGTGAGGCCGCGCGCGGCGTGGTGTTGGTTGGCTTTGTCGTGGGCGTGATCTGTTCCTTCATTGGCACACAGATCACGGGCGAATACGGCCCGCTGGTCACCTTGCGCATTGCCATCGGATCGGGGATCGCCTTCCTGACCGCGCAACTGATCGACATTTCGATCTTCAACCGCCTGCGTGATGGCACTTGGTGGCGCGCGCCGGTGGTATCCTCGATCGTCGGCAGTACCATCGACACGGCGCTGTTCTTCACCATCGCCTTCTCAAGCGCACTGATCTGGCTGGAACCGGGCAACGATGTCAGCTGGGCGGGCGAGGTTCTTCCCCTTCTGGGCGTCGGGCCCATGGCCCCGCTTTGGGTGTCTCTGGCCGTTGCGGATTGGATGGTGAAACTGTCACTGGCGCTGCTCGCTCTTGTGCCCTTCCGCATCATCGTGGGGTCACTGACCCGCCGCACCACATGATTTTGTTTTGACAAATCCGAAATCTGTGGCAAGCTTCGATTGAGTTCAACAATCGAAAGGAGGTGGTCCAGTGTCATTAGAGGTATTGGAGCGAGGTGTCGGAACAGTTCGGGAGGGCACCGTCTAGGGCAGACCCTGGGCGTGAAGACCCACTCGAATTGGTGCGCCTAACCGGCCCACCTCCGCAAACTTCTAGAGGGCCGCACCGACAAGGGCGGCCCTTTTGAATTGGACAGGTCATGCTGCGTATCACCGATCAAATCACCGTTGAGGACTGGGAACTGACCGAGCACTTCATGCGCGCCTCCGGCCCCGGCGGGCAGAATGTGAACAAGGTCAGTTCGGCGGTCGAGCTGCGCTTTGAAGCGGCGCGCAGCCCCAACCTGCCCGAACCGGTCAAAAACCGCCTGCGCCGCCTTGCCGGACGTCGCTGGACAAAGGAGGGCGCGTTGGTGATCCAATGCGACGAAACCCGCAGTCAGGCGCGCAACCGCGATATTGCCCGCGACCGCTTGGCTGATTTGATCCGCAAAGCCACTGAAAAACCCAAACGCCGCATACCCACGCGCCCGACGTTAGGGTCCAAGAAACGGCGCCTGAAAGCCAAAAAGGTCCGCGGCGAGGTTAAAGCCCTGCGCGGCAAGATTGACAACCAAGACTAACATCCGGCTTCTTCTGGCTAAAAATATCCCGGGGAGTTTGAGGGGCAGCGCCCCTCATTCAAAAATCTGCGTGCCGGATGGCACTCACTCAGATCATGCTACGCTCAACCCATCTTCCAGTTCGCGGTCTCGATGCGCCAGCCACAGCAGGAAATCACGCACTGTGCCTTCATAATCCTCCCCCGCCAAAGGACCGGATTGCGCATGGGCCGAATGGAGTGACACCTGCATCCGCTCCAGCTTTTCACGGTCCTCGCGATTCACGTCTTCCCAAAGGGCAATTCGCTGCGCAATCGTCTCGTCATCCAGATCATCACCGTAAACCGACATGGTCCATTTCACCTCAATCTGATCGGCATTGCGTGGGAAGATGTACAAAGACACCAGAAGGCTGGCCGCTTGGCTGGCCACCTGATTGGGAAAGCGCGCAAACAGGGAGGAGCGTTGGCGTTCGTCCTCGCTCAACCCCACCGCTCCGGCCCCGCGTGACGGGATATCCTGCGGATAATTGGCGTTGTAGCTGGTAAAGCCCGGCCCCGAGACGGATTTCTTGGCCAGCCCGGTAGGAGTGTAGCCGTGCAGTGTTTTGGGGTGCACGACCGATAGGTGATAGCCTTCCATGAAGTTCTCAACCAGACATTTCCAATTGGTGTTCCACAGCTCTGACGCGGAATGCACAAGGCGGAATGTCTCGGTCTCATAAGGGGCCAGCATGTCGTCCAGCGCCTGCGCCTCGGCCCCGAACGGCGCGGCCGTAGCCGACAGCGAGGCATAAATGAACCCGCGCCAGACCTGCACCGGGAAACTGTTCAACCGGCAAGACGCGGCATCAAAACCTGCATTCTCCATCCGCGGCGCGCGCAGCAACGCGCCATCGCGGCCATAAGCCCAGGCATGATAGGAACAGATGAACCGTTTGATATTGCCCGACCCTTCGGCCAGCGGCATGCCCCGGTGGCGGCACACATTCGAGAGAACGCGCACCTCTCCATCGTCGCCCCGCACCACGATCAGCGACTCGTTCAGCAATTGCAGGGTAAAGAAATCACCCGGCTCGGCAACCTCATCCGCGCGGCCAAGGCAATGCCAGCCATCGCGCAGCACATTGGCGCATTCCCAATCGAAATAGGCCGGAGAGGTGTAGAATGTACCCGGTAGTCCAAAAGGGCGGTCACCGGGCAGATTGGCCAGCTCTTGCAAAGTGCTGCGCATCTGATCAATCGAAGACATGGGCAAAACCTTCTATTCGTCGCCGGGCACCCCGTAACTTGGGGCGACCTCGGGGTTGAGGGCACGGGCGATATAATCGTCCATTTGGGGTTCATAGGTTGTCCAAAGCGCACGCAGGGCGGCAACGGGGCAATCCTCGGACCAGTCGACGCGCAAGTCGACCAGCGGCCAGGATGTTTCTCCTGCGACCAGCAGACAGGCGGAATGCACAGGCCCCGCCTCGCCCCCGCCCTCGTTCAAACCCGCCTCAAGCGCACCCAAAAGGCGCTCGGGCAAGGTCAGATCGGCGGTCGCTTCGAACCTGTTCACAACCACTTGCGGCAATCGATCGGACGCCAGCAGGTTGCCTGCCGAAATAACGCCGTCGCCAACGGCCTGCGCATGGATGCCAAGGGAATTCCCGCCAGAGAATATGGCCGTGTTGCCGTTGTGATCGACCACGGCGACCTGCCGGTAATCGGGGAACCGTTCGCGCTCCATCACCGCATCCAAGGCCTGTTGGGCACTATCCCCGCCGCCGATCCAGTCCAGCACATCATTGCCAATCGACGGCATGGTCACGTTCTGCGTGGCAACAGCCCCGACGCCCGCTTTGACCCACGGACAACGGCTCCCCACCGCGATCGACGAGGTGGTGATGGCCACGCCCAGTTGCCCGGTCCGCGCACAGCGGCCTGTGACGGAGAACGTCATGGCGCATCCTCCGGGATCACCGCCGTGCCGTCGATTTCCACCAGCCATTCAGGACGGGCCAGCGCCTGCACCACAAGGCCGGTCGAGACCGGGTAAACCCCTTTGATATATTCGCCCATCGTCCGGTAGACCGCCTCGCGGTGGCGCACGTCGGTGATGTAGACGACGACCTTGACCAGATGCTCCATCTGCCCGCCGGCCTCTTCGATCAGCTGGCGGATGTTCTGCATCACCTTGTGGGTCTGCTCGACCGGGTCGTGGCTGTCGATATTGACCGCATCGTCGAGGTTCTGCGGGCATTGGCCGCGCAGCCAGACGGTCTTGCCGCCCCGGGTGACGACAGCCTGGCAAAGATCGTTGTCGAGGTTTTGTTCCGGGTAGGTGTCAGACGTATTGAATTTACGAATTCGGGTGTGGGCCATAGATTGCGCCTCTTTTAACTATTAATCCGCGCATTGAGATATTGCGCAAAGTCATAGTTCGGACGTTCCAGATGGCTGAGATGGCCGGGTGTGCTGAGCGCCGAACATAGGCCATTGTAGACCTTTTCGGTGCATCCGCGATCTTCAACGTTCACATCGTCCAGAAGCGCCTTCAAATCGGCGAAATTCTGCTGTGCGTCCGCATCGTCCTTATAATCATCCGACATGCCGCCGCCAAAGCGGATATGCACCTGGCCGGGGCTGACCGGGTGCAGCGACAGGTACCAGAAATAGCCGGGTGTCAGCGTGATCAGCAGGCTGGGATAGATCGCCAGCAGGAAGGTGGTGCGGCGCTCATCCCCCTGCAGACGGTCATTGGTGTCATGCGCCATCGCAATGCGCAGCGACTCGTCCTTCAGGATCGTGTGGTAGTTGAACGCAGGCAGACCGGGCGGGCAAATCATGTCCTCCAGTTTGGACAGGCCACCGATGGTCCCCGCGTGACAGACCGGCAGGTGATAGCTTTCCATGAAGTTTTCGGCCAGCACCTTCCAGTTGGTGTCCCAGACATGCTCTTCATAGAAGCTTTCGGTGTAGTTGGTCATGTCATAGCCGGCGACCATGTCTTCGACCTGCTTTAGTTGCTCGGCCACGGCTGGGGCCTCGGCATTCAGCGTCACAAAGACCCAGCCCAGCCATTCCTCGCACCGGATGGTGGGCAGTTTGTAGCTGTCTTTGCAGAACCCTTCATTCAGCGTCATCGCGGGCGCCCCGCGCAGGGATCCGTCGAGATTGTAAGTCCAGGCATGATAAGGACACACGATCGAGCGTGTCGTCCCGCGCCCTTCCAGCAAGGTCGACATCCGGTGCAGGCAGACATTGGACATCGCGCGCAGCGTGCCATCCTTGTCGCGCAGCACGATGATCGGCTGCCCTGCCAACTCGGCGGTGACGTAGTCGCCTGCATTCAGCAACGCGCTGGCGCGCCCGACACAATACCAGTCCTTCGAAAAGATATGGTCCAGTTCGGCCTGCATGAATGTCTCGGTGGTGTAGACCGAGGGCGGCATGGCGCGGGCCTGCTCGAACGGTTGGGCAGCGTTCGCGCGCAGCTCTTCCAGCGGGTCAAGATGATCTTTGGCCATAAGGCGTACTCCGAGGTGGTGCCGTCACGTGGCAAGCCGAGGACGGGTGACTTTCCTGAAATGACTTTCTGTCAGAATCTGCAGTGTTAAAAGGAGGCTCTGACTCACCTTTGATTTGGTCAGGCCTAAGCCATGATGTGCATACGGGAAGCCCTGTCTGCCAATCACATCCACATAAGCGAGTGATTTGCTGGACGCATAGCCAGGAAATGCAGCAAAGACGGGTCACTTAGGGAGCAGTTGCTCAATCTTGGTCCGCCCAAAAGATTGTCTCCATGTCATGAACAATCCCCTGTTGTGACACATTTTGTCACGAATTCCGCCACTCTCGTTAACTAACTCTTAACCCACGACGTATTCGTAATCAGTTAGGGAAACAGGGAAATGCGGAACGAAATGAACACTACAGATATTCAACAAATGGTCATGCGCGAACGCCGGTTGGCCGTGTCCGAGCGCGAATGGAAACACCGCCTGCGCGGCTATGGCTATGGCATTCGCGATACCGATGAAGGCCGGGTTGTCACCTCGCTGGTGAACAACATCCGCCTGTGCTGTTTGCCGGGACACGCCGCCGCCTAAGGCAGATAAAACGCTCAATCGCAGGTTTGGCCCCGACCGGGGCCCGCCAGGCGGCGCAAATCCGCTGGACGCGAGGTCGGTTTGGTTGCACAAAGCGTGCATCCGATCCATCGCGCCAGACAGGGGCCCGCTATGAGCTTTGAGCGTTCCATCAAGATTGCACCGTCGATTCTCAGCGCGGATTTCGCCAATTTCGGTGCCGAGATTCAGGCGATTGAGGCGCAGGGCGCCGATTGGGTCCATGTCGATGTGATGGACGGGCATTTCGTCCCCAACCTCACGTTCGGTCCCCCCGCTGTCAAAGCCTTTCGGCCGCATGTGAAGACCTTCATGGATGTGCATCTGATGATCGCACCGGTCGATCCTTACATCGAGGCCTATGCCGAGGCCGGGGCCGACATGATCGTCGCCCATGTCGAGGCCGGACCGCATATTCACCGCACACTTCAGGCGATCAAGGCGACCGGGAAAAAAGCGGGCGTATCGCTGAACCCCGGCACGCCGCTCAGCAGTATCGAACATGTGCTGGACCTTGTGGATATGGTTCTGATCATGACCGTGAACCCCGGATTTGGCGGGCAGAAGTTCATTCACTCCGGCATTGAGAAAACCCGCGCCTTACGTGCCATGATTGGCGACCGCCCCATTCACATTCAGATCGACGGCGGTGTCACACCGGAAACCGCGCCACTGGTGGCTGCGGCGGGTGCTGACGTGTTGGTGGCCGGATCGGCCGTGTTCAAAGGCGGCAGCGTGGACGCTCCCGAGGTTTACGGCGAAAACATCCGCTCCTTGCGGGCAGCGGCGGAGGCTGCGCAGTAAGTCACCGTCCTGCGGCGATTGGCGGGATTGCACCGTCTGTCCCATAATGATGCAACGCTCAAGAACCGCTCTGCCAGGCCGACCCCAAGCGACGGGCGAATCCCAACCCTTGTGAAAAGGAGATACCAGATGACGCAGTCAAAACGGGGTATAAACCGGCGCACTGCCATCCAGATCACCATCGCCGCCAGTTGTTGTGGTGGCGCCGCCCATGCCGGCGGGCCAAAGGTGGATCAGATCACCGATCCGGGCGCGCGCGAGGTGACGGATATGTTCCGTTTTTCACCTGACCTGATCACGGTCGAACGCGGTAGCGAAGTCGCCTTTCTGAACAGCCGCGGCGAACACACCGTGCATTCCGTGCCACAACTTTGGCCCGAAGGCGTGCCCGAGGTGGGTATCTCGAACAATCCCGAGGCGATTGTCGGCTTTCCCACCGACGGCCTCTACGGCTTTCGCTGTCGCCGTCATGGGCAATACGGCATGGTGATGCTGGTGGTTGTCGGCGAGGGTGGTGACCTGTCGGGCATTCCCGAACAAATCGACGCAATGCGCGCATCTGATCGCGAAAAAGAAGCCTTTGCAAAACTGCTAGCCCGCTATCAGGAGACCAGAGAAGCCTGACACGCGGCGTATGGTTCGGCCAAGGCACTCAAGCCCTGCAATGCAATCGGCGGCGTTCGATCCAACTTCCGAAAGAACGCCGCCAGCGTCAGGCAATGACGCACCATTATTGCCACTGGTTACTGGCCGTAACACTGCGCGCCCGGAGGGACGACAATTGGGCGAAACTCTGTTGTGAAATTGGTTAATGGTGACGAATTGGAAATTCACTGTTTCGAAAAGCGAAGCGCAATCATCCCCCTCCGGAACCAATACAAGCCCTGCGCAAAACCTGGATCAGGCAAGTTTGACAACCGCGCGGGCCGGATAAATCGCCGGTGTCCAAGGTGCTTGCACTGACCCGCGGCGCTGCGCAAAGTGGCGTCATGTCTGATCTTATCCCGGCCCTTGTTGAAATCGTCGGTGCATCCAGCGTGGTTCAAGGCCCGGATGCCGATCCATGGTCGCATGACTGGATCGACAGTACCCGCTGGACCCCGGTGGCCGTGGTGCGTCCTGCTACAACCAATGAGGTGTCTCAGGTCGTCAAACTGGCCAATCAGCATCGCATTCCCGTGGTGCCGGTGGCGGGGAATACCGGGCTGGCCGGGGGGACAAATGCCGAGGGCGCGATCATGCTGTCGCTGGACCGGATGTCAGCCATTCGCGAAATCCGCCCCGAGGCCCGTGTGGCGGTGGTCGAGGCAGGCGTGATCCTGTCCACCCTGCACGACGCGGTGGATACCCATGACCTGATCTTTCCGCTCACCTTCGGGGCGCGCGGTTCGGCGATGATCGGCGGGGTGCTCAGCACGAATGCGGGTGGCTCGAACGTGCTGCGCTATGGCAATACCCGCGATCTGTGTCTGGGACTGGAAGTGGTGCTGCCCACTGGTGAGATCGTTGATCTGATGTCCGAATTACACAAAGACAATTCCGGCTATGACCTGCGCCACCTGATGATCGGGGCCGAAGGGACACTGGGTGTGATCACGGCCGCCGTTCTGAAACTGCATCCCAAACCCCGCGCCTATGCCACCGCCATGGTTGCTGCGCCGTCGATCAACGCCGCGCTTGGCGTGCTCAATCGGCTTCAGGAAGAAACCGGCGGTGCCGTTGAGGCGTTTGAATACATGCCCCGCAACTATATCGAGGCGCATCTGGCGCGGTTCCCCGACGCCCGCGCGCCCTTCGATCAGATGTATGACGTGAACATACTGGTCGAGATTGGTGCGCTGGCCGCACGCGATTCAACCGTTGCAGACGACGGCACCGTGCCGGTGGTTGCGCATCTGGAATCCGTGTTGGGCGATCTGTTTGAAGAGGGCTTGGTTTTGGATGCCGTCGTGGCCAAATCCGATGCGCAACGCAAAGAAATGTGGGCCCGGCGCGAGGCCGCTGCCGAGGTATCACGCCTCCATGACCCTATTGTGGACAATGACATCGCCGTACCGCTGGACAAGATGCAGACCCTGATCGAGCGGATCGAGGCGCGCGCCCGGGCGCTGGACCCGGGCATCACCTTTAACTCGGTGGCGCATCTGGGGGATGGCAACCTGCATTTTGCCGGCTGGCCCTCGACCCATGACAGCGCCGTGCATGACGCGATCAAGGAAGCGGTGGAAGAAGAAGTCATTGCCCTTGGGGGCAGCTTTTCCGCCGAACATGGTATCGGCGTCAACAAACTGCCCTCGATGCGGCGGCGCAAGAACCCTCAGGCTGTGGCGGTGATGCGGGCGATCAAACAGGCGCTTGATCCCAACGACATCATGAACCCCGGTAAACTGCTTCCCTGACGCCTTAAGCCCGCCAGTCGAAAAATCCGGGGCCTGCCTTGGCCAGCAGATCGGCCGCCATTGCGCGGCCCAGTTCAGGTCCGTCGGCGATCGAGGCTGTCCGATCATCACTCAGGCTTTCGCTGCCATCGGGCCGCAAAACTTCGCCGCGCAGGCGCAGGTTTCCACCGTCCAGTTGCGCCAATGCCGCAATCGGCGTTTCGCAAGACCCATCAAGCGCCTCAAGAAACGCGCGTTCCGCCGCCAGTCGCTGACCGGTGGGGGTGTCATGAATGGCCGCCAGCATCTCGGCGGCGCGGGTATCGTCCGCACGGCGTTCGATGCCAATAGCCCCCTGCGCGACTGCAGGCAGCATTTCTTCTGGTTCAATCGCGGCTTGGGCCACTTCCGACCGCCCCAACCGGTTCAGCCCGGCCATGGCCAGAAACGTGCAGGCCGCGACACCATCTTCCAGCTTTTTCAACCGGGTCTGCACATTGCCACGAAACTCGACCACATCCAGCTTGGGATAGGCCACGAGGATTTGCGCCCGGCGGCGCAGCGACGAAGTGCCAACTTTGGTCCCATCCGGCAATTCGCCCAGGCTTTTGTACCGCGGCGATACGAACGCATCGCGCACGTCTTCCCGCGGCAGGTAGCAGTCGATGGTCAGCCCCTCGGGCTGCAACACCGGCATGTCCTTCATCGAGTGAATGGCGATGTCGATCCCACCGTCCAGCAAGGCCTGTTCGATCTCGCGGGTGAACAACCCCTTGCCGCCCAGCTCTTTCAGCGGTGTATCGGTCTTGATCAGCGACATCTTGTCGCCCGTGGTCTTGATCACCACAATCTCGAACGCGTCCTCGGGCAGGTCATGTGCTTCGCCTAGGCGGCGACGGGTCTCATAGGCCTGCGCCAATGCCAGGGGAGAACCACGGGTGCCAAGCTTCAGGGGGTTGTCGGGGGTCGGTAATCTCTGCGTCATATTAGCGGAATAGCCCTGCGATGCAGCCATGGCAAGCGGTGCCGCTTGACAATATGTCACTGGAAGGCGACCAGAGGGTGTCAACCGGAGTCTTACAATGACAGGCCAGAAAACAATCCTTAAAGCCCTTGCGGGTGAAACCCAATCCGTGCCCCCCATCTGGATGATGCGGCAGGCGGGACGGTATCTGCCCGAATACAAGGCCACACGGGCCGAGGCCGGGGATTTTCTGTCGCTCTGCTACAACAGCGATCTGGCCACCGAAGTGACGTTGCAACCGATCCGCCGCTACGGGTTTGATGCCGCAATCCTGTTTGCCGATATCCTACTGGTCCCCCAGGCGCTGGGGGCGGATTTGTGGTTTGTCACCGGTGAAGGCCCACGCCTCAGCACGATCACGGATCAGGCAGGGGTGGATGCCCTGAAACCGGTCGGGGACATTCACGAGACGCTCAACCCGATTTACCAAACTGTACGCAATCTGGCCGGGGCTTTGCCCAACCAGACCACGTTGATCGGCTTTGCCGGCGCGCCGTGGACCGTGGCGACCTATATGATCGCCGGGCGCGGAACGCCGGATCAAGGCCCCGCCCATGCGTTGAAGAACGAAAACCGCCCGGTGTTCGAGGCGCTGATGGCGCGGATCACGGCGGCGACGATTGAATACCTCTCGGCCCAGATCGAGGCCGGGGCGGAATGTGTCAAGCTGTTTGACAGCT
Organism: Roseovarius conchicola; assembly: GCF_041403425.1. Lineage (NCBI taxonomy): Bacteria > Pseudomonadati > Pseudomonadota > Alphaproteobacteria > Rhodobacterales > Roseobacteraceae > Roseovarius > Roseovarius conchicola. Next base: position 591,743 of record NZ_JBGEHK010000002.1, on the reverse strand, counting down.
GGGCAGGCTCGCTGAAAGGCGAGGATTTCGACCGCTACGCGCTGGCCCCCGCGAAAGAGATTATCGAGGCACTCAAGGCCCGCCATCCCGGCATCCCGATCATCGCCTTCCCGCGCGAGGGTGGCGACAAGTATATCGGCTTTGCCAAGGCCACAGGCGCCGATTGCATTGCATTGGACAATTCCGTGGCCCCGGAATGGGCGGCGGAACATGTGCAGGTCGATGGCTGTGTGCAGGGCAATCTGGCCTCGTCCCATATGGTGACAGGCGGTGAAGATCTGGTGCGTGAAACACGGCGCATTGTCGATGCGTTTTCCAAGGGGCCGCATATCTTCAATCTGGGTCACGGGATCACGCCAGATGCCGATCCGGATAATGTTCAGCGGATGATTGACGCTGTGCGGGGTGGGTAAGCAAGGGCCTTCGTCTGCCCCCGGGATGGCGATCCCTGGGAGTGTTCGGAAGCGCTTTGTCCCTGCCATGCCTGCACACTGAATGAACCGCGCACAATCCTAGCCAATCGCCAGCCCTGATAGGGGGCTGACGTCGCTTAGCTCTGCGCCTGCAGGATCGTCACGGCGATCATCTGCGTGACATCCTCGGCCACGCAACCGCGCGACAGGTCATTGGCAGGTTTCGCCAGCCCCTGCAGGATCGGGCCAATGGCGGCATACCCCCCGACCCGCTGGGTGATCTTGTAGCCGATATTCCCGGCATCGAGATTGGGGAAGATCATCACATTGGCCTGCCCTGCCACATCAGATTCCGGTGCCTTGCTGGCCCCGACAGAGGGCACGAAAGCCGCATCAAATTGCAACTCACCGTCCACCTGCAACTCGGGGTGCTGATCGCGCAGCAGCGCCACGGCGTCAGAGACTTTACTGACTTTCTCGTGCCGTGCACTGCCCTTGGTCGAGAAAGACAGCATCGCGATTTTCGGCTCTTCGCGCATCAACGCGCGGCAGGACGCGGCCGATTCAACGGCGATGGTAGCCAGTTCCTCGGTCGATGGATCAATCACCAGACCGCTGTCGGAAAAGAGCATCGCGCGGGCACCGGGCCGTGCATCCTCGGGCGGGTACATCAGGAAAAAGCTGGAGACGATGGGCGCATCCGACGCCTTGCCGATCACCTGCAACGCCGTGCGCACAACATCCGATGTGGTCGCGACGGCCCCACCGACCGTACCGGTCGCATGGCCCATGCGCACCAGCATCGCAGCATAGGTCAAAGGGGTTTGCACCGCGTTCATGGCGGCCTCAAGGCTGAGGCCCTTGTGCTTGCGCGCCTCGTGAAACGCGGCTGCCATATCGTCAATCAACGGGGAAGATGCAGGGTCATGGATGGCGACATGGTCGCTCTCGGATGCCCCCTGCGCCTCAAGGCCGGAAACAACCTCATCCCGGGCACCCACAAGGATCACATCGCTGATCCCGGCGTTTACCGCGGCAAGCGCCCCCGCAATCACGCGGGGATCACTTCCTTCACTTAAAGACACAACAGGGCGGGTTGCCGGGGGTTGAGACAGCAACAGCTTGAGTGGTGTCTCGGTCATATCTCCGGCCCCGCCCCTGCGGCTCAGACTTGCTGAGGACGCATGTCCGCCTTGTTGATACCAGCCACAGCCACGGGCGCTTTCATCGCGTCGCGACGGAAGGGTTCACCCAGCTCCTGGTTGATCATGGCTTCGATCAGCGTGGTGATACCCGCCTTCTGATCCTTGATCGCCTGATCCAGCGCCGCTGTCAGCTCTTCCGAGGTGCGGGCGACAACGCCTTTCAGACCACAGGCATTCGCGATACCGGCGTAAGATACACCTTCGTCCAGCTCGGTGCCGACAAAGTTGTCTTCGTACCACAGCGTGGTGTTTCGCTTTTCCGCACCCCACTGGTAGTTGCGGAAGATCACCTGCGTGACGGCGGGCCATTCTTCGCGGCCAATCGCAGTCAGTTCGGTCACGGCAATGCCAAAGGCTCCGTCACCGGAGAAGCCAACAACTGGCACATCGGGGCAGCCGATCTTGGCACCAACAACCGAAGGCAGACCATAACCACACGGGCCGAACAGGCCGGGAGCCAGATACTTGCGGCCATCTTCAAACGAAGGATACGCGTTGCCGATGGCGCAGTTGTTGCCGATGTCCGACGAAATGATCGCATCTTTGGGCAGAGCGGCCTGAATGGCGCGCCATGCTTTACGTGGGCTCAGCCAATCGGGCTTCGCGGCGCGGGCGCGTTCGTTCCATGTGGTGCCGGGATCGTCCTGCTCGTGATCCATCGAGGTCAGTTCCTGCGCCCAGGCCGATTTCTTCTGGGCGATGCGCGCCTTGCGTTCTTCACGACCCGCGTCACCCGCGGTCTCAGACAGCAGGCCCAGAATGCCCTTCGCAACTTTCGCCGCATCACCGACGATGCCGATGGTCACGTCCTTGGTCAGACCAATCCGGTCGGCGTTGATGTCCACCTGGATGACCTTTGCATCGCTGGGCCAATACTCCATACCATAGCCCGGCAAGGTCGAGAACGGGTTCAACCGGGTGCCAAGGCACAGCACCACGTCGGCCTCGCTGATCAGTTCCATCGCCGCTTTTGAGCCGTTGTAACCCAACGGACCGGCAAACAACGGATGCGAGCCGGGGAAGGCGTCATTGTGCTGATAACCCACGCAAACCGGTGCATCCAGACGCTCGGCCAGCGCGCGTGACGCGTCAATACCTCCCCGCGACAGGACGGTCCCTGCGCCATTCAAAATCACCGGGTTCTTCGCGGCCGAGATCAGTTCTGCGGCCTCGGCCACAGCACGCCGGCCGCCCGAGGGGCGCTCAAACTCCACAATCGCGGGGAGATCGATATCAATGACCTGAGTCCAGAAGTCGCGCGGCATGTTGATCTGCGCCGGGGCGCTGGCACGCTTGGCGTTCAGGATTACGCGGTTCAGAACTTCGGCAACACGCGAGGCGTCACGCACTTCTTCCTGGTAGGCGACACAATCGGCAAACATGTTCATCTGCTCGATTTCCTGAAAACCACCCTGACCCATTGTTTTGTTGGCCGCCTGAGGCGTGACCAGCAGAATAGGAGTGTGGTTCCAGTAAGCGGTCTTCACGGCCGTGACGAAGTTGGCAATGCCAGGACCGTTTTGTGCGATCATCATTGACATCTTGCCGGTGGCGCGGGTGTAACCGTCAGCCATCATGCCGCCCGAGCCTTCGTGGGCACAATCCCAGAACGAAATTCCCGCCTCGCCGAAAATATCGGAGATTGGCATCATCGCGGACCCGATGATCCCGAACGCGTGTTCGATGCCATGCATCTGGAGGGTTTTGACGAAGGCTTCTTCGGTGGTCATTTTCATGGTGAGGTCTCCCGCGGATATTGAGGCCGGAATCCCCCGGCCAGTTGCGCTATACCTAAGCGGCACGAGAAGCAACGCGTAGGGCCAGATGAAATAGCCACATAGAGCCAGTTAACTCAGGTCACGCAATGCGTTGGCCAGAAGTTCGATTCCGCTGCCGATTTTATTCGAAGGGATCGAGGAATAAGCGAGGCGATAAAAGTTCTGTGGCGGATCGTCCCCGTGGAAAAACGGGCGGCCCGGTTCGATCAGCACCCCTTGCGCGCGCAGCTTGATCTCAAGCTCGGAGGTGTTGATGTGTTCGGGCGCACGCATCCAGATCGAGCTGCCTCCAAACACTCCGCGCCCTTCCACCGTTAAGCCTTGTCTTGCAAGCGCGTCCTCCATCGCGGTGCGCCGCGTGGCATAGACCCGGCCCATGCGCCGGATCAGGCTGTCGTAATGGCCCAGCGACAGGAAGTAGGCCGCGGTGCGCTGAATATGGCCCGGCGGGTGGCGCAAAACGGACGCCCGCAGCGCGCGCGCTTCCCGAATAAATGGTTTAGGTCCAACAAGATAGCCCAACCTAAGACCTGGGAAGATCGACTTGGAGAAGCTGCCGACATAGATCACCCGGCCATCGCTATCGAGGGATTTGAGCGCCGGTGAAGGGGGGCGCAGGAATGACATTTCGAACTCGTAATCATCCTCGACGATCAGGGCGTCCATTGCGTTGGCCTTTTCCAACAGCGCCTTGCGGCGCGCCAATGGCATGGTGGCATTGGTCGGGCTTTGATGGCTGGGCGTGGTGAAGATCACATCCGCCGTATCGGGCAGCTGATCCGGCGGCAGGCCATCACGATCGACAGGGACAGCCGTCAGGTGGCAGCGCGACTGGGTCAGGATATCGCGCAGCGCGTGATAGCACGGGTCCTCCACCACAGCGGTACGGCGCTGGGTCAGCAAAACCTGTGCCGTCAGCCACAGCGCGTTCTGCGCACCCATGGTGATCAGTATTTCATCGGGTTGGGCCAGAATGCCCCGGCGCGGCAGGGTGTGGCGGGTGATGAACTCGATCAGGCGCGGATCGTCCTGATCATAGTAATCGGTCGTCAGCGCCTGAAAGTCTTTCTGTCCAAGGGCTTGCAAGGCACAGAGCCGCCAGTTTGCATGATCAAACAGCGACGGGTCGGTCTGACCGTAGACGAAGGGATAGCTGTAGGTATGCCAATCCTGCGGCTTTTCCGGCGTCGCCCCGCCGGTAAAACGACGACCCAATGCGCGCGACCAATCGACATTGTCCTGATGCGGAGATTGCGGAGGGAAGCGCGGCGGTTCAGGCGCGTTTTCCGAAACGTAATAGCCCGAGCGATCCCGGCTTTCGAGATACTCATTCGCCAAGAGTTCGGTATAGGCCAGCGTCACGGTGATCCGGCTGACGCCCAGATGCCGCGCCAGGGCCCGTGAGCTGGGCAGCTTTTCCCCCTTCGAGAACCGGCCCGACAGGATGCCCTCGGCGATCATCTGCTGGATCTGCGCCTGAAGCGTGCCCTGCGCATCGGGATCAAGGAAAAAGGTTTCGACGGAAATGGCCATGGCAGGATGCTAGGCTGGACTTAAAGGTGATGCAATCTGGTATGATCAGCGGGTCTTAACTCTTTCTTAGGGATAACGCCATTTTGTACATTTGGGGGGCTGTTTCAGAGGCCGCAAAACCCAAATTGTACAAACTGTACAAAAGCCAAAACACGGTGGGTTGCTGTGGCGTTTCCATCCGAAGCGTGGTTGGTTGGGAGAGTTGCCTTAACCCGGACTCTGCTGTCATGCCCTCTCCTGATGTTCTGATCGCTTTTTTCATCGCCGCGAGCATTTTCGCCTACATGCCCGGCCCGGCATTGTTCTATGCCGCCGCGCAGACAATGGCACGGGGAAAAAGGGCCGGTTTTTTCGCCGCCCTCGGTCTTCATGTCGGGGGCTATGCCCATGTGCTGGCCGCCGCTTTGGGTTTGGCCCTTTTGTTCGAGGCGGTGCCGACGCTCTACGTGGTGCTCAAACTTGCCGGGGCGGCCTATCTGGTTTTCCTCGGGGTTCAGATGATCCGTGCGGACGGTCCGAAGGTAACCACGCTTGCCACGGACACCAAGTCTCCCAAACGCGCCTTCTGGCAGAGCGTCACGGTCGAGGTGCTGAACCCCAAGACGGCGATTTTCTATGTCGCCTTCCTGCCGCAGTTCGTTGATCCCACGGCGGCGCTGGCGGTCTGGGCGCAGTTGTTGATCCTGGGCACGATCGTGAATGTGATGTTCTCAAGCGCCGACGTGATGTGTGTGATGCTGGCCCACCGGATCACCTCGGCCTTGCGCCGCTCGGGATCGGCCAGCCGGACCCTGCAAAGGCTGGGCGGCGGGATATTGATTGCGCTGGGGGCAAAGCTGGCGCTGAGCCGAAGCTGACGCTTCAGGCGCGGTAGAACATGTAACGCCCCGGGGCGATGTCACCCGGTTCATCCAGCTGAGTGAAGCCGACCATCGGCTGCCCTGACACGATCAGCCCGCCGGGTGCCATGATCCGCGCCAGAAGCGGGCTGAGACGCGCGGCTTCGGCCACGTCCTGCTCTTTCACGCCAAAGCCCAGATCATAATGGGCCAAAGCGATCTGAGTGCCTTGGGCGTGCAGACGATCCAGCATCGGTTCGGCCTCACCTTCCAGAAAATCCGCCTCGGGCGGAACGCAGGACGGGTGGCATTTCAGCACCCGGTCGATCACCCAGATGCGCCGGTCCGGCAGGATTTCACGCAGGTGATCATAGGTGCGCCCGTTGCCAAGGCCGAGGTCAAGCACGTCGCCTTGCATATCGGTGATGTTCCGGGCGGCCCAGTTCAAACCGTCACGTTGGGCGGTGAAACGGCGCAGCATTGAGTCCAGTCGGCTCATTTCGGTGGCTCCTTTTCGGTGATCCAAGGGGTGGCCGGGCCGTCCATCAACACCGCCACAAGGCGCGCGCAGAAGGACCAGATTGACGCGTCATGGACAAGGTGATGGGTCAGCAGACCAAGGGGTTCGCTGGCATCCGCACGTCCGGCCCGACGGTCCTGCAGCAGCTTGGTGGTGTGGGCAATCAGCGCGCTCTCCTCGACCAGCCCGCCGCCGCCCCGCCAGTTGATCGGGTCGATATGGGTGTTGATCTGGGTCAGCCCCGGTGCGGGATGCGCCTTTGCGCGCGGTGTGAAGGTGGAGAGGGTGTGAAACCCACAATCCGGCAAGCGCGGCACAAGATCAGGCGCGATCCGGTTCCAGGGTGGCACGAAGAGCGGTTTGACATCAGCGCCGAACAGGGTTTGCAGCCGGTTCAGCCCGTTGCGGGCTTCGCTTTCGAGAACATCCAGCGGGCGATGGGCGCCAAACTCGGCCTTCTTCTGGGAGGCCGGGGCGTGGTTGTCGTGGGACCAGCCATGGACCACCGGGATCAGGGTCGGCGTATTGGTGACACGCGCGGCCAGTGTCGCATCCGCGTGGGCCGGGATCACGGCGAGGTGGACAGGCAAACCGGCCTCTTGCGCCATCCTGGCGAGGTCGCGCAGGGCGGGCGTGTCGGACACGGCATCATCATCGCGCCACCAGAAGGGCAGCTTTAGCCCCTCGGCCTGCCACTGCTGCAGTTCGGTTGCAAGCGGGGTCCAGTCGGTCATTGGCGCGCCTCCCACATCGTTTGAGTCAGGCGCACGGTTTCGGCGGCCCCGTCAAAGCCCAACCCATCGGTGGGGCGACGCGGCAGGGCGGCAAGGGTGCGGACCGTCTCGGCCAGACGCGATGGGGTCAGATCGGCATTCAGGACCATGTCCATCGCGGGCAGTCGGGCAAGGCTGTCGGCGCGCAGCCCCTGTTCCACTTCGCCGCCCTCGTCAAACGGGATCAAGAGCGCGGGCACGCCGGTCTGCAGCAAGTCCAACGCAGTGTTGTAACCTGCCAGGCTGACCGAGCAGGCGGCGTGGTTCAGCATCTGGCGGAAATCGGGCCGGGCCGGCTCGGCGATCAGGTTGGAGGGCGCATCGGTCATCAGCGTGGTGATGGCAGGAACGGGATCGCTGCCCCCGATCAACAGCCGCCATGTCAGGTCAGGCGTCAGGGCCGCCGCCGCGCGCGCGGTTGCAAAAACATGCCCGCCAACGGCCCCGCCCCCGGCGCTGACCAGCACCTCGCCCTGCCCGGCGGCGTCGGGATGTGGTGCGGGCGCCGGAGCGGTGACAAAGCCGGTATAGTGCAGCTTGTCCGCAAGATCGGGCGTGACGGGCCAGCTGATCTCAAGCGGGGTCGCGGTGGCATCGGAGTGCACCAGGACGCCATCGTAGAGGCGGCCGATCAGGGCATGGGTGGCCTCGGCCTTGGCGGGTTTCGAAGGCGGTGCGAGGATATCGCGGATCGAAGACAGGATGAGCGGGCGCGGGGTTTGCGCATGGGCGGCATCGAGCAGGGCCGTGAACTCGGCGCTTAAGGTTCGGCGGCCAAACGGGAACAGCTCGGTGATCAGGACGTCGGGGGCGATCCGGGTCAGTGTCTCAAGCAGGGTTGCCCGACGCGCGGCCAGATAATTGTTATCCGCCGAGGTGCCATCAGGGCGCAGAAGCGTGCTGAAATTCGTGCCGTCCGAGCGGAGCGGGGGCAGTTGGATCAGGTCGATCCCAGTCGTGTCGATGCCCGGAACAGGGCCTCCGCCAGAGGCGACGCTGACACTGTGCCCGGCCTGTGCGAAGGCCCGTGCCAGCACCAGCGCGCGGCGCAGGTGACCGGTGCCCAGAAGGTGGGTGACGGTGATCAGGACGTTCATTGCGTGTCCCTTGGGATCAGTCGCACAGGTTCGTCTTGGGCCAGCCGAAGCCGTGGTGTGATCTGCAGGATATAGAGCCGGTTGCGCTTGATCCAGAACGGGGCGGGGCCGTCGAAATCCCACCCCGTGGCGCGGGCCAGAAGCACCCGCATGATGCCCATATGCGAGACCACGACGGTGTCCGTGGTCACGGTGGTCAGCCAGTCCGAGACGCGCGCCCAGACCTGTTTCGGGCTTTCGCCGCCGGGCGGTTGATAGTCCCATCCCCAGTGTTCGATGTCGCGAAACCCCGATGCGGGATCGGCCTTGAGATCGAGGCCTTTCTGGCCCTCCCAATCGCCCCAGTGCATTTCACGCAAGGCGGGCACGATCTCGGGAGGGTGACCGCTGACCAGTTCGGCGGTCTCGGTGGCACGGCAGAGCGGGCTGGAGATGACTTGAGCTTTGTCCCATGGCGCAGGCAAGGCAAACGCTGCGAGATCGGTGCGGGCGTCCTCGTCCAGCGCGATGTCGCTTTGGCCCTGAATGCGGCCCGCGCGGTTCCACGGGGTATGACCGTGGCGCAGAAGGGCGATGCGGGTCATGGCGTGCCCCCGATCAGAGGGGTGAGCGTGCCGCGCAGGGTTGCGGCGGCGGCGGGCATCAGGTGCCGCGTTGCGTTTTGCCGTGCGGCGGCGCTGGCGGCGTGGCGGGTATCCGGGTTGCTGAGCAGATCGTTCAGGCGCGCGGCCAATCCGGTGGGGCCGTCTTCGGGCGTGGGGTAGTCACCCGGAGGCAGCACATCGCGCACGCCGGGGCGGTCTTGGGCCACGATCGGCAGCCCCGCGATCTGGGCCTCGATATAGACCATGCCAAACGCCTCGTTCACGCCGGGCCAAACGAACAGGCCCGCTTGGGCATATTGGTGCGCCAAGGCCTCGGGGTCCAGCGCGCCGAGAAATGTGACGCGGGGGGCGAAGGGGGCGAACAGCGCCTCAACCTGAGGCCGGGCGGGACCATCGCCAGCAATCTGCAAATGCCAATCGCCGGTCACTGATTCCAACGCCTGCGCCAATAGCCTGTAGGACTCCAGTTTATCGTCCGGGCGCATCATGCCGACGGTGAGCATCGGGCCATCGCCGGGGGCTGGATCGGGCAACGTGTCGCGATCCACGAAGGGGGCCAGCGGGACGATCTGCTGACCCTGTGTACGATCCCGATCCAGCGCCACCCGGTCGCGGGCGGTAAGCGAGAAGATAGCTGAAGCGGCATTGCTGGCGGCCTCGGCCGCTTTGGCAAACCCGGCCCAGGGACCGGTGAGACGGGACTTGGCGCGGGTGGCCTCGATCAGGACATAGGGGATGCCATGGGCGGCGGCGATATGCGGGCCGATCAGGTCGGGGGCCTTGTAGTAATTGTGGTAGGTGACCCAGAGCGCGCAATCGGAGGTGCGCGGGATCAGGCGCGTGATCTCGTCCTGCGCCTCGGACATCAGGCGAGCCTGCGCCTCGGCCTGCCCGTCAGGTTCACGGCTGCGCAGTTCGGACATCAGATCGACGTCAGCGTTCAACCCCTGCCCTAACGCTTTGATCAGGTTGCGCGCCATCTGGCGGTCGCCCGAAGGCGTGGGATGCCGGGGCGATTTCAAAGGGGCATAAAAGGCGATCCGGGTCATCCCGATGCCTCGATCAACGCGGTGAGACGCTGTGAGAGGCGGGTGATGCCGGGGTGCATGGCGAATTCTGCGTGCAGGCGGGCATGGGCGGCCTCGGCCATGGCGTTCGTGGTGGCGGGATCATCCGACATCTGGGTGATCGCCTGCGCCAATGCTTCGGGGGCGTCATCGGACAGCAGACCATGGGTGCCGCTGTCGATGAATTCCGGGATGGCCGAGACGGGCGTCGAGAGGATGGCCAGCTTTTGCGAGGCGGCTTCCATCAGCACATTGGGCAGGCCATCGCGGTCGCCATCGGCGGCCACGCGGCTGGGCAGCACGAAGAGGTCAGCATCGCGCATGGCGGCAATCACCTCGGGCTGATCGCAGGCACCGCGCCAGGTGATGCGTTCGGCAATCCCTGCGGCCTCGGCTTGCGATTGCAGAGGGGTTTTCAGGTCACCGCCACCGATATGGGTCCAGTGCCAGTCGACGCGGGGCGGCAAAAGGGCCAGCGCGGCGATCAGCCGGTCAAAGCCCTTCTTCTCGACCAGACGCCCCACGGACAGCAGATGGATTGGCGCATCGGCCTTGCGCAAAGGGCGGTCCGGTGCGTCGGGGAAGCGGGCAAAGTCCAGCCCATGATAGACCAGATCGACGCGAGCCGGATCATCAGAGAGATCGCGCAGATGGCGCGCACCGAAAGCGGTGCAGGTCGCCCCGAATGTGGCCCCATCACTGGCGGCTGACAGTTTCTCACGCAGTTCCCAGTCGGGCGACGTCCAGATGTCCTTGGCATGGGCCGAAAAGCTCCAGGGCAGGCCACGGATCATCGCGGTGTAGCGCGCGACCGAAGCGGGCGTGTGCAGAAAATGCGCGTAAAGACCGCGCGCGCCGGGTGGCAATTCGGCGGCCATGACACAGGCCTGGCCAAAGCGGCGGATGCGATTGCGGCTGCGGTCGCGGCGCAGATCGCCCCACCACGTGCCAAGCGCGCGGCGAAAGCCCGGCTGACGACGCACGCGCCAGAGCGCACGGATCACGCGCAGCGGTTCCTGGTGCAGGTATTCCGGCAGATAGCGGACCTGTGCCTGCAGACGGTCATGCAACGGGTGGCGTTTCTTGTCGGTGGGAAAGCGCAGCGACCAGATCTCAAAGTGGTGCCCGGCCTCTTCCAGCGCGACCAGTTCCTGCGCGATGAAGGTTTCGGACAGGCGCGGCCAGCCCTTGACCACCACCGCAAGGGGGGCATCGCTCATTCGGCGGCAGCGCGGTTGGCGCGGTCCGCCAGCAAAGCGGTGACGCGGGCATTCACGCTGTCCAGCCCGTCCAGCAATCCATCGACAAAGGCCTCAGAGGGCGGAGATTGCTGCGGTAGGCCGCGAATGGCGTCGATCATGGCTTGCGGTGTATTGCCATCACGGGTTTCATCCAGCATCCGGCACAGGCCCAGTTCCTCGGCGCGGGCAGCGCGGATATATTGTTCAAGCCGGGGCACTTTACGGGGCAGGATCACGGCGGGTTTGTCGAAGGACAGAACTTCGCAGAACGTGTTGTAACCGCCCATGCAGATCACGCCCTGCGCGCCATCAAACAGCGTTTCGATTTCGGCTTCGAACCCGACGGTGGTGACCCGGCCATCCAGCTTCTCGACCCGCTCTTCAAAGGCGCGGCGGGTGTCGCCCGACAGGAAGGGACCATAGACCAGCTTGGCCTCGGGGCCGAGATCGGGGTCGGCCTCGTAGGCGGCCAGCAGCAAATCCACCAGCGCCTCGCCATCGCCACCCCCGCCGGGGGTCACAAGGATGTAGGTCTCGTCCGGCGGGGTGGCTGATTTGCGCATTGAACGGCGCAGATACCCCGTCCAGTGCATCCGCGCACGGGTGGCGGGGGACAGGTCAAGGCCGGCGGTGGGATCATAGATCGAGTTCAGGCCATAGACCCAGATTTCGTCATAGAACCGTTCGGTTGCCGCGATGCCGCCCTTGCGGTCCCACTCGGCGGCCAGCACATCGGGTTCGTCCAGTACGTCGCGCAGGCCCAGCACCAGCTTGGTGCGCCCTTCGGCCAGCAGGCTTTCCAGCACCGGCAGCAGTTCGCCGCGAAAGCCGGTGGGTTCCTTGTCGACGATCAGAAGGTCGGGTTCGTATTGTTCCACCGCCGACTGGATCAGGCCCGAGCGCAGGCTGGTGGTGGCGTCGATATCCATGCCCAGCGTTGTGGACACGTAAGAGCCATCCGAGCGTTTGGTCACACCCGGCAGGCGGATGTGATCGACCCGTCTGGGAAAGGCAAAGCGTCCGGCCACAGGCGAGCCGGTGAGGATCAGCGCCGAGGCGGTCGGATCGGCCTGGGTGATCGCCGTCGCCAGCGCGCGCGAGCGGCGCAGGTGGCCCAGCCCGAACGTGTCGTGGCTGTAGAGCATCACCCGCGGAGCGGGTCCGGATTGTGGGGGAAGTGATGGTGCCTTAGCCATATCGTATTTCTCTTGCGGGCCTTGGCCTACAGCCTCATATCCGAGGCGGATCGGTCAAATAGTCCCTTGATGTCATAGAGTATTGCACCGGGTTTGCCCAAGCCCCGGATGGCATCGGCCCCCATTTCTAGGAACTCTGTATGCGCAATGGCCACAATAATCGCGTCATAGGTGCCGGGTTCGGGGGTGGTGATGGGGAAAATACCGTATTCGGCCTTCACCGCATCCGCGTCGATCCACGGATCGTAAAGATCGGCATCCACCGTGTAATCCCCGAGTTCCTGCAGGATATCGGCCACGCGGGTATTGCGGGTATCGGCGCAGTTTTCCTTGAAGGTGAAGCCCATGACCAGCACGCGGGCGCGGGCCAGATCGACCTTGCGGGCCAGAAGCGCCTTGATCAGTTCCTGAGCGACATGGCGGCCCATCCCGTCATTGATGCGCCGCCCGGCAAGGATGACCTCGGGGTGATAACCCAGCTGCTCGGCGCGATACGTCAGGTAATAGGGGTCCACGCCGATGCAATGGCCGCCGACAAGGCCGGGTTTGAAGGGCAGGAAGTTCCACTTGGTGCCCGCCGCCTCCAGCACATCCAGCGTATCGAGGCCGAGGCGTGAAAAGATCAGGGCGAATTCATTGACCAGCGCGATGTTGAGGTCGCGCTGTGTGTTCTCGATCACCTTGGCCGCCTCGGCCGTGGCAATCGAGGAGGCGCGGTGCAGCCCGGCCTTGACCACCGGGGCATAAATCGCCTCGACCCGGTCAAGGGTGGGGGCGTCCTGGGCCGCGATCACCTTGATGACGTTTTCCAGTGAATGTTCGGCATCGCCGGGGTTCACCCGTTCGGGCGAATAGGCCAGCGCGAAATCCGTTCCGGCGGTCAGCCCGCTGGCCTTGGCCAGTTCCGGGCCGCAGACCTCTTCGGTGACGCCGGGATAGACGGTGGATTCAAGGATCACCAGCGCGCCGGGGCGCAGATGCGGGCCGATCATGCGGCAGGCCCCGCGTACAGGGTCAAGATCGGGTTTGCGGGCATCGGTGATGGGTGTGGGCACGGCGATGATGAACACATCGGCGGCCGCGAGATCGGCGGGATCGGCGCTGAAGGTCAGAGAGGTTTCGGCCAATGACGCCTCGGAAACTTCGCCGTTGCGGTCATGCCCTGCCTTGAGGGCCGCGATATGGCCACCGTCAAGATCGAACCCGATCACGTCGCGCCCGGCCCGGCCCAAGGCCAGCGCAAGGGGCAGGCCGACATATCCCAGGCCCAATATCGCGATGGAGTGGTGATCAATGGATGCGGACATGGGCAAGTGCCAGTGCTGAAAGGTAAATCGCTGACGCATATACGCGCCAGTCCTGGGGATTTCCAGCATTGCGACACAGAATTACGATGTTGTGACAGCCGTGTGAGAGTGTGCAGAATTGCGCCGCGGTCCACACTGCACTAGCGTGAGCCGAAGTAAAGATGACCGAGAAGGCGTGGGACATGGTGTTGAATTGGCTGCGGAGTCTTCTGATCCTCGTGCTGTTGATGGCAGCGCCGGTGATCACCCATGCGCAAAGCCTGACGCCGCTGCCCGGCGTGGGTGGCACGGCTGAGGAGAGCAGCGAGACACCGGTGGCCGATGCCATCCGACAGGCCGCCGAACAGGGTGTCTCGGTGGTGGTCGTGGATCAGGACGGGCAAGTGATTGCCGTACCGGGGGTGTCACAAACCACCGAAGACGCGGATGATGCCGAAAAGATGGGCCAGGGATCGGCCCTGATGAAGGCACAGGAACGGGCCACCGCCTTTCGAGACACATTGCAGGAACGGCTGGACGCGCTGCCCGGTTCGATCATCGAAGTGGCCTATATCCTGAGGGCAACCAGCCCGGACGGGCGGATCATGACCTATGTCGAGGCTGTGGTGTTCTCGATCATTCTGTTCATTATCGGCCGCTTTCTGACCACCGAGATTTACGGCAAGCGCTTTGCCAAACGCTATGTCGTGGCACGGATCAAGGACAACCCCGAGGGCTTCCGCGAGAAGATGCCCTTCCTGGTCTTCCGCTTTTTCATGGGCGTGATCGGCACATTGGTGTCGATGCTTTTTGCCTATATCATGGGATCCCTGATTTTCGGACCCGCCGAAGATGTCTCGATGCAGTTCACCATCGCGGCGATCTATACGACCTATTTCTTCTGGTCGGTGATTGCCGATCTGTGGCGGATGATCCTGTCGCCTTATCTGCCGCAATACCGCATCCCCAACTTTTCAACCCGCGATGCGCGGCACTTGTATTACTGGGCGCTGGGGCTGGCCCTGATAGATTGGGTCGTGGTCGCCTTTGCCACCTGGCTATGGGATTTCGGGCTGAACTATAACCTTTATGCCATTGTTTACGGCGTTCTGGCGCTGGCGATCATGTTGCTGAACGTGCTGATGGTGCTGGTCAACCGGCGCGCCATTACAAATGCGTTCCGCAACGGCAAGGAAACCAGTGAGCTGACCTGGCTGGGGCGGTTCGTGTCCTACGCCTGGGCCCCGGCAGTGATCTTTTACTTCATCGTCGGCTGGGTGAATCTGGCCATGGATCTGGTGCTGGAGCGGCCCACGTCGATCCCGATGATCGCGGGCGCATATGGCGTGCTGTTGTCAGTGATCGTTGTCTACGGCGTGATCAACTATGTCATCGAACGGTTCTTTGAACGCCACCGCCAGCTGCGCGAGATGAACGCCGTCGGGCACGCGGCAGACGCCGCCGAAGAGGCCGAAGAGGGCAGCGGCGACAGCCCGGACGGCGAACTGGGTGAAGACATTCAGGACGCCGAGGACGAGATCTACCAGCCCCGGGTGTTCCCGCGGATGATGACCTTCGAGGCGCTGGCACGGCGGGTCTCGGCGATTCTGGCGCTTGTGGCCGGGGGCGTGGCGCTGTTGCTGATCTGGGGCGAAGGGCGCATCCTGAATGACGTGCTGGTCGACAGCCTCTTGGACGTCGTGGTGGTGATGTTTATCGGCTATATCGTCTACCACATTTTCCGCATCTGGATTGACAGCAAGATTGCCGAGGAAACCGTGGACATGCCCGAGGCCGAACTGGGCGACGAGGGCGGCGGGGCATCAAGCGCAAGCCGGCTGGCCACCCTTCTGCCGCTGTTTCGCAACTTCATTCTGGCTGTGGTCGTCGTCACCATCGCGCTGATCGTGCTGCTGGAACTGGGCATCAATGTCAGCCCGCTGTTTGCCGGTGCCGGTGTGGTCGGTCTGGCCGTTGGGTTTGGTGCGCAGACACTAGTGCGTGATATTTTCTCGGGCGCGTTCTTTCTGGTCGATGATGCGTTCCGCAAGGGCGAATATATCGATATCGGGCAGGTCAAGGGCACGGTCGAGAAAATCTCGGTGCGCTCGTTCCAGCTGCGCCACCATCTGGGCGCGCTGCACACCATTCCGTTTGGCGAAATTCAGGTGCTGACCAACTATTCGCGTGACTGGGTGATGATGAAGCTGCCCCTGCGGGTGACTTATGACACCGATGTGGACCGGGTCCGCAAGCTGATCAAGAACCTGGGGCAGGAATTGCTGGAGGATCCGGTGATCGGCGACAGCTTCCTGCAGCCGCTGAAAAGTCAGGGAGTGATCGAAATGCAGGACAGCGCGATGATCATCCGGGTCAAATTCATGACCAAGCCGGGCGATCAATGGCTAGCCCGCAAGAAGGTCTATCAGGAGATCCGCAGCCTGTTTGCCCGCGAAGGCATCAAGTTTGCCCATCGCGAGGTGACGGTGCGGATCGCCGATGAGAAGGCCGAAGACCTGACCGACAAGCAGCGCGAGGCGATTTCAGGGGCCGTTGAGGCCGCGATTGATGATGATCTTCTGGAGGATATGGGCGGGCCGCAGGGGGGCGATGATCGCTAATGCAGTTTTGTGAAGGCCCCGCTTTCTGGCCGTGAGCGGAGGTTGGAGTTTTAGCCCCCGCGCGGAATCAAGGCCGCAGGCCGCCGCGCGATCGCCAGACCGCCCGCATGGGCTGGCGATTTGGCCCGGCTTGGTGCAATGCAGTGATCTATTGCGGATTTGGCGACCATAAAGCGCATCACACAAAGGTTGGATCGCCATCCCGCGGTCTGGCCATCGCGCGCCTCAACGCCCTACTGCTCGTAAGGATCAAGGCTGTCGCGCAGCCCATCCCCGAGGAAGTTGAACGCCAGCACTACGATGATGATCGGCAGCATGGGGATCGCCGTCCACGGGTAAATCTCGATCGAAGCAAGGTTCTGCGCGTCGTTCAGCATCACCCCCCAGCTGACCGCCGGCGCGCGCAGGCCGAGGCCAAGGAAGCTGAGCGCCGTTTCCCCCAGTATCATCGCCGGGATCGACAGGGTGGCCGAGGCGATCAGGTGGCTGACGAAATTGGGCAGCAGGTGGCGGCGGATCACCCGGCCGGAGGAGGCGCCCATCATCTCAGCCGCGCGCACGTATTCTTCTTCCCGTAAGGACAGGAATTTGGCGCGCACCGCGCGGGCCAGCCCCGGCCAATCCAGTATCCCAAGGATCACCGAGATGATGAAGAACACCGCCACGGGCCCCCAACTGGACGGGACCGCCGCCGAGAGGGCCAACCATAAGGGCAGTTCCGGCAGTGAGCGGAGTATTTCGATCTTGCGCTGGATGAACCAGTCGATCCGCCCGCCGAAATACCCGGCAATCGAGCCAAAGCCGATGCCAAGGATGAACGAGACGGTGATGCCGATCAGCCCCACGGTCAGCGACAATTGCGCGCCGTAAAGGATGCGACTGAACACATCGCGGCCAAGCCTGTCCGAGCCCAGCAGGAACACGGTTGAGCCTTCGGAGGCGCAGAACAGATGGGTGTCGGTCTTGATCAGCCCGGCCAGACGATAGCTGTCGCCCTCGCAGAAAAACTGCAGCGGCATCGGGCGGGTCGTGTCCGTCTCATAGGTCCATTGGAAGTTTTCAAGATCGGCCACCGCGGTGCGTGGATAGACGAACGGGCCCACCAGTGAACCCTCGTGAAACCAATGCACCATCTGGGGCGGGGCATAGAGGTGATCGGCGTTGCGCTCGGACGGCGTGTAGGGCGCGATGAACCCGGCGAAGGGCAGCATCAGGTAGGAAAACAGCAGGAAGATGCCCGACCACAGGCCCAGCTTGTGCTGTTTGAACTTGCGCCAGACCAGCAGCCAGTTGGGGGCGTCAAACTCGGCCCGTTCGATCCGGTTGATGTTTTCATCCGGATCATAGGGGGCATCGTCCACATAACGTCCGTCGGGCAGTTGGGTCATGCCTTGCGCCCCCCGTAGCGGATGCGCGGGTCCAGCAGGACGAGCAGCAGATCGGAAATCATCGTGCCGATCAGGGTCAGCAGGGCGACGAACATCAGGATGAACCCGGCCAGAAACTGATCCTGACTTTTCAGCGCAGCCAACAAGGCCGGACCGATGGTTTGCAGGCCCAGCACCACCGACACCAGAACCGAGCCCGAGATCATCGAGGGCAGCAGGTTGCCGATATCGGCCACGAACGGATTGAACGCCATGCGCAGCGGGTATTTGGACAGCATCCGCGCCGGGGCCATGCCCTTGGCGCGGGCGGTTTCCACGTAAGGTTTACCCAGTTCATCCAGAAGGTTGGCGCGCAGGCGTTGCATCATCGCCGCCGCGCCAGACGTGCCAATCACGAAGGTGGGCACGATCAGGTGAATGAGGATCGACTTAACCTTGTCCCAGCTCATCGGTTCGCCCTCGAACTGCGGGTCCATCAGCCCGCCGATGGGCAGGCCGAGATATTTCTGGCCGTAATAGAACAGGATCAGCGCCAGCAGGAAGTTGGGCGTGGCAAGGCCCAGATAGCCCACGAAGGCGGCCGAGTAATCGACCCATGTTTTCGATTTCGCCGCTGCCAGCACGCCCAAAGGCAACGCGACCATGTAGACAAAGAGAACCGCCGCCAGATTGACCAGAACGGTCAGCCACAGGGCATCGCCGACGATATCGGCGACGGGCTGATCGAACTCGAAGGACCAGCCGAAATCGCCCTGCAACAGGCCGGAAAACCCGTTGGGTCCGGGGATGGCCCCAATCCAGATCAGGTATTGCTGCCAAAGCGGGCGATCCAGCGCATATTCGGCGCGCAGGAATTCGGCCTTTTCGACCGCCGCGCTTTGACCCGTCGCCTGCAATTCGGCGATCTGGTTGGACAGGTAATCGCCCGGCGGCAGGTTGATGATGAAAAACACCAGAACCGAGACCACGCCCAGCGTCAGCACCATGGTCATGAACCGGTAGGCGGCGTATTTCAGCAGGCTCATTGCGTGACCTCGGCGCCGAGGTCGATCCAGAATTCATCGACGCGGTGCACCCCGAAATGCGCGCCCGGATCCCATGCCCAGATCGCCGCATCGGGCACGTTGCGCAGCCGGTCGGACACCACAACGGGCTGGGGCGCTTCGGAGAGGATGCCGATGGCGAATTGCTGATCCGCATGGATGTCCAGCATCTCGCGCCAGATCGCGCTGCGGGCGGCGTCGGTGGGGGCATCGCGCCACGCGTAGGACAGCTCCATCAAGCGGGATGCGGCCTCCAGATCCGGGGCCTCCCCGGCCTTGCCGTGGGTCTGATAGTATTGTCCCCATTTGGGCCAGGAGAGGAAATCCTGATGTTTCGGGGCCAGGTAATCGGGTGGCGTGCCCGCCGTGGGGATGCCGTTGTCCCAGCCGAACCAGACCGAGGCCATGGTGACGCCCGAATAGACCCGGTTGCGCAGGATATCGCGATCCAGCGGGCGCATGATCAGTTTGACCCCCGCATCGCGCCAGGTGTCGGTGATGATTTGCAGAGCGTTTTCAACCTCTTGCCTCTCACCAGCGGTTTCCACCACGAGCTCCATCGGGCGGCCATCGGGCAACAGGCGGATACCGTCCGCGCGGCGTTCGCCGAGGCCCGCCTCGTCCAGCAGTTGATTGGCCAGTTCGGGGTTGTAAAGCGCCCAGGCGGTCAGGCGGGCGGGGTCAAAAAACGGGCTTTGGGACAGGGCGGTCATGCCGCCCTCTTTGCCCAGTCCGAAATAGAGCGCACGGTTGATCATCCGGCGGTCAATGGCAAGGCTGAGGGCGCGGCGCACCCGCACGTCGCGCAGCACGTCACGCCAGACCGGATCGTTGAAATTCAGATTGGGGTAGATCGCAATCTGGCTGGCCACGCCATTGGCCCACAGATGCGTGCTGTAGGGCATGCCATCGGCCTCGCCCTTTTTCAGAACCGAGATGTCGCGGAAGGACAGTCCGCGGGCCTGCAAATCCACCTCGCCCGCGTTGGTTTTGGCCGCGATAAGCCCGCCCGAGACGACGGTCATCTGCACAATGTCGATATAGGGCAGTTGAATGCCGGCCGTGTCGATCCGGTGGTAAAACGGGTTCTTCACAAACAGGTGGCGGGTGCCTGCCTTACCGGTTGCGTTCATCCATGGCTGTAGGGTCGGCTCATACTGATTGTCGAATTTATACATGTTGTCCAAGCGGTTATGCAGCGCCGCCCAGCTGCGCACCCGCTTTTCTTCCATCATCACCTTGAGGCTTTCCGCATCGGCGAAATCGGCGTGAAACTGTTTGAGATAATGAGCCGGACGATAGATGAACAAGGGGCTGGCCTGTGCCAGGGCCCCCAGGAAATTGGGGTTCGGCGCGTCCCATTCATAGATCACCGTCACCTCATCCGGGAAGGACACGCGCGGCGGCACGCCATCGACCAGCAACAGTTCGGACGGGCCGCCGGGGGTCAGCTCTTCGTTGTTGACCACGTGGTCCCAGTAATACTCAAAATCCGCCGAGGTGAAGGGGTGCCCGTCGGACCATTTATGCCCCGGGCGCAGATGGAAGGTGAACCTGCGGTTCCCTTCATTCTCAAAGTCCAGAAGGATGTCGGGCACAATGTTATAGGCGTCGTCATACCCGACAAGCCGGGCATAGCCATAGACCACCATCTGACGGATATCCTTGGAGCGTGACACCAGGGTGCGCAAGGTGCCGCCCTGCTGCCCCGGCAGGCGGCCTTTGGCTTCGGGATCAACGACCAGCGGCATGTCCGGCACCCGCTCGGCCACGGGGGGCAGATATCCGGCCTCGACCTCGTCAGACCAGAACTGGCTTTCTTCCAGCGCGGGCCCGGCCTGCGCGGTTGAGACACCGCAGGCGAGGATCAGGGCAACCAACCATTTACGCATGGCAGCGTACCCTGTGGCCCGGGGCCATCTCGGTCAGGCGGGGTGTGAGATCGGGGGTAAAACGGAACGCCTCGGGCCAGGTGTCGGGGTCCCCTGCCCCTTGTGCCACCAGCTTGAGGTTGATGGGGCGGTCGATATCCGGCTCGGGCTGCGCGGCGATCAGCGCCTTGGTGTAGGGATGTTGCGGGTCATAAAACAGCGTTTCGGGCGGGGCCTGTTCCACCACCATGCCCTGACGCATCACCGCCACCTCATCGGCGATCCGCGCCACCACGGCCAGATCGTGACTGATGAAGAGGTAGGACAGGCCCGCGCGCTGTTGAATGTCTTCGAGCAGGCAGAGGATTTGTTCCTGTACCGAGACATCCAGCGCCGAGGTCGGTTCGTCACAGACCAGCAAAGACGGGTCCAGCATCAGGGCGCGGGCAATCGACAGGCGTTGGCGTTGGCCGCCGGAAAACGCATGCGGATAGCGATAGAGCATCTCGGGTTTCAGCCCGACCCAGCCCAGCATTTCGGCAGCTTTGTCGCGCTGTTCCAAGCGGGTGCCAAGCCCGTGGATCTCCAACGGCTCGGTCAAAGCGTCGATCACCCGCATCCGGGGGCTGAGCGAGGAATAGGGATCCTGAAACACCATCTGTGCCTGCTTCTGAAAAGCCGTGCGGGTGGCGCGGTTCATGGCGTGAACGGCAATCGGATCGGCATCCGGTGTGGCGCGAAACAGCACCTCGCCACCTTCATCCGGCATCTCGGCCCCCAGCGCGATGCGCGCGCAGGTGGTTTTGCCCGAGCCGCTTTCACCGACAATGGCCAGCGTTTTGCCGCGCGTGACTGACAGATCGACGCCGCGACAGGCACGCACCAGCACGTCGGGTTTCCAGCGCGACGAGCCGCGCACATGGTAGGTTTTGGACAGATCGCACATCGACAGAATCAGGTCATCCTGCGGTACGGGCGGGGCCGGTTTGGCCACCTCGGGGATCATCGGGGCGGCCGAAAACAGCTTTTGCGTATAGGCATGGGCGGGAGCGCCGAGGATGGCGGTGGCAGGCCCGGATTCCATCACCCGGCCCTTGTTCATGACCACCACGGTTTCTGCCATGTTGGCCACCACGCCCAGATCATGGGTGACCAGAATGACGGCAGTGCCGGTGTCGCGTTGCAATTCCTTGATCAGACCCAGGACCTGCGCCTGCGTGGTGACATCCAGCGCCGTGGTCGGTTCGTCCGCGATCAGCAATTCGGGTTTCGAGATCATCGCCATGGCAATCATCGCCCGCTGGCGCATGCCACCCGACAGCTCAAACGGATAGGCGCGGTAGGCGCGTTCGGGATCGGGAAAGCCGACCCGCTCAAACTGTTCAATCGCCGCCGATTTGGCCTTGGCCGCGCTGACGCCGCGGTGCAGGCGCAGCGCCTCGATCACCTGATTGCCAACCCGGTGCAGGGGCGAGAGCGAGCGCATCGGTTCCTGAAAGATCATCGAGATCGTGTTGCCGCGAATAGCGCGCATCTGCCGTTCGCTGAGCGACATCAGGTCCTGCGGGCCGTCGCGACCTTCAAACATCATCACACCGCTGGTCAGGCGCGCCTTCCTGGGCAGGATACGCAACAGGGAGCGGCAACTGATCGTCTTGCCCGATCCGCTTTCGCCGACCAGCGCGAGGGTCTGGCCCTTTTCGACCGCAAAGCTGACTCCGCTGACAACGGGAGGGGCGTCACCAAAGGCGATACTGAGGTCTTCAACGCGCAAAAGTGCGGTCATAAATGGTGCTGTCCCAACGCTTGTCCGTAGCCCCCGGCCCTATCCGGGGCGTGGCGGCTGTTCCGAAACATCTTGGCAATGCGCGCGGGCATTCGTCAATGCATGTGACGGGACGGGACGAACACAATTTTGTTGGTCGGCGCGGGAGGCTAGCTGCTGCGAAGCGGTCTAGCGGCCCAGATTTTCCGAGCGGCTTGCCCCCCAGTCCGGCTCGAACCCCAGAACCACCGTGTCGGGCGGGATCGCGGGGTTGAACAGACGGTTATGGGCCATGGTCGCCTGGTAAAGCGTGTTATGCGCCGCCAGCTTCCAGACCTTGCAGGACAGATCAAAGCGTTGGGAATAAGCCTCGAACACCAGCCGACAGCTTTTCGCGCGGCGAATTGTCAGCGCCCCCTCCGAGCCCGGCGGGAAGGTGGCGGTCAGGACATCCGAAAACTCAGAAGCCTTCTGGTAATAGGTCGAGGACAGGAATTTCATCGCATCCGCGCGGCGTTGCGCCGGATCGTGGGTTTTCTTGGCCATATGCAGGAACTCGGGCGTGACGGAGTAGCCCGGCGTCTTGTTCATCAGGGTAATGATATGGCCAAGCGGTGCCTCGGCCCCGTCGAGATAGACGGCCGGCATGATCGCGTCGTCGGGGCGGCCATCGCCTTCGCGCATGTTCAGCTGGCGCACCCGGCATTGCCATTTCATGAAGGTCTGGCGCAGGGGGTGATCGGAATAGGATTGGCCCAGTTGTGCGGCAAGGCTCATGCGACGTTCCTTTTCAGTTTTGTCCGGGCCACCAGATATGGGCGGCCCGGATAGGTTACTCGTATTTGCCTAGAGGTGGAAGATTTGGTTAGCCACGATCGCGACCCCAATCCCCGCCGCCAGAACAACATAGGGCAACACGCCAGCCTTGCGGACATCCAGGTCGCGCGAGGAGACATGCAGGTCATCCAGCATTTGCTGCGGGAACTTGCCCTTGTCCTGCACCCAGTGCCGGAAGGCAAAGACCGGGATGATCAGCAGCGCCGCGATAATACCGGACATCAGCGTGCCCTCGCCCCAGACATTGGCACCGGCCCCGAGCAGCACCGCGTTGACGAAGCTGAGCGCCACGCCCACCGCCATCAGCGGCGTCGGGCAACGCCATGGGCGCGGGGTATCGGCGCTGTCGATCCGGTGAATCCAGCCTGCGTTGAGGTTCAGGAAGTTGAAGATCAGGTAGCAGCAATTCGACACCGCCAGCACGAACAGGTAGTCCGACATCATCAGCAGGATCAGGTTGAAGCCCAGATCGGTCCACATGGCATTGGCTGGTGCCCCGTGGCTGTTGGCGCGGCCCAGATAGCGGGGCAGCCAGCCGTCGATTCCGCCCTGATAGAGCGTGCGCGAAGACCCGGCCATCGAGGTCATCACCGCCAGCAGCAAGGCGAGGATCAGCATGATGACCATCAGCGAGAAGACAACTGATCCGCCGCCGACCATGCCCGCCATGGCACCGGCCACGGCCGAACCATCGACAATGCCTTCCTGCAACATGCCCTCGACACCAAGCACCCCCTGAAACGACAGCGGCACGACGGTATAGACCACGATGCACAACATCCCCGCGAAGAGGATCGCGCGCCATGTATCGCGGGCGGGATCCTTGAACTCGGACGTGTAGCAGATCGCGGTTTCAAACGCGTAGGCCGACCAGGCCGCGATGAAGAGACCGCCAAGGAAAAGCGTCCAGCCCGGAATATCCCAGACGCCTTCGGTGAGGTTGCCTGCATCGTCAAAGGCCAGCGGCTTGAGCGGCGTGAGGTTTTCGGCCAGCACATCGCCTGACAGCAGCGGGACAAACCCCACGATCAGCAGCGGAATGACCACGGCCAGACCCATGATCGTCTGAAATTTCGCCGCCCGAAGAACAC
Organism: Roseovarius conchicola; assembly: GCF_041403425.1. Lineage (NCBI taxonomy): Bacteria > Pseudomonadati > Pseudomonadota > Alphaproteobacteria > Rhodobacterales > Roseobacteraceae > Roseovarius > Roseovarius conchicola. The sequence goes on along the minus strand of NZ_JBGEHK010000002.1, from coordinate 567,574 downwards.
CGCCATGCTGCATGGCAAAGACCAGCAGCAGGATCAGCGCCCCGAGAAGAAAGGTGGCATCAACCCGCAGCGCCAGGTCCGACTTGAGAAAGTCGAGATTGACCAGGACAATTTCCCAGCTGCGCACGGCGCTGTCGGCATCAAAGAACACCGTCAAGATATAGCCCGCCGCCAAGCCGCCGCCGATCGCCAGAACCGGCGTCCAGGCCAGCCAGTTGCACCAGACCGATAGCGGAGCGAGGATGCGGCTGTAGCGCACCCAGGCGGCCGCGCCATAGACCGAGGCACCGCCGCTTTTGGAGGGGAAGAGACCGGCGATTTCGGCGTAGATAAAAGCCTGAAGGAAGCCGAAACTGACGGATATTATCCAGATGGCCCAGGAGGGATTGCCGATCGTGGCGGCAATGCCCCCGATCGAAAACAGAACCAGTGCCGGAACGCCGCTGGCCAGCCAGAACGCCTGTGGCCAACCAATGGCCCGGTGCAGGCCGCCGTCATCGGCGCCCCCCCGTGCCACGGTTGGATTTGTTTGTTCAGTCATGACTGTCCTCCGGTTTATGTTATGTTTTATATTATGATTGTATTGCCCCGGCACTTTGCCGGGGTCTGGTCATTGCCCTGAAAATCGGCCTAGCTTGGGCCGGTCAGGCTAAAGGGCTGATCCACCGTACGGCTGGGGATCTTGCGAGTCGTCTCGCCGACCATATCCAGGTCAATCTGTGCCTGAACGACGCCCGGGGTCGTGCCGCCATCGGCGATCACCTCGCCCCACGGGTTGATCACCAGAGAGTGGCCAAAGCATTCGCCGCCACCGGGCACATCGCCAATGGCGCAGGGCGAGATCACGAAACAGGTGTTTTCGATGGCCCGCGCCCGGTTGAGGATATGCCAATGCGCCTCGCCTGTCTTTTTCGTGAAGGCGGCAGGGCAGATCAGAACCTCCGCCCCCGCCTGCGCCAATGTGCGAAACAGTTCGGGAAAGCGCAGATCATAGCAGATCGTGTGCCCGATGCGGGCAAAGGGCGTGTCATGCACCACCGCTTTCGACCCGGGACTGACCGCCGCACTTTCGCGATAGACCTCCGTCTCGGACAGCTGAATATCGAACATGTTGATTTTGTCATAGCTGCCACGGATGGCGCCTGTGTCGTCGATCATCAAACCACGGTTTAGGATGCGGCCATCAGGGGCATCCACGGCAATCGAGCCGAGATTAACCCATATGCGCGCCTCGGCGGCAAAACCCTGCATCGCCTTCAGGAACGGATGATCCTCCTGAGGGGCCGAAGGCGGCGTCACCGCCGCCCCCTCTGTTCTCAGCCCGCCGCAATATTCCGGCAGGAACAGGATATCGGCCCCCGCCTTGGCAGCAGCCTGGGCCAGCGGCACCGCCTCGTCCAGTGCCGACTGAAAGTCGGGCATTGGCCGTGTCTGAAGACAGGCGATATCAAGCGGGCGGGCCATGGGTATCCTCGAAGGTCACAAACGTTTCGAGACAAAGCTGGAAAGCAACTCGATTTCAAAACGGCCACAACAGTGACAGGTTCCGGGTGTTTCGGCGTGTTGTCGGTTGCACAGCAACACGCCGGAAACCCTTCAGAACTTCATGTAGGCTTTTCTGAGCGATACCAGAGGATGACGGTCCGACATCTGGAACTTGATCAGGAATTCGCGGGCAATCATGTCGCGGTCCTGCTGATTGTCGGGCAGTTTCACCGATTCCGGCACACGCACCCAGCCATTGTTGTTGCGGTCAAACACCGCTGCGGCACCCTCTTCATAGCCCATATGGACATCCTCAAGCCAGTTGAGATCGTCCCAGCCCATGACTTCCATATACTTGGTCAGGAAGGGGGTGATGCGGTTGTAATCAGGCACAAGGTTCACGTCATAGCGATAGCCAATGTGCTGACCGATTTCCTTTTCGCGTTCGGATTCAAGGCCGTCCGAATCCTTAAGGAACTGATCGACATCCTTGATCTCGGAGCCGCGGTACTGTGTTCCAGCCATTTGTTTTCTCCTTTCGGATGGTGGGATCAAATCCCACCCTACGGTATGCGGTAGGGTGGGTTTTCAACCCACCGTTTACAGGTGGTGATAGTCTTCGACGCCAACGGTGTGGTTGGTGCCCGCAAGCGGCACACCGGCCATGGCCGAGGCTTCCATCGTCAATGCAGCCAGATCCTCGGGCTCTAGCGAGTGGAGATAGGTCTTGCCGCAGGCACGGGCGAAAAGCTGTGCCTCGATGGTGAGCGTGTGCAGGAAGTTGTACACACGTTCCGCCGCCGCATCCGGGTCAAGCCGCTCGCGCAGCTTGGGATCCTGCGTGGCCACGCCAACCGGGCAGCGGCCCGTGTGGCAGTGATAGCAATAGCCCGGCTCGGCACCGATTTCGTCGGGATAGTTGGCCTCGGGGATGTCCTTGTTGCAGTTCAGCGCCATCATGGCCGAGTGGCCGATGGCGATCGCATCTGCACCCAGGGCAACGGCCTTGGCCACGTCGGCCCCGTTGCGGATACCGCCCGCGTAAACCAGGCTGATCTCGCCGCGCTTGCCCAGATCGTCGATGGCCTTGCGGGCCTGACGGATCGCGGCCATGCCGGGCACACCGGTGTCTTCGGTGGCAAGGTGCGGGCCAGCGCCGGTGCCGCCTTCCATCCCGTCGATATAGATCGAGTCGGGATCGCATTTAACGGCCATGCGCACGTCGTCATAAACGCGGCTGGCGCCCAGTTTCAGCTGGATCGGGATTTGCCAATCCGTGGCTTCGCGGATTTCCTGAATTTTCAGGGCCAGATCGTCCGGGCCCAGCCAGTCAGGGTGACGGGCGGGTGAGCGTTGGTCGATCCCGGCAGGCAGGCTGCGCATCTCGGCAACCTGGTCGGTCACTTTCTGACCCATCAGGTGGCCACCCAGGCCCACTTTACAGCCCTGGCCGATGAAGAATTCACAGCCATCCGCCAACACGAGGTGGTTGGGGTTGAAGCCATAACGCGACTGAATGCACTGATAGAACCATTTGGAGCTATAGCGGCGTTCATCCGGGATCATCCCGCCTTCGCCCGAGCATGTCGCGGTTCCGGCCATTGTGGCGCCACGGGCCAGAGCGGTTTTGGCTTCATAGCTCAGCGCGCCAAAGCTCATCCCGGTGATGTAGATCGGGATATCGAGTTCGAGCGGCTTCTTGGCACGGGGGCCGATGATCGTCTTGGTTTCGCATTTCTCGCGGTAACCTTCGATCACGAAGCGGGTCAGCGTGCCCGGCAGGAAGGTCAGGTCATCCCAATGGGGGATTTTCTTGAACAGCGAGAAACCCCGCATCCGGTAGCGTCCAAGCTCGGATTTGATGTGGATGTCATCCATCACCGCCGGGGGGAAGATGAAGCTGTCACCGATGCGGTTTACATCGCGCGCCAGCGCTGGTTTTTTGGGCAGATCTCCGTCAGCCATGGTGTTTTCCTTTCCGTTTAGGGAATGGCACAGCCCCCTCGGGGGCCGGGGCCGAGGTTTACAGAATGAGTTTCTTCTCGTTCGGTTCGAGGTTGTCGTAGTTCCACAGCTGCTTGCCTGCGACGACCTTGGTGAAGTGATCCACGCCCTTGTCGGGCATCAGGCCATATTGCGTCAGCTTGCGGGTCAACCATGCCTTGTCGAGATCGGTCAGTTCGGCTTCGACCGCGTCAACCCCGTAGGATTTGACGTCGCCACCGACATAGATCGTCCCGTCATACATCGAGTCGCCCAGGTTCTTGCCGGCATTGCCGCAGACAACCATCCGGCCCCGTTGCATCATGAAGCCACTGAGCGCGCCGGTGTCACCGCCAACGATGATCGTGCCGCCCTTCTGGTCGATGCCTGTACGCGACCCAACAGAGCCACGGCAGACCAGATCGCCGCCACGAATGGCTGCCCCGAAGGTGGAGCCGGCGTTCTTTTCGATCATGATCGTGCCGGACATCATGTTCTCGCCACAGGACCAGCCCACGCGGCCAGTGATGCGCACGTTCGGACCGTCGATCAGACCCACGGCGAAGTAGCCGGTCGAGCCTTCGATGATCAGGTTCAGCTTGGACAGGATGCCCACACCCAGCGAGTGCATGCCGCGCGGGTTCTGCAGCACGATCGTGCCATAGCCTTCGGCCATCAGCTCGCGGATATTGGCGTTGACCTCGGTGGTGGTTTTGCCATCACAGTCGATCTCGGTCCGCTTGTTGAAGTCGACCTCGGGGGCCCAGGGATAGGTGAACCGTTCCTCGGCGTCGGGGTCAAACTCGACATAGAGCGATTGACCGGTCAGCTGTTCCGTTGTCATCCCGAGCGCTTTGGCGCGCTCGTCCTGAGTCATTTCCTTGAGTTCTGCGTCACTTACGCTTGCCATACCCGGACCTCCTCGTCGTAAGGGTCATATGTGTCGATTTCTTCGGGAAGGATCGCGCGGATGGCGACCTCTTCGCTGGCCATGGCGATCAGATCGTCGCTTTCGTAAAGGACCAGCGGCTTGGCAGCCATCGTGTCCTTGGCCATGCCCAGTTGATCCTTGGTGGCCACCAGATAGGTGAACACGCCGTCGATCTCGTCGATGGATTGACGCAGGCTGTCTTCAAGCGAAACGCCATTGGCCAGGTTGTGCGCGGTGTAGACCGCCAGCAGTTCAGAGTCACAGTTCGACATGAACCGGTGGCCCTTGCGCTCCATCTCGCGGCGCATGATCCAGTAGTTGGTGATCTGGCCGTTATGCACAACCGAGACGTCGTTATAGGGGAACGCCCAGTAAGGGTGGGCCGATTTGATGTCGACGTCCGATTCCGTGGCCATGCGGGTATGGCCGATGCCATGCGTGCCCTGGAAATCATTCAGGCCATAGGCTTCGGACACAACGGCCGCGTCGCCCAGATCCTTGATCAGTTCAAGGCCGTTGCCCATCGACAGGATTTCGACGCCTTCGGTTTCTTCGATATGTTCCGCCATGGTGCCGGTGTCACCATCATGGGTCAGGACATAGCGCAGCGAGTATTCGCGGGGCGCCTCCTTGGATTTGATCTTGGCGCCGTGCTCTTTGAGGATGGTTTCCACCTCTTCGATACGGTCGACAATGACCTGATGGATACCGCGGCCGCGGTCCATGTCTTCGGCTTCGGCCACTTTCAGGCGCATCACGTAATCGCCCTCGGTGGGTTCTCCATATACCGCGTAGCCGGTGCTGTCCGGCCCCCGGTGTTTAAGGGCCTGCAGCATCGCTGTCATTTCCGAGCCGACAGACGAACTTTTGCCCTTGTGAATCAATCCAGCAATTCCACACATCTGGAAGCGCCTCCTTCAGGTTTGAGGGTTAGGTCGTGTATTCAAAAAACGGGCGGCAGACCTTCGGGGCCTGCCGCCCAGAGATGGAAGGCCTCAGGGAAGGCATTCCATGTAGGTGTCGTTGTCCCAATCGGTGACGGTTGCCATGAAGCGGGCATACTCGTCGTACTTGTATTCGTGGAACAAGCGATACATTTCGCCGGGCAGACCGCGCTGCACGACTTCACTCTTCTCGAGGTATTCAAGCGCCTCTCCCAGAGACATCGGCAGTTTCTTGACCTGCTTGCCGGCCTTGATGGCCTCGTAGATGTTGCGCTCTTCGGGCTGACCCGGATCGAGCTTGTTGTCGATGCCGTCATCCATGGCCGCCAGCAGGGTGGTGCCCATCAGGTAGGGGTTCACCATACTATCGACCGAGCGGTACTCGAAGCGACCCGGGGCCGAAACGCGCAGACCGGTGGTGCGGTTCTGGAAGCCCCAATCCGCGAAGATCGGTGCCCAGAAGCCGGTATCCCACAGGCGGCGATAGGAGTTCACCGTCGAAGACCCGATGGCCGTCAGGGCCTGCAGGTGGTGGACCACGCCGCCGATCGCCTCAAGCCCTTCTTTACCGGGCATCTGCGGATCGTCGTCGTCGGGCATGAAGGTGTTTTCGCCACCTTTCACATACATGTAGTTATCGGCCATGCCGGGCAGATCGTCGGGATCGTTGCCGCATTTCACGAACTGATCCTCGCCGCCGCGCCAGAGCGACATGTTATGGTGACAGCCCGAGGCCGACACGCCCATGAACGGCTTGGTCATGAAGCAGGCGAAGATGCCATTTTCACGCGCCACCTGGGCACAGATCTGGCGATAGGTGGTCAGACGGTCGGCGTTGCGCAGAACGTCGTCGAACATCCAGTTCAGTTCCAATTGACCCGGCGCATCCTCGTGGTCGCCCTGGATCATATCCAGTCCCATGGCACGGGCATAGCGGATCACCTGCATCGAAACGGGGCGCAGCGATTCAAACTGGTCGATGTGATAGCAGTAAGGCTTGGAGTAGCCGTCTTTCGGCTTGCCGTTCTCGTCAAACTTCAGCCACATCATTTCCGGCTCGGTGCCGATGCGCAGGCTGCGGCCATGCTTGGCTTTGAATTCCTCATGCATGCGGCGCAGGTTGCCGCGGCTGTCTGACGTCAGGTAGCCACCCGGATTTTCCTTTTCCTCACGGTTGCGGAACAGCGTGCAGTAGAAGCGGCCGATTTCCGGCGCCCAGGGCAGCTGCATGAAGGTTTCCGGCTCGGGGATACCGACCAGTTCGGCGGCCTCGGGGCCATACCCCAGATAGTTGCCGGCGCGGTCGGTGAACAGGTTCACAGTGGCGCCGTAGACCAGCTGGAAGCCCTTCATGGCGATGGCTTCCCAATGGTCGGCGGGAATGCCCTTGCCCATGATCTTGCCGGTGACCGACACAAATTGCAGGTAGAGATATTCGATGCCCTTGGCATCAATCATCTTGCGGACTTCTTTGATTTTCTCGGCCCGTCCGGGCGCTTCTACAAATCTTTCAAGATCGGTTTCGGCCAAAGGTACTCTCCCTGATAGATGCCGGTCCGGGTCTGACGCCGGTTGCGGCGGTTGGTATTATGATCCCCGAAGACAGACCTGAACGATGCGGCACGGGGGTTGCCACGATCGGTCTGAAACAAATGAATTGCTGCTGAGGACAGGCTGGCTGGTGTCGTGAAGAAGCTGAAATGCGACTTGAGACAAAACCATTCTGATGATCCTTGCGGCAGCTAGGTGGATGCATCTTTCCGTGAAATGATGCTAGGATGGCTAAAGTTTTTCTCTGAACGCGCCAAAAGTCAACCACTTTTGATCCAAAAGGGCCTTTTCTGTTGCAAAACATAACTAATTGGTATATTATTGGTACAAACTTGGAGATTTCCGAATGACCGCACAATTTGAGCAGAAACTGGGCGCGACAGATATCGCAGCATTGGTTCGGCGCGAAATTTCAAAGGGAAATCTGCAACTTCACGACCGATTGCCCCCCGAGCGGGTTCTGTCCGAACGCTATGGCGCGGCACGCGGCACGGTGCGCAAAGCGCTGATGCAGCTGGAAGAGGAAGGATTCGTGGAAATCCGCCCAGGCAGCGGCACCTATGTGGTGCACAAGCCCGACGACACGGCCGCCTCGGCCGTCGAAAACGCCACGCCGCTGGAATTGATGGACACCCGATTCGCGCTGGAGCCGCATATTTGCAGACTCGCGGTGCTGCATGGGCGGCGGGCCGATTTCGACCTTTTGGAAACCCTGTGCACCAGAATGGAAAACTGCCTTGGCGATCCGATGGCCTTTTCCGAGGCGGACACGGCGTTTCACCGGGCGCTTGTGGATTCCACCCGCAACGGGTTGCTGATCTGGATCATCGACCAGATCGGCAATGTGCGCGGGCAGGATGACTGGACCCGTATGCGCCACCTGACCCTGGATGAGGCCACGATCACCACCTACAACGCCCAGCACCGCCAGATCCTGAACGCGATCCGCACCCGAGAGCCGGAACGCGCGGCCAATATCATGAAAGAGCATCTTGAGACGGCGCGCCTGTCCCTGACACGGGCGGCCGCGACGTAGGATGGGGGGGTCGGCTCTGAGCCTTTTGCGGTTATTAAGCTAAGCCGTGCGATGGCCAGACCGCGGGGTGGCGACCCGACCTTTGTGCAGAGCACTTTATGGCAGTCAAATCCGCAAAAGATCACCGCGTTGCGCCTCCCTTGCCAAATCGCCAGCCCTTGCGGGCGGTCTGGCGATCGCGCGGCGGCTTCGCCTTGATTCCGCGCGGGGGCAATGCCGGCTCCGTCCCGCAAAGCAGACCTTTCAGTACCATGCGGGCAGTGGTCATCATCCGCCCCCATAACCGGAATGCGACGAGAAATTGTCGCTTTCAGGCATAGTAGAGCGTCGCCTTTCGCGAAGACCGAAGGGCGGCGCTTTTGCATGATGGACAGATGATCTATCGCAGCAAGAGGCTATGACATGCAGGTTTCGATCATTGATGACGGGCGCGCCATTGCGCTGAACGACACGCGATTTCATGCCATCTGGCTGCGCGATAATGCGCCTGATCCGGCCACGCGTGATCCCGGGAATGGTCAGCGATTGATTGCCTTGCGCGATATCCCGGCTGACACGGTGGTGAGTGCCGCCGAGATATCTGGCGACGCCGTGCAGATCACGTTCACCCCCGAGGACAAGACCGTCACCTTCGAGGCCGCGTGGCTGATGGATCATGCCTATGACCGCGCCGAACACTCGGCCGCCGGCTGGACCGCGCCCGGGATTGAGACGTGGGACAATGCCCTGTCTGGCTCCATCCCCGAGGCCGATTTCAACGCCGTCACCCAGGACCGTACCGCGCGGGCAACATGGCTGGGCGGGGTGGCGCGCTATGGGTTTGGCAAGCTGACCGGCGGGCCGGTTGAGGATGGCGCGCTGACGCAAGTCGCCGATCTGTTCGGCTATATTCGCGAAACCAATTACGGCAAATGGTTCGAGGTTCGCACCGAGGTGAACCCCACCAACCTCGCCTTCACCGGCCTTGGCCTTCAGGCCCATACCGACAATCCCTACCGCGATCCGGTGCCCACGGTGCAAATTCTCTATTGCCTCGAAAACTCGGCCGAGGGGGGCGAGAATATGGTGGTGGACGGCTTTGCCTGTGCCGAGCGGCTGCAGGCAGAAAATCCACGCGGGTTTGACCTGCTCAGCCGCTATTGCGCGCGGTTTGAATATGCCGGAAGCGATGGTGTCTGCCTGCGCTCGCGCCGCCCGATGATCGAACTGGCGCCTGATGGTGAAATGATCGGCGTGCGGTTCAACAACCGTTCGGCCGCCGCCATCACCGATGTGCCGTTTGACGAAATGGAGGACTATTACGCCGCCTATCGCCGTCTGGGCGAGATCATTGATGACCCGCAGATGGAAGTGACGTTCAAACTGTCACCGGGCGAGTGTTTCATCGTCAACAACACCCGCGTTCTGCATGCGCGCAAAGGCTATTCCGGCGAAGGCAGCCGGTGGTTGCAGGGGTGTTATGCAGATATGGACGGGCTGCGCTCGACCCATGCGGCATTGGTACAGGAATTGGGAGTGGCCGCAGAATGAGCCTGGATCGGACAACAATCGTCGCCTTTCTGGCGGATATCTTTGAGCGGCGCGGCGGCGAGGAATACCTGGGCGAGCCGGTCACCATGGCCGAGCACATGCTGCAAGGCGCGACGATTGCCGAGAAGAACGGACAAAGCGAAGAGATCATCGTGGCGGCACTATTGCACGATATCGGGCATTTCACGTCTGAATTCGGCACGTTCTCGATGGACGACACCGAAGACCGGTATCACGAGGAAGCCGGGGCGGAAGTGCTGGAACAGTTCTTTCCCTCCATTGTGACGGATTGCGTGCGCTATCACGTTGCGGCCAAACGCTACTTGTGTGCGACCAAGCCTGCCTATTTCAACCGGTTGAGCGAAGCATCCGTGCATTCGCTGAACCTGCAAGGCGGCCCGATGCGCGACGACGAGGTTGCAGAGTTCGAGAAGAACCCAAACCTGAAGGAAATTGTCGCGGTGCGCTACTTGGACGATGCGGGCAAGATCGCGGATATGGACACACCCGGTTTCGCCCATTTCGCACCGATGGTGCAGCGGGTGGTCGATACCCATTGTAAAACTGTCGCATGAGTGCCCCGGAATATCTTTTTGAGGCCGCCAGCAAGCCGTCTCTGCCCTGGCACGAGGTGCCGCTGATCCGCGCCACTGACGCCACGCTTTCAGGGTATGGCTGTCTGGTAGACGACCCTGATACGTTCGAGATCGAGATCACCCGCTGGCCGCAGCAGGGCTGGCGGCCCATCGACGATGGCACCGGCGACGAAGGAGGCTACGTCGAGGGAACGTTCAAATGCGATTGGCGCGGTGATGTTCTTTATGGCGAGAACGAAGCCGTTAAGGGCCGGTATGTTCTGGGCTGGTCAGCTGATCCGCAAAAGGCACGCACAGACCGGCCAACAGCGCCCCGCGACCAGGTGCTGCTGTGGCACATGAATTATCACCCTGATGGCGGGCAGATGTTTTATCCTCTGGACGGCCAGCCCTTTATCGTCCCGGCAGCGCTTCCCGGTGACAACCTGTCGCCCGACAAGGTGGTGGCATTCTGGAGCGATGGCACGAAGGGGATCTATATCCACGCCGGGATCTGGCACGAGGGTGTGTTCCCGGTTGGCGACAGCGGGCGCTTTCTGGACAGGCAGGGCGCGGTGCACGCCCGTGTCAGTGCAGATATCGGACAGGAGTTCGGCGTTTACCTGTCATGCCCTTTGGATATTTCGAAACTGCGCGAGGTTTAAGGACATTCGCATGAGCTTACTTTGATCGAGATTTCTCGTGCGAAAATTTTTTGGATGTCACCCCTCAAAAAGCTCCTGATAGGTGTCGCGCAAGGCCTTTTTCTGCACCTTGCCCATCGTGTTGCGGGGCAGTTCCGCGAGAAAGATCATCTGTTTTGGCTGTTTGAACCTTGCCAGCTTATCTGACAACGCGGCGGTGACATCGGCTTCGGTGATGGTATCCTCATCGCGCACGATCACCGCCACAACCGCCTCGCCGAAATCGGGGTGCGGTACGCCGATGACAGCGCTTTCCAGAACGCCCGGCATATCGTCGATCACGCTTTCAACCTCTTTGGGATAGATGTTGAACCCGCCTGAAATCACCATGTCCTTTTCACGCCCGACGATGGTGACATAGCCGTCCTTGTCCTGGAAACCCTGATCCCCGGTGATGAACCAACCATCGGTCCGCAGCTCTTCGGCGGTTTTCTCGGGCATCTGCCAATAGCCCTGAAACACGTTCGGCCCGCGCACTTCGATCACGCCAATCTCTCCGGGTTCGACAGGCACCCCGTTCGCCATGACCTGCAGTTCCACGCCAGGCAGGGGAAGACCGACCGTGCCGGGACGCGGATCGTTCAGAGGGTTCGAGGTGTTCATGTTGGTTTCGGTCATGCCGTAGCGTTCGATCACGGTGTGGCCGGTGGTGGCTTGCCACTTCTCATGCGTGTCCACCAGCATCGGGGCCGAGCCCGAGATGAAGATGCGCATGTTCGCTGCCGCCTCGTGCGTCAGGCCGGGGTGATCCAGCAGACGGGTGTAGAAGGTCGGCACGCCCATCAGAGCGGTGGCACGGGGCATGGCGGAAAGGATCGCGTCGGCATCAAAGCCGGGCAGGAAGTGGACAGACGCGCCGGCCAGAAGCGCCACATTGGTGGCGACAAACAAGCCGTGGGTGTGAAAGATCGGCAGGGCGTGGATCAGAACATCCTGATCCGTGAACCCCCAGACCTGCCGCAGTGTCTCGGAATTCGAGGCAAGATTTGCGTGGCTCAGCATCGCCCCTTTCGAGCGCCCCGTGGTGCCCGAGGTATAGAGGATCGCGGCCAGATCGTCCGGCCCCCGGGGCGCGGCGACAAAACCCGATTGGGATTGGGCCGCACGCATCAGGCTGCCTGTGCCGTCGCCCGCCAGCGTCAGCAACGTGGCATCCGTCAGTGGTGCAATTTCGGCCTCGCGCGCCGGGTCGCAAACCACGATGCGCGGCGTGGCATTGCCAAAGAAATAGCCCAGCTCGGCCCCGGTATAGGCGGTGTTGAGCGGCAGGAAGATACCCCCCGCCATCACCGTGCCCAGATAAAGCTGTACCGCTTCAAGCGATTTGGACACTTGTACAGCAACGCGGTCGCCCGGGGTCAGGCCATTCGCCACCAAGGCCGCCGCAATCCGCTCGGCCCCGGCGAACAGATCACCATAGCTGAGATCGGGTGCGCCGGGGCGGGTGGCAAAGCACGTGTCGGGTGCACCCACCGAAGACAGGCGGTGAAGCAGGTGATTGTCTTGATACATGTGCAGCCCTCGTCCTTGATGCCCCATTTGCCAAAGCGGAAGGCGGATATGCAAGGCCTGCGATTGACCTTTGGCGCAACAGGGCGCAGCAATAGCGCATGCAACCGATCAAGGGCATTGCCCTGAAACTCTGTGCCGTGGTGTTGTTCATCATCATGGCCTCACTGATCAAAGCGGCCTCGGAGGATGTACCTCCGGGCGAGGCGGTGTTTTTCCGCTCGTTCTTTGCCATTCCGGTGATCCTGGCATGGCTGTGGTGGCGCGGGGATTTGCGGACCGGATTGCGTGTGACCTCGCCCAGCAGCCATTTCTGGCGGGGGTTCGTGGGCACGGTGGCGATGGGATTGGGCTTTGCGGGCCTCGGCCTGTTGCCCCTGCCCGAGGTGACGGCTTTGGGCTATGCCGCGCCGTTGTTGACGGTCGTGTTTGCCGCGATGTTCCTGAACGAGAAGGTCGGGATTTTCCGGATCAGCGCCGTCGGATTGGGTTTGGCCGGCGTGTTGATCGTTCTGTCTCCGCGCCTGACAGCGTTCAACAGTGCAACGGTTGAAACGACCCAAGCCTTGGGGGCGGTCCTGGTTCTGATGGGCGCAATGTGTGCGGCATTGGCACAGATCTACATCCGCAAGATGGTGGCGACCGAACAGACCAGCGCGATCGTGTTTTACTTCTCGCTGACCTCGACGCTGTTATCCCTGCTGACCCTGCCTTTTGGCTGGGTGTGGCCGGAAGCCTGGGCGTTGGTCTGTCTGGTTCTGGCCGGGCTGATCGGTGGGACGGCACAGATTTTCCTGACCTCAGCCTATCGGTTTGCCGATGCGAGCGTCGTGGCGCCGTTTGATTATGCCTCGATGATCTTTGCGCTGATCATCGGGTATCTGGTGTTCGACGAGGTACCGACCCGGAGCATGCTGATGGGGGCCGCCCTGGTGATTTTGGCCGGGATCATCATTATCTGGCGCGAACGCCGGTTGGGGCTGAAACGCGGCGCGGCAAGGGCGATCAAAACGCCGCAGGGGTGATAAAGAGGGCCAGCGCCGGACCGTGGGGTGGCGCCTCAACATTCATGTGGTGCACTTTATGCCTGCAAAACTCGCATACCCTATCTGCCGAGTACCGAGCCTCGCCAAAGCGCCAGCCCGGCGGGGCGGTCCGGCGCTGGCCCGGCGGCCTACGGCCTTGATTCCGGGCTGGGTGCTTCTTCTCACTCTCCGCGCAGCCAGGCAAAGGCGTAGACCGGCCAGAAGGTGGCCCGGCGGAACCGGCCCAGCGGGATTTTCCCGTGCGGTTTCTGCATGATTTTGGGGTGCAGCCGCGCGCCTGAGCGCCCGAGCATCTGATCAGCGATCAGCGCGCCGGCATAGCTGCCCATCGCCACACCGTTTCCATGATAGCAGAGCGAGGTCCACGCCCCCGGCATTTCCGGGATCGGCCCGGTATAGGGGGTCAGATCGCTGGAAAGCGCCACCAGACCGTGCCAGTTATAGGGCGTCTCAACATGCGCCCAATGGGGGAACATCGTCTCGAAATCCTTGCGGATCTTGCGGTTCATCCGGGCATCCGCAGCGGTTGAGCTGAACAGCCCGCCGCGCATGCCAAACAGCATCCGTTTGTTGGGCATCAGGCGGAAGTAATGCAGGAAGAAGCGATCATCATAACTCATCTGGTGGGTGGACCACCCTTGCGCACCGATCTCGTTGTCACTCAGCGGACGGGTGACGATGACGTTGGTTTGCGTGGGCAGGTACCGCCCGGCCATCCATTTCGGCAGATCGTCCGAGGAATAGGCGTTGGTGGCCACCACAAGGCGTTTTGCGCGCACCGTGGCACTGGGCGTTTTGAGGGTGAACCCATCGTTTTGATCAATATGCAGAACCGGCGAGTGCGACGAGATGCGCCCGCCGGCCTTGGCCACCTCGGCAGCCAGTCCCAGCGTGTATTTCAGAGGGTTGAGCGCATAGCCAATCGGCGTGGTCAGCGCCGCATGAAACGGGCCATTCATGCCATTCTCGGCCAGCTTGTCCTTGGGTATGAACGTGCTTGAGACACCCAGATCACGCTCGACGCTTTCGGCGATGTCGTGAAGGTTGCGAATGGCGTCTTCGGTATGGGCATGCACCGTCTCGCCCTCGGAATGGGTGCCGCAGTCGATGCCGCGCTCGGCGATCAGGGCCTGGGCGTATTTGACAGCCTCATATTCGCCAAGCCGAAATTCCAGCCGCGCCGCCTCGCCGTAAGCGCGGCGCATCATACTGTCCGAAGCCTTGGCCCCGCCGAGGCAGCAGAACCCGCCATTGCGCCCGGATGCGCCCCAGCCGGGAGTCTGTGCTTCAAGCACGATCACATCCTCGCCCGCCTCAGACAGATGCAGCGCCGCGTTCAGCCCGGTGAAGCCTGCGCCGATCACAGCGACATCGGCCCTGAACTCACCCTGGACGGCGGGGTAGTCGGGCGTGTCGATGGTCGAGGACCAGTAACACTTCTCGCGCGGGGCCTCGCCGTAGGCATGGGCGGGAAAGACACGTTTCATAATGGGATCACGTCCTGTTCTGGGTCTGCGCTCTCGGTCATCGAGGGATCACAGATCAATGCGTGGATTTGATCAAAACTTTCAAAACATGGCAATATGGTAATGAAGCCGCGCAGCCGTTAGAGTTGCCGTGCACAGATATCACCTACCGGAGGGACCGCCCCATATGGCCGAAGCCGCACACGCCTCAGACACCCCCGATCCACAGCCCCATCGCCTGCCCGCCCACGAGTTGATTTACAGGCAGCTGCGCAATCTGGTGCTGTTTGGCGATCTGGCCCCGGGACAGGCCGTGACGATCCAGGGGCTGACCGACAGGCTGGGGGCGGGCATGACGCCCGTGCGCGAGGCGATCCGGCGGCTGATCTCGGAAGGGGCGCTGGAATTTCAGGGCAATCGCCGGGTTAGTGTGCCGGTTCTGAGTGCGGACAATATCAGCGAGCTTATTCTGGCGCGGCAATGGCTTGACCCGCATCTGACACTGCGCGCCACGCAGCGCGCCAGCCTTGAGGACCTGGATCAGCTGACCGCGCTGGACCAGGATCTGGATAATGCCATTTCAACCGGGGATCTGCGGGCTTATCTTGAGCTGAACTACCGTTTTCACCAACATATCTATCGCATCGCCGACGCCCCGATCCTGGCCGACCTTGCCGAAGGGTTGTGGCTGCGCTTTGGCCCGTCTTTGCGGGTGGTTTGTGGGCGGATGGGCACCCAGAACCTGCCCGACAAACACAAGGACATGCTTGAGGCCATGCATGCCCGCGATGCCGAAGGCGCAGCCCGCGCGATCCGCGAGGATGTGATTCAAGGGATGGAACAGGTGCGTCACTCGCTGGAGGGGTAAGCGGCCTTTAGGTCAGGCAGGAATGGCTGCTTTGCGGGACGAAGCGGACATTCGCCATGCACCAGCCACCGGAGGCCAACGTCAGCCCCTGGGGTGGCGACCCACCATTTGCTTCGAGGCGCTTTATGGTTGCAAAACACATCCACAGAACGAAAGCAGCGCCTGTGTCAGAGTAATCGCCAGCCCAAGGGAGGGGCTGACGATGGCCGGGCCGCTGCGCGGCTGTTAACCGGCTGGGCGCAGAACAGCGACGACCGCAAAGGGCTCAAAGCTGACTTTTACGCCGCCGAAGTTACGATAAAAGCCAGATGAAGGCTTTGCCGGACAAAGCGGGCGTTCCGGCAAGGCGCGCGGGGGGATGACCGTAATGGGCGCACAGCCGCAGTGAGATTTGAGAAACCCGCAGGCTTCGATTGACCCCTCAATAATTTGATCATATTCTGCGCGCATGGGCCAAAACCGGCCTTTTCCATCCTGTCAGAAAGGGTCGCCCCATGGCCATGATCACCAACCACATGCCCACCGCCGAATTGCAGGCACTGGACGCCGCGCATCATTTGCATCCCTTCACCCATGGGGCCGATCTGGCCGCGAAAGGCGCACGCGTTATCACCCGCGCGCAAGGCACCACGCTGACCGACAGCGAGGGCAACCAGTTTCTGGATGCGATGGCGGGCCTGTGGTGTGTGAACCTGGGCTATGGGCGCACCGAGCTGGCCGAGGCTGCCGCGCGCCAGATGGCCGAGCTGCCCTATTACAACACGTTCTTCCAGACCACCCATGTGCCCGGCATCGCGCTGGCCGCGCGCATTGCCGAACTGACACCGGGCGATCTGAACCATGTGTTTTTCGCCAGTTCCGGGTCAGAGGCCAATGACACCAATATCCGCCTGGTGCGCACCTATTGGCAGGAAAAGGGACAGCCGGAGAAGAACATCATCATCAGCCGCAAGAACGCTTATCACGGGTCATCCGTGGGCAGTGCCTCGCTTGGTGGAATGGCGGCGATGCACGCACAAGGCGGGCTGCCGATCCCGGATATTCACCATATTGATCAGCCCTATTGGTGGGGTGAGGGCGGCGATATGAGCCCCGACGAGTTTGGCCTGCAGCGTGCCCGTGCACTGGAAGAGGCGATTGAGCAGCTGGGCGCGGATCGTGTGGGGGCGTTTATTGCCGAACCCATTCAGGGGGCGGGTGGTGTGATCATTCCGCCGGCGACCTATTGGCCCGAGATTCAGCGTATCTGCAAAGAGCATGACGTCCTTCTGATCGCCGACGAGGTGATCTGTGGGTTCGGCCGGACCGGCAATTGGTTCGGCAGCCAGACCTTTGACATCACACCCGACATCATGACCATCGCCAAGGGCCTCAGCAGTGGGTATCAGCCCATCGGCGCGTCGGTGATCACCGATGAAATGGCCAGCGTGATCGACAATTGCGAGTTTGCCCATGGCTATACCTATTCGGGCCATCCGGTGGCCTGTGCCGTGGCGCTGGAAAACCTTCACATTCTGGACGAAGACGGCATTGTCGAATGCGCGGGTATCGAAACCGGGCCCTATCTGGCCGAGAAATGGGCGACGCTGAACGATCATCCGCTGGTGGGCGAGACGACAATTGTGGGGTTGATGGGCTCTCTTGCACTTACCCCGCATAAGGAAAGCCGCGCCAAGTTTGCGGCCGAGGCCGGCACCGTTGGCGCGATTTGCCGCGACGCGTGTTTTGCCAACAACCTGATCATGCGCGCCGTGGGCGACCGGATGGTGATTTCCCCTCCGCTTGTCATCACCAGGGACGAAGTGGACACGCTGGCCGAGCGGGCAATGCGGGCGCTGGATGCCACCCATAAACGCCTGACGGATGAGGGGCTGATGAAAGCCGCCAGCTGATGGGCTTTGATGCCCAACCCGAGCTGGAGGGCGCGACACTCCGGTTGCGCCCGCTGCGCGCCGAGGATCGCGAGGCCCTTGCCATGGCGGCCAGCGATCCGGCCACATGGGCCGGGCATCCAGTCAAGAACCGGCATGAACGGGCCGTTTTCGATCCGTACTTTGACATCCTGCTGGCCAGTCAGGGCACGCTGGTTGTGATCGACAAGGCCAAGGACATGGTGATCGGGTGTTCACGCTATTACCAGCCGCCGACGCGGCCCGGTACGATTGCCATCGGATACACTTTTCTGATGCCCGCCTATTGGGGCGGGGTTACGAATTTCGAGATGAAGACACTGATGCTGGATCACGCATTGGAGCAGTATGACGAGGTCTGGCTGGATATTGGCCCGGACAACATCCGCTCGCAAAAGGCGACCTTGAAACTGGGGGCCAGGAAGGTGTTTGAAGGTCGGCTGGATCTGGGGACCGGGCGGGAGGATGATTACTTCAGCTACACCCTTTCACGCGCCGATTGGGAGGCCACGAAAGCGGCCAAAGGATAAGCGCCCAGCCCGGTTAACAGGCCGCAGGCCCCGGGCCATCGCTCTAATCCTTCACAAACAGTTTGCGGGGCATATCGCAAAACGCCTGTGCCGGGCCGTCTTCAGTGATCAGGATCGTCTCGGTCGTCTCCAACCCCCAGCTGTCCATCCAAAGCGCGGGCATGAAATGGAACACCATGCCGGGTTCCAGAACGGTTTCGTCCTCGGTACGGATCGAGGCGGTGCGTTCGCCCCAATCGGGGGGGTAGCTGAGGCCGATGGGATAGCCCATGCGCCCTTCGCGTTTGATCCCGTGTTTGGCCAGAACCTCCATGAACGCATTGGCAATATCACAGGTGCGGTTGCCCGCGCGGGCGGCGTCCAGCCCGGCCTCGATCCCCTCAATCTGAGCCTTTTCGGCCTCCAGCATATCTGCAGGAGGCGTGCCAAGGAAAACCGTCCGGCAGAGCGGTGCGTGATAGCGGCGATAGACGCCGGAGAGTTCAAAGAACGTCGCCTCGCCCGTTTTCATCGGGGCGCCGTTCCACGTCAGATGCGCGGCGGTGGCATCCTCGCCTGAGGGCGTCAGCGGCAGGATCGCCGGATAGTCGCCCCAGATGTCATCGACCCCGGTGATCCCGGCGTGGAAAATATCGGCGACCAGATCATTTTTGCGCACCCCCGGCGCGGCGCGATCAATTGCGGTTTGCACCACTTTTTCTGAAATGCGGGCCGCCTTGCGGATGAAAGCGATTTCCTCGTCCGATTTGATCAGCCGCTGCCAGTTCACCAAAGCGGTGGCATCCTGGAACTTTGCCTGGGGCAGTTCGGCGGTCAGAACCGCGTGGGCCTTGGCGGAGTAATAGTAATTCTCCATCTCGACACCGATGCGCGCATTTTCAAACCCGCGCGCCCGGATATGCCCGGCCAGATCCTGCATCGGGTGGCGCACGGTCGATTGCACATAGTGATCGCCATACCCCAGGATATGCTCATCGCCCATCCAGCAGGTGCGCCGCCCGCCCAGCATGTCCATGTAGCGCCCCCACCAGATCGGCGACCCGTCCATGGACACCAAAACCCCCTGATGCACATAGAAGGACCAGCCGTCATAGGCGGTCAGCCACGCCTGATTGGACGGATCGGTGACAAAGAGCAGGTCGATCCCGGCCTCGGCCATCGCGGCCCGGGTCTTGACCAGACGGCGGTCAAATTCGGATTGGGAAAAGGGCAGGTCTTTATCGGACATGTTGATCTCTTTAATTGGGGTGGCTTCATTCAAGAGAGCCGGTTTGCCCCCAGATTGCCCCAACATTCGCGCCGTTGCACGTCGCTTTTGGACATCGGGCACTCGGTCGGATCATTCCAGCGGAACGGTCATCCCGGTCTTGACCACGTCCATCACGATATTGCTTTGAAAGCGCCGGATGAACTTGCTTTCAAAAAAGTACCTGTGTGTAAAACGTTGGTATTCAGCGATGTCCTTGACCAGCACCAGCAGAATAAAGTCGGCATCCCCGGTCGTGTAATAGCATTGCTGCACATTGGGAGAGGCGCGCATCTCGGCCTTGAACGCCTCAAGTTCATGCAGGCTTTCGCGTTCCAGCGTCACCTCGACAATCACGCGCATGGGATAGCCGAAAGCCTCGGGCTCAAGGATGGCGACTTCGGCGGTGATGCTGCCACTGTCGCGCAGTTTGCGCAGGCGTTTGTGAACGGCGGCCGGGGACAGGGCTACCTTCTGCGCAATCGCTTCTGCGGTCGCACGACAGTCCTTCTGAAGCAGTTCAAGGATTCGGCGATCAAACTGATCCATTCTAATTTCTCTACCATAGCGGACTAAATTATCCATTTTCTATCGCATCAGAAATAACTTGGGAAGTATTTCAGCCAGATTGACCGATAGGGTATCGGCCACGAAGCAAGAGAGTTGCCCATGCTGAAAAACGACCGACTGGATGAATGGGATCGCGAGAATTTCTTTCATCCCTCCACGCATCTGGCCGAGTTCGCCCGCGGCGAGCTGGCCCAGCGGATCATCACCGGGGGCACGAATTGCCATATCGAAGATCGCGATGGCAACCGGCTGCTGGATGCGTTTGCCGGGCTTTACTGTGTAAACGTCGGCTATGGCCGCCCCGAGATTGCCGAGGCGATTGCCAAGCAGGCCAAGGAACTGGCCTATTACCATGCCTATGTGGGCCACGGGACGGAGGCCAGCATCACCCTGGCGAAGATGATTCTGGACCGCGCACCGGATCACATGAGCAAGGTTTATTTCGGCCTGTCGGGCAGTGATGCGAACGAGACCAACGTCAAGCTGATCTGGTATTACAACAACATCCTTGGTCGGCCCGAAAAGAAGAAGGTCATCAGCCGGTGGCGGGGCTATCACGGCTCGGGGCTGGTGACCGGGTCGCTGACCGGGCTGGAGCTGTTTCACAAGAAATTCGATCTGCCGCTGGCGCAGGTGATCCATACCGAGGCGCCCTATTACTTCCGCCGGGCCGATCTGGACCAGAGCGAGGCAGAGTTCGTGGCCCATTGCGTGGCCGAATTGGAGGCACTGATTGAACGGGAAGGCGCGGATACGATTGCCGCGTTTATTGGCGAGCCGGTTTTGGGCACGGGCGGCCTGGTGCCCCCGCCAGAGGGCTATTGGCCCGCCATTCAGGACGTGCTTGAGAAGCACGATATCCTGCTGATCGCCGATGAGGTGGTGACGGGCTTTGGGCGACTGGGCACGATGTTTGGCTCGGATCATTACGGGCTGAAGCCGGACCTGATCACCATCGCCAAGGGGCTGACCAGCGCCTATGCGCCGCTATCCGGCTCGATTGTGAGCGAGAAGATGTGGGCGGTTCTGGAACAAGGCACGGATGAGAACGGCCCGATTGGCCATGGCTGGACCTACTCCGCGCACCCCATCGGGGCCGCTGCCGGGGTGGCGAATCTGACCCTTCTGAATGACCTGAACCTGATTGAGAACGCCAAGGAGGTGGGCCATTACCTAAACGCGGCGATGACGGAGGCGTTGGGCGAGCACGCCCATGTGGGTGATATCCGGGGGGAGGGGATGCTGTGCGCGGTCGAGTTTGTAAAGGACCGCGAGACGCGCAGCTTTTTTGACGCAAGTGAAAAGGTCGGCCCACAGATCGCCGCCGCATTGGCTGCGGAGGGTGTTATCGGGCGGGCCATGCCACAGGGCGATATCCTGGGGTTTGCGCCACCGTTCTGCCTGACCAGAGCCGAAGCCGATGAGGTGGTGGGCAAGACACAAAAGGCGGTTCAATCGATTCTCTGATGCCAACCGATTCGCACCTTTTTTCTGCCGTTTTATCAACGCCAAAGCGGCGGGGGCGCTGCATTCACAGGCGCAAAACAGGGAATCGGGACCGATCCCGACGACTCTTCTTGCATCGTATGAGAATTCACGGTCTATTCCGGGCCGAACGCAGATCAATCTGCGACACATAAACGGGGAGCCTGCTTTGGCAGAAACCAATTCCAACGACGCGTTCGTCGCTTTTGAACGTGTGCAGAAAAGCTATGACGGTGAAGTTCTTGTCGTCAAAGATCTCAATCTTGACATACCCAAGGGTGAATTCCTGACCATGCTGGGGCCCTCGGGCTCGGGCAAGACGACCTGCCTGATGATGCTGGCCGGGTTTGAAACGGCCACCCACGGCAAAATCCTGCTGGACGGGGTGAGTATCAACAACATCCCCCCGCATAAGCGCGGCATCGGCATGGTGTTCCAGAACTACGCCCTGTTTCCCCATATGACGGTGGCCGAGAACCTGTCCTTCCCGCTGGAAGTGCGCAAGATCGGCAAGTCCGAGCGCGAGGGAAAAGTGAAGCGCGCGCTTGATATGGTGGAGATGGGCGATTTCGGGGGCCGCCGTCCCGCGCAGCTGTCCGGTGGACAGCAGCAGCGGATCGCGCTGGCCCGTGCGCTGGTGTTTGAGCCGGAACTGGTTCTGATGGACGAACCGCTGGGCGCATTGGACAAACAATTGCGCGAAAAGATGCAGTTCGAGATCACCGACCTGGCCCATAACCTGGGCATCACCACGGTCTACGTGACCCACGACCAAACCGAGGCGCTGACCATGTCAGACCGTGTTGCCGTGTTTGACGATGGCCGCATTCAGCAGATTGATCCACCCGACGAGCTGTATGAAAGCCCGCAGAACAGTTTCGTGGCGCAGTTCATCGGCGAGAACAACACGCTGGAAGGCACCGTGAAAGAGATCAACGGCGAGATTGCGCTGGTCGAGCTGGACGATGGCGAGCTGATCGACTGCAAACCTGTCAATGTCAGCCAGCCGGGCGAGCGCACGCTGGTGTCGATCCGCCCCGAGCGGGTGGAATTTGACAAATCGCGCCTGAAAGAAGGCACCCACACGGTGAAGGCCGAGGTGTTGGAATTCATCTATATGGGTGACATCTTCCGCACGCGGCTGCGCGTGGCCGGGAATGACGATTTCATCATCAAATCGCGCAACGCCCCCGATCAGACCCGCCTGAAACCCGGCGAGCATATCGAGATCGGTTGGCTGCCCGAGGATTGCCGCGCGCTGGACGCGGTCTAGGATTAACAGCATTCGCCTGCCCTGGCAGGCGAGTTAAACGAGGCCTTGTTGCTCCGACCCGTAGCGCAAAGCCCGAACCACTCAAAAACGGGACAACAATTGGGAGACCAAACATGAAACTGACAAAAACACTGCTGGCCACAACCGCCCTGACGGTCGCCGCAGGTGCTGTGGCCGCTGATGAAATGACCATCGTGTCATGGGGTGGCGCATATACCAAATCGCAGGTGAATGCTTACCACGAGCCCTATATGGAAAAGACCGGCGTTACCATCATCAATGATGACAGCGCCGCCGAAGCCGTGGCCAAGCTGCGTGCGATGAACGAAGCCGGCAACGTCACATGGGATGTGGTTGACGTGGTCGCCGCAGACGCGATCCGCCTGTGCGACGAAGGCCTGGCGATGGAAATCGACCCTGACACCATGCTGGCACCCGCGCCTGATGGCACGTCCGCCTCGGAAGATTTCGGCGACCTGCTGGTCAGCGACTGCTTTATCCCGCAGATCGTGTACTCGACCACGTTCGGTTATCGCACCGATATGGTGGGCGACACACCTCCGACCGAGGTCTGCGCCGTCTTTGACACCGAAACCTATCCCGGCAAACGCAGCCTGGAAAAGCGCCCGATCAACAACATGGAATGGGCCCTGCTGTGTGACGGTGTTGCCAAGGAAGACGTCTATGACGTTCTGGCCACCTCTGAGGGTCAGGATCAAGCCCTTGCCAAGCTGGACACCATCAAGGACGACGTGATCTGGTGGTCTGCCGGTGCCGACACGCCGCAACTGCTGGCCGATGGCGAAGTTGTTATGGGCTCGACCTATAATGGCCGTCTGTTCAGCGTGATCGAAGAGCAGAACCAGCCCGTCGCCATGCTGTGGGACGCGCAGGTGTTCGACCTTGACGGCTGGATCATCCCGACCGGTCTGAGCGAAGAGCGCACCAAGCGCGCGCTGGACTACATCTACTTCGCCACCGACACGCAGCGTCTGGCGGATCAGGCCAAGTGGATCAGCTATGGCCCCGCGCGCGCCTCGTCGGCACCGCTGGTTGGTCAGCACGCAGATCTGGGCATCGACATGGCACCGCACATGCCGACCGATCCGGAAAACGCCAAGAACACGTTCCTTTATAACTACGAGTTCTGGGCCGATTACCGCGATGACATCGACGCCAAATTCCAGGCGTGGTTGGCACAGTAATCGCCATTCGGGCGCGCGGGTATCTCGCGCGCCCGACATCATTGAGTGCGGGCTGCATGTATGGCCCGCACCACACTGACAGGGACGAAACCACATCATGCCCAAGGGCTATATTATCGGACATATCACGGTGAACGATCCTGAGGCCTATCAGGAGTACATCGACAAGGACACGCCTATCCTGCTGGGGCTTGGCGGTCGCTTTGTTGTCCGGGGCGGGCAATCCGAGACGGTCGAGGGCGAGACCCTGAATCGTCATGTGGTGATTGAATTTCCCAGCTACGCCGCGGCGAAGGCCGCGTATGATGATCCGGACTACCAGAAGGTGGCCGAGATCCGCAGGCGCACCGCCGACAGCGTGATCATATTGGTCGAGGGGACCGCAGATGAGTGATGCAACACAATCCGGCCCGGTCTTGGCCGCCGACGGTACGCCGCTGAAACGCAGCCTGTCACGCGCCTTGCGCCAACAAAAAATGCGGGCAATGCTGTTGATTGCCCCACTTCTGCTGTTTGTTCTTTTGTCCTTCATCTGGCCGATCGCGGTGATGCTGTTCCGCTCGGTCGAGAACGATATGGTCGCCGACACGCTGCCACTGACCGTGGTTGAGCTGAAGGCATGGGATTCCGAGGCGGGCGAATTGCCGCCTGAATCGCTTTACGCCGCCTTTGTCGCGGACATGATCATTGCGATTGAGGAGAAGAAACACACCCGCCTTGGCACCCGGCTGAATTACGAAAGCACGGGCATGTCCTCGCTGTTTCGCAAATCGGGCCGACAGATCAAGAAGCTGGACCCGGTGGCCGATGCCCCGTTCAAGGACAAGCTGATCGAGATCGACAAGGATTGGGGCGAGGTGGAAACCTGGCGCCAGATCAAGACGCATTCCCCGCGCATCACCAACGGGTATTTCCTGAACGCCATTGATATGCAGCGTTCGCCCGAAGGGGCCGTGGCGCAACCCGAGAACAAGAAGATCCTGATCCAGCTGTTTATCCGCACCCTGATCATGTCACTGATCATCACCGGGTCCTGTATTCTGCTGGGCTATCCGATTGCCTGGATTCTGGCAAACCTGCCGATGCGCACGGCCAATCTGTTGATGATATTGGTGCTGCTTCCGTTCTGGACATCGCTGTTGGTGCGCACCTCGGCGTGGAAAGTGTTGTTGCAACAACAGGGGGTGATCAACGACATCCTGGTCTGGCTGGGTGTTCTGGGCGATGCCAACCGGCTGGTCATGATCAACAACCAGGCCGGCACGATCATCGCGATGACCCACATCCTTCTGCCTTTCATGATCCTGCCGATGTATTCGGTGATGCAGACCATTCCGCCCACCTATCTGCGGGCGGCGAAATCGATGGGAGCCACCAACTGGACGGCTTTCTGGCGGGTCTATTTCCCACAATCGGTCCCCGGGATCGGCGCGGGGTCGATCCTCGTCTTCATCCTGTCGATCGGCTATTACATCACGCCGGAAATCGTCGGCGGCACCAAGGGCGTGTTCATTTCGAACCGGATCGCGTACCACATTTCCAGCTCGCTCAACTGGGGCCTCGCGGCCGCTTTGGGGGCGATCCTGCTGGCGGTCGTGCTGTTGCTCTACTGGTGTTACGACAAGATCGTCGGCATTGATAACGTGAAGCTGGGGTAACGGATATGGCTGCACTCACTCCGATTTCACGTAAACCGCAATCCCTGGTTCTTCCCATCGTGGCCGCCGCGGGCGCCTTTGTGGGCCTGTTCTTTGGCACGGCCAACGGCTCGGGCCTGATGGGTATGGTCGGCGGCGCGGTGCTGACCGCCGGGATGGCCTGGGTCTATATCAATGTGCTGAAGAACGAGGCGATGGCCCGCTGGGTCTCTCTGGCGATTGCCATTGTGCTGTGTTTCTTCCTTGGCGGCATTCCCGGCATCGTGCTTGGCATCATCTTCGGGCTGTTCTTCTGGTGGTTCATCTACTGGCTCTATGAAGGGCGATACCGCGCCCGGTTGCTGCCCTATCTGACACCGGGACAGGTGCTGTGGCACTATGGTTTCCGGATCATTTGCGGGCTGATCTTCTTCTTCCTGGTTTCGCCGCTGGTGCCGGTCATGTGGCTGAGTTTCAATGCGCAGGACTTCTTTACCTTCACGCCGGAAATGCTGCGGTTTGATCCCGAGGGCTATTCGCTCAAGCATTACCAGGACTTTTTCACCAATAATGAATGGCAGCGCAGCTTTAAGAACTCGCTGATCATTGCCCCAATCGCGACGATTATTTCGGTGACACTGGGCACGCTGGCCGCCATCGGCCTGTCGCAATCCCATGTGCCCGGACGGCGCGCGATCATGGCGGTCCTGATTTCACCGATGATCGTGCCACTGATCATCTCGGCCACCGGCATGTTCTTCTTCTATTCGGATATCGGCAATTTCCTTGAGGGCACTGTTGGCCTTAGCAAGAACTTCGTGGGGTATATCAAGGTGATCCTGGCTCACGCAGTGCTGGGCATTCCCTTCGTGATCATCACGGTGACAGCCACCCTGGTGGGTTTTGATCGCTCGCTGACACGGGCGGCGGCCAATATGGGCGCGGACCCGGTGACCACCTTCTTCCGGGTGCAAATGCCGCTGATCCTGCCGGGCGTGATCTCGGGCGGGTTGTTCGCCTTCATCACCTCGTTTGACGAGGTGGTCGTGGTGCTATTCGTCGGTTCGGCCTCTCAGAAGACCCTGCCGTGGCAGATGTTCACCGGCCTGCGCGAACAAATCTCGCCCACCATTCTGGCGGTGGCGACGATCCTCGTGGTGATGTCGATTGCCTTGCTGACAACGGTCGAATTGCTGCGCCGCCGGTCCGAGCGGTTGCGGGGGATGTCACCCGGCTAAGCCCCGCAACATCTGGAACAAACGCCTGAGCAAAGCGTTGGAGGGGTGATGTCAGTCAAGTCTTCCCTTGCCGCCCTGTTGCACCCGATTGAAAAGCGGTTCGACCGGTTGACGCATCGCCGTCGTCAGGCGGGCACACAGGTGATCGAGCCCTATGACGGCTATGAAACACCCGAGGGCGTGATTCTGCGCGGCCGTGTCCTGAGCGAGTTACGCCGGGGCACGCCGAAAGACAACCGTGGCTGGTTCGATAATCTGCGCGAGATGCTGTCGCTGTTCCTGACCTCGGAAGTGGCACAGGTGCGGGTGGCGACGGTCGATGGGGGCATCGAGGCGATCAGCGATGAGGAAGGCTATTTCACCCTTGTGATCAGCGATGCGACCGCCATCGCGACCCATGTCGATGTGCATCTGCCCGCGCGTCCCGACGTGCCGCCTGTGTCGCTGCCGGTCTATCGCGCCTTGCCGGGGGCCGAGTATGGCGTGATCTCGGACATTGACGATACGATGCTGGAAACCGGGGCCTATTCGCTGGCCCGCAACCTGTGGACGTCGATGACGGGCAACGCCCTGACGCGGCGGGTGTTCCCTGATGCGGTCGCACTGATGCAGAAGCTGCATGACGACAGGAACCCTGTGTTTTATGTCAGTTCGTCCCCGTGGAACCTGTTCGATTTCCTGCAACAGATTTTCCGGCGACACGGGCTTGTCATGGGGCCGATGTTCCTGCGCGACCTGGGGATCTCCAGCACGCAATTCGTCACTGGCACCCATGGCGATCACAAGGGGGCGGCGATTGACACGATCCTGGCCGCCAACCCTGATCTGCCCTTTGTCCTGATCGGTGATACCAGTCAACATGATGCGCATGTCTATCTGCACGCGATCCAGCGCCATCCCGGGCGGATCACACGGGTCATCCTGCGCCAGCCCGGCCCCGGCCCGGACGCCAAAAGCCTCGCGTCGATGGAGGCGATCCGGGCGGCAGGTGTGCGGCTGGACAGTGCGCCGGATTACAGCAAGCTGCTGTGAGCCCTGCGCGCTTGATCGAAACCCCATCGCCCCCTAGCGTGAGGCAAGCCGCCTAAGAACAAGGAGCGCCCCCGGTGAGTGATCTATCCCTTTGTTACCTCAGCGCCAGCGAGGCGATTGCCCTGTTCAAGGCGCGCAAGCTGTCACCCGTGGAATTGATGAAGGCGGTGATTGACCGCGCCGAGGCGGTGGAGCCCACGGTCAATGCCTTTGCCGACACCTATTACGACGAGGCGATGGAGGCCGCCAAGAAGGCCGAGGCGCGTTATGCCAAGCCCGGCGCGCGGCTGCGCCCGCTGGAAGGGCTGTCGGTTGCCATCAAGGATGAGAACAAGATCAAGGGCAAACGGACCACCTCCGGCTCGTTGATCATGGAGCATTCGGTGGACGCCACCACGTCGCTGAGTGTTGAGCGGATCATCAAGGCGGGTGGGATCGTGCATGCCCGGTCCACCGCGCCGGAATTTGCCTGTGCCGGGGTGACCCATTCCAAGCTGTGGGGCGTGACGCGCAACCCGTGGAACCCGGAGTATACGACGGGCGGGTCATCCGGGGGGGCTGGCGGATCACTGGCCGCGGGCACCACCACGCTGGCCAATGGATCGGACATCTGGGGCTCAATCCGGATGCCTGCGTCCTGCTGTGGGGTGCTGGGCTTCAAACCGCCTTATGGACGGGTGCCCGAAGACCCGCCCTTTAACCTTGATTACTATTGCCACGAAGGGCCGATGGCGCGCAGCGTGGCCGACCTGTCGCTGCTACAAAACGTCATGGCCGGACCGCATCCGATGGATATCACCACGGTGCGCCCCAAACTGAGCATCCCGAAGGAGCTGAAGCCCATCAAAGGATGGAAGATCGCCTATTCGATGGACCTCGGCTATTTCGAGGTAGACCCGGAAGTGGTGCGCAATACCGAGGCCACGCTGGCGATGCTGCGCGATCTGGGGGCAGAGGTGGAAGAGGTTGATGTGGGGTGGAGCCACACCACGCTGACCGGCGCGTCGAACTATCTGGGCCATATCTTTGGCAACACGCTGGCCGCGATGCTGCCGCGCCACCGCGATCAGATGACCAATTACGCGCGCTCCTTTGCCGAGTTTGGCCAATCCACCACGGCGGCGGATTTCCTTGAATCAAAGAACATCCTGAACGAGATGTACGCGACCATGGGGCCGATGCTGGAGAAGTATAACGCCTTCATCTGCCCAACCATGCCCACCGCCGCCGTGCCCGCCGATTACGATCCGGGCGTCGACCGTTTCGAGATCAACGGCAAAGAAGTGCACCCGGTCTGGGGCTGGACCATGACCTATCCGTTCAACATGCTCAGCCGCTGCCCTGTGATGAGCGTGCCCAGTGGGTTCGCGTCAAACGGTGTCCCGACTGGCGTGCAGATCGTGGCGCGCACCTATGACGACGTGGCCGTGTTCCGCATCGCCGCCGATCTGGAACGGGTCCGGCCGATGTATCGCGGGGCCGGTCAGTATCCAACGCTTTAAACCTGCGCCTCTGTGCGGGTCGTCAGGGCATAGACAATGGCAAGCACGGCAAGCTGACTGGCGATCACTGCAATCCAGATGTCGGGGAAAGCCGCGTCAAAGTATTTCTGTGGTCCAAAACTGAGCAAGGCACATACGGCGCTGAGACCCGCAAAAACGCGCCCCGCGCGAAGGGTTGATAACCGGATGGCGCAGAGGGCAAGCCCGATGGACACCGCCAGAAATGGCGGCATAGCAAAGAGTGGGATCGTTCTTGGGGGATGCGGTTCAACCCCGAAATAGAGCGAGGCCAGCATCGCCCCCTGAACCACCGCCAACATCGTACAGGCGGTTTCGATAGTGTGTGATTGAGGGGTATGGGATGTCATGTTTACTGTCCTGCGCTTATCCGTACCAATGGGTACGCCTTGTACCGTACCCATTGGTACACTAGAGTCAAGGCAGTTTTGGAAAGAGGCGTGTGATGGCACCAGAGACTGACCCCAATGCAGAACGGCGCAAGGCCATCCTGGCCGCAGGTCTGGAGGTTCTGATCGAAGAGGGCTGGCGCGCCACATCGATGATTGCCATTGCCCGCAAGGCCAGCGCCAGCAAAGAGACGCTGTATAACTGGTTCGGCGATAAGGCCGGGTTCTTTGGCGCGTTGATCCGCGAAAACGCCCAAGGGTTGGATCGGGCCCTGCCCTCTGACTTCGCGGCCATGTCACTGGAGGACGGCTTGCAGGCCTTTGGCGAGGAATTTCTGGGGCTGATCACGGGCGACGCCTCGGTCGCGATCAACCGCGCAGCGATTGCCGAGGCCGGTGGGGACGCCAGTTTGGGGCACACCTTGCTGGCCGAGGGGAAGGCCAGATCGATGCCCAAGCTGGCGCAATGGCTGTCGGCCCATCTGCAGTTGGAGCACCCGACCGACGCCGCCGAGCGTTTTGTGGTGCTGGTCAAGGGCGAGGCGCAACTGGAACGTCTGTTGGGTGTTCGCCCGCCCCTGACCCAGAAAGACATCACGGCGCAGGTAACCCGCGCCGTGACTGATTTTCTAAAGATTTATCGGGGCTGACAGATCAGCTGCGCACCAGTTTCTCATACCCCTCGGCAATCTCGCGGGTCAGGGCACCGACCTCGAAATTGTAATCGCCGATCTGGCCGACAGGGGTGACCTCGGCGGCGGTGCCGGTCAGCCAGCATTGCTCGAAGCTTTCCATTTCTTCGGGCATGATGTGGCGCTCATGCACTTTGACCTGACGGTCTTTCAGCATGCCGATCACGGTCTGACGCGTGAGGCCGTTGAGAAAGCAATCGGGGTCGGGCGTATGCACTTCTCCATCCTTGACGAAGAAGATATTGGCACCCGTCGCCTCGGCCACGTAACCACGGTAATCCATGAACAGCGCGTCGGAACAGCCCTTGGCCTCGGCCGCGTGTTTGGAGGTGGTGCAGATCATGTAGAGACCGGCCGCCTTGGCATGAACCGGGATGGTTTCCGGGCTGGGGCGTTTCCATTTGGAGATGTCGAGCTTGGCACCCTTCATCTTGGCGTCGCCATAATAGGCGCCCCATTCCCAGGCGGCGATGGCCAGATGGACGGGGTTGCGCGCCGACGCGACACCCATGTCTTCGCCCGCACCACGCCAGGCAACGGCGCGCACATAAGCGTCGGTATGGCCATTGGCGATCAGAACTTCCTGCTTGGCGGCCTCGATTTCGTCCACGGTATAGGGGATCTGGAAATCGAGTTCGCTGGCCGAGAAATGCAGACGCTCGGAATGTTCGCGGCTTTTGAAAATCTTACCGTTATAGCAGCGCTCGCCCTCGAACACCGAAGAGGCATAGTGCATGGCATGGGTCAGGATGTGTACGTTGGCCGCACGCCAATCAATCAGCTTGCCATCCATCCAGATCTGACCGTCACGATCGTCATATCCTGCCATTTTACCACTCCTCCGCATCTGAGAATTTGCATTTGTTGCGCAAGATACGTCCGTTGCGGACATAAAATTACGCAGAAACTGCGATTCGCTACCAGTTCATCCTTGGAATGTCAACAAAGCTGACGTATTGTGACAGGGAACACGCGAGGATTGTGAACGGAGACCCCGTATGGCAGAGCCGACCGGCAGTGAATCCCTGCTGTTTCTGACCGACGAGCAATTGCGCAAGGCGATCGAGGCGATGTTCTTTGCCTATCGCGGGTTCACCGCCGATCCCGATCGAATTCTTGCCACGATGGATTTTGGCCGCGCCCATCACCGCGCCATCCACTTTATCGCCCGCAGCCCGGGCACCACGGTAAACAACCTGCTGAATATTCTGGGTGTCACCAAGCAATCGCTGAACCGGGTGTTGCGCAAGCTGGTCGAAGACAGCTTGGTGGAAAGCCGTGTGGGCAAATCCGACCGACGCGAACGGCATTTGTTCCTGACCGAGGCGGGCAGCGCGCTGGAACGCCAGCTGAGTGACGCCCAGCGCGTGCGGATGCGCGCGGCCTTTCGCACGGCGGGCCCCGAGGCCGTGGCGGGGTTCCGCACAGTGCTTGAGGCGATGATGGACCCCGAAATGCGCCGCCAGTATAACAGCCTGAGGGAGACCGAGGCATGAGCGACCCTGCCCCCCATCTGCTGATCGTCGATGACGATGAACGCATCCGTGGCCTGCTGCGCAAGTTTTTGCAGCGCAACGGGTTTTTGGTGTCGGTCGCACGTGATGCCGCCCATGCCCGGTCCGTATTGTCGGGTCTGGAGTTCGATCTGATCGTGATGGACGTGATGATGCCGGGTGAAGATGGCATCTCGCTGACCACATCCTTGCGCGAAACGCTGGGTACGCCGATCCTGTTGCTGACGGCCAAGGGCGACACCGAGGATCGCATCAAGGGGCTAGAGGCGGGGGCGGATGATTACCTCGCCAAACCGTTCGAACCCAAGGAACTTTTACTGAGGATCAATGCCATTCTGCGTCGGATGCCGGAACCCGAGCCGGAGAATATCGCGCCCAAAGTGTTGCAACTGGGCCCGGTGCGGTATGACATCGAGCGTGCCGAGTTGCTGGCCGGGGAACAGCTGGTGCGCCTCACGGCCACCGAGGTGCAACTGATGCGCATCTTCGCCCAGCATCTGCGCGAACCGGTCAGCCGCGCCAAGCTGGTCGAGGATCTGGGCCGCGACAAAGGGCAGGCCCAGGAACGCGCAGTGGACGTGCAGATCACGCGGTTAAGGCGCAAGATCGAGGCGGATCCGAAACAGCCCCGCTACCTGCAAACGGTGCGCGGCGAAGGTTACATGCTGGCCCCGGACTAGCCCCCTGCCTGGCGTGGGTTAAAAGACAGATGCCGCGGTTGATACAAGCCGCTTATTCCTCAGCCTGCTCCCCGGCATCCTTTTCCGCATCGGCCGCGCGCTGCAGCTTGACATAATCCTCATCGGTCATGGTGCGGATTTCAGGCTTGCAGTTCAGGGCTTTGTACCGAGTAATCAACCCCTGGTTCCGCCGCTGATAGGCGCGTGCCTCTTCACCAGCTGCACCCTTGAGATTCATAAAGAACAGCGCCGGGAAAAAGACCACCGCACCGGCCACACCCGCCGCGACATTGCCGCCCTGGGTCTTCTTTTTCTCTCCGATCAGGCCCAGGATGGCCTGGTTGTTGACGTTGACCTCATTCCGCAACTGCTGACAGTTCAGCGTGGCGTCCCCGGGCTGAATTTCCGGAACGGTGTTGGGTTTGCGGCCCGCGCAGCCGGACAGAACCATCGCGGAGACTGAAACCGCGGCAATTATCTTCTTCATCTCGTCACTCCTTCGGGACTCGCCATTTTTAGCTGGCACCTACAGGGAAGTTTCAACGGGATGCAATCGCAAACCGGTCACCTCACCGTCTGGCTAAAACGACAGGTGCATCGGCCCCACAATCTATAGAATCCTTGAAGTCTTTGGATGTCAGGCGTAGATCATCTCTCATGACACGGATTTTTGACATGGATGATCGCGCGCGCCTGCCCTGGCGGTTCTTCGGTGCGACCTGCACGGTGCTTGCCCGTCTATAAGGCGGCCCTCTTTGTCACACGCCAATTCCAATCAGCTATGGGAGAGGACATATGTCCCCCAAGACACTCTATGATAAAATCTGGGACGCGCATCTGGCGCATGAGGCCGAAGACGGCACGTCCCTGCTCTATATTGATCGCCACCTCGTGCATGAGGTGACCAGCCCGCAGGCTTTCGAAGGGCTGCGCATGGCAGGCCGCACCGTGCGTGCGCCGGAGAAAACCATCGCCGTGCCGGATCACAATGTGCCCACGACGCCGGGGCGCGAAGACCCGAAGAACATGACCGAGGACAGCGCCATTCAGGTGGCCGCGCTGGACAAGAACGCCAAGGAATTTGGCATTCATTATTACCCGGTGTCGGATGTCCGTCAGGGGATCGTGCATATCGTCGGCCCCGAGCAAGGCTGGACATTGCCCGGCATGACCGTGGTCTGCGGCGACAGCCATACGGCGACCCACGGCGCGTTTGGAGCGTTGGCGCATGGTATCGGGACGTCGGAGGTGGAACATGTTCTGGCCACGCAGACCCTGATCCAGAAGAAGTCGAAAAACATGAAGGTCGAGATCACCGGCAAGCTGCGCCCCGGCGTGACCGCCAAGGACATCACCCTGTCTGTGATCGGTGAAACCGGGACCGCCGGCGGCACCGGATATGTGATCGAATACTGTGGTGAGGCGATCCGCGACCTTTCCATGGAAGGCCGGATGACCGTCTGCAACATGGCCATTGAGGGCGGCGCGCGCGCTGGTCTGATCGCGCCGGATGAGACCACTTATGAGTATGTCAAAGGCCGCCCGCACGCCCCCAAAGGCGCGCAGTGGGAAGCCGCTTTGGCGTGGTGGAAGACGCTTTATTCCGATGAAGATGCGCATTGGGACAAGGTGATCACCATCAAGGGCGAGGATATAGCACCGGTTGTCACATGGGGCACCAGCCCTGAGGACGTGCTGCCGATCACCGCCAAAGTGCCCTCGGCCGATGACTTTGAAGGCGGCAAGGTGGGCGCGGCACAACGCTCGCTTGATTACATGGGCCTGACCCCCGGCACCCCGCTGACAGATATCGAGATCGACACGGTCTTTATCGGGTCCTGCACCAACGGACGGATCGAAGATCTGCGCGCGGCGGCGGCCATTCTGAAAGGCAAGAAGATCAAGGAGGGTCTGCGCGCGATGATTGTGCCCGGCTCGGGCCTTGTGCGCGCGCAAGCCGAGGAAGAGGGCCTGGCCGATATCTTCAAGGAGGCCGGGTTTGAATGGCGCCTTGCGGGCTGTTCGATGTGTCTGGCGATGAACCCCGATCAGCTGTCCGAGGGCGAGCGCTGTGTCTCGACCTCGAACCGGAACTTCGAGGGGCGTCAGGGCTATAAGGGCCGCACGCATCTTGTCTCGCCAGGCATGGCCGCGGCCGCGGCGATCACCGGCAAACTGACCGACGTGCGGGAGATGATGTAATGGACAAGTTTGAAAACCTTTCCGGGATCGCGGCGCCGATGCCGCTGGTCAATATCGACACCGATATGATCATCCCCAAGCAATTCCTGAAAACCATCAAACGCTCGGGGCTGGGTGCGAACCTGTTCGACGAAATGCGGTTTGATCGTCAGGGCAACGAAATCCCGGATTTCGTACTGAACCAGCCGCAGTATCGCGAGGCCGAGATTTTGGTCGCCGGGGATAACTTTGGCTGTGGCTCGTCCCGTGAACATGCGCCCTGGGCGATCAAGGATTTCGGGATCCGCTGTGTCATCGCGCCCAGCTTTGCCGATATCTTTTACAACAACTGCTTCAAGAACGGCATCCTGCCCGTCGCGCTGCCGCAAAGCCAGGTGGATGTGCTGATGAAAGACGCCGAAAAGGGCTCGAACGCGCGGATGGAGATTGACCTTGAGGCGCAGACGATCACCACCTCGGATGGGGATGTGTTCAGCTTTGAAGTTGATGCGTTCAAAAAGCACTGCCTGATGAACGGGTTGGATGATATCGGACTGACCATGGAAAAAGCCGCCTCGATCGACACATTCGAGGCCAAGGCCAGCGCCGAGCGCCCCTGGGTCTGATCCGAAATACGCCTCTCCGTTGCGCGCTATACCCCCGCGCGCAACGGCCTCGGGCGTAAACAGGCTATTTCCAAATCAGAACTGAATTCTAGTGGTGCAGTGACACCGTACCTCTAGATGTTGTGGGGCCTCACAACACTGCCCAAATACCGTGCCTAAATTGATGCATTCCCGCACCAGGTTGTCCACGAATTCGCCTCAAAATTTAAGTGATGTTAACCAAGTTCTTGAGATGCGTCACGAAAGAAGGCAAAAATTGGACAAGAATGAGGCAACCCGCCACAATTCGCGGGATCAAGTTGGGACAACGGCGCAGCATCGTACTGCGCCGGGCCAGGTTGAAGGGAAACGAGCAGTGATTTCACAGCTGACAAGCGCGCTTGCGCGTGCATTTCTGGTCGCCCTTCTGGTCATGGCCCCTTCCTTGCTTTTGGCCAGCACCGGAACCGATTCCGAACAGCTTGTGGTTGTCCTTGCGATCATCGCCGCTTCGATGACGTTCATCGAGTATTATGGCAGTTCGCCCAGCATTATCGAATTCCGTTTTGCCCCCCCTTACAACCGCCTGAAATTTGCGGGCCTGAGCGCATCTATCGTGTTGCTGAGCCTGATCTGCCGGGGCGAGTTCCACCCGACCTATGCCACAGCATTGTTGTCGCAATTAGGCTCGGACCTGGGGTATGCGATTGATTTCCCCTATTCGCCCGTGCGCCTGATGGTGTTGATGATGCCAGTGGATGCCTCACCCGAACTGGTTGATCTGGTGCGCACTGCGTCTGGCATTGCCTATATGGCATCGCTTTTGATGATGTTCGTTTTCCTGACATGCGTGCGCCTGTTGGGCTGGCCCACACGATCGGGGGCCTTCAACGTCTGGACCAACCTGCCGCTGTTTGACCCGACCGGCGGCGGCGATGTTCTGGCCCGTCTGAAGCGGGATGCCGGATTGAACATTGTGCTTGGGGCGCTCTTGCCGTTTATCATACCCGCAGTGGTCAAGGCCGCATCGGACTTGATCGACCCGATCCTGATCTCGGATCCGCAGACGTTGATATGGACGATAACCGCATGGGCCTTCCTTCCTGCAAGCATGATGATGCGCGGTATCGCGATGAGCCGGATTGCCGATATGGTCGAAGACAAGCGCCGCCGCGCTTATGCCAAGGCGCAAGACGATCCACAAAAAGCAACCGTGCAACGCGCCTGATCCTCGCGCTTTGCCTGATGCTGGGGCTGACCGCCCCGGCGTTGGCCGAGCCGCTGCGCATTGCCACCTTTCATACTGAACTAGAACGTGACGGGCCGGGCCTGTTGCTGCGCGACATCCTCAAGGGTGAGGACGCACAGTTGATCGCGGTACGGCAGGTGATCGCCGCCACCGACCCCGATATTCTGGTGTTGCAAGGCGTTGACTATGATCATGGACTGGTCACGCTGAACGCCCTGCGCGACTGGGTTGCGCTTGATGGGCCGGACTATCCCCATGTTTTTGCTCGCGCGCCCAATACCGGGCTGGACAGCGGTGTTGATCTGGATGGCGATGGTCGTCTGGGCGGGCCGCGCGATGCCCAAGGGTATGGCACCTTCTTTGGCCAGGGAGGCATGGCAATCCTGTCGCGCTATCCGATTGTTGAGGATCAGGTGCAGGACTTCACCACGCTTCTGTGGCGCGATGTCCCAGACGCGTTGCTGCCCACAATGAATGGGCAGCCCTTTCCACCACCCGAAGCGCAGGCCGTTCAACGCCTGTCGTCAGTTGCCCATTGGGTGGTGCCGGTGAGGGTTGGGGAAATGCCACTGCACCTGATGAGTTTCCACGCCAGCCCGCCGGTG
Source organism: Roseovarius conchicola (assembly GCF_041403425.1). Lineage (NCBI taxonomy): Bacteria > Pseudomonadati > Pseudomonadota > Alphaproteobacteria > Rhodobacterales > Roseobacteraceae > Roseovarius > Roseovarius conchicola. The sequence goes on along the minus strand of NZ_JBGEHK010000002.1, from coordinate 530,385 downwards.
TTTGACGGCCCCGAAGACCGGAATGGGCGGCGCAACCATGATGAGCTGAGGTTCTGGCAATCCTATCTCGATGGCGGTTTTGGCCCCGCCCCCGACAGTCGTTTTGTACTGGCTGGCGTGGGCAATCTGGACCCGGTCGATGGGGAAGGGATCAAGCCCGCGATCACAGATCTGCTGGCCGATCCACGGCTGCAAGACCCCCAGCCAATGCGCCCGGATGGCCCGCTGGTGGACACCCCGGATCAACTGGGCGATCCCAGGCTGGACACGGCGGCGTGGCCCGGCCCGGTCCCGGGGCACCTGAGGGTCAGCTATGTGCTGCCCTCGGTCGATCTGCGCGTGGAGGCGGCGGGTGTTTACTGGCCCGCTGCGGGCGATGCGATGGCGGCTGTTGCCGAGGCCGCCAGCCGCCACCGGTTGGTCTGGGTCGATTTGGAGGTCGAATAACCCACGCCCTCAGGACGTGGTTAACTGTCGCCCCCCGCGCGCAGCAAAAGTGCTATCCTTCGCATCGGAGGTGAGGAAGGGATGCACCAGCTTGGTCATTGCCTCGTCCAGCGGGGTGGGTCGGAACGCCGGGCACAGCCTCTTAAATTCTGCGCCATCCAGAAAGTGCGGAACATCCCAAAGATAGCGCATCTCACACAGGCATCGCCCCATGGGCCAGAGCGGGCGGGCCAGTTGCAGCGGCCACCACGGCATTTTTCTGACCCGAAGAGAGCGCCCGACAGCAGCCCCAACCGCATCAGCGAATTCGGCACCGGTCATCGTGTAGCCGGGGAACGCGATGTCATTGAATTGCGCCAACTCACCCCGCTGATCGGCCAGCATCACAGCCGCCTGCGCGAGATCGGGCAGATAGGCCCAGGCATGGGCGGCGTCCATCCGGCCCGGATAGGTCAGTTGTCCTTTGGCCAGCTTTGAGAGGATCACCTTGTCGAGCCAGCTGTCTGACGGTTCGGTATCCAGAAAATCCCCCGCACGCAGAACGATGGTTTGCACCCCGCTGTCGCGATAGCTGCGTTCCAGCGCGATCCTGACCTGACCCAATGGATTGGTGGCCTGATGGGGAGTTTCAGGGGTCCAGGGTGTCGGGGTCTCGGCGCCATAGACATAGACATTGCCGGGCAGGATCACGGTGGCACCGCTGGCCTTGGCGGCGCGTTGGATTTGCGCATGGAGCGGCAGAACCGTCCCGGCCCAATCGGGATAGGGCGGGTTCCAGGCGGCGATGATTACGTCCGCCTCCATCGCGGCCGCATCCAGATCATCATGCTGGCGATCAAAGCTGCGAATGCCCCAGCCCGCATTCCAGAAGGCTTCGGCAGCATGGCGGCCAAACCGGCCCGTGCTGCCCAGAATTAGAACTGACTTCCGCATGATCCAATTCCTTTCTCAAGAATGACCATGGGCAGTATATCCATTCCTTTGAGAATACGAATTGTCAAAATCCTGACATCTGATATTCAATAATGAATGGATAAGATCCTTGAAGCCCTCGACTGGTCCCTCATCCGCAGCTTTCTGGCGGTGGCCGAGCATGGCTCGTTGTCGGGTGCTGCCCGCGCGCTGAAGGCCAGCCAGCCGACATTGGGCCGCCAGATCAGGCAGCTTGAAGCAGACCTGCAACAGGTGCTGTTTCACCGCCGTCCAAGGGGCCTCAGCCTGACCGAGAACGGCCGCGCCCTGCTGGACCCGGCGATGAAGATGCGCGACGCCATGCACCAGATTTCGCTGACGGCAGCGGGGCAGGAAACCCGGATCGAAGGCGCGGTGCGGATCACGGCCAGCGACATGGTCTCGGTCTTCGTGCTACCCCCCATTCTGGCCCGTCTGCGTTGGGAGCACCCCGGTATACAGATCGAACTGGTTGCCAGCGACAGCACCGAGAACCTGCTGTTTCGGGAGGCGGATATCGCCCTGCGCATGTACCAGCCCGAGCAATTGGAATTGGTGGCGCGCAAGCTGGGCGAGATGCCGTTGGGCCTGTTTGCATCGCGCGAATACCTCGATCGCGCCGGTCGGCCGCAAACGGCCGAAGAGATATTTGATCACCCGCTGATCGGTTATGACCGCAACGAGGAAATCCTGCGCGGGATGCAGGAGCGCGGCTGGCCAGCGACGCGCGATTGGTTTGCGCTGCGCTGTGACAGCCACCCGGTCAACTGGCAACTGGTGCGCGCAGGCTGTGGCCTTGGCTTTGGTCAGGTACACGTGGCCGAGGGCGATCCGGCAGTGGAACGTCTTGACCTGCCACTGGACCTGCCCAGCCTGCCCCTGTGGCTGGTTACGCATCAGGCGCTGCGGCACACACCGCGCATTGCAACTGTCTGGACCGCACTGGAACAAGGTCTTAGGCCGCAGCTTTCTTGACCCTCCGGGCCTGCCGCGATAGGCGAATGCCAACATTCTCTCGAAAAAGGACGCCGCGTGATGAGCACCCCTTCCCTTCTTATTCTGCCCGGTGACGGGATCGGCCCCGAGGTCATGACCGAGGTTCGCAAGATCATCGACTGGTTCGGTGCCAAGCGCGATCTGGCCTTTGATGTCAGCGAGGATCTGGTGGGCGGGGCCGCCTATGATGCACACGGCACGCCGCTGCATGACGACACGATGGCACACGCGCTTGAGGTGGACGCGGTTCTGCTGGGCGCTGTGGGCGGGCCGAAATACGATGATCTGGATTTCTCGGTCAAACCCGAGCGCGGCCTATTGCGCTTGCGCAAAGAGATGGACCTTTACGCCAACCTGCGGCCGGCGCAGTGCTTTGACGCACTGGCGGATTTCTCGTCGCTGAAGAAAGATATCGTTGCGGGGCTGGATATCGTCATCGTGCGCGAGCTGACCTCGGGTGTTTACTTCGGTGAACCCCGCGGGATTTTCGAGGAAGGCAATGAACGCGTGGGGATCAACACCCAGCGCTACACCGAATCCGAGATTGACCGCATCGCGCGCTCGGCCTTCGAACTGGCCAAGCGTCGTGACAACCGCGTGTGTTCGATGGAAAAAGCCAATGTGATGGAGTCAGGCATCCTGTGGCGCGAGGTGGTGCAGCACGTGCATCACGCCGATTACCCGGATGTCGAGCTGAGCCATATGTATGCCGACAATGGCGCGATGCAGCTGGTGCGCGCGCCCAAGCAGTTCGACGTGATCCTGACCGACAACCTGTTCGGCGATATCCTGTCGGATTGTGCCGCGATGCTGACCGGCAGCCTTGGCATGTTGCCCTCGGCCAGCCTTGGCGCGCCGATGGAAAACGGACGACCCAAAGCACTTTATGAACCCGTGCATGGCAGCGCGCCGGACATCACCGGTCAGGGCAAGGCCAACCCGATCGCCTGTATCCTAAGCTTCGCCATGGCACTGCGCTATAGCTTTGATCAGGGGGACGAGGCGACGCGGCTGGAAACAGCGGTAGAAAGCGTGCTGGCCAGTGGCGCACGCACCGCTGACCTGATGGGTCCCGAGGGCGGCACACCGATGAGCACCTCCGAGATGGGCGGCGCCATTCTTGAGGCGCTGAGCGCCAGCCTGTGATCACCTGCCGGGCGTATGATGCGGGTCAGGAACAGGTGTTTCTGACCCTCTATCGCGCCTGCCTGCAGCATTATCAAATTCCGGCAGCCACACCCGAGCAGGAGGCGCGCATCGTGTCGCTACTGACATCCGGGCGGCACATGTCGTGCCTTTTGGCCTATGATGGCGCGCGGACCGTTGGCTTTGCCACATGGGCGCTGACCTTTCCGGCGGGGGCCGGTGTCGCGCTTTATTTGAAAGAGCTGTTCGTTCTGCGCGAGGCGCGTGGGTTGGGGGCTGGCCGCGCGTTGCTGGCAGGGCTGCTTGAAATCGCCGAGGCCGAAGGATGCACCCGCATGGATTGGCAGACCGACCGCGATAACGCGCGTTCGCAGAGTTTTTACGCCAGCATCAAGGCCCCTGCCTTCGACAAGCTGACATACCGCGTTGCGGCAGCAGATTTTTCCACCTTCCGCTCTTCCCTTCTCTGACGGCAGCCCCCATGTCCAGGCCCATGGTACAGATCATCCATGGCCTGCCCAAGGGGCTTGAGACCAAGGCAGCGGCGCTTTACTGGCAGGCTTTTGGCGAAAAGCTGGGCAAGCTGATGGGCCCCGAGGCGCGCGGGGTGGCCTTCTTTGCCGAGAGCCTGAACCATGATGCCGTGCTGGCCGCGATGGACAGGGACACACTGTTGGGTATTGCCGCCTTCAAGACCGGTGGGCATGGCTTTTCGGCGGGTGGGATGTCGGACCTGTTTCGCCACTACGGGGTTGGGGCCTTGTGGCGTCTGATCCCGCTGGCCATGTTGGAACGCAGCGCACCGGATGGCATTTTGCAGATGGACGGCATCTGCGTCAGCGCAGACGCGCGCGGCAAAGGGGTGGGCACCGCCCTGCTGAACGCGCTGTTCGCGCATGCCGCGGAGCAAGGGTTCACCGGTGTCACGCTGGACGTGATCGACACCAATCCGCGGGCCAAGGCGCTGTATGAAAACCTGGGGTTTGAGGCGACAGGCGTGGAACACACCTCGGTCCTGGGCCCGCTTCTGGGCTTTGCCACGGCCACGAAAATGGTCAGGCATCTGGCGTAAGTTTGTCTTGCCCTTCAGCGCCCAAACCGCTATCCCGCGCGGCACGGTCGGGCTGTAGCGCAGCCTGGTAGCGCACCTGCTTCGGGAGCAGGGGGTCGGAGGTTCGAATCCTCTCAGCCCGACCAGTTTTCCAGTAATTGCACAGCAGATGACTTTGACCGTCACGTCATCAACTGACCGTGTGCGTTCCGCATTGCGGAACGAATAGACATATCAGTCTTGTTGGCGGGCGGCTCTGGCCGCGCACCAGTTCAGGCTGACTCCGTTGTTGCACCGCTGAAATGGTTGAGTTTCGGCATGAACGGTCGATTGAGCCTTCTGCATTTGATGGCCACACGACACCGGCGGTTTGGACCGGTGCCGTGGATCATTCAGGCCTCGGTGACGTCCGCAATCCAGGTGCCCGCTGCCACGGCGCGAGGCAGACCAAGTGGCCCGATGGCAAGCAACGCGACCTGCTCGATATCCGCCTTGCCGATCCCCTCTTCCAGAGCGCGCCGTGCATGTGAGTGGACCGCGCCTTCGGACGCCGCTCCAACCGACAGGGCAAGCTTTATCAGCCGGCGTTCACGCGCAGTCAGCTGTCCGGCCCCGGCCGTTGCCTCTCCAAGCGCAGAATATGCGTCCCAGATCGACGGGTGTTTTCTTGCCAATGCGCCAGCTGCGCCTGGGAGTTCTTGAGTCATATCGCTTTCCTTCCGGTTCGGTTTGTTACGACCGCCACTACGGTCTCTGTGAATGCGGTTTTGGCGCCCTTGGGTGTTTTCGCGTCCGAAAAGCCACCGGGCACCAGGCTCTTGCGGGTTTCATCCGCCCAGAACCGACATGTGTCGGTCAAGCGACGGGGTCGCAATCTTTGCCATGTCGAAGGCATGGCGTTCAGGTTTTTGCAGCAGCGCATGTCGTATAGCGACGAGAACCGCATCCCCGGACTGTTGCAGGGGCGCACGCAAATCGACCGAGCCGTCGTCTCCAAGACATGTGTAAAGACGTCCCGTGCAGCTCAGGCGGACGCGGTTGCAGGCCGCACAGAAGTTGCAGGACATGGGCGAGATAAAGCCGATCTGACCGCCGGTTTCCGCCACATGAAACACCCGGGCTGGCCCGCCGGTACGATTCAAGGCGGGCGAAAGCGTCCACCGCCGGCGCAGGTCCTGAAGCAATGCGGTGTTGGACAAGCTGCTATGCCCGCGATCCTGCCCGGTTTCACCAAGCGGCATCTCTTCGATCAGGGCGAGGTCCATGCCGCGCCCGTGCGCAAAGGCAATCAGATCGTCCACTTCCTCTTCGAACGCACCGCGGCTTACCACCGCGTTGAGACGGATTTTGATGCCTGCCTCCAGCGCCGCCTCGATTCCGGTCAGGACCCGCCTGATGTCTCCAAGACGGGTGAGCGCCCGATACCGCGCGGCATCCAGAGTATCGAGCGACACATTGGCCCGGCGCACGCCGTTTCTGAAAAGGGCCTCGGCATAGCGCGCCAGCAGGGTGCCGTTGGTGGTCAGCGTGATTTCATCCAGCGCCCCAGTGGTGCGCCATGGTGCCAGTCCCTCAAAGAGATCCATGATGTCGGGCCGCACGAGTGGCTCGCCGCCGGTGATGCGGATCTTGCGCACACCGTGATCCACGAAGACGCGTGACAAGGACAGCATTTCCTTCACGCTCAGCACGTCACGACGAGGCAGGAATTTCATCTTCTCCGCCATGCAATAGGTACAGCGCAGATCACAGCGATCCGTGACCGACATGCGCAAGTAGCTTACATGACGTCCAAAGCCGTCTAAGAGCGGCGCGGCGCAGGCATCAAACGGCATCACAGATCTCCCGTGTCGATTGAAACCAGTCAAAGACGGCCGCATGGGTCATTGGCAGGGTCACCGCTGCATCTCCGGCGAAACCGCGCCACGCTGCCCAATAGGTCGGACGCACGGCAGTGAGCACCGGAATACCGGCCCCGAGCGCCTGCGCGATGACGTCTCGGAATCCACGCCCTTCGCTTTCGCCACGTCCAAAACGGTTCAGCACCAGAAGGTCAGCACCTTGCGCGATCTGATCCTGCAGATGTGCCGCACAAACTGCCAGGGAGCCCAGGTGCAGGCGGCAGCCCCGCGATCCATTGCCAAGAGGCTGGGAAATCCGGAACACCTGCCTCGACCCCAGCGACGTCAGGTCCATATCGGCACAGCGACATTCGCCCTGGATTGCGCCGCGGGATTGCACCACCCCGCGCACCGTAAGGCCGCAGGATTTCATCGACTGCGAGATATCGCCGAGAAAACCATCGACATCCTGCGTGTCGAAGGGGATGGCGGCGAGCATGGGGGATGTCATAGGACGCCTCCCCGGTCTGCAAACGGATGCCAAAGCAACGCATCACCCGGCGCGACTTGGGCTGTTTCGCGCCCCACCAGCGCGATTCCGTCAGCCCCGGACAAGGGGAACAAGGTCGCCGACACGCTTTCGCCCAGACGGTCAAGTTGCGGAACCCCGGCGCCGGAGTAGCCGAGCAGGCGCACCGGAAAGACCTCGGCGCGGCCCGGTTTGCGGCTCCAGTCAAAGCCAGCCTGCGCCGGGGTCGACAGCGCAGGCCGATGATCGGCCCCCATCAGCCTGACGATCTGCGGGGCGGCGAAGAGGTGGAAGCCGACAAACGCAGCGAAAGGGTTGCCGGGAAGGCCGGTGATCGCCGTGGGGCCGAGATGGCCGAACATCACCGGTTTGCCGGGTTTGACAGCGACGCGCCAGCCGTCGATCTGCCCGCCCGCGTTTGTCACGGCGGCGCGCATATGGTCTTTGCCTCCCATCGACACGGCCCCGCTGGTCAGGATCAGGTCGCAGGCACCAACCGCGCGTGCCAGGGCCTTGGCGGTCGCACCGGCTTCGTCCGGGATCACGCCAAGGTCGATCACCTCTGCCCCCATGGCGGCGACCAGGGCCATCAGCATCGGGCGATTGGCGTCATGTATCCGGGCCGCCCCGTCAGCCATCGGGCCAAGCTCGTGCCCGGTGGATGCAACGGCGACGCGAGGCCGGCAGGCAACGCCAATATCTTGAATTCCCTGAGCGGCGAGCAGCCCCAGATGGCGCGCCGCGATACGCTGGCCCTTACGAAGCAGGCAGGCCCCCTGCTGTTGGTCGCTGCCGCGCGTCCGGATGTTCTGGCCCTGTCGGGGTGGGGCACAACGAAAGGTCACACCCTCATCGGTTTCCACGCAGTCTTCCACCTTGATCACCGCATCTGCCCCGGCAGGAACAGGCGCACCGGTGAAGATGCGCATGGCCGTGCCCGGTGCGAGCGGCCCGGGTGCCTGACCGGCAGCGACTGTGCCGCAGATCGGCAAGGCAGGTTTGTCAGTAAAGTCCTGGCAACGGACGGCAAAGCCATCCATGGCCGAGTTGTCGAAGAATGGCATTTCGCAGGTGGCCAGCCGGTCCTTTGCACAGACCCGGCCGATGGAGGTCATCAGCGGTATGGTCTCGGCTTTGTCAAACTCGGAGACAAGTGACAAGGCCAGAGAGATCGCGGTTTCGATCTCCAGAAGGCTCTCTGTGCCATGCGGGTCGTCGCAATCGCAAGCCGGAGGGATGATTTGATCTAGCATCGGGGAAAGCCTCGCCTGACGGAAACCTTCGGGCCGGGGGTCCCGGCCCGAAGGTCTGTTTTTTTAGTTCGCGTCTGCCGCGTTCTCCATGAGGTAGTCCATGACCAGCGCAGCTTCGGCCTCGTCCAGACCGGCACGGGGGAACATCGACGGGGTGATGCCCTTCCATTGCTGCTGGGTATAGTGCGTGACCTCGCGCGGGGCGTGGCAGACAGTGCAGCGCTCGAAGAAAATCTTCTCGCCCGGCCCCATGTCGGCCATCAGGGCCTCTGTCAGATCCGTCAGTCGCTCCAGCCCAAGCTTGTCATCGTCGAGCGCAGCAAGCTCCATGTCGTCGATGATCGGCGGTTTTTCATAGGCCTGGTTCGGACCTTCGGGATCGGTACATTTGCGCATCTCGATCAGCACAGTGTTGGCCGAGGTGGCCTCGGACAGACCGGATGCACGCTGGGTCGAGGTGAGGAAGTTCACCAGACCGGAGTTACAGCGGCCCTTGCTGTCCAGCGACGGCCAGCAGCCTTCATAGATCGACACGACACCCGGCATGATCTCGTCAGAGACAACCGCCCCGGCAATGACCGTGCCGCGATCGTTGTAAAGCTCGACCAGATCACCATCCTCGATCCCGCGATCTGCGGCATCCTGGGCGTTGATCCGTACCGGCTCGCGGCCCTGTACCTTGTAGAGGTCGCGCAGGCTGGCCGATTGGTCCATCTGGCTGTGCAGGCGGAACCACGGGTGTGGCGAGACGACGTGCAACTGGCCTTCTTTGGCATTGCCGAGGAATTCGTGTTTCTCCATCCATGTAGGCATGCCGGGGCAGTCTTCGATCTGCATGTTGGCGATGTTTTCGCAGAACATCTCGATCTTGCCGGAGGCGGTGTGAAGCGGGCTGCCTTCGGGATCGTTGATGAAGGCGGCGTGGCGCACCCAGCCGCGTGCCTCTTTCGGCACCGGCATCCGGGCATACCCCTGCTCCCAGAACTCCTCGAACGGGGTGCCTTTGGCTGCACCGGAGGCTTCATAGGCCAGCTTGATGTGGTACATCTTGTCTTCGCTGTCCGTGAACTGCGCCCAGAGACCCAGCTTGTCGGCAAGACCTTCGAAGATCTCGTAATCCGGAAGGCTGTCGCCGACGGGGTCGATCACCTTCTTCATGGCGTAGACCTTGTCGTTGGAATAGGTCCCGCCCGAAGTGATGTCATCCTGTTCCAGCGTCGAGGCCGCAGGCATCACGATATCGGCCCAGCGGGTCGCGGCGGTCCACCAGACATCGACGCTGACCACGGTTTCCACCTTGTTCAGCGCACGGATCAGCCGGTTGGTGTCCTGCTGGTGCGACATGAAGTTGTTGCCCGCGTTGAAGATCATCTTGATGTCCGGGTAGGAATTGGTCTGCCCGTTATAGAAGAACTCCTTGCCGGGGTTTTCCAGCGCTTCGGTGATGCGCGAGGCCGGGACGATCTTCTTGACGAAGTTGCGGCCCTGGCTCATGCCGACAGGTGTGGCGTTGCCACCCTGGGGCATGCCGCCGTTGCCGTAGTGCCAGGAGAAACCGATGCCCTGACCGGGTTTGCCGATCTTGCCCAGCATGGCCGCAAAGTTGACGATCGACCAATAGGCCATTTCGCCGTGCTGTGCCCGCTGAATGGCCCAGGACGCGCCGATATTGGTTTTCTTGGCGGCGATGAGTTCGGCCAGATCCTTGATTTCCTGCTCATCAATGCCGGTGATCGCCGAGGCCCAGGCCGGTGTCTTGGGTGTGTCATCGGTTTCGCCTTTGACATAGGCGATGTACTTGTCGGCACCCACGGTGAAGGCGTCCATATAGGCCTGATCTTCCAGACCTTGCTCAAGGACATGATAGGCCATGGCCAGGAACAGCGCGGTGTCGGTGTTGGGAATGATCTTTTTCCATTCCGCGCCCAGATATTCATCTGTACCGGTGCGCTGCGGGTTGATCGAGATGAACTGAACGCCATTGTCGCGGATCTCGGCCCAGTGGGCATACATGCCATGGTCGGCGACGCGGTATTCGATCCGGTTGTTCTTGATCGGGTCACACCCGACAAAGACGAACAACTCGCATTCATCCCGGATGGTTTCCCAGGCGGATTGCGGTGAATAGACCTCCATATCGCCGATGATGTGGGGCATGACGACCTGTCCGGCACCGGCCGACCAGTCGCCCGCGGTGTTGGTGCAGCCGCCCATCAGGTTGATCAACCGGCCCTGAAGCACGTTGGGGCGGAACACGCCTGCGTTGGACCAGCCGCCATAGGACGAGCTGAAGATCGCCTCGTTGCCGTGGTTGGTGGCGGTGTCGAGCAGCGCCTTGGCGGTCAGGCCCCAGGCGGTGTCCCAATCGACGCGCACGTATTCTTCCTTGCCGCGCAACTCGGGCTTGATGTCGCCGCTTTCCCATCCTTCAAGATAGGACTTGCGCACCATCGGATATTCGATGCGGCTCTTGTCATAGGTACGGTCCTTGACGCCAAAGGTCAGCATCTCAGTGGGCTGGGCGTCAAGTTCGACAACGCTGTGGATACCCAGCAATTTGCCATCACGCACCACAGCCTCGAAGGGGCCGAAATGACTGGCATGGAAAATGCGATCCGAGAAGGAGTTCGGATCGATGGATGCAAGTGCAGTGGTACCAAGCAGGCTGGACGCGCCAAAGGCGGCGGCCCCCCCTTGCAGGAATGTACGACGGGTTGGGTTGGAAAGTGACATGGTGACCTCCGGGGTTTCAACTTCAATTGCCCCGATGATACCGCGTGGCCTTTGCGCAAAGCTTGACTTAGACCAAGTTGTGCTGTTCGATTATGTAACAGTTTGTAACAGCCGGCCAACGGGTCAATTCTTGACGCATCATGTTCTCATCGTTGAAGACGACAGAGTTAGCCGCATGCGCCTGGCTGCCTATTTGCGCAGCATGGGATACCGCGTTTCCGAAGCTGAAGACGCGGAAGAAATGCAGTCGATTATCGACAGTGATCCTGCGGAACTCTTGCTTCTCGACATCAATCTTGATGGCAAGGACGGCCTCACGATAACCCGAGAGCAGCGCGCGCAATCGCGCGTGGGGATCATACTTCTCACGGCCCGCGACGATCAGGTGGACAAGATCGTCGGCCTTGAAATGGGGGCTGATGATTACGTGACCAAGCCGTTTGACAAACGGGAACTCGCGGCCCGCGTCAAGAACCTGTTGGCCCGGATCGACGATATCGGGCAGGCCCCCCAGAAACCGGAGAGTGTCGATACCTTTGGGCCCTGGCGTTTTGACCGAATTCGTCGCAGGTTGGTTTCGATCAACAAGACAGAGGATCTGACACGCTCAGAATACGATCTGATGTGTGTCCTTGCAGATCATCCGGGCCTGACGCTGGGCCGCACGCGGATTGCCGAACTGGTGGGACGAAAAAACGTCAACCCAAGCGATCGCGCGGTCGATGTGTTGGTGGGGCGCTTGCGAAAGAAGATCGAAACCGATCCGGCCTCTCCTGACTGGATCCTGACCGTGCACGGAGAAGGATACCGGTTTGTCGATCCTCATGCGATAGATATGCCCAACCTGTGAGCCGCCTGGCGAAGCCGGGTCACCGCAGTTTCGACTTTCTCGGCAAGGGCCTCCAGCAAGGGGTCTACCAATGCAGGCTCGCTTTTCTCGATGTCCGCCAGATGCGCACAAAGTTCTGTCAGCGCAAAGTTCGATGCCGCACCTTTCAGACGGTGTGCAAGGCGCGCCCGCTGGTCCGGCGGAGCCTTTCTGATTTCGCGCACTGCGTTGTCTAATCCCGACAGAAACTCGCTCAGGATGTGACCCGTAGTCTCAATACCGATCTCTTCGATGTCTTGCCGCAGGTTGGCCTCTGGCCCTTCCTCGCCCGACAGGTCCGGCGGACCCGCCATAGTACCACTCAGGATGTCGGACAAAGCGCGCGGCGAGACAGGCTTGGATAGGATACGCGCCACGCCGAACTCTTTCCTAAGCGAGTCCGTGTCCTTGATATGATGCGCGGTCAGCAACACAAGTGTTATCTTGAGATGCATCTTGGCAATTGCCAGGGCCACGTCCTTGCCGGTCATGTCCGGCAAGTCAAAGTCGATCAACGCCAGGTCCACAGGGCTTTTCGCAAGCAGGGAAAGCGCCGTCTGACCGTCGCTGGCTTCAACCACATCGCAGCCAAGCCGTTCCAGATATCCGCGGGCAACCATTCGATTGGTGGCGTGATCGTCTATCACCAGCACGCTCTGGCCACCCTCACCGGAGGTGGGCGCGGCTTCTTCCTTATCGATCTGAACGGCGTCACCGAACTCCATGGGGACAGACAAGGTAAAAATGCTGCCCACACCGGGCGCGGATTCCACATGAAGCGAACCGCCAAGCGCCTCTGTCAGATTACGGGAAATCGCCAGCCCAAGCCCCATTCCCGGCGCCCCGGAGCGTCGTACCTGGTCTGTGCGGCTGTAGGCGTCAAAGCCATGTGCGACCGCTTCCTGCGTCATTCCAATGCCGGTGTCTGAGACGGCAAAGCTGATCACCGGGTGTCCGGTTGCCGGATCCGTCGCACTTTCGACAGTCAGACAAACCCGCCCGGTGTCTGTGTATTTGACCGCGTTGGATATCAGGTTGCCCACGATCTGGCGGATCTTCACGACATCCCCGAACAGCGCTTCGGGGACGGGCTCAACAAGCTCGACCTCACCACTCAAACCGCGTTGCGACGCGAGTGGGATGAGTTGATGTCCCAGCTGGCCAACAAGCTCACGCAACCGAAAATGCACGGGATTGCCGCGATTGACCGGATCATCGCTGCCGGCGAAGTCCAGAACGTCATTCGTGATTTCCAGCAACTCCCGCGCGGAGGCAAGCGCCGTCTCGACGCGGGCGCGTCGCGATGCATCGGTCACTTCCAGTTGCAACAGATCGAGCATGCCAATCATGCCCGACAAGGGTGTCCTGATCTCGTGGCTCATGCGGGCCAGAAACTCGGTCTTGGCGGCACTCGCACGTTCCGCCGTTTCGCGCGCCTCATCCGAGGCTTTCATTTGCGCCACGACATCGCCAGTGCGGGCAATGACCTGCTCTTCCAATTGACCCCGCAGCGCTTCCGCAGCCTGGGCCCGCCTTCGCAGCACGTTCAGCGCCTTTTCAAGCTGCCCGATCTCGTCATGGCCGGAAATCGGAACCGGCGCGCCATAGTCGCCCTGTGCGACGCTTACGATGCGGCGCGACACATTGCTCAGACGTTTCAGCAATTGCTGGCGCACACGCACCCACAAGATCACTCCGGCGAGCGATGCAATCAGCACTATGAGCAGAAGAAGCAGGAACAATCGCGTGGACAGCCTGTCCGCTCTGGACAGGCTTGCGACACTGGCTTCCTGCACATTGTTCCGGATTTCCACAATGTCATCCGACAAGTCTGATACCCGGTCTGCCAGCGCGTTACTGGCCCGTCGGCTTTCCCGAGCCAGCGTGATCAAGCTGTCCTGCTGCGTGACAAGTCCCGAGGATGTCACTGCCATCCGGAGCTGTTCGACCAGCGCACGCGTCTCCTGTTCTGCTTTTTTCGTGGGCAGGAAGGTTTGCCTTGTTTCGATGGTTCGCATGGCGGCTGCGAAGGTCATCTCGAAATCGGCGACCTCGGCCTGCGTTGCCAGGTCGGGCACCCTCTGAACCCCGAGACGTACCGCATCGACGGTCCGGACCATCTCGGTCAAGCGCTCGAAGGCAAAGAAATACTGATCTGCAAGGCGATCCAGATCGTCGCGCAGACTGACGTCCTGCCCGGTATAGAGGCTGACAATCTGCGATATGATCCTGAGCCGGGCCAGCTCCAGCTCTGCGGCCACGATCTTGTTCAGGCGGCCACCGATCTTCTCGATCCGTTGCAACAGGCGCGATCGTTCGGTCCGAATGTCGATGAATTCGTGCCGATTCTGGACGAGTTGATTCACCACTTCCGAGATCTGTGCCGCGCGCTCACCGGACCATGACCCGGCAAGCTCCGGTGGCAATTCAGCCAGCTTGGTCTGAACTGTTCCCATGGCGGTCTGCAATTCGCGTTCGTGGCGCTGCAAATCGTCAAGGGTTTCCGCCAGCACAAGGTCTCGCGACCGCTCCGAGATGATCTGGGTTGCAAGATCAATTTCGTTGGCTGCGTCCAGAAACGGCAGATTGGCGTCGATGAATGCACGATGCGTGTTCGACAGAAACCAATTGACCGCAAGCGCAGACGTCCCCACCATCAGTGCCAGAAACACCATGAATGAAAGGGTTTGCGTCAGTCTCTTGTCAAAGCTGGTTCTCTGCATATTCGAATGTTACGCGCGGCACATTACCAGTGCAATTCTCGTGCTTCTGCTCGGCGTCTTTCCGGTGATTCCTGCGAGCGCTCAGGACGCGGCTGCTGCACAGCGAACCCTTTGCGTGCTCGTGCCGCATTTCAAGGATGATTACTGGCTCAGTGTCGCGTTCGGCCTGGAACAGGAGGCCGAGCGGCAGAATGTGGACCTGATCCTTTTTGAGGCGGGCGGGTATCAGGCTTTGGATGCTCAGATTGAACAGATCAAAGCCTGCGCTGACATGACTCTTGCCGGCATTCTGCTTGGGGCCGTCAGTTCAGATCACCCTGACCTTCTGTCCACCCTGTCACAAGCGGCCAAATCAAAGCGCCTGTTCGGTCTGGTGAACGAATTGCATTCCGATGCATTAAGCGGACGCATCGGTGTTGACTGGCGCGATATGGGCAGAAGCCTAGGGCGACACCTCGCAACACGCTTCCCGAAGGGTTCGCAAGCAAAGAAGGCCGTCCTGATCTCTGGCCCCAAAGTGTCTGGCTGGGCGGCTCCACTGGAAACCGGCCTGCGCGACGCACTGGCAGACAGCGCCGTCGAAGTCGTTCAGGTCTACGGTGCTGATACAGGTCTGCGCCAACAGTTGGACCTTGTGCAAATCGCGTTGCGGGACCATCCCGACATTGATTTGCTGATCGGCAGCGCCCCTGCCATCGAAGCCGCAATGGGCATTGCCAGTACCCATCCGGATGCAGAAAAATGGCCGTTGCTCTTTTCCACATATGTCAACCACAACACCAAACGTGGTTTGCTGAACGGGAGTGTTGCGGCCGCGCCTTTCGATGATCCTGCGCAACAAGGTATCCTTGCGATCCGGCAAGCCATTGCGGCGCTTGATGATGCGGATCACCAAAGCTCCATCGGGCCGCCGATCACCCTGCTTGAACAAGGCCGGGATGAAGTCCTGGATATCTTGGTGTCCCCTCCGGGCTATTTCCCCGAGCTAAACTGAGACGCGGTTCATGACTTTTTCTGCGGTTGGTCAAAGGACCATTGCCGATCAATTGAGTTTGCGCATTTTGAAAGACTGCTTCGAGAGATAGAGTTGCACTGCTGTGATCAGCTTCCATCACAACAAATGCGACTGATGGCCAACTGCGCCGACGCTCAGTCCGCATCCCATTCAAACGCGTCGCCCTTGGTGCGTACCTGGCCAACCGAGGGCAGCGCGAAATGGCTGCCCAGCACCTTGCAGCCCCGTTCGGACGCCTCTTCCAGAAGGGCACGGCGCGAGATCACGGCCCGCTCCGGATCGGCATCGAACTTGAAATGCCAGTCGGGATAGGCACATTGCGAGGTCGTGTGCAACGCATCACCTGTGATCAGGGCCTGACGGTTTCCACCATCCACCAAAACCGAAACATGGCCGGGGGTATGGCCGGGTGTCGGTACCAGCGTGACATGATCGCCCAGCATATGCCCCGCGCTGACCATCTCGGCCTGACCGGCTTCAACCACCGGCAACACGTTCTCGCGGTAGAGGTGGCTTTGCTGGTCCCTGTGAAACGCCTCGTCCTCGGACGGCATCAGATAGCAGGCACGCGGAAAGGTCGGGACCCAGCGGCCATCGACCAGTCGCGTGTTCCAGCCCACATGATCGGTGTGAAGATGGGTACAAAGCACGTAATCCACGTCTTCGGGGCCAACCCCCGCCGTCTCCAAAGCCGCCATGAACCGGGTGCTGTCGCGTTGATGCCAGGGCAGGTGGCCCGGCACGGTCTTGTGGTTGCCCACGCAGCTGTCCACCAGGATCGTATGACTTGGCGTTTTCAGCAGAAAGCCCTGAACGGGAATGATCAGCCCGCCGGTCCGGGAACAGACCTGACCGGGCGCATTGGCCTCAAGAATCTCGGCCACATCCGGGCCAGCGGTTGGAAACAGCTCGGCAGGCGGCAGGAAGGGGCCGTGCATTTCAAGAATGCGCCAGATTTCGACCGGCCCGATCTGGCACAGCATATGCTAGCCCTCGTCTGTTTCGGGCTTGCGCCGGAACGGGGTGCGCCCGATGCTTTCATAGGCCTCGAACCCGGCGCGTTTGGCATCGCGCACCGAGTAAATGTTGCGCAAATCCGCCATCCGCGGCGTGGTCATCTTGCGCGCCATGCGTTTGAGATCAAGTGCGCGGAACTCGTTCCATTCGGTCAGGATCACCAACAGATCAGCCTTGTGAACGCACTTATATGCGTCCTCCGTCCAGTGCACGCCAGGCAACATCGCCTCGCCCTCGTGCCGGCCTTGCGGATCGCAAACCCGCACCTTGGCCCCGCCGCCCACAAGAGCCGGGACGATGGTCAGGGCGGGCGCGTCGCGCATGTCATCGGTATTGGGCTTGAAGGTCACACCCAGGATCGAGATGGTCTTGCCGTTAAAGCTGCCGTCACACAGATCCTGCAGCTTGTCGATCATCCGGCGCTTGATCTCTTCATTGACGGATATCACCGTTTCAGTGATCTGCATGGGCAGACCGTGTTCCTGCCCAATGCGTGCCAGCGCCCTGGTATCCTTGGGAAAACAGCTGCCACCATAGCCGGGACCGGCATGGAGGAACTTGTTGCCGATCCGTCCGTCCAGCCCCATGCCCTGGCTGACCTGTTTCACATCCGCGCCGGTGCGTTCGCACAGGGCGGCGATTTCGTTGATGAAGGTGATCTTGGTCGCCAGAAACGCATTGGCGGCGTATTTGATCATCTCGGCAGATTCCAGATCGGTGGTCAGGATCGGAAAGTCGCGCAGATAAAGCGGGCGGTAAATCCCGGCCATCACTTCGCCCGCGCGCTCGGTCTGCACGCCGACAACCACGCGGTCGGGTTTCATGAAATCCTCGATCGCGGCGCCTTCGCGCAGGAATTCGGGGTTCGAGGCGACATCGAAATCCAGCTTGGGATTGGCTTTCTTGACGGTCTGTTTGACCTGCCGGTTGGTGCCCACAGGAACGGTGGATTTGGTGACGATCACCACGTAATCCTTGGCCGCGCGCGCGATTTCTTCGGCGGCGGCCATCACATAGGTCAGGTCGGCATGGCCATCGCCGCGCCGCGTTGGTGTACCCACAGCGATAAACACAGCCTCGGCCCCATCAATCGCCTCGGCCAGATCAAGGGTAAAGGACAGCCGCCCGGCCTCGACATTCTTGGCCATAAGAGCATCGAGGCCCGGCTCAAAAATCGGAACCTCGCCGCGCTCCAGCATCTCGATCTTGGCAGGGTCCTTGTCGACACAAACGACGTCATGCCCGAAATCCGAAAAACATACGCCCGAGACAAGCCCCACATACCCGGTGCCGATCATTGCAATTTTCATGGGTCCTGCTCTTTATTTGTGGACTGGTTTGGCTTCTGTAATGCGGCCACGGGGCGGTTTAGTCAATCGGTCCGTGGGATGTGCCTTGTGCCCGCGCCCGGCTGAGACCCGTTTGCAACCGCTGGGAGCTACGCAGACCTGCTGTGTCTGGTCAATGTGAGGTGCGGGAGAGGAAACGTGCTTTCGCTGCAGTTAACGTGCGCAACTGGCCAGCGACGGCGCTAAAAGGAAAGGCGGGGTGAAACCCCGCCCTACCCGTGTTGTTTGATATGGGGCGGGATTTACCCCGCCGCGCCTTAGTGACCCAGAATCTGGCTGAGGAACAGTTTGGTCCGGTCGCTCTTGGGGTTGTTGAAGAACTCTTCGGGTTCGTTCTGTTCGACGATCTGGCCCTGGTCCATGAAGATCACGCGGTTGGCGACCTGACGGGCAAAGCCCATTTCGTGGGTCACGCACAGCATGGTCATGCCCTCTTCGGCCAGTTCCACCATGGTATCCAGAACCTCTTTGATCATCTCGGGATCAAGCGCCGAGGTG
The DNA here is from genome assembly GCF_041403425.1 of Roseovarius conchicola. NCBI lineage: Bacteria > Pseudomonadati > Pseudomonadota > Alphaproteobacteria > Rhodobacterales > Roseobacteraceae > Roseovarius > Roseovarius conchicola. The sequence goes on along the minus strand of NZ_JBGEHK010000002.1, from coordinate 511,968 downwards.
GGTTCGTCAAACAGCATGATCCGCGGCTTCATGCAAAGCGAGCGGGCAATCGCCACACGCTGTTGCTGACCACCTGACAACTGGCCGGGGAACTTGTCGGCCTGCTCGGGGATTTTCACCTTTTCAAGGTAATGCATCGCCACTTCCTCGGCTTCCTTCTTGGGCGTTTTACGCACCCAGATCGGGGCCAAAGTGAGGTTCTCCAGAATGGTCAGGTGCGGGAACAGGTTGAAGTGCTGGAACACCATGCCGACCTCGGAGCGGATCGTGTCGATGTTCTTGATGTCCGAGGACAGCAGCGTGCCATCCACGACGATCTTGCCTTTCTGATGTTCCTCCAGCGCATTGATGCACCGGATCAGCGTCGATTTCCCCGAGCCCGACGGCCCGGCGATCACGATGCGTTCGCCCTGGTAGACGGTCAGGTTGATATCGCGCAGAACGTGGAACGAACCGTACCACTTGTTCATCGACTCAATTTGGATGGCGATCTCTTCTGAGACCTGCAGTGCTTGTGCTTGTTCGGCCATGTCCGGGCCTCCTATCTGTGATCGGTCTGAAGCTCGCGTTCGAGCCATTGCGAATATTGCGAGATGCCGTAGCAGACGACGAAGAAGAGCAGTGCGGCAAAGCCGAGAAGCTCCCAATAGACGCCATTCCATTCGGTACTGGCGAGAATTGGTCCGCGGATCATGCCCAAGAGGTCGAACATGGAGATCACCGACACCAGCACGGTGTCTTTAAACAGACCCACCGCGACGTTCACGATGCCCGGGATCGAGATCTTGAGCGCTTGCGGCAGGATGATCAGGCGCATCGCCTGTGGGTAATCCAGACCCAAGCTGTCACCGGCCTCGTATTGACCACGCGGCAGGGCGGCAAGGCCACCCCGGATCACCTCGGCGATATAGGCCGAGGAGAACATGGTGATCATGATGATCACCCGCAGGATCAAGTCGAAGGTGGTGCCGGGCGGCAGGAAGTAGGCCAGAACCACGTTTGCCACGAACAGCAAGGTGATCAGCGGCACACCGCGGACGAACTCGATAAAGATCACGCAGATCCACTTGATGATCGGCATCGAACTTTGACGCCCCAGTGCCAGTGCGATGCCCAGAGGCAGCGACAGTGACACACAGACCGTGCCGAGGATCATGTTGAGCATGAAGCCTCCCATGTCACGCGAAGGCACGGCCGAAAGAAGCGGCGTTTCAGGTGCCAGAAGGGCCGCGATGTAACCCCCGATCCACCACGTGACAAAGGCGGCCACGATCGACCCGAAGAAGGCCGCCGCGAAGGACCGCGCCACGAAGGTCGTCCAGACAGCATAGCCGACGAGAAAGCCGACCAACGCAAAGATCGGCGTCCAGATCGTGCCGCCCCAGATCAGCCAGAAGGCCAGGAAGGGGTAGAGGCCGGTAAAGATCAGCATCTTGCGCGGCAGGTACTTGAAGAACATGACCGGGGCTGCCGCAACGAACAGCAGCGCAAAGGCCACGGCCGGACGCCAGTATTCGCCGGTCGGGTATTTGAACCCGAACAACAGCTGGTTCCAACGTTCGGTGAGAACCGCGAAACAGCCCCCCACGGCCCCATCCAGAACCTCGCGACAGGCCCGGATTGACGGGGCGTCCCACACGCCATTCAGCAACCAGGGCAAGGCCCCGGCCAGAATGTAGTAGATCGCGATGATCGAGACGATGGTCAGGATTGAGTTGGGAACGTCCGCGAACAGGTTTTCGCGCATCCATTTGACGGCACCGCGCTCGGTAACAGGGGGTTCCTGCTCGGGCAGCATTTCGGCGCGCACGTAAGCTTCGGAACGGTGTGATGTATCTGACATATCAGCGCTCCTTCAGCTTGATGGAGTTGTTATAGACATTCATCAGCGCCGAGATTGCCAGCGAAATGGCCAGGTAGAAAGCCATCAGCAGCAGCACCGATTCAATCGCCCGGCCGGTCTGGTTCAGCGTGATGCCGCCCAGTGTGCCGGTGATGTCCATATAGCCCACCGCAATCGCCAGCGAGCTGTTCTTGGTGATGTTCAGGTATTGCGAAATCAGCGGCGGAATAATCACCCGCAGCGCCTGAGGCAGCACCACGAGGTTCATGATCCGACCCGGACGCAAGCCCAGGCTGGCGGCGGCCTCGGTCTGTCCCTTCGAGACAGCCTGAATGCCCGCGCGCACGTTCTCGGCGATGAAGGCACCGGTATAGATCGCCAAGGCAAACCAGAGCGCGATCAGCGAGCCGCGAATATTCCAGCCCCCGGTAAAGTTGAAGCCCTTCAGCTCAGGGTAATCCAGGCTGATCGGCTGACCCATGATCAAGTAGATCAGAATCGACGGCAGGAACAGGATCGCCAGTGACGGCCAGGTCCGTGGTAAAAGTTTGCCGGTCGCGTACAACAGTTTGGTAGTGTAGCGGCGATAGGCAATGACCCCGACGATTGAGGCCAGGAAGGTCAGCACCACGATCATCGAGCCGCTTTCAAAGACCGGCTTTGGGATGAACACCCCGCGATTGGTAAAGGCAAAGGCGTCAAACAGCATCGAGGCCGTCGCATTATCCCCCCGGAACGCCCTTGGTTGGGGCAGAACGGCGGTCATGATCGTGAAGATGATGATGATCCAGATCAGAACGGGCACGTTGCGGAACGCCTCGACGTAAACCGCCATCAGCTTGCGGATCAGCCAGTTGTGGCTAAGGCGCAGCACACCGGCAAAGACACCGAATATGGTGGCCGTGACGCAGGCCAGAAAGGCCACCAGCAACGTATTGAGCACCCCGACGACCGACGCGCGCCAATGCGAAGACTGGCTGTCATATTCGATCAGACGCTGGTTGATATCGTAATTCGCAGGCTCGCCCAGGAATTCATATGAGATGTTCAGGCCCTGCGCCTTGAGGTTGGCCACCAGGTTGGAGGCCAGATAGGCGATCAGGCCGATCACACAAATCAGAGCGATGAATTGGAACGTGTAGGACCGGTATCGGGTATCGTTCAACAGCATGGATAGCCGGAACGACTCCCTGGGAGGGTCGGACAATGTTGTCATCTGGGACTTCCCCGTTTGTTCAGCCCTTTGTTTTTTGCACTGCGCTTTGGCGCGCGGTGATGGGCCGATTATTCATTTATGCAGTCGTGAAAAGGGCGCGGAGTGATCCGCGCCCTTTTGCAGTTGTTCTTAGCGGAACGGCGGCGAGTAGAGCAGGCCGCCATCGGTCCACTGAGCATTCAGGCCGCGGGCCAGACCCACCGGTGTGTCTTCGCCGATGTTCTTAGCGAACAGTTCACCGTAGTTGCCACCGGCGCCGATGGCTTTGACAGCCCAGTCACCATCCAGACCCAGCATTTCGCCCAAGTTGCCTTCGGTGCCAAGCAGACGGTTGACTTCGGGGTTGCTACCCGCAGCGCTCGACATCTCGCCGATGTTGGCGCTTGTGACGCCCAGTTCTTCAGCAGAGATCAGCGCGTTCAGAGTCCAGCGCACAACGTCTGCCCACTCGTTATCGCCGTGACGGACCAGCGGGCCCAGCGGCTCTTTCGAGATGATTTCAGGCAGAATGATGTGATCGCCGGGGTTTTCGAACGCGGCGCGTGTCGCGGCCAGGCCCGACGCGTCGGTGGTGTAGGTGTCACACGCACCGGCCAGGTATTGCTGCTGGCCTTCGGCGTTGGTTTCGATCGGAACCGGTTCGTAGCTGATGTTGTTCGAGCGGAAGAAATCCGCCAGGTTCAGCTCGGTCGTGGTGCCGGTCTGGATGCAGACGGTCGCGCCGTCCAGATCCTTGGCCGAGCTCACGCCCAGTTCCTTGGGGACCAGAAAGCCTTGGCCGTCATAGTAGTTGATGCCAACGAATTCAAACTTCAGGTCCACGTCGCGGCTGAAGGTCCAGGTGGTGTTCCGGGCCAGCATGTCGATTTCGCCGGATGCCAGAGCGGTGAAGCGGGTTTTACCCGTGGTCGGCACGAATTCAACGGCCTCCGAGTCACCCAGTACGGCGGCTGCAACAGCGCGGCAAACGCCGACGTCGAAGCCATCCCATTTACCGTTCGCGTCGGGGGCTGCAAAGCCCACCAGACCGGTGGTCACGCCGCAGTTCAGTTTACCACGTGCCTTGACGTCATCCAACGTGCCAGCCGCAGCAACGCCAGCCGCAAGGCCAGCAACTGTGAGCGCACCAAAGAATACGGTTTTTTTCATTTTTACCTCTTCCTGATTGTCCGCCTGTTACAAGACGGTTTAGTCGGCCCCTTACGAGCCGGAGCGATACTTCAAAGGGGGAGTGGCCCCCTCAGTGGGCGCAAGAATGGCTAGATTCATAATAAAAGGTCAACCCCAAGGTCACGAAAAACGATGGAACTATGGGCAGTTGCCCCTGCGTAAGGCCAAGAATTGATCAATCCGACGGCCGGCTCGCAAGATCGTGAAAGGATTTGGCGTGTAAAAAGTCTGATTCTTTCTTCGCGGCCAGTTCCAGCGCCTCGTCATCATCGCCCCATTGTTCGGCCTGCCAAAGCTCGTCCACGCGGGACAATTGCCAGATCTCGGCAGCGGGTTTGTGGTCATAAAGTGCCGCAAACCCAAGAATCAGGGAACCTGACATGCCGACGAGGTCGTGAAAGGCGGTCAGCGTAAAGGCATCCATCGCATGGACACGGGCCGAAAGCCCCGCCAGCACGTCAGGCGATTGCGGCCGGTGGATGACACCCGTCACAGGGGTCAGGCGCGCCTCCAGAACCTCGGCGGCCCAATCCAGAATTGGGTCCCATGCTGCCTTTTGTCGTGCAATCAGAGAGTCGGGCCCCTCGGCGCGATAACACAGCAGGTCTGCATCACCGTAATCCGCCAGCAATTGCGCCACTTCGCCATGCTGATGCGTGACCTTGTCAATCGCGGCATTGGCCGAGCGGGTGTAGGGCATCGACAGCGGGTCAACCACCTCGCCCTGCGCATCCCATTCTTCGGCGATCCGCGCTGCAAGTGCGTGCGACGGGACGACCAGAAGTGCCTTTGCAGGTGTCTTGACCGAACGGCCATCCAGCTCGACGGTAAATCCGCCGGGGGCGTCGGCAACGCTGGCCGTTTTCCAGAACCGTTTGGCTTTCCATTCACTCATGATGCGGGCTCCCACAATGTGCTCAGCAGTGCAGGCAGGCTGAGAATATCGTCGATCACGCGGTGCGCGGCGCTGAGTTGGTCCAGGGGATGATAGCCCCAGCTGACGCCAATCGCCGCAATTCCGGCGGCACGCGCCATCTCCATATCATAGCTGGTGTCGCCCACCATTACCGCGTTTTGTGGGTCGACCCCTGTTTCCGACAGGGCCGTTTCGATCATCGACGGGTGCGGTTTCGAGGGGTGGTGATCGCTGACCTGCTGGGTGACGAAATAGCTGTGCAGGCCGTGCCCTTCCAGCAGCTTGTCCAGCCCACGGCGCGATTTGCCGGTGGCCACGCCCAGCAGTGTTTCGGGCACGGCGTGCAGTTGATCCAGCACATGCCGCACATTGGGATAAAGTGGCGAGGATTTGGCCGCCCCGCTGGCCGCGCGCAGTTTGATGTACGAGTTCTTACAACCCTGCACCATCTCGGCATAGGTGTCCGCCGGCAAGCCCGGCGCGAGGCGCGGCATGGCCACCTCAAGGGACAGCCCGACAATCCCAAGGATATCCTCACGCGAAGGCGCAGGCAGATCGACCGCGGCAAAGGCATGGCCCATCGCCGCCAGAATATCGGCCTGACTGTCCACCAGCGTGCCGTCCACGTCAAAGATCACGAGGCGCAGATCGCTCATGGCATCGCCTCGAACGGGTCATCGGCGGCCAGATCAGGGGTCCAGCCCAGCGTGTCAAACGTATGGGCGATATGGGGCGGCAGATCGGCGGTGACGGTGATGATCTTGCCGGTGGTGGGATGTTCAAAACTCATCGAACGGGCATGCAGGTGCAGTTTGTTCGAGATCACCCCGCCCAGATGCGCGCCCCAGCCATCGCCCATGTTTTCCTGACCTGATCCGCCATATTTGCCATCGCCAATAATGGGATGCCCGATCTCGGCCATATGCGCGCGCAATTGGTGCGTGCGCCCGGTGATCGGCTCCATCGCCACCCATGCGGCGCGGCTGGCCACACGGTATAGCGTGGCATAGTGCGTGATCGCGCGTTTGGCACCGGGGGTGGCATCCACATCGCGGGGATGCAGGCAGATCATCTTTTCGCCCTCGCCCTTGGCGCCATGGCCGGGTGCCTTAACGAGACCATACTTGATTTCACCAAGGAAGGGGTGCGGGACACCGGCAACGACGGCCCAGTATATCTTGCGCGTCTCACGATGGCGCATCGCCTTGGTCAGGGCCGAGGCCGCCGCGCGGGTGCGCGCCAGCAGCAAAACGCCGGATGTGTCCTTGTCGAGGCGATGCACCAGACGCGGTTTTTCCTCCAGATCAAAGCGCAGTGCCTCGGACAGACCATCCACATGGCGGCTTTGTTTCGAACCGCCCTGCACCGGCAGGCCGGGCGGTTTGTTCAGCGCGATGATGTGGTCGTCACGGTAAATGACGCAGTCTTGCATCATCCTGGCATCGGCATCCGAGATGTTCATTGTCGCTCGTTCCGGCCGCGCACCTGGATCGGGCAGCGGCGGAATGCGCACGGCTTGGCCTTCTTCCAGACGGGTCGAGGCCTTCACCCGGCCACCATCCACCCGGAGTTCACCCTTGCGACACATCTTTTCAATGCGCCCTTGCGGGACATGCGGGAAAATCCGGCGAAGCCAGCGATCCAGACGTTGACCGGAATCGCCCGCCTCGACGGTCAGGGTTTGTACACGGCTCATGCCCAGGCACTCCTTGCCAGAAAAACGCCCAGGATCAGCGCGCCAATCGACAGGATGACCGATAGCGCAACATAGAGCGCCGCCTGGCCAATCTCGCCCTTTTCATAAAGCGCAAATGTCTCAAGTGAAAACGCCGAGAAGGTGGTGAAGCCACCCAGCACACCCGCCATCACAAAGGGGCTGAGATGTTCAAGATCGCGGTGCAGCGCATAAACGACAAAGACGCCCATCAGGAACGAGCCGACCACATTGACGCCGAGCACGCCCAAGGGAAACCCGGCCCCGGTCAAGCGCAACAGCGCCAACCCGGTTCCAAAGCGCAGCATCGCGCCTATGGCCCCGCCAAGGCCCACCTGAAGAAACGTCATGATCATGCGGGCGTCTGTTGCGCGCCGCCCTTGCTTTGTCAAGCGGGACGCCCCGGCGCATTCCATTAGCGGGATGACGCGATTGCGCTTTTGCCCGTGCCGATCCGCGTCTAAGCTTGATCAACGTGATATCCGGAGCCAGCTTTATGCCAGACGCCAATACCTTTCTGAGAGCCCTGTTTGATCGCGCCGTCGAGGTGGCCGATCCGATGCGCAGCCTTGCCGCCGCCCTGCCCGAAAAACCGGCGGGTCGGTTGGTTGTGATCGGCGCGGGCAAGGCCAGCGCGCGGATGGCCGAGGCGGTCGAGGCGGTTTATGGCCCCTGTGATGGTCTGGTGATCACGCGCTATGGCTATGACCGCCCGTGTCAGGGCATCGAGATTGTCGAGGCGGCGCACCCCGTGCCCGACGCCGCCGGTCAGGCCGCCACGGCGCGGATGCTGGATCTGGTCGAGAGGCTGGGCGAGGATGACATGGTTCTCGCGCTGATCTCGGGCGGGGCCTCGGCCCTGCTGGTCCAGCCTGCGGGCGATATCAGCCTGCTGGAGAAACAGGACGTCAACGCGGCGCTGCTGTCATCAGGCGCGCCGATCGGGCAGATGAACACCTTGCGCAAGCACCTGAGCCGCGTGAAAGGCGGGCAACTGGCCGCAGCGGCCTATCCGGCGAAGATGCTGGCCCTGATGATTTCGGATGTGCCCGGCGATGATCCGGCGATGATCGGATCAGGCCCCACTGTTGGCGACGCCAGCACCCCCGCCGAGGCACGCGCCATTCTGGATCAGTACGGGATCGCGGCCCCGCCATCTGTTCGCGCCGTTCTGAATGGCCCCCGCCACGTGATCGAGCCGGAGGATGAGCGGCTCTCAAAGGTTGAAAACGTGATCTATGCCGCCCCCTCTCAATCGCTGGCCGCTGCCGCCGAGATGGTCGAGGCCGAGGGCATGTCACCCCGGATGCTGGGGGACGCTCTGGAAGGCGAGGCGCGCGAGATTGGCGCGATGCAGGCTGCCATGGCGCGCGAGGTCCAAAACGGGATGCAGCCTGGTGATGCGCCCGTGGTGCTTTTGTCAGGTGGCGAGTTGACCGTGACACGCACCGGTGACGGCATCGGCGGGCCGAATGCGGAATATGCGCTGGCGCTGGCGCTGGCCCTGAAGGGGGCACCGGGCATTCACGCGATTGCCTGTGACACGGATGGCGTGGACGGGGCTGCCGAAGTGGCCGGTGCGGTGATTGGGCCGGACACGCTGGACAATGCGCGTGCCCTGGGGGTCGATCCCGATGCCGCGCTGATCCGCAACGACGCCCATGGATTCTTCGACACGCTGGGTGATCAGGTGATCACCGGGCCGACCCTGACCAACGTCAATGATTTCCGCGCGATCCTGATCCAGCCCCCAGCGTAATCAAGCAGATGTGAATGGCCGGGCGCATGGCACTCTGACAGGGTTAAGCAAAGTCGAGGGAGACCTGCCATGAACCGTCGTATGTTCCTGACTGCCGTTTGCGCCGCCGGCCTTGGCCTGCCTGCCCTGGCCGAAGACTGGCCCGTGGGCACGGTACAACTGACTGCCGCACAGATCGAAACCTTGCTGAGCGGCAACACCACCGTCGGCGCGTGGTCGGGCACAGGGTATCGCCAGTATTTCGCCGATAACGGCCTGACGATCTATCTTGCCGCGGGATCGCCCCCGGATCAGGGCAAGTGGCGGGTGAATACCGGAACAAATCAGTATGAAAGCTGGTGGCGCAACGCGGATTGGGCGGGCTACACCATCGTGATGACCAATGGCGGATATGCCTGGGTCAACGGAGACACGCTTGAGACGTTCGAGATCGTTGAAGGCCGCCAGTTGGGTGACTAGAGCGTTTCACATGATCCGGCACATGGTGCTTGTCGTCGGGTTGACCCTACTGGCAAACGCTGCATCAGCGGTCGTGATTGACGGCCATGTCGAGCAGCAAAGCGGCAATGGGCAGTTTGTCAAACTGGACCCGGCAGACCAGTTCTCGGTTGGAGCTGATACGTTCGACGATGACAATCTCTATGCCTTTGACGAGGATCAGAACATCGCGTTGCGCGAGCCGATCCGTGTCGATATCGGCGGGGGCGAGGACGGAGTGATCGCACAGGGTACCGTGGTGGCCAGCCATTACGTGTTTTTCGACAGCCTCGACAGTATCCAGTTCGGTTATGTCTATTTCGACGCGCCGATCCTGGGCGTTGCCGCCTTTGAGGATACCATGGCGGCCACCGATTTTCTGGCCAATACCTCGGTCAATTACATCAGCATAGAATTGCGCGGGCTGGAACCGGGCGATTATGTCTGGATCGACAAGGATGATCCTCACCGGCTTTGGGTCTATTGGGCCGGATCGTCGCCGGGGGACTATGTCCGGGTGTTCACCGAGAAATCCGACGCGGCCCTGATGATGTGACAGCCGGTCCAGGCGCGCCTTGATACAGCAAAGGATAAGGCAGACGCTATGCCATCGTGTCGGCCAGGTTGCCATCTTCCCTGAACGCAGCCATCTGGCACTTGACAGAAAAGCGCTGCTCAGAGCTCAAAGTGCATGATGCTGCGCGGCAGCTGATGTTCGCTTTGCGGCAATCGTTGACTTTACTCTCTTGGGTGCTTTACGTCTGATCACATGATGAAATCATGTTCCCGATCTCAGGACTATTATCCTCAGCTTCGATAGCTGCGGGTCATTCATCATTGGTTTTCCGCTGCCCCCTGACAGCGGTCAACATGAAAACGACCTTATGCCGGGCGGCAAATTCGAAGGTCGAGAAATTGAACAACAACAGTAGAAATCAACACACGTCACTAGGCATCGTGGGATTTGGTGCTTTCGGACAACTTGCCGCCCTTCATCTAGGTAAGCACTTCAAAGTATCGGCGTATGATCCATCACCGGGCCTTGCCAAGGTCGCCCAGCAACTCGGGGTGTCTCTCTCATCGTTGCATTCAGTGTCGCGGGCTGATGTGATCCTTATCGCGGCACCAGTGTCGTCCTTTGAGCAGGTTGTCGGCGAGATTGCTTGTGCTTGTAAACCTGGCGCGCTGATTGTCGATGTTGGTTCGGTCAAAGTCATTCCGTCCGAAATCATGCGGCGGCTGCTACCCGACCATGTGGACATCGTGGCAACTCACCCCTTGTTCGGTCCTCAGAGTGCCGCGACAGGTATTGAGGGTCTAAAGATTGCGGTCTGCCCCATTCGGGGAAGGCGATATGGGCGGCTTGCTGCGTTTTTACGCAAGGCCCTGGGTCTGACTGTCATAATGACGACACCAGACGATCACGACCAAGAAGCGGCAGTTGTCCAAGGACTCACGCACCTCATCGCAAAAGTGCTACTAAGAATGGGGCCGCTGCCAACGCGTATGACAACGAAGAGCTTTGACTTGCTATCCGAGGCGATTTCCATGGTTCAGCATGATGCGCCAGAAGTTTTCGAAGCGATTGAGAAGGCCAATCCCCACGCCGAGGCCGTGCGACGACGGTTTTTCGATTTAGCGGCCATTTTGAGTGCCGAACTGGAGGCAGCCTCTACGACAACGGCACGCAACGAAAGCGGACATTGATGGAGCAACCCGCAAGGTCCGCTCCGTCCCGCAAAGCAGACCTTGGATCAGACATGCTTGCCGGAGTGTCCTGAACGGTCGTGAGTCGGCCACCCGTGACGAGTCAAGCCGGGGGGTTCTGTTGTGCGACTGAGCGGTCGGTTCACCCGCTCAGGAAATCGTCCAGAATGCTGTTGAACAGCTTTGGTTTTTCAAGGTGAGCGGCATGCGCGCATTTCGGCATGACGGCAAGGCTGGCGCCTGAGATCGAGCGCCACAATTGCTCGGTCTGGTTCCAGGGATACGTACGGTCACGGTCGCCCCAGATCAGCAATGTCTGGGTCTGGATCTCGGGCAAGTGCGAGACCCCGCTCCAGCCCTGCATGGCGTCCAGACCGGCATGAATGGCTTGCAGACCGCTGCGCTCGGCAATGGCGGCACACCCTTCATAGGCTGTTGCCGCCTCGTGTTTCAGAAACCAGGTGGCCGCGATCCTGCGGGCCGTGGCGCGCGCGCCTTCGTCGTTGGCGCGTTGTTTTGACACGCCGATGGGTTCAAACCGGCCGGGCAAAATCCCGGTGGCCCCGGTGCCATAAAGCACCAGACGGTCGACGCGATCCGGTGCCTGGGCCACCATCTCCTGCGCGATCATCCCGCCCATCGAGTGGCCAAGCAGATGAAACCGTTCGACACCCCGTGCGCTCAGGTCATCCAGCACCCATTGGGCAAACCCCGCAATGCTGCCGGGTGCTTCAAGATGTGCGTTCTCGCCAAATCCCGGCAGATCCGGCGTGATGACCTCAAAGTCATCGCCAAGGACCGCGCATTGATCCTGCCACTGCTGGCTGCCGCCCATGAACCCATGGACAAAAACAAGCGATGTCATTTTCTGGCACCCTGCACGATGCGATCCAGGATCATCGCGCAGAACAGGATCGAGAAGCCTGCCAGGATACCCTGCCCCACATTGGCGTATTGCAGGGCTTCCAGCACGTCTTCACCAAGACCCTTCGCCCCGATCAGCGAAGCCACCACCACCATGGCCAGTGACAACATGATCGTCTGGTTGATCCCGGCCCGGATCGACGGCGCCGCCAGGGGCAGGTCGACCTTGGTCAGCAGGTACCACTTGTTCGCGCCAAAGCTGATCGCCGCTTCGCGCACGCTTTCGGGCACCCCGCGCAGGCCAAGCACCGTCAGACGCACCACCGGCGTGCCGCCAAAGATCATCGTCACTACAACGGCGGCCGGTTTGCCGACACCGAAGAAGGCGATGACCGGGACCATGAAAACGAAGGCCGGCATGGTCTGCATGAAATCCATGATCGGCTGAATGAAGGCATAGAACCTGGGCCGTCGTGCCGCGAACATGCCCAAGGGAATACCAATCACGATGGACAGACACGCCGCCGTGCCCAGCAGGGCCAGCGTGGTCATGGCCGCCTCCCAGAACCCCAGCAGGCCCATATAGGCCAGAAAGGCGCTCGAATAGATCGCGGTGCGGATGCCCGCTGTCAGCCAGGTCAACAGAACGATCAGGCTTGCGATCACGATCCAAGGGGTTTGAACCAGAATGACCTCAAGCGCATCCAAAAGAGCGCGGATGCCAATTGTCAGCCCGTCAAAGAAGACTTCGCTGTTACGAACGCACCATGCGATGAAGTCTTCCACCCAGGTGATGCCGGTCAGGCGAATGTTGGGATCCGTTGGAAAATGGCTCAGCAATGAGAACCGTCCCGGAAACGAGTAATGCATCATCGCAGCGGTCACGATCAGCACCATGAAAATCGCACTGAAGACGATCTCTTGAATCGGCAAGGCCGAACGAACCGATCGGTCAGACAACCAGTCCGAGAACCGCGCTTCAAGCGCCCAATTGGCCACGATGGCCTGTATAGCCTTGACGATCAGCAAGATGGCCAGACCGGTGAGGGCAATACTTGGCCCCTCTGAGGCCATCGCCTCGGCTTCGGCGCGGATGCCGCCGATATTTTCTTCAAGGGATTCCACTGTTCGGCGATAGACATCGATCTTGTCGGAATTGGCTTCAATCGCGGCTTCCAGTTGCCTGCGGCGCAGCTCGAGCGTGCCCTCGATGGACGCGATCCGCTCCATCGCATCAGCGGCCAGATCGCCGAAAAGCCCCCGGGCCATCTGAACAAAGGCCAGTGTTTCAATGATCAAGAAAGGCAGTGCCCAGGTCCACAACCCCCGTGCACCAAACCAGACCGGGCCGAAAATCCCGGCCATTAGGTTGAAGGTGGGCGTGAAGCGGGACGAGGCCCCGATCTTGTCGAAATTGGCGATGTAGTAGTCGGGGCTGGTACGGACGAAAGCGCGAATATTCTCGCGCCGTTCCTCGGCATAGGCCAGCGCCGCTTCGCTTTCGGTGTCTTCCAGCGGGTTTACACCATGGGGGTTCACGTCGGATGTGCTCATGATACTTCCGTCCCTTCAATCACCGTGCGCAGCAGATCGGCCCGCGTGATCACGCCCACATCGACGCCGCCATCCTCGACCAGGATGGCACTGGGGTTGTCGATGGCCAGGTTGATCATCGTACTTAGATTTTCGCTCTCGTTCACGCGTGGGGCGTCGGCGGGTAACGGGCCATGGGCTGCAACATGTTGGGGGATCGGTTGCATAACCGCATGGGCCCGCACCACCTTGAGGCGCGATATTCCAGCAACGAAATCGGCCACATAGTCATCGGCAGGGTGCATGACGATGTCCTCGGCAGTGCCAATTTGCACCACCTTACCGTCGCGCATGATGGCGATGCGGTTGCCGATACGTACCGCCTCGTCCAGGTCGTGAGTGATGAAGATAGTCGTCTTTTTCAGGATTTTACTGAGCCTGATAAACTCATCCTGCAATTGGCGCCGGATCAGGGGATCAAGCGCAGAAAATGGTTCGTCCATAAGAAGGACGTCGGGGTTGGCGGCCAAGGCGCGGGCGAGGCCGACGCGTTGTTGCATGCCACCGGACAACTCGTGCGCGAATTTCGAGCCCCACGCGCCCAGTTCAACAATGTCCAGAATGGCAGCGGCCTGCCGCATGCGTTCATTCTTGCTGACCTGCCGGATCTCCAGCGGCATCGCCACGTTGTCCAGAACCGAACGGTGCGGCATCAGAGCGAAGTTCTGGAACACCATGCCGATCTTGTTGTTGCGAAACTGTTGAAGCTCTTGCGGGCCCAACGCCATCACGTCGGTGCCTTCGATCTCGATCTTCCCGTCGGTGGGTTCCAGTAACCTGTTGAAATGGCGCACCAAAGTGGACTTACCACTACCTGACAGGCCCATGATGCAGAAGATTTCACCGCGGTTTACCGACAGGCTGACGTCAGCCACGCCGACAACGCAGTTATATTCGGCCAGCACATCGGCCTTGCTCAACCCTTTGTCGCGGATCGCCTGCAGGGCAATCTCGGGCTTTGCGCCGAAGATCTTCCAGACATTCGAGATTTCAATAACGGTATCGTCGCCCATGTGTCCCCCCGAAGGTCGCTGTGTGGGTTGTGCCGTTCCAAGGTGGCACCGGCAGTTTTGGTGCCACCTTGAATGTCGTTACAGGATCAGAGACCCAGCCAGGCGTCGACACGATCCGGGTTCGCTTCGACCCATTCGCGGGCGACTTCTGCAGGATCACGGCCCTTGCCACTGATCTCATAGGCGAAACCCGACACGTCATCGGCGGTCAGCTGGAAATTGGCGAAGAACTCGGCAATCGCAGGCGAGCGATCCACCAGGGAGTTCGACCAGGCAATCTGCACGTCCTTCAGCGCATCTTTCGAGGCAACCATGGATTTATTGTACCAATCCGGGTCATCCGAGGGCTGAATCATCACGTATTTTTCCGGGTCAAACGCAGGCTCAGACAGCATTTCAACGTCAAACATGAACCACACGGCGTGCGGTTTGTAGCAATAGAACGCATAACCTTCGCCTTTGGCGATGCTGTCCTTGATACGTGCGGTCTTCACGCTTTCCTCGGCGCGGACCGGCTCGATAAAGTCGAGCAGACCATAGTCACGCACCTTCACTTCGTTCACATTGGCCGAGGCCCAACCGGGTGCACCGATCCACATTTCACCGCGTCCATTGCCATCGCTGTCCATGAGCGCGGCCACATCCGGGCGACCCAGATCGGCGATGTCGGTGATGTTGTTGGCTTCGCCGAAATCCTTGCTGACACAGAAGCCTTGGTTGCCCTCATAAGGCTTTGAGGACAGGGTCACCGTGCCCGCCTCGTCCACGTATTTCTGAGTAAAGCTTTGCTGGTTGGGCAGCCAGACATCGGGGTGCACATCAATGTCGCCCTTGCCCTGGTCCATCGCCTGGAAAATCGTGGCGTTGTTGCCGGGGACGTATTCCACCGTACCGCCAATGCGCATTTCCACAACCGCGCCCAGCAGGTGGGCGATGGCCTGCGCGCCGGTCCAGGACGGCACGCCGATCTTGACCTCTTCCGCAGCGAAGGCTGGCAGGGCCAGAACGCTGACAGCGGCCGCAAGGCCGAGGGACTTCAGTTTCGTTTTCATGGTTTTCTCCTCTGTTGGTCTGCGCCTTTTCCGGCGATTTTTTATCCGGGCTGTTGGGGCGCTACTGTGCTGACACCCCCGTAAACCGGGTCTTCTTTATGGGATCAGCCTAGTGCAGGCGGTTTTCAGAGGGCCAATTCAAACATTTCATAAAACTATTCTGATTTTGCATAGTTTCATTTACGCTACGTAATTGGCGCCATCCTACAGAGGGGAAAAGCAGTGGATCTGAACTGGCTTCGTGACTTTGAATGTCTTGCAAGAACGCTGAGTTTTACCCGGGCGGCCAATGAACGAAACATCACGCAATCTGCTTTCAGTCGCAGAATCAAAGCCTTGGAAAGCTGGGTGGGACTGCCGCTGGTCAACCGTGCAACCTATCCGATCCAGTTGACCGAGGCCGGAACCCAGCTTTTGCCAATCTCGATTGCGGCGATCTCGCAATTGTCCGAGGCGCGCCAATCCATCCGCGAGGCGGACCGAGGCGACAGCCGTTTCATCCGCATTTCGGCGCTTCACACGATTTCGGTGAGTTTTTTGGCGTCCCGCATCGAAGATATGCAAAAAGAGATTCCCGATCTGCGGACCCGCGTCCTCTCCGATTCGCTGAGCGTGTGTTGCGAACTATTGGTCGAAGGCGCGGTCGATATGATGCTGTGCTATTGCCATAGTTCTGTGTCGCCCATGATCGATGAAGCGGCTTTCGCACGCAAAGATCTTTTCACGGACCGCCTGATCCCGGTGGCGGCCGCCGGGCCCGCACGCTTTCACGGCTGGGACCTTTCAGACCGCCAGGCGCCGCCAATCCCCTATCTGGCTTACGAACGGTCGTCTTTCCTGGGAATGGTTGTTGAGCACACGGTGGATCGAAAGCCGTTGAACGTCGAGACACTCTATATCGACGGGCTGGTCGAGGCGATAAAGCGGCGGCTGTTGGCAGGCAGCGGGTTTGCGTGGATGCCTGAAACAGCAATCGCCACCGAGCTTGCCGAAGGGTCGGTTGTGCCTGTCGGAGGCGATGATTGGATTGCGTCGCTCACCATCTCGGCCTTCTCGGACCCGGCCGGGTTTGGCCCCATCGCAGAAACTCTTTGGCAGCGTCTTTGATCCGTGCGTCCGAGCCGCATTAGTGGCTGGTGCCTTCCGAGAAGGTGATCTTGTTCCAGACGTTGTACTTGCCCGAGGGTTTTCGCATGGGCAGGCGGCGGACTTCTTCAAATGTCGCGGCATCATAGATAATCACCGCGCCGTCATCTTCCCAAACCGACACAAGCGCGTGTTTGCCATCCCGCGTGAATTCCACATGGGCGACCGTGGCGCCGGGAACGGGCTGCAACGTTTTGACGATCTCGAAGCTTTGCTTGTCGATCACATGCATCAGGTCCTTGTTGGGTCCAAAGAACACGTCCGACCAGATGTAAGGCGTGTTTTCATGGCTGCGCAGGAAGAACCCCGGACCTTCGGTCTTGATCGTGGTGATGCGTTCCCAGGTTTCGGTATCGATCACCGACAGCTTGCCTTCCTTGAGATGCGGAGTGGCCATCACCCGGCGACCATCGCGTTCCCAGCTGATGCCCGAGCCCAGATGCGGCAGGCCATCCAGCGGCAGTTCGGCAATCACCTGCCCCTGATCGAGGTTCACAACGATGCCGCGTACCCCGTCGCGCGCCGCGCCGATCAGGTTGCGATACTCATCATCGAAGAAGAAATCATCAATTGGCTCGCCCACTTCAATCCGGCGTGTCGAGAAACCATCCGGGGCGGCAGCCACTTCCCAAATCTCGGGGGCGTCTTTGAGGGCGAGGACAAAGCTTTCGCGTTGCGGGGCCTGATAAACCGCCGAGACACGGCTGGGCACATCGTCTTTGGCCAGAACCGGGATCACGTCGGCGACGCTGAGGTCATCGGTGCTCAGAATGGTCAGGGTCATTGGCAGGTAATTGGCCACGGCCAGCCATTTGCCATCATGGCTCATCGCGATGTTGCGGCTGTTGAGGCCCGCGCGTAAACGACCAACCTCTTGCAGCGCCCAGATATCGTATTTCTGCACCCAGCCATCGCGCGACATGATGAACACATAGCGCCCATCGGGGCTGAATTTCGGCCCGCCATGCACGGCAAAGGGCGTGGCGAAACGATCCAGCACCTCGAACGTGTCCCCATCCAGAACGCTGACATGGTGATCACCAGTTTCCACCGCCAACGTGATATTCATCGGGTCCGAGGCCCATTTGGGCGCATCCACGGCAACATAGTCCGGGTTCATCGCAAGGCTGGCGTTGATCTGGTCAACCTCCCATCCCGGAATGGTTTCCAGCGGGGTTTTCAGCCAAGCAGCCAACTCATCCACGGCTGCGGGATCAAGGATATCCGCATAGGCAGGCATCTGCGTGGCGACACGGCCATGCAGGATCACGTTGGCCACTTTGGGTCCGCGCATCCGTTTCAATGTCTGCGGGATCAGGGCGGGGCCCTGCGCGCCCAGACGGTTGGGTCCATGACACTCGGCACAGTTCTCGGCATAGATCTGGGCCGGGTCGGCATGGGCACAACCGATGCTGATCACAAAGGCGGTCAGAGTCAGTTTGGCCAGACGGCGAAGATTAGAAAAACTGGTGTTTCGGGTCATGACGTTTGCCTCGGAACGGTGTGACACTCAGGCGATCGGCATCCTCGATTCCGATCTCGGCATTGGACAGATAACAGGCCGGGTCTTCCGCCCAGGGATCGCCGGTGACCTGCAGGGCGCGGATACGGGTGTTGCCGCCACAGATGGATTGATGCGCGCAGGCGCCACAGCGGCCTTTCAAGGGACGTGGGCGCAGGCGGAGTTGGGCCAGCATCGGATCATCGCCGGTCCAAAGCTGGGAAAACGGCGTGTCCTTGACGCTGCCGATCTTGTAATCGGACCAGTAGGTGTCGGGATGCACATTGCCCTGGTGGTCGATATTGGCGACGCCAAGCCCCGAGGAATTGCCGCCCCAGGCCTCAAGATGATCCTTTAGATTGTCCAGCTTGTCCTGATCAAACCGTTCACGCGCCCAGTTCATCATGTAAACCGCATCGGCATCATTGTTGCCGGTCACCACATCCAGCGCATAGCCCTGCCCGGTGGCCCCGGCCCAGGCGTGATCAATCAGCATATCAAGGGCTTTGCGGGTGTGATCATGCATCGCATCCTCGCCCCGGTTCTTATCGCCGCGCCCGGCATAGACCAGATGGCTGAGGTAGAATTTGTCGACATCCTCGTCTTCGCACAGCTTGATCAGATCGGGCAGCTGTTCGGCATTATCTTTGGTCAGGGTAAAACGCAGGCCCACGCGGATGCCGCGTTTTTTACACTCGCGCACGCCGCGCACGGCATCGTCAAAGGCCCCATCGACACCCCGGAACCAATCATTGGTCTTGCCGACCCCGTCGATGGAAATCCCGACATAGTCAAAGCCGATCTCTTCCACCTTATCGGCATTCTCGCCATGGATCTGCGTACCATTGGTGCTGAGCGCCAGCATTCGGGTGAAGGGCCGCGCCGCCTTGGCGATATCGAACCAGTCGAACCGGTCCAGCGGCTCGCCCCCTGACAGAATCAGGGCGTAGATGCCGAAATCCTTCATGTCCTGCACGCATGCCATCGCCTGATCATGGGTCAGCTCGCCGGGGAAATGGGTGTTGGCCGACACGGTGTAGCAGTGACGACATTTGAGGTTGCAGGTGCGGGTCATGTTCCAGATCACGACCGGTTTCACCGGGCCCGTGCCGCGGCGCATGCGCACCGGCGTGGGGTTTACCAATTGGTGCATGTATTCGGACATACGAAACATCGGCTATCCTTTCTTACGAAGCCGCAGCCCCGTCTTTTTCAGAATGCGGGTTGAAAGCAGCACATCGCTGCCGCGCAGGCCCGGCGCCAGGATGCCCGCGATCCGGGCGCGTTTATCCGCGACCTCCTCGGGCGAGGTGCCATGGACCATGGCAAAGAAGTTGTACGGCCAATCCGGCAAGGCGCGGGGGCGTTCATAGCTATGCGTGACATAGGGCAAGGCACCGACAATGGCGCCAAGCGCAGTCAGCTGATCGTCTTCGACATCCCAGACGGTCATCCCGTTCGCCGTCATACCCAGCTTGTAATGATTGGGCGCTGCCGCGATCCGGCGGATAACACCGCTGGCCTTCATCGCGTCCAGACGTGTGGTTAACTCATCCTCGTCAATGCCCAGCCCCTCGGCCACTTCGGCATAGGGGGCGGGCACCAGTGGCAAGCCTGCTTGCAGGGCCTCGATGATAGAACGATCTGTGGCGTCAAGTGACATGCGGGCCTTCGGGTGAGTTGGGAGAGTATTGGTCCGTTCGCACCCCTATCTTCACGGTTTGGCCAGCGCCGTGCCTTGACTTTGATCATGAATCTCAAAGAAACGTTTACCGCCCGATCCCATAAATCAGCGATGGTCTGGACATTTTGAGTCGCCGAACCAGCGCAAGGGTTTTCGTATCCAGCACGATAACGACGTCCGCCTCGGCAAAGGTTATCAGGGCATGTGCACCATCACGGGTAAAGATCATCTCGCTTGGCATCGCGCCGGGTAGGGGCCGGAAAGTTTTGAGCGTGTCAAAGGTTTGCTTGTCGATCACCTGCACAGTATCCCCCGCGATAACCCAGATCACCGGTAGATTGTCATGGCTTTGCATAGCGACAACGGGGGCGTCTGTGGTGATATGACGGATCACCTTCCATGTCTTCAAGTCCATCACGGACACCCCGCTGCCCGCCAGATGCGGCACTGCCGTTACGCCCTGATCGCCCTGCTGCCATGTCACGGCCGACGCCCAGTCAGGCACACCGGGCATCTCGGGTGCCGCAATCTTGTGGCCGATCACCAGATCGACCACCGCAGCGCCCGGGCCGTTTTGTACAGCAGCCATGACATATTCAAAGCTGGGATCGAATTGAAAATCACCCAAAAGCTCCGGCACCGTGATGTAGCGCATGGGAAAGGCCTCGGTCTCGTCCGGGGGGCCTTCAATCCGGTAGTCATGCACAAAGCCATAGAATGGCGGGTTGGGACCGTAAAACACCTCGTGGATTTCATACACGTCGCTGAGTGTCAGAACAAAGCTTTCCTGCGTGGGACGCGTGGCAACGGCCACAACTCCGGACGGCGTGTCATGCTTGTCAACAACCTGATGCACCTTGGCGACACTGAGATCACTTGCGGACAGAATGGTCAGGGTGTTGGGTGCGTCATTGGCGACAGCCAACCATTTGCCATCATGACTGAACGCCATATTGCGGCTGATCAGGCCTGCGCGGACGCGGACAACTTCGCTCAGTGTCCGAAGGTCGATTTTCTGAACCCAGCCATCGGAAGACAGGCGGAACAGATACCGCCCGTCCGGATCAGCAACAGGCTGCCCCTGCAAGGCAAAACCAGGGTCGATGCGTCCAAACACCTCAAAAGAGCGGCCATCAAGCAGATGGAGAGACGGCGGCACACCCGCTTCGATCAAGAGCAAATTCGCCGGATCAGCAAGCCAATTGGGCGCGTCGGTTTCGGTGCCTGTTTCTTGCACCACCCGGCTGGCCTCAATCTGGGCGGCGTTCCATTGCGAATCAGCGAGGCCGGTTGTGGCCAGACCCACGCAGAGGAAAATGATCAACGCCCTCAGGTGCATCCCCCACCCTCACGCGACGACGCGGAACCCGACGAAGAACTCCTGCAATTTGGGAAAGCGGAAAACAGTCAGCCCGGTTTCGCCCTCAATCCGGTCGGCCACCTCAACAATGCCCTCGGGCGTCTCGGTCGCCAGCACGAACCACATGTTCAGCTTGTGCGTCCGCTCATAGTTATGGGCCACTTCGGGGTGGGCATTGACCGTCTCGTTTACCGTTTCGAACACATCGGCAGGCACGGCCATCGCGCAGAGGCAAAACGCCCCGCCCATGGCTGCAGCGTCAAAGAACGGACCAAAGCGGGTCAGAACACCGCTTTCCCGCAGGGCTTTCACCCGGTCCAGCAGCGCCTCTTCACTGAGCCCCAGTTCAGCGGCCAGCGGCGCAAACGGGCGGTGCGCGGTTGGCAGGTCATCCTGCAACCGGTTGACCAGGGTGCGGTCAATCTCGTCCAGCTCGACCGGATCGGCGTTATGAACGGTTCGGCTCATGCTGCTGCCACGGGTTTGTCTTTAATCATTGCACCGGTCTGCTTGAAGCATTGGGTGGAAAACAGTGCC
This sequence comes from Roseovarius conchicola, assembly GCF_041403425.1. Classification (NCBI taxonomy): domain Bacteria; kingdom Pseudomonadati; phylum Pseudomonadota; class Alphaproteobacteria; order Rhodobacterales; family Roseobacteraceae; genus Roseovarius; species Roseovarius conchicola. Next base: position 490,416 of record NZ_JBGEHK010000002.1, on the reverse strand, counting down.
TCGTAGGGAACATCCGACAATTCGGGGATTGTTCGCGCTTCGTCCAGAAACGCGAGCGCCTCGGCCTGATCACGGGCATGGATCATCGAATATAGCCGGTAGGGCCAGACCCCCGGCACGGGACGGCGTTCGTAACACAAGGTCACGCCGGACATCGCGGCAAGGCGGGGACCGGCCGTATCAATCAACTCTGAAGGCAAGTCCCAGACCACCATCGCGTTGGCCCGCCAGCCCAGCGCGCGGTGACGCACAATCACCCCAAGGCGCGAGATGATTGCCGCGTCTTGCAAGGCAGCAATCCGTTCGATCACATCTTCTTCGGACCGGTTCAGGCGTTCACCCAGTGCGGCATAGGGACGGGCAACAATCGGCAAGCCTTCGGCCAACACCTGCAGAATGTCACGATCCCCTGCTTCAATCCGGGTCAAATCAGGTTGGCGGGGCTGGGGCCGCGCGGTTGTCGCACGCGGCCCCCTCATACGGAAGCCCAGATCAAGGTTGAAGGGACGCACCAACCTTAAATCAAGCACCCGCAACCCGGTGCGGGTCTGGATGTTCTCCAACGCCGCGTCGACAAAAGCACGGTCCGGGCCGGTGGCCACGAACCACAGGTTCCATTCGTTTTCGCGCAGGTAGGAATGATTGATTCCCGGCTCGGCGCTGATGATCGCGACAACCTCGTCCAGACGCTCGGGTGGCGCGGCGATGGCGGCCAGTGTGCTGGCCGAAATCGTATTCGGCGCGCAGGTGGCGCCGACGCGCGATATCCGGCCGGTGCGGCTCATCCTTTGCAAACGGTCCAGCACGTCAGCCTCATCCAGCGCAAGATCATTGGCCAGCTCGGCAAAAGGCCGCGAGGTGACCGGAAAGTCCCGTTGCCAATTGTCCAGGAGATGGCAATCAATGGGATCGGCAATGGCTTCCATGGCTTACAATCCTGTTCTGTGCGCCCGGGCCGTAAAGAAGATGCCCGAGGGGCTGTCGGCGTCGATCTCGCCCAGCTTTTCGTAAGTTTGCGTGTCGTAGATCATGACCTTTCCGGCATCCCGAACACTGATCCATACTTCGCGTCCACGCGGTGTAAACTCCATGTGCAGCACGGCAGGGCCGGGTTTGAATTCGTGAATGACCTCTTTGGTCACGGTATCCAGAATCTGGATCGTGTCATTCAGCGGATGGGCGAAGTTCACCCAGACCTCGCGCCCATCGGGACGGGCCATGGCAAAGACCGGTTGCCCATGGGTTTGGGTGCGGCCGGTTTCCTCAAGACTGTTGGCGTCGATCCACAGAACTTCATGGTGACCCACGGCGGGCAGCACGAATTCGCGGCCCGTCAGCGCCCAGCCCTCCAGATGGGGCATCTTGTAGACCGGCATTTCCTCTTGCCCGCGGCCATAATCGGGCAGAACGCGGATCGGTTGCGGGTCTTCCTCCCAGAGGTCCAGCGCGGTCATGCCATCCTCGCCGAACAGGCCGGTGATATAGGTGCGGCCATTGCCGGTGATCAGCGCGTCATAGGGGTTCTCGCCCATGTCGGGAATCTTGGTGATGGCCGGTTCGTCGCCTGACATATCGGCAATCCAGGTTTCACCCGTGTCCCACATGGTAAAGACAAAGCGGCTGCCCGGTGCATCGACCAGCCCGATGGTTTTCGATCCGGTCGGCAGGTCCAGAACCATCTCCAAAGTGTCGGCATCAAAGATGCGCACCCCGCCCGGTTCGTAATTGGACACGGCCACCAGTTTGCCATCGTCGGAAATCGCCCCGCCGATGGCATTGCCGGCCTGCACCACGCGCTTGGCAATGCTGCGGGTGACGATATCGACCTTGGTCAGCCCGCCATCGCGGCCAAAGACATAGGCGAACCGTTCATCGGGGCTGTAGACCAGTGACGCATGGCTGAGATCGCCCAGCCCTTCGATCCGGGCCAAAGCGGCGCGTTCGGATTGATCGACCAGCAGCAGCGAGCCTTTGGCCCGTTCAATCACCAGACCCAGATCACCAGTGGCAGTGGGTTCGGCCTGAGCCGGCGACAGCAATAGGCTGGTCGCAAATACTAAGATCAAGGATGTTACGGCGCGTTTCATTGAGCCTCCGTCTGCAAAAGATAGTTGGCGATCCACTCGGCCTCGGCCTCGGTTATCAGCGGACGCCAGGGCGGCATGGCGGTACCGGGAATGCCATCAAGGATCACTCCGGCCAGAATGTCGGCCTCGTAATGCTCCAGGTTCTGGGCGCGCAGGTCGGGACCCAATCCACCTTTCAGGGTCAGACCATGACAGCTGCCGCAATCCTGATGCACGAGGCGTTGCAACGCCTCGGGGTCGATCGCCTGTTCGGCTTGCCCCGCCTGAACGACGCCCGCCAGAAACAGCAATATCAGCGCCAGCTTAGCCATGAGCGATTGCCTCCGGAATGCCCGGCGCAATGACGCTGAAGGGATGTTCGGCATAAAGCGAAACTACCTGCCCGACGATGAACAAAACGGGAGCGACAAACTCTTCCTCGCGGATATCCTGCGCGATACAATCCAGCCGCGACACCAGACGCCGCTCATCAGCCGTTGTGGCCTTGGCAACGGCCAGAACCGGGGTCGATCCGGGCAGGTTTTCGGTCATCAGCCCCATGGCGATCTGACCGATATTGGCTACGCCCATATAGATCACCAGCGTGGTATTGGGATTTGCCAGACGCTTCCAATCGAGATCAAGCACCTTGTCGGCCTGCCGGTGGCCGGTGACATATTGCACGCCGGTGGCCAGCCCGCGATGGGTCAGTGGCACGCCGGTGGTACAACTGGCCCCTTGCGCGGCGGTGATCCCGGGGGCGTATTCGACATCAACGCCATGCACCATCAGATGTGCGGCCTCTTCACTGCCCCGGCCAAAGATCATCGGATCGCCACCCTTGAGGCGCGCGACCGTGTGACCGGCGAGCGCTTCGGTAACAAGGATATCATTGATCCCATCCTGCGTGACGGGATGGCATTTGGGGGATTTCCCAACCGAGATCATCCGCGCATCGGGCGGGGACATGGCCAGAATCTCGGGGCTGACCAGTTTGTCATAAACCACCACATCGGCGGCATTCAGCATGCGCAGCGCGCGCAGGGTCATCAACTCGGGATCCCCCGGGCCTGCGCCGATCAGGAACACTTTACCGCTCATCGCATATCTCGCTTTTGACAGTGATCAGCCCACACCCGAATCGACGCAAATCTCTGCTTTTGCATGATAAATCCTGCAAAGCGGAGAGAGTCAGACGAGGGCAAGCCGGATGTTTCATATCGTCAGCATGACCGCTGAACCGCGCGTCGGCCTTGACTAAGGTTAAGCCTGCAAATTTTTTCGCTGAAACAGACGGTTTTAAGGTTCGACGGTGACCATACCGATCATGTCGTGAACTTCCCAATGCGGGCCGCAGAGATAATTCTGATCGCCGGGCACCATGAAGGTAAACTCGATGCTTTCTTCCGGGAAGGCACGGTCGGATTCAGGCATGCCAGCGTCGGGCGACAGCACGGAGTGGCTGGTGCGTTTGTCGACATTGACCCAGCGCACGGTTGTGCCCACCGGGACGGTGATCTGCGCGGGGCAGAAATTGTACTTGTACATGGTGACGACGGTCACGTCCTCGGCATCGGCAGAGGGTGCGCCCACCATCTCGACATAGCGTTCTTCGGCCTCGGCGCAGATCGCGGCGCGTTCGGCGTCGTCTTCGCCCCCGGCCAGTGCGGGTGCAGCGGCCAGAGTGGATATCACAAATGCAGAAAGAAGAGGGACAGAGCGGGTCATTTCGATCTCCTTGCGGTGTGAACAGCGGCGGCCGGGTAAGATCCGGCCACCGCCTTTGATCATTGCTTGATCACATTGATCGCTGCAGCATCATCATCCAGCGCCATGTGCAGATCAAGCGAGACGTGGTGGAAACGTGCAGCGGCAAAGTCATCGTGGATGGCAAAGCCGACCGTGTAGGTTTTGCCCGCTTCCAGCGGTACGTCACCAGCGACGCCAGAGTTCAGCGCACGGGCAAACACCACCGTCCACATGCCGCCCGACAAGGTCGCCTCGCCCATCAACTCGCCATCCTCGGCCACGCGGCGTTCCAGGATGTGACCGTTCTGGGCGGTGCCATCGGCATAGACACGCAACAAATCAAGGAAGGTGCCATCGGCCAGAAGCTGGTCGATCTCTTCCTGGGGCTTCAGCTGATCCCAGCCGCCTTGCGGCTTGCCACCACGGCCCCGGATTTCGATATCCGTGCGGCTTTCCGCAAGATACTTTGTGATCGTATCCGGGGTCTGCAGCTGTTCAAGCACAGCGGCATTGGCAGCGATCGCATCGGGTTCGACCGCGAAGGGCATATAGGTGTTGTCTGCGTGGCACGAGGCCCAGCATCCCACCTGTTCGCCCAGCTCGATACCGGTGCCGGTGATCATCATCGCCACCTTGATCTGGTTGTCGGGGTCCATCTTGCCGCCGTCAACGAAAGGCGCAGGGTTGTGGCCTGCATCCGGCCATTGCAGACGGATATAGATGTTTTCATCGTCATGGGCCGCCTGAACCGTCGTGCTGATCGTGCCCCGTTTGCCGGGGATCGGCGTCGGCTCAAGCTCATCGTTCTTGCCGCCAGCACCGCCTACGACTTTGCTGCCAATGGCTTCGAGTTCGGCTGCGTGGCAGGTAGTGCATTTGTCACCACCTTTGGTCAGCGGACGTGCCCCGCCATGCTGCTTGCCGTTCTGCACCCATTCAAACGAGGCTTGTCCCGGGTAGAACAGGGTCAGGTCTGTGCCCGCCACCGCATCCCAGTCGATATTGGGCGCGACATTGCCACCGCCAGCAGCGGCCCCATCGGCCGACGCTTCGGTCGCGGTGCCAGCGGCCTTGGCCTGCTCTTCGGCGCGGGCGGCTTCGACGGCTGCCAGGATCTGAGCCTGAACCGCCTCTTGTGCCTGCTTTTCAGCGGCCTTCACCACAGCGGCCTCTTCGGCCTCTTTCTCGGTGATATAGGCCAGGCTATCGAGATATTCCTGCGGGACTTCACGCACGAATTTCGGGTTCGGTGTTTCCAGCTCTTCAAGGTAATCCTCGTCAGCGCGATCGCGCAGATCAGAGTGGGCAATACCCTTGTGGCAATCGATACAGGTCTGACCGGCTTCCATCGCGTTCAGGTGTTGCTGACGCGCGCGGGGTTTCTGAAACTCGGGCATCATCGATTCGAAACCATGACAGTTACGGCATTCTTTTGAATCGTTGGCCTTCATGCGTTCCCATTCGTTCATTGCCAGGTGCAGGCGCTTGGCCTCGAACTTTTCTTTGGTCGAGATGCTTCCGGTCGCCTTGCCCCACAACTCGCGCGAGGCTTTGATCTTGCGGATCATCTTGTGGGTCCAGTCTTTGGGCACGTGACAGTCCGCACAGACGGCCCCCACACCCGAACGGTTCACATCGTGGATCGTCCCTTTGTATTCCTGATAGACGAAATTCTCCATTTCGTGGCAGCCGATGCAGAACTTCTCCTTGTTCGTGGCTTCCATGGCGGTGTTGAATCCGCCCCAGAAGACAATACCGGCGACGAATACCCCGGCGATCCCGGCAAGCGGCATTCCCCAGAAGACATAGCGGCTCCAGATCGGTTTCTTCGGTTCGTTTTCGTTGCTCTGGCTCATGTCCCGGCTCCGTAGTGAATAAAAGAAGGGCGGGCGCTTGGCCCGCCCTTCCCGAGTGATGTTCAGATCACCTTAGGTGACGTGGTTCGACCGGTTGTAGACGTTGAACTTACCGGTCGGAGCATAGAGACCTTTCACGCGGGCTTTTTCTTCAAGCGTTTTCGCGTCGTAGATCACCATCTCGCCGTTCGGTTCCTTGGAGGTCGAGCGGTTCCATTTGGAAACCCAAACCTCGCTGCCGTCCTGGTTGAACTCGAAGTGGACGGCGACGTTGCCTTCCTCTTCGGTGACCTGGATCGTTTTCACGATCTCACCAGTCTCTTTCGAGATCACCTGAATCGACTGCTGGACCTCAGGCTCCGGGTGCTTGGTCTGATCCGCCCAGACGTAGTCCGAGGTCGGGTGGGTCCGGATAAAGAGACCCGCGCCATCGGTTTCCACCTCGTAGCAGACTTTCCAGGCCTGATCAGGATGGCCTTCCGGATCGTTGCCCCAGACGGTCACAGTACCTTCACCCAGGTGAGTTGTACCACCAACAGGTCCGCAGTTCGGATCAACCCAGTTGGCGCCCGGTCCCGGGTGCGGCAGGGCAGCCGTGTCGATGATCGCTTCCAGCTTGTGGGTTTCACTGTCGACAACCACCATCTGGTTCGACGCGTTTGCGGCGATCTGGAAGTAACGACCGGTCGGATCAAAGAACCCATCGTGCAGGAACTTGGAGCTGTCGATCTTGGTGATGCCGAGATTGTCGATATCGGTGTAATCAACCTGCCACAGCTGGCCGAGTTCTTTCACGGCCACGATCCAGGTGGGTTCGTTCGGGGTGGTGTAGATGGCAGCCACGCGGGCTTCTTCCACATACTCCCCATCCACGTTCACACCGCGGGTCGAGACGACCTTTTTCGGCTCCATGGTTTCGGCATCAACGATGGCGAAGTGCGGCGGCCAGTAGGCGCCACCGATCACGTATTTGCCGTCGCCGGACACAGCCACGTCACGGGCGTCATACCCGATGGTCACTTCGGCCACGAGCATGTTTTCAGGCTCTTGCCAAAGATCGATCTTGGTCATCTTGCCGTCGCGGCCCATGGTGTACCAGAAGCGGCCCGGGTTTTCCGGCTCTTCCAGCTTGTGGTGCTCGGAGGCTTTCAGAACGTGCACGGCATACCCGGTCGGGATGTGCGCCAGCACCTCTTTGGTGTCACCGTCAATCACGGCCACTTTACCCACGTCACGTTCGATGACGACGAAGAAGTTTTCCCAGTTCCGGCCATGCAGCGGCTCGGTCGGGTAATCTTCGGGTTCCACATAAACCTTGCGGGTCGCCATCATTTGCTCAAGCGACATTTCTGGCGGCTTGGGCGGCTCCATCATGATGTAGGTCGCCATGTCTTTGATTTCTTGCTCGGTCATAACGTCCGAGAAGTTGTTCATGCCGCCTTCGGTGCCCCACGCGATGATCTTTTCAAGGCGTTCTTGGCCCAGTTTCAGCGTACCGCCTTCGGTCACGGTACCGTCTGCTGCTGTCTTCTTCCATTCCGGCTCGAGGTTTTTACCGGTAGCGCCGACGCGCAACACGCCGTGACAACCGGCGCAACGTTCAAAGTAGAGTTGCTTTGAGCTTTCAAAGGCCTCTTCGCTCAGCGTTGGGCCCTCGGCGAATGCGGGTGCCGCGACGCTGCCAAGCAATAGTGCCAGGCTTGCGCCCATCAGGCGGCTTGTTCTTTTGTAGGTGATTCCAAGTGACATTATCACTCTCCATTTGCTGGTGAGACACCATGCATAAGGTCACCATTCGCGAACGCATTCCTTGACTTTGGTCAACGGGGCATCCGAATTCACCGCCGACATCGATACGCGGACGGGCTTGCAAATGAGACGGAACCGGGCAGCGCAATCTGCCCTTTCAGGCGCGTTTTGTTGCCGGTTCAATCGCTGTCATAGGCGCTTGCGATCTGATGCCAGTAGTCTTCAAGCGCCTGCTTTGTAAGGTCACTCTCGGTTTCGAGCGCGGCAAGCTTTTCGCCGACAGCCTGCATATTGCCAGTCTTGGATAGCCTGGTCAGATCTTTCGACATTTCGACGATTTTCCAGGCCCCGACAAATCCTGATGCGCTGACCAGTTGATGGGCCTGCTCGGACAGGCCGGACAGATTCGCTGCCCCAAACATCCTTTGCATCCCCGCGATCAGATCAGAGGCGCTGGCCTGGTAACTCTGCACAACGGCCTCACAGCGCTCAAAGCCAAGGTCTGTTAACAGGCGGTTCAGGTCCGACGTCTTCACATGGCGGTCTACATCGTTGTCCGAGGCCGGAGCACTCTCACCGGTTGCAGGGGCCGGACGATGCGTGACCGATGCCAGGGCATTGGCCAGTTCGTAGCGTGAAAAGGGCTTTTCAAGGAACAACCGCACATTGGAATGGCCCATGGTCTCAAGCGCATCTTCGGGAATCGCCGCCGTGACCACGATCACCGGAATGCTCAGCCCCTTGCGCGCCTCCAGCTGCTCGACAGCGCGAGCCACATCCAGCCCGGTCTTGCCGTCCAGTTTGTAATCGGTGACGACGATTTCAAATTCTTGCTGATCCAACGCGTCAATCGCGTCCTGATAAGTCTCTGCAACCCTGACGTTGTGGCCAAGATCCTGCAGATAGCTCTCGAACACGATGGCGTTGACGGGATCGTCCTCGACCACAAGAACACGATGCCCGGCGGCATTCAGATCGGACGTTTGAGGGTGATGCGAGTCCTCAAATGCCAGGCAAAAGCGAAAGACACTGCCGCCCAAAGGGTTGGGCCGGTATTCGATCTTCCCACCCAGGAACTCGACAAGGCGCTTGCTGATGGCAAGTCCCAGCCCGCTGCCATGGGTTTGCGAATGCTCCCTTGATTTGTGGCTTTGATAATAGGGTTCAAACAGCTGATCGATTTCGTCCTCATCCAACCCCTTACCGGTGTCAATGACATCGAAACGCAATTCGTGCCGCCCGCCAGCAGTGTTACCGGACGCCGAGATCGACAAGGTCACCGTGCCCGCCTCGGTGAATTTCAGCGCGTTTGACAACAGGTTCATCAGGATATGGCGCAGCTTGTGACTGTCGCCATTCAGGTGGATTGGGACGTCAGGTGCAATAAAACGTTCCAGCCGCAGCTGTTGCCGGAACTCTTTCAGATCCAGCACGCGAAACAGCGCCTCGCATAGTTCGGCCAGATTGAAATCCTGTTCGATCAATTGCAGCGCGTTGCTTTCGGCCTTGGACAGCCCCAGCGAGTTCTCGATCAGCGTCGACAACATCTCGCCCGAGGCCCGCATACTTTGCAGATGCCGCGCCTTGTCGGGACTCGCACTGCCATCATCCAGCAAACCTGTCAGCCCGAGTATGTTGTTGATCGGCGTGCGGATTTCGTGGCTGAGCGTGGTCAGGAACACGGATTTGGCCCGCTCGGCCGCCCGCGCGGCATCAATGGCCTGAAGGTATTCCGTGACGTCCTGCAAAATGATGACCGTTCCGGCGAATTTCTTGCTGATATCCAGCATCTGCTGGATCGCCACGTGAAAAACCAAGGTGCCGCCTGTCGTTTCAAGTTTCAGCGGCTGCGCGGTATCTGCATCCTTGCCGCGCGCAGTCAGAATGCGCGTGACAATATCCTTGAGGACCGGACTGCTCAGATCGCCGTAATAGCCCGCGCCTGGCTTGGTCTCGCCCAGCAACAGGCGATTGGCGGCGGCGTTGACATGTGTCGGCTGATCCTCCGGGTTCAACAGGATCGCGGGCTCGGCAATGCTTTCGAACACGGTCAGGTACTTGTTCTTCTCGTTGCTCAGCTCGCGATTGCGCGCCTGAAGCTCGGCCAGTCTTTCAGTCTCGGTCAGGTTCTCCCAGGCTTTGAGAATGCCGATCTCCATCGCGTCGAATACTTCAAAAATCAGGTCATGGAATTGCAGGCGCTGTTCGGGATCTGTCTCTTTCTCAGCCACCAGATCAAGATAAGCCGACCGATAGAGTTTGAGCAGACCAACAAAACTGCTCAGGCTGATGCCCATCGCCCGGTGTCGGTGCCCTTGGGCGATACCAAACTCCGTCAGATGCTTGACCGTCGCCTCGCGCGGAGAACTGGCGGATTGCGCCTGCTCAATGAACTCGATCAGGGGCTTGCTGACGCCACAGACCGAGATCCGCCAGGCTTCGCGAAGCGTTGACGAGTACTGGGTATGGCCGCTCTCCTGCGCAAGGTGCACCACATGATCGGTCAGCCAGCCTTCGTTCTGTTCGATTAACTCCTTGAAGCTCTGCATGCTGAAAGTCCCCCGGGGCGCTTATGCCTCTTGCCCTATCTTAACAGAGGCCCGCAGGATTGCATCGCACCATTGCCGGACATGTGGTGATGTCGCTGGCAGATCAGTTGCGTAGCTGCCCGCATAGGCCCGCCAGTCGTCGTGGTAAGACCGCGTGACCGAAAGCAGAACCGGGATGTTCAGGCCCAGCGCCTTTTCGACCAACGGGCGGAACCCGCCGCCTTGAGATTCGCTATAGCCGAAGCGATTCAGGATCAGCACGTCGGTATCCGGTGTGATCGCGGTGCTGATCTCGGCGATGGCTTCGGCCAATGTGCCATAATCCAGACGGCAACCTTTCGAACCCGATCCAAGATCCTGAGAAATGCAATGCCGCGCGCCCGTTGCAAGGTTCACAAGGCTGAAATCGTCACAGCAACTGGCCCGTCCGGACCTGGCCTGTTGCGCCACTCCGGCCACGCGCATCCCCTTGTCACGCAGGAGGTTGGCAGCGGCGTGCAGCATCGGATCAACGGGCTGACCCTTGTCGCGGATCAGGGCGGTGATCGCGGCGGGCCTGGGCATCGGATATGTCATCATCTGTTCCTTTCAGGGGGTGTTGAACAGGCGGGCAGCATCCTTGGCGTGATGTTGCAAGTAAGCGCGGATCAGGAACTGGTCATCCTTGGGCAATCCGGTGCGCGGCCCCATGACCTTCAAATGGCTGGTCCATTGATTGGCGGTGTAGTGATCGGCGATGCGCCGTTGATGGCAAGCCGTGCATCGTTCGCCAAACAGTGGTTCTGCACGGTCCCAGATATCCTGCAAGCTGGGTTGCAAGACAGGCGCCTTCAACCAGCCGGTCAGCGCCGTGCGGGTCCAGATCAGATCGGTATCAGGGTCTGTGATTGATTCAGAAAACTGCAACTGGTCGGTCGCGGACTTGGCCAGCGCAGCGCGCAAAACGCGGATGCCTGGCGCGGCGTAAAGCACTCGTTCGGCACCCGTCTGCGTCCAGCCCTCCAGCGATACTTCAACCCAATCGCCAGTCTGTGAGACAACCTGCAAAGGGGCCGCCACAAGCAATTTGCCAATCGGGCGGGCCGCCTCATCCGGGCTGGCCCAAACCTCGTAGGTGCCATCAAGATAGCGGGTGTCTCGGCTGTCCTGCGCCTGCGCTGTGCTGAGCGACAGGATCACCAGCAGAAACGCGAGAAGACTTCTAAGGAGAACGGTCTGCATCATGCGACCTCAGTCAGGAAAGCATGGCGCGCACGGGGATCGGCGCGCCATGCGGGTGTTTGTTCAGCCCTCGGCCGGGGCGTCAAAGACGTTCACATCAGGCAGATCGCCTGTGAACTTCTCGACATCGGCCAAACCGGTGTGGCCGCAATTGCCCTGTGCCAGACTTGAGGTGCCGTGACCCACGGTCAGGCAGTTCACGTCACCGTAGGCATCCAGCGATCCAGCCTCGCCGCCATTGACCGGATCGTACCAGCCGCCCTCATAGAGGCGCAGGACGCCGGGGCGGATGTCATCCGTCACGATCGCACCGGCCAGCACCTGACCACGGTCATTGAAGATGCGCACCACGTCGCCATCGGCAATGCCACGCGCGGCGGCATCCTCGGTGTTGATCACGCAAGGTTCGCGCCCTGCAACCGTGTAGAGATCGCGGATCTTGGTGCCGCACAGCTGCGAGTGCAGGCGGTATTCAGGGTGGCCCGAATTGACGTGCAGCGGATAGGGTTGATTGCCGCCCAGCCGCTCGACCGGTTCCATCCACATCGGATGTGGCCCGCAATCGGCATAGCCCATCTTCTCGATATTGCGCGAGAAGATCTCGATCTTGCCGGTGGGCGTGCCCAGCGGTTCCAGCAAAGGATCATCGCGATAATCGGCATAGCGCACGAACTGTTTGGCGCTGTCGGGGATGTCAAAGACAACCACGCCCGCCTCCCAGAAGTCGTCAAAGCTGGGCACTTCCACACCCTTGGCTGGTCCTTGCTTGGCGGCATCCTCGTAAAAGCCCTTGATCCAGGCCATCTCGTCCTTGCCTTCGGTGAAGTCGTTGCCCGCTCCCAGCCGGTCGGCGATCTCGGCGAAGATGTCGAAATCGGTGCGCGATTCAAAGACCGGGTCAACGACCTTTTTCATGCCAAGGATCGCTTTCAGCGAGTAATCCCCGATATGCTCGATATCATTGCGTTCGTAGGATGTGGTGGCGGGAAGAACGATGTCGGCGAACCGTGCGGTGGCGGTCCACTGGAAGTCCTGTACGACCACGGTTTCCAAGCTCTGCCAGGCCTTGATCATCCGGTTGCGATCCTGGTGGTGTGCAAAGGGATTGCCACCGGTCCAGTAGACCATCTTCACTTCCGGATATTGCGTCCGTGTGCCGTTGAAATCCATATCGCCACCGGGATTTTCGAGCATTTCGACAATCCGGCTGACCGGGATCGACGCAGCCCCAGCTTCGGTAAGCCAGGCCGCGCCTTCCACGGCTGCACCACCGTCCGAAATCCCCGGAAGCACGACCGAATTGGCCGAAGGAGAGCCACCATTGGCATAGTGATAGCTGAGACCAAAGCCGCCTCCGGGCAGACCGATCTGACCCAGCATCGAGGCCAGCGTGACCAGCATCCAGTGCGATTGTTCGCCGTGGTGCTGACGCTGGATCGACCACCCCGAACTCAACATGGTGCGGTTGTCGGCAAACAGTTTGGCCAGTTCCTTGATCTGTTCGGCAGGCACTTCACAGATTTCTGCAGCCCATTCCGGTGTTTTCGGCGTGCCATCGCTTTCACCCGTCAGATAGGGCAGAAAATCTTCGAACCCGGCGGTGTATTCATCGAGGAAGTCCTGGTCGTGCATCCCTTCGGAATAGAGCGCATGTGCCACGCCCAGCATCATCGCCACATCCGTATGCGGGCGGATCGGAATCCATTCAGCATCGAAGAACTTGGCGGTTTCGGTGCGGATCGGATCGATCACGATCACCTTCTTGCCGGTGTTTTTGAAGTCTTCCATGTAGGGATAGCCATCATGGTCGGCCACGGTCCAGCCGATCTGGTTGGTCTTGATCGGGTCAGCCCCCCAGAAGACCAGCACGTCAGTGCTTTCCACCACCACGGGCCAGACGGTTTGCTGTTCATAGACCTCCAGCGTGCCCATCACATGGGGCATGATGATCTGGCTTGCCCCGGTTGAATAATCCCCCGAGCTGTTCACGAACTTGCCTTCGAGGCCGACGTTCAGGGCACGGCGCAGAAGGTTTTGACAGTTATGAAGCTTGCCAGAGCTTTTCCAACCGTAGGAGCCTGCGAAAATACCTGTGGGGCCATACGTGTCGCTGACGCGTTTCAGCTCATTTGTGACCAGTTCCAGCGCCTGATCCCAGCTGACGCGCACGAACTCTTCGCTGCCGCGGTCCTCGGGGGCCGCGCCCGGGCCGCCTTCCAGATAGGCCTTACGGACCATCGGGTATTTGATCCGGCTGGGAGAATAGACGCTGTCCATCACACCTTCCAGTTGGGGCGAGGGTTTCGGATCTTCGCCCCAGGCGCGCAGCTTGGTCCAGACGCCGTCCTCGACCGTGGCGTGGAACGCCCCCCAGTGCGATCCGGTCAGAACCTCACCGGCGGTCGCGGCCTGTGCGGCCCCCGGCCGCAAAATTGCAGGCGCAAAGGCGCTGAACGCCCCAAGGGCCGTGGCCCCCTTCAACACGCTTCGGCGTGAAATCGCGTTTCTATCATGTCTCGACATCTGTGTTCCCTCCATTGCTTGGTCGTCCTGTGCGGCAAGGGCCAAAGGCCGGCCCACCGCGTTTTGCGTGAGTGTTTCAAAGCGATGTGAATGAGGTGCGGGGAACCGTTTAACCGGGTGTAAATTTATGTAAACAGATCGTAAATGCGCCTTATTTCATCATCTCTTCGCGGCACAGTCTGGCCGTCTAATAGGTTGCCTTGATCGCCCCGAGGGCGCTTTGGGCAACGCGTGCAACTTGCTCGTGATCCGGCTGGTCCTTGCGGCGCTCCTTGATGTCCGCGCGCACGAGGTCCAACGCTGCATTCGTCAAAAGGCTGATCCGCGGCGGGCCGGACAGCCGCGCGCAGCGATCAGCAAATTCTGGCAACCAGTTCAACAGGTGTTGTTCCAGAAACGCGACGGTCGGGATCGGCAGGTGCTGTCCTGCCTGCTCGCGGTCACACAACTCGGCTGCGACATGCAATTGAATGGCTATATGATCCGAAGGTTCGTTCACACCGCCGGGCAATGTCATCTGCAATCCGGACAGGATGCGGTTCATCTCGCGCGTCGGTTCTTGGCAGAGCAGCCCGCGTTCGCTGACATAGACCGAGGCATAGGGTGGCGCAGAGCGCGGCCCACCCACATCGAAGGCCTGACTGAAAGCGCGGGCAAACCCCTTCTGTTCAGCCTCAAGATCCTGACCGGGTGCAATCATCGCGTCGAGCAGTCCGACCACCGGGGCCAGTGCGGGCACCGAGCGGCAGGCTGACAAGACCTGCTGCCCGTCCGGACCACGATACTGCTCAAGCTGCTCAGCCGAAGGCGGCGACAGGAAGAATTGCGCCAGCCAGCGATAGGACAGTGCAAGGGGAACATACTCAGTCATGATGCCCTGCCGCTCCGGTGTCCTTGGCATTCAGTTGCAGGTATTTCTGCAGGATGCGGTATTCTTCCTTGTCCAGCGTGATAAAGCGTTTCATCGACTTCAGGACACCGATCCACTGGTTGGCCAGGGTATGTCCAGGGTCGGGTTTGGAGTGGCACATGCCACAGCTGGCCCCGTACATTTCCTTGGTGTAGGCCCAGATTTCCTCGTCATCCTCAAGCAACGTTCCAGGGGCAACCCAACCTTCAAGGCTGACCTGGTGCCAAACGAGATCGGTATTCTCATCGGTTTCGGTTCCGTGGGTTTCGATAATGTCGATCGCCGATTTCTTGACCGTTGCCTCGAAAATCCGCTGGCCGCGCAGGGCATAAACAACCTGCTCCACGCCATCCTGCTGCCAGCCTTCAACGGCAACCTTCAGCATACCGTTATCACGGTCGACGACCTTCAACTCGGTGGCGGCCAGGAACTGACCAATAGCGTCTTCACCCGCTTCGACTTCGGCGGCCGAGGCAAAGAACGGGATCGTGACCAACGGATAGGCGGTGTCACCTGAAGGGCTGTGCGCCTCAGCCATGGCCGTGAGATCCTCGAACTTCTTGCGATAGCCCTTCGACAGATCCGGCAGGCGGTGAGCGATACCCTTGTGGCAGTCGATACAAGTGTCGCCGCGTTCAAAACCAGCCTTCATTTCCTTGGCGGCCTTTTCACTCTGAAGAGCGAAATCCATATGCGACTCGTCGTGGCAATTCCGGCACTCCAGCGAATCGTTGGCCTCCATCTTGGCCCAGACCTTCATCGCCATCGCGGCGCGGTGCTCTTCAAACTTTTCAGGCGTGTCGATCTTGCCGGTGAAGTGGCCGTAAAGCTCTTTGGTGGCCTGCACCTTGCGGATGACCTTGGGGAACCATTTCTTGGGAACATGGCAATCCGAACAGATTGCGCCCACACCGGACGCGTTCATGAAATGCGGCGAGGCTTTGTAATCGGGATAGACGTTTTCTGCCATTTCATGACAGGAAATGCAGAATTCCAACTCGTTCGTGTATTCCATGGCGGTGTTGAACCCGCCCCAGAAGACAATCCCGGCAACAAACCCGCCGATTGCCAGAACCCCAAGCGAGATTGTCCCCGCAGGTCCCCAGAACCTGTTCCATAGCCGTTTGATCATTGTCGCAGCCTCCTTCGTCACAGAGGTGTTAGACGAGGGCTGTAAACAGGTTGCCTTAGGGCTTTGAACCTTTGGTAATTTTATGTAAACATGATGTAAACAACCTGGGGCGCGCGCAATGATCATGCCAAAACAGATCCTGATCGTAGAGGATGATCCGACCAGCCTTGAGGCGGTTGCCAGCTATTTCGAGGTTGAAGGGTACCGCGTTCGGCGTGCCAGTGACAGCAATGAAATGGAGCAGGAACTGCGCCGCCATGCCATTGATCTGGTGGTGTTGGATATCCGCCTTCCGGGCAAAGACGGCCTGACGATCCTGCGCGAATTGCGCAAAAGCTCGGACGTGCCGGTGATCGTGATGAGCGCACGGACAGAGGATGTGGATCATATCGTGGCGCTTGAGATTGGCGCAGATGACTACCTTGATAAGCCGATCAACCTGCGTGAATTGCTGGTGCGCACCAAGAATATCCTGCGCCGCATGGCCAACCCGACAGTCCCGCTGCGCGCGAAGGGCGACCAGCAGGAGTTTGACGGATGGCTTCTGGACCGCAGTGCCCGGCGTCTGACAGACCCCGATGGCGAGGATGTGCATCTGACCCGGGGCGAGTTCGAACTGCTGAGTTTCATGGCAAAGCGCGCCGGAAGGGTGCTTCAGCGTGATCTGCTGCTCGATTGCCTGACGTCACGCGAATGGCAACCCTATGATCGCACGGTGGATGTGCTGATCGGGCGATTGCGGACCAAGATCGAAACTGATCCCAAATCGCCGGAACTGATCGTGACCGTGCATGGGGTCGGGTATGTTTTCATGGGGCACGAAAGCGCCTGACCCGATGGGAACGTCAGGCCAGTTCAGCCTCGGTCGCCATTTCCACCAGAGCAGGTCCGTTGATCTCCAAAACAGTTGCGGTGGCAGTTTCAATGTCCGCAGAGTTGCTCACCTTCTCGCAAGGCCCACCCTAGAGGTGGGCAAAGGAAGGATTGGCGACACCGGTTTCCCAGATCTGCCCTGCTTGGGCGCGTTGCGCTTTCTCCCTTATGCCACGCCGCCATAGGTCACGCCCGAGAGGTCAGACATGTTGCGCTGCCAGGTGGTCAGATCATCGGCATTGAAGCCTGACAGGTGGTCATGGCCACAGGCGCGCGCCATTACCTGCATCAGCTCGACCGAAGCCTCGAAGAAATTGGCCAGCTGCCTGGCCGATTTCTCGGCGATCAGTCGGCTGACCAGATGCGGTTTCTGCGTGGCGATCCCGACGGGGCAGTTGTTGGTGTGACAGGCCCGCATGGCCAGACAGCCAATCGCCTGCATCGCCGAGTTGGACACCGCAATCGCATCCGCGCCCAGCGCCATGGCCTTGACGAAATCGGCGGGCTTGCGCAGGCCACCCGTGATCACCAGCGTGACATCGCCCCGCTTTAACCGGTCCAGATGCGCCCGCGCGCGGGCCAACGCGGGGATGGTGGGGACGGAAATATTGTCACGGAAGATAATCGGAGCCGCCCCCGTGCCGCCCCCGCGCCCATCGAGGATGATGTAATCGACGCCAATCTCTAACGCAGCATCAATATCCTTCTCGATATGCTGCGCCGACAGCTTATAGCCAATGGGAATACCGCCAGTTCGGTCGCGTACCTCATCGGCAAACTCCTTGATCTGTGCAGGCTCGGTCCATTCCGGGAAGCGCGGCGGTGAAATCGCGCCCTGTCCGGGTTCCAGCCCGCGCACTTCGGCGATTTTGCCCTTCACCTTATTGCCGGGCAGATGGCCACCCGTACCGGTCTTGGCGCCTTGTCCACCTTTGAAATGAAAGGCCTGCACGTTCTCCAGCTTGTCCCAGGAAAACCCGAAGCGAGCCGAGGCCAGTTCGTAGAAATACCGGCTGTTGGCCGCCTGTTCTTCGGGCAGCATCCCGCCCTCGCCTGAACAGATACCAGTGCCCGCCATCTCGGCCCCCATGGCCAGCGAGACCTTGGCGGTTTCCGACAGTGCGCCAAAGCTCATGTCCGAAACAAATAGCGGGATTTTCAACGTGAGCGGTTTTTGCGCATTCGGGCCGATCACCACATCGGTGCCCACCGGGTCCTCGTCCAGCAAAGGCGCTTTGTGCAATTGTGCTGTGAGGATCTGAATATCGTCCCAATCCGGCAGTTGGTTGCGCGGCACGCCCATCGATTCAACAGCGCCATGATGGCCTGTCTTGCTCAGCCCGTCCTTGGCGTATTTCTGGATCAAGCCATTGTAAGGCTCTTCCTCGGTGCCATGGCTGGTGTCGGCGTAAAGCCCCAGGTAGGCGTCACGATCGAAAGGCTGTGGGTTCTCGAGCGCCCAGGCATTGATCTCGTCTTTGTCCACCCAGATATCGCCATCCTCAACCCACGATTTGAACCTGGGCAGTGCTTCGTCATTGGCGTATTCCGACACGCCGCTGTCCAGCCGGTAGTCCCAGTAATGCACGCCGCAGATCAGGTTGTCGCCGCTGACAAACCCGTCCGACATCAACGCCCCGCGATGCAGACAACGGCCATAAAAGACCGAGATTTCCTCATCAAACCGCACGACCACAAGGTCGACCTCACCCACCAAAGCATATTGTGGCTTGCGATCTGGCACGTCTGCCAGAGTGGCTACTTTTGCTTTATTCATTCTGTCCTCCGCTGTTTGGGCCATCTTACGCAGGTTCGGCGCTTCTGGTGATGATCTTTTTGTGTAGCGCGGACTTACGATCCAACCGATGGCCATCCTTGCGCAACCTCCGAAGGACTGGAGGCTATCGGCAATCGCTTGCTTTGCAGGGCGATCCTGTCTTTTGATTCTGCTCAATTCGCGCTAGAGTAAACAAAACAAAAATAAGGGGCCGGGCAATGCGTTTAGGTGCGTTTGGGTTTGCTATAACAGGACTTCTGACAGCGGTGGCCGCCGAGGCGGCGCCAGTTGATACATCGATCAGGCCGGTGTTACGGCCGGGTACGGTGACACCACTGGACGTGGTAGTGATCAAGGACGTTCCGCTAAGGTCAATGCGACCGGCGCTGCGCCCCGAGGGCCTGGGTCAGGGGGATGTTATCCTTGCCTCGTCCAACCCGAAATTCCAGAACTGGATCAAGGGGTTTCGCGGGCGTGCCCTGTCCCAAGGCATCAAGGCGTCGGTGTTTGACCGGGCCTTTCGCGGTGTGCGGTATAATGCCGATGTGATCGACAAGGATCGCAACCAAGCCGAATTCAAACGCAATATCTGGGATTATCTGGATTCCGCCGCCTCGCCTGACCGGGTCAGCGAGGGTAAAAAAGCGCTGCGCAAACATCGGCGCACCTTGGAAACGATCGAGCGCACCTATGGCGTCGAGAAAGAAGTGGTTACGGCCGTCTGGGGACTGGAAAGCCGCTATGGCACGCGGATGGGCGATATCAACCTGATCGAGTCGATGGCGACATTGGCCTATGACGGACGGCGCGGTGCGTTCTTTGAAAAACAGCTGATCGCGGCGCTGAAAATCCTGCAATCAGGCGATGTGGCCCCGCGCAACATGACCGGATCGTGGGCGGGGGCGATGGGGCATACACAGTTTATCCCGACCTCTTACCTGGCCTACGCGGTAGATATCACCGGCGACGGGCGACGCGATATCTGGTCGGATAACCCGGCGGATGCGCTGGCCTCGACAGCCGCCTATCTCAAGCGGTTTGGCTGGGTCAAAGGCATGCCTTGGGGGGTCGAAGTGAAGGTGCCAAAAGGATTTGGTGCGACCTCGGCCAAGCGGATGCCCTCGGACTGGGCCGCGCGCGGCGTGGTGGCCATGAATGGCAAACCCGTACCCAATCACGGATCGGCCCGCATTCTGATGCCCGCGGGGCCTGCCGGGGCCAAGTTCATGGTGTTCAAGAATTTCGACGTGATCAAGCGGTACAACAATGCCGATGCCTACGCGATTGGTGTCGGCCACCTGGGTGATCGGATCAAAGGCGGCCCTGCGATTCAGGCCAGCTGGCCGCGCGGCTATACGCCCGTCACGTTCGAGCAACGCAAGGAAATCCAGCGTCGGTTGAAGCGCAAAGGCTATCCGCTGGAGAAAATCGACGGGATTCTGGGGCCGAATACAACGCGCTCCATCAAGGCGTTTCAGCAATCTATCGGGGTAACGCCAGATGGTTTCCCCTCGGCGGAACTGTTGCAGCAATTGAAGCGGAACTGAGCAGAAACTCTATAGAGCCGGCCTCAGAATATATCTCTTGGGCCTTTACGGGTCGCACCTTTGGGGTCTGCGCATGGCGTATAACTATGACAAACTATATGGATCGACCCCACAGGCACTGGGCGAACCCACGTCCGTGTTTGTTGAATTCTTTCAAGGGCTGACAGGCGCCTCCCTTCGGATTCTGGATGTTGGCTGCGGCCAGGGGCGGGACGCACTTTTTATCGCACGCATGGGACATCGTGTCGTTGGCGTTGATCTTTCGCCCAACGGCATTCGCGACATGGTCGCGGCGGCAGAGCGCGAAAACCTGCAGGTCGAAGGCATCGTTGCTGACATCACCAGCTTTGTCCCGGAAGGCACATTCGACATTTTGCTGATCGACCGGACCCTGCACATGCTGCCCAAAGACGCACAGCCTGAGACGCTTGGCCGCCTGATCCGCAGCGTCTCGGAAACCGGTTGGGTGCTGATCGCCGACGAACGCTCGAACATGGAGGGTTTCAAACGTGTCTTTGCCAATAGCCCCGTGGCCTGGAGTGCAGAATTGGACAAAGGCGGCACCTTGTTTATGCGGCGTTCTTGATACCGGGTCTGGCCCCCGCCCCTTGCGCATGGCATATCTTGGCCAACGCACATGGGAGACGCGCAAATGACCTTCGGAAAAGGCTGCCACCTGCATCTGATTGACGGCTCGGCCTTCATCTTTCGCGCCTATCACGCCCTTCCGCCGCTGACCCGCAAATCCGATGGATTGCCGATTGGTGCCGTCAGCGGGTTCTGCAACATGCTGCAACGCTATATCTCGGACAATAACGGACCGGATGCCCCCACCCATGTCGCGGTAATCTTCGACAAGGGCAGCCACACCTTCCGCAACGAGATGTACTCCGAGTACAAAGCCAATCGCGAGGCGATGCCCGAAGACCTGCGCCCGCAAATCCCGCTGACCCGCACGGCAACCGAGGCGTTCAACATCGCCTGCAAGGAGCTTGAGGGCTATGAGGCCGATGACATCATCGCCACCCTGTCGGTACAGGCGCGCAAGGCGGGGGGCCGTTGCACCATCATCAGCTCCGATAAGGATCTGATGCAACTGGTCGGCGGCGGGGTCGAAATGTTTGATGCGATGAAAAACAACCGCATCGACGTGGAGGGTGTCGAGGCGAAATTCGGCGTCGGCCCGGAACGGGTTGTGGATGTACAGGCACTGGCCGGTGACAGCGTTGACAACGTTCCCGGCGCGCCGGGCATCGGCATCAAAACCGCCGCCTTGCTGATCAACGAATTTGGTGACCTGGAGCGCCTTCTAGACCGGGCCGAGGAAATTCCTCAACCCAAGCGCCGCCAGACCCTGATTGATCACCGCAAACAGATCGAGCTGTCCAAGCGCCTCGTGCAGCTGGATTGCGACACCCCGCTGGAATTCACCCTGGATGATCTTGAGGTGCGTGACCCGGACCCGGACAAACTGCTTGGTTTCCTCGCCGAGATGGAATTCCGCACCCTGTCCAAACGTATTGCCGACGCGCTTGGCACCGAACCTCCGGTGATCGAAGACACCCCTGCCGCGACCCCGCAGTATGCCCCGGAATGGCCCGCCATAGACCCGGATGCCTATGAGCGTGTCTCGGACATGGCGAAGCTGGACACATGGATCAGGCTGATCCGACATCAGGGCTATGTGGCGGTGGACACTGAAACCACCTCGCTCAATGAAATGCAGGCGGATCTGGTGGGCATCTGCCTTGCCATTCAGCCTGGTCAGGCTTGCTATATCCCGTTGCAACACAAGGATGGCAATGCCGATGATTTGTTCGGCTCGGATGCACTGTTGGATGGGCAACTTAAACTTGAGGCTGTGTTGACCGCGCTGAAACCGGTGTTCGAGGATGATGCGATCCTCAAGATCGGGCAGAATATGAAATACGACGCTAAGGTGCTGGCCCGCTATGGCGTTGATATTGCTCCGTTCGACGACACGATGCTGATGTCCTACGCGTTGAACTCGGGCATCCACAATCACGGCATGGACACCCTGTCAGAGCGCTACCTGGCGCATAGCCCGATCCCGATCAAGACCCTGCTGGGCACGGGCAAATCGGCCATCACCTTTGACCGCGTCCCGATTGACGAGGCGGTGAAATACGCCGCCGAGGATGCCGATATCACCCTGCGCCTGTGGCATCTGTTCAAACCACGCCTGCATGTTGAGAAGGTCACCACCGTTTATGAAACGCTGGAACGCCCGCTCGCGCCCGTGCTCGCGCAGATGGAACGGCACGGCATCAAGGTTGACCGCGAGGTTCTGAGCCGCATGTCCAATGCCTTTGCTCAGAAAATGGCCGGGCTTGAGGCGGAAATTCACGAACTGGCCGGGCGCAGTTTCAATGTCGGCAGTCCCAAACAGCTGGGCGAAATCCTGTTTGATGAAATGGGCATTGAGGGCGGCAAGAAGGGCAAGACCGGGGCCTATGCCACCGGGGCCGATGTGCTGGAGGACTTGGCCACCGAACACGAGTTGCCTGCCCGCGTGCTGGACTGGCGGCAACTTTCCAAACTGAAATCCACCTACACCGACGCGTTGCAGGATCACATCGACCCGGACACCACGCGCGTGCACACCTCTTATGTGCAGACCGGGGCGTCGACAGGCCGCCTGGCGTCGACCGATCCGAACCTGCAAAACATCCCCGTGCGCACCGAGGAAGGCCGTCGCATCCGCGAGGCTGTTATCTCGGAACCCGGCAATACATTGGTCAGCCTCGATTATTCCCAGATCGAACTGCGTATTCTTGCCCATATCGCCGATATTCCGGCCCTCAAAGAGGCGTTCAAACGTGGCGACGACATCCATGCCATGACCGCCTCGGAAATGTTCGACGTGCCGATGGACAACATGACCCCCGAAATCCGCCGCCGCGCCAAGGCGATCAATTTTGGGGTGATCTATGGCATCTCGAGCTTCGGCCTGGCCCGCAATCTGCGCATTCCCCGCGCCGAGGCGCAGGGCTTTATCGACCGCTATTTTGAACGTTTCCCCGGCATCCGCACCTATATGGACGAGACCATCGCCTTCGCCAAAGAGCATGGCCATGTTGAGACGCTGTTCGGGCGCAAAATCCACACGCCCGAGATTGCGGCAAAAGGCCCCCGCGCCGGGTTCGCCAAGCGCGCCGCGATCAACGCCCCCATTCAGGGCACCGCCGCCGATATCATTCGCCGTGCGATGATCCGCATGCCGGACGCCATCGAGGGACAGCCCGCGAAAATGCTGCTGCAGGTGCATGACGAACTGATCTTTGAGGTGTCCGAGGGTGCTGAAGAAGCGCTGATCCAGACCGCCCGCGACGTCATGGAAGCGGCCGCCGATCCTGCGGTGCATCTTGACGTGCCGCTGATTGTGGATGCGGGTCAGGGCGGCAACTGGGCGGAAGCGCACTGAACACACAAGGTTGGTGTTTTGGGCAATGCGCCGAGGCCTCCCAGCGCTCTCAGAAATCCTAACCCAACCTAATCGTTTCCAAATCGTTAACTGCCTGTTTCCCCGGTTTTCGGGATTTTTTCGTGCCTGACAGGCCGGATCGCAGTATCACGTTCGCCAACGCTGGGGGGCGTCATGACATTAGAGATACTTGCGCGGAAGGTTGATCGCTACATCAACCCACACTGGAAGAATGGTGCGTCTTTGGCCACGGGTCTTCCTCATCTGTCGGTTCAGCGGAACACTGTACCTACCAATCCCGAGGCCCATTTGGGCACACCTTCAATTTGCCTGATCCTGCAGGGGGAAAAGGCAACCACGGCGGCCGGCCTGACGGTCAAGTCGGGGGCGGGGCAGTCGCAGATTCTCAGCCACGCGTTGTTTTCGACAAATCACATCACCGTCGCAGATCAGAAGACGCCATACCTGGCGCTCAATCTGACCCTTGATCTGACCGTGATGCGCGGTCTCTATGATCAGATCGGCGATACGGTTTTTGACCAGACGGAAGGTACCGCCCTGGCCGTGGCCACCACGGATGATGCTTTGATTGATGCGCTGGGGCGCTATTTCGCACTCAGTTCCAAACCGTGGGAAACCGACGTAATGGCCCCGCTTCTGCTGCGTGAAATCCATTTCCGCCTGCTGATGGCCCCGCATGGCGGCATGCTGCGTCAATTGCTGATCCGCGACAGTCAGGCAAGTCGTGTTGCTCGGGTGATTGCGCGCATCCGGCAAGGCTTTCGCAATCCCCTCAACATGGCCGAGATGGCCAAAGTTGCGGGCATGAGCGACTCGGCCTTTTATGCGAATTTCAAGACGATTACCGGCACGACGCCCTTGCAGTACCAGAAAGACTTGCGGTTGTTCGAGGCGCGTCGCCTGATTGCCAGCGGTAACAGCGCCGTGGCCGCCGCTGCTCGCGCGGTCGGTTATGACAGCGCCACGCAGTTCAGCCGTGAATACGCCCGGAAATTCGGGGCCTCGCCCCGCAGCTTTATCGGCGGAATGCGCGTCTCGGTGTGATGTTACCCGGGGATCGGACCTGATGTCGCCAGAAGCCATCCATGCGCTGTCACAACGACAAAGCTATACTCCTTTGTATTTCCCAGAGTCGCGGATGATGTCTCGTTAATGAGTGATTTTGGCTGGTCAAAGAAGCTGCCCGCGATAGCTTCTGGAAGAGACTAAAATCGGAGAGAGTAATGTCGACGCCTGAAATCGCCCAAAAAGCACCCTACCCAGTCGAAGTGGAAGCCGGGAAAAACTACTTCTGGTGCGCGTGCGGCAAAAGCAGCAAGCAACCCTTTTGTGACGGCAGCCACAAGGATACTGATTTCTCGCCAGTGAAATACACGGCTGAAAAAGACGGCAAGGTCTTCTTTTGCGGTTGCAAGGCCACGGGCAAAACACCTGTCTGCGATGGAAGCCACGCGAAACTCTGAACTGTTCACGCCGTTGATCGGAACGCCGTTGCTGGCTCAGGGCAGCCAGCCAAGACCATCGCTGGTTCGTCCGGCCGGATGATACTCGGCGCTGACGACGCCCGCATATCCGTCGCGGTCCAGCCGGTCAAAAAACGCCGGATAGTCAATTGCACCTTTCACCGGCTCATGCCGCCCCTCGGCTGCGGAGACTTGTACATGCACGGCACGAGACCCGAGCCTGTCCCAGAGGGCCATGGTATCGCCAGTAATCTTGTGGGCGTGATAGGCGTCAAACTGCAACCCAAGATTGGGCGCGCCCACCTCGTCCAGCACCGCCACCGCATGGTCAAAATCGCAGAGATAATAGCCCGGAAGATCATCGGTATTGATCGGCTCGATCGTCAGCGATTGCTCGGGCGCCTCGGCACAGGCCCAGCGCAGGTTTTCAACAAGGGTCTGATGCGCTGCGTCGCCTTGCTCGGCCTCACCGCTCATGATGTGAATAAACGTCGGTTTCAGAAGGCTGGCATAGCGCAGCGCCCGTTTGAAATCATACCGAAACCGATCCTCGCCGCCCGGCACGGCTGCGAACCCGCGCGCGCCACCATTGTAGTTGGGCGGGGGGCAGTTAATCAGGCACAGCGACAGATCATGGCGGATCAGAGCGCTGCGAATATCCTGGCCCGGTTCTTCATAGGGAAACAGGATCTCGACCACATCGAACCCAGCTTCTTTGGCAAGCTCAAACCGCTCCAACATCGGAACTTCCTGAAACAGCATCGTCAGGTTGGCGGCAAAACGGGGCATGTCAGGACTCCGGCAGATCTTCCGACGGGATAATGCCAAAGAATTCGCCACCAGACCAGAGACCAAACCAGCCCTCGTGATGCGCGCCGATATCGACCAGCCGGTAAAAGGATTTGCGATCAATCAGCGCCTCCAGCCCATCGCGCACCATGACATAGGGCGACGGTTCACCCGTGCCCTCATCCCGCACAACGCGGATCGGTGTTTCGGTGCTGGCCAACACGGTGTCACCGACATTGGTTTCAAATTGCAGCATCTGATTGACCCCGTCGCCTTTCACCTCGAAATCGACGGCCACAAAGGGGGCATCGTCCACCGTGATGCCCACCTTCTCGACCGGGGTGACCAGGAAATAGCTGTCACCCTCTTTCTTCAGAATTGTCGAGAAAAGCCGCACCAGCCCGGGCCGGTTGATCGGTGTGCCTTCATAGAACCATCTGCCATCCCGTGCGATGCGCATATCTATGTCGCCGCAAAAGGGCGGATTCCACAGATGAATCGGCGGCAATCCGGGGGTTTTGGCGGCTTTGACAGAGGCCTCAAGGCTTTCTGCTGACGGGGACGTGATCTGCTTATCGCTCATTGCTTTTGCCATTTCGTTCTCGCGCGATACACTCTACCTCAAGGGATATAGATTGCTGAGGAGATTTGCCATGAGTGATGAGGCCGAGTTGTTGCAGGGGATTGAGGCGCTGGAAGATAAGCTGGCGCAGGCGCGGGCCTCGATCACCAAACGCTTTATCGGGCAAGAGACGGTCGTCGATCTGTCGCTCTCGGCAATGCTGTGTGGCGGTCACGGGCTGTTGATCGGTCTGCCCGGGCTTGGCAAAACCCGGCTGGTGGAAACTCTGAGCACCGTAATGGGCCTCAATGGCCACCGCATTCAGTTCACGCCCGATCTGATGCCCGCCGATATTCTGGGCAGTGAAGTTCTGGAAACCGGTGCCGATGGCAGCCGCGCGTTCAAGTTCATTCCCGGCCCGATCTTCTGTCAGCTTCTGATGGCGGACGAGATCAACCGCGCCAGCCCGCGGACTCAGTCGGCGTTGCTGCAGGCGATGCAGGAACGTCAGGTCACCGTTGCCGGGCAGGATCGTCCGCTGGACGCGCCCTTCCATGTACTGGCGACGCAAAACCCGATTGAACAGGAGGGCACCTATCCCCTGCCCGAAGCGCAGCTTGACCGCTTCCTGGTGCAGATCGACGTGCCCTACCCGGATCGCGATACCGAACGGGATATTCTGCTGGCCACGACCGGTGCGACCGAGGAAGAGGCGCATCAGGTGTTTACTGCGGCTGAACTGGTCGAAGCCCAACAATTGCTGCGCCGGATGCCGGTGGGGGAAAGTGTGATGGAGGCCATTCTGGATCTCGTACGCGCCTTCCGTCCCGAGGATACCACCGCCAGCGATACGGTGCGCGAAAGCGTGGCCTGGGGTCCCGGTCCGCGGGCGGCGCAGGCCCTGATGTTGACCGTGCGGGCGCGGGCCATGCTGCAAGGGCGGCTGGCCCCGGATGTGGATGATGTCGCAGCGCTGGCGCAACCCGTTCTCAGCCACCGGATGGCGCTCAATTTTGCCGCCCGCGCGCGCGGTGATAACCTGACCGATCTGATCACGCGCACTGCTGAAACCGTAACCCGGGTTGAGGCAGCCGCTTGACTCAACCTATCCCCCTCCGCGCCCGGGCAGAGGCCGAGGCGGCCCGCTTCCCAGCGCTTTTGGCCCGCGCCGAACATTTGGCGGGGGCTGTTCTGTTGGGGGAACATGGGCGGCGGCGATCGGGCATGGGCGATGATTTCTGGCAATACCGCCCGGTACAGCCCGGTGATTCACGGCGGTTGATCGACTGGCGTCGATCAGCCCGGAGTGATGCGCAATTCGTGAAACAGCGCGAATGGCAGATTGCCCAATCGGTGATGCTCTGGGTGGATGAAGCAGCCTCAATGCGCTTCGCCTCGGATGAAAACCTGCCCGAAAAGGCGGATCGCGCGCGGGTTCTGGCGCTGGCCGTGGCCGTATTGCTGAACCGGGGCGGCGAGCGCGTCGGCCTGACCGGCACGTCCTTGCCACCGCGCCGTGGCGAAGCACAACTCGCCCGGCTGGCCGAGGCGCTGACGATTGAAAGCCCGGATGATTACGGCAAACCCGATTTGCGCGGAATGGCCTCACATGGGCGCGCCCTGCTGGTATCCGATTTCATGGGGCAGATCGAACCGGTGCGCGACGCGTTGCTGATGGCGGCAGATCGCGGAGTGCAGGGCGTGGTCCTTCAGATTTTGGACCCGGTGGAAGAGGCATTTCCGTTCAGAGGACGCACAATTTTTGAAAGCGTTGGTGGCACGCTGGCGCATGAAACACTGAAAGCCTCTGAACTGCGCGACAGATACCTGACCCGGCTGGCCGAACGTAAGGCCGAGCTGCGCGAGCTTTGCGCCCTGACCGGCTGGCAGTATCACTGCCATCACACGTCGGACTCGGCGCAATCGGCGCTTTTATGGCTGTATCAGGCCTTTGAACAGGGGGCAGCGGCATGATCTTTGGCCCCATCGGATTTGCCCAGCCGTGGTTGTTGGTGGCGCTCGCGCTATTACCTATTCTGTGGATGATCCTGCGCGCGGTCCCGCCTGCGCCGATCCGGCGGCGGTTTCCCGGTGTCGCACTGCTTTTGGGGCTGAAGGATGATGACAGCGTCACGGATCGCACGCCTTGGTGGCTGTTGCTGCTCAGGATGCTGGCGGTTGCTGCCGTCATTGTCGGTCTGGCAGGTCCCGTTCTGAATCCCAAGCCCGAGGGTGAGACGCGCGCGAGCGGCCCCCTGCTGATCCTGCTGGATGGAAGCTGGGCCAGCGGGCGTGATTGGGCCGCGCAACAGGCATTGCTGGACGACATGTTGGCCGAGGCCGGGCGCGAAGGGCGCACCGTCGCCGTGATGCGGTTGAGCGATCCCGAGACGCCCTCTTTCCAGGCGGCCGAGACATGGCGCACGCGCCTGTCCGGGTTGGGACCCGAGCCTTGGGCACCGACACCAGAGACGCTGGGTGAGGCTACCGCGATGCTGGGCGATGGCAGCTTTGAAACCCGCTGGTTCTCGGACGGTCTGACCCGCGAGGGGCGCGAGGATGTGCTGAGCGCGGTGCAGGCGCGCGGCCCGGTCTCGATCTATGAAAGCCCGCGTCCGGTTCTGGCGCTGGCCCCCGCGGGTTTGGCCGAGGGGAATGTGCAATTGACCGCCCGGCGCAGCACCACCGATCTGGCGCGTGAAATCACGGTCGAGGCGCATGGGCGCGACCCCTCAGGCGTTTCGCGTCTGCTGGCCACCTTGCCGATGACGTTTGAACCCGGGGCCTCAGAAACAATTGGAGAGTTATCGCTTCCGCCCGAACTGCGCGCACGGCTGAGCCGATTCGAGATTGCAGGGCAAGATCATGCCGGGGCGGTAACCCTGTCCGATGACAGCCTGAAACGGCGCGAAGTGGCCCTGATCGCGGGGCGTGAGGACCGGGAAGGGCTGGAGCTGCTCTCGCCTCTGCATTTCCTCGAACAGGCATTGATCCCAACCGCCGATCTGCTGGACGGTGCGTTGATGGATATCCTGCCCGCCAACCCCGATGTGATCGTTCTGGCCGATGTGGCCACGCTATCAGGGGCCGAACAGGCTGCATTGCTGGAGTGGCTGGACGCAGGCGGCATGTTGCTGCGCTTTGCGGGGCCACGTTTGGCGGCCAGTGATGTGTCGCGCAGTGAAGAAGCGCCCCTGATGCCGGTCCGCCTGCGCTCGGGTGGGCGCAGTGTGGGTGGTGCGATGAGTTGGGGTGAACCGAAATCGCTGGCCCCCTTCACCGAGAGCAGCCCGTTTTTCGGCCTCGATATCCCCGAGGATGTCCGCGTCAGTGCGCAGGTCATGGCGCAACCTGATCCAACACTGGCCGAGCGTGTGATTGCACAGCTGAGCGATGGCACCCCGATGGTAACCCGCAAGCGGGTCGGCGATGGGCAGGTGGTGTTGTTCCACGTCACTGCCAATGCCGAATGGTCGACCCTGCCGCTGTCTGGTCTGTTTGTACAGATGCTGGAACGGCTTGCCGTTTCGTCGTCGATCACCCAACCCGACGCCGAGGATCTGGCCGGGACCACATGGCAGCCCATCAAGGTGCTGGATGGTCAGGGGCGTCTGGCTGACGCGGGCAATCTGCCAGGTGTGCCAGGGGATCAGTTGATCACCGCGGCCCTTGGCCCTGACCTTCGTCCCGGTCTCTATGATGGGCCCGATCGCCGCATCGCACGCAATGTGCTTGAAGCGGAAACCGTTCTGGAGCCGGTCAGCTGGCCTGCGGATGTGCCGGTCACGGGGCTGTCGCGCCCTGCCGAGCAACCGCTGAGTGGCTGGTTGCTGGCGCTGGCTCTGCTGCTTTTGTCCGCCGATGTGATTGCGTCACTGGCTTTGTCGGGACGTTTGGTTCCTGCGCGCGCGGCCTTGATGCTTGGTCTGCTGATGGCCCTGCCCCAAACCGGCGAAGCGCAGGACGAAAAGACCGCGCTGGCCACCTCCGAACTGGTGCTGGCCCATGTTCTGACGGGCGATACAACGCTGGACAACACCGCAAGGGCGGGCCTTGTCGGGCTCAGCGAGACGCTGTTTTTCCGTACATCTGTCGAGCCAGCCGATCCGATTGGCGTCGATCTGGAAACCGACGAACTGGCGGTGTTTCCGCTGCTTTACTGGCCCATCACACCAGATCAGCCACAGCCTTCGGCCGAGGCCTATGCACGCCTTAACACCTATCTGCGCACCGGGGGCATGATCCTATTTGACACGCGCGATGCCAATATCGCCGCCTTCGGGGCCTCTTCGCCCAATGGGGCCAAGCTGCAACGGCTGGCGGCCCCCTTAGACATTCCGCCATTAGAGCCGCTGCCCGAAGATCACGTTCTGACGCGCACTTTCTATCTGCTGCAGGATTTCCCGGGGCGTCATGCCGGGCGCGGCGTGTGGGTCGAAGCGGCCCCACCGGATGCCGAACAGATTGAAGGGATGCCGTTTCGCAACCTCAACGATGGCGTCACGCCGGTGGTGATTGGCGGCAATGACTGGGCCTCGGCCTGGGCGATGGACAATCGCGGCAACCCGCTGTTTCCCGTTGGGCGCGGCTTTGCGGGCGAACGGCAGCGTGAGCTGTCTTACCGCTTTGGCGTCAATCTGGTGATGCATGTGCTGACCGGCAATTACAAATCCGATCAGGTGCATGTGCCTGCCTTGCTGAACAGGCTGGGCCAATGAATATCAGCATCGTCTTTGATCCCCTTCTGCCCTGGTGGCTGATCGCGGTTCTGGGCGGTGTGGCCCTCACGGCTGTTGCCCTTGCCCTGCATCGGGGCCTGTCCGGCTGGGCCTTGCGGGGCCTGGCGGCGCTCACGGTGATCGCGGCGCTGGCCGGGCCGGTCTATCAGCAGGAAGAGCGTGAACGCCTCACCGATATCGTTCTGATGGTCGCGGATGAGAGTGCCAGTCAACAGCTTTCAGACCGCGCCACGCGCACCAGCACTGCCGCCGAGACCATCGCCGCAAGTATCAACGCGATGGACAATACCGAGTTGCGCCGCATTACGCTGCCCGATGGCGAGGACAATACCGGCACCCAGTTGATGACCGCGTTGAGCGAGGCGATGGCCGAGGAACCGCGCGGGCGCATAGCCGGTGCTGTTTTGCTGTCAGATGGCCGTTTGCATGATCTGGATCGCGCGCCCGAGATGCCCGCCCCGCTGCATTTGTTGCATACAGGGCTGACAGATGATTGGGACCGGCGACTGACCATCAGCAATGCCCCTGCTTTTGCCATTCTGGGCGAAGAGGTCACCATGACCTTGCAGATCGAAGATCGCGGCAATGCCCCCATTGGCCTGACCAGCGTGCCGTTGGAGGTCTCGGTTGATGGTGACACACCGCAGATGTTCGACGTCCCGCTGGGCCAGCCCATCGACCTGCCGCTGAAACTGCCTCATGGGGGACGGAACGTTCTTGAGTTCTCGACCCCCCTTGCAGAGGGCGAGTTGACGGACCGCAACAACCGCGCGTTGGTGCAGATCAACGGCGTGCGGGACCGCCTGAGCGTATTGCTGGTATCGGGTGAACCCCATGCCGGGGGACGCACATGGCGCAATCTTCTGAAATCTGACAGCTCGGTCGATCTGGTGCATTTCACCATTCTGCGTCCGCCCGAGAAACAGGATGGCGTGCCGGTGCGGGAATTGTCGCTGATCGCGTTCCCGACACGCGAGCTGTTCCTTGAGAAGATCGAGGATTTCGACCTGATCATCTTTGATCGCTACAAGCGGCGCGGCATCCTGCCGTCGATCTATCTGGATAATGTGCGTTCTTACGTGGAGAAGGGCGGCGCTGTTCTGATCGCCGCAGGGCCGGACTTTGCCAGCGCCGACAGCATTTTCCGCACACCGATTGAAACCATTGTGCCGGGGCGCCCCACCGCCCGCGTGTTGGAAGAACATTACCGGCCAACCGTCACCGATCTGGGACAGCGCCACCCGGTGACCGCCGGGCTGGAGAAGGAATTTGATGGCGAATGGGGCCGCTGGTTGCGCCAGATCGAAGTGGTCCCGCAAGAGGGTCACGTGGTGATGTCAGGCATTGATGAAAAGCCTCTGTTGATGCTGAATCGCGTGGGTGAAGGGCGCGTGGCGCTGCTGGCGTCGGATCACGCATGGATGTGGCATCGCGGCTATGAGGGTGGCGGCCCGCAACTGGAATTGCTGCGCCGTCTGGCCCATTGGATGATGAAAGAACCCGAGCTCGAAGAAGAGGCCCTGTCGGCCGAGGCCACTGGACAGAGCATGCGCATCACCCGCCAAAGCCTGTCGGACGAGGTGGGCACCGTAACGATCATCACTCCTTCGGGTGAAGAACTGGAACTGACCCTGGACGAGGTCAGCCCGGGACGGTTTGAGACGGTGTTCGATGGCCCCGAGATCGGGCTTTACCGGCTGGCCAATGATGAACACAGCGCGGTGATCGGCCTTGGCCCCGCCTCGCCGGTCGAGTTCGAGGAAACCCTGGCCAGTGGCGAGGCGCTGCGCCCGCTGATCGAGTCCACGAATGGCGGCATCCGGGCGCTGGAAGACGGAGTGCCGCGCATCCGCGCCGTGCGCGAGGGCCGTCCCGCGGCGGGTCGCGGTTGGATCGGAATCACCCCGCGCGAGGCCTATGAAACGCTGAATGTGACGCAGATCGCCTTACTGCCCGCATGGCTGGTGCTGCTGTTGATTTCAGGACTGATTGTGGGTGGTTGGCTGCGCGAAGGGCGGCGTTAAGGCCGCAGTTCGACCCTCACGCGCTCTTCGGACCAGCCTTTCTGCGAGCAGTGGGTCCGCAGAAACACTTCGCGCGTGCCGTCCGGCACGACCAGCGAACTGAGAGAGCGGGTAAAGGGCTGTTCGTCAACATGCGGATGCATCAGCTTGCGATAACCCAGACGATTCCCATGCGCATCCAGCACCTCCCACCCATCGGCGTAATGATCCCAGCCTGTATCGTCATGGCGTATCGTCACATCCATCCGCCATGTCATTCCGGTTTTCTCGACGGAAACATCGACAACTTCAGGATCGTCGGACAAAGCGAGAGTCGGGGCGCAGATCAGCGCGAGAGCGAAGGCAAATCGTTTCATACCGCCCAATATAGGGATCATGCCCGCGGTGGGGAGTCACGTCTGTGTGTGGCCGTGTTTCAAGAGCATTTTGTGCGCCGGGCGCGAATGCCGCGCAGACTCTTCTTGCCTAATTCCAAAATTGGTTATATTTTATTACCAATATAGGAGTCCCCTTATGCAGATGCCCAAACCCGATCCCGCCGTTCTGGCCCGCAAGCCCGAGCTGATTTCACGTTTGCAAGAGGTTCTGCCCGAGGATGCGGTGATACATGATCCCGCCCAAACGCGCGCCTATGAATGTGACGCGCTGACTGCTTACAAATGCCCACCGCTTTGTGTCGTGCTGCCTTCCAGCACGCGGGAAGTGTCAGACGTCTTGAAAATCTGCCACCAGCTGGGCGTGCCGGTCGTACCTCGCGGATCGGGCACCTCGCTGGCCGGTGGTGCATTGCCCACAGAGGACAGCGTGATCATGGGCATCGCTCGGCTGAACGATGTGCTGGAAACCGATTATGAAAACAGGTTTATCCGCGTTCAATCCGGGCGCACCAACCTCAGCGTCACCGGCGCGGTTGAGGAGGAGAACTTTTTCTACGCCCCCGATCCGTCCAGCCAGTTGGCCTGTGCCATTGCCGGCAACATTGCGATGAACGCTGGCGGCGCGCATTGTCTGAAATACGGTGTGACCACCAACAACCTGATGGGCGTGACCATGGTGTTGATGGATGGCACCGTGGTTGAGATTGGTGGCGCGCATCTGGATGCCGAAGGTTATGACATGCTGGGCCTGATCTGTGGCTCGGAAGGACAGCTGGGCGTGGTGACCGAGGCGACCTTGCGTATCCTGCGCAAACCCGAAGGCGCGCGCCCCGTGCTGATGGGCTTTGACAGCAACGAAGTGGCGGGGGCCTGCGTGTCAGATATCATCAAGGCGGGCGTTCTGCCGGTCGCGATCGAATTCATGGACCGCCCGTGCATCCGCGCCACCGAGGCTTTTGCCAAGGCGGGTTACCCGGATTGCGAGGCGCTGTTGATTGTCGAGGTCGAAGGCAGTGATGCCGAGATTGACGAGCAGCTGGAAACCATCATGGCCATCGCCCGCTCGCATAATCCGGTCGAACTGCGCGAAAGCAACTCGGCCGAGGAAAGTGCGAAAATCTGGCTGGGCCGCAAATCGGCCTTTGGCGCAATGGGCCAGATCAACGACTACATGTGTCTGGATGGCACGATCCCGGTCAGCCAGTTGCCGCATGTCCTGAAACGTATCGGCGAGATGTCCAAGGAGTTTGGTCTGGATGTGGGCAATGTGTTCCACGCAGGCGACGGCAACATGCACCCGCTGATCCTGTTTGATGCCAACAAACCCGGCGATCTGGAGCTGTGCGAGGCGTTCGGTGCCGAAATTCTGAAGCTCTGCGTCGAGGTGGGAGGTTGCCTGACCGGCGAACACGGTGTGGGGATCGAAAAGCGTGATCTGATGACCCATCAATACGAACCTGCCGATCTGGAAATTCAAATGGCGGTAAAGGATGTGTTTGATCCCAAATGGCTGCTGAACCCGGCCAAGGTGTTCCCGCTTGACGTGTCACAAGCACGCCGGGCGGCCTGAACCATACAGCCAGAAAGACATCCGATGACCCCCAAGACCGAGACCGAACTGGCCGAGATCATTCGCACGGCAAATGCTCCGCTGAACATTCGCGGCGGTGGCACGCGGCCGATTGGCCACACGGTTACCGGCGAGGTGTTGAGCACCAGCGCCATGACCGGCATCCAGCTTTATGAACCTGGTGCACTTACCCTTGTGGTACGCACAGGCACGCCGGTCGCCGAGATCGAAACAGCGCTTGAGGCCGAGGGCCAGCGCCTTGCCTTCGAGCCGATGGACCACCGCGGGCTGCTGGGCACTTCGGGCACACCAACGATTGGTGGCGTGGTGGCTGGAAATGTCTCGGGACCGCGCCGGATTCAGGTGGGTGCTCTGCGGGATTTCCTTCTGGGCGTGCGTTTCGTCGACGGGGCTGGGAACGTGATCAGCAATGGTGGACGGGTGATGAAAAACGTCACTGGTTATGATCTCGTTAAGTTGATGGCGGGCAGTTATGGCACCTTGGGCGTACTGACCGAGGTGTCGCTGAAGGTTTTGCCCAAGTCGCAGGCCACCGGCGTTTTACTTTTTGAGGGCCTCAGCGATACCGACGCCGTGTCCGCCTTGTCCAAGGCGTTGTCCTCCCCTTACGAGGTGACGGGTGCGGCGCATTTGCAAAAAGGCATGGACGGCAGCCCGGTAACGATGATCCGGCTGGAAGGGTTTGAAAACTCTGTCGCCTATCGGGGGGGAGAGCTGTCAAAACTGTTGGCTGATTTCGGCGCACCAACATTTGAAACAGATGCCACCAAGACCACTGAGGGTTGGCGCTATGTGCGGGATGTGGCGCCGTTTCACGACCGGAACGGGGCCGTCTGGCGGTTGTCGGTAAAACCCACTGATGCCCCGGGGATTGTCGCCAGCATGCCGGGATGTGAAGCCCTTTATGATTGGGGCGGCGGGTTGATCTGGCTGTTGGTGCCGTCTGAGGTTGCTCTGGATGGCGCGACACTGCGCGCGCATCTGGCGGAAACCGGCGGGCATGCCACGCTGATCCGAGGACAAGACCCCGATGTATTCCAGCCGCAACCCGCCCCATTGGCGCAACTCCAAAACGGGCTGCGTGACAGGTTCGACCCCAGAGGCCTGTTGAACCCCGGCCTGATGGGACAGGCGGCATGATCACCGCAGTGGTCTATCTCGTCAGCTTTGTCGCTGGCCCGGTGATCTTTTGGGGGCTGGCCCGTCGGTGCCCGTCGCGGGGATATTTCACGCTGCTTTGCGTGATCGCGCTGACCCTGATGGTGGCGGCTAATGTCGTGCCGAAGCTGGCCGCAATCGAGGGCGATACCTCGGCCTACCCGGCACTGACAAAAGTGTTGATGCTTTGGCTGGGCTGGATCGTTGTTGTCGCCCTGTGCTTTCTGGCCCTGCGCGAACGCCTGCCCCCAGGCACGGCGCATCGCGGGGCCTTTGCCATTGGCGCCATGGCCACCACCCTGCCCTGGTTCGGGCTTTACGCGGCACAGATAGTGACAGAATAGATGAAAACCGAATTCACCCCAGACCAGCTCAAAGACCCGGCCATTGCGCGTTCGAACGAGATTTTGCGCTCTTGCGTGCATTGCGGTTTCTGCACCGCGACCTGTCCCACCTATCAGGTGCTGGGGGACGAGTTGGACAGTCCGCGCGGCCGGATTTACCTGATCAAGGACATGCTTGAGAACAACCGCGATCCGGACGCCAAGACGGTCAAACATATTGACCGCTGCCTCAGCTGTCTGGCCTGCATGACCACCTGCCCCTCGGGCGTGCATTACATGCATCTGGTGGATCACGCGCGTGAGTATATCGAGCAGCGCCACAAGCGCCCGTTCATGGACCGTATGTTGCGCTGGACACTTGCACGAATTCTGCCCTACCCCACCCGCTTCCGCATTTCTCTTCTGGGGGCCAAGATCGGCAAGCCGTTCGCCCGGCTGATGCCCGATGCGCGGCTTCGTGCAATGCTGGAGATGGCCCCCAAGACGATCCCTCCGGTCAGCCGGAATGACGACCCGCAAAGCTTCCCGGCCAAAGGTGATCGCAAGATGCGCGTCGCCCTGATGACGGGCTGTGCGCAAAAGGCGCTGGATACTGATATCAACGATGCCACGATCCGGCTTCTGACCCGACTGGGCTGCGAGGTGGTGGTGGCCAAGGGCGCGGGCTGTTGCGGTGCGCTGACCCATCACATGGGCAAGACCGAGGAAAGCCACGGCACCGCTGGCAAGAACGTGCGCGCATGGGCGTCTGAAATGGACGCGGGTGGGCTGGATGCCATCGTGGTAAACACCTCGGGCTGCGGTACAACGGTCAAGGATTACGGCCATATGTTCCGCAATGGACCGTTGGCCGGGGACGCCGCGCGCGTGTCCGAGATCACCATGGATGTCTCGGAACTTCTGATGAAGCTGGACATCCCCGAGGGTGCGCCAAAAGACCTCAAAATTGCCTATCACGCGGCCTGTTCGCTGCAGCATGGTCAACAGATCAAAACCGCTCCCAAGGATCTGCTGAAACGCGTCGGGTTTGAGGTGGTCGAGCCGGCAGATAGCCATTTATGTTGCGGCAGTGCGGGCACCTACAACCTGATGCAGCCTGCGATTTCCAAGCAGTTGAAAGACCGCAAGGTGCGTACGCTTGAGGCCAAAACCCCGGATATCATCGCGGCGGGCAATATCGGCTGCATGATCCAGATTGGCGGGGGCACGGAGGTGCCGGTTGTCCATACGGTCGAACTGCTGGACTGGGCCACGGGCGGGCCGAAACCGGCCAAGCTGAACGGGACCATCTAAACCCTTCCAAACGCCGCAATTCTGCCTAAAATCGCTGCTAATCCGACCCGGCAATTAAATAGTATCGGAATTCTTATGCGGTCTGCGTTTCTATCTCTTATTTTGGTGTTTGCCGCGTCGGCTGGGTGGAGCAACGATACCGATTTGAAGGCATTGGAAACGGGCGATGACACGCGCGGCTGGGAGGCGGTTGGGCGGCTCGATATTGACGGGCGTGGGTTTTGCACCGGTGCGATGATTGCCCCCGATCTGGTTTTAACGGCGGCTCATTGCCTTTATGACAGCGACACCGGCCAACGGATCGACCATAGCAAGATCGAGTTTCTGGCCGGATGGCGCAATGGCCGTGCATCGGCCTATCGCTGGGTACGCCGTGCTGTCACCCATCCCGATTTTCACTATGAAGGAGGCGAGGTCGAGGACCGGACGCGCAATGATGTTGCCCTGCTTGAGCTGCATCACCCGATCAACAACACCTCGGTCACCCCGTTCAAAACTGATGTCCGCCCGCGCAAAGGTCAACGCATCGGCGTAGTCAGCTATGCACGGGACCGTTCCGAAGCCCCGTCGCTGCAGGAAGTCTGCAACGTAATGGCACGTCAGCGCGGGGTCCTGATCACCTCGTGTGATGTGAATTTTGGCTCGTCCGGGGCACCGATCTTTTCGTTTGAAAGCGGCGAGCCGCGCGTTGTCTCGGTGATTTCCGCCATGGCCGAGGTCGATGGCAAGAAAGTGTCACTGGGCACGCAGCTGGAACGCCCCTTACAGGTTCTGCGCGATGAATTGGCCGCCGGGTACGGTGTCTACCAGGACCCGGCTCCGTCCATGTTCTCGGCCGGGAAAGAACGCAGCACGGGGGCGAAATTCGCCAAGCCCTGATGCGCCGGTTTCACCATATCGTTTTTGCTGCACTTGCGGTCCTGATTGTCGCGATCCCTGCTGTCCCGCTGAGTGCTGGCAATGGTCTGATCCGATTGACTGATCGCGATGATCTCTTTGGATGGGAAGGGGTCGGGCGCGTCGATATCAAAGGGGGTGCATATTGCACCGGAGTGCTGATCGCCCCCAACCTGGTGCTGACCGCCGCGCATTGCGTTTATGATCCACAAGGTCGTCTCAGAGCAGCAGACAGCCTGATGTTCCGGGCCGGTTTGGCCGACGGGCAGGCGCTTGCGGAACAACCCGTCAGGCGCATTGCCGCCCATAAAAGTTTCGACCCGCGTGTGTCCTTCGGCACACGAACCATCCGCTATGATGCCGCCTTACTGGAACTCGCCGCACCCATCCCAACATCGGTTGCCGATCCGTTTATCCTGCAGAAACATGCGGGCAAGGGTCAGGATGTCAGCGTTGTGTCCTATGGCCGTGGCCGGGATGAGGCCTTGTCATGGCAACGCGAATGTTCAGTTCTGGGGCGTGCAGAGGGGCTGATCGCCTTTGATTGCAACGTCACCTATGGCTCGTCCGGGGCACCTGTTTTCGTGCGCGAGGGGGGCCGCGCACGCATTCTGACCCTGATCAGCGGCGGCGAAGTGAAGGATGGCCCGCGCATGGCCTTTGGTATGGATTTGCCACCTCTTCTGGATCAGCTCAAACGAGACCTACGGGCGATGCCCAAAGCAACCGCGTCATCGACCGGCCTGCGCCGCGTCAAGATCGGTGAAGGCGGCACTGCATCGGGTGCGAAATTCGCCAAACCCTGAGGGTCTTGACACCTCCTTAGCTACTTCCCAAATAAAGGGGGTCCGGCGCTGCACAGGTGGGCCGGGCGCAAACCGCCTGTCCCATGCTGGGAAGGCATCAACATATGTTATCGCTCAATGGAGGATGACCCATGCGTAACTTTGATATGGCCCCGCTGTACCGGGCCACTGTTGGCTTTGATCAGATCGCAGACATGATGGACCGTGTTTTGTCCAGCGATGTCAGTCAACCAACCTACCCCCCTTACAACATTGAAAAGACCGCCGATGATGCGTATCGCATCTCGATTGCCGTGGCCGGTTTCGCTGACGAGGATCTGGGCGTTGAGGTCAAGGAAGGGCAGTTGATCGTAACGGCCCGCAAACAGGCCGAAGAAAACGAGCGGACTTTCCTGCATCGCGGCATTGCCACCCGCGCGTTCGAGCGCAAATTCCAGCTGGCTGATCATGTGCGCGTCACCGGCGCGGCGCATGCCGATGGCATGCTGCATATCGACCTGGTGCGCGAAGTACCCGAGGCCCTGAAACCCCGCCGGATCGAGATTGCCAGTGGCAAAGCGATCGAAAAAGACGTGGTGGACGCCAAAGCGGTCAATTAACTACATCTGAACCCGTGCGAAAGGCCCAGAGTATCCTCTGGGCCTTTTTCATTTCCGCAAGCTAAGGTAACACGTCAGCGTCATGCGCGCATGCGCGGCTTGTTTGAGACCGGAAGGGCGGCCAAATGGATCAAGGTAGCCAGATAACAGGGGGATGCATGTGTGGGGCGGTGCGCTATGAGGGGCACGGTGACCCGCTACATATCGGCTACTGCCATTGTCGGAGCTGCCGCCATCACAGTGGCGCGGCTGTTGCTGGCATGCTGGTGTTCAAACAAGACAAAGTCTCTCTCACCAGCGGGCATCTCAGTATCTATCAGTCATCTCCAGGGGTTGAACGCGGCTTTTGTGGCCGGTGCGGATCCAGCCTGAGCTGGACCCGCGAGAACTTGATTTCGCTGCATATAGGTTCGCTGGACAACCCCGACGCGTATCCTCCAACATTGCATTGGCGCTTTGAGGAACGTTGCCCTTGGTACGATGATGCAAACGATCTGCCTCACGAAACGATGATTTATCCAGATCCCGATTAGTGACTGGCAAAGACCCAGAGATTGGCTCTGGGCCTTGCCGCTTACACCGAATCTTCGCTCTATTCCGCCAAACTCTGTGCCAACCGCATGAGCCGCACCGCTTCGACGCGATAGCCATAGGCGTCTTCGCCCCGCGCACCATTGGCCAATTCAATCGCCTGCTCGTACCCCCAGTCGCCAAGGTATACGCTATCCTGCAAAAGTTGCCCGAACCCGGCGATGGCCATGGCAAAGCGCATGTCATCACTGGCTTCTCCACTGCTGATGCGGAAGGGGCGCTCGATCAACTGGCTGGTGGCCTCGCCCGGTTCCTTGTAACGCAGTTTCAGATAGCCCAGCTCACCCGTGGTGATCATCGGTTCCTCGGGCTGATAGCGCAGCGGATCGGACAGGCGCGCGGGGCTGCCTACCGGGGTGATCTCGTAGAGCGCGGTCACCGAATGCCCGGCCCCGATATCGCCCGCATCCACGCGGTCATTGTTGAAATCCTCGCGGTTCAGGGCGCGGGTTTCATACCCGATCAGGCGGTATTCAGCGACCTCGGCGGGGTTGAATTCGACCTGAATCTTCACATCATTGGCAATCGGAAACAGCGCGCCCGACACCTGATCAACCAGCACTTTCTGCGCCTCGCTGAGTGTATCAATGAACGCCGCCTGCCCGTTGCCGTTCTGCGCCAACGCCTGCATCGTGGCATCATCCAGATTGCCCCGGCCAAAGCCCATGACAGAAAGGTAGGTGCCGCTCTCGCGCTTGTCGGCGATGTAGTCTTTCAACGCTTCGGGATCGGACAGGCCAACATTGAAATCGCCATCCGTGGTCAGGATCACGCGAGTGACCTCGCCCTCTTCGGCCATGCCATCGGCCACGCTATAGGCCTGTTGCAACCCGGCCTGTCCGGCGGTCGATCCGCCCGCCTCCAGCCGGTCCAGCGCGCCGAGGATCGTGTCCCGTTCGGTCGCGGCGGTGGGTTCCAACACCTGCCCGGCACTGCCCGCGTAGGTGACAATCGCCACCTGATCCTGCGCGGTCAGTTTCGACAGCATCAAGGACAAGGATTGTTTCAGCAGGGGCAGCTTGTTGGGTTGGTTCATCGATCCGGATGTGTCGATCAGGAACACCAGATTCAGCGGCGGGCGGTCCTCAATGGCGGGCTTTTCGCCCTGAATGGCGATGTGCACCAGTTGCGTATCGGGGTTCCAGGGCGTTTGCGTGACGCGCACTGTGGGTTGGAACGGCGCACCGTCCGCATCGGGGGCAGGGTAGTCATAGGGGAAATAGTTTACCATTTCCTCGATCCGCACCGCCCCTGCGGGCGGCAGTTGCCCGTTGGTCAGGGAAGACCGCACAACCGCATAGGAGACCGTGTCCACGTCGATGGAAAAGGTCGAGGTCGGCTCTTCGGCGGTGATCTTCAGAGGGCTGGCGTCGGCTTCGGGGAACGCCTCGGTATCGGCTTCGGGTTGCAGAATGACATCGTCGTCAATCGGGGCTGGCCGCTGCAGTTCACTCGTGGCTTTCCTTGAGGCCTGCGGCGCGGCTGTACCGGGTGCGATCTCAGCCAAGGCCTCGGGGGCTGCATTCAGAGCAGTCCGGCCAGAATACCCATCATCCGCATCAGCCAGACCCTGATCCCGACTG
This sequence comes from Roseovarius conchicola, assembly GCF_041403425.1. Taxonomy (NCBI): domain Bacteria; kingdom Pseudomonadati; phylum Pseudomonadota; class Alphaproteobacteria; order Rhodobacterales; family Roseobacteraceae; genus Roseovarius; species Roseovarius conchicola. Next base: position 448,182 of record NZ_JBGEHK010000002.1, on the reverse strand, counting down.
CGCGCAAATTCGCCCCGCAAGCTGGAGGTGTCATCCTTGCGCAGGCCCTCTGGCTTGGGCGTGGGCAGAGCCATCGGTTCGGTTTCGGTAATCGCCTCACGAACCTCATCTGTTGCGACCGCTTCTTCCTGCACGACCATGGGTTTGGGCGTGGAGCTAAAGTCATATCCTTCCGGGCCTTGCTGCCAATTGGGGATAACGGCCAGCATGCCAACAGCAACAATCGCGGTGGTCGCCGTCAAAGCGGCACGGGGGTTCAGGGCATTCAACATCTGTCTTACTCCTCTACTCCACCCCGTTTTGGGGTGTTCAGAGGTAAGACGCGTCCCATCGCGGCTTTCTTGGAGATCCGCGAAATTTTTCCGGGCCAGCGCGATGTCCGCCGCCTTTTTCGCGGCGTCGGGCGCAGGCGTTGCAGCCTTCATAGCGGCTTTCAGATCATCAAGCTCGTCGGTCATATCTGATCCTCTTTCTCGCGCAGGGCGCGCAAGTGTTTCTTTGCCTCAGAGATGCGCCAGCTGACCGTACCGGGCGAGATGCCCAGCACCTCGGCGGCCTGATCATGGGTGGCGTCATCCAACACCAGGGCCAGCGTATCGCGCAGATCGTCGGGCAAGGCGCGCATGGCCTCAGTCAACCAATCCAGCGCCTCGGCGGTGTCGTCGTTGGCAGCCCGGCGATCCACTTCCCAATCGCCCCAGCCGGTGGCATGGCGCGCATGGGTCGCGGCCCGGCGGCGACGGTCATGCGCGGCATTGACCACCACGCGCCAAAGCCATGTGGTGAACCTGGCCGCGCCGCGATAGCTGTTCAGCTTGGCAGGCAGCGCAGCACAGATATCCTGGGTCAGGTCCTCGGCCTGATCACGCACGCCCGTCAGACGAAAGGCCAGCCGGAACACACCATCATAATGCCGCTCAAGCAGCAGGGCGAAGGCATCGCCATCCCCTTCGGCCGCGGCATGGGCCAGGTTTTCGTCACTCACAGTCATGCGCATCACGATTGTAGGACGCGCGCCAGAGGTCAATCCTTGGCGCGGGTGGCAAATTCGTTTTCACGATGCCGATTATAGTGATCGCAAAGGCCAATATAGGCTGATGACTCCCAGGTATTTCCACACAAGTTTATTCGTTAAGTCGCCCGTAACCCTTTGTCTCTAACTCTGGCACTTGGGTGAGTTAAATAGGTGGTGGAGATGAGCGCGCACAACAATGTCGCGCCAATCATCATCAAGAAGAAGAAAGTCACTGGCGGTGACGGGCATCATGGGGGTGCCTGGAAAGTCGCCTATGCCGACTTCGTGACGGCAATGATGGCCTTTTTCCTGTTGATGTGGCTTTTGAATGCGACGACAGAGCAACAACGCAAGGGTTTGGCTGATTACTTCAGCCCGACCATTCCGATCAACCGGATTTCCGGTGGTGGGGATGGTGAATTCGGAGGCAGCAGTGTCTTTTCCGAAGAGGTGCTTCCCCAAAATGGCACCGGGGCCACGAACCAGCGTCCAACTGAATCCCAACAGGCCCGTGGCGAGATGGGGGTAAGTGCCGAGGGTGCTGAAGAAGAGAAAGCGGCCGAGACCAAAGCGCTTGAAGAGCTTGAAGAAACCCTGACCGGCCGGGCCGGTGAAAGCACCGTGTCCCGCGAAACCCGCCGTCACATTCTGACACGGGTTACCGATGAGGGGTTGGTGATCGAGATGTTTGACTTGCCGGGTTCGGCACTGTTCCAGCCGGGGACCGATACACCAACGGAGTTGCTGACCGAGCTGGCCGCATTGGTTGCGTCGGTCAGTGCCCTGGTCGAGAACGGCGTTGCCGTCGAAGGCCATACACGGGCCGAACCTGTCATTCTGAAACACAATCCCGTTTGGGATCTATCGACAGCCCGGGCCAATCGGATGCGCCAGATGCTGCAATCAGGTGATCTTGGGCGTGACAGGATTCAGCGGATCACCGGACATGCGGATCGCGAACCTGTGGTCAACAACCCGATGGCGATCCGTAATAACCGGTTGGAGGTGATCCTGCTCAGATCGGACCATTAACGCGCCTCTCCTGTTCCTTGAAATCCCGGTGGAACACTATGATCGTTAAGAAGCAGCCGGATTTTGGGGAAATAGAACGCATTTTATATGTTAGCTCGCTGTTAAAGGCGCGTCTGTAACTGTTTGCATTGAAACCAATCGATGCAGCAGAAAGGCGTATCTATGACAATTTCCTCTTCCTTGAATGCAGGTGTGGCGGGTCTGCAGGCCAATGCGACCCGGCTCGCGGCTATTTCAGACAACATCGCCAATTCCGCGACCTATGGGTACAAACGGGTTGAGGCTGATTTTCAATCCATGGTGATCTCATCGTCTGGCGGCACCTATTCCGCAGGTGGCGTCCGCGCCAGCACACAGCGATTGATTGATCAGAACGGTTCTTTGGTGGCCACGAACAATCCCACTGACCTTGCGGTGCGGGGGCGTGGCATGTTGCCGGTTGCCAAGGCCAGCGAGGTCGAAGTGGGCAATGGGACAGCCCAAATGCTGTTGACCAGCACAGGATCGTTCCGCACCGATGACGAAGGCAAACTTGTCACTGAATCCGGCCTTGTCCTGTTGGGTTGGCCCGCCAATCCCGACGGCACTGTCCCAGAATTCCCGCGTGATACGTCGATCGGGCTGGAGCCTGTTCAGATCAACGTCAATCAGTTGACCGGTGAACCGACAACCCGCATCGGGCTGGGTGTGAACCTGCCTGCCACGGAAACGGATGCGGGCGGCGTTGGCGATCCCGAACAGCTTTCGATCGAGTATTTCGACAATCTCGGCAAATCCGAAAACGTTCAGATTGAGTTCTTGCCCACCGTTCCCGCGACCGGGTCATCCAATGAATGGACGATGACCGTTTCGGATTCGGCCCAGGGCGGTGCCACGATCGGCGAGTACACCCTAACCTTTGACGATTCACAGGCATCGGGTGGCACATTGCTGAGCGTCGCCACAGTGGGCGGGTCTCCGGGTGGCACCTACGACCCTGTAACCGGCAGCGTGATCGTCAATGTTGCGGGCGGTCCGATGGAGATCAACATCGGCCAGATCGGAGCAAATGACGGATTAACACAACTGTCCGATACCTTCGCGCCACTGTCCATCTCGAAGGATGGCTCGCCTGTGGGCAATATGACCTCGGCGCAGGTGGACGAAAACGGCTTTGTCTATGCCTCTTTCGACACCGGGCTGACGCGGATCATCTATCAGGTACCCCTGGTCGACTTGCCTAACCCCAACGGCATGGTTGCCCTGGATCAACAAACCTATTTGCCATCGCCTGACAGTGGATCCTTCTTCCTCTGGGATGCCGGAGATGGCCCAACCGGTGATGTTGTGTCCTTCGCACGCGAAGAATCCGCCACCGATGTCGCAGGTGAATTGACGGACATGATCCAAACACAACGGGCGTATTCCTCGAACGCCAAGGTGATCCAAACCGTCGACGAGATGTTGCAGGAAACCACGAATATCAAACGATAAGTTTGGCTTCCCACTCCCTTTTGCCTAACAGGAAGGCCCTGTCATGAGTATTTCAAGCGCCCTGTCCAGCGCCGTTAGCGGGCTGACAACCACATCTCGCTCAGCTGATGTTATTTCATCGAACCTGGCGAATGCTCTGACGCCCGGCTACGCTCGCAGACAGCTGGAACTTGAAACGCTTGGCTATGGCATTCCGGGGGTGGCGGTTACCGGCATCACGCGATTGGTTGATCAGGGCATCATCGCGGATCGGCAAAACGCCGGAAGTGAGTTGGCTTATGCTGACACCCGCGCAGGCTTTCTGGCGCAGATCGAGCGCGTCATCGGCACGCCCGATGATCCGGCGTCACTAAGCGGGAGACTGGCCGCATTTGAAGCCGGGTTGGTCACAGCCTCGGCCAGTCCTGATAATCCGGCCAATCTGCAAAACGCAGTATTCCGCGCCGAAGAGTTGGCAAATAGCCTCAACACGGCGGCGTCAGAAATTGAACGTCGCCGCACGGAAGCAGAGGGGCAGATCGCCCGCGCGGTCGACAGCGTCAATACGCTCTTGGGTCAAATTCGGGATGTAAATATCCAGATCGCCCGCCACGGCCCTGCCGATCATCATGCCGCAACCCTTCTGGATCAACGTCAGGCCCTTGTCGATCAGATGTCCGAGTTCATTCCGGTGCGGCAGGTGCCGCGCGACAACGGCACCATTGCTCTTTTCACGCCCGGAGGTGCCATTCTTCTGGATGGAACAGCCGCCACGCTGGAGTTCAATCAATCGAACCTGGTCGCCCCACATATGACCCTGTCCAACGGCCTGCTCTCCGGTCTGTCGATCAACGGTGTCGATGTCCAACCCGCTGGGTCAAGAAGCCCGATCGACGGCGGTCGGCTTGCAGCCTTGTTCAGCGTCCGTGATGATCTGGGCGTTGACATGCAAACCCAGCTGGACGCCGTCACCCGCGACATAATCGAGAGATTCCAACAGGCCGACCTTGATCCCACACGAGCGCCGGGCGATCCGGGCCTGTTCACAGATGCCGGGGCCGCGTTCGACCCGCTGAACGAGATTGGGGTCGCAGGCCGGATCAGCCTCAACACCGCCGTCGATCCTGATCAGGGCGGGGAAACGTGGCGCTTGCGGGATGGGTTGGGCGCTGTCACGCAGGGACCGGCAGGAAATGGGACGTTGCTGTCCCAACTTGCTTCGGTGCTTGGCGCAAGTCAGGCCCTGTCTTCCGGTGATCTTGGTGGCGGGGCACGTTCATCGTCCGGGCATTTTGCGACACTGACATCCCGTCTGGCGCAAGACCGTCTCACGCTGGATCAATCGCTTAGTTTTGCAACGGTAAGGCAGTCTGAGCTGGCTGAATTGGAATTGCAAAACGGCGTGGATTCGGATGCCGAGCTGCAACGTCTTCTTCTGGTCGAGCGGGCCTACAGCGCAAATGCGCGGATGATCCAGACCATTGACGACATGATGCAAACCTTGCTGAGGATCTAACCTATGTCCATGAACTCAATCGGTGATCTTGCCCATACTCTTGCAATGAGCCGTCAAAGTACCTCGCTGAAACAACAGATGGAGCGGCTGACCCAGGAACTGTCGAGCGGTGTTACCACGGATGTCACACGCCATCTTTCTGGCGATTTCATGCAGCTGTCGGACGTCAAGCATAAGCTTGAGTTGCTCGATAGTCATCGCAGTGTCGCCGAGCGGGGCCGTATCGAAACCGGCATCATGCAATCCGCTCTGCAAAAACTTCAGTCCGAGACCGAAACACTGAGCAGTAATGCGCTTGCTGTCGGCTCGTCGCAAACCTCATCCTTGGTTTCTGATTTTGCCGCCGAATCAAGGGGCGCTCTTGGCGCCATGATCTCAGCACTGAACGCCCATGTCGGAGGACGCGCCCTCTTCGCTGGTGATGCTGTGACGTCGTCTCCACTGGCGCCAGTCGCGGATGTGATGGCCGCCCTCAGCGTGGCCGTCTCTGGCGCCGCAACATCCGCTGATATCACCACTGCCCTGGATACTTTCTTTGACACGCCAGGCGGTGATTTTGAAACACTGGCTTACCAGGGCGGCACGGCATCGCGCGCCTCTTATCCTTTGGGTGAAGGCGAATCCGTGACATTGGATCTGCGCGCGGACGATGCAGCGTTTCGCGCTGTCCTGAAACAGGCCGCCATCGGCGCCGTTCTGGATGACCCTGGCACCACCCTGTCAGACATAGATAAACGCGCCCTGACATTGCAGGTGGGGGAAAACCTTCTGTCGGGTCAGGATCGCGTCACCAAAATTCGCGCGGACCTGGGTTTTGCCGAAGGCCGGATTGATCGCGCCGCCAGCAGAATCTCGGCGGAAGTATCCGGACTGAACCTGGTGCAGGCGGAATTGCTCAGCATCGACCCGTATGAGACTGCCTCTGATCTCGAAACCGTCCAATTACGGCTGGAGACGCTTTACACACTCACATCGCGCATGTCGCGCCTCAACCTGGTGAATTTCCTGTCATGATTTTTTCCCGCCTGATCGCGGCCTTCGGCCTCGTCCTCACCCTGATCGCATCGCAAAGCGCCGCCAGCCAGATCCGCATTAAGGACTTGGTCGAGTTCGATGGAGTACGCGGCAACGATCTGGTTGGATATGGGCTGGTTGTCGGCCTCAACGGCACCGGCGATGGCCTTCGCAATGCGCCTTTCACCGAAGAGATCATGTCGAATATCCTCGAACGGCTGGGGGTGAATGTCACCGGTGAACAATTTCGCCCCAAGAACGTCGCGGCCGTTTTCGTGACCGCCAGCCTGCCGCCGTTCTCGCGCGCGGGCAGTCAGATTGATGTGACCGTATCGGCGATTGGCGACGCGAAAAGCCTATTAGGCGGAACTTTGGTGATGACCCCGCTAAACGCCGCCGATGGACAGATTTATGCGGTGTCACAGGGCACGATTATCGCAGGCGGTGCCTTGGCCGAAGGCGAGGCCGCAGGGGTTGTGCAAGGCGTACCAACCTCAGGGGTGATCCCGGCAGGCGCCCGGGTAGAGCGTGAGTTGGATTTTGAACTCGGATCGCTCGACACATTGCGGCTGGCACTGCGTGAGCCCGACTTTACGACCGCCGGACGGATCGAAGCCGCGATTAACCAATCCTTTGGGCGCAACGTTGCAGTGATGCTGGATTCTGGCACCGTCCGTTTGAGCGTCGGCTCTACCAATGCCCGCTCGGCAGCCCATATGATTGGCCGGATCGAAAACCTGCTTGTTCAACCCGAGCGCAAGGCCCGCGTCGTTGTGGATCAACGCTCGGGCACCATCGTGATGGGGCAGGATGTGCGCATCTCTCGCGTGGCCGTTTCGCAGGGCAACTTGACCTTGCGGGTCGAAGAAGCCCCGATCGCTGTACAGCCCAATCCCTTTGCCGAGGGCGAAACCGTCATTGTGCCGCGCACCAATGCACAGATCGAGGAAGAGCCAGGAACCGGGCTGGCCGAGGTGCCTCCGGGAACATCCCTGTCCGAGGTGATCGCGGGCCTGAACGCACTGGGCGTATCCCCACGCGACATGATCGATATCCTGAAGAGCATCAAAGCCGCTGGAGCACTGCATGCCGAGTTCGTCGTGCGATAAAGGGACGGCAAGGATCGAGCTGTTCGGAAGGTTAAAGCTTTTGACCAATGGCCTATCTGTGTATCCGCTCTGCGACAGGCGCAAAAAACTCATCAGATCGTATCAAGAACCAAAAAGCTGATCCCGGCAAACGTTCGACTAGGCGAGTGGAACTTCAATTGGCGATCAGCAACCTGACTTCCCTTATCGGGAGGATCTGGCAATGTCCGAAAGTGCATCAGCGCCAGATAGATTTAGAAGTACCCGCGCACCAAGCTATCGGCAATCAGGCGCCAGCCGTCAGCGATCACAAAGAACGCGAGTTTGAACGGCAAGGACACGACCACCGGCGGAACCATCATCATACCCATGGACATCAGGACGGCCGCGACAACCAGATCAATGATCAGAAAGGGAAGAAAGATCAGAAAGCCAATCTGGAACGCTCTTGAAATCTCAGACAGAAGAAAACTTGGCACCAATACTGAAAGTGGAGCATCTGCCCCTTGGGCGATCTGGGCTCCGTCGGGGCGCAATGCGGCCATCGAGGCAAAGGTCTCTGCATCCACGCGACCTGCCATGAACAGGCGAAACGGTTCTAGCGCCCGTTCAATGCCTGTCTCAACGGAAAATTCATTATTGAGCAGCGGATCAATGCCCTGTTCCCAGGCGGCCATGAATACAGGCTCCATCACAAAGTAGGTTAGAAATAGAGCCAAGCTGATGATCAGCATGTTTGGTGGCGATTGCTGTAACCCGATGCCCTGTCTCAGGATCGACAACACCGTGACCATGAAGGGAAAACAGGTGATCATGATCGCCAACCCCGGTGCGAGGCTGAGAACCGTGATCAGCAGGATCAGCTGGATCGTGCGCGCCGACAGGCTGGCGTCATCGCCCAATGAGATCGAGATGTCCTGTGCCATGGCCGGCGGGGCAAACCAAACGAGTCCCCCGACAATAAACAACAGTAGAAATAAACGGTTCATCCCAGACCGTCTTGCAGATCGGCCACTTCGATCAGACGCACCGCCAGTTGTCCGGCCTGATCCCCCTGCAGCTCTTCCAGCTCACCTCGTGCGATCAACCGATCCCCGACATAAAGCTCAACCGGGTCCTCGACGCGCTTGTCCAACGGGAGGACCGCATCACGCCCCAGGTTCAACAGGTCCCGGATCAGCGGACGGGCCTTGCCAACCGATATCGTGATCTCGATCGGAACCGAAGTAAAAGGGTTTGAAACTTCACGGGGTGCAGAAGTTTCAGAGGTCAAAGTGGCATCATCGGTCATGCTGTTTCCTTCTGGTTTTCATCAAAAAAGCCCGTCATCATCTGCTCGATGGTGGCCAACACACCGCTCAGATCGATCTCGCGTTCATGGTTGCCGAACCGGACAAAAACCTGGCCCTCGCCCAAAGACAGTTCTTCGATGACGGTAACGGGCATGGCGGGATCGTCACCCAGCAGGGCCTCAAGCGTGGCGGCGTTAGAGGGTGCGGTAACCAGCTCGATCGGTTGCGGCCCCAGTTCGCGGGCCATGCCATGCACCTGATCTACAAGTTGCGCACCCAGCGTTTGGAGCATCAGAGCAGGCAGAACCGTTTGCGTGATCTGTTCCAGTAACGGGCGCAGTGACGCAAGAACTGCGGAATGTGCCTCTTGATAGGTGATTGACAGATCCTGCAGGTTTTGGGCCAAATCTACAGACACCCGCCGCGTGTCGTCCTCGGACGCCTTTGACGAATCGTCCCAACCGGCCTGATAGCCTTTCTCAAAAGCCTCTAGTCGCTGTTCTTCCAATGAAACGTCAGTCAACGACACTGGCTTACCGCGCGCATAAGCGCCGAAATCTTCGAGGAGATGGGAAATGCTCATCAGGCTTTCTCCTCTTCGCCTTCCAACCAGTTGCGCAGGATTTCAACCGTTTCTTCCTGCCGCTCACCGATCAGGTTGCGCAGCCGCTCAACAGGGTCCTCTCCGGACTGGCACAGATCGGGCAGAGTGGAGTCTGCATCACCCGATGGTGTGCCAATCAGAGCCATGGTTTCCGGATCACGGGTGAGATCATCAATTTCCCCCGTGATCGGCGTTAGTTCCGGCGCGGCAGCGGGCGCGTCCTCTTGCGATACGGATGGTGGAGCTGTGGGCGGTGCCGCCAATTGCGCCAAAGACTGCTCGGGGGGGCGGCTTAGCAGGGGCCGGACCACAAAGAGGCCCAAAATCAACGCCACGATCGCCAGAACGGCCGCCTGAATGATCGACATGATATCGATCGCCATACCGTTCAACCAAGACGCTTCGGCCGTGGTTCCCGCCGGACTGGCCAGTTCGAACTGCATTGTCTTGAGGGTAATCACATCGCCGCGGTCTTCGTTAAACCCCACCGCCGAGGCAACCAGCTCGCGCAGCGCGCTCAATTCTTCGTCCGAGCGGGGCTGAAACGTTTCAACCCCCGCCTCGTTTGTCCCGACCGTGCCGTTGACTAGCACGGCAACGGTCATCCGTTTGATCGCGCCGGGCACCTGGGTAACCTCGCGCTCGGTTTGGGACACTTCGTAATTCACCCGTTCGCGGGTCTCACTGGTTTCGCTCGATGAACTATCGCCTGCGCCTGCATCCCCCTGGGGCAAGTTCGAGGCCACCGTCACATCACCGCCTCCTTGATCAGAAGCCGAGTTCGAGCGCTCTTCCGTATCAATACTGATCGCGACGCGGCTTTCGGGGTCAATCAGCTTCTCACGAATCGACTCGGTGGTTGTGATTGTGTCCACGCTGACTTCGACAACTGCATTGCCGGCACCCACACGTGCTTCAAGCAGGCGCTCGACCTTCTGACGAATCGCATCGGAACGATCATCGGCGGTATTAGCCGGGGCCTCTTCCACGGCACCGATCAGCCCGCTTTTGCTGTCGATGACCGACACGTCCTCGGGTGTCAGACCTGTGACGGCGGAGGCCACCAGAAACTGCAGTGCACGGGCGTGCTTGGCGGTAATACCACCGTCATTTGTGGTAAGCGCCACCGACGCCGTCGGTTGCACATCGCGCTGAAAAGGGTTCGTCCCGGTGCTGGCAATATGGACGCGTGCTGCGCTGACCGAGGGGTGCGAGACGATCGTGCGGGCCAATTCACCCTCTTTCGCACGCCAATAGGCCGCATCAAACATCTGCGACGTGGTGCCAAAACCGCTTAATCCATCCAGCAATTCGTACCCTTTGCTGGAGTTTGCAGGCAGGCCTTCACTGGCCAATGTCATGCGCAATTCATCCCGCCGGCCTGATTCGACAAAGATGGAGCCACCCCGCACGTCATAGGCGACACCGCGCTGTTCCAGGGCGCTGACGACCTCGCCTGCCTGGCCGCTCTCAAGACCCGCATAAAGCAACGTCAGACTGGGCGAAGACGCCATGCGTGCAAGAGCCAGAACGGCTGCGAACATGGCGATTGTCGCCAATACGATTATCGTCCGTTTGCGCGCATCCAGCGCCGTCCAGAGAGTTGCGATCTGCTGCAATTTCTTTGCCTCCTCATCCACGACGTTCTGCCGTGCGGTGAGGTCATCTTTCGCTGATCAGGCTTAACAATCGGTTAGTTCCTGCCGGTCTATAGTGATCGAAACGAACGCATGGATATCGACATGGCGAAAGATACGGAAACAGACGAAGAGGCGCCAAAGCGGCCCTCGAAACTGCCATTGATCATAGGGCTTGCTCTGGCACTCGTTGGCGGTGGGGCTGGATTTTACGCGGTGCAATCCGGCTTGCTGTTGGGAGGCGATTCGCATGCCGACACCGGGCATGGCGACGAAAAGGAAATGGCGCACATCACTGCCATGCCCGATATCGCCTTTGTGCCGGTTGAGCCAATTATCATTTCTCTCAGCGGGGACAGCGGCCATCTGCGGTTCCGTGCGCAGCTTGAAGTTCAGAACGGCTATCAAGGTGAGGTGGAACAGCTGATGCCGCGGGTTGTCGACGTCTTGAACAACTACCTGCGTGCGCTTGAAGTTGAAGATCTGGCCAACACCAGTTCGCTGGCGCGCCTGCGGGCCCAAATGCTGCGCCGGGTGCAGATTGTCACCGGTGGCGGGCGCGTGAATGACCTTCTGATCATGGAATTTGTACTGAACTGAGGACGCGAAATATGGAACTGATTGCTGATATTCTGCTGGTTGCCGGCGCTTTGGGGGCCGGTTTCTATTGCTACATTCTTGCACGGCGACTCAGCCGGTTTAACGATCTGGAAAACGGTGTCGGCGGGGCGGTGGCCGTACTGTCAGCGCAGGTTGATGATCTGACCAAAACGCTTGAGGCGGCCAAGAATATCGCCGGGGCCTCAACCTCATCTCTGGAAGGATTGACGAACAGGGCCGAAGGTGTCGCCAAGCGGCTGGAACTGCTGGTGGCCTCGATGCATGACCTGCCGGACATGGCGCGCGAACCACAGCCTGCCCCGCCCCCAGCACCTGAACCTCAGGCCGCTTCCCCGGTACCGCAACCCGAAGCCCCGCCAACCGGTCCGGTCTTCAAACGCCACAGGGAGGTCGCAGAATGATCTTCAGACGTTCCAAGTTGAAAGGTGGTCGACGCAGCCCCGGGAAGGGGGCGTTGGTGATGGTCGCCGCGCTCCTGATCAGTTCAGCCGCTCTGCGCATGGGCGAAAGTGCCGGTCAGGCGCTTGCTCTTGCGCCCGAGGAAATGATGGTGAGCGAGCTTGATCCTGTACCGATGCAAGCTGCGTGTTCGGCACCAGAAGATCTGGAGCCGATGCTGGCCGCGTTCCAGAAGAGAGAAGCGAGAATCGCCGAACAGGAGAACGCCATTCGCAACCGGCTTCAGGCGTTGCGTGTCGCCGACGAAGAGATTGAGCGAAAGCTGGCCGCCCTTACCCAGGCCGAGAACGACCTGCGCGAAACAATCGCCCTTGCAGATACCGCAGCAGAGGGTGATCTGGCCCGGTTGACCAAGGTCTATGAAACCATGAAACCCAAACAGGCCGCCGCGCTTTTCGAGGAAATGGATCCCGAGTTTGCAGCCGGTTTCCTGGGCCGGATGCGCCCGGATGCGGCCGCAGCGATCATGGCTGGCCTGACACCCGCGGCCGCACATTCCTTTAGTGTGGTTCTGGCCGGGCGTAATGCGGAAGTTCCCAAAGAATAAGGCCGAAACGCACGGTTTCTTAACCTGCAGATGGCAATGTGGCCCCGAACATCCGGGCGGAGAATACAATGATCGGGATACTTGGCATTCTGATAATCTTTGTGATGGTCTTTGGTGGTTATCTGGCCGCCGGGGGCAAGCTGGGTATTATCTTCAAGGCGCTTCCCTTTGAAATGATGATCATTGGCGGCGCGGCCGTAGGGGCTTTTCTGATCGCGAATGACATGTCGGCGGTCAAACACACGTTGAAAGACGTGGGCAAGGTTTTCAAAGGCCCGAAGTGGAAACCCGACGACTACCGTGACCTGCTGTGTCTGCTGTTCGAGCTGATCCGTCTGGCCCGTACCAACCCGGTTGCGATCGAAGAGCATATTGAGGCTCCGGATGAATCGTCGATTTTCGCCAAGTACCCCCGGATCCTTGCGGACGGCGAAGCCGTCTCTTTGATCAGTGACACTTTGCGATCGGCATCGATGAATTATGACGACCCTCATCAAGTCGAAGAGGTTCTGGAAAAGCGGATGGAAGCCAATCTGCACCATGCCCTGCATTCCAGCCATGCCTTGCAGGCGATGGCTGACGGCTTGCCGGCACTGGGCATCGTGGCCGCCGTTCTTGGGGTGATCAAGACGATGGCTTCGATTGATCAACCTCCTGAAATCCTCGGGAAAATGATTGGCGGTGCCTTGGTCGGAACTTTCCTGGGAGTATTCCTGTCCTACGGCCTTGTCGGCCCGTTCTCGGGCAAAGTGAAGACGGCGGTCGAGGAAGACAGCCATTTCTATCAGCTCATCCGAGAAGTGCTGGTGGCGAACCTGCACAATCATGCCACCAACATCTGCATCGAAGTAGGGCGTCAGAACACGCCAGCCCATAATCGACCCAGCTTCAATGACCTGGAAGACGCATTGAAATCAGTCAAACAGGATGCGGCATGATCGGGCGCGCCCTGATTTTGCTGATAAGCTTGGTCGCAGCCCTTCCCGCTGCTGCCCAGGTTGTGCAGCTTCGCTCGGGGGAACATGACACGTTCTCGCGGTTGACTATTGAGATGCCATCACGACTGGACTGGGCGATTGAACCAGGGGAAAACAGCGCCGAGGTTCAGTTTGATGCTGCAAATCTGCAGGTCGATACAAGCGTTGTCTTTGATCGAATCCCGCGCGACAGGGTCTTGGATGCAACTTGGGACAACACCAGGAAAACACTTCAACTCAGCTTTGGCTGCGAATGTAAAGTTACCGGGTTTTGGCACGGAGCGTCTTTGTTGGTCCTTGACGTGAAACAGCGGCCAGCACGCGCTGATATTTTCAAGACAAAGTCCATATCCGCAACATCCGAGACAGACATAGTTCCGCAAATCCGCTCACCTTTTCAAGCGGTCAAGCCGACCTCGGATGGAATGTCAGGGCCACGTGTTGAAACACCAACCCAGCCTGCCGACCCGATCACAGCACTCGAGAAGCCCGCAACTTTGAATGATGCGCGTGACCGGCTTTTGCAGCAGCTTGCCCGCGCCGCATCACAAGGCCTTGTTGAACCGCGAGTGTCCCTGCCTGAGGCACTTGCCGGGCCGAGTACTTTAGAGCCCGCCGAAAAACCACCCAAGCTGGCCGACGAAGAACCCGACAATCCGGGCCTCCCACAGATCAACCTGAAGGCCGAAAGCAGCATCGATCGCGATTTTCTGGACTTTGATCTCGCAAATGCCACAGCTGGTGGAACCAATGGGTGTTTGCCTCTGGATCAAATAGATGCCGCGTCCTGGGGGAATGACGCTCCGTTTGGGCACCAGATCTCGGCGTTGCACCAGAGACTGACTGGCGAGTTTGATGAGATAAACCACGACAGCGCGTTAAAGCTTGCACGCCTTTACCTTTTCTTCGGTTTTGGTGCCGAGGCACGCGCAACTCTCGCCCTGCTTCCATCAACAAACGTGGATGCTTTGGTAACTCTGCAATTGGCCGAGATTGCTGAGCATGGCCATGCAGAAGGCGCCGGCTACCTGGCCAATCAAATGGATTGTACGTCACCCGCGGCGCTTTGGTCGGCCCTGTCCTATGAGGCAATTCCAAGCGATCTGCCAATCGATACCGATGCGATCCTGCGTGAATTCAATGCCCTGCCACAACATCTGCGCAGGCATTATGGCCCCATATTGTCGCGGCGATTTTTAAATGCCGGTCAGGCGGATGTCGCCAAAAAGCTGTTACGCATCCTAGACCGCCCCGACACGGCATCAACACCGCAAGCCGAGTTGGCCAAAGCGCAGGCGGATGCTGCGTCTGGCCAAACCCGACAGGCCGACATCCGATTGGAAGACGTTGTAAAAAGCAATGCAGAACCATCGGCAGAAGCGTTGGCCAACATGATCAATGACCGCGTGGCCCGTGGTCAGCGCGTCTCTTTTGAAGAGGCACAGCTGGCCGGGGCATACGCATTTGAGAAGCAAAACGACCCGATTGGCGCCGAATTATCAGCCGCCCATATCCGGGCGCTGGCATCTGCGGGATCATTCGACATGGCGTTTGAAACGTTGGTGGATCGAGGTCGGGCCCTCAGGCCCGATCAGATACCAGCTCTGCACTCGGATATGATGCGGCTTTTGGCAGACAATGCCAGCGACGTGACATTTCTTCACCATATGCTTGCACAGCGATTTGGCGCGGCGCCCCAGCTTGATCCGTTTGCCGTTAACAAGGCTGCCGGTCGTCTCATTCAACTTGGTTTCCCCGGGTCGACAACCGAGTTGATTGCGCAAGACCCTCCGCGCAGCAGCTCGGCATTCCGCGAACGGCGGTTGCTACGCGCAGAGCTGGCTTTGAAACTGAACAGGCCGCGCCAGGCCATTGTCGAACTGCTTGATCTGGAAGGGGCAGATGTCAACGGGCTGCGCGCGCGGGCATTAAGCGCTGCAGGCGATCACGCTGCGGCGTACTATCTCTTCGCATCATCCCCCACCCCAGAAAACGCACGACAGGAAGCCTGGTTGCAGGGTGACTGGAAGCGTGCGGCGGCTCCCGGAGAACCCGCTTACACCGCACTCGCCGATCTTATGGCCACAAGAGAGACCGCTACGGACACCAAAGCAGACGCAAGTCAGGCAGTTCTGGCCCGGAATCGCAACCTGATTGCAGCCAGCACAGCGGCGCGCGAAACCTTGTCGGCCATCCTTGATGCAAACCCGGTCCCAGTTGGTGCCAAGGCCAACCCCTGATCCCCCTTACGCTTACCAAATCTAAAGACACAGCGCCTAAACTTCATATCGAAACGCCAGAAGGCGTGGATGAAAGAGAGCGAACCAGTGGACGCGACGGTGAAACCGACGGGCTTGAAATCAAATGGAAAACCGTTCGATCGCGGATTGAGACTCACTCTCAGCCGCGCTCTTTTTCGTACAACACTTGGTTTGGCTTGCTGGAGTTCAACTTTGGTCGGCATAGCATCAGCCAGCATACCAATCGGTGACACCTGCGATCACGCCGCACAGATTGCCGCATCAGAGAGTGGCGTGCCCGTTTCTGTTCTGCGCTCAATCACCCGAACGGAAACCGGCCGCACGCGTGCGGGTAAGCTCCAGCCATGGCCATGGACTGTTAACATGGAGGGCGTCGGTAAATGGTTTGAGACCGAGGATGCCGCCAGAGCTTATGTCTTCAAGCACTTCAAAGGCGGTGCCCGCAGTTTTGATGTTGGCTGCTTTCAGATCAATTACCGCTGGCATGGCGAGGCGTTCCGCTCGATTGATGAAATGTTCGATCCGGTGGAGAATGCCCGCTACGCGGCCTCTTTTCTGATGCGACTGCACGATGAGACGCAGGACTGGTCAAAGGCTGCTGGTGCCTACCATTCACGCACTCCGAAATTCGCCAAACGGTATCGCACCCGCTTCGATGAGATCCGTCAGACTATGGATGTCACCCCGGTCTCTCCTTCTTCACGAACAATGGTGGTGACGCGTGAAACCCACGAAGCTCGGCCAGTCCGGGTCAACCGGTACCCTTTGCTTCGGCAGGTTTCGCATCATGGATCCCGCGGTTCTCTCGTTCCGTTGGGTGAGACCAGACACAATCCGATTGGCCGTGATGCAGGGACCGCTCTGATCTCTTTGGATGCAAACCGGGGAGGATTGCAGCCATGACGCGTCTGAACATCTCGGATGTATTCCAACCCACGGTCCTTTTGGCCGTCGCGCTGATGGCGATCATCGTGATGATGATATTGCCAGTGCCCTCTTGGGTTCTGGATGTCGGTCTTGCTGCTTCTTTCGCCCTCGCGATCCTGATTTTTACCGTCACCTTGTTCATCGAACGGCCCCTGGATTTCTCGGCCTTCCCGACAATACTTCTGGCCTCGCTGATGTTGCGACTTTCGCTGAATGTTTCCTCGACGAAACTGATCATTGGACAGGGTCACACCGGTACAGATGCCGCTGGCGAGGTGATCGAAGGTTTTGCAAATTTCATCATGGGCGGCAGCGTGTTTCTGGGCCTCGTCGTTTTTGGTGTCCTGCTCATCGTGAACTTCATGGTGATTACCAAAGGGGCCGCACGCATGGCCGAAGTCAGCGCGCGCTTTGCGCTGGATGGCATGCCGGGCAAGCAGCTGGCCATCGACAGCGATATGTCTGCCGGCGCTATCGATCACCAGGAAGCCAAGGAACGCCGCGAGCGTGAACAACAGGAAACCACGTTTTTCGGCTCTCTCGACGGGGCATCCAAATTCGTCAAAGGCGACGCGATCGCGGGTCTTCTGATCACAATGCTGAACCTGATCATGGGCCTGATCATGGGTGTGATCGTACATGACATGCCCCTGGGGCGAGCCTTTGAAACCTATACCATCCTGACGGTCGGTGATGGGCTTGTTACGCAAATTCCCGCTGTCATTATCTCCATTGCTTCGGCACTTTTACTGGCACGTGGCGGCACACAGGGCGCAACCGATCTTGCCCTTAGCTCGCAACTGGGGCGTCATCCATCGGCGCTAGCCACGGTGGGCGTGCTGATGGGGCTGTTCGCACTGGTCCCGGGACTGCCCTTCCTGCCATTCATGATTGGTGCACTGGCCCTTGGTGCAACCGCGACATGGATGATCCTACAACGGCGAAAAACACCCGTTTCACCCGATGTTGCACCCGATCCATCCGATGTTCCTGCTGACAAATCATTGGGCGATATCCTTGAACTGGACGACATCCACGTGGAGTTCTCGGCGGACCTTGTGAACCTCATGCTGGATCCCGGCACCGGGCTGGACGCGCGAATTTCGAACATGCGTACCCATATCGCGACGCGCTTTGGGATGATCCTGCCCGAGATCAGATTGACAGATGATCCGGCGCGCGCACCCGGAACTTATGCGATCCGTATTCAGGGTGTCGAACAAGCGCGCGCGACCTTACGGGCGGATCAGATGTTGGCGCTAGATCCCACCAGTCATCCTGACCTGCCTGCAGGCGAGGATGTCAAAGAACCGGTCTATGGCGCACCTGCCCGCTGGATCCCGGCCGACGCCCAGGATGACGCCGCATTGGATGGGGCCACATTGGTGGCTCCCGCCGAAGTGATGGCGACACATCTTCTTGAAGTTGTTCGCAAAAACCTGAGCCGGCTGCTGACTATGAAATCCATGCGCCGGCTGCTGGACGAAATGGTCAATCTCAGCGATCCAGCCAGATGTGATGCCAATCGCAAGCTGTTGGATGAAATCATTCCGGATCGTGTGCCGCCCGACATGTTGCACTCGGTGCTGCGGCTGTTGCTGGCCGAGCAGGTCTCGATCCGCAACCTGCCTTTGATCCTCGAGGCGACGGCCGAGGCGCGCCAGCTGCAGGGGGCACAGCCCGAAACGATTTGCGAGCACGTTCGCCAGCGCCTTGGGTTCCAATTGGTGGCCAATCTGGCGCGTGACGATGGCAGTCTGCCCCTGATCCAGCTGGCACCGGAATGGGAAGACACGTTCGCGACCTACCAGATCGACAGTGACGCCAACCGACTGGACGTGGCCCTGCCACCCGAACTTTTCAATACGCTGACGGAGGCAGTTTCAGACGAGGTCAACAAAGCCGGAGATCAGGGGCTTTTCCCCGCCATCGTCACATCAACCGCGCGACGGCGGTTCCTGCGCACCGTTTTGAGTGCGCGCAACATTGCCAATCCTGTTTTGTCCTTCGAGGAAATCGGGCTGGAGGCCAAACCCTCGCTTGTGGGCGTTGTCGCCGCATGACTGCTGCCGCTGACCTTCTGAATCTCACGCAGGATGTGCTTTGGCTGCATTTCATCGTGTTTCTGCGCGTGGGGCCCGTGATGTCGCTTTTCCCGGGCCTCGGCGAGCGATCCGTGCCGGTTCGGATCAAACTGGTGTTGGCCTTGGCCGTTACCGTGATCGTCGCGCCCGCAGCGGCGCCTGGTCTTGGCCACCTCGTCGATACACCACCCCCCATCGGATGGCTGGTTCTGAGTGAAACACTGGTGGGGTTAATCATCGGCATTGGCATCCGCCTGTTTCTGCTGGCCCTGCAAACCGCTGGTGCAATCGCCGCGCAATCCACATCGCTGGCGCAGATCCTGGGCAATGCGGGTGTGACGCCCCTGCCGGCCATGGGCCACCTTCTTGTGGTCGGGGCCCTGGCCCTGGCGATGATGCTCGGCCTGCACGTGCGCGTGGCCGAAATGTTGGTGCTGACCTACGGGCTGTTCCCACCAGCCCAGATGCCCGATGCCAGCGCGGTTTCGCTCTGGGGAGTGCGGCAGGTGGCAGGTGCCTTTGCCTTGGCCTTTACCCTGGCCGCGCCGTTTGTGATCGTCTCGGTGCTTTACAATCTTACCCTCGGCATCATCAATCGGGCGATGCCCCAGATGATGGTGGTCTTCGTCGGCGCACCGGTGATCACCCTGGGAGGGCTGTTTCTACTTCTCTTATTGGCGCCGACAATGCTGACGCTCTGGGTCGATGCCCTGCATGGTTTCATCGCCAATCCGTTCGGGGGCTAGGCGATGTCCAAGCAAGATGACGATACCGAAAAGTCCCACGAACCAACGCCGCAGAAATTGCTTGAGGCGCGAAAGAAAGGCGAGGTTGTCCGCTCGGCCGACCTGACCACCGCCGCCTCATACGGGGGTTTCTTGCTGGCTGGTCTCGTCGTGGGCGTGCCGTCGATCCAGGGGATCAGCACGGCAATGATGGCGCTTCTTGATCAGGCCGATCCGCTGTCAGAGGTGATTTTCAAAGGATCGGGGGCGTCTGCCCTGACAGGGTTGGTGGTCGCTGTCTCTCTGTCGCTTCTCGGTTGGTATCTGATCCCGTCCGGCATGGCGCTGTTATCGGTGATCGCCCAACGCAGCTTTGTGGTGTCTGGCGAAAAAATTATGCCCAAGCTGAACCGTCTTAGCCTGATCCAGAACGCCAAGAAGAAATTCGGACCTTCGGGCCTTTTTGAGTTTGCCAAGAATTTCGTCAAGCTTGTGGTGTACTCAATTTGTCTTGGGCTTTACCTGAATTATCGGCTTGATGACATGGCTGCGACTTTGTTTGGCAGCCCGCAACTTGTCGGCGCGTTGATGATGCGGATGCTGATCGAGTTCATGTTCGTGGTGCTTTTGATTGCACTGGTGATCGGTGGCCTTGATTTTGTCTGGCAGAGGTTTGATTTCATGCGCCAGCATCGCATGTCGTACCGAGAACTGCAGGAAGAACACAAAAGCTCGGAAGGCGATCCGCATCTCAAACAAGAACGTCGTCAACGCGGAGCGCGGATAGCCTCAGAGCAGATGATGAGTGACGTCCCCACCGCTGATGTGGTGATCGTCAATCCAACCCATTATGCCGTCGCCCTGAAATGGAGCCGTGAGCCGGGTTCGGCGCCGGTCTGCATCGCCAAAGGGGTGGATCACGTTGCGCTCGCCATTCGGGAATGCGCCATGGAACATGGTGTGCCGGTGCGACACGATCCGCCCACCGCACGCGCATTGCATGCCACAACCGACATCGGCCAGGAGATCGATACCGATCACTACCGCGCCGTGGCGGCGTCGATCAGGTTTGCTGATGACATGCGTCGCCGCGCCAGGAGCTTTGGATGAGCCGCGACACTCTGGAAGATCTGACCGAGTTGACCGGGGCGCTCTACCGGGCTGAACAAGCCCGAATGCGCGATCTTGTTCAGCAGGAGACCAGCCTGCGACAAGCCCTTGCGCAACTGGAAGACCATCGAAAGGCAGCCCTGTCATTGCCAGCAGAGGAGTTGCACGCAGTGCGCCAAATTGGGGCGGACATCCTCTGGCAAGGTTGGGTCGGCCGCAATCGCGAAGAGCTGAACCGGCAATTGGCCCTCTGTCTTGTGCAAAAGGCCCGTCATCTCACAGCCCTTCGCAAAGCCTATGGCAAGCATCAGGCATCGGAAGCTTTGTTAGAGCAAGAAAAAGCAGCCCATCGCAAAATTCTGGGCCGCCGTCAGACTGCGCAGGAACAGGAACAGTCTCTGATCCGTGCCAGTCAGGTTTGAATTTCAGACATCTTGTCTTGCGATATCGGTGATAACGACTGCGCGGACAGCCTTGCCGACAACCGACTGGGCCGCCTCGGTCAAGGCCATCCGAAGGGTGTCCATTGTATTGCCATCCGTAAACCGGCCATGGAATCCTCCGACATTGGCGTGATCGAACAGGACTTGTAACAGGACATCGCGCAGCTTGGGTTCGCGGCGATAGACGTCGGTTTCACCGCCGGCGTCCACCTCGATGCCCAAGGACATCACGACCAGGGAATCCACCATATCGTCGCGAACCACCGGCACCACGAACTGATTATTCAGCTCGACATATTCAGGTATATCGGACTCATCCTTCTCCTGCGTTGCATCATGACCATCCTCATGTTGCGGATTTTCTACACTAACCTGCGCATGCTCGTCAGCCATGTCAGCCGGGCTTGGCTTCAGCACGATACCGGCACCGATTCCCGCGCCGGTCCCGACCAGAAGCAATAGAACAGGTAAAATCTTATTCATCTCAGGCCCTCTCAGAACGGCAGAATGACATCCAGTATTTGCTGGCCATATCGCGGTTGCTGCACATCTGTAATCTGCCCGCGCCCGCCGTAGGACACCCGGGCCGAGGCGATCTTGTCATAGGTGATCTCGTTCTTGCGCGAGATGTCTTCGGGTCTTACATAGCCGGTCACCAGAAGTTCACGCAGTTCGAAATTCACCCGCACTTCCTGCGAGCCGGAGATTTCCAGAACACCATTGGGCAGCACCTGCATAATCGTGGCAGCCACCCGTAGCTCGAGTTTTTCGGTGCGTTTGACCGAGCCATCGCCGCCCGAGCTGCCCGATGAGTTGACTGAAACCGCCTCGGCCATTGTCGCCCCATCTGGCAAGCTGCCATCGATACGTTGCGGGAGGCCGAACAGCTGCGGCACGCCCATGGTTTCCGACCCGTTGCGTGACCGGTCAGTCGAATTTGAAATCTCGGCTTTCTCGTCGATCTCGATTACGACGGTCAGGATGTCGCCGCGTTGAATCGCTCGCCGATCCCCCAACAAGGATTGCTTGCCGCCGCTCCAAAGCGATGCTGCGTCTACATCGCGCCGCCGTTCAACATTCAGGGGCAAACCCGGATCAAGCATGGCAACCCGTTCGTCGGATTCAAGATTTGGCGTAAAGCTGGGAGGCTTGCCGATATGATCGGCCCTTCCACAAGCGCTGATCGTCAGCACGACGCCAAGGCAAAGCGAGGTCTTCCACATGGTCTTCCCTTTCATTGCGACACCATCACGCGGCCATCGGCCAGTACCAGACCAGTCACCGTGTTGCGCGATGCGAGGTTCATCACCCGCACGTATTCGCCAGCGCCCGCACGCTGCAGGGCGCGGCCTTCGGCGGTGATGGTCAGTCCGCTGGACTTGAAAATGAGCGGCACGATCTGGTTGCGATCCACCACGGCGGGCGGCCCCACATCGCCCTGCCGGATCGGACGGCCAGCATAAAGCGCCACCCGTGATTCCTTGCCGATGATCTGTTCGGGCCTGGTGGCGGCCCCGGGGACGTCCACATCTTTGATCATGATATCCTGCGCGGTCAGAATGCTCTGAGCGCGGATAGTGTGAGCCGCAAACACGGTTTCTGCAGAGGCCGGAGCGGCGAACAGCGCCGCGATGAGGATCAGAGGCCGCATCACCGCACCTGCGTCGTCGCGCCCAGCATCTGGTCAGCGGCCGAGATTACCTTGGAGTTCAGTTCATACCCGCGCTGTGCCTCGATCAGTTCGGTCACTTCGCGCACCGGATCAACCGAGCTGGATTCAAGGAACCCCTGACGTAGCGTGCCCAGCCCATCCTCGCCCGGATCGCCGATCAATGGCTGACCCGAGGCTTCGGTCTCAGTAAACATATTGCTTCCGATCGCCTCCAACCCCTTGGGATTGGTGAAACCGGCCATGGTGAATTGCCCCAAAAGCTGGGCTTCAACCGTATCCTGGAAATAGGCATATACCTCGCCATCGGCATTGATCGAAATGCTGCGTGCATCGTCAGGAATGACAATTTCGGGGGCCACGGCAAATCCGTCAGACGTGACAATCAACCCCTCGGCCGAGCGCTTCAATGCACCGTCGCGTGTGTAAGCCGACTGCCCGGATGGCAGCGTCACCTCAAGATATCCTTTGCCCTCAATCGCCACGTCCAGATCGCCGCCCGTGGCCGAGAGCGAGCCCTGTTGCAAATGCACCGAAATCGCGGAGGGCCGCACGCCAAGACCCAGCTGCACACCGGTGGGCAACACCGTCCCGTCAGAGGCATTTACTGTGCCGGCGCGCGCCAGTTGCTGATAATGCAGGTCGGCAAATTCGGCGCGCCGGGTGTTGTACCCGGTGGTCGACATATTAGCGAGGTTGTTCGAGATCGTCTCGACCCGCATCTGCTGGGCCGCCATTCCTGTAGCTGCAATTTTCAGGGCACGCATGAAGGGCTCCTTCTTTGATTTATTTGATAAATGTTTTCAAAGCGTTACGGATACGTTCATTTTCAGCATCCAGAAAGCTTTGGCCCATCTCGTAGGCGCGCTGCACCTCAATCATCCGGGCGATCTGGCTGACCGGGTCGACATTCGAGCTTTCCAGAAAGCCTTGCATCACGCGGCCTTCGATCACCGGTTCAGTGCCGCCATCGGCGCGAAACATCACACCGTCTTCGCGGATCAAACCCGTCATATCCAACGGCATCACCAACCCTAGCTGACTAATCGGACGGCCCCCGGCGCTAAGCGTACCATCGGCAGCCACCCCCAGATCGGTGGCATCAGGCGGAATGAAAATCGGTGCGCCGCCGGCATCCAGCACGCGAAAACCATCCAGCGTGACCAGATCGCCTTCGGCCGACATCGCGAAACTGCCTGCACGGGTCAGCCTCTCGCCCGCGGGCGTTTCAATGTTGAAGAACCCCTCACCTTCAATCGCGAAATCCAGTTGGCCACCCGTCTGGGTCAACCCGCCCTGGATCATCGACGTGTTACGAATATTGGCGGTAGCCATCGAGATCGACGGGCCCCCTTCAGTCCGCCGAACATATTCGCCGAAGATCAACCCTTCCTGCCGGTATCCGGTGGTGGCCGAGTTGGCGATGTTATTGGCCACCGCCTGCATCTCGCGCATCAATCCGGTCTGCCGTGTCAGGGTTGTGTAGCTGGTGTTTTCCATGACCTACCCCCCCACGATCAGCGGGATCAGGCGCGTTTGAAAAAACGAGACCAGTGTTTGCGTCATGAACCCCATTGTCAGCCAGAAGACGAGGACAATCGCCGCCAGTTTCGGCACGAAGGTCAGCGTCAATTCCTGGATCGAAGTGAGGGCCTGAAACAGCCCCACCGTCACGCCCGCCAACAGCGCCATGCTGAGGATGGGAAGCGAAATCATCACTGCAATCCAAAGCCCCTGGCGCAATGTATCAAAGAAAACCACTTGATCCTGCATCGGCTTACACCGGCATCCGCAGGATTTCCTGATAGGCTTCGACCACCTTGTCACGCACGGTCACGGCGGTTTCGACCGCCAGTTCCGTTTGCGCCAGCGCGTGGACCAGTGAATGCGGATCGGCGTCACCGGTCATCGCAGCCTTTGCCGTGGCCTCGCCATTTTTCAGCGTGGCGGCAAAATCCTTGGCCAACCCGGTAAAGGCGTCGGCTGCGCCGCCCGCGTCGGCCTTTGGCTCGGTTGCGGGGCGGGCTGCTGCGTACTTCTGTACGGCGTTAAGGGAACTGATTTCCATTCTGGAACTCCTTTATTTACGTAGCAATTCATTCAGGCTTGATGACATCTGCCGGGTTTGGTCGAACATCTTCAGGTTCGCCTCGTAACTGCGTTGCGCCTCGCGGGCGTCGGCAATTTCAATGATCAGATTGACGTTGGACCCAAGGTAGTGACCGGTGTCATCGGCCATGGGATGGCCCGGGTCATAGATCTGTGTCAGATCGCTTTGATCCAGCCGCACGCGTCCGGTTTCAACCAGGCCCGATGTTCCCGACCCACCAAATTCGGCTTCAAATGGGATCGTCTTGCGGCGATAGCCCGGCGTGTCGGCATTGGCGATGTTCTCTGACACATGGCGCAGCCGCTGTGCCTGAGCCTTTAGCCCGCTGGATGTCACCGCAAGGGCGTTTTGAAATTCACTCATACCGCGTCCTCCTTATGGTCGGCCGATGGCCGTGCGCAGCACGCCAAGGGAAGTTTTATAGATAGAAAGAGCGCGGTCATGCTGCCGCTTGGCATTCACTGCATGCATCATTTCGATTTCGAGTGAGACAGAGTTGCCGTTGGGATCACGTTCGCCGTCGCGTTCAAAGATTTCGCCGGCGAAAGTCTGGCCCGATCCGTTCAGGTGAGCGGCCCGCGTCGCTTTCAGCCCGAATTCGGCCGACTCGGATTTCATCAGATCTGTAAAGGGGGTCACATCGCGCGCAACGTAGCCCGGCGTGTCGGCATTGGCCATGTTTTGGGCGCTGAGACCCTGTTTCGTGGCCGCGTGGACAGACATGGCGTGGGCCATGCGGAAAACATCCAGATTTTCAAACATCGGGGCTTCTCCCTCGATCAATGCGTTTGGTGTTGAACCTGCAGCCCGCAGTCAAAGCTGGCGGCGCGCAACGCGTATGTGTTTCGGTGCGTTGCACGAGATCCTGTGACCCAGGTTTTCGTGAAACGCGTTTGCTTCAACCAAGGCTTAACCCTGATTCCTTTAGAAATTGTTTTCAGAAGATGATTGGAGAGTGCGATGATCAAACCGGGTCTGGCCTCGTTGCAGGCAGAGATTGCAACTTTGGAAGCTGTGCGCGTCGTTGGACGGGTTAGCGCTGTTGAGGGCGCGACCTTGCGCATCAGCGGGTTGTCGGCACAGGCCTGCCTGGGGGATCGCATTCGTGTTTACCGACGCGGCGGCGGTCAGTTATCGGGCGAAGTTCTGCAGATGGATCAGGACAGCGTTGTGATGTTGCCCGATGAGGCGGCCCAAGGGGTGGCTTTGGGGGATCGTGCGTCGTTGTCCTCGGCCAGTACAATTGCCCCGGATGACAGTTGGATTGGCCGGATCATCGATCCCTTTGGTCAGCCCTTGGATGGGCGGCCCCTGATGCGTGGTCCCAGCCCACGGTCCTTACGGGCCGATCCCCCCGCCCCTGCACAACGGCGCACATTGGGCGAGCGGCTTGAGACCGGGATGGCAGCGTTTAACACCCTATTGCCAATTGTGCGGGGTCAGCGGGTGGGCCTCTTTGCCGGGTCAGGTGTGGGTAAGTCCAGCCTTCTGGGGCATCTGGGCCGGAACATGCAGGCCGATGTGGTGGTGTTCGCCCTGATCGGTGAGCGTGGGCGAGAGCTTCGTGAATTTGTCGAGCATGTGCTGGGCGAGAAAGGGATGCGACGATCGATCGTCGTGGCGGCCACGTCAGATAAATCGCCCCTGGTGCGCCGCCGCTGCGCCTGGACCGCGATGAGCGTGGCCGAGCATTTCCGCGACCAGGGCAAACATGTCCTGTTTCTGGCCGATTCGGTTACGCGCTTTGCCGAGGCGCATCGCGAAGTGGCCACCGCATCGGGTGAATTGCCCGCTTTGCGCGGTTTTCCGGCCTCAACGGCACATATGATCATGTCGCTTTGCGAACGGGCGGGCCCGGGTGAGAATGGTCAAGGGGATATCACCGCGTTGCTCAGCGTGTTGGTAGCCGGATCTGACATGGAAGAACCAGTTGCAGATATTTTGCGCGGTGTTCTGGATGGGCATGTGGTGCTGGATCGTACGATTGCTGAACGCGGGCGATACCCCGCGATTGATTTACTACGCTCGGTCTCGCGCAGCCTGCCTGCGGCGGCCTCCGAGGCGGAAAACACGATGATCGGGCAGGCGCGGGCATTGTTGGGCGCTTATGCCCGGTCCGAAACAATGGTTAAAGCAGGGCTATATGCCGAAGGCAGCGATCCGCAGTTGGACCAGGCCCTGAAAGTCTGGCCCGAACTGGATGCCTATCTCGCCGAGGTCGAGACGCAATCCGTTCAGAACAGTTTTGACAAACTGGGTCTGATCCTGCGGCGGGCGACGGCGACGGGCGGCGCGATTGCGACCGCGCCCAAGGCCGCCCAGACACGTGCAACCACATCAGGCAAAACCGCGGCCAGACCTTCGGTCGCGCAGGTTTGAGCCTGATAAGTCAGCGTGGCCTGTCTGTCGCCTGATCAGAAAGCACTGTTTAAGGGCTGCGCAGATTGCAGGATGCTCAATGCGATCGAGCCTGTGGACAGGGACTCGCTGGCAGATATCTGATCACGCAACACAAAGCGTTCGACCAGATCATCCAGAACCTCAGGATCTTTCAGACCCGCGAGGCTGGACAAGCCCAACTGACTGGACGCGCGCGATTTGAACTCGTCCAGCTGCCGATCCAGATCCAGTTGCCCAAAGCCGCTTGGCAGGCCCAGAACAGTCTCAAACACTTGCCGCAGCGGCTGCACCCCCATGATGTTGAACCACTTGGTGTTTTCCGTATCATCGCGACCCGCGATTTCGACCAGTTCGCGCTTGGCGTTCAAAGCCAGCCGCATGGTTTGATCCTGCTCGCCCACGGCCGCCTCGAATGAACGACGCCGATAGAGGGCATTGATTTCATCGGCAAAACCTTCCCGGCCGGTCCGCATGCCGGTGAAATCTCCGAATCCAAAGGCCTGAGACAATTGCCGATACCGGTCATCTGACAGCCGGTTGGCCAATGCATTGTCATCAATGGTGCCTTCTTCCAGCACTTTCTGAATCAGGGCCTTGCTGTTGATATCATCCTGCAACCCGAACGCCCCTAACGCCACACGCAGCAGCCGCCGGTCAGAGACAAGCGCCTCGGCACTGTCCACCGACCCAATGTTCTGCGCGAAATAGTCGGTATCGCGGGTCAGCACCGGTGAGCTGTTATACGCCTCAGTCTGACGCGGCAGGGTGTTTTGCAAGAACGTCCAGCCGCTCAGCCCCGAGATTGGAACAACGGGTTGGAAAGTCATTGGATCGGATGCGCCAGAAGACGGGCCTCTCGCGGCAGCAAGGCACGCAATGCTTTGAGGCACTGATAAAACTGACCGTCCAGAAGGGCCGCCGTGGCACGTGCCAAATGGGTCTGGCTATCCGGGTCGGTCAACACCTGGCTCAACTCTTCGATCCGGTGCAACAGGGGATAACGCGCCTCTTCCGGCGCGGAGTCTCCCGACAGAACAAGCTGTGTCGCATAACAGGCCCGGCGCACGGGCGTATTAATTTCATCGGGATGGATTGCATCCCGCAAACGCAGGATGTTGGCGTTAGGCGTCATGATCGACAGGCGGGAACGTCGGTCACCATTTTCGATCACGGCCCCATTCACAAGGACCCGTTCTTTTGGACCCAGCTTCAGAACAAGACCGCTCATGGTTTGGCCCTCTCGTCACGCAAGCCGCGCATCATCGCAGCATTGATGTCGATCAGCGGCTCTACCGAAGCGCCCTGGGTCAACGCCTGACCGCTGCGGAGCCGGGTGAATTCTGCCAGATATACAATCCGGGCCCTTAACTCTTTTGGGAGGGCGTTGCCATCACTACCGACATCTGCCGCCAGCGCGGTCCAAAGGCGTCGGTTGTCGTGGATGGCGCGGGCAAGGTCGGCGAAACCGGATTTGCCTTTCGCTGCACTTGATTTCAGCCTTGATGTGATCTGGGCGAAGGCATCGTATTCGGCACCCCGGTGGGTACGGATGGGTTGCGCACCCTGACCATAGGCGTTCTGCGCTTGACGTATCGCGTTCATTTTGCGTCCTTAGATTTCTGTTGCTGCTCTGCCTTGAGAAATGCCAGGGGCGCAAACGATGCGCCCCTGACCAGTGTTGTTAGCCTCTGAACAACGACAGGATGGTTTGCGGCGACTGGTTGGCAATCGACAAGGATTGCACGGCCAGCTGCTGCTGCACCTGAAGCGCCTGCAAGCGGGCCGAAGCCTCTTCCATGTTGGCATCAACCAGAGCACCGATACCCGCGGTGAACGAATCCGTCAGGTTCGAGATGAAGGTCGCCTGTGTCTCAATCCGCCCTTCGGCCGAGCCAAACGCAGCCGTGGCGTCGATCGCGGTGTTGATCAGCGTTTCGATCGTACCCAGCGCAGCGGTTGCCCCAGCGCTTGACGATACATCAATTCCGGTCATGGCGCCCAGACCACCCGATCCGGCGTTTGAGAACTGCCCCGAGACAAATAAGGAGTCAGAGCCTGTATTGGTGATCACAAGGGTGCCCGCATTCGCGATATTGTAATCCACGGTGACGTCAGCACCGCTTGCCTCAATCGCAGATTTCAGACCGACGGCGATGATGTCCTCGACCGATGTACTGGCCACATCCGCAGCCGTCACGGTGTAGGATACTTCGGTATCACCCAAAGTCATCGAGATCTTGTCGCCTGCGACATACGTCGGATCAACGATGACCACAGTTCCGGCCACGTCCGTACCACCTGTGGCATCAAGCGCGAACCCGAAGGCATCGTCGTCATCCACGGCCAGTCCATCCGAACCGGTGAACGCCGCCTTGGCGACATATCCACCCGACGAAAGGTCTTGCCCCGCGACAGTAATCGACGCGGCCGATACGTTGCCCGACGCGTCGCGATCCAGAGACGACAGGATGCTTGCGGATGGCGTGCTGCCATCGATCAGGTTGAGGCCGTTGAACTGCGCTGCCGAGATGATCGAATTGATCTGGTTTTTCAGGGCTGTGACATCGTCATTGATCTTAGTCCGATCAACGTTGTCTTCCTGCGCGGCGACGATCTTGCCCTTCATATCGGTCAGCAGGTCGGTAATGGCATCAGACGCCTGACGGGCCACGGCAACCGTTGATTGGCCCAATGAAAGACTGTCCGAAATGGCCTTGAAGCCGTTGGAGTCCGATTCCATCACTTTTGAAATCGCCCAGATCGCCGAGTTATCCTTGGCCGAGGCCACTTTTTTACCGGTTGAGATCATGGTCTGCGTGTCGGCCAGGTTCATGTTGACCGATTTCAGGGTTTGCAGCGCCACCATTGCGCTGGTGTTTGTCAGAATGCTGGACATAGCATTTTCCTTTAGCTTACGGCGCTTTTGCGCCTGTTTGCACATCCCGCCCCGTAAGGACGGCCTAAGCTGTTGTTCTAACGAGTACAGCGGGCCTGAACCCTGCTGTGCCACCCGATCCGGATGCCCGCTTAACATGCTCGTGCAAGTGCTAATGGAGTGCTAAATGTTCTCCCTCATGTGCTTGGTATTTGAAACAAATCTGGTCAGGCTCGTTTTTCCATACGGTGCTCAACCTCGCCCTGAATGGTGTGCTTCTGCCCTTGGGCATCATAGGTTTCCAGCGATCGGCGAATTCTGCGCAGCGCGGCCAAGCGGGTTGCGACCTTTCGAATGCCTTGCAAGGCACCGTCCAGCAGAACCTGATTGCGCGCCACCTTGGCTTGCAGGTCTTTCAGCTGCTCCTGACTGGTCGGGGCAACCGCATTCAACGCATCAATCAGGCTCTCTTTTTGCAGCGCTATCTGGGCGACCTGCTCAAGGTCACCACTCAGCAATGCCAATCGCTCCTGATCCAGCAGACTGTCCAGATCGTCAATCAACTCCTGGGGGGTCGTGTCAGTCATCTATTTTCTCCACCAATGCATTGTAAAACACCTCGGCCAGCCCGACACCGCCGCGCTTGACCATCTCGCTGGCCAGGGCGTCACGCTGAAACGAGGCGAACTGATCCTCACCAACTCCGCCACCAAACTCATGGCTTTGCGCACCTAACCCTGCGGATTTCAGCATTTCGGACAGAAAGGTGGCCTCAAGTTTTTCTGCCACCTCGCGGACGGTTTCGTGTGGGACCATCCGCGCGGTGCCACCGGGCGGAGGCTGAATAGGTAAATAATCTGTCACGGGAATACCTCGAATTGCTGGGACTACGTGTCATTTGACCTCAGAGCGGTAAAGATGCGGTAACCAAAATCTGGGATTGTCGTCCAAACGGAAGAATTCCCGGAGGCAGACATGCTGCAATTCCAAATTGGCCAGATCATTGGTCTTCAATCTGGCGAGGCAGAGAACAGGGCCGGTCGCTCTGAAGACACCGAAACAACCGAGACGCGAGCTAAATTGGCCACATTTCTCGAGGTTCTCACCGATACAGCACCGGATGCGGACCATGATGAAACTCCGGAAGCAGTTGTTTCTGACCCCGAGCCGTCAATTGAACAGGATTCTGTGACACCCGATGCCGATACTCTCGCAGAAGACGTGGGTCTGGGCGCGTTTTCAGAGCAGGGGGCGTCTCCCGAAATGTCAGATGCTCCGGTCTCCGCGCCCATAACATCTCCATACGCGGCGGGCCGCGCGCGCACTGACATGCCCACGAATTCTCCGGGGCAAAGCGCCCGCCCAGCAGTGCCCGGACTGGCCATTCCTGACGCGAACCGACCTCTCGAGGAGTTGACGCCGGATACCGCAACAGAAAACCGCTCACGACTGACGACCGGACCGCAAACACCTAGCGCGACGCTGGAAGACGGGCGGATCGGCAAGGTCAACCCGCGTGTCGTGACCACTCGGGACCTCGCAACGATCACGCCAACTGCGGTTCATCGGACAGGAGTTGAAGGTATGGCGGCCCTTTCACCGGTGGACGCCACACCAAATAGAAACGTTCAAGCCGTTGAACACTTTTCCATCACGTCAGTGCCCGCTGCTGACCCAACACAGGCCGGCGTCGGATTTGTCGCACGAACACGGGGGGCACCAATGCCTCTGATGCATAACGCCGTTTCAGACAGTGCGGAAAAGCCCGCTTCCGCACATATCCCAACCGGGCCTGACACACCTGGGGCATCCGCCGCCAATTCTCCCCGATCGCTGATCATCGGAGCGCCCGAAGCGACACCAGCGCCGGATCCGGTCAAAGCGCAAACGGCAGACTTACCAGCCGGGCACGGCCAACTTCGACAACCTCAGCCCATCGTGCAGACAGCATCCTTGACCCCGCATGCCGCAGGTCGCAGGGATGATGGGAGGACTGTGCGGGGCAAAACCGAGACCCCGGCCCCGACTGTTATCCACCCAGCGAACCGACAAACAGTCACAGCAGGCGCGCAGCCTACCATGGCCTTGCCGGTAAAAGCCTTGCCCGAGACATTCGACGTGATTTCGCGTCAGTCATTCGCCCTGTATGCGGATGCAGTTCCGGATCTTCGCGGAAGCTCTGATCCGACCTCCTTACTCCGCACTTCACCTGATGGACCCCTCGCACGTGCCGATCTGCCTCGCCATATCTCGGCACAAATGTCCGAAGCCCTTCAGCGCGGTGGATCGCGTCCGGTAGAACTGCATCTCAACCCCGCCGAACTGGGGCGCGTGAAGATGAGTGTTCAGACCGTGGATGGATCGGTGATCGTGCATGTGTTCGCAGATCGCCCAGAGACACTCGACCTGATGCGCCGTCATGTCGATCTTCTGGCCAATGATTTCCGCGCCATCGGTTATGGCAAGGCCGAGTTCTCGTTCGCGCAACAAGGATCGGGCGAGGGTGGCGGGGCGTTCGACACCGCAGATGACGGACACCGCGCTCAACGGTCCGATGCGGAAAGTGATACGCAACACGCTACCGATGATATCGGAACTGCGACCCCGGCAATGCATGTTTCCGACCGTGTCGACATACGCATTTGAAAGGAAGATATCATGGAAATTGCACCTAGTTTTCAATCAAGTACAGCTGCTTCTGACGCAAGCCCTGGCGTGTCCCAAAACGGGTCCGCCCTCAGCTCGGATTTTGAAACCTTCATCAAAATGCTGACCGTACAAATGCAGAATCAGGATCCTCTTAACCCCATCGAATCGGCAGATTTCGCCGTGCAGCTCGCGACCTTCTCGACCGTCGAGCAGCAAGTCCAGACCAATGTCTTGCTGGCCGATCTTGGCAACCAGATCGGCGCGCTTAGCGTGGCACAACTCTCGGGATGGGTGGGGATGGACGCTCGTGTCGAGATGGCCGTTGAATTCGTCGATGACCCCGTAACAGTGACGTTGCGAAACAGCGATCTTGCCGATTCTGCACAGCTGGTTGTTCGCAACGCACAAGGAAACGAGATTCAACGTCTGGATGTGCCAGTGGAGGATAGCGACTATGTCTGGACCGGGACTGACAGTTTTGGGGATCCGCTTCCGGCGGGCACCTACATCATCACCACTGAATCGTTTTCTCAAGGCGAATTGATCGCGGCCAATCCGGTTGAGGTTCATGGCCGAATTGTCGAAGCGCGAAATGACAACGGGCAGCCGGTTCTGGTGTTGGAAGGAGGCCAGGAGGTCGGTGCCGGCCAGATTCTCGGATTGCGCGAGCCGTCTGATTGATCAAGCCTTTGATCGTTTTGGAGCAGAGAGCTTGATTCGTCGCTTCAACCTCGTCCCAGGATCGCTCAATTCGTCATCTGAGCGCTGGCTGGATAAGCACTTGGGAAATGGCCTTGGTATCGATTAGTTCAAAGTATTGAAAAGAAAATATGCTGCTTTGCAGCAAGTCGGATGACCGCCGAAGAGGGCAATGAAATACAAGAATTTAAAAAATGGTTTTAGAACAGAGCATTAACACATGTGTGGCAAAATTGCGCGAATGCTCGCCGATTGAACTGGGCAAGACAAAACCGGGTTTAAAAGCGGTGTAGCTTGTGCAATCATCGTTGTGATGGGTCTTTGGTGAGATTATTACGAATCTCAGAACACTGGTTTGGAGAATGTTTATGAAAAAGTTCACGACACTTGCAGCAGTAGCTGCGCTGGCAGTCACGTCCGCAACTTCGGCCATGGCCGGTTCGCCTGTTGCTGCTGAGGATGATCCCTATATCGAACCCGTAGTTCCCGTTGGCAGCAGCGCTGGCAGCTTGGGTGGTGGTGCTGGACTGGTGATCGCAGGTGTTGCAGCCGCAGCTCTGATCGGTTTGGCATTGGCTGACAGCGACAGCTCTGGCACGACAGCCGCATCAGTCTCACAACGATAGGAACGCCGTAGTTTGCTTTGACCGTCGGTTTGTGCGGTCAGACGGGCAGACAATCGTGGAATTAGAGAAGCCCGATCTTTTGATCGGGCTTTTTTCTTTTTGTGGGCAATCCCGCTGTCGGAAAAAAGCAGACGCAACTACAGATTGTCTCAGCGCAGTTGCTGCACCACTGTCACTCCGTAGAAATCATTGAGCCATTGAACAGATTGCAACACCCTGCCGGAACTATCTACGCTATAGATATTGCTGAAGTTCACGCCACCACCTGTCTGGCAGCGCTCGATCATCTGAACGGCCATACGATCAATTTCACCCACCTGAACCCGGGTTGTTTCTCCGCGCGTGATGGTACAAGTGGCCTGCACGGCGACGATAAGATTCTCACCGTCCAGATAGCGCTGCACGCGATTGGCGGTTCCCGACTGACGGGCCGAGATCAAAGAAAGCGACTGACCGACATCCGATGACATCAGATCATTGCGCAAGCCGCGCGTGGCCGTGATCGTGCCGTTCAGGGTGGTGATACTGCGCCGCTCGCCGCTGCCCCAACTGGTCCAGGTGCGGTAACTACCGTTGGTTTCGATCTGCCGCAAAACCACATTGTTCTTTGTCTTCTCGAACGTGGCCAGCGCCAGTGGCCCATCCAGAACATTCAAGGCTTCGGCCACCGAGGCCGCGACCTGTTGAGGGTCCTGCACCGCGGGCGCTGCCTTTGGCGCGACAAGCGCCTTGGCGACAGTCAGCGATGTCACGTCAGAACGTCCGCTGGAACAGCCCGCCAGGCCAAGCCCGGCAATCAGAGCCATTGTGAGAGGTAAGGATTTCACGCTCATCTCCAGAATTTCCCCCAGCTTTTGGCAATTTCCGGCTGATGGGAACTGCGTATCGTCTCGTAAAGACGTCCCTCCACTTCCAAACGCGCGCCGCCATCGCGGGTCAGGGGGCGCAATGTCATACTGGCGGACTTTTGCGTTGGCTTGCCCAATGCCCAGGACAACGGCACAGTCAGGCGGATGCCCTTGTCGAACGAACCTTCCCCGAACTGGGTCGACGAAACATCGGTCTTCGTCATGAAGGCGCCGACCTTCCAGCCATTGGCAAATTCGCGATCAAGCGCAATCGTGGCGCCCCAGTCACCGGCCAGGTACCGTCCGACATCCAACTGGGTATGAAAGCCATTGCCAAGATCGTAGTAGGCCGAGATATGTCCACTGGCACGCGGGATCACACCGCCCGGCGTGGTGCGGGACCGCAGGCCAAACAACTGATCAAAATCCCTCGGTTCGACGTAGTTGGCTTCAATACCAATGGCCAGACGGCTGTCGACCGGTTTCCACAACAATTCGCCCGAGGCGCCGGCATACATGCTTTCGAGGTACCCAACAGTCACCCGCCCATAGATATTCTCGGCCGGGCGGAAATACTTGGCCAAAGTCAGACGATCAATGACCGGATCTTCTTCCTTCAGAAACTGCGCCACGTTTGAACGTACATGCGGGATTATCGAATTACTGGTGCGGGTGATATTATCCAGGTTGCCCGCGACCTTGGCCGATACCGACCCTGATGCTATCCAACCACGTCCAAAATCCACATCCGCCTTGGCCCGCACACCGATATCGGCGCGCACCGGGTTATCGGGATCAAAGAAGCTGGTTCGCAGATAAGGACCAAGGGACCAGTTGAAGATTGGATAGAGGCCGGGAAGTGGGTCAGGATAATCCGAAAAGCTTAGCGGATCGCTGAACGTTGCCGCGGCCAAGGCTTCTGAGGCCGGCGCATTTTCAAGCTGCTCCAGATCACTACGGTTGAAGGTGATTGTGCTGGCAGGCATCCCCTGACTTACCAAAGTCACCCTCATCGTTTCAATCGAGTCAGGCAAGGTCCGGCTGAGAACACGCAGGCTGCGCCCCAAGGCCTGAGAGCGCGCATCATAGGTCGTGTTTCGAATGCGGATATGTGCTGTCGTGCCGCTCAGCTGCACGCCGTCCAGATCCAGCCCTTCTTTGTCCAGCCGTCGATTGACGGCATTGGTGATCTCGACAGTGTTTTGCGAGTCCATCGTCCAGCCCAGATCACGGGCTGACGCGGCGGGACGTACGGCAACAGGCACCGGGGCCAATTCCGTTCCACCAGGTGCCGCAGCTATCTTGGGATTCAGCGTCAGGTTCACCCGGGCGCCGAATTCACTGCCATGCAGCGCATAGGCACTGATAAAGACATCCTCGCGGGCTTTGTAGGTCAGTCCGAAATTCCACGGCGTCTTGCGCTCAAAAATACCGGCGGCCACTTCCTGATCGTAAGCATCTGAAGAATACTCTGCCGCAAAGCTCAGCCTTTCGGTAAGGTCATAGCTAGCCCCGCCAAAGAAGGAGTAATCTCCCCGGAACCAGTCATCGGTGGAAAAGTCACCCCCCGTTGACATAGGATCAAAACCGGGGCGCGTACCGGTCGAACCAAAGCTGTTATAGCTGCCAAACCGGCCCCACCCGACCCCGCCGGTCACCCGCAGACGATCACCGATGGATTTGGTCGCGACGATATACTCGCCACCCAGAACGCCTGTACCGATGAAATCCTGCAACCCGATGGCGACAGCTGGGGTGTAGGTTGTTTCGTTAAACAGGCGGAACCGAAGATCGAAGCTGCGATCATAAAAGGTTGAAAACTGCGGCGTCAGGTCATCTGTGCCAGAGTAGCGGAAACTACCGGTCAGTCGCGGCAGCAACTGAAAGGTCAGCGTGGTTTTGCTGGCGCCTTCATAGTAGGCGATCGTGGTGGACAGCTGACCATCTGGGGCCATTTCGGCGGTGGGCAGGTCAATCAGGCCACCCGGTGTCCCGTAAGTGGAAGTCTGCTTGGTCACCAGGTTTTCAGGGGTGGCCGCAACCGGCCATGTCAGGGCGAGGGCAATCGTCGCGATTTTGGTTGTCTTATCGATCACGCGCATAGCCCTCAAACCAGTCTGAAATCTGATCAGAGTTTATCCAACTCATAGCTTTACGACAACGTTGTGTTCCGCCAATCTGCGACTTCCCGCATGCTGTTACAAATTGGCTACGATTGCAGGCGGTTACAGCAATTAGATTGCCATCTGGACAAGGGCAAAGATACCGCTTCCCAATACCAAACCAAGCCCAACCCATAAGGCCGCCGACTTAGCACTGTTAGAGCGTGGCGGCTCAGGCGGAGCGGATTGCCGGATCAGCGCTGCTTCCACCAATCCCGGCAGGCGCGGCCCATACCGGCCCAGTACTGTCAGTGTCTTGCCCAGATCGCGCAGAGCGGCGGCGGGGCCGATGCTTTGCTTGATATAGCTTTCGACCACAGGTTTGGCGACGGTCCAGATGTTGATATCCGGACTGAGCGAGCGCGCGACACCCTCGACCACCACCATCGTGCGCTGCAACAGGATCAGTTCAGTCCGGGTTTCCATGCCGAACCGCTCGGTCACCTCGAACAGATAGCTCAGCAGGCTGCCCATACTGATCTTGCTGGCATCCATTCCGAAAATCGGCTCACCCACCGCCCTGAGCGCGCGGGCAAATTCATCGACATCACGGTCGGCGGGCACATATCCGGCCTCGAAATGCACCTCGGCCACACGCCGGTAATCACGTCGGATGAAGCCATAGAGGATCTCGGCATAGACCCGGCGGGTATATTCATCGATATGGCCCATGATGCCAAAATCATAGGCGATGATATCCCCGTTCGCCGCGACCTTGAGGTTGCCCTGATGCATATCTGCGTGGAAGAACCCGTCGCGCAGCGCGTGGCTGAGGAACAGTTGCAAGACCCGCTCACCTAGCAACACCCGGTCGTGACCTGCCGCATCAAGCGCGTCATTGTCCCCCATTGGCACGCCGTCCGCCCATCCCATGGTCAGTACACGGCGGCTGGATAGAGGCCAGTGGATGTCGGGCAGTTGGAAACCACTATCGCCATCTATGTTGGCGGCAAACTCGCTGGCGGATGACGCCTCAAGCCGCAGGTCCAATTCACCCATCACCACGCCTTCAAAATGCGCGATCACATCTGTGGGGCGCAGGCGGCGAGAGGACGGCGAGAGAAACTCGATCATCTTCGCGACAAAGTAGAAGGCGTCGATATCCTTGCGGAACGCTTTCTCGATTCCCGGGCGGAGAACCTTGACCGCAACCGCCTCACCCGTACTGCGCAGCTGCGCCTTGTGGACTTGCGCTATCGAAGCGGCGGCCACTGGCGGGCTGAAATCGTCGAACATGTTCTCGACAGGCTGGCCCAACTCTTGGGCAACGGCCTCTTTGGCCACCTCGGTATCAAACGGCGGCAGTTTGTCTTGCAAAACGCGTAGCTGCGTGGCCAGTTCAGATCCCACCAGATCAGGCCGTGTCGACAGGATTTGACCGAACTTGATATAGGCAGGCCCCAGCGCCTGAAGCGCGCGCACCGCCGGGGGTTTGGTTTTGTCACCGCGCGCGCCCAGCCATTGAAAAGGCCAAGCCAGAAACCGCATCGCCGCACGCACCTGCGGCGGGGCGTCCATGGCATCCATGATCAACCCCATGGCACCCGTGCGTTCCAGCGTGGCGCCTGTGCGGATCAGGCGCAGAATGTTATGCGGACCGCGCATGGGTTAGAGTTTCCAGCCCGAATGCAGACAGGCGATGCCCATGCTGAGATTGCGGTACTTGGCGTTCTCGAATCCGGCCGCTTTCACCATTCCAAGGAAAGTCTCCTGATCCGGGAAGTTCCGAATGGATTCAACAAGGTACTGATAGCTGTCACGATCCCCGGCAATCACCTGCCCCAGCTGGGGAATGATGTTGAAGCTGTAGAGGTCGTAGACCTTTTGCATCAGGTCATTGGGAATCTGGCTGAACTCCAGCACCATCAGCCGGCCACCGGGCCGCAACACACGAAACGCTTCGTTCAGCGCTTCTTGGGGGCGGGTGACATTCCGGATACCAAAGCTGATCGTGTAGACGTCAAAGCTGTTGTCTTCGAACGGCAATGCCATCGCATCGCCAACAATCCAATCCAGGCTATCGGCCATCTGTGCCGCTTCGGCCCGCTTGCGCCCTTCAACCAGCATGGGTTCGGTCAGGTCCAAAACAGTCGCATGCCCCGATCCGGCACGTTTGAGAAACCGAAACGAGATATCACCGGTGCCCCCCGCCACATCGAGCAGTTTCTGCCCCGGGCGCGGCGCCAGCCAATCCATCATCGCGTCTTTCCAGAGGCGGTGGATGCCCATGCTCATCGCGTCGTTCATGATGTCATATTTCGACGCCACATCGCCAAACAGGCTGCGTACCTTGCCTGCTTTCTCCGATTCGAAGACCGTCTGTGATCCAAAATGCGTTGTTTTCTCGGTCATGGGCCTTGCCGTTTGTCGCTCTCGCCTTTCTTATAGGCCGCTGGGGGGCGGATACAATGCGCCCCTTTCGCCGCAGGAGGGGAAGCTGATGCCCGAATTGCCCGAGGTTGAAACCGTGCGCCGTGGCCTGACCCCCGCAATGGAGGGACAGGTGATTGCGCGTGCGGATGTGAACCGCCCCGATCTGCGCTGGCCATTTCCCGAAAACATGGCCAACCGGCTGACCGGGCAGACCGTTCTGAGGCTGCGTCGTCGCTCCAAATACATCCTGGCCGACTTAGGCTCGGGCGAGACTCTGTTGATCCATCTGGGCATGTCGGGCCGGATGCTGATTTCGGGTGATCCACTGGGGCAATTCGTACACGAACACCCCGCGCCTGAAAAACATGACCATGTCGTGCTTCACATGGACAATGGTGCGCGCATTACCTTTAACGATCCGCGCCGCTTTGGCGCGATGGACCTGATGGAGACCGCCACGGCCGAGACCCATCCACTGTTGGCCAAGATCGGGCCCGAACCGCTCGGCAACGCCTTTAACGAGGAGCACCTGATCACTGCGCTCAGAGGGCGCAACACGCCGATCAAATCCGCGCTGCTGGATCAGCGAATCGTTGCAGGGCTGGGCAACATCTATGTCTGCGAGGCGCTGTTTCGCGCGCATGTTTCACCCAAGCGTAAAGCCGGGCGCATTTCCGCCACCCGCATCGGTGCGCTTGTTCCGATCATCCGCGATGTCCTGTCCGAGGCGATTGAGGCGGGCGGGTCATCCTTACGTGATTTCCGGCAAGCCGATGGAGAACTTGGATATTTCCAGCATCGCTTTGATGTTTATGGCCGCGAAGGTGAAGCGTGCCGCACCCCGGATTGTACCGACACAATTGCGCGGGTGGTGCAATCGGGCCGGTCGTCCTTCTATTGTCCAAACTGTCAAAGATAGGTTGATCCGGGCCGCCACAATGGTATTGAGTCCTTTCGGATAGAAACAAGCGAAAGCAGTTTTCATGGCCTTTGAGACGATCATCGTCGAAGTAGAAGACCACGTCGCCCTCATTACCCTTAACCGCCCCGACGCAATGAACGCCCTCAATCAGCAATTGCTGTCTGAGTTGGCGCAGGCGCTGGGTGAGGCGCAGGAGAATGACAAGGTGCGTTGCATCATCATCACCGGTTCGGAAAAGGCATTTGCCGCCGGGGCTGACATCAAGATGATGAGCGAACAAAGTTTTGTCGACGTGTTCAGCGGCGATCTCTTCGCCGATGAATCGAATGCGATCATGCGCATCCGCAAGCCGATCATCGCGGCCGTGTCCGGTTACGCGCTGGGCGGTGGGTGCGAATTGGCGATGATGTGCGATTTCATAATCTGTTCGGATACCGCCAAGTTCGGCCAGCCCGAGATCAACCTTGGCGTTGTCGCTGGGATGGGTGGCTCGCAGCGGCTGACCCGGTTCGTGGGCAAATCCAAAGCGATGGACATGAACCTGACCGGGCGTTTCATGGACGCCGAAGAGGCCGAACGCTCAGGGCTGGTGTCGCGCGTTGTGCCCGTCAAAAAGCTGATGGAAGAGGCGAACGCCTGCGCCCAGAAGATCGCCGAGAAGTCGATGATCACCACCATGGTCGTCAAAGAGGCGGTGAACCGGTCTTACGAGACCACGCTGGCCGAGGGTCTGCTCTACGAGCGCCGCGTCTTTAACGCGCTGTTTGCAACCGAGGATCAGAAAGAGGGCATGGCCGCCTTCATCGAAAAGCGCGAACCCCAGTTCCGCGACAAGTAAGCTGAAAGTGTTTCGAAATTAACTTGAGACCAAGGTGATTTCGAAACGCCCGCAACAACGATAGGTTCTGTGCGTTTCGAGCAAAACCCCTGAGTCAGGTTTCGAGCAAAACGCTTTAAGCGGTCAGCTCGGCCACGGGCTGACCCAAGCGATCCCAATCTGGCTCCACCCCCAATCCCGGTTCGTGCGATGCGCGCATGAAGCCGTCCTTGATCACCGGGCCACCCTCGGCAATCGGGTAGGTGGCATATTCGTGGAAGGCCGAGGATTGGAAGTGGAAATCGCGCGGGGTCGAATGGGCCAGATGGGCAATTGCCGCATCGCCAATCTCGCCACCCCAGGTGTCTTCGATGGTCATGATGATGCCCAGTTGCAGACAGACATCACGGATCACCCGTGATTTCGTAAGCCCACCCAGGCGGCTGATCTTGAGGTTGATCACGTCCATTGCGCGTTCCTGATAGCCCTGAATGACACGCTGCAGGCTGTCCATGCATTCATCCAGAATCA
The DNA here is from genome assembly GCF_041403425.1 of Roseovarius conchicola. Classification (NCBI taxonomy): domain Bacteria; kingdom Pseudomonadati; phylum Pseudomonadota; class Alphaproteobacteria; order Rhodobacterales; family Roseobacteraceae; genus Roseovarius; species Roseovarius conchicola. The sequence goes on along the minus strand of NZ_JBGEHK010000002.1, from coordinate 406,697 downwards.
TCGGCTGGCGGAAGTGATCCCGGACGACGCGGCATTCCTCATAACTTTCGCACGGCTGCTCGATATAGAATTCCCGCTCGGCCACGGCCTGTGCCACGCGCACCGCATCATGCTGCCGCCAGCCGCAATTGGCATCTGCGGCGATTTTGTTGCCCGGTGCGCGTTGATCCAGAACCATGTGAATGCGCCGGATATCGGTATCGGCATCCGCGCCTACTTTCATCTGGAATTGTTGAAACCCCTGTTCCTGATAGGCTTGGAACTTTTCCACCATCGCTTCGGGTTCGGCCCGCGAGATGACTTTGAACAGGCGCACATCCTCCTGCATCCGCCCACCCAGAAGATCACAGACCGGTTGCCCCGTGGCTTTGCCCAGAATGTCATGGCACGCGATGTCCACCGCCGATTTCACATAAGGGTGGCCCTTCAAAAGCTGATCCATCAACGCATTGACCTGCCCCAGATTGCGCGGATCAGCCCCCATCAGCCCCGGTGCCATCACCGTGATGCCTGTCCGGGCACCTTCTGCGTAAGCTGGCAGATAGGCAGGCCCCAGCGGGCAAATCTCGCCAACACCCCAAACCCCTTCGTCTGTGTCGATTTTAACCACCGTGCTGTCAAAGGCCGCAAAACTCTGGTTCGACCAGGAATAGGCCCCTTCCTTCATTGGCAGGTCGATCTGGTAAAGACTGATGCGCGTGATCTTCATGGTGTAATGCCCCGGCAATTGATCGGACAAGCTTTGCACCGCGCAGGCGTTCTGCAAAGCCTTGTTACCCGAATCCGTTGAGTTTTTCCGGTTTTGGAGTAGCGTGATCGCACGGATGTCACGATTTGTCGGGCGCAAGCCGGATGATTTGCGAACCCTTGCGCCAGGCACCCAATAGGGAGACACCACATGACCCGGAAAACCATCGCCTTCTTCCCAGAAGCCGCCTTTGGCCCGGCGCTTAATTCTGTGGGCATTGCGCAGGCCTGCGAGAAGCTGGGCCATAAGGCCGTTTTTCTGTCTGACCCCGGCTTTGTCGAGGTTTACGAAGGATATGGGTTTGAAGCCCATCCCGTCGCCCTGTCCGAGCCGATGGAACCCGAGGCAATGGCGAAGTTCTGGGAGGATTTCATCAACGGCCACATCCCCAACTTCAATAAGACGCCGATCGATCAGATCGACAATTACGTCAAGGATTGCTGGGAGGCCATCGTCGACAGCGCGAAATGGGCGCAAAAGGACTTGCCCGGTGTGCTGAACAAAATCCAACCCGATATGATTTGCGTTGACAACGTCATCATGTTCCCGGCGATCAAGCAATTCGGCGTGCCATGGGTGCGCATCATCTCGTGTTCCGAGGCCGAAATTCCTGACCCGAAAGTTCCCCCGCACCTGTCGGGTTGCGGCGCGGATGATGCGGCCTGTCATGCCGCCTATCGCAATCGATTTAACGAGGTGATCAAACCGATCCACGATGATTACAATGCCTTCCTTGGCACCTGTAACGAGGCGCCCTACGAGATTGGCGAGTTCTTCGAGGCGTCTCCCACGATGAATTTCCTGCTCTACCCGGAAGCTTGCAAGTACGACCGGCAGAACCCTCTGGACCCGAACCGGTTCCAGTATCTTGAAGGCTGTGTGCGCGAGGAAGAGCCGTACGAGCTGCCTGTCTTCAAGACGAATAACAACGCTCCGCTTATCTATCTCTCCTTCGGTTCACTTGGCGCGGGCGACACGGGTCTGCTGAAACGCCTGATGAAGACGCTGGGCGGGTTGCCGTACCGCGTTCTGGTCAATGTGGGGGATTACACGGACAGTTATGGCGCCGGCGATGTACCGGACAACTGCCACATCGCCAGCTGGTATCCGCAGCCCTCGGTGATCCCACAAGTCGATGCAGTGATCCATCATGGTGGCAACAATTCGTTCACTGAATGCCTCTACTTTGGCAAGCCGGCGATCATCATGCCCTATGTCTGGGACGGCCATGACAACGCCACGCGGGTCGGCGAAACCGGGCACGGATTTGGATTTCACCGCCACGACTGGACGGATGAGCAGTTGGCCAATGCGCTGCACACCTGTGTGAACGATCCGGCGATGCAGGCGAAACTGGCCAGGACGTCGAGACATATGCAAAGTCAGCATGGCCCGACCAAGGCCGCCGGGATTCTGGACGGACTTCTGACATGACAACACCTGTAATGCACAAACCACTGGAGCAGACCGACCTTGCCGATTGGGGCGCTGTGCCCACGATGATCGAGGGTACGTCACACACGTCAGGCAAATTGCTTCACAAAGGTCCGGATGGCCAATCCGAATGCGGCCTCTGGGTTTGTACGCCCGGCAAGTGGAACTGCCATGTCACCCGGGATGAATTCTGTCATTTCATCGAAGGGCGCTGTACCTATGTTCATGAAAGCGGCGAGGTGATCGAGATCACACCCGACACCGCCGCCTTTTTCCCAGAGGGCTGGACAGGAACCTGCACTGTTCATCAGACAGTCAAGAAGGTCTACATGATCCGCTGACGTGGCGTCAGGAAACTCCTCTGCGCGCTCAACAGGTTACAGTGTTTTTTGGCCTTTCCAAACGCCCGCCGATTGTCTATACGCCAACGCAAGACATGCGCGTGCGGCCCGCTCTGGCCAGAATCACCCCGGTTGATGCCCTGCCGGTTTGGGTTTGCTGACGTGCAATAGCTTTAACAGATGACCCAGATAAAGGTTTGATTCACATGGCAAACTCAGCACAAGCCAAAAAACGCGCCCGTCAGAACGAAAGCCGTTTTGCTGTCAACAAAGCCCGCCGTTCGCGGATTCGCACCCACCTGCGCAAAGTCGAAGAGGCGATCACCTCGGGTGACAAAGATGCCGCAGTCGCGGCCCTTCGCGCGGCCCAACCCGAACTGATGCGCGGCGTGACGAAAGGTGTCCTTCACAAAAACACCGCAGCGCGCAAAATGTCGCGCCTCAGCGCGCGGGTCAAAGCCCTCGGCTAAAAAAATCTGCTAAGATGTTGATTGAAAAAGGCACCTTTTTACAGGTGCCTTTTTTGCGGTGACCTCTTGTTTTGAAGGCCAACAGATTCTTTTTGCGCAAATGCTCTGTCAAGAGATAAGAACTGTTGCCGGGGCCGCGATTGCCTTGCTAGTTTCGATCTGCGATTCACGCTTGGGGGGACAGGCGGTTCAGCAGAAATCTTAGGCATTCGGGTCCTGCAACCCGACTGTAACCTATCTGCCGACCCTAATGTCCAGCAAGTTGCACACCGGAATTGGCCGCCAGCATTGGCTCGTGGGGATAGCCTTTGACAGGCCCAATTTAGGTGCTGCACATGACGGTTTGATGAAGGCCAGACGACCCGCATTTGCGGGACAGTTTTTTGGTGCTTGATCCTTTGCGTCCTTGGTGAGTCACGTTGGAGGGTGCTGCAACAGCATCTGATGGATGAGGCTATTTTGGTGCGGAACAGGTAAATAATGACAAAGGATGAATGGGGCGATCTCAAGCAGGAATTGCTGAGCACGGTTGGATCCAACAACTACAAGAATTGGATTGAGCCTTTAGAGTTTGCCGGAGTGAGTGATGGCATCGCGCAGTTTACGGTGCCCACCAAGTTTATTGGTGACTACGTGTCCAAGACGTTTGGAGATCAACTGCTCTACAAGATTGGCCGGATGAGCGACACGGTGCAGCGCCTTCAGTTCAAAGTGGCTGCCAGCACGCCGAAACCGAAAACCGAGTCTCAGAAAAAACCCTCGAAACCCGCCGCACGCCTGGAAGACGATTCTCTTATTCCCGCTGCGCCGTTGGATGAGCGTTTCACCTTTGACACTTTCGTGGTGGGCAAGCCGAACGAACTGGCCCATGCCGCTGCCAAGCGCGTGGCCGAAGGTGGTGCCGTCACCTTCAATCCGCTGTTCCTTTACGGCGGTGTCGGCCTCGGGAAAACCCACCTGATGCACGCCATCGCGTGGGAGCTTCAATCAAATCGCCCTGACCTTAACGTTGTGTACCTGTCGGCCGAACAATTTATGTACCGCTTTGTGCAAGCCCTGCGCGACCGTAAGATGATGGACTTCAAACAGATGTTCCGCTCGGTCGATGTGCTGATGGTGGATGATGTGCAATTCATCGCTGGCAAGGAAAGCACGCAAGAGGAATTCTTCCACACATTCAACGCGTTGGTGGATCAAAACAAGCAAATCATAATCTCGGGCGATCGCGCGCCGGGTGAAATCAAGAACCTCGAAGAGCGGATCAAATCGCGCCTGCAATGCGGGCTGGTGGTTGATCTGCATCCCACCGATTACGAATTGCGCCTTGGCATCCTGCAATCCAAGTTGGAGCGCTACCGGGAACAATACCCCGAGCTGGACATGGCCGATGGTGTGCTGGAATTCCTCGCCCATCGGATCAGCACCAATGTGCGCGTGCTGGAAGGCGCACTGACCCGGCTGTTCGCCTTTGCCTCGCTGATCAAGCAAGAGGTGACGCTGGAACTGACCCAGGACTGTCTGGCCGACGTGCTACGCGCCTCCGAGCGCAAGATCTCGATCGAAGAGATCCAGCGCCGCGTGGCCGAGCACTACAATATCCGCCTGTCCGAAATGATCGGGCCCAAGCGGGTGCGCAACTTTGCCCGGCCCCGTCAGGTGGCGATGTATCTGTGCAAGCAAATGACCAGCCGCAGCCTGCCCGAGATTGGCCGCCGCTTTGGCGGTCGCGACCACACGACCGTGATGCATGGCGTTAAGCGGATCGACGAATTGCGCATCCAGGACGCGCAGATTGCCGACGATCTGGAAATCCTGCGCCGTACATTGGAAAGCTGAGGGCGCTTGACGCCCTGCTAAATCCAGTCAAAAACCAATAAAACGCTTGAGCCGAAGGGGGAAGGTGATACCTTGCCCCTCCCGGCCTCTGGCGGGTCATTGGAAGACGGAGCAAAGCACATGAAAATCAGCATCGAACGCGGCACGTTGCTCAAGGCCGTCTCGCAGGCCCAATCGGTTGTCGAGCGCCGCAACACCATTCCGATCCTTGCCAATGTTCTGATCGAAGCTGACGGCGACACGGTTCAGTTCCGCGCCACCGATCTGGATATCGAAGTGGTCGATAAGGCCACTGCTCAGGTCGAACGCCCCGGGGCCACTACGGTCAGCGCTGTGACCCTGCACGAAATCGTGCGCAAGCTGCCCGATGGCGCGCTGGTTACGCTGACCGACGATGGCGCCTCTGGCCGTCTGACGGTCGAGGCAGGGCGCTCGAACTTCAACCTCGCTACCTTGCCGAAAGAAGATTTCCCGGTGATGGCCTCGTCCGAATATGCCAGCAACTTTTCCGCCAAGGCGCCCGAACTGCGCCGCCTGTTCGACAAGTCCAAATTCGCGATCTCAACCGAGGAAACCCGCTATTACCTCAACGGTGTCTACATGCATGTGGCCGATGGCGATGGGGGCAAGCATCTGCGTTGCGTGGCCACCGATGGCCACCGCCTGGCCCGGATCGACAGCGATCTGCCCGAGGGCGCCGCCGACATGCCCGGCGTAATCGTGCCCCGCAAAACCGTGGGCGAGTTGCGCAAGCTGCTGGAAGATGACGAAATGGAAATCGCAGTGTCGGTCAGCGAGACCAAGGTTCGCTTTGCCACGCCCGACATCACCCTGACCTCCAAGGTGATCGACGGCACCTTCCCCGATTACACCCGCGTGATCCCGCAGGGCAACACGCGCAAGATGGAGGTGGACGCCTCTGAATTTGCTCAGGCCGTTGACCGCGTGGCGACAGTGAGTTCTGAACGCTCGCGCGCCGTGAAACTGGCGCTGGACGAGGACCGCCTTGTGCTGTCCGTCAACGCCCCCGACAGTGGCGCTGCCGAGGAAGAGCTGGCCGTGGCCTATGGCGACGAGCGGCTGGAGATCGGCTTTAATGCCAAATACCTTTTGGAGATCGCCAGCCAGGTAGACCGCGAAAACGCCGTGTTCATGTTCAACTCGGCCGGTGATCCGACGCTTATGCGCGAAGGCAATGACACAAGTGCCGTCTATGTTGTCATGCCGATGCGCGTGTGATTGCTGTCGAAGCCTCCGGCGGGAGTATTTTAGGCAAGATGAAGCAGGGGCGCTGAATGCCCGGCCTTTACCTTTCACAGTTAAGCCTTTCGCATTTCCGCTCTCATCTGGGCGCGAAGCTTGAGTTGGATGGGCGGCCCGTCGCGATCCACGGACCCAATGGCGCGGGCAAGACCAACATCCTGGAAGCGGTCTCGCTGTTCTCACCGGGGCGGGGCCTGCGCCGGGGTGCGGCGATGGATATGGTGCGCCGCCCTGAAGGGTTGGGTTGGAAGCTGAAAGGCGTGGTGAAGTCTCTGCATCAGGTTCATGAGGTTGAAATCTGGTCTGAGGAAGGCAATGCCCGGCAATTGAAGATCGATGACAAGACCGCGTCGCAAGTGGCTTTGGGGCGCATTGCACGGGTGTTGTGGTTGATCCCGGCGATGGACCGGTTGTGGATCGAAGGGGCCGAAGGGCGGCGGCGGTTCCTGGATCGCATTGCGTTGAGCTTCATTCCTTCTCATGCCGAGGTGTCGCTGACCTATGACAAGGCCATGCGCGAACGCAATCGGTTGCTGAAGGATCAGGTACGCGACGGACATTGGTATGTTGCCGTGGAAAAACAGATGGCCGAGGCCGGATCGGCCATCCATGCCAATCGCATCGCCGCACTGGAGCAATTGCAAACCGCTCAATCCGAGGCCGAGACACAGTTTCCAGCTGCCGAGCTGGAGTTGACCATGACCGAGGGGGAGATGCCCCTGACGGTCGGGGATTTCCGCGAGGCACTCTCGGAAAGCCGGTTCCGTGATATCGCCGCTGGCCGCACCCTGATCGGCCCCCATCGCGCCGATCTCCACGGGGTCTACACCGCCAAGGGCGTACCTGCGCGGGATTGTTCCACCGGCGAGCAGAAGGCGCTGCTGGTCTCGCTGATCCTGGCCAACGGGAGGGCGCTGAAACGCGACTTTGGGGCGGCTCCTATCCTGCTGCTGGACGAGGTCGCAGCGCATCTGGATGCCACCCGTCGCGCAGCCCTTTATGACGAGATTTGCGCGCTTGGGTCGCAGGCCTGGATGACGGGAACGGGGGCGGAGCTGTTCGCCGAGCTAGGTGAGCGAGCGCAGCATATTGAGGTGACCGATGAGGACGGAACATCGCAGGTTACCGTCTAGAATTCTCGATGAAAGAATAGTGGCATTCCAGCCCAGCCAGCCAGTTTGGCTCTTGTTATAAATACCACATTGACCCACAAAATCTTGTGGCCGCCGCGTGACATCCCTCTCGAAAAATCGTATAAAATTACAAAAATGCGAAGGAAAATATGCATGGCCGAGGCAGCGGGCGCACCCGAGGAATACGGCGCCGATTCCATTAAGGTTCTCAAAGGCTTAGAGGCAGTTCGCAAACGTCCGGGCATGTATATCGGCGATACCGATGATGGCTCGGGCCTGCATCATATGGTCTATGAGGTTGTCGATAACGGCATTGACGAGGCTTTGGCCGGTCACGCCGACCTTGTGACGGTCACCATTCACGCGGATTCCTCGGTTTCCGTCAGTGACAATGGCCGTGGTATCCCGGTGGAAACCCACGAGGAAGAGGGCGTGTCCGCCGCAGAAGTGATCATGACCCAGCTGCATGCTGGCGGGAAGTTCGACAGCAATTCCTACAAGGTGTCGGGTGGTCTGCACGGGGTGGGCGTGTCGGTTGTAAACGCGCTCAGCGACTGGCTGGAACTGCGCATCTGGCGCAACGACAAAGAGCACGTGGCGCGCTTTGAAGGCGGCGACACTGTTGACCACCTCAAGGTCGTCGGTGATGCCAAGGGCCGCAAAGGCACCGAAGTGCGTTTTCTAGCCTCAACCGATACGTTTTCGAACCTCGAATACTCGTTTGAGACGTTGGAAAAACGCCTGCGTGAGCTGGCGTTTCTGAATTCCGGTGTGCGCATCCTGCTGCGCGACGAACGCCCTGCCGAGCCACTTGAATCCGAGCTGCATTATGAGGGCGGCGTGATGGAGTTCGTCAAGTATCTGGACCGGCACAAGACCGCGATGATCCCTGACCCGATCTTTATCACCGGCGAGAAGGACGATATCGGTGTCGAAGTCGCAATGTGGTGGAATGACAGCTATCACGAGACGGTTCTGCCTTTCACCAACAACATCCCACAGCGCGACGGCGGCACCCATATGGCGGGCTTTCGTGGCGCGCTGACCCGAACGATCAACAATTATGCCCAGTCCAGCGGCATCGCCAAGAAAGAGAAGGTCAGCTTTACCGGCGATGATGCGCGGGAAGGGCTGACCTGTGTGTTGTCGGTGAAAGTGCCCGACCCGAAATTCTCATCCCAGACCAAGGACAAGCTGGTCAGCTCCGAGGTCCGCCCGGCGGTTGAAAGCCTGATGAACGAAAAGCTGGCCGAATGGTTCGAGGAGAACCCGAACGAGGCCAAGATGATCGTTGGCAAGATCATTGAGGCCGCTTTGGCGCGTGAGGCCGCCCGCAAAGCACGCGAGCTGACGCGGCGTAAGACGGCGATGGATGTGAACTATCTGGCTGGCAAACTCAAAGATTGCTCGGAGAAAGACCCGTCCAAAACCGAATTGTTCATCGTCGAGGGTGATTCAGCGGGCGGCTCCGCTCAGACAGGTCGTGATCGGGGGACACAAGCGATCCTGCCGCTGAAAGGTAAGATCCTCAATGTCGAGCGGGCCCGGTTTGACCGGATGCTGTCCAGTCAGGAGATTGGCAATCTGGTCATGGCTTTGGGCACCGGGATCGGGCGGGACGAATTCGACATCTCCAAACTGCGCTACCACAAGATCGTTTTGATGACTGACGCCGACGTTGATGGCGCGCATATCCGCACCCTTCTGCTGACCTTCTTCTACCGGCAAATGCCCGAGTTGATCGAGGGCGGCTACCTCTATATTGCCCAACCTCCGCTGTTCAAAGTGGCCCGGGGCAAGTCCGAAGTATACCTCAAGGATCAGCCCGCGCTTGAGGATTACCTGATCGAACAGGGCACAGACGATGCGGTTCTGCGCCTTGGATCAGGCGAAGAAATCATCGGTGCCGATCTGGTGCGCGTTGTCGAAGAAGCACGGCAGGCCAAGCGCATAATCGACGCGTTTCCAACACACTATCCCCGCCACATCCTGGAACAAGCGGCCATCGCCGAGGCCTTCATGCCCGGCAAAGTCGATGCGGATCTTCAAGGTGTGGCCGATGCTGTCGCTGCACGTCTGGACCTGATCGCATTGGAGTATGAACGCGGCTGGCAAGGGCGCCCGACACAGGATCACGGCATCCGCCTGACCCGCATGTTGCGCGGTGTCGAAGAGGTGCGCACACTGGACGGCCCGGTCCTGCGCGGCGGCGAAGCCCGCAAACTAGGGCAGATGACCAGTGCGTTGCGCGAGGTTTACAACCTGCCCGCCATTTTGCAGCGCAAAGACCGTTCGCAAAGCATTCACGGGCCGCTGGACCTGCTGGATGCGATCCTGAAGGAAGGCGAGAAAGGGCTGACGCTGCAACGCTATAAGGGTCTCGGCGAAATGAACCCCGATCAACTCTGGGAAACCACGCTGGACCCCGAAGCGCGCACGCTGTTGCAGGTGAAGGTGGATGACGTGGCTGATGCCGACGATCTGTTCACCAAGCTGATGGGCGATGTGGTTGAACCCCGCCGCGAGTTCATTCAGAAGAACGCGCTGAGTGTGGAAAACCTCGACTTCTAATCGCCGCTCACCTGCACCCCGAGGCTGCGCAGCACGTCCCAGTAATTCGGGAATGTCTTGGAGACGCACATCGGATCTTCGATCTGAATGCCATGGATCTTCAGCCCGGCCAAAGCAAAGCACATGGCGATGCGGTGGTCAGCATAGCTGTCAATGCTGGCGGGCAGGGTCTGCCCGGCAAGGGACGGGTCAGCATGGACAATCAGGTCGTCGCCCTCAACCGTCGCCAGATCGGCGCGGATACGGGTGAGGCCATCATGCACCGCAACGATGCGATCACACTCCTTGACCCGCAGATTTGCGATACCGATAAAGCGCACGGGCGTTTCATTGAACGCCGCCAATACGGCCAATGTCGGGATCGCGTCCTGCATTTGCGAGCCTTCGATCTCGCCCGGCATTTTCGGAAACGCTGCAATCATTTGATAAGCGGCGGCGTCGGGTTGGTTCATGTCTTCAGGCCGAGCACCGATGTCGATCTGCCCCCCTGTCAACGCCTCGGCAGCCCATAGATAGGTGGCAGCACTGGCGTCCGGTTCAACCGCGTAATCGGCTGCAGTATATCCACCCGGCTGGATGACGATCTGGTCCGACGCGGGGAAGGCCACGCTGGCCCCGAAGGAACGCATCACGGCAGCGGTGATATGCAGGTATCCAACGGCCCCGATCTGCCCGCCGAGAATACGGATGGTTGTCGGCCCATCGCCCATCGCCGCCAGCATCATGATGGCCGAGATATACTGGCTGGACAGTTCGCCGCTCACCTCGATTTCACCGGCGGTGAAGCCGCCCGTACCGTTTATTTCGACCGGCGGGCAGCCCGTTGCTGTCCGCGCGTCGACACCCATCTTATTCAGCGTCTCCACAAGCGGCGCGATCGGACGTTTTTGCATATGTTCGTCGCCCGTCACCACAACCGGGCCATCCACCAAAGACACAGCCGCTGTCAGAAATCGCACAGCGGTGCCCGCATTGCCAAGAAACAGCGGCTCGGAGGGTGCCTGAAGCCGCCCTGAGCCTTCGATCTCGACCGTGGTGTGATCCACCTCGTGAATCGTCACGCCCATCTGACGCAGGGCCGCCATCATATACTTTGTGTCATCGCTGCGCAGGATCCCCGTCAGGCGGCTGCGCCCATTGGCTAATGCAGCCACCAACAGCGCACGATTGGTCACGGATTTTGAACCGGGCAGGGTCACCTGACCATTCAAAGGGCCGCTGACTGGCGTGATACTGGCAAGATCTGGGGCAGGTGTATTCACAGGTGGCTCTCTGACAGATTGACTGCGCCTAGCTGCCATCTTGGGCGCGGCTTTGCAATGCCCCGTACCCCGTTCAGAGCCGCACCAGATGATTGTCCCATTGCATCGCACCTGTTTTCAGGGTCTGCACATCACGGCCATTCGCGAGCTTCAGCACCTCGCCAAGTCCAGTTGTAAAGGCAAACCCGGCACCACGCGGGGCCGCCCCGCAGATGTCGGGGGACATGACAGTGTTAAGGTGCCGACCCACATCAGAAAACACCACCGCCATACCGCCGCGCGGCCCCGTGATTGCGATGCGTGTGCCATCGCCGGAAAATGCAATGCTGCCCGCATAACCCTGCATGTCACGCACCAGACCCTCGGGTCCGGGATGAAACTGCAGCGGCTGCCCGCGTTGATGGATGGCCAGCAGGGGTGGTGTTTGCTCGAGCACACCTTGCCACTGACAAGCGATGGCGACACGTCCGTCGCCGCGCACCGCGAGATGGCGGATGGAGTTCTTATGCCACTCGGCAGGAGGTTCGTGGTGTTCCAATAAGTTACCGGATAGCGAGACGTAGCTGAGATTGGGCTGCATCACGGGCAGGTTCAGCTTGACCCGCGGTGCATCCGGATGGGTTTCGATCCCGCCATTGGCGATGACCAACGTTTCGTTATCCGGCATCAGGCGGATGTCATGGGGGCCAACCCCATAGCTGGGAAACTCGGCGATGCGCTGATAGCCCTGATCGACGTCCCAGACACCCACACGGCCCTCTGCCTGCTCGTAATCATTCTCGGTCGTGAACAGATACCGCCCATCGTCGGAATAGACGCCATGGCCATAGAAATGACGACCTTCCGGGGCGTCCAGCAACACCTTGGGCTGACCCAATACACAATCCAGCAAGATGGCGAACGTACCCGGACGGCGGGCAAAGGCGATTGCCTCGGGCCGGTTCGGATGCGCCGCAGCGGCATGACCCCGGGCGGGCAAGGGAATCTGAAACTGCACAGTGCCCGCCTGATCCAAACCAAACAACGCATAGCTACTATCGACCATGCGCGCAGCAGACAGGAACGCCGGATCTCCCGCATCCGCCCAAGTGGGTGCGGGACAGACCGCGCTGGCCAGCAACCCGGTCAAAAAGGCACGGCGGTTGGCCATGGCCCTAGTCACCGTCCAGCGCGTTGAACCCCGCCGAGATGCCAAGGCGCGGACCAACCGTTTGCAGCGCGTACGTGTCGATCCGGTCAACACTTTGCTGAAGCGCCTCAACCCGAAGACGGCCTTGTATATCGCTGACACCGGCAAAGACCGGATCGTCAAGCGCGGCGGCCCGGCCCAATGCCTGCTCAAAGAGTCCGTCCAAAGTAGTGTCGCCCTCCGAGATCAGCGCGGCCAGTTGCCGGGTGGCTTCAAGCGACAGGATCACATGGCGCAAGGACCGGCCCGAGCGACGTGCCTCGGCCCGTTTCGGGCGGGGGCGATCGAACGTGCCCAAGGGGCGGCCCAGGCGCATGGCCGAGGTAAACTCAAGACCAGTGGTCAAAGCGGTAAAAAGCTGTCTCTGGGCCTCTTCAGCGCTGCGATAGGTGTCGTTTGATCCAGCCTCGCGCATCAAATCGCCATGGCCATTCTCCCAATCGGTCAGAATCGCTGCGGCATTTGCGGCGATATCAGCGGTGCTGACGCGGATCAGGGCACAGCGATAATCCGCCGTGCCAAGGTCGGCAAAACCCTCATCAAAGAGAAGAAACTCCAGGGCATAAAAGCCCCGCGCGGCGATCGAAACGGTCTGGAAGCTCTCAAGTGTGTCAATCACCGGGTCGGCGCCCCTGATCAATGTCGCCAGCGTTTTGGGGGTCGCCCCCCGGCTGTCAGGCCAAAAAGCCAAGGCGAAGGCTCGGTCGTTTACCTCGGACGGGCCAAAGCGCAGATGGCTAACCTTGACCCAGGCATCGAAGGCAGCGTGATAGGCTGTCGTCAGTGCAGGATCGCCGGGCAGGCAACTGGCCGTCGCCGCATCTGACAAAGCCTGAGTGTCATTTGCCAATCGCGCGTAAGAAGGTAGGATATGGCCCTCAATCACGGCATCTATGCTTTGTGCCGTTGCCGGGACGGCGAACAAGGCCAAGGCGGTGATTGCAGCACGGATTATCATCACAGGCTCTCCAGGAAACGGATCAGGGCAGCGCGATCCGTGGCAGGCATATTGATCACCGTATCACGATGCTGCTCGGCCTCACCACCATGCCACAGAACCGCCTCAAGCAGCGACCGGGCCCGCCCGTCATGGAGGAAATAGGTGTGGTCACTAACCTGTTCGGTCAGGCCGATCCCCCACAAGGGAGGGGTACGCCATTCGCGGCCCGTCGCGCGGGCTTCGGGGCGATTATCAACCAACCCTTCACCCATGTCGTGCAGCAGCATGTCGGTATAGGGCCAGATCAGCTGAAAACTCTGCTCGGGTTGATCGGCCAGCCGGTGGGTGACGAAAGACGGCACATGGCAGGACACGCAACCGGTGGTGTGAAAGATTTCCTTTCCGCGCAGCACCTCGGGATCGTTTACATTGCGACGCTTGGGCACGGCCAGGTTACGGCTATAGAAGGTGATCAGATCCAACCCTTCTGCATCAATTTCAAACCCGCGATCATCCATGTCGCCATGCGGGGCGGCGCGGCAAACGGTCTGCGCCTCGGTGCATTCGCCCCATGCGGCAGGAAACAGCGGATTGGAAATCCCGATATCCCCGGCAAAGGCTCCGGCGGACTGATGTTTGACCGTTGGCGCACCGGCCTTGAGGCCGAAGCGGCCCAGCATGGGTTGGTCATACTCGACCGACCAGACGATGTTGGGGCGCCCTGAAATGCCATCACCATCGGCATCCTCCGGGTCGGCATGGGCCAGAATGTCCGCCGCCGGAATTGCTTCAAGCAACCCAAGGCCGATCATCTGTGGGGCAATCCGGGGCGACAGCATCGCATCCGGGTGCAGCGGGCCATAGCCCAGATCGGCAGCGGTGTAAGTGGGGCGGCGCAGGGACGCGACCTCACCATCTGACAGCGGAACTTCGACCTCTTCATAGTCGATTTGCAGACGGTATTCTGCGGCATGGCCCGGCAGGCTGAAATCCTGCAACTGGGTGCCATAAGTAGGATCGGGATCGGTTGCGATGTAATCCTCGATCGCCGCCATCCGCCCGGCATCGGTGCCCGGCACCGAGACGCGCAAGAACATCGAAATCGCGTTGTCGTCCGGCCCTTCGGGTGGATGACCGCGGCCATCTTTCAGGTGACATCGCTGACATGAGCGCGCGTTGAAAATCGGGCCCAGCCCGTCCGAGGCGAGGGTGGAAGAAGGTGTCGAGACCCATAGTTTGCGGAACAATCCGTTGCCAACTTTGAAATTCAACTCGTCCTCGAACGAGATGTTGGCAGAGGGCTGTGAGAACGCATCGGCATTGCGGCGCGCCCGCACGGTGGCGGCTCCGGCAGAAAGTTCTTCAAACATCTGCGCCGCGCTGAAGTCGCTGGGCGGGGCCAACACTTTGGCGATCCGGGCCTGCTCTTCGGCCGTTCGGGGAATGATATTCAGATGGGCGTCTTTAAGCGAAGGGCCCGCCACAACGGCGGACCCCAAACACGCGAAGATCAGAGCAAGTTTACTCGGCTTCATCCATTTTCGAGGCGTTAAGGTGGGCATAGTTCTGCGGTCCAATTTTCTCGAGCAGATCAAGCTGTGTTTCCAGGAAGTCGATATGGCCTTCTTCGTCGGCCAGCAACTCGTCAAACAGCTCTTTGGTCACGTGATCTCCGGCGGTGGCGCAATACTCGCGGGCTTCTTTGTACATCTCGCGCGCTTCCTGTTCGGCAGCAAGATCGCATTCCAACGTTTCCTTGGGTGTCTGGCCGATGCGCAGTGGGTCAAGCTTTTGCAGGTTGGGATGCCCTTCCAGAAAGATGATCCGCTCCATCAGCTTGTCGGCGTGGTTCATCTCTTCGATGCTTTCCTCGCGGCTTTTCTTGGCCATATGACCAAGACCCCAATCCTCCTGAAGCTTGTAATGCATCCAATACTGGCTAATAGCCGTCAGTTCGCTGCGCAGAGCGCGGTTGAGATAGTCTATGACTTTAGCGTCACCTTGCATTGTCGGTTTTCCTTTGTTGCCCGGGGTCGCAGCCCGCGGAGTTCCATGGGGACTTCCAGATTATCATTGTTACGCATGGTGGCCAGAAACAACGGCATACACCCGCCGCAATCCGCTGCTTTGCCCAATGCGCGATAAATCTTTCCAGGGGTGATCAGGGCCTCACTGTCGGCGGCCCTCATCCAGTCGATCGCGGCGTGGATATCGTTATCTGCTATATTCTGACAGTGGCAGATGATCATCTTGATGCTCCTTAGAATTCATAGACCAGCAGGGTGCCGATGGTCTGGCTTTTAACCCCGCCTTCCCGGCCAAACCGGTAGCCAAGGGCACCGGTCAGCCCGCCGAAAAGCTCCATCTCAGCGCTGATTGTGGCCAGTCGGTCGGTCGGCATGGTTTGGACATCACGTACGGAATAGACTCCGGACACGGTGACCGGCCCGATAGGGGCTGAAATACCGACCGTTCCGTAAGTGGCCGAGTTGGTGGTGCCATCAAATTCGTCGAACCATGCCACCTCGGCCAACAGCTCGAATGGGAAGGACCCAGCCTCGACAGCATGGGTTATGCCGAAGACGGCCCCGGTTTGATCTGCTGCATCGCCAGCGCCACGGCCCTGATGCTGAATGCCCAAATTGTAGCCGGTTGCGCCGAACTCACCGGATAACGACAGGGCGAATGATTCGACACCGTCGGTATTGGAGACGCCGCCCATTGGAAGGCTTGTCAGGCCACGTTCCTCACCCAACGAGTCGCTCAGGATTGTCCGGTCGGCCTGGAATGCAGCAAAGGACACTTCATGCGATCCACCTGCAGCCTCAAAGGGCACGATGATCGCACCACCCAGCTTTTCGGTGATCTCGTAGTCTTCGGCGAAATCGACGCCATAGATGCCCGGCGCTGCGTCCCATGCGACGCCGAAGGCCGGGTTGAACTTACCCAACACCACCTGTGCACCGCCAAAGTCATGGGCGAAGTACAACTCTTCGGCATAGAGCCCGTGATCTTCAAGGAAGCTGTCATCCGTGGGTCCGGTGATCTGCTCGAAAACCAGCGTTGCGTTGACCGATGTGTTCTGCGTGAACGAGAACGACAAGGCCCCCTCGATTGTAGCGAATGTGTTGTTGAATTCTGCGGCCGGGTCGGTTGAATCAAACGTCCAGTCATTTTGCAGTTCGATCACAAACTCTGCCGAAAATGGCCCGTTGCCTGCATCTTGTGCCATTGCGCCGCCAGCCACGACAAGAAGCGCCAATGCTGACGCTGTTGCTTTGGTATTCATTCTAATTCTCATTTTTGTCTGATCTTGGCTGGCTGATCTAAAGTGCAATCTGGCTGACGGGTGTTAACGGGCCCCGGACCTGACCATCAGGCCCGGATTTGATGCTGTGACTATTCAAAAACGGCAGACGGATTATCGAGGCTGTCGGAGCCTTCAAAGGCAATTGAATCCAACCCCAGTAAAACGACCGTGCGTTCGATCGAGCGGGTCTGGTCAATCAGGCCGTCGACCCCGCCCATGATTAGCGCCTCACCGGCGACGTTGCCGCGTTCCAGCATCTGGTCATAACTGAACCCGGCCTCGGCAGCGGTTTTGATCCGGCCCAGTGCCATCATTGTGCTGGACAGTTTGGCGCGCATTTCGGTGTCCAGATCGGCATCCTTCGCCGCGACCAGATCTGCCAGAGACGGTCCGCTGACGAGGCTGCCATCTACGCGGATATATTCGCCCAGATAGACATTCTGCACGCCCAGCCCATCATAGTAATGGCTATTGTGAGTGTTGTCCGAGAAGCAATCATGTTCCTCCTCGGGGTCGTTCAGCATCAGACCAAGGCGCATCCGTTCGCCCGCCTGCTCGCCATAGGACAGTGATCCCATCCCGGTCAGCATCGCCGAGATGCCCGCCGCTTCGTCCGCCATCAGGGTGGTGCGGGCGTCACCGCCTTCTCCCCATTGCGCGGCCATCCATTCAAGGTCCGAAACCAGCAAATCAGTGGCGGCGGTCAGGTATTCGCCGCGACGATCACAATTGCCATTGGTGCAGGCGTCACCACTGGCGAAGTCGGTCCATGGACGGTCGCCAGCGCCCGGGCCGTGCCCGTTCAGATCCTGCCCCCAAAGCAGGAATTCGATGGCGTGATAACCGGTGGCCACGTTCGCCTCGACACCGTCCGCCTCATGCAGCGTTTCAGCCAGCAAGGCAGGCGTGATTTCTGCGGCATCCACCGTTTCGCCCGACAGGGTGAATGACGCATTAGCCACCACGTTCAACACCGCAAGCTCGTTTTCGTCCGACGGACCACCATAGCCTGCGTCAACATAGTCGATCAGGCCTTCATCCAGCGGCCAGGCGTTCACCTTGCCTTCCCAATCATCGACGATGGCGTTGCCAAAACGGTAGACCTCGGATTGTTGATAGGGAACACGCGCAGCTAGCCACGCAGAGCGCGCGGCATGCAATGCCTCAGCGGACGGATTAGCGACCAGCGCATCAACCGCGGCTTTAAGTGCCTGCGCGGTTGTCAGGCTGTCGGCAAATTTCGCCTCTGCGATATCCGCATAAGTATCCAGCACTGCTGCCTTGCTTATCGTCTCATCTGCTGTCGCGACCGTCCCGATGGACAGGGCCAGCAGGCTGGTGGCTATTGCTGTGATTTTCATTCGTTAGGCGTCCTTGATTAGTGATAAACTGTTGATGGAGGGGGCGTGTTTTCGGCCCGGGTGAGATGGGATGACATACGTTTCATCGCGAGTCCGAAATCCTGCGCCAGGCTGACAAGCGGCTGGGCCATGTCAGCGCGCACAATCACCGTGGCGATCATCAGGGCGTCTTCACGTTCGCCCTCGGCGGCGGCTCCGATAAAGTTCGCAAAACAGGCTTCGTCCGCCCCAAGGCATTTGCAATTGACGCTATGGCGCATCAGCGGGCGACGGCCATAGGCAGCACACAGGTTGCAGAGGTCCTCGAAGGACTTTAGCGCTTTTTCACCGTATTGTGCTCCAAGGCAGGAGGAAAAATCGTTCCAGATTTCCGGATAACGATCCGGCCCCTCACTCCATAGCCGCAGATAGATCACGGCCCCTGCCTCGACCGGGGACAGCTCGGTCAAAAGCCCGACAGGGGTGCCACCGCGCATATTGGGTTGCGCGCTCATTTCGTGAGGATCAGTTTGTCAGCGCGGGTGATGCGCAAGGTATACACCTGGTCCTGATGACAGATGAAAGCCAGTTTGCCATCGCGGGTCAGATCATCTGCGAAATAGGCCGGTGTTGTCTCTTCTTGTGTTTGAGCCGGCGAGGCCTGATGCGGATTGGGTGTGGGTGTCATTTTCATCGCCATTGTCTCCTCTCAGGTGCTTTGCTCGACACGGTCGAGCATCCATTCAAGTGTGAAGGAAGATGGCAGGCCAAATTGCAGCGCCGAAGCCAGAACGGACTCGCGGTCATTCTGCTCCGCTGTCCGGCCATCCGATTGCACGGGTGTTGTCCTTTGCCTTTGCATCATATTCCTCCGGTTGAGGGTTTGATCAGGATCGGCTGGCCCGGAATCGGCGGGTTGGCTACATTCCTAATTCTTGAGTTATTTAGTCGGAAAAGTCAATCTGAGTTTTTTAGTCGGTTATTCTTTTTGATGATTAACCGGCATGCAAAAGAAAATGAGCACGCGCTGTGGCGTGCTCATCGAAAGCGATTTGGATAACGGTTTGATCTACTTCCAAAGATATCAACGCCTTCTTTGAAAGACGTCTCATCCTTGGCGGATCAGGCAGGCAAAATCCTTGACACAGAAGCCCTACCCGACGGACATGCAGATATATTTCATCTCAAGGTAATCCTCGATCCCGTGATGGCTGCCTTCGCGTCCCAGGCCCGATTGCTTGACCCCGCCAAAGGGTGCCACCTCGGTCGAGATGATGCCGGTGTTCACACCGACGATGCCATATTCCA
The DNA here is from genome assembly GCF_041403425.1 of Roseovarius conchicola. NCBI lineage: Bacteria > Pseudomonadati > Pseudomonadota > Alphaproteobacteria > Rhodobacterales > Roseobacteraceae > Roseovarius > Roseovarius conchicola. Next base: position 387,552 of record NZ_JBGEHK010000002.1, on the reverse strand, counting down.
GCGCCTCGGCCACTTTGTAGACGCGGGAGAGGTCCTTGGCGTAGAAATAGCTGGCCAGACCAAAGATCGTGTCATTGGCCATGGCGATCACGTCGTCTTCGTCCTCGAATTTGAACAGCGGGGCCATGGGGCCGAAGGTTTCATCACTGGCGACCTGCATGTCCTGCGTACAGCCGGTAACGATGGTCGGAGGCAGGAAGTAACCCGCGCCTTCCATCGGCTCTCCGCCGCCCAGAATAACCTCGCCGCCCTTGGTTTTAGCGTCGGCCACATGTTCCTGCACCTTGTCGATCGCATCAGCATTGATCAGCGGGCCCAATTGCGTGCCCTCTTCCAGGCCATCGCCGATTTTCATGGCGCTGACGGCGTCTTTCAGTTTCGCGGCAAAGGCATCATAGACACCGGCCTGCACATAGATCCGATTGGCACAGACGCAGGTTTGGCCGTTGTTGCGGAATTTGCACATGATGGCACCTTCCACAGCGGCATCCAGATCGGCATCGTCAAACACGATGAAGGGCGCGTTGCCTCCCAGCTCCATTGAGCATTTCATCACGCTGTCCGCCGCTTGACGCAGCAGGATACGACCCACTTCGGTTGAGCCTGTGAAGGTCAGTTTGCGCACGGCGGGGTTTTCGCAGAATTCCTTGCCGATGTCCGAGCTGCGCGACGAGGTCACGATGTTGAACACCCCCTTCGGAATACCGGCACGCTCGGCCAGAACCCCCATAACGGTCGCCGACAACGGCGTCTCCGCGGCTGGACGGCCCACGAAGGCACAGCCCGCGGCCAGCGCGGGGGCGGCCTTGCGGGTGATCATTGCGTTGGGGAAGTTCCACGGGGTGATCGAGGCCGCCACACCGATGGCCTGTTTGATCACGGTGATGCGTTTGTCGCGCTGATGGCCCGGGATGGTTTCGCCATAAATGCGCTTGGCTTCTTCGGCAAAGAACTCGATGAAGCTCGCGCCATAAGCAATCTCGCCTTTGGCTTCGGCCAGCGGCTTGCCCTGCTCGGCGGTCAGGATCGTGCCCAGATCATCCTGATTCTCCATCATCAGATCGAACCATTTGCGCAACACGGCGGCACGTTCCTTACCGGTCCAGCTGGCCCAGTCCTTTTGCGCCGCTTCGGCGGCGGCGATGGTTTTGGCCACCTGCGCACGCGACATGTCCGCGACATTGGCGATCACATCACCGCGGGCCGGGTTGGTCACCGCATAGGTGCCGCCCTCGCCATCAATCCACTCACCGTCGGAATAGGCCTGTTCGGCCAGCAGGGTCGGGTCTTTCAAAAGCGATTTCAGATCGGTCTTGGGCATGGCGCATCTCCAGAAATATCTCGGGGCTCTTTGGTCTCGCAAAGCCAAAGCATCTTGCGCTAGGCTTGTCCAGAGCCACAAAATGGGTACGCAGATGGATTATGACGACGCCTACGCCAACGGCCCTTATATTCCGGGCGCCGAGGATTATCCGGAGCGTTGGTTGCAGGCAGCGGCTGACTGGGCCCTTGTTCAGCGCGCAGAGGGACGCCACCGCGGGGATTTACGCTATGGCGACAGTACGCGAACGCGGTTTGATCTGTTTTATCCCCAAGGAGCGGTTAAAGGCCTGATGGTCTTTGTCCATGGCGGGTATTGGCTGAAGTTCGACCGGTCGTACTGGTTTCATCTGGCGCACGGCATGGTCGCGCAGGGCTGGGCTGTGGCGATGCCGTCTTATGACCTCTGTCCGGAAGTGCGGATCGCCGATATCACCCGACAGATCGCAGGCGCTGTAAACGTGGCCGCCGAGATGGTCGAGGGGCCAATGATCCTATGCGGTCATTCCGCAGGGGGGCATTTGGTGGCGCGGATGCTGGAACCGGGGATGCTGGACCTTGCTGTGGCCAAGCGGTTGCAACGGGTGATGCCAATCTCGCCGGTGTCGGATCTGCGGCCTTTGATCCATACGGCGATGAACGCTGATTTCAAGCTGACCGAGGCCGATGCGGTGGCCGAAAGCCCCGCCCTGATGACGGAGCATCTGGACGTGCCGGTCACCGTATGGGTCGGGGCCGATGAGCGCCCGGTATTTCTGGATCAGGCCCGCTGGCTGGCCGAGGCGTGGGGCGCGGACCACGTGATCGACGCAGGTAAACATCATTTCGATGTGATTGACGGTTTGGCCGATCCTGACAGCCAGATGATCAAGACGCTTCTAAGCTAAAGCGTTTTGCGAAATATCTGCTTCACGGATTTTCGCAAAACGCCCGGTACATGTGAGCATTGTGAGCGTTTCGCCTCAGCTGAGTACATCAGATCTGTGGCGAAACGCTTCAGACCAACAGGGCAATGTATCGCCCTCGGCAGGCGTGGCCAGATAGACCGCCCGCGCAATTGCCCGTGCCATACAGGTGGCAGCCGCATGACCCAACATCAGCGTATCCGCAACCGGATCAGCCATGGCCTTCGCGCCGGTCGAGGCGGCAAAGATCAGATCGCCATCCATCGGCGTGTGCGACGGCACCAGCGCGCGGGCAAACCCATCATGGGCCGCCGTGGCCATGCGCGTGCATTGCGCCTGAGTTAACGTGGCATCTGTCGCGACGATCCCGATGGTGGTGTTGGCGTGCTGAGACAGCTTGGTTGGCGGCATCTGCGCATCCGGATAGTGCCGCGCTGCGCCCAAGCCGCCGAACTCGTCCCCAATCTCAAAGGGCGCGGCCCAAAACTCGGGGCCATCCGCCACGGTGGCAGAGCCCAGAGCGTTGACCGCCACCAAAGCCCCAACCGTGTGACCAGACGACAAAACCACCGAGGCCGAGCCCAAGCCGCCTTTCAAAGTGGCGGTGGTGGCTCCCGTACCTGCCCCCGTTGTGCCCAGAGCGAAGTTAACACTGGCGATCTCGACCGCCTCGACCCCCAAACGTTTGTAAGGGTTCTCGGCCCAATCCTTGTCACCACCATTCAGCAAATCGAACAGGATCGCACCGGGGCAGATCGGCACAGCCTGATCCCCCACAACAAACCCGCGCCCATGCCCACGCAGCGCATCCGCCACGCCCGAGGCCGCATCCAGCCCGAAGGCTGAGCCGCCTGAAAGGACCAGCGCATCGACCTGCTCCACCAACCGATCAGGTGCCAAAAGGTCAGTCTCGCGGGTGCCGGGCGCGCCGCCCATCACGTGCACTCCGGCTGTGAAAGGCGCATCGCCCACCAGCACTGTCGCGCCGGTTTTAATGGTATCATCCTGTGCATTGCCAACCCGCAGGCCCGCGACGTCGGTGATCAGGTTGGAGGGGCCAGGCTGTGCTGTCATGGCTCAAAAACGTCCTTCGGTTTGTCGCAAAACATCTTGTCAGATTATACAGGATCAGCAAGAACAGGTGCAGGCCGGGGCGATGGCGTCGCCCCGTAGGCCTCATAATCCAAACAGTCCTGAACGCCGGGACCTTTCTTTTGAAGGAGGGTCACTATGACTGCACATCCTACATTCACCGACACCGCACGCCCGGACATGTACCGGTTCCACAATGGCGAGAAGGCACCCCTGCCGTTCGACGCGTCTGAATATGACGCGCGTCTGGCCGGGCTGCGCCTGATCATGGCCGAGGCCGAGGTGGACGCCGTTGTCTTCACCTCGATGCACAACATCGCCTACTACTCGGGCTTTCTCTACTGCGCCTTCGGACGACCCTATGGTCTGGTTGTCACCGCCACAGAAAGCGTAACGATTTCTGCGGGTATCGACGCGGGCCAACCTTGGCGCCGCTCGCATCAGGACAACATCACCTATACCGACTGGCAGCGTGACAATTACTGGCGCGCGGTTCTGTCCGTCTCAGGCAGCGGCAAGGTGATCGGCTATGAGGGCGATCACCTCAGCCTGATGCAAAAGGCCAAGCTGGATGCGTTCCTCAGCCCGTCACGCACCGTCGATCTGGCCGGAGCAACCATGCGCCAGCGTATGCACAAATCCGCCGCCGAGATCGCGCTGATCCGCAAATGCACGGCGATTGCCGATGTGGGCGGCTATGCCATCCGCGATGCGGTCCGGATCGGCACCCGCGAGATCGACGTAGCCATGGCCGGGCGCGATGCGATGGAGGCCGAAATCGCCCGCGTCTTCCCCGATGCAGAATACCGCGACACATGGGTCTGGTTCCAATCGGGCATCAACACCGATGGGGCGCATAACCCCGTGACTGCTCGTCAGCTGCAGCGCGGTGATATCCTGAGCCTCAACACTTTCCCGATGATCTCGGCCTATTACGTCGCACTGGAGCGCACCATGTTCGTGGGCGAGGTCGATGACGCCTCGCTGAAAATCTGGGAGGCAAACGTAGCCGCCCATGAATACGGGATGAGCCTTTTGAAGCCGGGGATCAGCTGTGCCGAGGTCACGCACAAGATCAATGACTTCTTTGCCGAGCGTGATCTGCTGCAATACCGCACCTTTGGCTATGGCCATTCCTTTGGAATCCTCAGCCACTACTATGGCCGCGAAGCGGGGCTGGAACTGCGCGAGGATATCGACACCGTGCTGGAACCCGGTATGGTGATCTCGATGGAGCCAATGCTGACCATCGCGGATGGCAAACCCGGTGCCGGGGGCTATCGCGAGCATGATGTGTTGGTGATCACCGAGGATGGCAACGAGAACATCACCGGCTATCCCTATGGGCCTGAGTTTAACGTGGTTGGCTAGGCAATGACGGGTGGCCCTATTTAGGGCCACCCTTTCTATTCAAGCAGCGTCGCGCTTGTCGGGGCCATAGGCATCGCCCACGTAGTCTTCGAGCAGCTTTTCGTTCTTGGCCTCTTCGATCCGGTTGATCCGGTCGATGCGGGCTTGATTGTCAAAGCGGTACTTCACGAAATTCACCAGGCTGAGCGTCAGCAGAAGGATACCGATGCCCCAATAGCCCTTGGTGGCCAGCGGCACATCAACGGATTTGTAAAGCGAGATGGCCAGCAGGATGTAGGCGGCGGCCACCCCTACCAGGTTAAAGAGCATGATCACGGTGTTATCCGGTTTGTCGTGGTTCATCATTTTTCAAATCTCCTGTTGAAATGGATAGGTCAGCCTTGCTTCAGGCGGTCCAGCACCTGCTGGGCTGTCACTTTGGTCGCGGGGCCAAAGCCGCTGGCGGCCATACGGTCATCAAGCGAACTGTGATTCAACTCGGCGTCGATCCCCGAGAGAATCTGTGCCTGCTCGAACGGGTCGTCACGGCCCACGACGCGGACAATCAGCTCTTCGGCCTCATCAGCAGCCGAGGTGTTGGCAATGGTGGTGCGCAACGTGCCTTGCATCTGTTGTTCCCTGCGGATCGCACGGGCGGTGATGGCACCCTGTTTGAGATCAATTAACCGGCGATACGCGGCCTCGACCGACCCGCGCAGACGCGTGACCTGCACATCCAGACGATCCAGCGTGTCCTGCCGCAACCGGGCCTCGTTCTCCATGGAAGCAATCGCCTCGGCGGCTTGCAGGGCCATGTCCTCGCGCTTGGCCTCCATCGCTCCGGAGGCGCGTACCAACATGGTTTCGATCCTAGCGTTCAAAGCCTCAAGCAAACGATTTTCCGATCTCTTGCGCTGAACAAGCGAGGCCAGCGTCGCCTTTGCGGCCTTCAGCTGTACATCGGCTTCGCAGATTTTCTGGTCAATCAATTCGATTGCAAAAGCATCCTTGACCCGATCTTCGGCCCTGGCATTCGCCCCCGACACAAGCGTTTTCAATGTTCCCAGCATGTATTCACCTCCATTATGAACAATGTTCACAAATGGAGGTAGGATGTCTATGAACGCCGTTCAATAACTCTATTGAACAACTTTGAGAAACTATTTGTTTCCAGCGCCCTGACAGACGACCAATTCTATCATCCGCATCAGCTGATCCTGCGGAATGGGCATGACGCGATTTTCGATACCTAAGGAGACGATCCCATGCACCGATGAAAACAGCGCGCGGGTCATCAGGGCCTGATCCGTCTGCGACATTTCAGGGAAACACTCGGCCACCGGCCCCGAGATATGATCAAAGAGCTGATCCAGCTGGTCCCAATACCATCGCGGCACCTGCAGATCAGCCGAGAACGGAACATCAAACAGGCTGCGCCACCGATTGGGGTGATGCATTGCAAACTCAAGATAGGCCGCCGCGATGGCGATCAGCCGCTGGGTTGCGCTGGCACCTTCGTACCCCTGCAACCCATGCTGTAAAGCCGCATCAAGCTGTTGAAACGTGCGCCCGTTCACCGCCAACACGATATCGTTGAGATCATCAAACACGTTGTAGATGGCGCCCAATGCGCATTCCGCCTCTTTGGCCAGATCGCGTGCCTTGACGGCCTCGACGCCCCCGGCCGCCACACGGATTTCGGCGATATCGACCAGCTTGTTGCGCAGGGCCTTGTGCCGCTCTTCGATCTTTCCGGCCACGGGATGTCCTTCTTGTGAACTGCGTTCAATTCATAAAGCAGGCCAGCCAGAAAACCAAGTGATCCAACGTCACTCTATGCAAAGTCCAGCCAATACCCGAAGGTCACCTGACCCAACCGGAGAGCGCCATGACCACCCTTGCCGATTTTGCTACCGCCGTGACTGCCCGCGCCAAGGGGCGCATTCGGGGGACCGTCCGCCTTGCAATGCCGGACCTTGGCACGCTGTTCGTGGATGAAACCGGCGCGATTGAAAGCGACAAAGAGGCCGAGATCACGCTGACCGCCAAATCAGATGTCTTCAAGAACATCGTTAGCGGCGATCAGGACCCGGCCATGGCGTTCATGACCCGCAAGCTGAAGGTCGATGGCAATCCGATGCGGGCGCTGAAGATCGGCGAGATCCTCAGCTCCGACCCTTAAACCATCGCAAATACGCGCGCGGGCCCGCCCGAGCCGCCGCGGTGTTTGGGCGCACCGATCACAATTGTGGCCCCGGCAGCGGGAAGTTTATCCAGATTGGCAATATTCTCGATACCGAAGCGGCCAGTGGGCAGCCACGCGTAATGTGTGGCGAAATCCGCCGATGGGCCATGATCCAGAGACAGGGAATCCGTAGCAATCGACTGTGCGCCAGTTTCCTCGATCAGCATCTTGGCGGTCTCCACATGGAAGCCGGGAAAATGCATCACGCCCTCGCCATCGGCATTGCGAAACCCGTCACCTCCGGTTTTGCCGCCCCAGCCGGAATGCATGGCAACGCAGGCATTGTCCGGGATATCGCCATTTGCGGCGATCCAGGCCTTGATGTCCTCGGGCGTCACCTGAGCATCGGCATCCGCTTCGGCCTTGGCCGCGATGTCGATCACGCAAAGCGGGGCCACCAGGGTGCCCACGGGGATCTCATCCACAGAAGCGCCGTCGGCCGAGAAATGCAGCGGGGCGTCGATATGGGTGCCTGTATGCTCGTTCAAGGTCATCGAAAACAGGTTGAACCCATTGTCGGCGAATTTGAACTCCTGCTTCATTTCAATGCCCGGAGCCCCGAAATAGGTCGGGAAGTCGGCATCATAGGTGTGTGTCAGATCCTCGACCGCGCCGTGTCCTGCAGCCATGGCGGGCGGGGCGGTCACCGAGCCGAGTGCAGCCGCAGCCCCAGCCACCGCGCTGGTGGTGAAAAAATCGCGCCGCGACAACATCTTTTTCTTCACGGCCTTCATCACGCAGATATCGCACATTATCTTTCTCCCTGTTGGTTGTGTTATTGGGGTCAACACCTGATAACATCACCCGGGCATCGGTTCGGTCAAATCACGATTGGTGTGAGGCAATGAGTAGGGAACTGCGATGGGCTATGTGAAATGGGCATTCTGGTGCACCTTCTGGGTGCTGGTGCTGGCGTTTCTGCACTATACCCTGCCACAACATGATATCGTGCGGGTGACCGACACGTATGAGAAGCGTGTTGATTTCGGCGAAAACTCGATCTTCTGGTCCAATCAGGGCACCGGCGAAGTTGAAGGCACGGTCAATCGAGATGTGTTCTTCATCCAGACCAAACAAGCCAGCAATAACCGCGTGATGGTCTACCGGAACGAGGATACCGGCTGGGGCTGGCCGCCTTATTTCAAGTTTGACACTGCCAATCTGCAGGCCGAAGCCTCGGATCTGAAATCAGTTGCCGAGACCCCCAAATGGGTGGCGATCAAGCATTACGGCTGGCGCAACGAATTCCTGTCGATCTATCCCAATGCGATCAGTGTCCGGCCGGTCAGCGGGCCGGATGCGCGGATTATTCCGTGGCTGAACATCGTGATCCTGACCTTCCTCGCCGCCCTGTTCTGGGGCGTCTATGTGCGCTGGAAACGGTTCCGGGAAAACCGGATCAATCCCACAATCGACGAATGGACCGATGGGTGGGGGTAAGAACGGTTATCTGACCGAGTTGACCTGAGGCTTAGGCGATAGTCGGCAACCGTTCACCGCTTGCCGTAGTACAGCCCAACCACATGCTCGGCCTCGGCAAAGAACAACCAGCGGGACGCCGCCACGCCCAGCAGATGGCTAAGCACTGCAATCGCCGCCAGGAAGTGACCGAATGGCAGCAACAGCAGGATCACCGGCAGGACATACCCCAGCACAAGGGCGATCACCCGCAGCTTCAGCGCATGTTTGCGCCCGACCACATGCACGAATTCGCGCAGCAGGTAGTTGCCCCCGGTATGGGGCGGTTCAAACGCGCGCACGGACCCGATACTGCCCAGTCCCGTGGCGGTCGCCATGTTTGTGCCGCTACCCGCAAATGCGCCGTCACCTTGCATCCACCACAGCACCTGCACCACCGCCGCCACCGGCAGCAAAATCAACGCGATGCTGATCTGTCCGGCCAGCAGCGCACCCCCCGAGAGCGAGATGGCCAACAACAGCGCGGCGGTCAGCGGCGTATGCCAGCGCGGCACGGTTTTCAGCTGCGCATAAATCATCGCAGTGGCGAAAACGGTGGCCAGCGACAAGATCGCACCAAGCCAGCCCAGAAGCATCCACGAGGTCGACATGAACACGGTGCCCAGCGCAAAGAGGCCCATCACCAGCAAGGCCGAGACCGAGGCCCAACCTTCGCGGCTAAGCCAGGACGAGCGCCATTGCGTGAAGGCTTTCAACGCACGCTCCGGGTGGCCCAGATGGAACGTCGAAGCGGCCAATCCACCAACCGCCAAGCCGTAAGCGATCACGAAAAACACGAAAGCGGTCCAACCGGTGACATCCGGCAAGCCGAGGCCTAACCAAAACAGCAAGCCAAATCCTAAACCCGAAAGCGTGGTGAAAATTATAACTGAAGGAGCTGGATGCATCAGATTTTCTCCAGAGCTTTATCAAGCCAGCCAAGGAAGCCCTTGGGTTCTTCCGCAACGGGCTTCAGATAGGGGGCCAGCACGTCGATCTGGTCCATCTGGTCCTTGGGGCGGGGGGGCAGGTATTGGTTGACGGGTTTGGTGCCTTGTTCGGGCATCAGATCCATCCCACCACGTTCGGCCACCAACTGGCTGACCTCGCTGTCAGGATCGCCCAGATCCCCAAAGTGCCGCGCGCCGGCCGGGCAGGTGCGCACGCAAGCAGGCACGCGATCGACCTCGGGCAGGTTGTCGTTGTAAATTCGGTCAACACAAAGGGTGCATTTCTTCATCACCCCTTCGGCCTGATCCATCTCGCGCGCGCCATAAGGACAGGCCCAGGCGCAGAGGCCACAGCCGATGCAATCCGTTTCGTTCACCAGAACGATGCCATCCTCAACCCGCTTATAGCTGGCCCCGGTGGGGCAAACGGTGACACAGGGCGCATCCTCGCAATGCAAGCAGGATTTGGGGAAGTGGATCAGTTGGGCCGCGCCCTCTTCGGGCTGCACTTCGTAAGAATGCACGCGGTTCAGGAAGGTCCCCGTCGGATCGCCTCCATAGGGGTCCTGATCAGACAGGGGCGCACCATAGTTTTCAGTGTTCCAGCCTTTGCAGGACACTACGCAGGCATGACAGCCCACGCATGTGTCCAGATCAATGACCAGACCCAGTTTCTTCTGAGTGCTTTCGGGCAACGTCGTCATGTGCGGCGCTCCTCAAATTCTGTTTGGGTGGCCTCAGCCACCGGTTCTTCCTTGCTGGCATCCCACGTGGCGATAAACCAGATGAATGATCCCAGGGTCAGGGCAACAAAAGCGAAAATCGCAAGAAGGGTGCGTTGCATCGGACTCATTTCCCCACCTTCCATGTCAATTCCTCGGGGCCGGTGCCCACAGGCGACTTGATCGGCGGCAAGGCCGGTTGGCTTTCGGCGGGGGCCTCGGCCTTTTCGATCTTCACGCGCAGGTCGAACCACGCGGCCTGCCCGGTGATCGGATCGGAATTGGCCCAGCGCAGCCCATCGCCCTTTTCCGGCATCAATTCGTGGATCAGGTGGTTGAGCAGGAAGCCTTTCGTGGCCTCGGGCGCGTCCTCCTCCAGCGCCCACGCGCCTTTGCGTTTTCCGATCGCATTCCAAGTCCAGACTGTGTTTTCGTTCAAGGCGGCCATATGAGCCACCGGCACGGTGATCTCGCCATGCACCGAGGTCACCCTGGCCCAGTCGCCATCTTCCAGACCATGCGCGGTCATCAGTTTGGTCGGCATATATAGCGGGTTATGCCCGTGGATCTGACGCAGCCACGCATTTTGTGTTCCCCAGCTGTGATACATCGCCATGGGGCGTTGGGTCAGCGCGTGCACCGGATACTCGTCGGGATCGACAACGTCGTCTTCAAAGGGCGGATACCACATCGGCAGCGGGTCGAGCGTTTTCTTGATCCGCTCGCGCAGATGATCCGGGGGCTGGCGATCGCCATGGCCCTCGGCGGCGCGCTGGAACTTGCGCATCGTCTCGACATAAAGATCAAAGATGTAAGGCTGCGGCGTGTCATAAAGCCCGATCTCGACCGCCCAATCCTGATAGCCCATGTTCCACGGCTTCATATAGGCTTGGTTATCGGGGATGTGCTTCACAAAGAACCCACCATTCGCGATATAGCTTTTCAGCTGCGAGCCATTTGGGGCGCCCCGACCGTGGGTCAGCCCCGATTTGCCCATCCGCCACCCGGCCAGCGGGCCGATGCCCGGCTTGCGTTCGTGGTTGACGATGTAATCGGCGTAGTCGGTATATTTGGCGCTGCCATCCTCGTTGGTGAACCCGGGCAGCTTCATCTTGTTGGCCAGTTGTATCAGCGCCGTCTGGAACCCGCGCACATCGCGATCCGGTTCGATCACCGGCCAGCGGATCGCGTCGGCGGCACCGTCCGCCTCGCAGATCGGACGGTCGAGCAGGCTAATGCAATCGTGACGTTCAAGGTAAGTCGTGTCGGGCAGGATCAGGTCGGCATAGGCCACCATTTCGCTGCTATAGGCATCTGAATAGATGATGCGAGGAATGACGTAATTCCCGTCTTCATCCTTGTCGGTCAGCATGTCGATCACACCGGATGTGTTCATCGACGAGTTCCACGACATGTTGGCCATATACATGAACAACGTGTCGATCTTGTACGGGTCCCCCGCATGGGCGTTTGAGATCACCATATGCATCAGGCCATGCGCTGACATCGGGTTTTCCCAGGTAAACGCCTTGTCGATCCGCGCTGGCGTACCGTCATCCTTCAGCGCCAGATCCTCGGGGCCGCGCACAAAGCCCAGATGCGGGCCATCCAGCGGCTTGCCCGGCGTGACCTTGCAATGCGGCGTGGGGTGGATGCTGGCTGGTTTCGGATAGGGCGGTTTGAAGCGGAAGCCACCGGGGACCTCGACCGATCCCAGCAGGATTTGCAGCACATGCAGCGCGCGACAGGTCTGGAAACCGTTGGAATGGGCCGACACACCGCGCATGGAATGGAAGCTGACAGGGCGGCCTTTCATGGTCTTGTGGGTCTCACCGCGGAAGTCGGTCCATTCGCGGTCCAGCACGATCTCTTCTTCAAAGGCGACGCGGGCGATCTCGGCGGCGATGGCCTTGATCTTCTCGGCTTTGATCCCGCATTTCCCGGCCACGGCCTCGGGCGCGTATTGCTTGTCCAGATAGCGCGAGGCCATCAGGTGCATCACAGGACGATGAGTGATCCCGGCATGGCGGTAGGCCCCGTTCAGATCGGGTTTGACACCGGGCTGATCAAACGGGGCCAGCTTGCCGGTGACGCGATCCATGACCAGCGCCTTGCCGTTCTCATCACGCATCAGCATGCCGTACTCGTCGGACTTTGAATCGCGGTTCACGATCACCGGCGCATTGGTGTAGCGGGCCAGGTAATCCAGGTCGATCTTGCCCGCTTTCATCAACTCATGCACCAGCGACAGGATGAACAGCCCATCGGTGCCCGGGGTGATGCCGACCCAATCATCGGCCACCGCGTTATACCCGGTGCGGATCGGGTTGACGCCAATCACCTTGGCCCCGCGCGCCTTGATCTTGCCGATGCCCATCTTGATCGGGTTGCTGTCGTGATCTTCGGCAACCCCGAACAGCATGAACAGCTTGGTGTAATCCCAATCGGGCTGGCCAAACTCCCAGAAGGCGCCGCCCATCGTGTAGATGCCCGCCGCCGCCATGTTGACGGAACAGAACCCGCCATGCGCCGCATAGTTGGGTGTGCCAAAATTCTGCGCCCAGAAGCTGGTGAAGCTTTGCGATTGATCGCGCCCGGTGAAAAACGCCAGCTTTTCGGGGTCCTGACGCAATGGCTCCAGCCAGCCAGTCGCAATGTCCAGCGCCTCGTCCCAGCTGATTTCCTCAAACTCGCCCGAGCCACGCGGCCCAACCCGTTTCAGCGGTGCACGCAACCTAGACGGTGCATTAACCTGCATGATCCCGGCACTGCCCTTGGCACACAACACACCCTTGTTCACCGGATGATCGCGGTTGCCTTCGATATAAGCGACCTTGCCATCCTTCATATGCACGTTGATGCCACAGCGACAGGCGCACATGTAACAGGTGGTCTTGCGCACCTCGTCCGAGACCTTGGGCGAAGTATTCACTTTCGGTTGCTGGAATGTCATCTGGCGTCCTTGTTTCTGGGCGTCGTCTCAGGTGAGATAGTGTATGCCTGCCAGGATCACCCCGGCAATGAAAAGTGTCTCGACGACAATCAGGGCAATCGCAGCGCCTCCGACCGACAAGACCTGTTTAAGATTGGTTTTCATGCCCACCGCCGCAATCGCGATCAGCAAAAGCCAGCGCGAGGCCTGGCTGAGAAATTCGGAAACGGCGGCCGGGATCATCCCGAACGAGCTGAGCGCGGCCAGCACCAGAAAACCCACCACAAAGCTGGGCAGGATCGGTGGGCGTTTCCCGCTGTCATCGGCCTCGGCAAAACGGCGGATCAGCAATGCGGCGACCAGCACGATCGGGGCCAGCATGGCCACGCGGAACAGTTTGACCAGTGTGGCCGTATCGCCGGTCTGTTCAGAAATCGAGAATCCTGCGCCGACCACCTGAGCCACATCATGGATGGTCCCGCCCAGAAACACGCCGCCTGCAACGTCGTTCATGTCCAGCACGCGCACCAGAACCGGATAGGCAATCATCGCAATGGTCGAGAGCACCGTCACACCCAGCACGGTAAAGATCAGCCGCTCTTCCGAGCGTTCATCTTTCGGCAAGATCGCAGAAATCGCCATCGCTGCCGAAGCCCCGCAAATCGCCACCGACCCGGCGGTCAGAAACGCAAAGCGCCATTTGTGGCCAAACAGCCGCGCCACGGCCAATCCAAACGCAATCGTGGCCAAAACCCCGCCTACAACCAACGCAATCAGATCCCAACCCAGACCAAGCATCAGGGTCATCGACACCCGCACGCCCAACAGAGCCACCCCAAGCCGCAACAAGGTGCGTGCCGAAAAAGAGATTCCATCAACGGTTTTGCCCTCTTCCCCCAGAAAACTGACTGCGATACCCAGCAAAAGGGCCAGCAACATGGCGGGTGTGGCGTAGTGTTCAGACAGGAACTTGGCCGTGATGGCGACGATCACCGCCACCATGATACCCGGAAACAGCAGGCGCGTGCTCTCTTTGATCTCGGCCACAGACGGAAGAGCGATCGAATTTGCAGACACCATTGTTGGGGGTCTTTCCTTACATACACAGGTGTGGCGTCGTCTCGCAGCACACGAGGGGGCAGCCGGGTTGCGTGTTCCATTGCCGACAAAGGGTGTCGAATATGCCCCGACATACTTTGGGTATGACATCGCGCATGGCCGCTTGGGGCGCTGCGCGATCCTGGCCGAGGGCGGCCATCGCGTTACCTTGTCCGTTTCTCGGCGCAGGTTAAGACAGTTTCGCAGTGGTCGCGACTATTTTCTTAAGTCTTCGGATTTCCTGAATTTATGTTCCGAAAGTCCGAAGATCTCGGCGCAGTTGTTCCCGCTCGGGTTCTTGACCTTTCACCGGGTGACAGCCACATGTCACCTAACACGTGCAGGAGCCGCCAATGACCCCGGACCAGATTGCAAAACTTCCCTACCGGCCCTGCGTGGGGGTCATGTTGGTCAACGCGCAAGGCCATGTCTTTGTCGGCCAGCGCATCGATAATCAGATTGCTGCATGGCAAATGCCTCAGGGTGGTGTGGACCCGGGCGAAGCCCCTGCCGACGCTGCTCTGCGCGAGCTATGGGAGGAAACCGGCGTGCCCAGCGATCTGGTCTCAATCGAGGCGGAAACCAAAGACTGGCTGCCCTATGATCTGCCGCACGACCTTGTGCCACGCATCTGGAAGGGCCGCTTCAGGGGGCAAAAGCAAAAATGGTTTCTGTTGCGCTTTCACGGCGAGGACAAGGATGTGAATATCGCCACCAAACATCCCGAGTTTTCTGAGTGGCGCTGGTTGCCAACCGACCAGCTGGTGGCCAATATCGTACCGTTCAAAAAGGACGTCTATACCTCTGTTCTGGACGAGTTTGGAGCATATCTGTGATCCGCAAAACGATCCTTTCCACCGCGGCCATCGCCTTGGCCACCCCGGCCCTGTCGCTGTCTTGTCTGCCGCCGGACGTGACATCTGCCTATAATATGGCCGCCGAGTCCGAGGACCACTACATCGTCGTCACCGGCGAATTGACGTTCAAAGACGCCAAGCTGCCCAAGGGCTACGCCAACGACAGCCCGGCCAGCACCCGTGTTCCCGCCCGGCTGACAGGCAAGGCCCTAACCAAATCAGGGTTCAACATAGCATTTGATCGCAACATTACGCTGGACGTGCTGTGCTTTGGCCCATGGTGCGGCGGTGCCGGATCGGGCGAAACATACCTGACCTTTCTCAAGCGCGAAGGCGATGGGTATGTGATGGAGGCCGATCCTTGTGGCAGCATGGCGTTTCAAAACCCGACCGATAACATGATGGAACAGGTCGAAAGATGCTTTGCCGGCGGGCGATGCGGCAAGTAAAAAGCCACCTTCACCCGTAGCGCGCCACGAAATTGCGCAGGATAACCTCGGGGGCGTGCACATCTGCTGCCCGGCACATGGCGATCAGTTCTTCTGCCGCTTCGGGCGGGAAGTAACCGCGGTGCTTGTAGATGTTGATGCGGGTCTCAAAACCATCGCCGTCGGCCTCGGGGTGGAACTGTGTGGCATACACGTTTTGCCCGTGGCGGATCATCTGATACGGGCAGGTCGGGGATGACACCAGATGCGTGCAGCCCTCGGGCAACTCCTGTAATGCCTCTTTATGGCCGACAAAGGCAGTGAACGCCTCCGGAACGCCATCAAGCAATGGATCAGACCCCACCACTTTGCAGTCAGACGTGCCCACTGGTTCGGAATACGCGCGTTTGCTGACATCGCTGTCCAGGTGCTTGCCCAGGATTCCGATCCCGTAGCAGCAGCCCATGAACGGAAAGTCCCGGGCTGTGATCTCGGGCATCAGGGACAGTACCGCGGCTTCAATCTGCGCCTCAACCGGCGTCTTGTCCTCGGGCGCGTCGCTGACACAACCCGGACCACCGCCAACAATCACACCGGCATACTTGTCCAGACCGAGGTCCGCGGGCAACTCCTGCTGATCCAGCCGGATGCGGTGCACATCCCCCCGGGTCAACCCGCCTTTGCGCAGAATGGCCTCGAATTCGCTATCCGACGCCTCGGTTTCGGGGCGCAATTGCAGAATCAGAAAGGGCTTGGTCATGGTCGGGGCCTTCACGTGGAGTATCGACCTGTCGTGGTTGCCCGCTCTGGCTGAAACCGTCAACCCCCGACCCCACACCCGGCCCGGTCGTGCCGCTTGACCCTGCGTGGCAAAGGGATACCCTGCACGACAGTTCAAACGCCGGAAGGATGCCCCATGTCCCGCTCGCTCAGCCTGGCAGCCTATATGGCCTATGCGCGGCGGGCCTCTGTGCCACAGGCGCCGCCGGACCTTGAGCGCCCGGAGGGGGAGTTGGTCTGGGCCCATGCAGCCGATGCCACCCGAGCCGAGGCGCTGTGCCAAATCGCCGAACGACTCTGGCATCTGCGCCCCGGCCTGACCCTTATTCTGACAGCCGCCGAAGATGTCGCACAACCGGCGCGCAACGTGCTCACCGTGATCTGGACGCCGTTGCCGGAAGATACCGTGGCCTCGGTCGAGACATTTCTGGATCATTGGCGTCCTGATATCTGCCTGTGGACAGGCGGCGATCTGCGGCCTGCCTTGCTGAACTGTGCGGATCAGCGGGATATCCCGCTTTACCTGATTGATGCGGACGAGGTGCAGCTGGACCGCCCCGGCTGGCGCTGGTTTCCCGACCTGCCGCGCTCATTGCTGAAATCCTTTGCGCAAATCCAGGCCCGCTCGGAAGAGGCCGCGCGCGCGTTGCGGCGGATCGGCGTCCCGGACGAGGATATCTCGATTACCGGGGCGCTCAGGGCAGAAGCAATCCCGCTGCCTTTCAACGAAACCGAACGCGAAGAGCTGGCCCAGACCCTGCGGGGCCGCCCTGTCTGGTTGGCGGCGCGGCTGCATCTGAACGAGCTTGAAACTGTTCTGGAGGCGCGTCGTCAAGTCAGTCGCTTGTCCCACCGGCTGGTCCTGATGCTGACCCCCGAAGAGCCCGAGGACGCACCAAAATTCAAAGAGCGTCTGGAAGACTACGGGCTGCGCACGGCCATCTGGGCCGATAGTGACTGGCCTGAAGAGACCACCCAGGTGATCCTCGGGGACACGGCCGAAGACCTCGGCCTGTGGTACCGCGTCGCGCCGGTGACATTTCTGGGCGGGTCTTTGTTCGCCGGGATGCACGGTCATGATCCGAATGAGCCTGCGGTGCACGGCTCGGCCATTCTCTATGGTCCCAATGTGCGCAGTTACCTGACGGATTACTCGCGCTATGCCGAGGCCCGCGCCGCCCGGATCGTGCGCGATGCCGATACGATGGCAGCCGCGGTACAGGCCCTGATTGCCCCTGATCAGGCGGCGGCGATGGCCCACGCCGCCTGGGATGTGGCCTCGCAAGGGGCCGAAGTGACAGACAGTGTGCTGGATCTGGTGCAGGACACGCTTGATATCGTGGGGGCAGGCTGATGCGCGCGCCCCGGTTCTGGAACCGTCCGCCCAAGCGGCCCGGCCTTATGGCGCGGATGCTCTCTCCTCTTGGCTGGCTCTATGGTCGCGCCACGGCACGCCGTTTGGCAAATGGGGTGCCACAGCGCATGAATGTGCCGGTGATCTGCGTGGGCAACCTGAACGCCGGTGGCACGGGCAAGACGCCCACGGTGATCGCACTGGTGCAACACCTGCAAGGCAAGGGTGTGCGCCCATTCGTAATTTCACGCGGACATGGCGGCCGCCTGACTGGCCCGGTCGAGGTGGACCCAAAACAACACAGCGCGGCAGATGTCGGTGACGAGCCCATGTTAATCGCCGCCTTCACCCGTGTCTGGATCGCCCGCGAACGGGCCTTGGCCGCGAAAGCTGCTGCGGAGGCCGGGGCGGATGTGATCGTGATGGATGACGGGCTGCAGAACCCTGATCTGGTCAAGGATCTGTCGCTGATCGTCGTGGATGCCACGCATGGGTTTGGCAACGGGCTGTGCCTGCCGGCCGGCCCGCTACGTGAGCCGGTCAGCGCCGGAATGGCGCGTGCCGATCTGGTTCTGTCGATCGGCCCCGAAGGCGCGCAGGATCGGTTTGTCTCCACTTGGCGCAACGCGATTTCCCCACCGCATTTACGCGGGCATCTGGCCCCTTTGGAAACCGGCATGGACTGGACCGATACACCCTTTCTGGCCTTCGCCGGAATCGGTCATCCCGAGAAATTCTTTGCCACATTACGGAGTTTGGGTGCAACTTTGGCAAGGTCCGAAGCGCTGGAGGATCACCAACCGCTGACGCCCGCTCTGATGGGGCGGCTTGAGGGGGAGGCCGCACTTCTTGGCGCACAAATGGTGACCACCGAAAAAGATGCCGTGCGTCTGCCGCCCGAGTTCCGATCAAAGGTGATCACGCTTCCGGTGCGGTTGGAAATCGACGATATTGGCCTGCTGGACAAAGCAGTGGAGCCACTTTTGGAAGTGTCGCAATCAGGCGAGACGCAGGCTTAACTTCTCCCCGACACTGAAGGCATCTGAAGCTGCAAAAAGGCTACTGCCATGCCCGAATTGACCCAAGCGCAAATCGACACTTTCTGGCGCGATGGCTATCTGTTGGTCGAAGACGCAGTCAGCCCTGATCAGCTTTCAGATCTACGGCACGTGTTTGAAGGCTGGGTCGAAGACAGCCGGACTCACCACGATGATTACGGCGAGACCATGGATGGCCGCGCGCGGTTCAGCCTGGAGCCGGGCCACACGGCCACAGCCCCCGCCCTGCGCCGCGTGCAATCGCCCGAGGAAGTGTCGGATGTCTATCTTGGCGTCATGCGGAGCGCACGTACGGTCGATATCGTGGCCGATTTGCTGGGTCCAAACCTCAAATTCCACCACGGCAAGGTGAATTCAAAACAGCCGGGCGCGGCCACGAAGGTCAAATTCCATCAGGACTTCCCGTTCCAACCGATGACCAACGATGATCTGATCACCGCCTTGTTGTTCGTGGACCAAGTAACCGAGGAAAACGGCCCGCTGGAAGTGGTGCCCGGCACCCATAAAGGCCCGCTTTATTCGCTGTGGCATGACGGGCAGTTTACCGGAGCGGTTGCCGATGATGTTTATGAAGAGCACAAGGACAATATCGTCAAATGCACCGGGCCTGCGGGCGCGGTGTGCCTGATGCATTCCAGCCTGTTGCACGGCTCGGCCCCGAACCTGTCGGATCAACCCCGCACACTTTACATCGCGACCTATTATGCCGAGGACGCCATCGAACTCAGCCCCAATCACCTGCCCAGCAAACACACGCATGAGCTGGTCCGGGGCGAACATACTGGCCGCGTGCGGTGTTCCTCTTACGAGATGGAAATCCCGGAAAAGCCGTCCTCAACCTCGTTCTTTGATCAGCAAGCCGCCGGTTAACCGTCTTCGTCCAGCTTGGGCGACGGGCGGTTCAGCGCAAGATCGGCATCCGAAAATCGGAAGGGCGAGCGGACACCGGGCACGCCATCCGGATTGATCTGCATGCCCCGCGCCTGCACTTGCGGGTCATCAAACACCTCTTGCAGATCGTTGATCGGACCGGCGGGCACGCCCTTATCCTCACAAGCCTGAAGCAGGTCGGATTTGGTGAAGGTCTTTGTATAGGCCGTCAACAAATCGGACAGTTCATCGCGGCGCGACACCCGGTCGGCATTGGTCAGGAAACGCGTATCCTCGGCTAGCTCGGCGCAGCCCAGGAGGGCGCAGAGCCGTTGATACTGCGGGTCATTCCCGGTGGCGATAATGATGAAGCCATCGGCGCAGTCAAACACCTGATAGGGGCTGAGATTGGGATGAAAATTGCCCAACCGCCCCGGCGCCTGCCCGGTTGAAAGATAATTCATCGCCTGATTGGCGGTTACGGACACGGCCACGTCCATCAGCGCCATGTCAATCTGTTGCCCCTTGCCGGTGACTTGGCGTTGATGCAGCGCGGCCAGAATGGCGGTGGCGGCATAAACCCCGGTGAACACATCGGTGATCGCCACGCCCACTTTCAGCGGCTGGCGATCGACCTCGCCGGTGATCGACATCAGGCCGGACATGCCCTGGATAATGTAATCATACCCGGCGCGATGGGCATAAGGGCCATCCTGACCGAAACCGGTGATCGAGCAATAGATCAGGCCGGGGTTGATCGCCGCCAGACTATCGTAATCCAACCCGTATTTGGCGAGGCCGCCAACCTTGAAATTCTCGATCACGATATCGGCGTCGCGGATCAGTTCGCGCACCTGTTCCTGACCATCCTCGGTGCGGAAATCTATCGCGATGCTGGATTTCCCGCGATTACAGCCGTGGAAATAGGCCGCCGTTTTCTCGCCGGCGCGCTCGATAAAGGGCGGACCCCAATTGCGGGTATCATCCCCTGCAGGGCTTTCGACCTTGATCACGTCGGCACCCAGATCAGACAGGGTCTGACCGGCCCAGGGGCCCGCCAGAATCCGCGCCAGTTCGACGACTTTCAGACCCGCCAGAGGGGTGGTCATTACTCGGCCAGCTTTTCGTCGATCAGGGCCTTCAGTTCGGAATAGGAATTGTTCTTGGGTCTCTGCCCGTTGATGATCACCGTCGGGGTCGCGCTGACGTCATCCGCCTCGGCATTGACCTGGAACCAGGCCACCAGCGCCTCGGCCTTTTCGGAATCGTTCAGACACGCCTCAAGCTGGGCATCGTCCAGACCGGCCACTTTGCCGATATTGCGCAGGTTGTTAGCAATCTGCACAGGGTCCTGACCCGAGCCGATCCAATCGCTTTGCTGCGCATAGATCATGTCGGTTAAGCCAAAGAAGCGCTCTTCCCCGCCACACCGCGCCACCATCGACGCCCAAAGGCCAAAGCGATCAAAAAACACGTCGCGATAAATGAAATGCACCTGATTGGTGTCGATGTAATCCGCCTTCAGCTGTTTGAACTGATCGGTGTGGAACCGCGCGCAATGTGGACAGGTGAACGACGCATATTCGATCACAGTGACCTTGGCGTCCTCGGGGCCCATAGTCATTTCAACCACGGACGAGGTGTCAATGTCAGAGGCTTCCTGAGCGTTGGCCGCTCCTGCGGGAAGCTCGGCGATGTTGGACGGGGCCGACCGTGTCTGCATGAAGATCGCCCCGGCGGCGATGGCAAGGCCCACGGCCCCCACAAGGATCAGTCGGTTCATCATCTTCCCTTTCAACTCAGCGTTTTGCCTTGCTTAATACGTTCTGACCCAAAGCTTCAAGCGCCGCTCGCAGGTCGGTGTCATCGACAGGGGCGGCCAGATCATGGGCCGCCTTTTGGGTGACTGGATCGGGGGCCGCCGGGGCTTCCGGTTTTGGCCTATGTTCAAAGCTGGCCTGACCCTCGGCAAAGCCCACCGGGGCCGTCTGGGTCAGGCGAATGCGCGAAATAGCGTTATAGCCGTAGACCGCGTTCACCTTCTCGCGCAGCTTTTCCTTTTGCATCTCCAGCATCGGGGCCTGCGCGCCCGTGGTCAGCACGCTTAACGTGGCGCCCATACCCCCGCGCCCATAGCTGACATCGACAGGCCGGGCGATGGCGGCAATGTCCTGGCCGACCACCTCTTCCCAGTGGATCAACAGCCGCGACACCGCAAAGCCCCGCGTTTCCGACGCACGCCGGATGCGATCTTTCAACAGATTGGACGTGCGCTTGAACCCCTTTGAGCCGGGACGCGGCGGAACCATAGGTGACCTCCTGTACTTCTGCTCTAATCTAAGGCATGTGCCGGGGCATGCCAGCCCCCTTTTCGTCACACGGAGCCTAACGAATGCGTGATCTGGCAAAAGCCTCGGACCTGCTGGAATGGTATGACCATCATGCCCGCACCATGCCGTGGCGGATCAGCCCGCAGGACCGCGCACGCGGGGTGATTCCCGATCCATATCGTGTCTGGCTCAGCGAAGTGATGTTGCAACAAACCACCGTCGCCGCCGTCACCTCGTATTTTGAGCGATTCACGGCCCTGTGGCCAACCGTGAGTGACCTTGCCGCAGCTTCGGATGACGCTGTGATGGGCGAATGGGCTGGCCTTGGCTATTACGCCCGCGCCCGCAACCTTCTGAAATGTGCCCGCGCGGTGACCGATGATCATGGTGGCGTCTTTCCGGGCACATATGACGCGCTGTTATCCCTACCCGGCATCGGGCCTTATACGGCCTCGGCGATTTCGGCGATTGCGTTTGACCGACCCGAAACGGTGGTGGATGGCAATGTGGAACGGGTGATGGCCCGCCTGCATGCGATTACAACGCCCTTGCCCGCGGCCAAACCCGAACTGACAAAGGCTGCTGCCGTGCTGACCCCTGCGCAACGCCCCGGCGATTATGCGCAGGCGGTGATGGACCTTGGCGCGACGATCTGCACACCAAAAAATCCGACCTGCGGCATTTGTCCATGGCGCGACCCGTGCGAAGCGCGCGCGGAAGGGATTGCCGCTGATCTGCCCCGTAAGACACCAAGGAAACCCAAACCGACACGGCTGGGCATCGCTTATGTCGTGCGCCGCCCGGATGGGGCATGGCTGCTTGAACGCCGCCCCGACAAGGGATTGCTGGGCGGGATGCTGGGTTGGCCCGGATCGGATTGGTCCGACGCACCCACACCCGCGCCCCCGATGGAGGCCGACTGGAAGATTCTGTCCGAAGAGGCCCGCCATACCTTCACGCATTTCCACCTGCGCCTTAAAATCGCCATCGCGCACAGCGATAATCTTCCCGCAACTGGCCAATTTCTCGATGCGGCCACTTTCCAACCCTCGAAGTTACCCACCGTCATGCGAAAAGTTTTTGACCTGGCCGCCCCGGAATTGGCAAAACAAAGCCAATCACAGACATCAGAACGGACAAGATGATGCTTACCGCCACCCAGGTCGCCAAAGTTCAAAATGCTCTGCCCTTCTGGATGACGCTGCTGCTCATCCCACTGGCGCTGATCGGTGCGGGCTTTGGTGGATGGACGGTGCTGTTGCTGCCGCTGGCAACCTGGTATCTTTTTTCCATCCTTGATGCATTTTTCGGTCTCAACCTGGAGAATGCCGATCCTGAGATCGGGGAAACCCACCTCTTCTGGTACAAACTGATCACGATAATCTGGGCGCCGATCCAGTTCTTGCTGCTTTTTGGCATGATCTGGTACGTGACCCGCGCCGAGCATCTTTCGGCGCTTGAGCAATTCGGCCTGTTCTTCGGCATTGGTGTGATCACCGGGGCCGTGGGGATCGTTTACAGCCACGAATTGATGCACCAGAAAAACAAGGTGGAGCGTTGGATGGGCGATCTCCTGTTGGCCATGGTGCTCTACTCGCATTTCCGGTCCGAACATTTGCTGGTGCATCACCGCCATGTGGGCACCCCGCGCGATCCGGTCACGGCGCGTTACAATGAAGGCTTCCACCGGTTTTATCCGCGGGTCCTGCATGAATGCTGGCATTCAGCCTTTAACGCTGAAAAAGACATGCTGGCGCGCAAAAACAAGCCCTGGACCGATCTGTCGAACCCATTCTGGCGGTACTGGGCCTTGCAAGCTGCAATGCTGTTGCTGGCCCTGACCATTGGCGGGCTGCATGGCGTCGTGCTGTTCCTTATCCAGGCAGGCGTCGCGATCTGGCAGCTGGAACTGACCAATTACGTGGAACATTATGGCCTGACGCGAAAACATCTGGGCGACGGCAAGTACGAACATGTTATGCCGCGTCACAGCTGGAACGCGGCACATAAGGCGTCGAACTGGTTGTTGATCAATCTACAGCGCCACTCCGATCATCACTACAAACCCAACCGGCGCTTTCCACTGCTCCAGAACTATACCGAAGCAGAGGCCCCGCAGCTGCCCTATGGGTATCCGGTGATGACCCTGGTCGCGATGATCCCCCCGCTTTGGCGCCGCATGATGAATCCCCGCGTGCGCCAATGGCGCCAGACCTACTATCCCGAGATTGCCGACTGGAAACCCTATAACAAGGCGCTCAATCCGACACCGCGGTAATGCCGCATCCCGCCAGACGCGGTCTGTGCTATACTGATCATGCGCGCGATCGTTTCACTGCCGGAGACGATGACATGTCCCTTAGCCAAACCCAACTTGACCTGATCCGGTCCAGCTTTACTGCCCTGCGCGATGATCCCGAGCCAAAATCCCTGGCATTCTACGAGAACCTGTTCCGACGTGCCCCGTATCTCAAACCGATGTTTCGCGAAGATCTGGGGGGGCAGGGCATGCGATTCATGGCCACGCTCGGTGCAATTGTCGACAACCTGCATCGGCCTGAAGCAATGGCCGACCGTTACACCGATCTAGGGGTTGGTCACCGTGCCATTGGCGTGACGGCCCGCGATTTTGAACCCATGGGCAAAGCTCTGCTCGACACGCTTGAAGAAGCTCTGGGCGACGAATTTACCCCCGAAAAGCGAGAGGCCTGGTCATTGGCCTTTGCCGAATTCTCGCGTGACATCATCGAGAAGGGCGAAATTCCGCCAGAATAGCGCCTTTGGTCAAGGACGACGCAGCGTGTCGCCATAGCTGATCTTGGGTTCCATTGACTCGCGTACCGCCTCACTGGCCTCGCCATTGACCCGAGCGGCGATGATCTCGGCTGCGCGCCGACCGGTATCCAGACGGCACGCATCCATCGTGGCCAGTTCCTTGGGCAGACCCTTCAAAAGGTTGACCCCGTTGAAACCCGCAAGCCCGATCTGTCCGGGGATATCAACACCTTGTTCCAGCAAGTACATCAACCCGCCGGCACCGATCAAGTCATTGGAATAGTATAGAAAATCTATCTCCGGCTCACGCTCCAGCATGGCTTGAGTCATCTCGCGCCCCTTCACCAGAGCAGACCCACCGGAGTAAAACTCCTTATCGATGATCTCGACACCCTTCTTGGCCAGTGTCTCGGTAAACCCTTCAAAGCGTTTCCGGGCCCGGTGATCCAATGCCATCTTGGTGCCCAGGAATCCGATCTTCTGATATCCACCTTTCAGGATCGCCTCGGCCATCTTTTGACCGGCGCGGCGATGCGAAATCCCCACCATCGAGTCCACTGGCGTGCCATCCGTATCCATGATCTCGACCACCGGAATACCCGAGGCGCGCAGCATGGCTCGGGACGCATCCGTGTGTTCGATCCCGGCGATGATCACCCCGGACGGTCGCCATGACAACATTTCGTACAAGACTTTTTCTTCTTTTTCAGGTGAATAGCCTGTGACACCGACAACCGGCTGCAATTCGGTCTCTTCCAGAACCTGGGTGATCCCGGTCATCACCTCGGGGAAGACCATATTGGACATCGACGGAATAATCACCGCTACCAGGTTGACACGGGACGAGGCCAGCGCGCCCGCGATCTTGTTGGGCACATAGCCCAGTTGCTTGGCGGTTTGCAGGACCCGCTCACGCGTGGCATCCGAGACATCGCCGCGGTTGCGCAACACGCGGCTGACGGTCATTTCGGACACGCCCGAGGCTTCGGACACATCGCGCAGGGTCAATGGACGGTGGTTTTGCTCAGTCAATGGAGTGACGCTTTCCTGAAAGGTCTGGAGAGCACGTTAACGCAAACATCACGCCGGGATCAAGCGTCTCGACTTTACCAAATCCGACGATGACAAAGCGCTGTTACGCGGGTAAGTAAATCCCATCGGCCCCGTGGCTCAACTGGATAGAGCAGCCCCCTCCTAAGGGGCAGGTTGCAGGTTCGAATCCTGCCGGGGTCGCCATTGGTTCGGTTTGTCGATATCTCAAAAGAAAAGGCCGACCTGTGCTATGACAGATCGGCCTTTCAGAGATTTTCGGCGTTTCTTACCCGGCGTTGCGTGTCGGTGCCCGGAACTCGGTTTCGTCGGTCACGGCAAACCGGCCGCCTTTCAGTTTTTGCAACTTGCCCTGACGCAACAGCTGTCCGAACGAGCGCAGACCGTCTTCGCGGGAGAACGAGTCTCCTTCGACTTCTTTCAGCTTGCCCATCAGCATCGGGCGCGAGAATTGCGGACGGCCTTCCACATCGGCCATGTAGGCGGCGGCGGCTTCAAGCAGTTCCGCAAGGTTGTTCGCGCCCATTTCCGCAGCGAACTCGGTAAAGTTGCTGCCGTCTGGTGCCGTGTCTCCCTCGACGGCTTCCAGTTCGGTCGTCGTGATACGCCGCGGGCGCACCGGAGCGCGATCTGTATCGATACGCTGTTCGGCGACCAGCTTTAGCGGAGCGGGCCGTTCGCCTGTCGGGCGTTCAGACCGGCCCCCACCTTCGGCACGGGGGCGGCGCGGGCGCACCACATCGGCCAGATCGGTGCGATAGGGCGTTTCATCCACGTCCGGGCGCATCTCGGAACCGGCGCTTTTCTCGGCGCGGGTTGCGGCGACAGCAGCGCGCAGGTGCTGGATCGCATTGCGACGCTTGGCCTGTTCGGGCTCGTCCCGCTGGGTGTCGGCCTCGTCAAAGATGCGCGAAACGTCTGAATCACGCTCCATGCGTTGAAGTTTATCAACCCCTTTTTCCGTGACGCTATCGTCATCGGGCAAAAGGTTTTCGTCAAGACGGGCCTGGATTTCTTCTTCGCTCAGATCATCCGCTGTAGAAGGCAGGATTGCACTCTCCTCTGACAGCTCAAGCGGTTCCGACATATCGTCATGATCTTCCGCAGTTTCCTGTTCGGCCACAGGCGCGTCCTCGACCGGGTCGGTTGCGTCCAGTTCGGCGTCTTCAATATCCGCTTGCTCGAACGTGGCATCTTCCACTTCGGGGGTACCGAATTCGGCCTCAACCTCGGCCAGTTCACGTTGCAACTCGGCCTCTTCCTCGGGGGAGAGGGTATCATCCAAACCATCATCGGCCGGATTGATCGTATCCTCTTCGGAAAACAGATTCTCGGCCAGCGCGGCGGCTTCGTCGTGATCTTCTTCAAGTTGCCCGGATGCGATGGCGTCATCGAGATCGCTGCGCTTCATCTTGACCACGCAAACATTCATATCGCGGGCGGCGGCAGCAGCCTCAGGCGCGTCGTCGACCTCAGATACCTCTTCCTCGGGCGTGGCGTCTGCCATTAGCTGGGCCAGAGTATCTTCGATGGCGCTGTCACTCTCGGCCGGCTCTTCAACCAGAGCCTCAGCGGCCGGCGCGGGTTCGTCGGCCGAGGCCACCTGTTCGATGATCGAGGACAGATCGTCCTGCGGCTCATCGTCGGTGGTCTGGGCCTGTTCATGTTCAATATCACTGATATCTTCAACGTCTGCTGCATCTGGCTGCAGCTCGGTCGCGTCATCTTCGGCCAGCGCATCTTCCAGATCAGAGGCTGTCGCGCCAAGGAAGTCCTGCGCATGTTCGTCTTCAGTGAATTCTTCGCCATAGGCCGCGCCTGACTGGGCCACAACCGACCGGATACGGCGCAGTTTAGCGGCCACGCTATCAGGATCGGGATGTGTAACCTCGGCTGAATCGTCAGCAGGTTCGGACATCGAAGGACCATCGGCATCGGTCGATACCGTTGCCGGTTCATCTGCAGAGGCGTCTTCTTCGACACTTTCGGCTTCGGCTTCGGCTTCGGCTTCGGCTTCGGCTTCGGCTTCGGCTTCGGCTTCGGCTTCGGCTTCGGCTTCGGCTTCGGCTTCGGCTTCGGCTTCGGCTTCGGCTTCGGCTTCGGCTTCGGCTTC
>NZ_JBGEHK010000002.1:0-359765 GCF_041403425.1 Roseovarius conchicola | reverse complement strand
GAATGTTTCTTCTTCTGCAGACGCGTCAAGCGCAACAGCGTCTGCAACGTTATCTTCAACAGCATCTGCCTCGGGCAGTACTTCCGGCTCAACCTCGTCGACCGAAGCGTCTTCCGCCTGCGGTTCCGGTGCGGGCATTTCCTGTTTTGCAGGCTGCGGTGCGGTCAGCGACGTCACTTTGGCAATCACTGCGGCTGTGTCTTGTTCCGGCTCTGAGGCGGCCTGCTCAAGCATTGTGGCCGGAGCGGCTTCTTCCGCGCGCAGGGTGATCTTGCCACCATCTTCATGGGCCTCGACGCGGCGGGAAATCTCGCGCTCGGCGATGCGGGCCAGCATATCGGCATCCGGTGTCGGCGGCTCCGCGCCAAAATAGCGGTCATCCGCCGCCAGATCGCGAAAATACTCCGCGATGGCTTTCATCGTGCCGAAGGAATCGTCGAAACCTTCCAGGGTGCACGAGAACGTGCCATAGGAAACGGTAAGAATTTTACTGTTGCTAATCATACTGATTGCTCGCTTTTTTACGCCTGCAGCATTCTGTCTATCACCCAAGGCGCGTCGAAAGCGGCCCGATTCTTAGAATTTTAAC
This sequence comes from Roseovarius conchicola, assembly GCF_041403425.1. NCBI lineage: Bacteria > Pseudomonadati > Pseudomonadota > Alphaproteobacteria > Rhodobacterales > Roseobacteraceae > Roseovarius > Roseovarius conchicola. Next base: position 359,176 of record NZ_JBGEHK010000002.1, on the reverse strand, counting down.
GTATCATTCCGTGTTTAAAATATGGCTGTATTCTTTGAAATGGAAACAATATGAAAGATTCATCAGTGATTGTTGACAGCACGGAAACAGTAACCCTGATCGGGGGCGCGAATCTGAACAAAGCTGTGTTCAAGCGCGCATGCGCCCTCGCACCACGAGTCGTAGCTGCAGATGGCGGAGCCGATACGGCACTTGAACACGGTGTGACACCCGAAGCGGTGATCGGGGATTTCGATTCCATCAGTGAGGCCACCAGGAACACCCTGCCTGACAGCGCGCTGCACCCGATTGACGAACAGGACAGCACTGATTTCGATAAATCCCTGCGCAATATCAATGCGCCTCTGGTGATTGGTGTCGGCTTTTCCGGTGACCGGGTGGACCATCAGCTGGCTTGTTACAACACTTTGGTGCGCCATCCCGCGCAGAGATGTGTCCTTTTGGGGGACCAGGACCTTGTGTTTCTGGCCCCGCCTTCGTTGCGAATGGCGTTGGAACCGGACACGCCGGTCTCGCTGTTTCCAATGGGCGCGGTCGAAGGCGTTTCGGATGGGCTGCGCTGGCCCATTGCGGGCCTCAACTTTGCACCGGACGGGCGCGTTGGCACCTCGAACATCGCGCTTGGCCAAGTTGAGATCGCCGTGACCAGCCCCAAGATGCTGGTGATCCTGCCCGACAGCACACTTGAAACCGTCGTCAGCGCCTTGCTGGAAACAGCCGCAACCTGGCCTTAGGGTTTCAAGGCCAATGCACCGGAAGTGTATCGGGGCCTTTGTGGTTATCAAGGATCTTGCGGTAGTTCTTCATCGAATGATCCAGCCCCCAATTGTTCGACCGTGGTTCGAAAAACCGGGCATCGCCCATGTGATTGAAATTCGGAGGCAATCCGCAGACCGTGTCGTCAATCCGGCAGATCGACAGGCATTTGTCGTCATGCTGCACCGCGCCACCACCTTTCTTGGGTCGCGGAGCGGCAAATCCGATACCTGTTACATTGTAGGATTTCGACAGGATCTGCGTCGCCGCCGCCCCCAATGAATGGCCAATGATCATTTGCGGCCTGCGATCCCCCAGCCAATCAAATACCTTGCGCGCATAGACCAGAAAGCCCTGATGCCAGATCGTGCCGCTGGCTCCCCTCTCGGTTCCGCCGCTGGCTAACCGATACCGCGTGTGACCAATGCGAAAGACGCGCAGGTTGAAATGGAAATAGTCAAGGATCGAATTGCTGCCCGGCAACAGCAGCACACCGGTTTCTGTCAGATATACCTGTACGTCGTCATCGGTGTTCAGACTATCCGTGATACGGGGTGATTGGATCGTATGTGGTTTGTAAGATTGCTGCGCAAATATCGCAGCGTCGGTCAGACGAATGCGGGCCATGCTGTGCCTCCTTCAACTATAGCCCGAGTGTTCCATGGGCGGCCCTATGTTGGGAAGGGGGGTTTTCCTGACCCCTCACGGGGCGGGTGTTGGCGGCGAGATGCGCTGTTGCAGGGCGCGTTCGCGCATGAACACGAACAGTCCCGACGCGACGATGATAGTGATCCCGAGCCAGGTCAGCGCGTCTGGGAAATCATCAAAGAACCAATAGCCCAGGGCGGTGGCCGCCACGATCTCAAGGTATTGTAGCGGTGCGATAGTCGCCGCCGGGGCCAGACGCAGGGCAAAGCTGATACAGAGATGCGACAGGGTAGAAATGACACCAACCCCGATCAGCGTCACAATCGCGAAACCATATGGCATGGCCGGGTCCAGCAATTCGTTGCCGCTGCCGTCAAAGACCGTGAGCAGTGGAATGACGATCACACAGGCCGCGAAGGCGGTGTAGGATTGCAAGGCGATAGGATGAATCCGCTTGGCCATTTGTCGCGTCATGATCATGTAAAACGCAAAGCACAGCGCCGTGCCCAACGGAAACAGCGCCACAACGCCAAGGTCCTGAAAACTGGGCTGGATCACCAGAATCGCCCCGGCAAACCCGACGATACAGGCGATGATCCGGCGCGGCCCGACCTCTTCCCGCAGGATCAGGCCCCCCAGCAGGGTCAGGACAAATGGTTCCACAAAGAAGATCGCGATGGCATTGGCAATCGGCATGTAGCGCACGGCCGTAAAGAACAACCCGGTGGCCACCACGATCAAAAGCGCCCGCATCAAATGCAATCCGCATTCCCGCAGGTCGGGACGGTGCATCATCTTCAGGGCCAAAGCAATTGGCATCAGCGACAGCAATTGGATGCCAAAGCGGAAGGCCAGAATTTGCATCACCGGAATGTAGGCAGGTGTCGCCTTGGCAAAGGCGTCCATCACCGGCGCGATCATCGCAAAACCGATCATGAAGAGAATGCCAAGCGTGGTGCGGTCCTGCGTCATGAGGCGACGCTAGGAGGGGCGTCAAACCCTGTCCATGCGGTTTACGACAGACGATGCCGGATAATGACGGAAACTGGCAGGTGGCGGATGTTGTACAGCATGGTAACCGCCCACTCAGGGGTCCAGCCTGATATTCTGAAGTCGCAATAAAATAAACGGTTTTAGGCGTTGCTTACAAGGCGCTTTCGTTTATCAAGATCGGTGAAAAATATAAGAAGCAGGTACATGCACCATAGTCGCGACGCTTTTGGCAAAGACCCTGGCCCGGCAGATGCTCGGGATTGGCTCAAAGTTCTCTCTGAGTATCGTGAACCAAGCATGCGGCGAAGTATCTTTGAACTTGCGATAACGCTTGGGCCATTTATCACGCTGTGGGCTTTGGCGTGGTATGCTTTGTCCATCAGCGCCTGGCTTACCCTTGCGATCTCCCTTTGCAATGCGGCGTTCCTATTGCGCCTGTTCGCGATCCAGCATGATTGCGGACACAGTGCATTTTTCAAGAACCGTACCGTGGGCGATTGGCTGGGCCGCGTCATTGGGGTGCTGACTTTGACACCTTATGACGTCTGGCGGCGATCCCATTCCATCCATCACAGCGCATCAGGCAATCTTGGGCGACGGGGCATGGGGGACATTCAAACGCTGACTGTTGCCGAATATCGCAACCTGACACCCTACAAGCGCCTGATTTACCGACTCTATCGTCATCCCATTGTTTTGTTTGGTTTGGCCCCGGGATACCTCTTTTTCCTGCAAAACAGGTTGCCTTTGGGTTTTGCAGACAAGCTCTGGTACTGGGTCAGTGCGATGGCCACAAACGCGGCGATCCTAGCTGCATTGTCACTGATATTCTACTTTGGCGGCCTTATGCCGATCCTGATGATTTTCGTTCCCACAACCCTGCTTGCCGCCACAGCTGGCGTTTGGTTGTTTTACGTGCAGCATCAGTTTGAGAACACGTGCTGGGAAACCGAGGAAGACTGGGATTTGCACCACGCCGCGCTGCACGGAAGTTCCCATTACGTGATGCCGTCTGTTCTGCAATGGATCAGCGCCAATATCGGCATTCACCATGTTCATCATCTATACAGCCGCATCCCATTTTACCGGCTACCCGAAGTGCTGCGGGATCATACGACCCTTGCGCAAAGCAACCGGATGACAATCCGAGAAAGCCTTGTGAACGCACGTTTGCACTTATGGGATGAGGACAGCAAAAAACTACTGTCATTCGCGCAGGCCAAGAACGCCCACTGATTGCCAAAGGTCGGCTCAGCAGTTCGGGATATTCACGGCCAAACCGCCCAGCGATGTTTCTTTGTATTTCTCGCTCATATCGACGCCAGTCTGGCGCATCGTCTCGATACAGGCATCCAGCGGGATGATGTGCGTACCGTCCCCGCGCAGGGCCAGAGACGCCGCACTCACCGCCTTGATCGCGCCGAGGCCGTTGCGTTCGATACAAGGCACCTGCACCAGACCGGCAACGGGGTCACAAGTCATGCCAAGGTGATGTTCAAGCGCAATCTCGGCGGCGTTTTCGATCTGCATGGGCGTACCGCCCAGAACAGCGGCCAGACCAGCGGCACCCATCGCCGAGGCACTACCCACCTCGGCCTGACAACCGGCTTCGGCCCCTGAAATCGAGGCGTTGAATTTGACCAGCCCGCCGATCGCGGCGGCGGTCAGAAGGAAATCTTCGATCTGGGACTCGGACGCCCCCGGCACATGTTCCAGCCAGTATTTGATCACCGCAGGCACCACGCCCGCCGCGCCGTTGGTTGGGGCGGTTACGACTTGCCCGCCATGGGCATTTTCCTCGTTCACCGCCATGGCATAAACGCTGATCCAGTCGTTAATTTTGTGAGGTGCATTCAGGTTGGTGCCCCGCTCGGCCAGCAGCGCATCATGGATGCCCTTGGCACGGCGTTTCACCTGCAGACCGCCGGGCAGGATACCGTCATTCTCGATCCCGCGTTGGATGCAGTCATTCATCACCTGCCACAGCCGGGCCACCCCGGATCGCAGATTTTCCGCACCACCCCGCGCAACCTCATTGGCTTTCTTCATCTGTGCGATGCTCTTGCCCGACCGTTCCGCCATTTCCAGCATCTCTGCGGCGGTCTTGAACGGGTACGGCACTGGATCGCCTTCGTCCGTGTCACGACCTTCGGCCAGCTCGCCCTCGGTCATCACGAATCCGCCACCGATCGAGTAATAGGTTTCCTGCAGGATCACATCGCCCTGCTTGTCGGTGGCCATCAGGATCATGCCATTGGCGTGACCGGGCAGGTTGGGACCGAAATCGAAGATCAGGTCATCCTTGTGATTGAACACCAACGGTGGCAACCCCTCGGGATGCACCATTCCAGTGTCACGGATCTGGGCCAGAGCGGCCTCGGCCTTCTGATCGTCATAGGTATCGGGTTGGAACCCGGCGATGCCCAGAACCGTCGCGCGGTCCGTGGCGTGGCCCACACCGGTGAAGGCAAGCGAGCCGTGCAGCGAGCCTTTGATTCCGTGGAATTCGAAAGGCGACGCGCGCATCAGATCAAGGAACCGGGCCGCGGCCACCATAGGCCCCATCGTGTGGGACGAGGATGGGCCGATCCCAACTTTAAACATATCGAAAACGGACAGAAACATCAGGTGGCACTGCCTTCTGGTGGCGTTGGATGGATCGGGGCCGTGAACGGGTTTGGCCCCAGACCTTCGGCATATATAGCGGCGCTGACGCTGGGGCAATCCTCGAGTCGCCCAAGCATGTCGTGCAGTTGCGGCCATCTGGAAATATCGAACCAGTCCTGATCACATGATGGATACAGAGCCAGCCAGCGCATCATGCAGGCCACATAGAAATCCAAAGCAGCGGGGACAGGGGCAGCAAACCAGTCATGCCCCTGTCCCGCCAGATCTTCGAGGTTGTCGAAATGACGGAGGATCGGCCCACGCATATGGAGGCGCAACTGAGTCTGATCTTTGGCGTTCGCCCCAACATACTGCTCAGGATAAAAAGTCATCCGCAGGGCGACATGAATGGTGTTCGATACACAGAACAACCACTTCAGGAACGCCGCCCGCGCGGGACTGTCCGGGGCCGGGGCCAGTTGGCCGTGCCTGTCCGTCAGCCACAACAGGATCGCCGCGGTTTCAAACATCGGCCCATCGGGGGTTTCCAACACCGGGATGAATCCATTGGGATTCAGCGCCATGTAGCCCGGCGACTTATGCGCATTGGTGCGCCGGTCGACCAGAACAGTTTCATAGGGTTGGCCCATTTGCTCCAGCGCCAGCCGGAGGATCAGAGAGGCGTTGTCAGGGGCGTAGTGCAGGCGGTATGTCATGCGCCTTAATCTAGGAAGTCACGGACAGATCGCAGGCCTGTCCGCGACTCTTTTTGGCGAGGGACACGCGTTTCAGGCCCGCGCGCGGCGGCGCTGCCCCATCTGACGGCCGTCCCGCACGTTCAGGATGAGAAGCGTGATGTTGGTCGCCCCGGCAATCAGTTCGACGCCCTGGATGGCATAGAACCATAGATCAAATTGTCCCGCCTGAGCGCGCAAGGCCAGAAAGACGGCACTGGGCAACAGAATCAGCAAGCCATTGGCGGCGATCATCTTCATCCGTTTGGACTTGCGCGCGATCTGGGGCAGTTTCCAACCCTTACCAAGCGATGCACCCGTCGCCCCGGCCGTGGCCATTGCCGGGATCAGCACGGCCATCCCATAAAGCACTCCTGTCTTAACAGTCGTGATCAGGTCATGATCACCGGTCAGTTCGCTGATGACAGTAGATAGCCAAAAGCAACTTATTGTCAGCAACGCGATGACGGCGGTGGCGATGTGAAGTCTGAGTTTCATGGTCTTCGTCCCATTTTAAATAGCATGCTATTAATATAACTATTGCATAGTGTGCTATGCAAGTGTTTTCTGCGACCATGGGCTTTGAAAAATCAAAATCGGCCGGGTATCTGGCCAATCACATGGCACGCCTGTTTGCCGCCGGGCTGCAAAACCGCATCAAACCGCTGGGAATCGCGCCCGCGCAATTCATGGTGATGCTGGAACTTTGGACGCAAGACGGGCTGACCCAGCGCGATCTGGTCGAGCGACTGGATGTGGAACAAGCCACCATGGCCAACACCCTTGCCCGAATGGAACGCGACGGGCTGATCCAGCGCCGCCCCAGCCCCACCGACAAGCGTGCCAAGGTGATCGTGCTGACGGACAAGGCCAAAGCGCTGCGCGAACCTGCGCAGAAAGGCGCCCGCGCCCAGAACGAAACCGCCCTGTCGGGCCTGTCCAAACAGGAAAGCGAGCAATTGATTTCGCTGATGCAACGGGTGATTGCCACCATGCAGCGCGCGCCCAAGTAAATCTGCGCCTCAATTTGGGGGCAATTGCCTCTCGCACCCCGCGCGCATCTTGCCTATAAACCGGCAAACACTAAAGCGTTGCACTGCGTTTCGATCAAACCTGTGAGTCACGTTCTGATCGAGCCGCTTGAGGGGAGTCTGTGCCATGAGCGGGGAATTGTCGCCCATCGACAAAGCCAAATTCGTTGCCGCCAAGCGGGCGGTCGATCTGATCGAAGACGGCATGCGCGTCGGGCTTGGCACCGGCAGCACCGCTGCATGGATGGTGCGCTGCCTGGGCGAACTGGTGCGCGAGGACGGTCTGAAGATCAAAGGCGTTCCCACCTCAACCCGCACCGCCGAACTGGCCCGCGAGGTCGGTATCGAGGTGATCAGCCTGGACGAGGCAAAGTGGCTGGACATCACCATTGACGGCGCAGACGAATTCGATGGCGATCTCAACCTGATCAAAGGCGGCGGCGGAGCCTTGTTGCAGGAAAAGATTGTGGCTACAGCCAGCGATCAGATGGTGGTGATCACCGATGCCAGCAAAGAGGTCGAACATCTGGGCGCCTTCCCTCTGCCGGTCGAGGTGATCCCCTTTGGCTGGCAAACCACCAAGTCGCTGGTTGAAGAAATGCTGATCAGCATGGATGTGATGGGCCGCGATGCCACACTGCGCATGAACGGCGACCATCCTTACGTGACGGATGAGGGCAACCATATCCTTGACCTGCATCTGGGCCGGATCGGCAATGCGCGACAATTGTCACTGGTGCTGAACCAGATTCCCGGCGTTGTCGAAAACGGGCTGTTCGTGGATATCTGCGATGTGGTCGTTCTGGGCTATGGCGATGGGCGCGTGGAAACCCGCGACATCAATGAAGGCACCGTCGAGGAAGAACGGCTAGATTTTCTGGAGAATGAAAATCTTTTCACCGATATGATGGACTGAGGAAAAGACGCAGATGAGCTTTGACTATGATCTCTTCGTTATCGGCGGCGGCTCGGGCGGGGTGCGTGCGGCACGCGTGGCGGCGCAGGGCGGGGCCAAGGTGGCCCTGGCCGAGGATGACCGGTATGGCGGCACCTGTGTGATCCGGGGCTGTGTGCCCAAGAAACTGATGGTGTTTGCCAGCGAATTCCCTGCAGCGATTGAAGATGCGATCTCATACGGTTGGACCGTCCATGCCGGCGGCTTTGACTGGACTGCGTTCAAGACCAAACTCCATGGCGAATTAGATCGCCTTGAAGGGGTCTACCGCAATATCCTGCAATCCAACGGGGTCGAAACCTTTGATGCTCGTGCCAAGCTGGCAGATGCGCATACGGTCGAGTTGAGCACGGGCGAGCGCAAATCGGCCAAACACATCCTGATCGCCACAGGCGGCCATCCGGTCAAACCCGATCTGCCGGGGGCCGAACATGCCTTGGTTAGTGATGATATCTTCCACCTCAAGGAGTTGCCCAAATCCATCCTGATCGTCGGTGGTGGCTATATCGCCTGCGAATTCGCCGGTATCCTGAACGGGCTGGGCGTGCAGGTGACACAGTATTATCGCGGTGCGCAGATCCTGCGCGGCTTTGACGACGAAGCCCGCGGATTGATTGCCGAGGAAATGATACGCAACGGGATCAAACTGCATCTGGGCACCAATATCCTGGAAATGGCCCCGGCCTCGGCGGATCATTCCGCCAGCCTGTCGGGCACCGCATCAGATGCCGCCATGGGCGCCCCGGCCAGCGAAGCCGGAGAGCTGTTGCCAGAAGACGGCACCGGCGGTGGACCGGTCTGGGTCAAGGCGACAAACGGGTCGGAAAACGTGTTCGACGCGGTGTTCTTTGCCACCGGACGCAACCCAAACACGGCCGATATGGGGCTGGAAGAGGTGGGCGTGAAACTTGGCCGTCGCGGCCAGATCGAGGTGGACGAGTATAGCCAAACCGCTGTTCCCTCGATCTATGCGATTGGCGACGTGACTGACCGCGTGAACCTGACGCCTGTAGCGATCCGCGAAGGCATGGCCTTTGTCGAAACCGTGTTTAACGGCAACCCGACACCAGTCGATCACGACCTGATCCCAACGGCGATCTTCACCCAGCCCGAGATGGGCACAGTGGGTCTGAGCGAGGAAGACGCCCGCGAACAGGAACCGATCGAGGTTTACTGCACCTCGTTCCGCCCGATGCAGACCGCGTATGCCGGACGCCCTGACCGCGTGCTGATGAAACTGGTCGTCAGTCAAGCCACCCGCAAGGTTCTTGGCTGTCACATCGTCGCACCGGGTGCCGGTGAAATGATCCAATTGGCGGGCATCGCGGTAAAAATGGGCGCAACCAAAGAAGATTTCGACCGCACCGTGGCCGTACACCCGACCATGTCGGAAGAAATCGTGACAATGAAGACTCCAATGCGCACGGCTTGATTTTTCGCCCGTGCTGCACAGTTTAGTACCAACGTCGATACAGACGGAAACATAAGGGAAGAGATTTCATGGCTGGACAGTCTGGCGGCCCCTGGGGCGGCGGCGGAAATTCAGGTGGTGGCGGTGGCGGCGATGATGGCCGCGACGGCAACCGGGGTGGCGGACGACGCCCTCCCGAAAATGGTGGGCCGCAAATCCCCGAGATTGATGAACTGGTCAAAAAGGGCCAGGACCAGCTGCGCGTGCTGATGGGCGGTCGCGGCGGTGGTGGCACCGGCGATGGATCCGGCGGCGGCGGTGGACCCAGCTTTGGGCGCGGCACTGTTCTGCTGGGTCTGGGCATCGCAGTGGTGCTTTGGGCCGCGGCCAGTTTCTATACGGTCAAGCCCGAAGAACAATCGGTCGAGCTGTTTCTGGGTGCAGAATACCGCGTGGCAAATCCGGGCCTGAACTTTGCGCCCTGGCCCGTCGTGACCTATGAGAAGCTGCCAGTCACACGCGAGCAGAACGAAGATATCGGTGTCGGTGGGCGCGGGTCCGAAGCTGGCCTGATGCTGACCGGGGACGAGAACATCGTCGATATTGATTTCCAGGTGGTCTGGAACATCAACGACCCGGTCAAATACCTGTTCAACCTGCGCGATCCGCAGATGACCATTCGGGCCGTGTCCGAATCGGCCATGCGCGAAATTATCGCTCAATCGAACCTCGCCCCGATCCTGAACCGGGACCGTGGTGTGATTTCGGCACAACTGGACGATCTGATCCAGAGTACGCTGGACAGTTACAACAGCGGCGTGAACATCATTCGTGTGAACTTTGACAAGGCCGACCCGCCCACTCAGGTGATTGACGCGTTCCGCGATGTGCAAGCCGCGGAACAGGAACGCGACCGTCTGGAGAAACAGGCGGATGCCTATGCCGCCCGCGTTCTGGCCGAGGCTCGCGGTGAAGCTGCGCAGACTCTGGAAGAAGCCGAAGGCTATCGCGCCCGCGTGGTCAACGAGGCCGAGGGTGAAGCCAGCCGCTTTACCGCTGTTCTCAGCGAATACCAGAAGGCCCCGGAAGTCACGCGCAAGCGTCTCTACCTGGAAGCCATGGAAGAAGTTCTGGGCGATATCGACAAAATCATCCTCGATGAAAGCTCAGGAAATGGCGGGCAGGGCGTTGTACCCTATCTGCCATTGAACGAATTGCGACGATCCACCAACACGGGAGGGCAGTAAGATGCGTCCATCAATGTTTTTCCTGCCCATCGTTGTGATTGGCCTGATCGTTGCCCTGTCAGCGGTGTTTATCGTGGACGAGCGTGAAAAGGCGCTGGTGCTGCAGTTTGGCCGGGTGGTCAAAGTGAAGGAAGATCCCGGTCTGGCCTTTAAAATTCCTCTGATTCAAGAGGTTGTGCGATATGATGACCGGATCCTCAGCCGCGATATCGACCCGCTGGAAGTAACTCCGCTGGATGATCGTCGTCTTGTTGTCGACGCCTTTGCCCGCTACCGGATCGTGGATGTCGAACAGTTCCGCCAGGCGGTTGGTGTCGGCGGCATCACCGCGGCGGAGGATCGTCTGGATTCAATCCTGCGTTCGGAAACGCGGCAGGTGCTGGGTTCGGTCAGTTCGAACGATATCCTCAGCTCGGATCGGGCCGCCCTGATGCAGCAGATCCGCAACGGTGCGATTGACGATGCCGAACAGCTGGGTGTCGAACTCATCGACGTGCGCCTGAAACGCACCGACCTGCCCAGCCAGAACCTCGACGCTACCTTCGCGCGGATGCGCGCCGAGCGGGAACGCGAAGCGGCGGACGAAATCGCCCGGGGTAACGAGGCCGCACAACGTGTCCGCGCCCAGGCAGACCGGACCCAGGTCGAGATCGTGTCAGATGCCACCCGTCAGGCCGAAATCACCCGAGGTGAGGCTGACGCGCGCCGCAATGCGATCTTCAACGAAGCGTTCGGTGCGGATGCAGAGTTCTTTGAATTCTACCGTTCTCTGAATGCCTATCGTAAAGCCTTGCGTGGCGAAAATTCCTCGATGGTGATGAGCCCGGATAGTGAGTTCTTCAACTATCTGCGCTCGGATCAGGGGGCGGCTGCCAACGCTGCATCGCAATGATCGAAACCGCGCTTTTAGCGTTGGGACTTGTACTGATTGTGGAGGGGCTGGTCTATGCACTGGCCCCTTCGCTTATTGAGGACTTGCTGAGTGCGATGCGCGCGCTCAGCATCGAACAACGCCGCACTTTGGGGCTGGCCGCTGTCGCCCTTGGCATCGTGTTACTTTGGGTTGCCAAGACACTTGGCGCTTGAACGGCGCCTCACACTGGGTTCACATGCGCGTGACAGATGCACGCAAACTTTGCGATATACAGAGTTGTACCTACATTCAAAGATCATAGGGCCGCGTATGATGCGGCCATGGACGCACAACGAAGGAGATCCGGGAGTGCAAGTTCAAACCATTTCAAAAGTGACACCACATCAGGGCATGCTGCGCGCGATCTGGATGACGGCGCTGGCCATTGGCCTGCTGATCGCCCAGGCAATCGCGGCGCAGGCCCGCCCCGAAAGCTTTGCCGACCTGGCAGACACGATCAGCCCCTCGGTGGTCAACATCACCACCTCGACGGTGGTGGCCCAAGGCACCGGCCCCTCACCAATCGTACCCGAAGGCTCTCCGTTCGAGGACTTTTTCCGCGAGTTCCGCGACCGGAATGGTCAGGGTGACCGCCCCCGCCGCACTTCGGCACTGGGCTCGGGTTTTGTGATTTCCGAGGACGGGTACATCGTTACGAATAACCATGTGATCGAAAGCGCCGATGAAATCATCATCGAGTTCTTTTCCGGTCTGGAACTGGAAGCCGAGATCATAGGCACCGATCCCAAGACCGACATCGCACTTCTGAAAGTCGAGGCCGACGTGCCACTGCCCTTTGTAAACTTTGGGGACAGTGATACGGCCCGCGTCGGTGATTGGGTTATGGCTATGGGCAACCCGCTGGGGCAGGGCTTTTCTGTCTCGGCCGGGATCGTTTCAGCCCGCAATAGGGCGCTGTCAGGCACCTATGACGATTACATCCAGACCGATGCCGCGATTAACCGGGGCAACTCGGGCGGACCGCTGTTCAATATGGATGGCGAGGTTATCGGCGTGAATACCGCGATCCTCAGCCCCACGGGGGGCTCAATCGGGATCGGCTTTTCCATGGCCTCGAACGTGGTCACCCGTGTGGTCGATCAGCTTCAGGAATTCGGCGAGACCCGCCGCGGCTGGCTGGGTGTGCGCATTCAGGATGTGACAGATGATGTCGCCGAGGCGATTGGCCTGGAGAACGCCGCAGGTGCATTGGTTACCGATGTCCCCGAAGGCCCCGCGATGGAGGCCGGTATGCTGGCAGGTGACGTCATCACCAGCTTTGACGGCGTCGAGGTTGCCGATACGCGCGGCCTTGTCCGCCAGGTGGGCAACACCGAAGTGGGCAAAACCGTCCGCGTCGTGGTGTTCCGCGAAGGCAAAACCCAGACGCTGAAAATCACACTGGGCCGTCGCGAAGCTGCCGAAGGCGCAGTTCCCGCTGTTGCGCAACAGGAGAACGGCGACGACACCGCACTAACCGAGCAGGTCACCCTTGGCATGACAATCAGTCCGCTTGATGACGAGCTGCGCAGCCAACTGGATTTGCCCGGCGATGCCGAAGGTCTGATCGTTAAGGACGTTGATGAACTGACCGAAGCCTATGAAAAGGGAATGCGCGCCGGTGACCTGATCACCGAAGCCGGTCAGCAAAAGCTGCTGACGCTGGGCGATCTGGATGATCGGATTGCCGAGGCCAAAGAGGCCGGGCGCAAATCGCTTCTGCTTTTGGTGCGTCGTAGCGGTGAGCCGCGCTTCGTGGCTCTGAGCATCGAGGATGCGAACGACTGAACCGATCCATCACAACACTTCGAAAAGGGCGCCGATTTGGTGCCCTTTTTTCGTGGAAGGTGCTAGCCACGCCCACCAAACAGCAGGTTCGACCCGCCCGAGTCCCGGCTGGGCGGCACGCCATAGATTTTCCGATAGGTTTTCGAGAAATGCGATGGGGCCTTGAAACCGCACATCACGCAAATCTCGGTCAGGGACAATTCGGTCTGCGCCAGCAGGTTGCGGGCCTTCTCCAGCCGCAGACCAAGATAGTACTTCTTGGGCGAAGAATTCATGTACTTCGCAAACAGCCGTTCCAGTTGGCGGGTCGACAGCCCCACCTCTTCAGCCACCTCCGAGGGCGGCAGAGGGTCCTCAAGGTTGTCCTGCATGATCTCGATCGCATTCAGCAGTTTGGAGTGGCGCACGCCCATGCGCCCGGCCATCGAGATGCGCTGTACATGGGTGTCAGCCCGCGGAGCGGTATAAACCATCTGATCCGCGACCCAGGTGGCCAGTTCGGCCCCGTAATCGGAATGAATACGGTCCAGCATCAGGTCCATTGAACTGGCACTGCCCGCACATGTGAAGACGCGCCCATCCACGGTATAGATCGAGTCCTGCACCTCGATATCGGGAAAGGTTTCCGCCATGGCCGAAACGTATTCCCAATGGGTCGTCACGCGTTTGCCGCCCAGCAAACCTGCCAATGCCAGAATATAGGTGCCACTGCTCAGCGCGCCAAAATCCATGCCTTTGCGGGTTTCGCGCCGCAGCCAGTTCAGGATTTTACGGCTGCTGCCCCGGATCGCATCGACACCCGCACAGACAATCAAGGTATCGTTGCGATGCAGGTCAATCAGTCCGGCATTAACCTCGACGGTCATGCCATTCCAACTGGTCACCGGCTCGCCATCTTCGCTGACCAGCATCCAGTCGTAGTAATTTCGCCCCCCGGCAAAGCGATTGGCCAGCGCCAGTGCCTCTTGTGCACAGGTCAGGCCCAGGGGCGAAAAGCCCGGGATCAGCAGAAACACATAGCGTTTGGGTGTGTTCGCCTTGCTCACCCCGGTCTCCTTTGGAATCAGGCCCGCATGTTGGCCCCGTTGGCATCATAAAGCGGCGCACCCTGCACTTCGGCCTCATACATAGTGCCCAGGATTTCAACCTGCAGCTTCGATCCGGCAGCAGCATGCTCAGACGCGACATATCCCATCGCCATTGAACGGCCCACACGGTGCGCATATCCCCCGGACGAGATATACCCGACAGCCTCTCCGTCACTCAGGATGGCCTCATCCCCGGTCACGTCAATCCCATCGACATCAATGGTCAGCGTCACCAGCTTTTGTTTGACGCCCTCGTCGCGGAATCTCTCGGTCGCGGCCTTGCCCACAAACTCCTTCTTCCAGTTGATGAAGGCGTCCATGCCACTTTCCACCGCGTTGAAGTCAGGCCGGAATTCCAGCGTCCACACGCCCCAGCCCTTCTCCAGCCGCATCGACATCAATGCCCGCGCGCCATACCAGGTATAGCCCAGATCAGCCCCGGCTTCTTCAATCGCGCTGGCCAGTTTTAACAGGTATTGCGGACGGCAGTAGATCTCATACCCCAACTCACCGGAAAAGCTGATCCGGTTCAGGATCACCGGCACCCCAGCCACATAGGTCTGGCGCAGGTCGCGGAATTTGAACGCCTCCGCACTGATATCCTCGCGCATCAGCCGCTGCAGCAGTTGGCGTGATTTAGGCCCAGACAAAGCCACGCCGTGCCAGTCATCTGACACGTTGGCATAGGTGACATCAGACGGCAGGTCCTTTTCAAACCAGCGGCGATGCGCCTCTTGCATGGCCCCCGAGCCGAACAACATGAAGTGATCCTCGGACAGGCAGGCCACTGTCAGATCGCCATAAAGCCGTCCCTTTTCCGTCAGCATCGGGGTCAGGGTCAACCGCCCCAGCTTGGGCACATATCCGGCAAGAATAGTGTCGAGATAGGCCCGCGCACCCGCGCCTTTGAATTCGTGCTTGGCGAAGTTGGCAATTTCAATCCCGCCCACGGTCTCTTGCACCGCTTTCACCTCGCGCGCGACATAGTCAAACGAGCGGTTGCGCTCGAATGTCGGGTCTTCATGCGCATCCTCGGGTCCATCGGCAAACCACTGCGCATTCTCAAGGCCGAAGCCCTGATCCATCACCGCGCCCTTGGCGATCAAGCGATCATAAAGCGCAGTGGTCTTTTGCATTCGACCCTTGGGCAGCGTTTCGTTGGGGAAGGTCATCACGAAGCGGCGTTCGTAATTTTCGGTTGATTTCACGGTGCCCCAATCCGGGCTGGCCCAATCGCCGAACCGCGCAATATCCATGGCCCAAACATCGATGCTGGGTTCGCCGTCGATCATCCATTCGGCCATGGTCAGGCCAACGCCGCCGCCCTGACAGAACCCGGCCATGACGCCCACGGCGCACCAATAGTTGGTCATACCCGGCACCGGTCCGATCATCGGATTGCCATCAGGACCAAAAGTAAACGGCCCATTGATCGCATCCTTGATGCCCGCATTGGCCAGCGCCGGAATCCGCTCAAAGCCCAGCTCCAGTCGATCAGCAATCCGGTCCAGGTCAGGCGGCAACAGTTCGTGCCCGAAATCCCAGGGCGTGCCGCCCACTTTCCAAGGCGTGCCCTTCGGCTCGTAAGTGCCCAGCAGCATTCCCTGCCGTTCCTGCCGGAAATAGATGTTGGCCTCATAGTCGATCCCGCAGGGCAGACGGCCCGCGCCGCCCGGTTCCATCCGCTCGGCAATCTCGGGGATCGCTTCGGTGATCAGGTAATGGTGCTCCATCGGCTGCACCGGGATGTTGATCCCCTGCATATGCCCTACCTCGCGCGCCCAGAGTCCACCGCAATTCACGATATGCTCGGCGTTGATCACACCTTTCGGCGTGGTCACATCCCAACTGCCATCGGGTCGCTGTTTCGTCTCTGTCACGCCGCAATGCGTGAAATACTGCGCACCATGCACCCGGGCCGCCTTGGCAAAAGCATAGGTGGCCCCCGACGGGTCCAGATCGCCATCCTGATCGTCCCAAAGGGCGGCGTAATACTGTGAAGTGTCAATCAGCGGGTGCCGCTCGGCCAGCTCTTTCGGACTGATGAATTCCTGATCCAACCCCATATAGCGCGCCTTCGAGCGTTCACGCTTGAGATAGTCGTACCACTCCTTGGTCGAGGCCGCGTAGAAGCCACCCGTCATGTGCAGACCGACACTGTGCCCCGAGGTCTCTTCGATCTCCTTGTAAAGGTCGATCGTATAGCCCTGCAGACGCGAGATATTAGGATCGGACGAAATGGTGTGGATCTGCCCCGCCGCGTGCCAGCTTGACCCCGAGGTCAGCTCGTCCCGCTCCAGCAGCACAACGTCTTTCCAGCCGAACTTGGCAAGGTGAAACAGGATCGAACATCCCACAACACCGCCGCCAATGACCACGGCCTTGGCGTGGCTTGGCAGTTGTTTCCCACCGGCATCGCCCTCTTTTTGAATCTCAGGCATCACTCTCTCCCGTTCTCTCAAGCGTAGGTTGTGTCATATGGTCATCCCGGCGTTGCGGCCCTCGTAGAAGGCGTAGGGCGCTTGCCGCGGGGCCTGCGCATCACCGATGAGTTGCAAGCTCATATCGCCCAATTCGGCTGAAATAGGGTCGAAACTGCGGTTAGTTGTCGCCATCACAAGGGCGGAGGCGGCCAGCTCGTGCTCGGCACCGGTTAACAGGTTGCGCAAGGTGGCACCCTGCCCGTGCCAGGCGGCAATTGCGTGTTCTGTCAGGAAGGTGGCCCCCAGCTGGGCCAGCTTGGCGCGGATCACGATATCGGCCGAGGTGCGGGCCAGCTCTTTGCCCACCATCGGATCGGACGTGACAAGCGTCACACTATGCCCAGCCTCGGCCAGATGCCATGCCGTGCCAACACCGCGCATCGTGCCGCCCTCATCATAGACGATCACGGCAGCGCCCAGTCGCACCTCGCGCCGCATCACCTCTTCGGGCGCGTGAACATGGCCCAGATCGCGGCCCGGCAGCGCGTCGAGTTGCGGCAGCCAACGTTGCGTGCTGTCCTCATCGGGCAGCGACCCGGTGGCGATGATCACATGATCCGGGGCCAAGGCGCGGATATCTTCGGACTCCAGGTAAGAGTTGAGATGCAGCCGCACGCCAAGTCGCGTGAACTGCCGCTCGTACCAATCCATCAGGTCGAGAATCTGCGCCCGGCGCGGCTGCTCTCCGGCCAGCCGGAACTGGCCGCCAATAACCGGTGCCGCCTCATACAGATCAACGCTGTGCCCACGCTCTCCCGCCACTCGCGCTGCTTCAAGCCCGGCAGGGCCAGCCCCGACGACAAGCACCGATTTAGGCTCTGTTACGGCAGAAAACCGATCTCCACCCCAGATATATTCGCGTCCAACCGACGGGTTCACCAGGCAGGAAATCCAATAATCGCGCGAGCGCCGCCCCCAGCACATCTGGTTGCATGAAATACAGCCGCGCACCTCGTCCGGCTCGTCAGCCATCACCTTGGCCGCCAGATGTGGATCGGCGATCTGCCCGCGCACGATGGACACGATATCGGCCTCACCGGCGCTCAGCACACTCTCGGCATTCTGTGGCGTGCGAATACCGCTTTCGGCTTGCACTTTGGCCTGTGTCAGAGCCTGTTTCAGCGCCGCAGTCGCCGAGACGGTGAGTTTCTCACCCAACGTGAAAGTCGGCATCAACTTCTCGAAGTCGAGATACCCTCCTGATCCGCAGGTCACATAGTCCAGATGCCCCGTCGCATCATGCAGCGCCACAATTTCGCAGAGCGTTTCAACGTCGTGGAGCACCGGATAGCTGTCCGACCAGCTGACCGACAGGCCAATGATAAAATCCTCGCCACAGGCGGCCCGAATGCCCTCCAGAATGCGCATCGACAGGCGTGTGCGGTTCTCCAACGACCCACCCCACTGATCCTCGCGCCGGTTGCTCCACGGTGTCCAGAACTGCTCAAGCAGCGAATGGTAAGCGGCCCAGATTTCAACTCCATCAAAGCCCGATTTCTGACAGCGCACAGCGGCGACTATAAAGGCGGCGATGATCTCTTCGATCTCGGCCCCGGTCATCGCATGGCTGCCATCACTGTCATGATAAGACGGCAGGCCCGACGGCCCCCAATGCGGCGCATAGCTCAGATCGCTGTCGCCATGGGCCCCCACATGATATAGCTGCTGCAGCACCACGGTGCCCGCGTCCTGCACGGGCTCGATCACCTTGCGAAAGGCCGGGATTACCGCGTCATCCTCGGAACGGAAATTGCCGCGTGTCAGAACCCCCGTACGATGCACCGGTACCGGTTCGCAAACGATCATCCCCACGCCGCCCAGCGCGCGCTCCAGCAAGTAAGCACCATATTGCTCCCCCGGCAGCCCGTCTTCGGACATGTTCGCCGTATGCGCCCCGAACGTGATCCGGTTGCGCACCGTCTTGTGCCGCAACTGATAGGGTGAGGTGAGGCGCGGAAAACTGGTCATCGGCTCAGTCGTTGTCTTCGTGAATCAGCACATGAAATGACCAAATGCCGTAAAGCTCCTGATCCTCACAGCGTAGCTTGGCCGCCACGATACGATCCGTTTCGCGGAAGAAACTCTGCCCTTCGGCGGCAAGCTCACAAAGCCACTCGCCTTCTTGGTAGAGATCGTAGAAATCGATCCGTTCCTCGCGCCGATACTCCTCTTCGGTTTCAATCGGCGGATAAGCCTCTCGCAGGATGGCCAGCTGCGCCCGGCCCGCCGCGCGGATCGCGAAGGGCGTCAGAAGCTTCTGATCGCCCCGCATCAAGGCCCCATCGACCACCGACAGGTCATCGACAGACCACGGCCCGGGCGAGATCGGCTGAGCACCGACCGTCCCCAGAATGGCCATCATATCATAGACGTCTCCCCCCAGATTCGTGACCAGACTGGGGTTGAGAAACTCGTCAACCGGCAACCCGTTTAAGCCCATCCGGCGCAGCGGCCAAAAGCGAGTGGCCTCACCGGTATCAAGGCTGATCTCAACAAGATGTTGATCGTGCAGCGCGCTGTAATGCGAACCCAGATTATCGACCACATCGCGCAGCACATAAAGATGCGTCTGCGTAGCCGCCATCATCCGGTCATCGGAACTGGTCACTCGGGGCGGGGTGGCGGCGGCAGGCAGCGCCAGAAGACACGAACAAAGGCTGAGAACCGCCAGACGTATCATTGGCCTTGACCTTCAAACAGGGCCTCCACATCATCACCCTTGGCCCCTTTCAGAAAATCCTCGAACACACCGTCATCAAGAATGCGTTTGGCCGTGTCGATCAGCACTTGATGCGTCACCCGCGCCAGGGCTCCGCCCAGCGAAATACGCGCCACGCCGGCTTGGGCAAACTCGGCGCGTGTCACCTTGGCAAACGGCCCGGCGGCCAACGCATTCACAGGTTTTTTGGTCGCCGCGCAAATCCGTCTTACATCGTCCATAGAGGGCGGCAGCGGGGCGTAAAGGCAATCGGCACCGGCATCATCAAAGGCCTGCAGGCGGCGGATGGCTTCGTCCGTGTCATAGACACCGTTCATCACGCCATCGGCGCGGGCCACAAAGACAAAATCGCGCCCCAGCGCGCGCGCCGCAGAGGCCCCGGCCCGGACCCGTTCAACAGCAAGGGC
This sequence comes from Roseovarius conchicola, assembly GCF_041403425.1. Classification (NCBI taxonomy): domain Bacteria; kingdom Pseudomonadati; phylum Pseudomonadota; class Alphaproteobacteria; order Rhodobacterales; family Roseobacteraceae; genus Roseovarius; species Roseovarius conchicola. The sequence goes on along the minus strand of NZ_JBGEHK010000002.1, from coordinate 339,396 downwards.
AAAATCATAGGCACCCGCATCGGACATGTCCGTATCTTCGACCGAACACCCGGCCAACCCGACCTCTGCCGCCAGGCGGATCGTTTCGGCCACATCCTCGGGCGCATCGCCATAGCCGTTCTCAAAATCGCCCGAGACAGGCAAGGCGGTTGCCGCCACAACGCTTTGGGCATGGGCAAGGGATTCGTCCCGCGTCACATACCCCATGTCCTTTTTTCCAAGGGTAAACGCATGACCGCTTGAGGTGGTCCCCAATGCCTCGGCCCCCAAGGCAGCAGCCACTTTTGCGCTTCCCTGATCCCAGACATTCATCAGAATGAACGGGTCACCCGGCCGATGCAACGCGCGAAAAACAGACCCTATATCGGCCACAATTAGCCCTCCCAATCCATGACGACCTTGCCGGAATTGCCCGAAATCATCGCGGCAAACCCATCTTCAAAGTCATCAATTGATATCCGATGCGTGATCAGCCCAGACACATCGAGCCCCGACTGCACCAGCGCGATCATCTTGTACCAGGTCTCGAACATCTCGCGGCCATAGATGCCCTTGATATGCAGCATCTTGAAAATCACAGTGTTCCAGTCGACCGGGAATTCGGTGGGCGCGATGCCCAACAGGGCGACCTTACCGCCATTGTTCATCCGCGCGATCATCTGTTGCATCGCGGCAGAGGCACCGGACATTTCAAGGCCCACGTCAAAGCCTTCGGTCATGCCCAGATCATCCATCACATCGCGCAACTGTTGCTGGCTGACATCCACCACATGCTGCACGCCCATCTCGCGGGCAAGGTTCAGACGGTAGGGGTTGATATCAGTGATCACCACTTTGCGCGCGCCAACCTTTTGGGCCACCAGCGCCCCCATGATCCCGATCGGACCCGCACCTGTGACCAGCACATCTTCGCCCACCAGATCGAAGCTGAGGGCGGTGTGGACCGCGTTGCCGAAGGGATCAAAAATCGCTGCGATCTCGTCGGAGATATCCTCGGGGATCGGCACCACATTGGCCTCGGGGATACAGACATACTCGGCAAAGCTGCCGGGACGGTTGACACCAACCCCCTTGGTGTTGCGGCACAGATGCCCCCGCCCGGCGCGGCAATTGCGGCAGGTACCACAAACAATGTGCCCCTCTCCGCTGACCCGCTGGCCGATCTTGAACTTCACCGCGGCGGCACCGGCATCGACGATTTCGCCGACAAATTCATGGCCGACGACCATCGGCACCGGCACGGTCTTGGCGCTGAATTCATCCCATTTCCAGATATGAACGTCGGTTCCACAAATAGCCGATTTCTTGACCTTGATCAGTACATCGGCAGGCCCCGGTTCGGGGACCGGCACATGCTCCATCCACAATCCCGGTTCAGGCTTGGATTTTACGAGAGCTTTCATTTGGTTCTGCATCGTCCTATCCCCACAAATCTGTGCTGAGATATTTCAGCCCGCTGTCGCATATCACAAAGGCGACGGTTCCGCCCTTCTCTGGCCCTTTGAGCAACCGCACAGCGGCGGTCAGATTGGCCCCGGCAGAATAGCCTCCAAAGATACCTTCATGCTTGGCCAATAGCCGGGAGTGTTCGGCGGCTTCTTCACCTGAAATAGTCTCTGTTCCGGCCAAATCGGCGCCTTTCAGATGCGTCAGGTCCGGCATCGAATAGCCGCCTCCCTGAATGGGGTGTTCGGGCTTATCGGGCTCGACCGCGTAGCAACGCACGCCCTTCGGCACGAAGAATTGTGCACATCCGCCCAGCGTGCCGCCAGAGCCAATGAAATCGCAAAACGCCGTCACTGTTCCGCCCGATTGCTCCCAAATTTCGGGGGCTGTGCCGATCTGGTGGGCCTGTACATTTTCGGGGCGCTGGAACTGATCGGCGCGAAAGGCATTCCGCTCGGCTGTCAGCGCCTGAGCCGCCTCTTCGACCAGGGCCAGATCGTCGCCGGACACTTCGCCTTTGATCGAGCCGGCCGCCTGTGGCACCAGGATCACCTCGGCGCCCAAGGCGCGCATCATCCGGGCGCGTTCTTCGGAATTGCCCTCGCTCATCACCGCGACAAAGGGATGGCCCAAGACGCCGCAAACGATGGCCAACCCCGTGCCCATATTGCCCGAGGTCAGTTCCACCACGGTTTGCCCGGCTTTCAATTCGCCCGACGCGCGCGCGCGCTCAACCGTCTGGCGCGCCGCGCGGTCCTTTTTGGAGAAGCCCGGCATCAGGTAATCACATTTCGCCAACAGCCGCCCATCAAGCTTCAATGCGTCTCTAATACGGCTCAATTCGACCAATGGCGTATCGCCAACCGCCTCGATGATGGACGGCAGGATCATGAGATCACCTCCAACTCGCGGCCCACCGCCCCGAACGCGTCAATCGCGCGGTCCAGCATGTCGCGGGTTAGGGCGGCGCTCATCTGCGTGCGGATGCGGTCCTGATCTTTCGGCACCACTGGAAAGCTGAACGCGGTGACATAGACGCCGCGCTCGTTCAGCCGTGCAGCCATTTCCTGCGCCAGTTTCGGATCGCGCAGCATGACGGGGATGATCGCATGTTCGCCCGGCAACAGCTCAAACCCCAAAGCGCCCATTTTCTCGCGGAAATAGCGCGCATTCTCCCACAGTTGGGCACGCAAGGCCGCACCGTCTTCCAGCAGATCGAAAACCTTCAAAGAGGCCGCAGCGATCACCGGTGCCAGCGTGTTGGAAAACAGATAGGGGCGCGAGCGTTGGCGCAGCCAATCGACCACCGAAGCGCTTGCCGCCGTATAGCCACCCGACGCCCCGCCCAGCGCTTTGCCCAACGTGCCAGTCAGGATATCGACGCGCCCCATCACGCCGCAATGTTCGTGCGTGCCGCGTCCGGTGGCCCCAACGAACCCGGTCGAATGGCAGTCATCCACCATGACCATCGCATCGTATTTCTCGGCCAGATCGCAAATCTGATCCAGTTTGGCGAAATAGCCATCCATCGAAAACACGCCATCGGTGGCGATCATCCGGTGGCGCGCGCCGCTGGCCTCTTGCAGACAGCGTTCCAGATCGGCCATGTCAGAATTGGCATAACGATACCGCTGAGCCTTACACAGGCGCACACCGTCGATGATGCTGGCGTGGTTCAGCGCGTCACTGATGATCGCGTCTTCCGGACCCAAAAGCGTCTCGAACAAACCGGCATTGGCATCAAAGGCGGCGGCATAAAGGATGCTGTCCTCCATCCCAAGGAACCCGGCAATCCGTGCTTCCAGCGCCTTATGCTCTTCCTGCGTACCACAGATGAACCGGACTGAGGCCATGCCAAAGCCATAGCGATCCAACCCCTCATGCGCGGCCTGAATGATCTTGGGGTTGTCGGCCAGACCAAGGTAATTGTTGGCGCACAGGTTGATCACCTCGCGCCCGTCGGCCAATTCCACCTCGCCCGCCTGCATTGACGTGATCACGCGTTCGGATTTGTAGAGCCCCTCTTCGCGCAGCCCGTCGAGTCGGCTGGCGATATCGTCATTGAATCTGTCTGATGCACGCATGGGTTTGCTCCTTCGGCCTAATACCACGCCTCAGGTATCTCACGCTTGCGCCGGGCAATATAGTCCTTGAGCGCTTCATCTTTGTCGGCGTCGATGCTGGGCGGCTGGTAAGCCTCTAACATGTCGGTCCAGCGTTCATAGGCCCGGGCGCGCATATCCTTCGATCCGCCCTCTTCCCAGCTTTCTACATTCTCTGAATCACTCAAAGCAGGCTCATAAAAGGCGGTCTGATAGTTGCGCATCGTATGTGCGCAGCCCAGGAAATGCCCGGCCGGTTCCACGTCGCCGTAGGCATCGCGCGCCATCGCCTCATCAGACGTATCCAGCCCGCCCAGCAGTTTCTGGTAGCTGCCCAACCGGTCGGCATCCATCACCAGTTTTTCAAACCCAGTGCACAGCCCCCCTTCCAGCCATCCGGCGGAATGCAGCACGAAATTTGCCCCGGCCAGCGCGGTCGATTGCATCGAATCCGCACTTTCGTAAGCCGCTTGCGCATCCTCGATCTTCGAGGCGGTCAGCGAGCCACCACAGCGCAGGGGTAGGCCGACGCGCCGGGCCATCTGACCAATGGCATAGTTGGACATGACAGGCTCGGGCATTCCAAAAGTTGGCGCGCCACTTTTCAAGCTCATGGAACTCAGAAAATTGCCCAGAATAAACGGCGCGCCGGGCCGGACAAGTTGGGCAAAGGCACAGCACATCATGGCTTCGGCCATCGCTTGGGTCACGCTGGCGGCGGTTGAAACCGGCCCCATCGCGCCCGACAGGATGAAGGGCACCACGACAATCCCCTGACCGCGCCCGCAATAGACCTGGATCGCTTCGCTGACAACCTTATCGACCAGCAAAGGCGAGTTGGTGTTCACGTTCCCCATGATCAGGCAATGCTGATCCATGACGTCGGGCCCATGCAGGATCTCGGCCATATCGACGCTATCCTGCGCGCGGCTTTTCTCGGTAATCGCGCCCAGATGCGGTTTGTCCGAGGCGGTCATGTGGGTATAGACCATATCAAGGTGACGGTGGCTGACCGGCACATCACACGGCTCGCAAATGACCAAACCAGTGTGATGCAAGTTGGGGTGCATATAGGCCAGCTTCACCAGCTTCTGGAAACTCTCCATATCGCCATAGCGCCGCCCGCCCTGCAGATCGCGCACGAAAGGCGCGCCATAGATTGGGGCGAAGACCTGATTGGTGCCCCCAATGGTGACATTGCGCTCGGGGTTGCGGGCAATCTGTTGGAATTCGCTTGGGGCCTTGGCGCAAAGCTCGCGAATCCACGCAGCGTCAGCGCGCACGCGAGCGCCATCAACATTTGCACCTGCTTCCTTCCAGATGCGATGCGCCTCGGGATCGTCGCGAAATTCGATTCCGATCTCTTGCAGCAGCCAATCAACTTGCGCCTCAAGCTTGAGGATCGTCTCTTCATCAATCACCTCGAAAAAGGGAAGGCCCCGCCGAACATACGGCGATGCAATCACAGCGCCTGCATCGTTTGCGCTGTCTCGCCGCTGTCTTGCACGTCTGGCCATAGGTGACTCTCCCCTTTTCTCAATCAATCTACCTTAGGGCACCAACGACGTGATCCTTGTAAATTCTGTGGCTTTGGATAATTTCAGCTTATGCAAGAACTGTGGAAACTTGTCTCATCCCCGCGTCACTTGCTGGTGTTTGAGGCGGCGGCCCGCACCGGCTCGTTCACGCGTGCGGCGCAGGAGTTGAACGTGCAGCAGCCTGCTGTCTCGGCCTCGATCAAACAGTTGGAAACCTCGCTGGGCACCCTGCTTTTTCAGCGGGCGCATCGCTCGGTCACGCTGACCCAGGCGGGGGAGCGGCTTTACACAGATGTGGCTGCTGCCTTCGGACGCATCCACCAAACGGCCGCCATGCTCAGCCAACGCAGCGCGCAGGATCATGTGACCCTCTCGGCCTCGACGGCTTTTGCGCATTACTGGATGGTCCCGCGCCTGGCCGAATTTCACGCCGCACACCCCGGTATTGATCTGCGCCTGCAAACCTCCGAGCGGGAACCCGATATCGGTGCCGAGGGGATTTCACTGGCGATCCGCCGGGGGCATGGAACGTGGCATGGCTGTGAAAGCCACCTGATCGCACCCGAGGTGATCACACCCATTGCATCCCCGCGCGTGATGGCCGCAGCAATCAATCTGGCGACAGTGGCTAACCTGCTGAACCAGTCTCTAATTCACCTTGAAGAGCCCGTTCGTGAACGCCCGACATGGGCCGATTTCTTCGGGCATTGGAACGTCCCCTATTCCGAGCCACGTACCGGCCTGCGGTTAAACGACTATGCCCTGGTCTTGCAGGCCGCTATCGCCGGCGAAGGATTTGCCTTTGGATGGCAGCACGTAACCGAGGGGTTGATTGCCCAAGGATTGCTAACATCCCGGCCGGAATGGGCCTGGGACACAGGCGCGGGGTTCTACCTTGTCTGGTCCGCCACAGCACCTCTAAGCCCGCAAGCCGAGAAGGTACGGGACTGGCTGGTGTCCCTATAGGAGAGAACGTTGACAACACACGAAAACGATGAAATCGTCGGACCCTTTTCTTAGAAGATTTATAAAAATGGCACGCAGAAAACAGTTCAACGGCATCGTTAACGACCTAACCTCAAAAATCCACAGTCGGAATTTCGATATCGACGGGTACTGGGGAGTCGCTTTTCTGTGCGTCACTGCCAAGTCTCATAGAACTCCGAGTGTTCGCATCCTCTGCAACGAAGATACAGACACAACAACACCATTTGCGTTGCCGCTGAAGAAAAATCTCCTGAAGTTTGTCCATCGGCAAATGCGTGCAAACAAAATGCCAATAGCTTGGTTGAAACAGATCGAGGTCCTCTTTGAATTCAATGCGGCCTTCGACCCAAAGCTAAATCATCCGTTTGATACTCTAGCGCCACCATTTCGAGCGACGGTAGTGCTCACGTCAGACCTTGACCGAACCTTTACAAAAACGACAGCAGGGTACTGCTGGGAACGGTTGTATTTTTCCTGCCGGAGGCAAAAATCTTGTCGCGATAAATGGTTCTGACCTGTGCAGCAACTGATGCCGCACTACGCGGCAATCCGGGGCCGCCCGCTGGCCTCGACGGTGATCTCGGCCTCCAAGAATACTTCACGCGCTTCGGCTTCGGCTTTGCGGATATCGCGCGCCGCGCTCATATGGATGTCTTCGGCCCCAGCCAGTTCGGCCTGTTGCCGGGCATCGGCCTCAAGCGTGGTCTGCAAGGCGCTCATCGCCTCTTCGGCGTCGGTGAAATCCTCGGGGCCACTGTCCAGATGCACGCGGTAGCGCCCTTCAGAGGGGGCCGTCACCGTGCCGCTGCGCCGGATCGTAACACGCCCCACGACAGCACCGATGGCATTGGCGACCCCGGCATGGGTGGGCAAGTCCATGCGGCATCCCAGCCGATCACCCACGGCCGGATAATAGGTGGCCGCCGACGCACCCAACCCGATCACCGGGACGTTCAGACCGGTTTCCAACCGGACCAGCCCTGTGTGCCCATCAAGGCCACGCTGCATCAGAACATGACGCGCCAAATCGGCGGGGGGCAGGCCCAAATCTGTCTCTTCCTCGGCAAAAGCAATCTCTAATAAGGCCAAAGAGGTTTGATGGGTCAGTTGATCTATGATCATCTGCGCCATCTCATTTGCCCCCTCCGCAACCCGGTTGCCCGCCCCGGTCCGCTTGCGTGCCAGCAGAGTCAGCGCCTTTTCCGCCGCCCCGCCATCCCAGGCGTCCAACCGCCCCAGAATGTGGCTGGCATCCGATGGCGTTGCGCCCGAGACCTGTATCAACCCGCGCATCACCAAGCGTTTCGACGCCGCAACTTCCATCCGGGTCTTCAACACTCTGGAAACAGGGTGTACCTCGGCCCCGATCCGTTCCAACAGCGCGGCGTCTTTGTCCTGCAGGCCGCCTGCATCAATGCCCGGAACGGCACGCACAAACCTTGCATCATATTCGCCAGGTGTGTCGCTGCGCAGTTGCTCGTCGAGTACCTTATGCACCAACTCAGGAGCATCCCGCGCGATCAGGCTGACCGGCACCACCCGGCGCGGGCCGAGGGTGACACCACCAATCAAACCCTCGTCGATCACATGCACTTCGCTGTCGCCGCCCAGGCCGGTGGTGCGCATCGCCACGGCCTCGACCATCGTACGCCAGGGACCAACGCGCGCGCCGCCCGGATCGATCGCTGGTTTGCCACCCCGCAACACCGCAACATCGGTGGTTGTCCCGCCAATATCCGACACCAAGGCATGATCGGCCCCAGTCATCCAGCGCGCGCCGACAATGCTGGCCGCGGGGCCGCTGAGGATCGTCTCAATCGGGCGTTCGCGCGCCTGATCCGCGCTGATCAACGCACCATCCCCACGCACGACCATGAGGGGGGCATGGACGCCGAGATCGCCCAACTTGCCCTCAGCCTTATCGATCAACCGCGCAATCATCCCAATCAGGCGGGCATTGAGAAGCGCTGTCAGCGCCCGTTTCGGCCCGTTAAGCTTGGCCGAAAGATGATGCGAACAGGACACGGGCCGCCCGGTCGCCTCACGGATCATCTCCATCGCGGCCAGCTCATGGGCCGGATTGCGCGTCGCAAACTGACTGGCTACGGCGTATGCAGAAATACCTAAATCAGTCTCTAACCATGCTGAAAGGGCGTCTTTATCCAGTGGTTTCGCCTCACCACCCGCATGGTTGTGTCCGCCCTCAATCACCAGCGCAGGATCACCCCCCAACGCCTCGCGCAAGCCATGCCCATCCAAGTCCTTTTCGCGAAATCCGATGTAAACCAGACCCACACGCCCGCCTTGCCCTTCGACCAGCGCATTGGTGGCTAGGGTGGTAGACAGAGAGGCCATACCGATGTCATTCACATCCGCGCCGCTGGTTTGCAAAACCGCTTCGACAGCGCCGCCAATCCCGATCGCCAGATCATGCCGGGTGGTCAGTGCCTTGGCGCTTGCGATCACATCGCGCTCATCCCGGATCAGCACCGCATCCGTATAGGTTCCGCCCGTATCCACACCCAAAAGCAAGGCCATACGCATTTCCTTTGTTCAGACTTCACCGGGGTGTAGCGGGTTTTCAGGGCTGGTCCAGCCCGTTTGCGGCATCGCGCAGTCGCTGGACCGCCCAGCGCGCTGCATCGGCAACCGTTTCATCCGGATCATCGCATAAACCCTGCGCCACGGGCCACAGATCGGCCAATTCGGAATTCCCGATTGCGTAAAGCACATTGCGCACGAACCGGTTGCGTCCGATGCGCTTGATCGGACTGCCGGAAAACATCGCGCGGAACGCGGGATCATCCAGTACCGCCAGTTCGGCCAACCTGGGCGCATTCAGATCATCGCGGGCGTGGTATTTTACTTCCCGCGCCTCGGCGGCAAACTTGTTCCAAGGGCACACTGCAAGACAATCATCACATCCATAAATACGATTGCCCATCAGCGCGCGCAGTTCTTCGTCGACAGGTCCGTGATGTTCAATCGTAAGGTAAGAGATACAGCGGCGCGCGTCTAACTGATAGGGCGCGGGAAAGGCATCAGTCGGGCAGATATCCAGACAGGCACGGCAGGACCCACAATGATCGATTTCAGGTGAATCAGTGTCGAATTCCAACGTTGTGAAGATCGACCCGATAAAGAACCAACTGCCCAGATCCCGGCTGACCAGATTGGTGTGCTTGCCCTGCCAGCCCAGCCCCGACGCCTGACCCAAGGGCTTTTCGGACACAGGGGCCGTATCTACGAACACCTTCAGCTCTCCACCCCCCTGATCAATCAACCAACGGGCCACGCGTTTGAGCCGCTTTTTGAGCACATCGTGGTAATCACGGTTGCGCGCATAGACCGAAATGCCTCCACGATCTGGTTGGTTCAGCACCTCAAGGGGGTCACAGTCGGGTGTATAGCTTTCACCCAGCACGATCACTGATTTGGCTTCCGGCCACAAAGCGGATGGATCGCCGCGCCAATGGGTGCGTTCAGCAAGCCAGCCCATCTGACCATGGCGACCCTTCTCGAGAAACTCGGCCAACCGTGCAGGGACCTGTGGCACATCCCAGGGCCGACAGACGCGCGCCATCGAGAACCCTTCCTCAAGGGCGCGCGCAATCAGCCTGTCTTTCAACTGTGACATGCTTCATCTTGCCCAAAATACTCGAGAAAGAAAATTCGCACGAATTTTCTTGGACCCGGTCGAAATCAAAAATCCAGATCGGCGTAATGTGCGGGCGGCGGAAAGCCCGACACCTGATCGCTCAGGATTCCGCGGAAGGCCGGGCGCGATTTGATCTTGGCATACCAATCCTTGACCGTGTCGCTACGGTTCCAATCCACGTCAGAAATATAGTCCAGCGCGCTCAGATGGGCAGCGGCGGCGAAATCGGCCAATGTCATCTTGTCCCCGGCCAGCCAGCGGCGATGATCCAGAAGCCACGCCATGTAATCGAGGTGATACTTGATCGCCCGCGCGCCCGATTTCACATTGCCACTGTCGGGGAATCCTTTGCCCATCACCTTCTTGTTAACACGCTCATAAAGCAGCTTCGAGGTGACTTCGTGATGAAACTTGTCATCAAACCAATTGACCAGGCGCCGCACTTCGTAGCGCGCCTCGGGCGAGGACGGCATCAAAGCAGGCTCGGGGTATTTCTCTTCCAGGTATTCACAGATCGGCCCACTTTCGGCCATGGTCCGACCATCAATCTTCAGCACCGGCACCTTGCCCGCCGGATTGCGACGCAGAAAATCAGGTTGCTCTTCCCAGTATCGCTCTTCCGCCAGTTCACACTCGATCTTCTTTTCGGCGAGGCTCAGACGCACTTTGCGACAAAATGGGGAAAGGGGAACGTGATAAAGCTTGGCCATCTGGACTCTGATCTTGATGCAATATGCGGCTATTCCTCAATGCCCCGATTGGCCGCGATTTTCAATCCTCGAAACAGGCAGCACGCCCGTCACGGCGGATCGTGGCTGCCCCATCCAGTATCTGCGCCGAACGCTTGCGTTGATTTGTGGTAGGTCGCGACGCGCTGCGTCCCTTGGGGTTGGGTAAAACCATGGCCAGCCGCGCCGCCTGTGTTGCGGTCAGATCGGCAGGGGCCACGCCAAAGTAATGATGTGCCGCAGCCTCAACACCAAAGACGCCTTCATCAAACTCGGCGACATTCAGATAGACCTCGATGATCCGCCGCTTGGACCAGAACAGTTCCATCACGGGCGTGATCGCGGCCTCCAATGCCTTTCGCGCCCAGGAGCGTCCGTGCCAGAGATAGACATTCTTCACCACCTGCTGACTGATGGTGGAGGCCCCCCGCCCCGATCCCTCATCCAGGGCGGCGCGGATGGCGACCATATCAAACCCCCAGTGCTGGCAGAAATTGGCATCCTCGGCCGCGACAATCGAACGGGCCACAACCGGGGCCACCTCATCAATCGGAACCCATTGATGATCAATGCCACCCAGACGGCGCTCTTCCTGACCCATGTAGAATGTGCCGCGCGGATTGACCGCGCTGTGCGCAATCACCACGATCAGCAGGACGGCCACACAGATCATTGCCAGGCGAAACGCCCAGCGCCTCAACCAGCCGAACATGCCCAATCGCTTCTTGGGCTTGGGTTTTTTCTTCGCCTTGCTCGCAGGCGGTTCTGTCTTGCGTTTGCGTGCCATTACCGCACAGCTATAGCGCCCGGACGCCCCAAGAAAAACCCATCATTCCCGCAGATATCGTGCAGGCGTCAAAGCTTTAGCTGGCGGCGAAAGGTCTGTTCCAACTCATCCCGCGGTGTCACACCTTGAACGTAAGATACCCGCGTCCCGTCGCCGTCAAACAGAACCAGCGACACATTCGGCAACCCCATCTGGGCCTGAAAGTCGGCCCCGTCAATATTCTGGATATTGGCCACCAGATACGTGACAGCCTCATCATCAAACTGTTTCAGTGCGGCACGGGTTTCACGCTGCAATTCCCGACACAGGCTACACGTGGGGTCATGGATCTGTACGATGGTGGGAACGCCTTGGCCGATCCGAGTCAAATCGCCCTCGGCCATTTTGTTGCGAAAATCGATCGCAAAGGCCCCGCCAACGCCCAGAACTGCGGCCCCGCCAACGCCAACCCATGCAATTCTGGTCATCGCATCACGGCGCGAAACCGGGGGCCTGGCGGTTTGCTTTGCCGCCTTCTTCACTCGCTTGGTCGTCTTGCGCGCCATGGGGACCTGTCCTTCTTGATCAGGTCCAGAATGAAATCCGCGCCCCGCAAAAGCGAGGCACAGTTTTTCACGCGCTGTCACAAAGCCGTCAGGCTGCCAGCAGAACCGCAGCCTTGCCGGGCACAACCGGACGTGCGGACTGTTCAAGAACACCGACAAAAAGGCACAGGTCGGGGAACAGTCTCTGGATTTCACGCAGTGTCTGTTCATCGGCGCGTTCGGCAAACTGCGCCGGGAAATAGCTTTCTGATGGGATGCCCGCGCCCCAGATAATCTGATGTCCGTCAAACAGCAGGTGAAAATACTCGACCTGATCGCCGTCATCGACATAGATCGTGTCGCCGTTGACCAGATGCTTGGCCGCAACCAACACTTCGTCTTCGCCAAAGTAAACTTGAGCGCGCCAGTCATCAATCAGCATGCGGTGTTGCTGCGACACCCAAAGGTCCACCGTATTGCCCAGCGCGCCTTTGCAAATCCGCACCGGCGCGTTGCGGCCCGTTGCGGAAAACAAACCCTGGCTAATGTGCAAAACCGGTCGCGGGCCGTTATCGCGGGTCAGCACCTTATCGCCGGGTTTCAGATCTTCGACCGCGCAAAGGCCGTCAGGTGTGGCAATCATCGTGCCACGCGTAAAGCAGGGCGGCCCAAAACTGCCAACGGGAATCTGTGTGCTGGTGTTCACAAAGGTCGAGCTGACGAAAGTGGCATCTTCCAGAACCGTGCCATCAGTTGGGGTAAACACCGCTGGGCCACCTGCCACGTAAAACGTCACCCCGGTGATGGTCACATTGCCCGTACCAGGAATGTTCACCGTTATCGTGTCGTTGACCCAGACACTGGTGATCGTCAGGCCGTTGAACGTATCGCCATCCGTGGTCGTGATCTGGCCATCATCGTTCTGATCAATGAAATCGAACTTTTGAACCGTCAAGGCGGTGCCGCCCGCTGGCGGGGTGCCAGGGTCGATGACGAAAAACTGGTCTGTATAAGATGTGGGCATCTGTTCGGGCACTCATTTCACTGAATATGCCCAGAGACATGGCCACTGATCGTGGCTCAGATGCGGCGAAAATGGTTCTTTATTGAAACAAAGCTAAAAGAAACGGCGCGATTGTTCACGCGCCGTTACGTCTTTTTTGGTCCCTGGACGAGTCTATTCGGCCGGGATGGCGGTGTCTTCGATCCCAATGGGGTGCTCAAGCTTGTCCAGCATTTCGATCGGGCAAACCTGCACGAAATTGGCCTTCTCGCTGTCCCAGTATTGCAGGATATCCTGCGCCTTGCGGCTACCGGTTTCTGCCGCGTGACGTTCGACCATCTCTTCCAACTGACCCAGCCAGTGGGGTTCGGTCACCGCGCAGGTCACTACCGTTTCGGTGTTGATCAGCTTGGCCGCTGCCCCATCCGGGTCATAGAGATAGGCCATGCCACCGGTCATCCCCGCGGCAAAGTTGGCACCAACAGGCCCGAGGATGACAGCCAATCCGCCAGTCATGTATTCGCAGCCGTTGGAGCCACAGCCCTCTACCACCACCGATGCACCTGAATTCCGCACGGCGAACCGCTCGCCGGCGCGCCCGGCGGCGAACAGATATCCATCTGTTGCGCCATAAAGCACGGTATTGCCGATGATCGTGTTCTCGCTGGCATCCAATGGACTCATCATCGGTGGGCGTACGACAACCGTGCCCCCCGACAAGCCCTTGCCAACATAGTCATTGGCATCGCCCGCCACTTCGATCTTGAGGCCCGGCGCCGCAAACGCCCCAAGGCTTTGACCCGCACTGCCGGTCAGCTTCACGGTCAGGTGGTTGGGTTGAAGCGTATTGCGCATCCCAAAATTGCGCACGATGTGGCTGGACACGCGGGTGCCCACCGTCCGATGCGTGTTTTGGACCGTGTAATGCAGTTGCATCTTCTCGCCATCTTCCAGGAACCGCTGTGCATCGCGAACGATCTCGGCGTCCAGCGTGTCAGGTACGGCATTGCGCGGGCGATTTCGATCATAAACCACGTCTGCGGCACGATCGACAGTGATCAGAAGCGGATTGAGATCAAGATCGTCCAGATGGGCGTTGCCACGCGACACCTGATCCAGCAGGTCGGCGCGGCCAATCACTTCGTCCAAAGACCGCGCACCGATGCTGGCCAGCACTTCGCGCACTTCCTGGGCATAGAAGGTGATCAGGTTGACGACCTTGTCGGCATTGCCGGTAAACTTGTCACGCAGGCTTTCATCCTGAGTGCAGACACCGACCGGGCAGGTGTTGCTTTGGCACTGGCGCACCATGATACAGCCCATCGCAATCAGGGCAGCGGTGCCGATACCGTATTCCTCGGCCCCCAGCATCGCGGCCATGACGATGTCACGGCCCGTGCGAAGGCCACCATCGGTGCGCAGGGTGATCCGGTCACGCAGCTTGTTCATCGACAGGACCTGATGCGCCTCGGTCAGGCCCATTTCCCACGGCAGGCCAGCATATTTGATCGAGGTCGCTGGGCTGGCCCCGGTGCCACCGTTATGACCCGAAATCAGGATCACATCGGCCTTGGCCTTGGCCACCCCGGCGGCAATCGTCCCGACACCGGATTGGGCCACCAGTTTCACGGTCACCTTCACCTCGGGATTGATCTGTTTGAGGTCATAGATCAGCTGGGCAAGGTCCTCGATCGAATAGATATCGTGATGCGGCGGCGGGCTGATCAGGGTCACGCCCTTGGTCGAATGGCGCAACCGTGCGATCAGGTCGGTGACCTTCATGCCCGGCAGTTGCCCGCCCTCGCCTGGCTTAGCCCCCTGCGCCACCTTGATTTCCAGCTCTTCACAATGGTTCAGGTATTCGGCAGTCACACCAAAGCGGCCCGACGCCACCTGTTTGATCTTGGCCGACGGGTTGTCCCCATTGGGTTCCGGCACGAAATGCGCGGGGTCTTCGCCACCTTCGCCACTGTCACTGCGCGCACCAATCCGGTTCATCGCCACGTTCAGGGTTTTATGCGCCTCAGGGCTGAGCGCGCCCAGCGACATGCCCGGCGTGACAAACCGTTTGCGGATCGCTGTGACGCTTTCCACCTCTTCAAGCGGAATAGCCTCGCCCATGGGTTTGATCGCCAGAAGATCGCGCAGGTGGATCGGTGGGCTTTTCTGCATCGCCGCCGAATAACGTTTCCACAGCTCATAACTGGCGTTGTTGCAGGCCATCTGCATCATATGCATGGTCTGCGCGCCCCAGGCATGGGTCTCGCCGGATTTACGTGCCTTGTAGAACCCGCCAATGGGCATGATGTCCTGCCCGGCCTTGAAGCCACGGGCATGCACGTCTTCCAGCTTGCTCTGGATGCCGCTGATGCCGATGCCGCTGATCCGGCTGGTCAGACCGGGGAAGTACTCGGCACACATGGCGCGGGAAAGGCCAATCGCCTCGAAGTTCAGACCTCCGCGATAAGAGGAGATGACCGAGATGCCCATCTTCGACATGATCTTGAGCAGGCCCTGATCAATCGCGTTGCGATAGCGCGCGACCGCCTCGGTCAGGGTGCCGTCGATCAGGCCGCGATTGACGCGATCCGCGATGCTGTCTTCGGCCAGATAGGCGTTGACCACGGTCGCGCCCGCCCCAACCAGAACGGCGAAGTAATGGGGATCAATACATTCAGCAGACCGCACGTTCAGCGAACAGAAGGTGCGCAGACCCTTGCGGGTCAAATGGCTGTGCACAGCCGAGGTCGCCAGGATCATTGGCATCCCCACGCGCGCCTCGCCCAGATGTTGATCGGTCAGCACCAGATGCCCGGCCCCCGAGCGCACGGCATCCTCGGCCTCGGCCTGGATTCGGTCCAGACCGGCCTGCAGGCTGCCCGTACCGGGCGCGAAGCTGCAATCAATCTCGACCACGTCCGCATTGAACTGTTCGATCAGCGCGTCCCATTGTGCATTGCCGACAAAGGGGCTTTCCAGCACCATGATCTCGGTCTGGGCGCCGCTTTCATCCAGCACGTTCTTGAGGTTCCCGAACCGCGTCTTCAGGCTCATCACCCGATATTCACGAAGTGAGTCAATCGGCGGGTTGGTGACCTGAGAGAAATTCTGGCGGAAGAAATGGCTAAGCGGGCGATAGGTTTTTGACAGAACCGCACTGGGCGTGTCATCGCCCATGCTGGCAATCGCCTCTTTGCCGTCCTCGGCCATGGGCGCAAGGATATTTTCCAACTCTTCGATGGTATAACCCGCGGCGATCTGACGGCGACGCAACTCGGCCCCTTCAAAGATCGGTTGCTCGGTGATGCCCGAGAGTTGCTCTTCCAGATCGTTGATCTTGCCAACCCAATCGCCAAAGGGCAGGGCGCGGGCCAGCTTATCCTTGATCTCGACATCGTGATACAACTTGCCCCGTTTCATATCCACGGCCAGCAATTGCCCAGGCCCAAGCGCGCCTTTTTCCTTCACGCTGGCCTCGTCAATCGGCACCATTCCGGCCTCGGACCCCGCAATCACCAGCCCATCGCCGGTGACAACATAGCGCATCGGGCGCAGGCCGTTGCGGTCAAGACCCGCACAGACCCAACGGCCATCGGTCATGGCGAGGGCGGCGGGGCCATCCCACGGTTCCATCACCGAGTTGCAATAGGAATACATGTCGCGCCACGCCTGTGGCAGTTCCTCGGCCTGTTTGGACCAACTTTCCGGTACCAGCATCGTCTTGGCCATCGGGGCAGAGCGGCCCGCACGCACCAGCACCTCGAACACGGAATCCAAGGCAGCGGAATCCGACATGCCCCCGGCGATGATCGGCTTGATATCCTCGGCCTGATCCCCGAAGGACGCGCTTGCCATGCGGATTTCATGGCTTTTCATCCAGTTGACGTTGCCCTTCAGGGTGTTGATCTCGCCATTATGGGCCAACATGCGGAAAGGTTGCGCCAGCCACCATTGTGGGAAAGTGTTGGTGGAATACCGCTGGTGATAGATCGCGAAGGCGCTTTTGAACCGCTCATCCTGCAGGTCCGGGTAAAACTCGCTGACCTGCTCGGCCAGCATCATACCTTTATAGATGATGCTGCGACAGCTGAGGCTGGCGAGGTAGAGCTCGTTAATCCCGGCGTCGGTGGCAGCTTTTTCGATGCGGCGGCGGATCACGTAGAGCTCGCGTTCAAAATCCTCTTCCTCGATACCCTTGGCGTTGGAGATCAGGATCTGCTCGATCTCAGGGCGGGTCGCGTTGGCCTTTTCACCAAGGCAGGAGATGTCCACCGGAACATGCCGCCAGCCATAGATCGTATGGCCCATGCGCAGCACTTCGGTTTCCACGATTGTGCGGCACGTTTCCTGTGCGCCGAAATCGGTGCGGGGCAGAAACACCTGACCCACGGCCATCAGCTGATCTTCGCGCGGCTCGTGCCCGGTGCGGCGCACCTGATCATAGAAGAAAGGCACGGGGATCTGGATATGAATACCTGCCCCATCGCCTGTCTTGCCATCCGCATCCACAGCGCCGCGGTGCCAGATTGCACGCAGGGCATCAATGCCCGCCTCGACCACTTTGCGGCTGGGTTTGCCATCCAGAGATACGACAAGGCCAACACCGCAAGAAGAATGCTCTTCCTCTTCGGAATACAGCCCGTTTTCGGCCAGCCATTTACGCTTGGCGGCTTCTGTAGCGGCCCAGCTTGCGTCGAATTTGGTCATTGCGATGTCTCCTCATCGGGTTTGGCCGCGAAAGTCTGTGTTGTGGTTACGACCGGCCGGTCTGCTGTATAAAGAAACCGACCATCAAATTTGGCGTATTCGGCTGTATGCGATCCGGGTACTAATCTGAAAAAAGGGATGTGAAAGTTATAGATATTCACGTCCTCAATTTTGCCAAACGTCGTTGGCGAACCATCGACACCAGTGAGTTTCCAGATGCCATTTGCGCGCGCGTATTGCCACAGACTGTGGCATATCTCGAACTCAGCGGAAAAGCGGCCAATCACAGCCGGGTTGATTTCCAAGTCATTCCAAAATGAACCTATATGTTCCCCTTGGATAACTCTGCGCGTTTTGCCGCCCCGATTTTCCCGGATCGTTCTGGTGGGATTTGGGGGGCCTTTGACTATGTCCGGCCCATCCATTTTCAGGATCATCGGCACACCAGAATCAGCCGCACACCAGTCCGTCGGTGCGCCAAGATAGGTGGCATGCAGGGAAACTTGATTGCCCTCTTGGGCAGAAACCGAACTGGCCGAAGTTGACAGCGCAACCATGGTTGTTGCCAAAAGAGGTATGGTCCACGCCCAACAGCTCAGCCTTACTGTGTTTTTCAAGCTCAACGAACTGATGGACAGCGTCATTTCCCCGTCTCCTCATCGTTCGCAAACAGCGCGATGGTTTCTTCTGTTGTCAGTTTACGGTGATCGCCTGCCAGCGCGTAACCGTCGGGGCACATGTCGGCGTAGAATTCGATCTTCATTGTCGCCTTGGCGGCATCCGGGAACAGCCCGGCGGCCAGATGCTTGGCACCATCGTGCAGCGTTCCGTACCAGAGTGTCGATCCGCAGATCTCGCAAAACCCGCGTTCGGCCCAGTCGGAGGATTGGAAGCTTTTAGCGGGGCCGTCGACCACCACGCTGGCCGGATCATTGGCCACCGACATGAACATCGAACTGGTGTGACGGCGGCACATGTCACAATGACAGGCGCGCATGATCGGCTTGTCCAGCTTGGCCCGCACGGTCACGGCGCCACACAGGCACTGGCCCCGGATTTCTTGATTGTTCGACATCAGATCACCTCACTCACAGCCGAACTCTGAGCGGTCGGTAAGAAAACCGGCCTCGCCAGGCCAGATCAGGCTCTGCGGGGTCAGGTCGAAAGCCTCGACGTTGTTGCCCTTGATGCTACGTTGCCAACTCGCTTCGATGACCAGATCAGGGTCGGAGGACACATAGAGGTCCATTTCAAAATCAAGCCCGCCCGCGCCCGGTTCCAACTCGAACGTCCGGTAAATGCGCCCTTTGCGAAATGGGACATCACTGAGCGTGACAATATTGTCCGAAAGCTCGACCCGTCCGTCGAGGTTGTATTTGCGATCTTCAATAACGCCGGTGTTGAACAGGAAATCGCCGTTTTCCTCGACGCTGCCAATTTCCAAAAGTTCTTTGATCTTCATGTTCGCGCCCGTGCCGGGCACGGCGGTCATACGCGCGTCGTTCATCGAGATAAGACGGAATTCCTTTAGCTCCCAATCGGCATTGTAGTCGTGAATGATCTGCAGTTTTCCGTCGGTATAGGAATGCGCTTCTTTGGACGCGCCGCAGTCAAACAAGGTTGTCGCGAAGCAACTGTTTTTCATGACGGTTACAACGGGAGTGCACCCCTCGGGCACAGGGATTTCGTTCGCCGCCAAACCCGGGTTGGCCGCAACCAGCATGGGTAGCAATAAGGCTTTGATACGTCGCATCATCGTCTCCCTTGTCGGTCCGCGTCAGGGCGTTACTCGGCAGCCATCGCAGCTGCGCCGAAACTGTCGAGAACCGCTTCGGCACAGTCGCGGCCGTCGCGAATGGCCCAGACCACCAGAGACGCACCGCGCACGATATCGCCGATGGCATAGACGCCATCCATGTCGGTCCGCCCGGTTGTAAACTCGGCCTTGATCGTGCCCCAGCGGGTCACTTCCAACTCGGGTTGGTCCCATAGCGTCGGCAAATCCTCGGCCTCGAAGCCCAGCGCCTTGATCACCAGATCAGCGGGTTCATCTGTCACGGCCCCTTCGATTTCCTCGGGGCTTTGGCGACCTGTTGCATCGGGCGCACCCAGGCGCATTTGCTGAACTTTTACAGCGGTCACCGGATCGCCGGCGAAGCCTTTGGGGGCGCTGAGCCACTGAAAGACGACTCCTTCTTCCTCGGCATTGTTCACTTCGCGCAGGCTGCCCGGCATGTTCGCGCGGTCACGCCGATAGAGGCATTTCACGGATGTCGCGCCCTGCCGAACGGCGGTGCGCACGCAATCCATCGCGGTGTCGCCTCCCCCAATCACCACGACCCGTTTGCCATCGGCGTTCAATTCGCCGCTGTCGAATTCAGGCACAGTATCACCAAAGCTGAGGCGGTTGCTGGCGGTCAGATAGTCAATCGCACGCACGATGCCCTTGGCACCGGCGCCCGGCCCTTGCAGATCGCGGCTTTTGTAAACGCCGGTGGCGATGATGACGGCATCATGGTTCTGGCGCAGATCAGCGAACGAGATATCCTCGCCGACAGTACAGTTCAGCTTGAACGTCACCCCGCCCTGTTGCAACTGATCATTGCGGCGCATCACCACGTCTTTTTCCAGCTTGAAGCCGGGAATGCCATAGGTCAGCAAGCCACCGGCCCGATCATAGCGGTCATAAACCGCCACCTGCACACCGGCACGGCGCAGCACGTCAGCCGCGGCCAAACCGCCGGGGCCCGCTCCGATGATGCCAACGGATTCCGGGCGCTCGGTCGCGGGGGCGATGGGCTGTACCCAACCTTCTTCCCATGCGGTGTCGGTGATGTATTTCTCAACCGCACCAATCGTAACGGTCCCGTGCCCGGATTGCTCAATGACGCAATTGCCTTCGCACAGGCGATCCTGCGGGCAGATGCGGCCACAGATTTCGGGAAATGTGTTGGTCAGCTGGCTGACCTCATAAGCCTCTTTCAACCGCCCTTCGGCAGTCAGGCGCAACCAGTCCGGGATATTGTTGTGCAACGGGCAATGAGTCTGGCAATAGGGCACGCCGCATTGGCTGCACCGGCTGGCCTGTTCCCTGGCCTTGGCATCCGCGTACTCGGCATAGATCTCGTGAAAATCCTCGCGCCGTGTTTCAGCCTCGCGCTTTTCAGGCATATCGCGGTCAACGGTTACGAATTTCAACATCGGTTGCTTGGCCACGTCAGAACTCCGGGGTCATTAGGCTACCGGCGTTGTGTAATCCAAGCCCGCCGCCGTTAAAAGTAAGTATTACTGACCTATTAGTGATTATTTTCTCCGGATGCACGCATTTATTCGACATCTTCCGAACAAATTAGGTCCGATATGGTCTTAAATCCAACCTTCCTTCTGTTCTGCAATGGTTTATAGCTGCAGAAAAGATCCGAGCAGGGTTGGCCGCATGCCGCTTTTTCATCTGATTCTCATTGCTGCCATTCAGGGCCTGACCGAGTTTTTGCCCGTTTCCTCATCTGGCCACCTGATCTTGCTGCCTCATCTGACCGGTTTGGACGATCAGGGACAGGCAATCGACGTCGCCGTGCATGTGGGCACATTGTTTGCGGTGATCCTTTATTTCTGGTCGGACGTGAAACTTGCGCTTGGCGGGCTGCCCCGTGCGCTGATCGGGCGGATTGACAGCGAAGGGCCGAAACTGGCGTTTTTGCTGATTATTTCATCTATTCCGGTGGTCGCCTTTGGTCTGATCCTGAAACTGACCGGCCTGGATGAGGCGATGCGCTCAATCGCGGTGATCGGATGGACCATGCTGATCTTCGGTATCGTGCTTTATTGGGCGGATCAGGCGGGCGATGAGGATCGCGAGGCCAAGGACTGGTCGCTGCGCGATGCAATGGTGATGGGGGTGTGGCAAGCGATTGCGTTGATCCCGGGCACATCACGTTCCGGCATCACCATCACGGGCGCGCGCTTCATGGGCTATGGCCGCTCGGATGCGGCGCGCCTGTCGATGCTGATGTCTATTCCGGTGATCATCGAAAGCGGCGTGTTGCTGACCGGGCAATCCTATCTGAAGGCTGATGTTGGCGTGATGCGCGACGGGGCGATTGCCGCTGGTTTTGCCTTTGTTTCAGCCCTTCTGGCGCTGACGTTGATGATGCGATTGCTGCGCAGTGTCAGCTTTACGCCTTACGTGATTTATCGCGTGGTTCTGGGGCTGATCCTGTTGGCGATTGCGTATACCTAAAGCCCCTCAGGTAGCGCCGCATGGTCTTCGGGGATTTGCAACGCATAGGTCAGGACGCCCCAATAGCTTTTCCAATCCGGCTTTGTCACTGAAATGGTCACAAGCGGAGTGTTCAAATAAGGTTGCGTGTTCACCCCGGAATAAAGCGCACGATTGGTCCACGTCTCGGCCAGCGCATCCGGAACGGCCCAGAAGTAAAGCGTGTCGCCCAAGGGCAGACGCACAGACAACAGGCGATATCCTTTGCGCGCGACAGCCGTTTCGATGGCCTTGATATGCTCGACAAAGAACACCGCAAACCCGGGCCAATCGGGTTCGGCGCCATTTTCCCAATCCACACCGTCAAAAAAACTGCCCGGATCCAGCATGGCTTCATCGCCATCAGCTTGCGCCAGATCCTGGTCGACCAACACCCATCCCAGCTCGTTGGCGTATTTATCCTCGATGGCGATCAGGTGCCCGGCATTGGTTAGCGCGCTGATAATGCCGCGCAAAGTTCGCTCGGGCGCAGGTGCACCTTCCAGACCATAAAACCCGATCTCTTCCAAAGTGGTTGGAGAAGTTTCTACGAGGGTTTTGATCTTGGCCATGATCACCGGGTCATCACCCGATACATCTCGGGCAAAAGAGATGAACAGATCACGTTGCGCTTCAGGCAAAGAATCAGCCAGCGCGGCGGTGCACCAAAACACCAGCCCCAACAGAAGGGCAAAGCCGCGTGCCAGCATTACTCATGCCGCAGATTGGCAGCTGATTCCTTGATTGCTTCATATTGTCCGGCAGGGCGGAACCGCCACAGGTAATCCGGCAGGATCGCCTCGACCGCGGTGGGATGGATGCCCAGATCGGCAAAGGTTTTGGCGCCCTCTGAGACCACGTTGTCAGAACGCAGACTGGTGACCTGATCGCGCGTGATCTGGGCCGGGATCAACCCAAGTGAGACGGTTTGCACCACCTCCATCACGGCCCCCAACACCTTTGCAATCCCGAATGGAATGTTGATGATCATCCGGCGGCGGCGCACCACGCCCAGCATCTGCTGCATCAATTCGCGGAAGGTGTTCACATCCGGCCCGCCCAGCTCGTAAATGCCGGGTGCGGCTTCGCCTTCGGCTGCCAATTCGGCGGCCTGCGCCACGTCATCCACATAGACCGTCTGAAACCTGGTGTCGGCCCCGACAACCGGCAGGATCGGGCCCATCCGGGTCATGCCGGCAAAGCGGTTGAAAAACCCGTCTTCCGGGCCAAAAATCACCGAGGGGCGCAGGATCACGGCATTTGGCATATGTTCCAGCACCGCTGCCTCGCCCTTGCCCTTGGACTGGGCGTAAAGGCTGTCCGCATTTACATCCGCACCGATAGCCGAGATATGCACCATCCGCGCCACGCCTTCCTCGGCGGCGATGCGGGCAATCCGCGCGGCCCCCTCGTGCTGCACGGCATCGAAACTGTTCTTGCCGCGGCGCTCAAATGTGCCGACGCAATTGATCACCACATCGGCGCCCTGCATCATAAGGCGAACGCTGTCATCGTTGCGGATGTTACACAGCACCGGCTCGACCTGACCGACGACACCGTAGGGTTTGACATGCATCGCCTCATTCGGGCGGCGCACGGCCACGCGAATCCGCCAGCCCCGTTTTGCTAGGCGGCGCGCTATATAACGGCCCACAAATCCTGATCCGCCATAGATGGTGACGAGTTTCGACATGGCTGGTCTCCGGCGCTGTCCGAGTTTCCCCATATTCCTATCGTCCCACGCCGTGATGAACAAGGTGATAAGCGTATCAACCGATCGTTCAGAATCAGCGTTGACAGCGGCCCGGTCCGGGTCTACATGCCTGCTGCACGACACCTGCCCAGGTGGCGGAATGGTAGACGCGCTAGCTTCAGGTGCTAGTGTCCGTATGGACGTGGAGGTTCGAGTCCTCTCCTGGGCACCAAAGTCCCACCATAGATCATAATTTTATATTTGCTTAAGGTGGATACATATCTCTATCCACCTTTCATTTGATGCTTTGACTTCCACAGATCGCCTCGACGGGCGGGAAGCGGACCTTTGCTGTTTGCGCAAGGTCGACAGCATGGTTTCGCCATAGCTGACCTTGGCCATCAGCGCGTAACCCGGCGTTTAAAGGGTCACCTATCTGGGCATGTTTTACCGCCCTAAAGGTGTGGAATGCACCCATCTTGAAACCCGGCGATTGTGCTGCTTGTGCTTACAGACTGGAGAATGCGGCAATTGCCCAGAGAATTCGTCTCGCGCTTTCGCTACGCGGAACCTGAACCTTTATGAGGATGGGAAATACGATCGGGCGTCGTTTTGCACGTGTGACCAAAATCAAAAATACCGGCTCTTCGCTTAGGCCCCGTCCAAGCAATGCTTAGCGAGATCATATTTTGGGCAATCACGCTCGCAAACTAAGCTTGCCGATGAACGCGCGGATGCGATGGGTTGCCATACAGAAGGAATTGCAAATGTCGATTGAGCGGACGGATACGCTGATTGTAGGTGGTGGCCAGGCTGGTATCGCCCTGAGCGAGCATCTTACGAAACAAGATATCCCGCATATCGTTTTGGAAAAGAACCGGGTGGCCGAAGCCTGGCGCAGCGGGCGCTGGGATTCCCTGGTGGCAAATGGCCCGGCCTGGCATGACCGGTTCCCGAACCTTGAATTTCAGAAGTGCGACGCCGAGGATTTTGCGCCAAAGGAGCAGGTGGCGGACTACCTGTGCGCCTATGCCGAGGCTTTCAACGCCCCGATCCGAACCGGCGTCGAAGCTCTCAGCGCCATGCGCAATGAAACGGGCGATTTCACCGTTCAAACCAGCGCCGGAACAATCCACGCCAACCGGGTGGTGGCCGCGACCGGGGCCTTCCAGATCCCGTCGATCCCGCCGGTTGTGCCTGCCGAGGCCGACCTGACGCAGATCCATTCGTTCAACTATCGCAACCCCGATCAATTGCCCGACGGAGCCGTGATGGTGGTCGGGGCCGGATCGTCCGGAGCTCAGATCGCAGAAGAGCTACGCCGTGCGGGCCGCCGTGTATTCCTGTCTGTCGGCCCGCATGACCGCCCGCCGCGCGCCTATCGCAACCGCGATTTCGTCTGGTGGCTGGGCGTTCTGGGCCTCTGGGATGTGGCCGCGCAAGAACCCGGCACCGAGCATGTGACCATTGCGGTCAGCGGGGCCTATGGCGGGCGCACCATGGATTTTCGTCGTCTGGGACATGATGGTGTGACGCTGGTTGGCCTGACCGAGGCTTACAAGGACGGTGTGCTGAGTTTTGCGGATGACCTGCAGACAAATGTTGCCAATGGGGACGCCAGTTACCTGTCCATGCTGGACGCGGCGGATGCCTATGTGGACCGCATGGGGATAAACCTGCCCGAAGAACCCGAGGCGCGCGAGTTCATGGCTGACCCGGATTGCCTAACCAATCCGATCCGGCAAATCGACCTCGCCGAGGAAGGCGTGACCTCGATCATCTGGGCGACGGGGTTCCGTCAGGATTTCAGCTGGATGAAGGTGGATGCGTTTGACGATAAAGGCGCGCCTGTTCATCAGCGCGGTGTGTCGCGCGAGCCCGGCATCTATTTTCTGGGTCTGCCCTGGCAATCCCGGCGCGGGTCGACCTTTATCTGGGGCGTTTGGCACGATGCCAAGTACATTGCCGACCAGATCGCCATTCAGCGCGCCTATGCGCAGTATCGCGGACCCGACGAACGCTCGGTTGACGCTGCAGAATAGCAAAAGAAAGACCCAACGATGGCCCACACCCGAATTCGTAAATTCAATACGTCTGACACCTACCCGGAACAAAACCTCGACAACGATCTTTGCCAGGCTGTCGTCACCCGGGGCGGCAAGACCGTCTGGCTGCGCGGCCAATGCCCGCAGAACCTCGACGATGCGGTCAATATCGACAGCCACGACCCGGTCGAGCAGACCCACAAGGTGATGCAGAACATCCGCCAGCTGATCGAAGAGGCCGGCGGGCAGATGGAGCATCTGGTCAAGGTCGTCGTCTACATCACCGACGTGCGCCACCGCGAGGCGGTCTACCGGACGATGGGCGAATATATCAAAGGGGTTTACCCGGTCTCGACCGGCCTTGTGGTGCAGGCGCTGGCCCGTCCTGAATGGCTGGTGGAAATCGACGGCACGGCGGTGATCCCGGACTGACAAGCGCAGGGCACACCCGGCGGCGCAAACCGGGGCTCTTATCAATGACTTTTTACGCGCGCCACGGCGACACGCCGCCTAATGGCGCGCCAAACAACGTATAATGACAGGAGAGACGAACGATGACCTTCAGCCATCAGGATTGGAAAACCCGCGCGGCAGTCCTGTCGTTTCGCGGACAGGCCTTTATCGACGGCAAGTTTGTCGACGCCGCGTCCGGCAAGACCTTTGACAGCATCAATCCGGCAACCGGCGAGGTTCTGACCGCCGTGGCCGAATGTGACGTCGAGGATGTCAATCGCGCCGTGGCCGCCGGGCGCGCGGCGTTCGAGGATGGCCGCTGGTCGCGCATGCCCCCCGGTGATCGCAAGGCCATCCTGCTGAAACTGGCCGACCTGATCCGCGCCAATCTTGAGGAAATGGCCCTGCTGGACAGTCTGGACATGGGCAAGCTGGTCACGGATGCGGTGACTGTGGATGCACCCGGCTCTGCCCATTTCTTCCAATGGTACGCCGAGGCGATCGACAAGATTTACGACGAGGTCGCCCCCACCGGCCCCGGTGATCTGGCGCTGGTCGCGCGGGTGCCCCTTGGGGTGGTTGGGGCGGTGACGCCCTGGAACTTCCCACTGGACATGGCGACCTGGAAGGGCGCGGCGGCGCTGGCGGCGGGCAACTCGGTCGTGCTGAAACCGGCCGAACAATCGCCACTCTCCGCACTGCGCCTGGCCGAGCTGGCCGCCGAGGCCGGTGTGCCGGACGGTGTCTTCAACGTTGTGCCCGGTTTCGGCGCGACCGCCGGGCAGGCGTTGGGGAGGCATATGGATGTCGATTGCCTTGCCTTCACCGGCTCGACCGCGATCGGCAAGAAATTCATGGAGTATTCGGGGCAATCCAACCTCAAACAGGTCTGGCCTGAAACCGGCGGCAAAAGCCCGAACCTCATCTTCGCAGATTGCAACGATCTGGAGGCCGCTGCCGACATGGCCGCCTTTGGCATCTTCTTCAATCAGGGCGAGGTCTGCAGCGCCAATTCACGCCTCTATGTCGAACGCTCGATCAAGGACGCATTCGTGGCCAAGATGATTGCCCGTGCCGAGGCGACACAGCCGGGTGACCCGCTGGACCCGGCCTCGAAAATGGGGGCGATTGTGGATGCCAAGCAGACCGAGGGCATCATGCGTTTTGTCGAGGACGGCAAGAAACGCCTATCGCTTGTGGCGGGCGGCGAGCAGGTGACCGTGGATGGCAAAGGCAGCTTCGTGCAGCCAACCATCTTTGACGATGTCACCCAGGATGATCCGCTGGCACGGGACGAGATTTTTGGCCCGGTCCTGTCGGTGATCCCGTTTGACAGCGAGGAGGAGGCTGTGCGCATGGCCAATGATTCCATCTATGGGTTGGCCGCGTCGGTCTGGACCGATGACCTCAGCCGCGCGTTTCGCGTGTCAGACGCGCTGAATGTCGGAACGGTGTCGGTGAACACGGTGGATGCCTTGTCGGCCCAGACCCCGTTTGGCGGGATGAAACAATCAGGGTTTGGGCGTGACCTGTCCCTGCACTCGTTAGAGAAATATACTGCGTTGAAAACCACCTGGGTTAAGTACAAGGCTTAAACAGGGCCATGAACGGAGATGCGCGGTGCTAAGATATACCCTCAGACAGCTTGAGTATTTTGTTGCCGTCGGTGAGGCGGGCAGCATTGCGCTGGCGTCTGAAAAGGTGAACGTGTCCTCTCCGTCCATTTCGGCAGCCATCAACCAGCTGGAAAAGGAACTCGGCCTGTCGCTCTTCGTGCGCCAACACGCGCAAGGGCTGTCGCTCACCCTGGCCGGGCGGCGGATGCTGGAACAGGCCAAGCTGGTTCTGCGCGAGGCCGAATATATCGTCGATCTGGCAGGCGACATCTCGGGCACGGTGCGTGGCCCTTTGTCTGTCGGCTGTCTTGTCACCTTTGCGCAGGTCATCCTGCCCTCGCTTCGGCGCAGTTTTGAAGCTGAGTTCAGCGATGTGCGCGTGCGCCAGTCCGAGCTGAACCAGGCCGAGATTTTCAGCGCGCTCAGACGGGCCGAGATTGACGTGGCCCTGACCTATGACCTCGACCTGCCGGCTGATCTGGTCTTTGAGTCTCTGCTGGAGTTGCCGCCCTTTGTCATCGTGGGCGAGGCCCATCCTCTGGCGGATCGGGACGAGGTCAGCGTCGATGAACTAGCCGACCTGCCGATGGTGCTGATGGATTTGCCCTTTAGTTCGGAATACTTTCTGTCCTTCTTTGCCGCCGCTGAAACCAAGCCGATCATCGCCGAACGCACCCGCGACATGGCGGTGATGCGCAGTTTGGTGGCCAACGGCTATGGTTACTCCATCGCCAATATCCGCCCCCTGAACGATATGTCACCAGATGGCAAGCCTTTGAAGTTCCTTAAATTACGCGGTGACGTTCGCCCCATGCGCATGGGGCTTTTGACCGCCACCGATGCGGACAGCGCCAATGTGGTGCGCGCCTTTGTCAGCCATTGTCGCCATCAACACGATGTCGGTGCCTTTTTTGGAAATGGGCAGCGTTTGTAACCCTGGGGGCTCTGACGACGATTAGCCTCATCCTAACTCGCGGTTTTGGAGACTCAACTGTTCCCCCTCCGCATCGCGGGTATCTTGATCAAAACAGCTCTCCCTGGAGGAAAAATTGCGCGATCCCCGCTACGACATTCTTTTTGAGCCGGTCAAGATCGGCCCACTCACAGCCAAGAACCGCTTTTATCAGGTGCCGCATTGCAATGGGGGTGGCTATCGCGATCCATCCGCCGCCGCCGCCATGCGGGGCATCAAGGCCGAAGGGGGATGGGGTGTGATTTTCACCGAGCAGTGCGAGATGCACCACACGTCGGAAATCACGCCTTTCATCGAACTGCGCCTGTGGGAAGACAAGGACATCCCGCAGCTACGGAAAATGTCTGAGCAGATGAAAACCCATGGCGCGCTGGCGGGTATCCAACTGGCCTATTCCGGGATCAACGGCCCAAACCTTTACACCAAGGAAGTGCCGCTGGCACCCTCGGCCCTACCGATCCGCACCTTCACCAACGATCCGGTTCAGGCGCGAGCGCTGGACAAGCAGGACATCAAAGACCTGCGCCGTTGGTTCGTGAATGCGGCCAAAAGGTCGAAAGAGGCAGGGTTTGATCTGATCTGTCTCTACGGCGCCCATGGCTTTGGCATCTTTCAGCATTTCCTCAGCCGCGCCACCAACCAGCGCAGCGACGAATATGGTGGCAGCCTGGAAAACCGGGCGCGGTTCAGCCAGGAGGTGATTGCAGACATGCGGGATGCCATTGGGGATACGATGGCAATCACGTTGCGGGTGTCACTGGACGAAACCATTGGCGAGCTTGGGTTTTCCAATGCCGAACTGCGTGACTATATCGAGATGAACAAGGACCTGCCTGACCTGTGGGATCTGGCGCAAGGCACCTGGGAAGATTGCTCAGGCCCCTCGCGGTTCAAGGAAGAAGCCGCCCAGCAAGAGCTGGTGCGCGGCATTCACGAGCTGACGGATAAACCCATCGTGGGTGTGGGCCGCTTTACCTCGGCGGACACGATGGTCAAGCAGATCAAATCGGGACTTCTGGATTTCATCGGCTGCGCGCGGCCCTCCATTGCCGATCCCTTCCTGCCGAAAAAGATCGAAGAGGGGCGGATCGAGGATATCCGCGAATGCATAGGCTGTAATATCTGCATCACCGGTGACATGACCATGTCGATCAGCCGCTGCACCCAGAACCCCACTTTCATGGAGGAATGGCGCAAGGGCTGGCATCCCGAAAAGATGAACGTAAAGGGCGACAGCGACACGGTGCTGGTGGTCGGCTCGGGGCCCGCGGGTCTGGAAGCCACCCGCGCCCTGTCCGAGCGGGGCTATGACGTGGCGCTGGCCGAGGCGGGCACCGCTTTGGGTGGCCGCGTGGCGCGCGAACGTATGCTGCCGGGGCTGAACGCCTGGGGCCGCGTGCTGGAATACCGCGAATACCAGATCAGCCAGAAGCCCAATGTCGAAACCTACTTCGACAGCGCGCTGGACGCCGAAAGCATTCTGGAATTTGGCTTTGAAAATGTCTGTATCGCCACCGGCGCGAAATGGCGCCGCGACGGCGTTGCGCGTCAGCATGTGGTACCGATGCCAATTGCTGAAGGCGCGAAAATCTACACACCGGATGATCTGATGGATGGGACAATCCCTACCGGCAAGGTCATCCTGTTTGATGACGATCACTATTACATGGGTGGCGTTCTGGCCGAGCTGCTGGCCAATAACGGGGCGGATGTGACGCTGATCACACCCTCGGCCTTTGTCAGCGACTGGACCAACAACACGCTAGAACAGATCGCCATCCACCCGCGTCTGGTAGAGGCAGGGGTCGAGATCGTGCTGAACCGGGGCATTACCGAAATCCACGCCGGCCACGTTGTCAGCAACTGCGTCTACACGGACCGCACCCAGACCTACGAGGCGGATGCCGTCGTCATTGTGGCCGCACGTCAGGAAAACAATGGCCTATACACCGGTCTGAAGGCGCGCGAGTCCGACTGGGCGGATGCGGGCATCAAATCGGTCCAGATCATCGGCGACGCAAACGCGCCCGGGCCAATCGCCTGGGCCACCTATGCCGGTCACCGCTATGCGCGCGAACTGGACATGCCCGATATCGGTGATGCCCTGCCCTTCCGACGGGAGATCACGGAGCTGGCGATGGATTAGGGTATGCCAAAGCCAGCGCAAGGCCTGCACTGGCAAATCATGTCCGCAGGGGTCAAAGGCCGCGATTTCAGCCACAATGGCGTGGTTTTCAGCCGCCTCTTTCTACGCCGTTGAGGTCAAAATCACGCCGTTAGGCTCTGACTAACGGACGCTGAGGAATACAGTTCTTACGGCGATTTGGGCATGGACCTATACTGCAATGATAGCACTGCACGCCCTAACGCGACCGAAGGAGAGACACGTGCCAGAGGACAATCCCATCGCGATTGATATTCGCAATGCAGTGAAGCGCTATGGCGATTTCACGGCACTCAAAAAGATATCTCTCACCATTCAAGATAATGAATTCTTTACGCTTTTGGGGCCATCGGGGTGCGGAAAAACCACATTGCTGCGGATGATCGCAGGGTTCGAGGATGTCACCGAGGGGGAGATTTTTCTGTTCGGGGAAGAGATCGAAAAGCTGCCTCCGAACAAACGCTCGGTCAATACCGTGTTCCAGAACTACGCCTTGTTCCCGACCATGACGATCCTGCAGAACGTGGCGTTCGGGCTGGAAATGCGCGGCACGTCGAAGTCAGAGGCCAAGAAGCGGGCCGGAGAAATGCTGGAACTGGTGCATCTGTCGCAATTTGCCACGCGCAAGCCATCGCAATTGTCCGGCGGTCAGCAACAGCGCGTCGCTCTGGCCCGGGCGCTGGCCCCACAACCCAAGCTGCTGCTGCTGGACGAGCCGCTGTCGGCGCTGGATCTGAAGCTGCGCCGGGCGATGCAATTGGAGCTGAAACAGCTGCAACGCGAAACCGGGATCACCTTCATCTTTGTAACCCATGATCAGGAAGAAGCCCTGACCATGTCAGACCGCATTGCGGTCATGTCCTCGGGCGAGCTGCAACAACTGGGCAAGGCGCGCGATATCTATGAGCAGCCGCGCAACATGTTCGTGGCAGACTTTATTGGCGATACCAATCTGCTGGAAGTCAGCGTTGACAAGATCGCCGATGGCCGGGCCATTTGCCATCTGGGGGGCGGACACGAACTGACCTGCAACGCGGTCGAGGGCATCGGCGTGGGCTCCAAGGTGCATATGTCGGTGCGCCCCGAACGGCTGTTTATTTCCGATCAGCCGACCGAAAGCGAAAGCCTGAAAGGTACGGTGCTGCAAAACATCTTTATCGGAACGGACATCACCACCCTTATTGATCTGGCCGACGGTCCGGATTTTCAGGTGCGCACGTCAAACTCGGAGCGTGGCAACAAACGGATTTACGAGCCGGGCAGCGATGTCTTTGTCAACATGGAGATGGGCGCTGCGCGCCTGTTGGTTGACTGATGGCGGGCGGAGCGGCATCAGGCGGCAGCGCCACGACAGACACTTACGCCAGCGCGCGCCATTGGCTGCTGGCCCCCTCATGGTTTGTTCTGGGGGTTTTTGTTCTTCTGCCAGTGCTGATGATGCTGGTCTATTCCTTTCTGACCAAGGAATTTCGTGGCGGCGTCATCTGGGAATTCAGCACGGCTGCTTATGATCAGTTCTTCTTTGATCGCGGCCTTTTCGGGGATGACCCGCCCAAGATCGAATGGACCTATATCACGATTTTCTGGCGCTCGATCTGGCAGGCCGGGCTGGCGACGCTGATGTCGCTGCTGATCGGGTTTCCAACCGCCTATTTCATCGCCACACGCCCCGAGAGAACCCGTGCGATGTGGGTGTTCCTGATCACGATCCCCTATTGGGTGAACCTTCTGATCCGCACCGTATCGATGAAATTCCTGTTGCGGGATCAGGGGCCGTTGAATGATTTTCTGATTGGCATCGGGCTGATTGATGACCCGTTGCGGATCATCAACACCAACTTTGCTGTGCAGCTGGGCCTGTTTTACAGCTATCTGCCCTTCATGGTGCTGCCGATCTATGCCGCGGTCGAGCGGTATAACTTTAGCCTGTCCGAGGCCGCCGCCGACCTTTACGCCAGCAAATGGGCCACGCTGCGCCGGGTGCTTTTACCGGCGGTCAAGCCCGGCGTGATCGCGGGCTGTATCCTGGTCTTTGTGCCCAGCCTGGGGGCGTTTCTGGCGCCCGACCTGCTGGGAGGCGCCAAGAACTTTATGATCGGCTCGCTGATCGAGGAACAGTTCAAGGGCAACGCGGGCAACTGGCCCTTTGGGGCGGCGGCATCCATGATCCTGCTGACGATGGTGCTGATCATCCTGATCATCTTCTCGCGTCAGCAGCGCAAGGCGGGGGCAGAGACATGAGTGCGAAAGCAGACGTCAAAACTTATCCTGGGTTTTACTTTGTCACCCTCCTGTGCCTGGTGATCCTCTATGCGCCGTTGGTGGTGGTGACGGTCTATTCCTTCAACGCCTCCAAGTCGATCACGGTCTGGGAAGGCCTGTCGCTGCGCTGGTATGTTGATGTGTTTGTCGGACCGGAGAGCGCGAAATTCAAACAGGCAGCGATCAACTCGTTCTCAATCGCGCTGGTGGCGGCGACGGTTGCCACCGCCATTGCGGTCACCTCGGCCACGGCGATTGTGCGGGGTGGCAAATACAAACTGCGCCTGCCCTCGCTGGGCCTGATCAGCCTGCCGATCATGGTGCCCGAAATCGTTTTGGCCGTGGCCACCCTGATCTTCTTTAACTCGATCGGGTTCACGCGCGGTTATATGACGATCCTTGTGGCCCATATCGCCTTCTGCATCCCCTTTGCCTATCTGCCGATTCAGGCGCGCATGCAGGGGATCGAGGATACGTATGAGCAGGCTGCCCAAGACCTCTATGCCACCAAGGCGCAAGCCTTCCGCCGGGTGCTGCTGCCCTTGATGATGCCGGGGATCATTTCGGGCTTCCTGCTGGCGTTCATCATCAGCCTTGACGATTTTATCATCACAAACTTCGTCAAAGGCGCCGGGGTCGAGACATTGCCGACGGCCATTTTCGGATCGGTGAAACAGGGCATCAAACCCAATATCATGGCGATCTCGACCATGCTGTTGGGCATATCAATCGTGATGGTCACAATCTCGTACTTCGTCTCGAAATGGGACAACAAGAAATAGGTTCAACAAGGAGCGAATGAAATGAAAAAACTTGCAAGCACAGCAATCGCAGCGGCCCTGATGGCCAATGCCGCGGCCGCCGAGGGCGATCTGGTGATTTATCACTGGTTCGAATACATGCCGCAGGAATTGCTGGAGAAGTTCACCGCCGAGACCGGCATCAATGTCACCATGGACACGTATGACTCAAACGAGGCCATGCTGGCGTCGCTAAAGGCCGGGGGCATGGGCACCTATGATGTTGCCGTACCGGGTGACTACATGGTCGCGATCATGGCGGGCGAGGGCCTTCTGGACACGATTGCGGATGGCGAACTTGCCAATTCTGGTAACATTTCTGCGGAATGGGCCGATCCCAGCTTTGACCCGGGCCGCAAGCATTCGATCCCTTACCAGTGGGGCTCGACCGCTTTCGCTGTGGATACGGCCGCCTATTCCGGTGATATCAACACCACCGATATCCTGTTCAACCCGCCCGCCGAACTGGCTGGCAAGATCAACGTGCTGGATAGTCAAGGTGAGGTGATGGCCCTGGCCTCGCTGCATATGGGCATCCCGCAATGCTCAACCGACCGTGAACAGCTCAAGGCGCTGAATGAAATGCTTCAGGGCGCCAAACAGAACTGGGCCTCGTTCAACTCGGACACCGCCAAAGAGGTTCTGGTATCGGGCGACGCGGCGGTTGGCATGATCTATGACGGGTTCGCCGCCAAGGCGCGGGCCGAGAAGGACACGATCAAATACGCATTTCCGACCCAAGGGTACGTTGTCTGGATGGACAATGTGGTGCTTTTGAACGACGCGCCGAACCGCGAAAACGCCCTGAAATTCATGGATTTCCTTCTGGAACCCGAAAACATCGCGGCGGTTTCGAACTATGCGCGGTATGGTTTGGGTGTGGATGGTGCGGCCGAATTCCTTGATCCGGAACTGGCAAGCCTGCCCGAATCCAACCCGCCCGCCGAGGCAGGCGCAGGAGCGTTCATCGAGGTTTGTGACCAGGAAACCCAGGCCGTCTATGATCAGATTTGGACGAACCTGAAAAAGTAAACGCATCACCAAAGGTCGGTGGGCAGCCCGCCCGCCGACCGGTTATCGGAACCCTCTGAATTACCAAACGGACAAATCCAGCGCTTATTGTGCAGATCCGCACAACGTATGACTGCTTACGGTGTCTTTGCGGTCGAGACGCTGTTTCGTTTCGTTCAACTGGACATCATCAAGAAAAGACGATGCAGGATGTCTGGCGACGGGCACGAGACTTTGGTCCGCCAACGACACCTGCCGGAGGCCATTGCCGATCTTCTTCGTGGCCACATTGCCGGACTACTCAACCCTGTTTGGTATCCCATATCACGCGTTGATCTAGCGTTCTGACTCCAACCCATTCCGAACCCGGCCAATTCCCGTGTGCATGCTGCCAGACACCGGATTCTCAGGGATAGGCAAAACCCCGCCTAAATAAGGGTTTGCCATGCGCTAAACTCAATTCCGGCAAATTTTGGACACTATTCAGGAGCCTTTTGAGCCTGACTGATTATTGCAGCCCAAGAGGTCAAAATGAGCGTACAGTTTTATGGAGCTATCACAGCCCTTCAATTCGACGTTTCCTCGAAGCAGGTCTTCAAGGAAATCGTCGAAGATCTCGACACGACCTTTCAGCCCTACGGTTTGAACCATTGCTGCCTGAACTGGTACAGTGACAATGTCGCGATCATCGAAAGAGACAGCCTGCGGATTTTGCTTGGCTGGCTTCCCGCGGAATCCGAGGACGAACCCTGCGTCATGGTGTTCTCGGTGGGCCACACAACCGAAGGCGGCAATCTGCTTGTGCCTCGCGACACATGCGAATTCGTCAGAGACGTCTTGGTGGGCCACCTGGAAAGCTACCTGAATTTCGAGATTGTCTTCCAATCCGACGCGACACAGCCGGTAGACACCGAACTGGTCAGGACCGTTGCCGAGATCCTGGACCGAAGCTATGCGGGCACCTTCCAGGACGACCCCCAACAGATCAGCCAGCCCCAGCAACGCCAGACCCGTGCCCTGACCCGGGACATCCTGCTGGAAGCAAAGCTCAAGCAGGCAAACACGCCCCCGTTTCAAGAATTGAACGTGATTGGCGATGAGTCCTGGCATGATGAAATCATCGAAGACGATGAAATTTCACTGCCGCAGCGTCTGACGATTTATGCGCTCGGCGCGACCATGCTGATCTATACGCCACCTGTTGGAGCCGCTCTGCTAACTTACACGACCCTGCGAGATTTTGCGCCGTCCCAACAGCCGGATCGGCTTGCTGCGTAAAAACGTAAGCACCCGTTTTGCCAGGTGGGGTGACCTCTGACCAACGTCGGACAGCGGCCCGTTGTCGTTAGACGAGGCCGGTCAGGAACTGGACGAAAAATCCAATATCTTTTTGATTTTCGCTCATTGCCAGTTCTTTGAACAATTGTGGCCATGTTTTGATCACATTCATCCATCAACCTTAAGACGACTGTCCATCTGTACCGAGTATCGTCGCTGTTCCGTTTTAGGGCTTGTGGGAAGAACGTAAGTGCAAAACAACGCAACCAATCTGATCGATTCTGAGTCTGACGATCTTCCGTCCGGGCAACAGCTGCTCTATGGGCAGTACGTGATCGAGCACCACATGATCGATGGTGGCTTTGGCATGACGTACCTGGCGAAAGACAGCCTGGATCGTAAAGTGGTTATCAAAGAGTGTTTTCCAAGTTCCGTCTGCAATCGGATCAATGGCGAGGTCCGCCCCCGCAAACCCAACTACCAGGAACAGTACCAAAGCGTCATTCGCAACTTCCTGCGCGAAGCATTGCGCATGGCCAAATTCGACCATCCGAACATCGTGAAAGTTCACCAGGTCTTTCAGGAGAACAACACCGCGTATATCGCCATGGACTACGTGGACGGCATGGATCTTCTGAGCATGCTTGATATCGATCCGGGTCGTCTGACCGATGCGGTTATCACCAAGCTGTTGCGCGATACTCTGAATGCCCTGGATCATGTGCACGATTTGGGCATGCTTCACCGCGATATCTCGCCGGATAACCTGTTGCTGGATGCCCATGACAGGCTGACACTGATCGACTTCGGCGCAGCCCGCGAAGAAGCGGTCCGCCAGACCCGGGCCTTGTCGACAATCATGTCCGTGAAAGATGGGTATTCACCGCATGAGTTCTACTACAACGACGGGGCCCAGCGGCCATCCAGCGATATTTATTCCGTAGGCGCGACCTTCTACCATTTGATCACCGGCTTCGCGCCACCCGACTGCCAGAAACGTGTGGCCGCTCTTAACTCGGAGAAGGCCGATCCTTACAAGTCTCTGTTGGAGTGGGATTGGCCCTTCGAAAAGTCGTTCCTGCAGGCGATCGACAAAGCCCTGTCCATTCCCCAGGACGAGCGTTTCCAGTCTGCTCGGGAATGGCTCGAGGTACTCGACAATCCGCAGGCCCCGTCAGTCGAAAAACCGATGACAACAAATGCTGTGCCTCGAAAAGTCCAGACGGCCTCGGTCGTGGCTGAACACACATCCGAGGCCCCGGCCAAGGTTGAAGCCGAGATCGAGTTTGAACCCGAACTTGCCGCGAAGATTTCTTCCTTGGTGGAAGACACCAACAGCAAGGTCAAACAGGGTCAGCCCGGTGACTTGAAGAAAGGCATGATGGGCGAAGTCGAAAAAGAAGAAGAGCCACAGCCTCTTGTCGACATTTTTGGTCAGCCCATCGAAGACATCGATAAATGGCTAAAAGAGCAGGATAAAATGCTCAAACGCGATCCGGAAAAACGCGGAGCAAACATCGATTCGTCGACCACTGGAAGTGCGAATGAGGAAAAATCGAAGCGTGGACTGCTTCGCATGTTCAACAAGATAACAAGCATGAGACAACGTTCGGCTGTTCTGGCCCAGAACTGAAAGGAAGCAGTATGAAATTCATTCGGGAAATCATTGGCGAAAAACGCCAGATGGAAGAGAACGCCTTGAGAGAGTCTGAGGCCGCACCTACCGACGGTGTTCCGGGCCATGAGCAACCTGCGCAGGATGACATGCTACAGGCCGACAAGGTCGAAGCCGATCTTACGTCTGAAAGCAATATCTACGATGAATTTGCCGAAATTTTCGGCGAGGATCACGAGCCCGTCGAGACTGCCGAACAAGCTGCTGAAACCCCTGTGCAGGAAGAGGACGTTCCGGCACCGCGAACCAGAAAACTGGTACCGGCAAGCCCCATGGCCGTAGATACCGAAGCACCACAAGATGCGCCGGAAGAGACCGAGGTTGCAGATGAAAGTACCCTGTCCCCGGACAGCGGGTCTGCGTCTTCTGATGAACAGGATACGGAACAATCGCTTCAGCGTGTGTTCCAGGAACTGAACGAGCCCCCGGCAAACGACCTTGACGAGCAACCGCTCGCTTCGGATGACGAAGCCGACACGGGTCCTGACATGCAGCCATCCGAAATGGCCTATTCCGAGCCTGCCGTTGAAGACGTGCCTGCGATGGAAGAGCCGGAATCACCCGTCGCTGCCCAACCGCAGCCCGCCCCGGCCGAGCCGCGCAAAGTAGAAGTACCACAGCCCGCCTTGGGCCGCGGCAAGAGCCAACACGGACGTGTCAAAACCAGATTGCTTGGTTTCAATACGTCCATGGACACGGATATCGACCCGATCAAGGATAGCGACCAGGCAAAAGCCGCCGCTTACACAAGCTTCCCGGTTGGCTGGCTTATCGTCGTCGAAGGCGAAGGCCGCGGATCGGCCTTTTCTCTCTTCAACGGCGTCAGCAACATCGGCCGCGGCACAGATCAGACCGTGTGTCTCGATTTCGGCGACAACAGCATTTCTCGCGAAGCCCATGCATCGATCGCCTATGACGAGCGTCAGCAAAGCTTTTACATCGGTCATACCGGCAAAGCGAATATCGTGCGTCGCAACGACCGCCCGGTTCTGAGCACCGAGGAACTGGTCGCAGGTGACCACATTACGATTGGCGAGACCACTCTGCGGTTCGTGCCTCTCTGCGGTCCTGACTTCTCATGGGAGAAAAGCCAGGATGCGGGCCGGGCTTGTGCAGCTAATGGCTGATCTGACTTACGATACAGCGATGTCCATCGAGATTGGCCGTCGCGATCGTCAGGAGGACGCGCTTGCCTCTGACTTTCAATCCGGTCAGGCCTTCGGTTTTGTTGTGCTCGCCGACGGGATGGGCGGCCATGCGGCTGGCGACATGGCAAGCAAGATCGTCGTGACCGAAGTGTTCAGCGAACTGAAGCTGCGATCAGGCGACCCTGATCTTCTTGAACCGTGTATTGGTGAAGTTCTGAAAGGGGCAGCGATTCACGCCAACAAGTGCCTCGGTCACTATGCGCGCGAGCATTCCGAATCTGACGGCATGGGTGCCACACTTCTGGCCCCGGTGCTTGTCGAGGACAGGCTCTATTGGGTGTCGGTGGGCGACTCGCCTCTCTACCTTTTTCGCGACGGCATTCTGACGCGGCTGAATGAGAACCACGCGCTGTCCTCGCAGATCGAGTATCTGGTGTCAGCCGGCATCATGGATCGCGAAGAAGCGCTTAGCTATCCCGATCAAACCTGTCTGACATCCGTTCTGATCGGCGGGGATATTGCACAGGTTGACTGCCCTGCAATGCCGCTGCATCTGAAGGAAAACGATATCCTGATCGCGGCCAGTGACGGGCTTCAGTTCATCTCGGAAGATCAGATAGAAGGCGTGCTGCGTTTTCAGCAGAAGTCGACTGCAGAACAGATCAGCACGGCACTGACGAAAGAAATCCAGAAGCTGGACGATCCCCATCAGGACAATCTTTCCATGTGCGTGATCAAGCTGTTGGGTAGCGGCCAGGAAGTGATCCCGCAGGATGACCTGGGCACCGTGACCCGTTCAAGCAATGGCAAGAACGAGTCGATTACAATTATCGCCCGTGTCACACGCGCCAGGAAAAAGGCAGCTCAGCTGTGACTGGAGAGTATCAATGACCTTTGCAGATCAGATCGATCCGGTGATTGATCGTCTTGGACGCATCGTGGACAATGGGCAGCTGCCGCACCCTTATGATCGCTGGGGCGCACGCCTGTTGGAACACCTGACCAAACCGGTTCAGGTTGTGGTCACCGGATTTCCGGGGACGGGCAAATCCGCCTTGATCGAAATGATGTCGGCGCGGCCTGTTCTGGGTCATGGTATCAAGGCCCCGATTGTCGAGCTTGCCTATGGCGAAACCGAACAATTGATCATTGAGCGCAGGGACGGGTCCGTTTCCTCAATCGCGGGGGTTCTAAAGGATTGCGATTGTCCCGATGACGCTGTCCGAATTCGCCAGGAGCTTCCGGATAATAAGCTGATTTCGAATGACTTTATCGAAATGGGTCTTCATGGCGACATGGCCCAAAAACGCACAACGCTGGAAGCAGCCATCGAACGCGCTGATCTGGTGGTGTGGTGCAGCCAGGACTTCGGCGAAGAAGAACAGCTGTTGTGGTCCATGGTTCCAGACAAAATCAAGGATCACAGCCTTCTGGTCCTGACAATGGCCGATCAACAACTGATGAGAGGCATGCTGAGCGACACTATCGACCGGCTCAATCCCATCGTGGCAGAAGAATTCCTTGGCCTGTTTCCCGTGGCGACCATTCAGGGCATCACCGCACAAACCAGTGCCGATACAATCAAGGACGAGCTTTGGACCTCAAGTGGCGGCAGGCATCTGATGGAATTGCTGATGCGTCAGGTGCGGCAGGGCCGCACCGCGGATTTCGACCAGGCGCGCATTTTCATGGACCGTCTCGCAGTACGGATGCCACAAATCGCTATGTCTGACGCGGAACCCCCCGTGGCAGAGCATGTTGTTGCAGAAACCGATACGTCAGAGGCGGAACCGCCCGCCGAAAATCAAGTCTCTGAACAGCACGATATATCCTTGCAAGACATGGTAACGACCGAGGTTGCCGAGGCTGATCTGGTACGCGACACCGAAGCGGTTGCCGTACTGTCAGAAGCCGTGGATTTGCTGCAACAGCACTCTGCGCGGATGCTCGACGAAATGGATGAGTCAGGAGAGCTGGATACAGACCGCATTTTGACGGATTGCACCGAAGCCATTCATTCGATTTCCGATCTTCTGCTATCGACCGGCGATGACGATCCGGCGAAACAGGCCATGAACGAGCACGTTCAGGAAGGCGAAGAAATGCTGATGTTGTTTCAGCTTGAACGTGGAGAGGATGCGGCGCTGGATGCCGTGACACTGATGCTGCAAATCCGCAAGGAACTGTCACAAAAACTCGCGGTGTGACGCGGGTTTCGATCAAGGTTTGCACTCACGCTTGCCCAATTATCAACACAATCGAATGACATTTTCGCCGTAAGTGCGCTTTGCGCAAACTGGTGTGTGATCGGGAAAGAAGCAGTCCCTGCAATACGCAGAAAAACAGGTGCCGAATGAACGCCGAAATGAAAATCGATCCGACGACTGAAATCCGGTCGTCATCCGGACCAACCAACCTCAGGGCGGGAATGGAGGCCCTTTCCGTTTTTGCACGGGATGCAGAAGAGCTTGAATTGGCGCTGCATCAACTGGAACAGGTTTCAAGCAGGGAATCGCGTAAACCCGTTCAGAGGTTGAAGAAAGAACTGGCCGCTTTCGAGCCGAGCATCACGGTCCTCGGACAGGTCAAGGCCGGTAAGACGGCACTGATCAACGCAATGGCAGGTTGGGCCGATCTGCTTCCGTCTGATGTGAACCCGTGGACGTCCGTGGTGACGTCTTTGCATCTCAATCCCGCCGAGGATCGCGCCGAAACCGGTGCGAAATTCCAGTTCATGACCGAGGATGAATGGGATCGCCTGACCACGAAAGGCGGGCGTTTGGGCGAGTTGGCGGACCGTGCCGGTGCCGAGGGTGAACTTAATAAGATTCAGGACCAGATCGACGAGATGCGCGAGAAATCCCGCGCAAGGCTGGGCCGGCATTTTGAGCTGTTGATGGGTCAGGAACACGAATACAGCTACTTCGACAAGAACCTGCTTGAACGCTACATCTGCCTTGGCGATGATTTCGATATGGATGCGCCAGGTGCCCCAATCGATGAGCAGGGCCGTTTTGCCGACATCACGCGCGCAGCTGAGCTTTATCTGAACTGTCAGACCGTTCCCCACCGGCTTTGCATCCGCGATACGCCGGGGGTCAACGATACGTTCATGATGCGGGAAATGGTGACCATCAAGGCCGTTCGCGAGAGCCGTATCTGCGTCGTCGTGCTGTCCGCCACGCAGGCGCTGACCTCGGTCGATATGGCGCTGATCAGAATGATCACCAATCTCAAATCGCGTGAGGTCATCATCTTCGTCAACAGGGTTGATGAGTTGTCCGATCCCGACAATCAGATCGTCGAGGTCGAAAAAAGCATTCGTGAGACGCTGAAAGCCCATCATGGGCCTGAGAACGCGGAGATTATTTTCGGCAGCGCCTACTGGGCCAACAAGGTGCTGAGCGGCGAACTCGACGGGATGCAGGATAACAGTGTCGATGCCCTGCTGTCTTTGACCGAGGCGGTGATGGGGTCCACCATGATTGACCGGCCCGCGAATGAACTGGTCTGGGAAATGTCAGGATTGCCACGCCTGATGCGGGCCTTGTCCGGGCAGATCGTCACCACCCTTGGCACACCTCTGCTGAAAAAGGTCGCGTCTTCGGCCATTGCGATTGCCACCTCGCAGCAAGCAGCCCGTGGCGCGGTCATCGAGGGTGATGACTTTGCCTCGGACATGACCACGAGCGACATCCGGGATGCTTTCGACCGGATCAAGCGGGACAGCACCGACATGCTGGACAAATCCCTGTCCGGCCTCTTCTCGGATTATCATCATCGCGCCGATCGTGCCCACACCAATTTCATTGAACGCGCGACCCACTCGTTGCTTGGGCACCTGGAAACCCATGGTGATGAACATGTTTGGGAGTATGACCCTGCCGGTCTGCGGATGCTTTTGCGGTCTGCCTATTCCTCGATGGGGAACAAGGCGCGAAAAGCAGCGCGCGAGACCTATGACAAGACCCTTCATGACATAGCGGTTTTGCTGTACCGGGGCTTTGGCCCGGCGGTCGAGGGTATTCAGATCGCAGCGCCAGAGGTGCCACAAATCCCGTCTCCCGTTGCGCTGGGACAAACGATCGCTCTTGATTTCAACGACCGGTGGTGGAGCATGTGGTGGCGCCGCACGCGCGGATACAGTGCCTTCGCAAAGCAGTTCCGCAAGCTTATCAGCGCCGAAACCGAAGACTTCATGACCCAGATGAAAGATGTCCAGACAGCTGACATCCGCAAAGATCTGGTCGTCGAGCTGGAGCATTTTCTGGAAGAACAGAACGCCATACTTCACGACCTGATTGCGGGTGAGCACAGCAAAGACGGCGCGGAACAATTGTTCAAAACCACCGATTACGCACTCCAAAGCGCGCGGCTTGAAACCACGTTGGAAACTTTGCGCCGCTACGCGACATGACCGAGGAGATCACCGTGACAAACTCCGATACCTGTATGGGGCAACCCCACCGCAAGACCCGCCTGGCCCTGATGGGCGAGTTCAGCGCCGGCAAAAGCACTCTGTCCAAGCTGCTTCTGGGCGATGCGCCCTTGCCGGTCAAAGTGACGGCAACGCGCCTTCCGCCTGTCTGGATCACGCATGGTAAAAGCGCGGCCTTCGCCGTGGGGCATGACGGAACAGAAACCCCGATCAATATCGAAGACATCGATGAGGTGCGGATAGAAGATACGCGCATGATCCGGCTGTTCAATCCGTCCGAAACGCTGGAAATCTGTGACCTGATCGACATGCCGGGCATTTCCGATCCGAACATGTCCTCGGAAACCTGGTTGTCCGTCATGGACGAGGTGGACAACGTGGTCTGGTGCACGCAGGCCACACAGGCCTGGCGTCAATCCGAGGCGGCAACCTGGGAACAGATTTCGGGGCGGACGAATGGTGACAACATCCTTCTGGTGACGCAGGTCGACAAACTGCGCTCAGAACGGGATCTGGACCGGGTTCTGATGCGGGTGCGAAAGGAAACCGAAGGGCAGTTCAAGCATGTCTTCCCCCTCTCGATCATAGACGCGGTTGCGGCTGGCGAGGATGAAGCGAAATGGACTGCCAGCGGCGCGGCCGATTTCATCGACAATCTGGTCGAGTATCTGATGAATCCCTCTCCCAAGCCAGAGAATGCCGACGCCCCCACCGCCGCACCCCCCTCGCACAACATGGAACCGGCAGACGAGGCCGAACTCTATGCCGCCGATGAGCAAGAGACGGCGCCGGAGGCACCCGCGGAATATGGCGCGACAAACATCGTTCCGAAACGTGTTCGGGTGTTGACCGAGATGCGCGGGAGGACCGAACGCCCTGCCAGGGCGGATATGGTCAACATGTCATGACGGCTTCATCCCATAGGAGGGCTGAATGAGCCTTTCAGATCGCCTGGATGAACTGCGCCAAGGCGTGCCCGGTTGCACGCTTGTCTCTTTCGGAGAGCTTTCGACAGGCCTTGCCCTCAGAACAAGCGCCTCCAAACCTTACAAGCACGAATATCTGGAAGAGATCCTTCAGCAGGCCAGCCTCAACTTTTCCCTGTCTGATTTCATGTCGGCCGGAAACAACCTTGTCGTGGTCGCAACGCCGGATGAGGTTCGCATTTTCGTGCGTTCCAACGAGGAAAACACCGATATCATCTGCTGTGTTTGCCAAAGCGCCTCTGAGGTGCCGCAGGTGGTTCAATCAGCGCAGCAAATTCTCACCGAAATGTCGAGGGCGGCATGATGTACGCGTCGTCCAATGCGCATAAGTCAGTAGACAGTGAAACCGCCCATCGCCTGCGAAATGCGATGGAGCGTTTGACGACGCCCCGCGAGACGTTTCGCGATGAAAGCAAAGTGGCATCGCCCGATTTCAAGGAACTGGTTCAATGTCTGGTGCGCGAGATTGACGAAACTGTCTTGCCGCGACGGCTTGCTCTGTTTTCGGGGGGCCATGCGATTGCCACGATGATCGCGTCCAACCGCCGACTGCTTGAACTTGAGATTGATGGCAGAAAGATCGGG
Source organism: Roseovarius conchicola (assembly GCF_041403425.1). Lineage (NCBI taxonomy): Bacteria > Pseudomonadati > Pseudomonadota > Alphaproteobacteria > Rhodobacterales > Roseobacteraceae > Roseovarius > Roseovarius conchicola. The sequence goes on along the minus strand of NZ_JBGEHK010000002.1, from coordinate 294,531 downwards.
ACAGATCTGGGCCAGGACGCCTCCCCTGAAACTGTTGCCAGCGCGTATGCACAGGCCCTCAAAGCGCTCAGCGCCCGGTCTGGCCCATTGGTTCTTCGTATGATCGACCGCGCTCCGCAAGCCGCAACGGGCAGCCTGGCGTGCTCGGCGCGACACCTCACCGAGTTCAGCGAAACACCGTATTTCAAGAACCGCCTCAGGGCGTTCCTGAAAGAGATTCATGCAGCAACCCAAGGCTGGATCTTTCGAACAGGTAACGGTGAAACAATCGCGCACGACCCCGATCAGGAGGTCTTCAAGCGCCTGACGCTGTTGGAACAGAAAGTCAGCTCCGAAGCGGCCTGCCGAAACGGGCATCGCCGACTCGACAGGCCCAACCGGCAATGCGTGGCGTTCTTCATTTCAGATGACGTGCAGGCGATGGTGGTATCGGATGGCAACGATCTGTTGATCGCCGCGCTTCCAAATCCGGACACAAGACGCGCGATGGAACAATGGACCGCGATCTATGGGCGGGACAAATCGGACCTTGCACCCTGATACACGTTATCCGGAGATGCTAAAAAGTCGTATCTTTTAGGGTTGTGCGACCCGGATCGCGGCATTTTTGAATCATCTGCAAACATTTCAGAGGGATATTTGAAGAAAAACGGCTGCGGTGGTGGACTCAATTCCGCGAAATAAGGCATAAGTAAGGCAACGACCTGCAATACAGCGAGCACGGATGAACCGCACGTGGCGGCCTTTTCAGGCAGAGACCGATACCCTCACAACGTCGCGCGCTCATACCAATTCGGCTGAGGTTCGAACTGCCGAGCCGAATCCACGAGTAAAAAGTTCCCGAGCGCAAAACAAAGATGCCCCGACTGAGTCCGTTGATCGGGTCAGATCCAATACGCTTACCTTTCGCAATATGCATGAGCATGGTGAATTGCTGACACGATACCTTGAGGCGAGAAAAGCCATTTTTCTCGACAGGTTTGGCTGGTGCGTGTCCGAGACCGACGGGATGGAGTTCGATCAATATGACACGCCATTTGCACACTGGGTGATCCTACATCAGTTTGGTGAGATTCTGGGCGGTGTGCGCATGCTTCCCACAACGGCAAAATGCGGTATTTACAGTTATATGTTGCGTGATGCGCAGCTTGGGATGCTTGAAGATTTACCCACAGATATCCTGTTTTTTCCCGCCCCCGTTGAACACAACGTCTGGGAGGCAACGCGGTTCTTCATCACCGATGCGGTGCCGGCAGTACAGCGTCGCCAGATCCAGTCTCTTCTGTTTCGGTCCATGAGTCGAGCAGCCGCCGAAAACGGTGGATCATACATTTTGGGCGTCGTTCCGGCCATCTGGTCACGTTGGGCACGGCGCATCGGCGTCAGCGCGACACCTATCGGCGCACCCTTTTCGATCGATGGCACAGCCAGCCAGTCGGTGCTGTTTGAAGCCAGGGATTTTTGCTTTGAGCACGACCCGGTGGACAGCTGATTACTCCGCTCGTAACGAATTAATCCTTGCATTTCACAGCTGAATCCGCTGCCTAATTTTGGGCGTATTTCGGGTAAAACGCTGTAAAACCGTGTTAATTGTGCCTCAAATTCAGCACAGTTGTGCATGATAACTGGTGTCCAAATTGCCAATGGATGGGCGTAGGGCATGCAGAATATCGTGAAAGACAAAGATCGATTCCAAGAGAAACTTGAACAGAGCGCGGCTAACAACACCGCGTTCAGGATACTTGTTGTCGATGATGAGTTGAGCATTCTGGAGCTGGTCAAAACCGCGCTCGAGACGCTCGAGAACTATGATGTCGAGGTCGCAAGTTCTGCGGCGGACGCACTTGAATGGGTTCTTGATTCAGATAAGCCGTTCGATTGCTTTCTGTTCGATATCCAGATGCCTGAAATCGACGGAATTGAGCTGCTCAAGCAAATCCGCATATTGCCGGAATACGTGGAAACGCCGATCCTGATGCTGACCGCTATGAGCGACAGGAAGTACATCGATCATGCATTCCTCGAAGGCGCGTCGGATTACGTCAATAAGCCGTTTGATTTTCTCGAACTGCGTAGCCGCATCAAGCGCGCATATGCACAGGTTGAAGCAAGACGCAAAACCGAAAGCACCACGCCTGATCACCACGAGGTAGATCGCCAGGTGGTGCAAGAGCGGCAATTCGAATTTGAAGACCCGTTGTCCATTGAGGGGGTCAAGCAATCCCTGCGCTACATCGAGTTTGACAACTACGTTGCCCAGCTCGCGCGCAGGAAGCTTTTCGATTCCCGGGCAATTTCGATCATGATGCATGATGCGAGGCTGTTCTATGATCTCGCCGGGTGTACCGGTTTTCGTGCGGCCATTCGCGAAATGGCCTATGCCATTCAGTGCGCGATCAGCGAATTCGACTGCGTTTTCTCTTATCGCGGGGGCGGTGTTTTCCTGCTGGTCATCCACGGCCGCAAGTTCCCGGACTGTGTCGTTAGCCCCCAAAATCTGGGCGAATACCTTGGAGCTCAGACACGGCAACACATCACTGATGATCGTGTCGAGATTCTTGTCGGGAATGCTGTTTCCCTGCGTGTTCTCTCAAAATCCGGTGCCGCAAACGTGCTGCAAAAGGCCGTGACGGCCGTGCAGCAACTTGAGAATGAACTGCGCAAGACCGAGCAACAGGCCGTCAGTTACGAGTTGAGTGAAGTGAGCCCTCGGCAGGTACAGGCACAGAGGAACACTTATGAAACCGTGCTGAACGAGCTTTACGGAGAAGAGAGCTATTTGGGCCAACGCTAGGCCCAGACAGACTATTCGCACGACAATACAAATCAGTTGCCTCAATAGCCTTGCTCATATGCCTGTGGGTCGTTAACTTTTTGTTAACAACTCCACTTCGCTTCCGTGGCCACCTTGGCAAGTCAGAACTTTGGCTGTATCCGTCTGTGGCAATCCGAAATAGAGTTGGATAGCATTAACGAGTTCCCTTGTGACTGCGTTCATCCTGAAACGTTGACGCTGCTGCGCAGCGGTATGACCAGGTCGCAAAGTCACGTCTTGTTTCAAGATGGATCTGGGGCCTCAAGCGATGAATGAAATTCCTTCCAGCGGTGCGACGCCGATCGCGGCCAAACTGGCTGTAAAGCCGGTGGGTTTGCTTGAATTTGCACGGCTCGCAGGCCGGAATATGCTGGAGGTCATCCCGGCTGAGACAGTCCAGCAGACCTATTTTCGCGGCCCGCTCAACATTCACTACATTTGTGATCCTGCGATCATCACCGAAATGTTGGTCGGCGCTGGGCGTCGGTTTCCCAAGGCCAAGTTCACCAAGGATATCATCGGCTCGGCAGTCGGAAATGGGCTGATCCTGTCTGAGGGTGAAAAGTGGAAAAGCCAGCGCAGACGCTATTCTCCGCTATTTGCAGCCCGAAACCTGCCGATGCTGGCCCAGCATTTCGCCGAAACAGGGATCGAGGTGGCAACCTCTCTGGCAGATGGGCATGGGCGTGTGGATGTCACACAGATGGCACCGGCGTCGACACTCACGAATATCTCTCGTGTGATATTCTCGGGCAACGAGGAAGTCTCTGCCGAGGCAATCCGCACAGGACTAAAAAGCTATTTCGAGTACATTTCGTCGATTTCGCTGTTTAGCCTGATGGGACTGCCCAAATGGATTCCCCGCAAAAAATGGCTCGAAAGCAAAAAGCCGGTCACAGATATGCGCACGCTGGCGCGGCAAGTGATCGAAAAAAGACGCGAAGAAAGCCGGCCCATCCCCCTGGATTTTCTCGACCTGATGATTGCGGCGCTGGAAGAAGACTTTGAAGATATCGACACCACGGTGGACAATCTTCTCACCTTCGTAGTTGCTGGGCATGAGACGTCGGCCAACGCGCTGGCCTGGGGATACTATCTGCTGGCCCTGAACCCGGATGTGCAATCGACGATCCGTGACGAGGTGCGTGCGATTAATTCTCACGCGCCGATCACATATGACGACGTGCAGAAGATGACGTTGCTGCGGGCTCATATCCGCGAGACGCTGCGGCTTTATCCGTCCGCCGCTTTTTTTGCCAGGGATGCCGCGGAAACGCTGACGATCAAGGGAATTACCTTCAAGAAAGGTGACGCCCTGTTTTACCCGGTCTATTCCTTGCACCGCAATCATCAGCTCTGGGAAGAGCCTGATGAGTACAGGATTGATCGTTTTCTGAACACGACCTACCCGCGCGGGCAGTTCATTCCCTTCGGTGACGGCCCACGCGTGTGTATTGGCGCGCAATACGCCGAAACCGAGATCATGGTGTTGATGGCCAGTGTCCTGCGCAAGATCGAGTTCTCACTGACAGATGCGCCGATACCACGCCCTGTGCTTACCTTCACAATGCGTCCGGAAGGACCGATGATCCTGAAGGCCACACCGGTCTGAGATCGGGGATCAATCGAACTTCAGCACCTCAGGGATCTCGACATAGAATATCGTTCCTTCCCCATGTTTGCTGTCATACGCAATGGTACCGTTGTGATGTTCAACAATTTCCCTGGAGATGTTCATGCCCAGCCCGCTGCCGGATGCAACCCGGCGGTCAGATGAATCCAACTGACTGAACCGGTCAAAGACTTTCTCTTCGGCACCTTCCGGGATGCCACACCCATGATCACGAACAAAGATGCGAATTTTCCCGTCCTGCTGCCCGCATCCGACAGTGACGGTCCCGCCTTCGTATGAAAACTTCGACGCATTTGAGATCATGTTGGACATGACCTGCATCAAGCGTTTCTCGTCCCCTTCGACCAACAAGGGCGAGTCGCTACAAGGCTCATACACCAGCTCAACACTGTGTGTGTTGGCATAACCCTGGTTGCTGATCACGGCATCTTCGACAAGATCGCGCACGTCCAGAACGCACATGTCATACGACATCTCACCGGCTTCGATTTTCTGCACGTCAAGGACATCATCAATGAGGCTTGAAAGGCGTTCACTGTTCTTGGTGGCGATATCCACGACAGAGTTCATTTTCTCGGGCACTTCGCCTAACGCGCCGCAATTGATCAAATCAAGTGAGCCTTTGATCGACGTCAACGGTGTGCGCAATTCGTGACTGACCGTCGAGATGAACTGCGTTTTCACGACATAGGCCGCCTTTGTGCGCTCATGTTCCTGCCGAAGGGCCTCCAGCTGCGCGAGGTTCTTTCGATAGAGTTTCAGAAACACAATCGAGCAATCGATCAGAAAGTACATCACGAAGACAATCGTGAAGAAATGCAGCCAAAGCTCGGATTCCAGACCGGGTCGGATCACCCAGAGATCAACGCAAACGATGAAAAGAAATGACACTCCGTACATAAAAAGCCGGACCGTCAGAACCTTCACCAGTTGGTGATTGTTCATCGCGGCAAAAAGTGCGGCCGCGAACAGGAAGAAGAGTGGCGTAAAGTGCCCCCCGGTGTCCTGCTTCATAGCGACAGATACCGCATAAAGGCAGATCGCACCGGAACTGAGGATGGTGTTGAGCAGGATCCAGACCAGGTTTGAGTGGATTGCCTCGTGCTGATGCGGCTCAAGCGACTTCACGCGCCGGGCAATGATGATGTCCTGGATTTCGCAAAATACGATTGTGCAATAGAAAACCACGGCATTCGCGGCATCAAAGTAAAACGCCGTCAGCAGCGTCGCCGCGATGTAGATCGCCTGGCGCTGCCACAACAATTCGAACGCGATCGACGTATAATCCTTCAGATTCTGAAGCAGCCGGGCATCAGAGTCTTCATCTGCCGAATTTACAAAGAAAACATCGAGAAGCGCCATAGTCTGGAACGCACCTTGCCTGAGTTGCTTACAGTTCTTGGAAAACTCTCACAGAGTTGTGGTGGGAATGCGCCTCATTTCCGATTAAAGTGCGGCGTTTTATGTCTGATCACGGCTTTTACGGCTAAGATCGACACACCAAAGAAACCCAGTGTGCCCTCACGCATCCGGCTCCAATCAGAAACCGAACCGGCAAGCCTTTAAATCGCTGCCTCAACACGATTTAGGAGTGGCCTTGAAATCGTGTGAAATACCTCAAAATCAATAACTTAAATTGCGTCAAGTGGTGCTTTCGGACTGTTTTGGTCACCATCAGACCACGAAGCCAGAACACCGACAATCGCCATGCGCGTCAAATGTCGGGGAAGTGCTCGGGATGTGAAAAGCTGTGGTGCCGCTGATAGGACTCGAACCTACGACCCCATCATTACGAATGACGTGCTCTACCAGCTGAGCTACAGCGGCCATTATGAGGCGGCGCTATAGCATCGCGTTGGAAAGGGGGGAAGACCTATTTTCGGGCTGTGGCTTCTGCGGGTTCCTCGACCAGTTCGGCATCCACAACCTCCGCCTCCGAACCCTCGTCCTCCCCGGCACCATCCTCGTCTTCCTCGCTTTGGTCTTCCAGCGCACCGACGATCAGGGGCAGCATTTCCACACCGGTCGCCGAGGCAACCGCAGCTTCAGGAGGTGCGGTCCAGCTCAGCGTGTCAAAGGATTGGCAATTGTCGCAGGCTGGTGCCCATTCTGCATGGATGTGGTGGCAATTGTCGCAAACCCATTGCGGTCCACGCGGAGCCGACAGCGCGCGGGCCAACCATCCTTTTACAACCGCATCAGATGCGCCTTCGCCACGTTCAATGGCGGCCATAATGGTCAGGGCGCGGGCGTCAGGATCGGTTTCGGCCAGATCACCAAGGGCGCGGCGCGCGGCTGGAAAATCTTCGGCTGCGATATGAAGCTCGGCATTCAACAGCTTGGTTTCGCGATGATTGGGCTGGGCACTTGTCAGTTTGCCAAAGCGTTTGATCCGCTGCTCGGCGGTCTCATCCGGTTCAATCTCGGCAAAGGCGGCGGCCAGGTCAGGGTGCGGCTGCACGCCCCACGCCTTGCGCACCACCCGGACCGCATAGCGTTTCTTACCCTGCTCGATATAGCTGCGCGCGGCCATCACGGCGGCGGGTACCAGATCAGGGGATAACCGGTTGGCCTCAATCGCGGCCTCGCGGGCCTCGATATCCTTGCCATCATCCAGCACATCCTTGGCCTCGGACAGGGCCAGAACCGCATCGCGACGCTTATGAACATCGCGCGGCAGGCTGCCGTATTTCAGCTTGGCCCGCAGGGTATCGCGTGCGCCTTTCCAGTCTTCGGTCTGGGCCTGAAGCTGCAACAGAGTATCCTGCACCTCAACGTGGCGCGGTTTCAGCGCAAAGGCGGTCTCGGCCAGCTTCAATGCGGTCTCGGTATCCCCATCCGACAGCTTTTGGCGCATGATGCCGCGCACCCCGACAAAGCGGGTCTTTTCATTGGTCAACAGCCGCTTGTAGACCTCTTCGGCCTTGCGGCGATCACCCTTCATCTCGGCCGCCTGCGCCGTGATCAAGTTGGTCAGCGCCGGTTTGCGCAGGTATTTCTCGGCCTTGCCTGCCTTGGCCATGGCCACATCACCCTCGCCCGAGGCCAGCGCCATGATCCCTTCGGACAGGGCCTTGTATCCTTTTTCCTGACGGTTGCGGGAAAAGTAACGCGACAGGGCCGTCTCATCGCCATTGATAAATTTGAGAACTGCGATCAGCAGAGAGGCAAGTTTCAGGATCAACCAGATCGCCAGCATCAAAACCAACAGCGCAATCACCGTCATCAGCGGGGTCAGGTTAAACTCAAGCCCCGCCATCTGGATGCGAACGCCGCCGTCCAGCTCCAAAAGGTATCCAGCCCCGAAAGCCGCAGCCGCAACCAGTGCCACGAAGATAAAAATCTTGATAATCGACCACAGCATGTTTGCGCCCTCTTGCGTCCTAGTTCAATTCGCTGCCCAGCGTTTCCGCTGCGGCAACGGCGTCCAGCCGGATGGTGGCTTGAGCAACCCAATCGGACATCTCGGCACGTCCGCTTTCAGGCAGGGCCTCGATCTCGGCCAGCGCATCGGTCAGCCGACCATCACGCGCGGCCGCCTCGGCCCGTGACAAAACCGCGTCGGGTTCGTCCCCTTCGCGCGGCTCAAGCGATCTGGCGCCAAGCTGGTTTTTCAGGAAGGCCGCGAACCCTCCTTCCCCCTCAACAGCCGCATCCCGCCGGGACACGGCCAAAGCGGCGCGCGCAGCTTCGGGAAAATCGGCCTGAAGCTGCGCCAGGGACGGGGCACCCGTTTCGGCCACCTGTGCCAGGATCGCTGGCGCGCTCATACCCGCCGCCTCAAGATCAGCCAAAGCCGGGGCAAAGCCGCTGCCTGTGTCCAGAGCCGTCTGAATGCGGGTCAGCGCCGCACGGCGCATCGTGGCCTGCGCGGTTTCCTCGGCGCTGGCTTCCATCGTTTGGGCCTCGGCCGCCATCGCTTCGATCTCGGCGCGCTGTGCGGCCATCGCATCTTGCAGGGCCTTCAACTCGCGCTCATAGGCCGCGACTGCGGCATCTGACGCCCCCTCGGTCAGGGGCCGTTTTTCCACGTCGGTCAGGCGGCTGTCAAAGCTGCTCACCTGAGCCTCAAGTGCCGCCAGACGATCTGCAAGGCTTTCAAGAGCGGATGACATATCGCCTTGCGCCGCTTCCAGCGCACTCAGGTCGGCAGGTGGAGGCAGATCATCCAGCGCTGCAGACAGGCTGGCAACCTGATCGGATTGGGTTGCAATCTGATCGCTGATCTTCTGTTCAAGTTCGGATGTGTCAGGGCCGCTACCCAGCCCGTAATAAGCTGCGCCAAACCCAAGGCCAGCGGTCACAACACCGCCCATCAGCATCGGGAAAAAGCGGCCTGGCTGTTTGGTCGCGGTTTCGGTTGCGGCGATTTCAGGTTCCGGCGTAGGCTCTGGCTCTGGTTCGGGCGCGACGTCAGTTGACTGTGGATACTCCAGGATCAGCGGCTCGCCTGAGTCTTCTTCAACAGATGCATCTTTGGCTTCACCCGACTCGGACTCATCTGCCTTGCCCATAGCTTCATCGACTGTACCCGCGTCAGCGACCTGATCTACTGCTTCATTGGCCGCATCAGCACTGTCAGCAGTGATATCTTCGACGCCTTCAGCCTCACTGACATCCGTCTTCTTGGTTTTGGCCCTTGTTCTGGACGTCTTTTTCTCAGCCACGTGAAACCACCTTTATCGAATCTGCCGGTCGACGGCACTTTTTGACCTTACTGCGCCGGATTTGTGCCCTCAAGGCGAATGGCATGCGCCCGCAGGGTATCCAGTGCCTCTTGCATCGCCCCCCCATCCGGGCTTTGCGCCACAACCACGGCTTCGGAAACGCCTTTGGGCACCTTGTTTGCAACGCTCTGACTTATGGCTGCAATCAACAACGGGGCTGTGACATCTACGTTTTCAAAGAATAGGGCGGCACTGCGTGGAGAAAACAGGGGAAGAATGACCGGGCTGTCCCGCCGCAGAAGCGCTTGGGCTTCATCGTTAAGCTTGAGAGCCTCTTGCCGGTAGACAACTTGGTCACACGCTTTGATACCTGCCGCGATCAGATCTCCGACAACATCACCTGCCGCGTGCTCTCCGCGCAGATGCAGGCAGCCCGTGATCCCATCGGCAATGACCTTGCGGCTGAGAGCGTTGGCATCGCCCCCGGCATCTGTGGTTACAAACCCGGCTTCACGCGCCTTTGCCGCGGTGGCCGGACCGACCGCATAGCAGGGGATATCGCGCCTGCCGCTCAGCCGAACAAACCCCTCGACCCCGTGGCGCGAGGTAAAGATCAGCGTATCAACCCCGTTCAGATCAGGTGCCTCGTCCAGATAAGCGATCTGCATCAGCGGCGAGATCACGATAGGCACGTCACACCCCCACTTGACCCGCAGTTGATCCGCCATGCGCAGGGCTGCGGCCTCGGGCCGGGTGATCAGGACGGTGGGGGGCATCAACGCTCCACAGTTGTTTGCATGCCCCTCAGGTGTTACCTGCCAAGGGGCAGGCACGCAACGGGCAGGGGCATGGACAAGACGCTGACAGTTCTGGGGATCGAGAGCAGCTGTGACGATACAGCCGCCGCCGTGGTGCGTGTGGCGGATGAACCAAGCATCTTGTCTTCGGTCGTTTATGGGCAGGATCACCTGCATCAAAGCTATGGCGGCGTGGTGCCTGAAATCGCCGCACGCGCCCACGCCGAGAAGCTGGATATCTGCGTGAAAGAGGCTCTGATACAGGCGAAAACGGATTTTTCCGGGCTTGATGCGATTGCCGTAACCGCCGGGCCGGGCCTGATCGGTGGGGTGATTTCGGGTGTGATGTGCGCCAAGGGCATTGCCGCCGGCACCGGCCTGCCGCTGGTTGGTGTGAACCATCTGGCCGGTCACGCCCTGACCCCGCGGCTGACCGATGGAGTAGCCTATCCATACCTCATGTTGCTGGTGTCTGGTGGACACTGCCAGTTTCTGATCGTGCGTGGCTGTGAAGATTTCACCCGGCTGGGCGGTACAATCGATGACGCCCCGGGCGAGGCATTTGACAAAGTGGCGCGCCTGCTTGGTTTGGGTCAACCGGGCGGGCCTGCTGTTGAGAAGGCCGCGCAAACGGGAGACCCCAAACGATTTGCCCTGCCTCGTCCGCTGATGGATCGCGCCGGATGTGACATGTCTTTCTCAGGGCTTAAGACCGCCGTGTTGCGGGTGCGGGACAAGCTGATCGCGGATCAGGGCGGGTTGAGAGAAAGCGACCGCGCCGACCTGTGCGCCGGATTTCAGGCGGCTGTTTGCGATGTTCTGGTTGGAAAAACCCGCCGCGCGCTTACCGAATATCTGAGCGAGAACCCCACCACGCCGGCCCTTGCTGTTGCCGGAGGGGTTGCCGCAAATTCGGCGATTCGAGCCGGTTTAGAGACTGTTTCGGCAGAGTTCGGTGCTGCCTTCGTCGCACCGCCCTTGGCGCTTTGCACCGATAACGCCGCGATGATCGCCTATGCGGGGGCCGAAAGATATCTGGCCGGGCATCGCGATGGTATGGACCTTACAGCGCGCCCGCGTTGGCCGTTGGACACGTCCAGCCCCGCGATGCTGGGCAGTGGCAAAAAGGGGGCGAAGGCATGATCTGGGTTTTGGGCGCCGGGGCGTTTGGCACCGCCCTGGCAATTTCATTGGCGCAGAACGGCCCGGTCACCCTGTGGGCACGCGATGCAAATCACGCCACGAAGATGCGCGCCGATCACGAGAACAAAGCCCGCCTGCCGGGATACCCGCTGTCGGATGCCATTACCGTGACATCCAAACTTGACGCGCTTTCTGCTGATGCGCCCTGCCTGCTGGCCGTTCCCACGCAGAAATTGCGCAGCCTGCTGGAAACACGCCCAGAGGCCCTGTCCAATCGACCGTTGATTGCCTGTTGCAAAGGGATTGAACTGTCGACCGGGCTCAGTCCGACAGAGGTTATCAAAGCGGTGCTGCCTGACACGCTGGCCGCTGTTCTGACCGGCCCCAGTTTTGCATCTGACATTGCGCGTGGCTTGCCCACGGCGCTGACTCTGGCATGCGCCGATGCCACTCAGGGCGAGGTTCTGCAATCGCAGCTGAGCACGGCGAACCTGCGGCTCTATCGAACCACAGACGTCACCGGCGCCGAGCTGGGCGGCGCTTTGAAGAACGTCATGGCCATTGGCTGTGGCGCAGTGATGGGGGCCGGGCTGGGCGAAAGCGCGCGTGCCGCGTTGATGACCCGCGGGTTTGCCGAGATGCAGCGGCTGGCCCGCACGCAGGGGGCCGATCCGGATACGCTGGCAGGGCTTTCAGGCTTTGGCGATCTGACCCTGACCTGCTCGTCGGATCAGTCCCGCAACTACCGCTTTGGTCACAGCCTGGGACGCAAGGAACCGTTTGACCCGGCAATCACCGTCGAAGGGGTCGCCACCGCCCAAGCCGCGTTGCGCATAGCCAAAGAGGCCGGGGTCGATACGCCGGTGACACAAGCGGTCGTTGCCTTGTCTACGGGCCAATTACAGGTGGATCAGGTGATAGACATGCTGTTGTCGCGTCCCCTGAAAGAAGAGCGGCGCGAAATGTCGTGAACAGCGCACACGAATAGGTCAAGCGCTTGTGAAGGGCCGTGGTCTATTCGGATAAGGGCCATTGGCTTATGTTTCGGGACATCACGATATCGCTTTCAAATTGCAGAGGTCCTTCATGAAACGCTTTCTCCTTGCCGCCGCCTTTTCCGCCTTGTCGACGACTGCCTTCGCCGGCCCGCAATATCTGGATGAAACCGGGTTTGCTGTTTCGGGCTATGATGTGGTGGCTTATTTCGATCTGGAACAATCCGAGGTCGGTGCGCCCCAACCCGAGGGCGTGCCGGGCCGCAGCGATCTGACTGCCGAATACAATGGCGCAACATTCGCCTTTTCGACCGAAGAAAATCGCGAGAAATTCCTGGCGAGCCCCGAGGCTTATGCCCCGCAATATGACGGGCATTGCGCTTATGGTGTCGCACAAGGCGGCAAGGTGCCGGGCAACCCCAACCTGTGGCGGATCGTTGATGGCAAACTGTTCCTGAACATCACGGAAACGGTTGTGGGCTTCTGGGAAGAGGACATTCCGGGTAACATCAACCAGTCAACGACCAACTGGCCTGGACTTGAGGCGAAAGACGCCGCAACACGGACGATTCCGCAGTTTACGTCCTCTGCGCCAGTGTCGAACTAAGGGACGGATAAGATCATGCAACGGCGGCAGATATTGATCGGATTGGGGGCTGTCACAGTGGCGGCCTCTGCCGGATATGTCGCCTTGCGCCCTGCCGAAGCCGAACAACAACTGACACCACCCGAGCTGCTGGAAAGGGTCCGCGCCAAAGAGGTCATTCTGATCGACATCCGCCGCCCGGACGAGTGGGCGGCAACCGGTGTCGCCGAAGGAGCCCTGCCCATCGACATGCGCAGCAAGGATTTTGCCGCGCGCATTTCAGCCGCAATGCAGGCCGCCCCGGGCAGACCCGTCGCCGTTATCTGCGCGCGCGGTGTACGATCGCGCCGGGTGACGGCATGGCTGGAAAAGAATGGCCTGTCCTCGGTGATCGACGTCCCTGAAGGAATGCTGGGATCATCGGCAGGCCCCGGTTGGGTAGCACGTGGCCTACCCGTGACATTTGATGCAACCAAGTCCTGATCAATGCATGGCCTGTTTGCACAGCGGGGCGTTCGTGCGTGAAATCTATCTTTAGCTTGATTGTCGGCGCCTTTTTTGGCGCGGTGTTCGGCGCGTCGGCTGCAACAGCGTGTGACGCAACGACCCCCTGCCCGGTCGATGGCGGCGACTATCTGATTGCCGTGCCCGAAGGCGCTGACGGGCCGCTTCCCGCCGTGATGTTCATCCACGGTTACGGCAGCAGCGCCGCCGGGGTCTTGCGCAACTCTGCCCTGACATCGGTGTTTCTGGATCGCGGTTATGCGGTGATCGCGCCCAATGGCTTGCAACGTCAGAACGGCAATGGACGCTCATGGTCCTTCCATCCGGAACGCCCGCAAAGACGTGACGAGATCGCGTTTCTGCTCAGCGTGCGCGATGCCGCCATCGCCAGCCACAACATTCGCGCCGATCGTTTTCTGTTGTCAGGGTTCTCGATTGGCGGATCGATGGCCAGCTATCTTGCCTGTCAGACCCCGAGTGGTTTCGCGGCTTACGCCCCCGTTGGTGGCAGTTTTTGGCGGCCACACCCTGCGGAATGCGAAGGGCCTGTGCGCCTGTTTCATACCCATGGTTGGAAAGACGAAGTGGTCCCGCTTGAAGGCCGGGCCGTTGGTGGTGGCATGGCCAACGATCCAGACGCATTCGTGCAAGGTGATGTTTTTCACGCCATGGATATTTGGCGACAGGCCAATGGATGCGTACATATGAAGGCCGACAGCTTTGCCGGTACGAACGGTTATTGGCTGCGCAAATGGGAAAGATGCACCCCCGGTTCAGCGCTGGAATTTGCTCTTCACCCCGGCGGCCATTCGATCCCCGAAGGATGGGTGGAAATGACCATCGACTGGTTTGAGGCGCTGTAAAGCCTATTCCGCAGCGGTCGCGACAGGGCCACTCTCCAGATGCGCCTTCAACGCCACCCGCTCTTCGCGCGCCGCGGTGATGATACGCGGCTCTTTCAGGCTGTGAGGGGTGTCCAGCCGCAGCGCTGGAAACCGCCCATCCGACACGCGCAAGGCGCTGAGCCGCGACAGGGGAACCGCCATGATCAGGCTGAGCGCAATCGGGGCGAGCCAGAGGGAAATCACGCCAAAGACAATCGCAACGCTCATTGCAAAACCAAGAGCGGATTCAACGATGTGAAACCGCAGCATCATGCCCCAGCTATACCGCGCCATGCTGCGCGATTGCGGGGTCCAGCTTTGATCCCGCCCGATCAGAGCGCGGAAAACGGCAAGGCTCTGCTGGACCATCAGGATCGGAGCGTAGAGGATCGAGCACGTGATCTCGAACAACACGCTTGAGATCAGCCGTCGCAGCCCGCCATAAATCTCGCGGTTTTGCCGGTTCATGGCCAATGCAATCATGCCGGTGATCTTGGGCACCAACAGCATCGCATAGATGAACAGAAGATACCCCCAGCCACCCATCTGCGTATTTTCCGGCCAGATTGGATAGAGCGGATTGGTCGAACTAAAGTAACTGGTCGTTTCAAGACCCGAACGCCCAATGATCGCCCATATCGCGATCAGGGTCAGCCAGGCGGGCGACAGCAGATAGGCAATCGCCCCCTGAAACAGATGGAAGCGGGTGATCGGGTGAAACCCTCTGACCCCCAACAGCCGCAGATGTTGCAGGTTGCCCCGGCACCAGCGTCGGTCGCGCAACACGTAGTCGATCAGGGTCTGGGGCGCTTCTTCATAACTACCGCCCGCATTGGGCAGAAAGCGCACTGTCCAACCGGCACGGCGCAGCATCCCCGCTTCGACAAAGTCATGACTGAGGATCAGCTTGGATCGTCCGCCGCGACCGCGCAGGTACGGCAGACGCGCGCTGTCGGCAAAAGCACGGGTGCGAATGATCGCGTTATGGCCCCAGTAATTGCCCTCGCGCTGCGACCAAACGGCCAGACCCTCGGCCAGAAGCCAGCCATAAACCGCGTTGGAAAACTGCTGAATACGGCCGAACAAAGTCTCGGCCCCGATCACCAGCGGATAGCTTTGCACCAGACCAGCATCCGGGTCATTGGCCAAGGCCCGCGTGAGATGACGGATCGCCGCCCCACTCATCAGACTGTCGGCATCAAGCACCACCATCGCATCATAAGCGCCACCCCAGTTTTCCAGCCAGTCCGACAGGTTGCCGACCTTCTTATCGGTGTTTTTCGCACGGTGGCGGTAATAAACCTCGATGTTCGGCGGACAATGGGCGCGCAAGGCCAGGAAGGCCTGTTCCTCCTGATAGATGGTCTCAGGCTCGAAACTGTCGCTGAGAATGAAGGCGCTATAGCGGTCATCGCCTCCGCGCTGTGCCAGCTCTTTCAGGGTGGCCTGTATGTTGCCAAACACATCGGCGGGGGATTCGTTATAGACGGGCACCAGAAGGGCCACGTTTTGCTTGGCCTCTGAGCCATGGGTTTCATGCAAACGACGCGGCGAAATGGCCAGGCGCAGCAGCCCCACGATCACCGTACTGACCGACAGCGACACCCAGATGAACGTCACCCCGATCAGGGCAATCGCACTGGTCTCCAGCGCGGTCACACCGCCCGAGCGGAACCATTCGACAAAGCCGAGGATCAGCATGATCGTCACCGCAACAGCCGGGGCGAAGGCGGCAAAACGCCAAAGGCGATCACTCAGCGACGCACGGAACCGACGGCGCGGTGTGGGGCGATCCGCGAAATCCTGCGCGGCCATCTCCAGCGGTGCACGGTCCGGCATCATGCAGGTGGTGTAGGCACTCATGGCGTCCACCGATAAAGCCAGGTTTCACTAAGCGGGGCACCGTTCAGGCGCAGCTCGGCCCGGAATTCGATCAGCTCGGCATCGCCGGGTTCAAACTTGAACGCCAACCGCGGCCCGCCAGTTTCGGGATTGCGTTGCAGAACGCCCGAGGAAACCTCGCCGGCGCTGGCGCGGATCTTGCGTTCAATCTGGCTCAGATCTTCGGGCAGGTTTGCGCCCGGCTCAAAGTTGATAGCAACAATAATCCCCGTCTCGAACGCATTGCCGATCTGCGTGTTCAGCACCCGTAACCCATTGCCGTAATCGCTGTCCTGCCCCCAGGTCAGCCGATAGCTGAGCTGATGCGCGCTGCCTTTTTCCCAGGGCTCGGACGGACGCCAATAGGTGACGATATTGTCATAGATTTCCTGCTCGGTGGGGATTTCCACCAGGACAACCGAGCCCGCGCCCCAACCCTCGCCTGGCTCAACCCACAGACCCGGGCGGCGATGATAAAGCGCCTCAAGATCTGCGAAATCGCTAAAACGCCGTGCGCGCTGCATCAGGCCGAACCCTTTAGGATCGCTATCGGCAAAGGCGCTGATCTGCAAACGGCGCGGATTGGCCAAAGGTCGCCAGATGGTTTCACCCGCGCCATTGCGGATCAGGAGGCCATCGGAATCATGCACCGCAGGGCGGAAATCCGAAAACCGGTCGCGATTGGTTTCGTCGAATTGAAACATCGAGGTCAGTGCAGCGATCCCCACATGGGACATGTCTTCGCGAGGGAAGATTGTCGCCTCGACCTCCATCACAAGGGGTTGGCCCGGGCGAATGACAAAGCGGTACGCCCCTGCGCAACTCGGGCTGTCCAGCAAGGCATGCAGCACAAATCGCTCATCTCCGGGCGCTGGCTTTTCCAGCCAGAAGGCAACGAAATCGGGAAACTCCTCGCCCTGCGGTTCGGCCACATCAATCGCCAGGCCACGTGCCGACAATCCATAGATGTCGCCCGTCCCAATCGCACGGAAATAGCTTGCGCCCTGAAAAACCGCGAACTCGGTGTAAATGCCCTTTTTCTCAAGCTCGGCCCGCAGGCGCAGACCGGAATAGCCCAGGCTGTCATCCATAGGCAGGTCTGGAAACTTGTCGGTCTTGTCGAAAACGTCAAAGTCGAATTTCAACGGCCTTGCCGCGCCATCCTGCACCACATGCATGGCAACCGGCCTTGGGAAGTAGAGACCCGGTGCAAACACATCCAGCTGCAGAGGCGTGTCCGGTTCATCCGCCCACAGGGCATTCTGCGTGTTGAACCAAATCGAGCGGTAATCGTCATAGCTGATGTTCAGCCATTCCTCCGGAACAGCCTGGCGTAAGGCATAAGGGCGCATGGCGCGCAGCCGGGCCGTCTCGGTCACATAGGCCGGATCAAAGGCGCGCGCCTCGCCCAGGGACAAGCCACCAGAGGATGGTTTGCCGGCCCCGGTCGACGCCAAAACAGGGCTGCCGGAGAGCGCGATAAGTGCGGTCAGAAACTCGCGACGCAGCATCGTTACACCCTCGCCTTGCGCCACGGGTGCGATTTGAACCATCCGGCACCGTAGGCCACAGTGATCAACAGGGCAAAGCCGAGCGCGTTGATGTAAAGCATCGACAGATGGCTACGCCCCACCTGATCCAGGGCAGCCCCCAGCAGGCGGGCAAGGTACATCGACGCTATGAACACGGCCAAGGATTGCTGCCCCACCTTCATGATGATCGCCAGCGTCTTTCGCCACAGCCACGCCAGCACACCGTTTTCGGCAGACGCGCGGATATTGTCACCGTTCGGGCCAACCAAAATCCACGCGACATAGGCCGTGGCCAGAAAATGCACGTAACGCAGAATGCCAAAATCGGTCTTGGCGCGCAGAAACGCGATCTCCTTGCGGCCTTCCAGGAAGACAGGAAACTCCTGGTAAATCCGGAAATAGGCAAATGGCAGCGAAATCAGAATGATCGCAACCGCAACGGCAAACAGCACCTTGCTTTTGGGCGGCGCGGGCAGCCAGCCGATCATGAAGGCAAAGCCGGTGAAGAACACCAATTGCCAGCCAAAGGGGTTGAAGAACCATTCCCGCTCGGACCATGGCTCGGCCGGGAAGGCGAGACCGGCAAAGTTGGCCAACAGCCAAAGGGCAATCACGGCCGCGGCCACCAAACCCTTATGGATCAGGGCCAGCCCCACCATGACTGGCATCATCGCAAGGATGACCAGATACATTGGCAGAATGTCAAAGTAGTTGGGCACATAGGTCAGCGTGAAGAGGGCAGGCAATTGCTCCATCGGACGTTTGAAAAACGGATAGAGGTTCAGCTGTCCAATGTAATCGCGCCCATCGGGGAACCATGAATTCAAAAGCGCCATGGTGGCCGCGATGGCAAAGAACAGCCCCAGATGCGCCCAGTAGACCTGCCAGATGCGAAACGCGACGCGGGCACTGCCCAGCAACATGCCGCGTTCGCGAAACACCTTTCCAAACGCGATGGCCGAGGCCATGCCGGAACAAAACACAAAAGTTTCCGTGGCATCGGAAAAGCCAAATCGCGCCGGGATCCACAAGGTCAGCCAGTTGCCCGGCACATGGGCAATCAGGATGATAAACATCGCAATCCCGCGAAAGAAATCCAGACGCGGATCGCGGGTTGTGACCTGTGGAACAGCGGTCGTGGCGCGTATTGGGGCGCTATGTGACATCGTCAGACTCATAAGAACTTATTGGGCCGCCGTCGATTCGCTAATGGCCCGCAAATCCCGGATCGATTCGAGCCGGGTCTCGGCAAAACTATCCACCGCCCCTTTGCGCAGCGCAGTACGCGCGGTAATCAGTTGTTCAGCCTCGCTCAGATGCCCCGCGCGCAGGGCCGCATCAATCGTCACGCGCTCAAAAACGTCGCGCTGGGCATGGCTGCCACCCATGGTCTGAAAACCGGGTTGGGCAGCGACCAGTTGTTTATAGGCCAGATCATATTTTGCCTCGCCAAACGCAGCGAGACCTTCGGCTGCCAGAAGGCCCGGATGTTTCATCACACCGGCCATCTCGCCGGTTTGGCCGCCACTTTGGGCCACACGCGCCACCAGACGCGCCGCCGCATCCGGGCGTTTATCGCCCGACAGCGCCAGCATGTAGTGCAGATCAGCAAAGACAAGGCAGCCATCTTCGCTGCGCTTTTCGGCCAGATCGGCCAGTTCGGCCCAGCGACTTCCGACATTCACACCCTCCAGCTCCAGCCGCATCAGCAGAGAGCTGGCATTGGAAAAATCGCGGTAATCGTCCGTTTTCTCATCACGAATCTTGGTATCATAGAGCGCCAGAACGTGATCCATTTCACCGCGATCCATATGCAGCAGCGCCTTGTGCCACCAGACGTGAAAGCGGAAATTGTTGCAATGATCCCAGGCGGCGGTGTGCCCTTCGATCAACTTGATCCCGCGCACCGGATCGTGTGTCATGTCATAAACATGCGCCACCGCATGCATGCCCCAGGCATCATCCGAGGCCAGCGTCAGCCCTTCCAGACCCGAGGCTTCGGCTTCGGCGTAGCTGCCGGTTTCTTCCTGTGCAAAGCTGAGGCATCCCATCGCAAACCCGCGCAGTGGGTGATCGGCGTCATGCGCCCCAATCACGCGTTCCAGCGATCGGCGCATCCCGTGATTGTCACCCATGATAAACCGGATCGCATGGCTCACCTTCATCGAAAGGGTATCTGCCGGGGTCAGCCTTAGCGCCTGTTCCATACACTGGATTGCCGCGCTTGGTTTTTCGTTCAGCCACAGACCCAGCGCCTCGACCCACAGGCGCTCGCGTTCATTGGCACCACCCTGCGCCAGGGCGATAACCGCATCGGCATGGGCCTGATGCGCAACATCCACCAGCTCGCGCCGTCCCATCATCATGGAAAACAAACCCTTCGCTGCTAGGGCCATGGCATAATCAGGCTCGGCCTCAAGCAGGGCACCCAGATGAACAGGAGCTTGGATCCCATGCGCAAGGAATGCGCGGATCATCTTATTCCAGTGGTCTATTGACGAGGGGCGGGTCAAGCTAACGGGAGCGGTACAAATATCGTGATACATGTTCTATCCTACAAGGCGGATCGCAGGCTTGCTGCGGCCCCTCAGATTTACCCGCGCGATCACGGTAACGCACATCACGTAACCGCTAGCCTTCGGGAAGGTGATCACGCGTCACCGTTTTGTGAGGTTTCTTACGTCAATCTGCCTTTAAAACAGGCAACTTAAGCCCTGGGATCAGGTGTTTCAGGGCATTGGCATCCTGTCCGAATCGGGGTGGCGGGCGGCGATACGTCACTGGTGTTTTGGAAAATTTCAATGGATTTCCAAGGAGTTGCACTGATCCTTTGGTCGTTTCATCATGCAGGATACTGACTTTTGCATCTCGGGCCTCGGCCTGATCCGATCCAAGCGCCTCAGCGACGGTATGAATCCGCCCACAAGGCACTTTAACGCCCTCTAATGTTTCAATAATCGTCCCGGATGAGAGGGTTTTCAGCGTTTGTGACAGCGTTTGTGACAGGTCTGCACGGTTGGCGATGCGATCCGGGTTGGTGGTAAACCGCGCATCTTTGGCCAGATCAGCCCGATCAAGGGCGATGCAAAAGCGCTGAAACTGCTGGTCATTGCCCACCGCAATGATCACATGGCCATCTTTGGTGGCAAAGACATCATAAGGCACGATATTCGGGTGGGCATTGCCGCGTCGCTCGGGCAGCTTGCCGGAGGTGAGGAAATTAGTACCTTCATTGATCAGCCACGCCATCTGCGCATCGACCAGCGCAAGATCAATATGTTGCCCTTCGCCTGTCGCATCCCGGTGGCGCAACGCGGCCAATACACCGATTGTCGCATACATCCCACACATCACATCGGCGATGCCCACGCCCACTTTCATCGGCGGCCCATCGGGCGCGCCGGTCAGCGACATGATCCCGCCATAGCCTTGCGCCATCAGATCATAGCCGGGTGTGTCACGATTGGGCCCGGTCTGTCCAAAACCCGAGATTGAGCAGTAGATCAGTTCGGGATGTTCCGCACACAACGTGTCGTGATCCAGCCCGTATTTGACCAGCCCGCTGGGTTTGTAATTCTCAATCACCACATCCGCCTCGGCCGCGATGGCGCGCACAAGGGCCTGACCCTCCTCGGTCGAAAGATCGGCAGGGATCGAATACTTGTTGCGGTTGGCAGACATGAAATAGGCGCTGAGGTCGCTGTGCCCGTCCGGCGTTTCGGCGTAGGGCGGGCCCCAGCCGCGCGTGTCATCGCCACCGGTCTTGGGGTTTTCGATCTTGATCACTGTCGCGCCCAGATCGCCCATCATCTGGGTTGCCGTCGGCCCGGCCAGAATGCGGGTCAGATCAAGGATCACCAACCCGTCCAAAGCACCTGTGGTTTTGGTGTCAGAAACGTCCGTCATAGGATTTCCTGTCAATCTCGGCGGCGATGATGGTGAAGGTCTCAGACGATTTTGCGGCAGCCAGTGCCGATCTCAACGCGTCCTCATCCGTAACGCAGTGGCCTTCACCGCCAAAGCTGCGCGCTAGGCTGGCAAAATCCACCCGCCCGAAGTCGACGCCACGATTGTGCATCTGGCGCTGGCGCTGTTTCAACTCGATCAGGGCAAGGCTGGCATCGACAAAGACTACAAAGATGGTTTTCAGCCCACGCTCAGCGGCGGTGGCCATTTCTCCTGCGACCATGAGGAACCCCGCATCACCCGAGAAGGACACGACAGTGCGGTGCGGCTCGACAATCTGCTGTCCCATCGCCAAGGGCACGGCAACGCCCATGGTGCACAGCCCCGAGGATTGGGTCAGAGCGCGGGGAAACTCACATTGCCACATCTGAGATAGCAGAATCCGGTGCGCGCCGCTGTCAGCGGTGGCGAGGGTGTCAGCGGGCAGGACTTCGCGGCAGATGGAAATCACAGCATCCGGCCCCCATTCATCCTGACGCGCAAAGCTTTGCACAAGGGCCGCGCGGGCGGTGGCAGGTTCGCCATCAGGCCATACACCCGACAAAGCTGTTTCAGGTAAAAGGGCGGCAACCGATGCGGCACTGTCCCCGATAAAGTTATGGGTCGCCTGATGCATATAATGGTGGTTTGGTTCGGCCGTGATGTCGATCACCACCTGCGCTTTCGGATCCCAAGCATTCTGCCAACCGACGCGCATCTCAATCGGGTCATAGCCAATCGCAAGGATGACATCTGCCGCCTCTACCAAAGGCAGCAAAGTGGCGTCCGCCTTGGGCGACAGCCCGGCACCGCCCAGACACAAGGGATGGCTCTCCGGCACAATCCCTTTGGCCTTGTAGGTTGTGATGATCGGCGCATTCAGCTGCTCAACCGCATTTTGCACAGCTTGTTCCGCGCCTTCGGTCATCGCATCGACACCACAGATGATCAAAGGCCGTTTGGCCCCGGCAAGCGCCTGTTTGGCAGCAATGAAATCGGGCGTTTCGGCGGGGCGCATCGGCAACGCCTTGGGGCGCAACACACCCTCGCCCTGCGCCAGGGCATCGGCGACCGAGATCGGCACATCGATATGCACCGGACCGGGCCGTCCTTCGACCGCGCGGGTCACGGCCTTGTCGGCAATCACATGCGCCGCACCTGCGGACAGGGTAAAGCTGGCCTTGGTGATCGGGCGAAAAACCTGCGGCTGATCCAGCACCTGATGGGTATAGGTTTGGGTGGTATCGGCATCGACCGCGCCGGTCAGAACGATCAGAGGCACACGATCCTGTCGCGCGTTTTCGACCGAGTTGATCCCGTTCAACGCACCGGGGCCCACCGTCGCCACCAAGATACCGGGGGCACCCGTGCGATGATACGTCCCCTCGGCCATGAACCCGGCTGCGTTTTCATGTTTGGCCAAAACAAAGGTGATGCCTGCCTGTTCCAACGCATCAATCAGCGTCAGAACCTCGCCACCCGGCATGCCAAAGGCCCACCGGCACCCGGCAGCATAAAGCCGTCTGGCCAAAACATCTGCGGCCCGCATCGCCGTGTCGCTCATCTGAATCCTCATGTTCAAGTCAGGGCGTTAGTGCGGCGCGGCAGGCCGGTGCGCAACTAAATTCCGCGTGTGGGAATGTTGCAATGGGCGCTCAGGCCTTCGTAGGGGACAGCCACTGCACAAGCTTTTCGGTCAGGCTGAGGGTGATGAAACTGCCAACCACCCAGATGATCAGATCGAACTGAGCCAGCGGTGTGCCACGCAGCCAGAATTGAACCATACCGCCGCCGGGCCGCAACCCCAACTCGCCCAGCGCGCTGCGTCTTCCCCACAGTTCGAGCGGCCAGAACCGCGACAGGTAAAGCAGGACAGTTGCAACACAGAGCACGATCAGGATCGAGAGGGCGCGTCTCATGGCAACACCTCCAACGTCGTGTCATCGGCAAGGAACACCAGCAATCCACCACGCTTTTCAACCCGACCCTCCAACGAGATGTAAACCCCCACCCGATCCAGCAGGGCATCGGTGATCGGACCGCCATCTGCCGAACCGATCATCAGGAACTCCTGCCCCTCAACCGGCTGCGAGGTGACAAAGACAGGGGGAACACCGCCGACCAGACACAGTTCGGCGCAAGCCTTGTGCGCCAATCCACGACCGGGCCGCATCGCACCTGTCAGGCATTTGCCATCGCATATTTCACCGGCAAGACGCCAGCGGCCCAGATCGACGGGGTCAGGCACCGGCTCGCTCACATCAGCGGCCTTGATATGGCGGTTGCGATTTGGGATCTGCAACATCCGGATACTGCCGCGGTTGAGGATCACACCGGTCACCTCGGCCCCGGCACCACCAATATTTTCCGCCTCCTCAGCAATCCCGAATTTGCCCGCCCCGGACATCATCAGTGTTTCGCCCACCTTGATCTGGTCTGACCCGGAAGTGACGTGCAGCATCGGATAGGGCTGCAACTCGAGCACACCAGTGACGGTCTGACGCCCGAAATCACCCCGGATGCGGGCGTCTTCCGGCGCGTCCTGCGTGCCGCCGACCGCCAAAGCCAAAGCGGCAAAGGCAGCTACCGTGCAGATCGCCACAGCCGACAGCAGCACGACCAGCCCTTTGGGAACGCTCAGGTATCCAACGAAGAAAGGTTTGCCGTGATCGCTCATGCGCTCATCCCCGTCGTGATGACCAGAGGCTCGACCGGGGTGCCGGGTAGATTGGCCTCGGGGTCAACCTCGACCATGTCCCCGTTCAGCCGGAGGTTATAGGTCGGCACCTTTTCGGTGAAGGGCGCGGGCGAGCGGCCATTGGTGACGTCGTATTGAAACCCATGCCACGGACAGGTCACCAGACAATCCAGAATGCGCCCTTCGCCCAGCGGCCCGTTCTGGTGCGCGCAGGCATTGGCGATGGCCGAGAGTTTGCCGTCATGACGAAACACCGCCACACGATCGCCATTCCTCAGACGGGCCACCTTGGCGCGTCCTTCGTCGATTTCACCGACGGCACAGATGCTTTCCCATGCGTCGTTGGCCTGCCCGACCGCCGCTGGATCGCTGACTGTGCGTTCGTGACGCGAGGCCAACAGATGCAAAATCACAACGCTGCCGGCAGCGATCACAACCAGAATGCCAAAGGTCTGATTTTGCTGATCCTGCAACGCGCCCAGCCCGATATGGGCCACGACCGCAATGTAAGCAGGATAAATCAGGTAGTGCAATGCCTTCCAGATTCTCGGGGTCAGGAACTTCAGCCAGAAGTCATGGCTGGTCACGGTCAGGATCGTCAGGCTGAATAGTGCGAAGATACCGAAACTCTCAAAAGGGAATCCCAGCAGCTGGCCATAAGTAGTGTTGGTGCCCAAGACTGCCGCGTATTTGTCGACAGGCGAGAAAGAGAAATACCAACCGATGACAAACCCGGCATGGGTATAGGCGACAAAGCAGGTCAGCACGCCCAGATGCCGCCGGTTATAGAGCAGTGGTAAAAACCGACTGTCCAATCTCGCCAACGGCCCGATCAGCAAGATTGCCGTCATCAGGAAAAACGCACAGGCCCCAAAGGCACGCATGTTGTGGATCTGCGGGTTGATCGCCGGATCATGGCCAAGTAGGCCGGGGGTCAGGTTCACGAACACCCACAAGAATGCCATGATCGCCGCCAGCACCACGGCGTCATAGATGTATTTGAAACGGTTCCACTGGACAGGGATGTATTTGACGCTCATTGCGACGCCCCTTCTTCCAGTTGGACCGGCGCAATGTCAGATGGCCAGGTCTGACGGATCGAATATGACGTCAGCAGCGACAGCGCGATCAAGACCGCCATTATGATGGCCACCACGTGGTGACTGCGCCGTGGTGGGGCGTGGCGCAGGCGCCATTTGTCCCGCCCGGTGGCCAGCACCCACCAGCGCCAAACAACCAAAGGCCACAGCACCAGAATGCCCGGCACAAGAAGCGGGCGAAAAGTGATGGCGCCGCGCGCATCCTCATCGATCTGTCCCAGACCGAAAGTGAGAAAGGTGACCGAGACAACCACCCCGATCCCACCCCAGATCTGCACCAGAAGAATAAGGGTTTCGGCGCCTGTCATGACAATGCTCCATACCTGTTAAGGATCATGATGCGTCCCTTTCTTCTGATATCTCCGGGCCATCAGGGGCGGCCTTGCGAAAGCGATTTGCAACGGGCGAGGCCGACACCCCATGCAGAACCGCACTGATCAGAACTCCCAGAAAACAGATCAGAAGAATTTCATGCCCATGGGTCAGACGTTCAAAACTCTGTAGAACCAACAGGGCAAACAGCGCCGTTGCCAACCCACGTGGACCGAACCACCCCAAAAACAACCTCTCGGAGGCGGTGGTGTGGGACCCGGTCAGGGACAACCAGATCGCCAGAGGCCGAGTGACAAACAGGCTGAGCAGGATCAGCAGAATCCATGTCGGCGTGAGACTGTTCAGCAAATCGGGAGCGATAACAATGCCCAGCAGAACGAAGGTGCCCAGAACCAATAACTGGCCTTCGGCCTCTAGAAACTCCAGCACGAATTTGCAGCGTTTTTGAAAGCACAAACCAAAGGTCAGGCCGCCAACAAACGCCGCAAGAAATCCGTTGCCGCCAATCTCGACCGACACCAGATAGGACAACGCGGCCAGTGCCAACACGCCAATCCCCTCGAACAGTTCATTGGTCAGGCCGCTGCGCAATGCCCGCGTCATCAGAAAGGCGCCAAGAGCACCAATCGCCGCCCCGGCCAGACTGCCCAGACCGATCTGCTTGGCAGCAAACACCACCCAGCTGGTTTGCACATCGTCATGAACACCGCCCACGGCCAGACAGCCAAAGAACAACACGGCAGGCAGCGCCAGACCGTCGTTCACACCGCTTTCAACGGTCAGTGCATTGCGCAGGCGTTCCGGCACGTTTTGGTTGGTCACAACCGCCTGGCCCAGCGCCGCATCAGTTGGGGCCAGAATGGCCGCCAACAAGGCCAGCTCCCAGATTGGCCAGCCGGGCAGCAGGAACAGGTTGACCAGATAGCCAAACACCATCGCCAAGGGCAAACCGATCAACAGCATCCGCAGGGGTAGCGTAAAACCCTCTTTCAGGGCGCGCGCCTTGACCATGGCCGCATCCGAAAACAACACGATGACCAATGTGATCTCGGCCAACAAGTGCAATGTTTCTTCCAGATGGATACGCTCACCGCCCGACACCACGGCCAAGGCCAGGCCAAGGCCGATGGCAACCATCGGTGGGGTGATGATACCGGCGCTTAGCCGTTCAGCCAGCAGGGCATAGCCAAAGCCAACGACGGCAATCAGGATCAGGGCATATTCGATGATAGTGTCCTCTTCGCTTCGCAGCTTTTACACTAAACCTGTCGGCCCGGATAATCACAAGTTGGGTCAAAACGTAAATATGATCAATCAGATCGACGATGCGATACCCCGATACCCGGTCAGGGACTCAATGGAGGAAGCAATTGCCAAATTGCAGGTTCGTGAGCCTGCGGATATGCTCGCCCCCAAGACCAGATAAAGGACAAGACATGCTGATCGCTTTGATTGGCCGGGACAAGCCCGGCGCGTTGCAAATCCGGCTTGATAACCGCGATGCCCATGTGGCCTATCTGAAATCGAGTGGCGTGGTCAGTCAGGCAGGGCCGCTGCTGGATGACGCCGAACAGATGATCGGCTCGCTTGTCGTACTGGACGTCGCCGATATGCAGGCCGCGCGTGACTGGGCCGCGAATGATCCTTACGGCCATGCCGGATTGTTTGACTCGGTTGAACTGATCCCGTGGAAAAAGGTGATCTGAGGATGCGCTATTGGCTGTTCAAATCCGAACCCAACACCTGGGGCTGGGACGATCAGGTGGCCAAGGGCGAGGTGGGCGAAGAATGGGATGGTGTGCGCAACTATCAGGCCCGCAATTTCATGCGTGAAATGAAGATCGGCGATCGAGGCTTTTTCTATCACAGCATGAAAGAGAAATCCGTGGTCGGCCTTGTCGAAGTGATCGCCGAGGCGCATCCCGACAGCACCACCGACGATCCCCGCTGGGAATGCGTGGATATCAAGGCCATTGGCCCGGTCAAAACGCCTGTCACGCTTGAGATGATCAAGGGAACGCCAGAGCTGGAAAACATGGTTCTGGTCAAAAACTCACGCCTCTCGGTTCAGCCCGTGACCGAAGACGAATGGCGCATCGTTTGTACGATGGCCGGTGTTTCAGGCTAGGCGCAGCCCATAAAACACGCCATCATCCGGTCACCGATAAGTGGGACGGAGATGTGCAATGGAATTTCTGAACGTAATCGTGGCCGCCGTGGCAGGCTTTGCCTTTGGGGCGGTCTGGTACATGACACTGTCCAAGCCCTGGGTCGAAGCCTCCGGGATCGAGGTGGACGAGAACGGCAAACCGGTGGATCAATCGCCCCTGCCGTTCGTCATGGCCGGAATCGCCATGCTGATCGTGGCGGGCATGATGCGCCATGTGTTTAACCTGTCCGGTATAGATACCTTTGGCGAAGGCTTGGTGTCGGGGCTTGGGATCGGGCTGTTTTTTATCTCGCCC
The DNA here is from genome assembly GCF_041403425.1 of Roseovarius conchicola. Taxonomy (NCBI): domain Bacteria; kingdom Pseudomonadati; phylum Pseudomonadota; class Alphaproteobacteria; order Rhodobacterales; family Roseobacteraceae; genus Roseovarius; species Roseovarius conchicola. The sequence continues at coordinate 266,553 of NZ_JBGEHK010000002.1, read as the reverse complement.
TGGATCATGATCAACAATGGCTATGGTGGGCGACCCTTCAAGCTGACGATCATTGACGGGGGCTATGCCACGTTTGGCTGTGCCATCATGGGCGCGGTTCTGACGCTGTTCTGAAAATGGTGGAGGGCTCAGGCGATTGCCCGAACCCTCCACTTCCCCACGTGCTCCCTACGCACCACACGTGTATCTGATAAAGGGCTCGGCCATCCTGGCCTGCTACAGAACTTGATACGCTTTTGCGGGCAATTTTGCAAATTCCAAGTCGTTAGAATGCCCTTCAAAACAGATGCAAATCCAAGGCACAAATAAAAAACGCCCACCAAAATCGGCGGGCGTTTAAAACTTGGATAAGGTCGCGGCTTAGCCGTAGACCGACTCTTTGCCGAAATGCTTGGTCAGCATGTAATAGACCACGGCGCGATACTTGTTGCGTTCGGACTGGCCATAGGTCTGGATGACGCTGTTGATCGCCTCGTCCAGTTGCGGACCATCCGACAGGCCCAGTTTCTTGATCAGGAAGTTGTTCTTGACGGTCTCAAGCTCGTGCTCTTGCCCGGCCGCAACGGTCGAGGCATCCGCATCATAAATCGCGGGCCCACACCCGATGGTGACTTTGGTCAGCAGATCCATGTCCGGCTGCATCCCACATTTGTTCCGCAGATCATCTGCATATGTTGCGATCAGATCGTCACGACGTCCCATACATACTTCTCCCAGCTATGCCGGTATCGCACCGGCTATTTGTCAAAATACCGCCTCACCCGAGGCGCTGGCAGGAAGATAACGGCAGAACCTGTGCGCACAAAGGGAAAACTTGGCCAGTTTCTCCCCCCAAATACGCTCTGCGCGATGCCTTGCCTGCCGATTCAAATATAATGTGAAAACTCAACGACATAGGCCCCAGCCACGGGTTTGCAAATGGAAGTGGTCCGCGTGCAATGCGTTGAATTCCGGTCCAAGGGCAACCGGGAACCACAGGCAGGACGCCTCAAACGCATCCCTCAGAAAGGCCGCACCTGGCCCGCTGCCCGGCCAATCGCGCTTGAGATCGACCGTCACTCCATTGGCCAGAACAAAGCCGGACACATCCAGCGCATCAGCGGTGGCGTGAGTGCTCATCCTTGATTGATCGCCCGAAGCCGTTCGCATCCGGCGGCAACTATAGCTGGAAAAATGCCGGATCTCGCGCACATCGGCCTGCATATGGCGTCGCGCAGCCGCCTGAAGGCCATGACGTTCCCACATCGCGACGCGCAAAGCGGTCTGGCATCGCGTTTCCACGGGAGCCAGCGACACCGGGCCAACCTTGCTAAGGGAAACGCGCGGGTTGATGAAGCACTTTTCGCTATCCTCAAGCGGGGGCAGCGCCTGAAACGTGGCGGCATCTTCCAGAATGGCCAGACATTGCGCATCATCCTCAAGTGCTGCGCGCAGTTTCCAGCCGGTCAGCGATGTCACCGGGGCATCAACGCGCAAAGGCGTTGTCGGATTCCACTCATCGGGAAGCGGGGTTTCGGGATGAAAGACCGCCGCAATCACTGCAATCAACGCAACCGCAAACAGCGCCTTGAACAGATGCCTCACTTCAGAATGACGCCTTCAGTTCTGCCATGACGTGTGCGCGCATCATAGGCCTTGTCCTGTTGCCGCCATTTCCTCAGAATCGCATTCCCCCCCCTGCAGCCAGCCTGCTCAATCTCGCGTCCGGCATTGATGCTGTGCTGGCCATGTCTTTCTTCGTGGCGTCGCATGGCCGTCTTCATCCGCTCCCACTTGGCGCGCAGTTCGGGACTCATGGCGCCTGGGTTGGTGTGTTCGGGCAGCGTGTACCTGATCTTGACCGTCACCTCGCATTGCCCTTTCCAGGACACCCAGCCACGCGTGAAGGCCCAAAACCCGATCCGTCCACGGGTGCTCATTTGCCGAACCAGACCCCGGGCAGTTGTGGCATCGACCGGATAGGTTTGCTCAATAACGATGATCCTGGGTTCAGCATTGGCCGGAGCGGTAAGTGCAAGACAGGTACCAAGAACGAAAGCAAGCTTGACAACATGTGTGTTCCGGTTTGACCCAACCATACCTTCGACCCCGATATACCCTGTTAATTCCAGAACCAGTTTGATCAGCTTCACGGCGTTAGGATCAAGATGCAAGCGAAGGGTCACCTTGGCCGCAAGCTTCGGCAAGATATCGACCACGCAGGCTGGAGAGCAAAGAAAACCGCGCGCCCGGTAATATGGCGCGCGGTGTTCATTGTCTTACCAGATATAGCGACGAGTATCCCTAGTAGCGGTAATGCTCGGGCTTGAAGGGGCCTTCGGGGCTAACGCCAATATACGCGGCCTGTTCGGGGTCCAGTTTGCTCAGCTTCACACCGATCCGGTCCAGATGCAGCCGGGCGACTTTCTCGTCCAGATGCTTGGGCAGAATGTAGACCTGGTTGTCATACTCATCGCCCCGCTGCCACAGCTCGATCTGGGCCAGCACCTGGTTGGTGAACGACGCAGACATCACGAAAGACGGGTGACCGGTGGCATTGCCAAGGTTCAGCAAGCGGCCCTCGGACAGCAGGATCAGACGGTTGCCCGAGGGCATCTCGATCATGTCCACCTGTTCCTTGATGTTGGTCCATTTGTGGTTCTTCAGGCTTGCCACCTGAATTTCATTGTCGAAATGGCCAATGTTGCCGACGATCGCCATATCCTTCATCTCGCGCATATGCTCGATGCGGATCACGTCCTTGTTGCCGGTCGTGGTGATGAAGATGTCAGCGTCCGATACAACATCTTCCAGAACGACAACTTCAAACCCGTCCATGGCGGCCTGCAGGGCGCAGATCGGGTCGACTTCGGTCACCTTCACACGGGCACCGGCACCGCGCAGAGACGCGGCCGAGCCTTTGCCCACGTCGCCATAGCCCATCACGACGGCAACTTTACCGGCCATCATCGTGTCAGTGGCCCGGCGGATACCGTCGACCAGCGATTCTTTGCAGCCATACTTGTTGTCGAATTTCGACTTGGTAACCGAGTCGTTCACGTTGATCGCGGGGAAGGGCAGCTGACCTTTCTTGTGCAGGTCATACAGGCGATGCACACCGGTGGTGGTTTCTTCCGACACACCCTGGATCGCATCACGTGTTTTGGTGAACCAGCCGGGGCTTTCGGCCATACGCTTTTTGATCTGCGCAAAAATCGCCTCTTCCTCTTCCGAGGTGGGCACTTCGATCAGGTTGGTTTCATCAGCTTCAACACGCGCGCCCAGCAGAACGTAAAGTGTCGCGTCGCCACCGTCATCCAGAATCATGTTCGCGCCTTCCGGGAACATGAAGGAACGATCAAGGTAATCCCAATGCTCAACCAGTGTTTGGCCTTTGACGGCGAAAACAGGCGTGCCGCCTTCGGCAATCGCAGCCGCCGCGTGATCCTGGGTCGAGAAAATGTTGCAGCTGGCCCAGCGCACATCCGCACCCAGCGCCACCAGCGTTTCGATCAGAACAGCGGTCTGGATGGTCATGTGCAGGCTGCCCACGATCCGTGCGCCTTTCAGCGGCTTGCTGTCACCATATTCATCGCGCAGGGCCATCAGCCCCGGCATTTCGGTTTCAGCGATATCCAGCTCTTTACGGCCAAACGCCGCCAGTGCGATATCCTTGACCACATAGTCTTTCGCCATCACTCGGCTCCTCAAAATAACTGTTTGAGCGGCAGATAGCACTGCACCTGCCTTACGGCAATGCGCGAATCTTCTGGGCGGCCGGTCTGTGCCGCCATCGCGACAGATTGCGCGTCCTGCGCAAGGTCATTATTCAGGTCATATCTGCAGGAGAAATCGACATGCCCCCCAAGCCCCCCCGCGCCTGGCAAAAGATGCTGTCTGGCCGACGTCTTGATCTGCTCGATCCCACGCCGATGGATATCGAGATCGAAGATATCGCCCACGGCCTCAGCTTTGTTGCGCGCTGGAATGGGCAGACCATGGGCGATTACGCCTATTCAGTGGCCGAGCATTCCTTGCTGGTGGAACAGATTTACACCCGGTTAACACACAAAGCTCAGCCAAAATGGCAACTGGCCGCACTGCTGCATGACGCCCCCGAATATGTGATCGGGGATATGATCTCGCCGGTGAAATCCGCGGTCGGCCCGGGCTATGATGATCTGGACAAGCGTCTGACCGCGGCGATCCACATCCGCTTTGGTCTGCCCGCTTCGATCCCGACCCAGATCAAACGCCAGATCAAGAAGGCCGACCGGATCAGCGCCTGGATGGAGGCCACACAGATCGCCGGGTTCACGGTGGAAGAAGCCAACAAGTTCTTCGGTGCCCCGGATGCCAAGATGATCGCCGATCTTGATATCATCCTGCGTCCGCCGATGCAGGTGCGCGCAGGGTTCACCGCGCGACACCGTGAGTTACTGGACCAAATCGCATGATCCACATTCGCAACGCTGGCGCGTTGGACGCAGCCCCGATGGCTGACCTGCTCAATGCGATCATCGCCAAGGGCGGCACCACGGCGCACACCGTACCAGTGTCCAAATCCGATGTACTGGAATTCATGGGGTCATATCCGGGCAAAGCAGCATGGCTGGTGGCCGAAGATGACGACGGCGCGCTGCTCGGATTTCAGCTGATCGAACCGCATGAAAAGCTGCCCGCCAACGCCTGCGACATCGGCACCTTTACCCAGGTCGGGCGCACCAAGATGGGTATCGGATCGGCCTTGTTTGATCGGACCTGCACAGCCGCTCGGCAGCTGGGATATGCATGGATCAACGCCACCATCCGCGCCGACAATTCCGGCGGGCTGGCCTATTACCAAAGCCGTGGGTTCGAGGATTACAAGCTGGACCGGGATGTCGTGCTGGATGACGGCACAGTCGTGGACAAGATCAGCAAGCGCTATGATCTTTGAAAATGAGGCTTATCGCGGCGATCGTTTCGCCAAAATCCGCTGCAGGGTGCGGCGATGCATGTTCAGCCGACGCGCTGTCTCGGATACGTTGCGATCACACAATTCGTAAACCCGCTGAATATGCTCCCAACGCACACGATCCGCGCTCATCGGGTTTTCCGGGGGCGGGGGCAGCTCGTCCCCATTGGCCAGAAGCGCGTTACAGATGTCCGTAGCATCCGCCGGTTTTGACAGGTAATCCGTGGCGCCGATTTTTACCGCTGCCACGGCCGTCGCAATCGCGCCATAGCCTGTCAGGACGACAACACGGCTGTCCGGGCGTTTTTCGCGGATGGTTTCCACCACGTCCAGCCCGTTGCCATCCTCAAGCCGCAAATCACAGACCGCGTAGGCCGGGGGGCGTGCCGTGGCAATTGCCTGTCCGGCTGCAACGGATCCGGCGGTTTCAACATCAAAACCACGCTTTTCCATAGCCTTGGCAAGGCGTCGCAGAAAAGGTTCATCATCATCGACAAGCAGCAACGACCGGTCGTTGCCAATATTCAGATCGTACCCGCTCATGAGGTCTCCTGTTCGCCGTCCCTGCGCCAGACCGTTCTATCCCGGCCTGACTCACCCGTCAAACACAGGCTGTGATCAGCTGGCGGCGTTCACGAAACACGAAACGGTTTCGGCCATTTGTTCGGCGCCGATCTCGCGGCGGAAGAACTCCACAAAGCCCTGCTCGGGTAGTACCAGATAGGTGAAGGTGGAATGATCGACCAGGTAAAACTCGTCATCGCCATCTTCGGGTTCATGCGCCTGATAATAGGTCCGGTATGCCTGGCTGGCAGCCTTCACCTGCTCGGGGCTTCCGGTCAGACCCAGCATGCGGGGGTGCATGTAATCCGTGAACTCGGCCATCACTTCGGGCGTGTCGCGTTTGGGATCAATCGAGATGAAGACCGGTTTAACGATGTCACCCTTCTCTTCCAGAATATCGATCGCTTCGGCGTTCCTGACATTGTCCAGCGGGCAAACATCAGGGCAGAACGTATAGCCGAAATAGATCAGAGAGGGCTGATCGATCACGTCCTTGTCGGTCACCGTCTCGCCGGTTTCAGACACCAGCTCGAACGGGCCACCGATCTGCGACGATCCCCCCGCCACCTGGGCCGAACGGCATTGGCCAAATGGGTCATCACTGGCCACATCCTGGTTTGAGATCAGATAGACCCCGATCAAAAGGCCAATAACGGTCACACTTGCAGCGATAGCGATAATGCGGGTCATTTTGATCTCCGGATGCTTTGCCCTTGGCGGGTGTCTTGCGCACATCTAACATCGCTTTGGAAACATGCAACGGGACGCGTAGACGCAGATGAGCGAAATCTTTCAAGGCCTGATCAAATCTCCGCGAATTGACAATTGGATTCGGCTGCGCACGCTGATCCTGCTGCGTTGGTGGGCGATTATTGGTCAGATTTCGGCGCTGGTGATTGCACAGCGTTTGTACGATCTGACGCTGGATGTCGGGCTGTGCTATCTTGTGATCGGCGTGTCGGTGATCACCAACCTTGTGGCCAGCTTTATCTATCCGGAAAACAAGCGCCTGACCGAGCGTGAGACGCTGATGATCGTCCTTTACGACATGCTTCAACTGGGGTTGATGCTGTATCTGACCGGTGGGATGAACAACCCGTTTTCGGTGCTGATTGTCGGGCCGGTGATTGTCTCGGCCTCGGCAGTCTCGCCCCGCTCGACGCTGCTGCTGGGATTGATCACCATCGCCATCGCCACGGCGCTGACGCAATACTATATGCCGTTGCGCACCGCCGAGGGCTTTATCCTGCGCGTGCCGACTGTGTTCCTGTTTGGAAACTGGGTGGCAATCGTGATTGCCGTGATATTTCTCGGGGTCTATTCGCGGTGGATCGTCACCGAGATCAACGCGATGTCCAACGCCCTGCAGGCCACGCAAATGGCCTTGGCGCGCGAGCAAAAGCTGACTGATCTGGGCGGGGTCGTGGCCGCCGCCGCGCATGAGCTGGGCACACCACTGGCCACCATCAAGCTGACCAGCTCCGAATTGGCCGAGGAACTGGAAGACCACGAAGACTTGCGCGAAGATGCCCTTCTGATCCGCGAACAGGCGGATCGGTGTCGCGATATCCTGCAGTCGATGGGGCGCGCGGGTAAGGATGATCTGCACATGCGCGAGGTTCCCCTGACCGCGCTGATAGAAGAGGCTGCCGATCCGCATCTTGAGCGTGGCAAGACCATTCATTTTGATCACGGCGTCGAGTCCGGCTCTCTGCAATCACAGCCCAGCGTGCTGCGACAGGCCGAGGTGATCCACGGGTTGCGGAACCTGATTCAGAATGCTGTCGATTTCTCCGACAAGAATGTCTGGGTCGAAAGCACCTGGGATGCCGATACGATTGACGTGCGCATCATGGATGACGGGCTTGGATACCCGGCAAACCTGTTGGGCCGCATCGGCGAACCGTTTGTGCGCCGCCGGGGACATTACAACGATCCCCGCCGCCCCGAATATGAAGGCATGGGTTTGGGATTGTTTATCGCCAAAACGCTGCTGGAGCGATCAGGCGCCGAACTGAGCTTTGCCAATGGCTCGGACTCTTTTGCCACGATAACAAGCCACTCTGAACGCACGGGTGCTTTTGTCGAAGTGACATGGCCCCGCGCCGTGCTGGAAAACACCGATCACACCGCGCGACGGGCCTTGGGTGAGAACCGGCAAATCGAAGTTTAACCCGTTATCTTAACCATCTCTTAACCAAGGCAGCGCACCTTATGAGGGTTAATCACCTCAAGGGGACTGGGGATGACTTTGGTAACCCTGCCGCACTGGGCGGCGCTCTTACTGGTCTCAACTATAGCGGCTGCTTTTGTTCTGTGGGTGACGGGCATATTGGCCGCCCGCCGCAAGCCCGGGCAAGGGCACCTGACGGCAGAAGCACCGCGAAACCATTTCCTGTTTGATGGCAACACGCTGGTTGATCATGACATCGTCGCCCCATCCAAAGCTTTTGATGAAATCGAAGACTGGTCTGGACTACGCGATTGGCTGTCCTCACGGTTTGACAATCTACCCGATGATCTAAACACCCTTCCCGAGACCGAACAGGTGGTTTTTCAGACCGAAAGATCGTCCCTGCATCTTGCGCGCACGGGTGGGCAAATACGTATCTTTCTGGCGGATGAAACCGCCCATTCGGCCGCCGCATGGCACGATACAATAAGTGTAATCCAATCAGAACATAGTGCCGGATCGATTCTCGAAACGGCCCCCGACCCGATCTGGCGTACCGGGGCTGATGGCGCTGTCTTGTGGCATAACAAGGCCTGCGCTGAGCTAGAGGATGCAGATGGCAGGATGCCCAACATTAAAGATGTCAGCGATACGCGCATCTCTATGCAGGACAAAGAAGATGACGCGCCCCGCTGGTACGAATTACGTACGCGCGAAGATGGTGATCAACGGTTGCATTTCGCCACCAACATCACGCCGATCATTCAGGCCGAAACTGCGCAGCGTGAGTTTGTGCAGACCCTGACCAAAACGTTCGCGAACCTCACCATTGGTCTGGCGATCTTTGACAAAAACCGCCAACTGGCGCTGTTCAATCCGGCTTTGATTGACCTGACCGGCGTGCAGGTAAGTTTTTTAAGCGCACGGCCCGATCTGATGGATGTATTCGATCAGCTGCGCGAACAACAGGTGATGCCTGAGCCAAAGAATTACGCCGACTGGCGCGCGCAGATCCGCGATGTCGTCGCCCAAGCCAATACCGGGCTTTACCAGGAGATTTGGACCCTGCCGACCGGGCTGACTTACAAGGTCACCGGGCGGCCCCATCCCGATGGCGCCGTGGCCTTTCTGTTCGAAGATATCTCGGCCGAGATTTCCCTGACACGGCGGTTCCGCACCCAGATCGACCTGCGCCAATCGGTTCTGGATCACATGGGTGCAGCTATTGCCGTCATCTCACCCAACAACCTGTTGATGTTCTGCAACCGGCCATGCACGGATTTGCTGCGTGTGGACCCTGACACCAGCTTTGCGGATATGTCGCTGCGCGATCTTCTTTCCGCCTGTCGTGACAGTTTGCAGGCGGGTGAGCCATGGTTGGAATTCGAACAGCAACTTCTGAACGACCGCGCCAGCAATCCGGAGCATGTCACGCTGGATCATCCCGAGGGCAAACCGCTTCTGTGCGAACTCAAACTTCTGTCGGGCGGGATCAAGATGCTGATCTTTTCTCCGCTCCTGCACACCCACACTGATCTGGAGATCAAGGCCGCTTCGTAATCCCGCTTGCGGGCCGGAGGCGCGCGTGTAGTGTTGGGCCATGCCCGATCAGCACACGCTTACACTCTCCTCCTCATCACCAGAACACAGCCGCCGGATGGCCTGTGCCCTCGCCCCGCATTTACGCACGGGCGACACCATTCTGTTGTCCGGGGATGTAGGGGCTGGGAAGACCCATTTTGCGCGCGCGATCATTCAGGCCTCACTGGATATTCTCGAAGATGTGCCATCCCCCACCTATACGCTGGTTCAGACCTATCCGGGCCAGTGGGGCGAGATTTGGCATGCCGATCTCTACCGCCTGACCAGCACGCAGGAGATTGAAGAACTCGGCCTGTTGCAGGCCTTTGACGAGGCAATTTGCCTGGTGGAATGGCCCGACCGTCTGGACGATCTCGCCCCGTCGCAAGCACTTGGTATAACATTGTCTTCAGGGGATCATGATAACGCGCGTCGAATTGATCTGCGCTGGAACGATCCGCGTTGGCGCGACATGCTGGAAGGGCTTGCCGATGTCTGATCGCGACATTGCCGTTCATGCATTCATTCAGGGCGCAGGCTGGGGCGATGCCACGGTTGGCCCTCTGGCAGGAGATGCCTCGAACCGGCGCTACCTGCGCCTGACGCGCGAGGGTGAAACCGCCGTGGTGATGGATGCTCCGAAAGAGAAGGGCGAGGATATTCGCCCCTTCCTGCACATCGCGGGCTACCTCAGCGGTATTGGCCTAAGCGCCCCCGCCATTCTGGCCTCGGATGAGGCGCAGGGGTTCATCCTGCTGGAAGACCTTGGCGATGACCTGTTTGCCCGGGTGATCCCAAAGCACCCGGAGATGGAAAACAGTCTCTATGCCTGCGCAACTGACCTTCTGGCCGAGTTGCATCGGCATGCTCCGCCCCCTGATCTTGCGCCCTATGATGCTGCGATCATGGCCGATATGGCGGCACTGGCCTTTGACTGGTACCTCACCGCCGCTCGGGGCGAGAACACAGTTGCCCGTGCGGAGTTCCATGGCGCCATAACGGCTGTTCTTGACACGCTGACGCCCATGCAAACTGTGCTGATCCAGCGCGATTATCATTCCGAAAACCTGCTCTGGCTGCCCGATCGCCGTGGCGTAGCACGCGTCGGGCTTCTGGATTTTCAGGACGCAATGCTGGGCCATCCAGCCTATGATCTGGTCTCGCTTCTGCAAGATGCCCGGCGCTATGTGCCGCCCGATATCGAGTCACAGATGATCGCGCGCTATGTGCAGAACACCCAACAAGACCACGACGCTTTCACAGCCGCCTATCACGCCCTCGGCGCTCAGCGAAATCTGCGGATCCTGGGTGTGTTTGCCCGGCTCTGCGTGCGCGATGGCAAGGCGCATTATGTTGACCTGATCCCCCGCGTCTGGGACCTTTTGCAACGCGATCTGACACATCCTGCCCTGCAAAATCTCTCCGCTCTGGTGCATACCCACCTTCCCGCACCCACCAATTCACTCCTGAAAACCCTGAAAGACAAATGCGCGACAATCCCATCTCAGTCATGATGTTCGCCGCAGGCTTTGGCACGCGCATGGGTGCCTTGACGGCAGACCAGCCCAAGCCGCTGATCAAGGTGGCAGGTAAGCCGTTGATCGACCATGCACTGGATCTGGTCGATGGGTTTGGCACACTGCGCATTGTCGCGAACCTGCATTACAAACCCGAACAGCTTGAGCGTCATCTGGCGGGGCGCGATGTTTTGCTGTCAAATGAACAGCCCGATATTCTGGAAACCGGCGGCGGGCTGCGCCATGCTTTGCCGCTTTTGGGGGGCGGCCCGGTTTTTACGACAAACACCGATGCTATCTGGCGCGGTCCTAATCCATTCAAACTTTTGGCAGACGCCTGGGACCCGATGCAGATGGATGCGCTTTTGCTGTGCATCCCGCTGAATCACGCCGAGGGCTACACTGGTACGGGCGATTTCCTGATCGACGCCGAAGGCCGGGCCAGCCGTGGTCCCGGCCTGATTTACTCCGGCGTACAGATCCTCAAGACAGAGGGCCTGCATGACATTCCCGACCGTGCCTTTTCCCTGAACCTGCTCTGGGACAGGGTGCTTGCAGATCGTCGCCTTTTCGCGCTGCCATACCCGGGCAAGTGGTGCGACGTCGGACAGCCCGAGGGCATCAAAGTGGCCGAAGCGATGCTGGATGCGCCCGATGTTTGAGCCCTCGGACACCCCCCGGGTTTTCGGCCTGCCACCCGGCGTGGATTTCCCCCAGGCGTTGATCGCCGGTCTGCAAACCTTTCTCGAAGGGCACCCCCCCGAGCAAATGGCCCGCGTGCAGCTGATCGTGAACACCCGGCGTATGGCCCGGCGCATCCGCACGCTCTTTGATCAGGGCTCTCCCGGCCTGTTGCCGCGGATCAATCTGGTCACTGATCTAGGCGAAGACTGGGGCATTGGCCAAATCCCACCCGCCATTCCGCCGCTTCGCCGAAGGCTGGAATTGACCCAGCTTGTGGCGGGTCTGCTGGAACAACAGCCTGATCTGGCCCCGCGATCATCCCTGTTTGATCTGGCGGACAGCCTTGCCAGCCTGATGGATGAAATGCAGGGGGAAGGCGTCTCGCCCAATGCGATCGAGGCACTGGATATCACTGACCAATCGGGGCATTGGGCGCGGATCAAGACCTTTTTGGGCATTGTCAGACACTATTTTGATGCTGAATCCGATGAACCGGATATGGAAGCACGCCAGCGTCTGGTGATCGAGCGATTGGTTGCAAAATGGCAGGATACGGCACCTGATCACCCGATCATTGTCGCCGGGTCCACCGGATCGCGTGGAGCAACGCAACTGTTGATGCAGGCCGTTGCGCGACTGCCGCAAGGGGCGCTGGTCTTGCCCGGATTTGATTTCGACATGCCCGCCCCGGTCTGGACCGCGTTGGGCGATGCGATGCTGTCCGAAGATCACCCGCAATACCGTTTTCATCGGTTGCTCTCTGCTCTGAACATGCCCGCCAATCAGGTTCCGCGCTGGCATGACACGCCACCCGCCAATCCAGCCCGAAACAAGGTGCTGTCGCTTGCCTTGCGTCCCGCGCCGGTCACCGATCAATGGCTGAGCGACGGGCCTGATCTGGGGGATCTTACCCCGGCCATGCAGGATGTGACCCTGATCGAAGCACCGTCCTCCCGCGCCGAGGCACTGGCCATCGCCATGCGCCTGCGCAAGGCTGCCGAAGATGGACAAACCGCCGCCCTGATCACGCCGGATCGGACCCTGACCCGACAGGTTACTGCCGCGCTGGATCGGTGGGCCATTCTGCCAGACGACAGCGCCGGGCAACCCTTGCACCTGTCGCCACCGGGACGGTTCCTGCGTCACGTGGCCGATCTGTTTGGACAACCGCTGACCGCAGGCACTCTGCTGACCCTGCTCAAACATCCATTGACCCATAGCGGCGGCGCGCGAGGCGATCATTTGCGACTGACCCGGGAATTGGAACTGCACCTGCGCCGCAATGGCCCGCCCTTTCCCGAGCCATCGGATTTCACCACCTGGGCCGCAGGGCAAAAAGACCCCTTGGCCGCAACATGGGCTGCGTGGCTGTCGGCTTGTTTCTGTGGTCACGAAATCCGCGAGGATCAGGCCCTTGCGACGCGCGCTTCCACCCATCTGGATATCGCCGAAAAAATCTCTGCCGGGTGCCAGCCCGAAGGTGACAGCGAGCTGTGGAAAGACACGGCAGGGCGCGAAGCGCTGAGTGCCACCACAACGCTGACAGACGAAGCCCCCCATGGAGGGGCGCTCAGCGCGCGCGATTACGCCAGCCTGTTTCACGCCATCCTGTCCCGCCACGAGGTGCGCAACCCGGATACACCGCATCCTCATATCCTGATCTGGGGCACGCTTGAGGCGCGCGTGCAGGGTGCCGATTTGCTGATCCTCGCGGGCCTGAACGAAGGCACCTGGCCGGGGATGCCCGATCCTGATCCCTGGCTGAACCGGGCCTTGCGCCATCAGGCGGGGCTGTTGCTGCCCGAGCGGCGCATCGGTTTGTCGGCACATGATTTCCAACAGGCAGCCGCCGCGCCCGAGGTCTGGTTGACACGTTCGATCCGCTCGGATGATGCCGAAACGGTACCGTCGCGGTGGGTCAACCGGTTGACCAATCTCTTATCGGGCTTGTCGGCGCAAGGGGGTGTTGCAGCCCTGAAAGATATGCGCGCGCGGGGTGCCGAATGGCTGGCCCTCGCCCGCGCATTGGAGGCCCCTGATCCAATCGATCCGGCCCCGCGCCCGGCACCTTGCCCACCCGCCAAGGCGCGGCCTCGCCAGCTTTCAGTGACCGAAATTCAGCGCCTGATCCGTGATCCATATGCGATTTATGCCAAGCATGTGCTGAACCTGCGCCCGCTTGATCCACTGATGCAGGCCCCGGATGCGTTGTTGCGGGGGATCGTTCTGCACGGTGTTCTGGAGAGTTTCATTCGCGAAACCAAAGATGCGCCCGAACGCTGCACCAAGGATCTTCTGATGCAAAAAGCAGTCTCTGACCTGGCGGAAAACGTTCCCTGGGCCGAGGCGCGCGCGACATGGCTGGCCCGTCTGGATCGTGTGGCTGACTGGTTTGTTGAAACCGAAGCGGCGCGGCGTTTGCTTGCCACCCCGACAGCATTTGAAGCCAGGGGAAGCGCCGGAATCGATAGGCTCGATTTCACGCTCACCGCCACGGCGGACCGGATTGACATGGATGACGCCGGCGGCCTGCACATCTATGACTACAAAACCGGCACACCCCCAAGCAGGGATGAGCAACTCCATTTTGATCGCCAGCTTCTGCTGGAAGCCGCAATTGCCGAACAGTCCGGCTTTGGCGATCTGGCAGCGGCCCGTGTGGCGCGGGCGATTTTCATCGGACTTGCCTCGGGCGGCAAGGAAGTGGCGGCCCCACTGACCGAAGAACCGCCCGAAAAGGTCTGGCAGGAATTCGAGGCGCTGATCACCACCTATGCGGCCCCCACCACCGGCTATACCGCGCGCCGCGCCATGCGGAACAAAGATGCGGTCAGCGATTACGATCAACTTGCGCGGTTTGGTGAATGGGACATCACCACCGACCCCAACAAAAGCGGGGTGGGCTAGATGCAGCGCAACGAGGCAACAAACCACCAGATCAAAGCGGCGCAACCGCACCGGTCCACCTGGCTGTCGGCCAATGCCGGATCGGGCAAAACCCGGGTTCTGACCGACCGGGTCGCCCGGCTGTTGCTGGATCGCGTCGATCCGCAACACATCCTCTGCCTCACCTACACCAAGGCCGCCGCCAGTGAGATGCAGAACCGATTATTCCGTCGGCTTGGGGATTGGGCGATGTTGCCCGACAGTGAGCTGAGCGATCAATTGCGCGAGCTTGGTATCGAGGCCAGTCTTGGGCCGGACGACCTGCGCCACGCCCGCCGCCTGTTTGCCCGTGCAATCGAGACGCCCGGCGGCTTGAAAATTCAAACGATTCATTCATTCTGTTCCGCACTTCTGCGCCGTTTTCCGTTAGAGGCCGGTGTCACCCCGCAATTCACCGAGATGGAAGAGCGGACCGCCAGCCTGCTGCGCAGCGAGATTGTCGAAGAGATCGCATCGGGTCCTGAGGCCGACACACTCTACACCATGGCGCGGCACTACACCGGCGAAAGCTTTGCCGACCTGACCGCCGAGATCGTCCGCCACCGCAGCCATTTCGCCGAAACGCTCACCGATGCCGTTCTGGAAGACCAGTTTGGCCAGCCCGCCGATCTGACACTGGACGACATCGCCGATCTTGCCTTCATCGGTGACGAGCAACCTTTGCTTGACGCGATGATCCCCGCGCTTGAGTCCAGCAGTGCAAATGATCAGAAGGCCGCTGCCAAGCTGGCCGAGATCGCGGAACTGGATGCCCGCGCCCTGCCTCGTCTGGAAAGCGTGTTTCTGACCGGCCCATCCGCCAAAGAACCCTTTACCGCAAAGATGGGCAGTTTCCCCACCAAGAACGGACAGAGTTTACTGGCCGCACATATGCCCGGGATCGAGGCATGGATGCGCCGGGTCGAGGCCGCACGCCCCGCACGTCTGACCCAACAGGCCATCGCCAAAACCCAAGCCCTGCATGCTTTTGCACAGGTTTTCCTGCCCGCCTATGACGCCGCCAAACAGGCACGCGGTTGGCTGGATTTCGACGACCTGATCCTGCGCGCCCGTGATCTGCTGACCGATCCGGATGTTGCCGCCTGGGTTCTGTTCCGTCTGGATGGCGGCATTGATCACATTCTGGTGGACGAGGCGCAGGATACCAGCCCGGTGCAATGGCAGGTGATCGAACGGCTGGCGCAGGAATTCACCAGCGGGGAAGGTGCGCGAACCGACGTGTTGCGCACGATCTTTGTGGTCGGGGACAAGAAACAGTCGATCTATTCTTTCCAGGGGGCGGACCCGCGCGAATTTGACCGGATGCAGAGCGAATTTGCCCAGCGCCTTTCGGCCAGCGAAACACCCCTGCAACAGATGGAGCTGGCCTATTCCTTCCGCTCCTCCCACGCGATCCTATCGCTGGTGGACAAGACCTTCAGTCAAAGTGAAAAAAGCGGTTTTACGCCGGAACAGTCTCACAAAGCCTTCAAGTCGGATATGCCGGGACGGGTGGATTTATGGCCGGTAATCCCGCCGCCCGAGAAGGAAGACAAGCCAGACTGGCACGATCCGGTAGATGTGAAGGCCGCCAATGATCCGTCTGTTCTGTTGGCTCGCGAGATCGCAAGCTCGATCAAGGCAATGATCGACGCGCGCATGCCATTGCCGCAAAATCCCGAAGATGGCGGACCGTATCGGTGGCGCGCCGTGCAGCCGGGCGATTTCCTGATCCTCGTGCAACGGCGCAGCGATCTCTTTCACGAGATCATCCGCGAATGCAAAAACCACGACCTGGCTGTCGCCGGGGCAGATCGGTTGAAGGTCGGCGCGGAACTGGCCGTGCGCGATTTGGCCGCTTTGCTGTCGTTCCTTGCCACGCCCGAAGACAGCCTGTCACTGGCCGTTGCGCTGAAATCCCCACTGTTCGGGTGGAGCGAGGCGCAGCTTTATGACCTCGCCCAAGGCCGGAACCAGAAATACCTCTGGGCCGAAATGCGCGATCGTGCTGATGAGTTTCCCGACACGATGCCGATCCTGCGTGATCTGTTGCAACAGGCCGATTTCTTGCGCCCCTATGATCTGATCGAGCGTATTCTGACCCGCCATCACGGGCGGCATCGCCTGTTGTCGCGGCTGGGCCCCGAAGCCGAAGATGGCATTGATGCGCTGCTGGCTCAGGCCATGGCCTATGAGCGCCATAGCGTCGACAGCCTGACCGGGTTCCTGATCTGGATGGAAACCGATGACCTGGAAATCAAACGCCAGATGGACAGCGCGGGAAACCGCATTCGGGTGATGACCGTGCACGGGGCCAAGGGGCTGGAAGCGCCAATCGTGATCCTGCCCGACAGTGGCAAGCGCGATGTCCGCCTGCGCGATCAAATGGTGATCACGAACGGGACGCCTCTCTGGCGGACATCTTCGGATGAAGCGCCCAGCGCCATTCTTGAAGCCAATGAAGACGCCAAGACCCGCGAGCGCGCAGAACGGGATCGCTTGCTTTACGTCGCGATGACCCGGGCCGAGAAATGGCTGATCGTCGCCGCGGCCGGCGATCTGGGAAAAAACGGCGATAGCTGGCATGACAAGATTCGCAACGGAATGACAGAAGCAGGCGCGACACCGCATGCATTCAGCCTTGGCGAAGGATTACGCCTGTCCCACGGGGATTGGGCCGAAACAGAGACAGAGTCGGGCGCGACAAAGGAAGTGGCCTTGCCGCCTCTGCCCTCGTTGTTTGAGCAGCCCGCGCCGCATGTTGATCCCAAGCCCGAGACGCTCAGCCCATCTGATCTGGGCGGGGCCAAAGCACTGCCCGGCGAAGGTTTGGATGAAGACGCTGCGAAACTGCGTGGCCGTCAGATCCACCAGTTGTTGGAAATCTTGCCCGATTTGCCACAGAACGCGTGGCCGGGCACCGCCGTCCAGATCCTTGGCCAGGGGGCCGATCCAACGCTTCTGTCCGAGGCGGCGAGGGTGCTGACGGCCCCGTCTCTGGTGCATATCTTTGACGGCAACGCCCTGGCCGAAGTTCCGATCACGGCCAGCCTGCCAGCCTTGCAGGATCGGCGCATTCACGGCGTGATTGATCGGCTGATCATCACCGACACCCATGTCACCGCGATTGATTTCAAAACCAATGCCGTGACGCCTGAAACACCCGCCACTTGCCCCGATGGTCTTCTGCGGCAGATGGGGGCCTATGCCCATGCGCTGCAGATCATCTATCCAGACCGCCAGATCGACACGGCAATCCTGTGGACGCGCACCGCGACGCTTATGCCTCTGCCACACGATCTTGTGACAGATGCCCTGCGGACCACCCAGATATCTTGACGTTGCGCCCGCGCCTACCTAGGTTCAACATCCGAAACACGCCCCCTTTAGGAGAGAGTCCATGGCCACCGTTGCCGTTACCGATGATACCTTCGATGCCGAAGTGAAGAATTCCGATGTCCCCGTCGTGGTGGATTTCTGGGCCGAATGGTGTGGCCCCTGCAAACAGATCGGCCCCGCGCTTGAAGAGCTGGCCGCCGAGATGGGTGACAAGATCAAGATCGCCAAGGTTGACGTTGACAGCAACCCGAATTCGGCCGTTGCCATGGGCGTGCGTGGCATCCCCGCGCTGTTCATCTTCAAGGATGGCGAAGTGGTATCCAACCGCGCCGGTGCCGCGCCCAAGGCCGCCCTGCAAAGCTGGATCGAAGAATCGATCTAACACTTATCGGCATAGAGATTTCAAAGGGCGCCTTCGGGTGCCCTTTTTTGTATTCGTAAGGAAGGCCATCGGCAGCCCTCGGGGTGGCGATCCCAACGGATGTTCTGATGTACTTTATCCCTGCCAAACCCGTACTCAGAATGAACGAAGCGCCAAGCCCATCCAAATCGCCAGCCTTGGTAGGGGGGCTGCCGATGGCCTGGGCGCTGCGCGCCTGTTAACCGGGCTAACCCCCCGCGAAAACCCTTTCCCTTGCGGCCTTCGGGCGCAAACGCCATATAGGCCCAAGCAAGAAAGGGTATATCTATGGCAGAGGATCAGTTCCCCGGCTGGCACGGCACCACCATCATCGGTGTGCGCAAGGGCGGCGAAGTTGTCATCGCGGGCGACGGGCAGGTCAGCCTGGGCCAAACCGTGATCAAGGGCACCGCCCGCAAAGTGCGCCGCCTATCGCCCGGCGGCTATGACGTGGTGGCTGGCTTTGCCGGATCAACGGCGGATGCGTTCACCCTTCTGGAGCGGCTGGAAAGCAAACTCGAGGCCACGCCCGGTCAGTTACAGCGCGCCAGCGTGGAACTGGCCAAGGACTGGCGCACCGACAAATACCTGCAAAAGCTGGAGGCGATGCTGATCGTCTCGGACGGGGCCGAGCTTTATGTGATCACCGGGGCAGGCGATGTTCTGGAGCCCGAACATGACGTGACCGCCATCGGCTCGGGCGGGAATTACGCGCTGGCTGCCGCGCGCGGCATGATGGACAGCAAACGCAACGCCGAAGAGGTGGCCCGCGATGCCATGGCGATTGCCGCCGATATCTGCGTTTACACCAATGGCAACCTGACTGTCGAAAAGATCACCAAGTCATGATCACCGAAGACGATCTGCGCGCTGCCACGGCCGCCGGTATTCTGGACGAAGCACAGGCGGCACGGTTGGGCGCGCTGGCCCATCAACGGGCCGGGCGTCTGGCCAAAGGCCTGCCCGAGGATGAACCGTTCGAGCTGTTCAAGGGTTTTGCCGAGATCTTTGTCTCGCTCGGACTGGTCCTTCTGATCGGCAGCGCGGTTGCCTTTGCCACCGCAATCGGAGGAATCTTTGCCATCACGCTGGGGCTTGCCGCGCTGTGCTGGTTTGCCGGAACCTATTTCACCCTGAAACGCCGGATGACCTTGCCCTCCATCGTTCTGGTTTCGGGGTATTCCATGGGGATTGGCGGCTTTGTCGGCTGGGCCCTTGATGTGGCTGGAATGGATGACAGCGGCTTTGCCATCGTCGTCTTTGGCCTGATCTGCATCGTGGCAATGCTGTTTCATTTCCGCACCTTCCGGGTGCCGTTCTCGATGTTCATCGCAGGTGTCTATGGCCTGTTCGTGGTGTTCGGTTTCACCGCCGAGGTCAGCCTTGACGACATGTTCACAAATGATTGGGAAAGCCTGTTTGACCTGCGACAGGGCAACAGTTTTGCTATTGCGACGCTTGTGTTTGGGATGCTCGCCCTGGTCGCGGGCCTGTGGTTTGACATGCAGGACCCACACCGCGTGGGGCGCATGGCGCGCTCCGCCTTTTGGCTGCATGTTCTAGCCGCCCCGGCCCTCGTCAACACGATCATGATGACGGCCTATAATACGCAGGGCGGCATCGGCACCTTGCTGACCATCATCGGGCTGACGCTGGTCACCATGTTCGCGCTGATTATTGACCGGCGCTCGTTCCTGACAGCCGGTCTGGGCTATCTCGCGGCCATCATCTTCAGCTTTCTGCAACAGGGCGATGGCGATCTGTCGATTCCAACCCTGATGCTTGTCCTCGGTGGCATCGTCACCTATCTCGGCACCTTCTGGACGTCACTGCGCGTCAAGCTGATGCACGCATTGCCCAACTTCCCCGGCAAGGATCGCCTGCCGCCTTACTCGGAGTCTCCATGACTGATCTGACCCCCCGCGAAATCGTATCGGAACTGGACCGGTTCATCATCGGCCAGAAAGACGCCAAGCGCGCCACCGCCGTGGCCCTGCGCAATCGCTGGCGGCGCAAGCAGCTGTCTGACGATCTGCGGGACGAGGTGTACCCGAAGAACATCCTGATGATCGGGCCCACCGGTGTCGGCAAGACCGAGATTTCCCGCCGTCTGGCCAAACTGGCCCGCGCGCCCTTCATCAAGGTCGAGGCCACCAAGTTCACCGAAGTCGGCTATGTCGGCCGCGATGTGGAACAGATCATCCGCGATCTGGTGGATGCCGCGATCATCGAAACCCGTGAATGGATGCGCGAAGACGTCAAGGCCAAGGCCCATGCGCAGGCCGAAGAGCGCGTGATCGACGCAATTGCCGGGACGGAAGCGCGCGAAGGCACCCGCGATATGTTCCGTAAGAAACTGAAAGACGGGTTGCTGGACGATACCGAGATCGAACTTGAGGTGGCCGACAATTCCAACCCGATGGGTGGGATGATGGATATTCCTGGCCAGCCCGGCAGCCAGGCGGGGATGATGAACCTTGGTGATATCTTCGGCAAAGCCTTTGGCGGGCGCACGGTTCGCAAGAAGATGACCGTGGCCGAAAGCTATGAAATTCTGATCAGCGATGAAGCCGACAAGCTGCTGGATGACGAGATCGTCAACAAGGCCGCGCTCGAAGCGGTCGAACAGAACGGCATCGTTTTCCTCGACGAGATCGACAAGGTCTGCGCCCGAACTGATGCGCGCGGCGGGGATGTGTCCCGCGAAGGGGTGCAGCGTGACCTGCTGCCGCTGATCGAAGGGACGACCGTGTCCACCAAATACGGCGCGGTCAAAACTGATCATGTGCTGTTCATCGCCTCGGGCGCCTTCCACATCGCCAAACCGTCCGACCTGCTGCCCGAACTGCAGGGCCGCCTGCCCATCCGGGTCGAGCTGCGCGCCCTGACCGAAGAAGATTTCGTGCGCATCCTGACCGAAACCGACAATGCCCTGACCCTGCAATACACCGCCCTGATGGGCACAGAAGAGGTCGAGGTCAGCTTTACCGAAGACGGCATCAAAGCCCTCGCCCGCATCGCCGCCGAGGTGAACCAGTCGGTCGAAAACATCGGCGCCCGTCGCCTCTACACGGTGATGGAACGGGTGTTCGAAGAGCTCAGCTTCACCGCGCCGGATCGCTCCGGTGACAAGGTGACGGTGGATGTGAAGTTCGTTGAGGACAACCTCGGTGAACTGGCCAAGTCGGCTGATCTCAGCCGCTACGTCCTGTAACATCAGCAGTGATCAGGCGATAGTGATCTCGCCCTGCACGGCGCCCAGATCGTTAACAAACAGATCAGGGTCGCCCTCGGGAAAATGCTGAAATTCCAACAGGGTGTAGGGCCGTTGCCAGAGCCATGGGCGGTTCGTCACAGATTCGATATCCTTTTCCGGTGGCTGATCTGCACTCAAAGTCAGAAAATAGAGATCAAAGCCATATGAATGAACCGGCTGAAGTGAAATGAGACGCATGCCCAACTTATCGCGATATTGCTTTAGCTCTGACGAAATATCCGCCGTTCTATAGGTCACCTGTCCCACGGTTGCACCACCGCCCAGCGGAATCAGCGGATCACCTTCTGACGTCCTCGGTTCTCCTTCAAATGTGTGCTGGAGAAGTTCAATCTGAAAGCCCTCCGGATCGGTCAGATGTGCCATATAGCCAATATCCTGAAATTGGTGCGGCGCACTGACCGCAACGCCGTCCCGCTTTAGCCTGTCGCAGGCCAGGTCCAGATTTGGCAAGGTGATCCCGATTTTCCAGTATCTGTCATCGCGACTGTGACAATACGAGATCCCCCGAGTTCCTTGACGAAATATCAGATCAGCATCGTCACCGTGATAACCAACGCGAACACCATCACACCGATCATGCACCGTCATTCCCAACTGGTTTTGATAAAACGCTGCCTGCGCTTCCGGATTGGCAACTTCAAATGTAATGGCGGCAATTCTGCTTGGCATTTTATATCAACCCCTGTGGAAAAATCCCGTCTGTCCTGCTTCGGCGATTACAGATGTTCATAACAATTCCAATGGTGTCTTTGTAAATTCACTTTCCAATTTCAACAATTCACGCGACAGAGGATCATGACCATTCTCGCCTTTCTCCGTGAAAATGCGCCCTGGCTGTCTGCTGGCATGTTGCTGACCTTTCTCAGCAGCTTTGGGCAGACGTTTTTTATCTCGATCTTTGCCGGTGAAATCCGGGAGGGGTTCCAGATCAGCCATGGTCAGTGGGGTGGAATTTATGCCCTTGGCACCACGGCCTCGGCAATGGTCATGGTTTGGGCCGGAGGGCTGACGGATCGGTTTCGCGTGCGCGCCTTGGGGGCGATCATCCTGATCATGCTCATGGCGTCTTGTCTGTTCATGGCCCTGAACCCGGTCTGGTGGCTTTTACCCCTGGTGATTTTCTGCCTGCGTTTCACCGGGCAAGGCATGACCAGCCACATCGCCGTCGTTGCCATGGGACGGTGGTTCATCGCCTCCCGGGGCAAGGCCTTGTCGGTCGCCACTTTGGGATTCGCGGTGGGCGAAGCGGTGTTGCCACTGATCTTCGTCGCACTGATGGCAATCTACGATTGGCGGATGCTGTGGGGGGTGGCGGCGATGATTGCGGTGCTGGGTATCCCCGTCCTGCTGGCGCTGCTTCGGCAAGAACGCACGCCGCAATCCATGGCGCAATCCGATCAGTCGCTGGGTATGGACGCGCGTCACTGGACCCGGAACGAGACGTTCAGGACTCCGCTGTTCTGGTTCATGGTGCCTGCGTTGCTGGGTCCCGGCGCGTTCAACACGGCCTTCTTCTTTCATCAGGTGCATTTCGCCGAAATCAAGGCGATCACTCATGTCGAGTTCGTCGCCATGTTCCCGTTTTATACAGTGGTTGGCATCATCGCGATGGTGCTGTCGGGCTGGGCGTTGGACAAGTTCGGTACCCCGCGCCTCATCCCGTGGTTCCAATTGCCGATGGTCGCGTCTTTTGCGGTATTTGCCTATGCCAACAGCACCTTCGGCATGTTGCTGGGCTTCTTCTTTCTCGCGATAACCACGGGGGCGAACACCACCTTGCCAAACGCGTTCTGGGCCGAGTTTTTCGGCACGCGGCATCTGGGATCGATCAAGGCCATGGCCGCGGCGGTCATGGTGCTGGGCTCGGCCATCGGTCCGGGGGTTACCGGCATGGGGATCGATCTGGGTATGGGGATCGAAACGCAATATCTGTGGGTGGCGGCATATTTCGTGTTTGCCACGGTGATGATGGCCATCGGTGTCGGCCGATACCGGACAGCGTTGGGGTAGGTGGCGCTCTACCGCGTGCGCCGCAGATAAACATAATACGCCCCGCCGCCGCCGTGTTTCAGATGCGCCTCACTAATCTGTAAGACGGCTTGTGCCAGTGGCGGCTGGGCCAACCATTGCGGCACGTTATGGCGCAGAACACCCAACCGTGTGGGGATCGGGCCACCGTCATCACGATGTTTGCCCTTGCCGGTCACCACCAGAACCAGACGTTTGCCACTGGCCTGTGCGCTCAGGATAAATCGTGTCAGGGCCGGGTGCGCCTGATCCATCGTCATGCCGTGCAGGTCCAGCTTTCCCTCGGGCACCAGCTTGCCACGCTTGAGGCGGCCAAAGGTTTTCTTGTCCATCTGCAAAGGTGCGGCAGCAACATGATCCCGAATACCGGGCGACAGATCATGCATCCGCACCGGGCCATTCACGCGCTCGCCCAGTGCGAACCGCTCCACCGGAGCACGAGGCGTTTTCACCGGCTTGGGTTTGGGCAAAGGCAGATCGGTCACCTTGCGATCAGGATGCAGCTTGTGCGTGGTATCTGCCACTTTGCGCCACAGTTCAACCTCGTCAGGGCGCAACCGGCGACGGCTCATCAGAGCTGCTCCGACAGCATCGCGTAGGCACGCTGAATCGGCAGCAAAACCAACATGCGACCGGGGTCTTTCAACCGGCCAGCTTCGCGACCGGCTTGATCACCAGTGCCAAAAAAGATATCGGCCCGCTGCGGGCCTTTGATGGCCGAACCTGTATCCTGCGCGATCATCAATCGACGGATCGGACCTTTCCCACCCTTTTCGATCCAGACCGGTGCGCCCAAAGTCACAAAGGCCGGGTCAACAGCGATTGTGCGCTGCGTAGTGATAGATCGGTTCATCGCGCCTAACGGTCCGCGGGTTGCGGGCACATCATCGATACGGCGGAAAAACACGTAAGACGGGTTGTGATAGAGCAGTTCCTGCCCCTCGATCGGATTGCGCTTGACCCAGTTCTTGATCACCTCGGCCGACACCTGATGCACCTGATAAATTCCGCGCCGCACCAGCTCGACCCCGATCGAGCGGTAATCATGACCGTTGGACCCGCCATAGCCGACCCGGATCACATTTCCACTGGGCAGCCTGATCCGCCCTGATCCCTGGATTTGCAGAAAGAACAACTCGACCGGGTCGTCCACCCAGGCGATTTCATATCCTTTGCCAGTCATGAAATCCCCGGTTTCAATCTCGCGCCGGGTCAGCCACGGGTTGGTGATCTTCGATACATTCGGCTCGCGATAGAGCGGGTAACGATAGCGTGCCGAGGGGGTCAGCGCGCCATTCAGTTCCGGCTCAAAATACCCCGTGAACAGCGACCGGCTGCCGTTCTCAATCAACACGGGCCGAAAAAACAATTCAAAGAAGGATTTCGCATCGGGTTTCTGCTGCGCCAGCGCGCAAAGCGATCTCCAATCCGGATCGCGCATATCGGGACAGGTGTTGAGAAACACGTCCAGCGCGGCGGCGTGATCATCGGCTTCCCAGCCGTTCAGGTCGTCAAATCGCAGGATGGTATGGGTGGTGTCCTCGGCAAAAAGGCTGCCCGCAAGGGACAGCCAGATCGCTGATGCCGCCGCCCAGAGCCTGGTCATTCGCCCGTGGCAACAAGCCGCCAGTTGGGATCGCCCGTGCCCATTTTCCGCTCGAACGTCCAGATATCTTTCTGGCGTTTGGATTGACCGGGCTTGCCTTCGACAATCTCGCCCGTGCCATCACGCACGACGGAAATCAATTCGCCCACGAACTTCACACTGATCTCAGCGGTGTTAGTGTCCTGATCGAATTTGGCGTCCGCCAAAGATGTTTCGCGCAAACCGACGAACTCGGCGTCAATTGTCAGGCCTTGTTCCTGCCGGGCATCAATGACCTGCGCAAAGGCCTCGTACACGTCCTCGGACAGGAAGGGCGTAACCTCATCCAGTTTGCCGTTCTCAAACGCCATCAGGATCATCTCATAAGCGCCTTTCGCGCCTCCCAGAAAATCCGTCACGCC
Source organism: Roseovarius conchicola (assembly GCF_041403425.1). Taxonomy (NCBI): domain Bacteria; kingdom Pseudomonadati; phylum Pseudomonadota; class Alphaproteobacteria; order Rhodobacterales; family Roseobacteraceae; genus Roseovarius; species Roseovarius conchicola. The sequence goes on along the minus strand of NZ_JBGEHK010000002.1, from coordinate 241,122 downwards.
AAAGCCCGGCTCAACGCGCTTCATATCGGCAAGCGCACCCGCCGCGTCACTGTCTTCTTCCACGTGATCGACGATATCGCGATCAGGGCCGCCATCAATCACCTCGAAATCGGCACGACGGCTGGCCGTGTCATCTGCTGGGCCTTGACGGTCGGGCGGCGCCTCAAATCCGTCGCGGGTGCCCAACACGCTTTTCAGCCGCAGAATCAGGAATACAGCGATGCCGGCAAGAACCAGTAGCTGCAGCAATGGCGAATTCATAAGTACCTCATCTCAGGCTGGGCATGGTAACATGTGTTGTTGGGACTTATGTAGGTGAGTGTCCCTGTCAAGTCCACCACTGGACCGGGAAAACCAAGGAGGAATGCCCATGTGGCTGTTTCTGGCCTTTCTGGCCGTGCCATTGATCGAAATCGCCCTCTTCATTCAGGTCGGCGGGCTGATCGGGCTATGGCCGACATTGGGAATTGTCGTGCTGACCGCCATTCTCGGGACTTTTCTGGTGAGAACCCAAGGTGCCATGGCGATGAACAACCTGCGCGCCTCGTTTTCGCGGCTGGAAGATCCATCCGAACCGCTGGCCCATGGCGCAATGATTCTTGTCTCCGGCGCGCTTTTGCTGACACCGGGGTTTTTCACCGATGCGGTTGGTTTCGCGCTTCTGATGCCCCCGGTGCGCAGCGCGGTGTTTGGATACCTGCGCAAACGGATCACGGTGCAGCGCTTCGATATGGGGGGGCATCCGCAACACCCACGCCACACGCCCGGTGATGACAGCGTGATTGACGCCGAATATACCGAGGTCGACTCCCCGAAATCTCCTTCTCACAGGCCCTCGGGCTGGACCAAGCATTGAGGCCCCCCGGCCTTCCTGCTAAGGGAGCGCCAACAGACATCCTTACCTTCGGAGAACTTCCTCATGGCTGAGAACGAAAACGGCGCCGCAGACGCAGCACCCAACGGCGCACAACCTGAACAGCGGACGCCTTCGGTCAAAATGAACATTCTGACCCAGTTCGTGCGGGATCTGTCATTTGAAAACGTTCTGGCCCAGCGCGGCACAGGCGGCGAAGTGCAGCCTGACGTTACCATCGGCGTCAAGCTTGAGCCGAAAAAGCGCGGCGGCGATCATCAATATGAAGTGTCCGCCAAGATGAACATCAATTCCAAGAACAAGGGCACAGAAGACGCCCTGTTCGTGCTTGAGATGGATTATGTCGGCGTGTTCCACGTTGAAGGTGTGCCCGAAGATCAGCTGCACCCGTTCCTGATGATTGAATGCCCGCGGATGATGTTCCCCTTCATCCGGCGTATCGTCAGCGATGTCACCCGCGATGGCGGCTTCCCGCCGCTGAACCTGGAAAACATCGATTTCGTACAGCTTTACCGTACCGAGATTGCCCGTCGCCAGGCGGCAGCGTCAGAAGAACCTGCTACCCCGCAGGCCTAAGACAGCTTATTCCACAGCGCATCATCGCCGAGTGTTTCCACAAAGGCACGATGCGCGGCCGCCTCGTCTTCACTGATACGGGGCGGCAATGCGTTTGGCCGGGGCACCGGGCGCCAGTCGCCCGCACCTCCGGCATCGCTTGCGGCATTCGACCCCGAGGAAGACAACGCAAAGTCAGGTTGTCGCCCGCCGATCAGTTCCAGGTAAACCTCGGCCAGGATTTCGGAATCGAGCAAAGCGCCGTGCAGCGTCCGCGCCGAATTATCGATGTTAAAGCGCCGACACAGCGCATCCAGCGAGGCGGGCGAGCCGGGAAATCTCTTGCGCGCGATGGCCAGCGTATCAATTGCCTGTTCAAACGGGATGGCAGGCATCTTCACCCAACCCAGCTCGGCATTGATGAATTTCATGTCAAAGCTGGCATTATGGATGACCAGCTTGGCATCCTGCACGAAATCCACGAACGCCTGTGCGATCTCGGCAAAAACCGGTTTGTCGCGCAGAAAATCGTCGCCCAAACCATGCACCTCGAACGCCTCGTTGGGCATCGCGCGCTCGGGGTTGATATATTGATGATAGGTGCGGCCCGTGGGCATGTGATTGTAAAGCTCGACCGCGCCAATCTCGACAATCCGGTCACCCTGCTCGGGTTCAAATCCCGTGGTCTCGGTATCAAGTACGATTTCACGCATGTTACAGCCCTGCCCTGATCTGCTTGACCAGAGCTTGCACCTGTTCGCGGGCATGCTCAAGCGTGTCAGTGAGGATCACGTAATCGGCCCGCGCACGTTTTTCGGCATCCGGCATCTGTTTCTCCAGGATCGCCTGAACCTGCGCGGGCGTCATCTGACCACGCTGCATCAGTCGCTCCTTTTGTGTGTCAGCATCGGTGCTGACCACCACAACCGCATCCATCTGCGCATCGGCCCCGGTTTCAAAAAGCAGGGGGATATCGAGAACGGTAATGTCAGCGGGACAGTTTTCCAGAAATCTCGCACGATCCGTCGTGACCAGCGGATGCACAATCGCTTCGATCTGCGAAAGTGCCGTAGGATCGTTCGTTATGATTTGTTTTAGGCGATCGCGCGACACTTCACCATCTATCACCGCCTCGGGAAAAGCCGCAGCCATTGGCACAACAGCTGCACCCCCTTTTGCATAAAGCCGGTGAACAGCCGCGTCGGCATCCCAAAGCGCACATCCTTCATCGACAAACATCTGCGCAGTGGTGGATTTGCCCATCCCGATTGAGCCGGTCAGACCCAGTCGATAGGTCATCTGAGTGCCGCAGCCCGCGTGGCACTGTCGACCTGCGGGCGCACGCCGAACCAGCGTTCAAACGCCGGAACCGCCTGATGCAACAACATGCCCAACCCATCAACCGTGACACAGCCCATTTGATCGGCCTCGATCAGCAAGCGGGTTTTGAGAGGCGCATAGACAATGTCTGTCACCAACGCGCCTTTTCGCAAACCATCAAGCGGAACACGCAAAGGCGGCTTGCCCATCATGCCCAGCGATGTGGTGTTCACAACGGTTGCGGCCTCTTCAAGCATATTGCCAGCCTGTACCCAGTCATACACGCGCAGGCGTTTGCCAAATTCAGATTGCAGCGCCTCGGCGCGGACACGGGTGCGATTGGAAATCAAAATCTCGGGCACACCGACATCCAGAAGCGACGCAACGACGGCACGCGCCGCACCACCGGCACCCAGCACAGCGGCAGGCCCGGCCTTTGGGTTCCAGCCCGGCGCACTTTGCTTGAGGTTTTGAACGAACCCGTATCCATCCGTGTTGTCAGCATGAATCTTGCCATCCTTGCGGAAGATCAGCGTGTTCGCCGCCCCGATCAGGATCGCGCGGTCTGTCACCAGATCGGCCAGCTCCATCACCTTTTCCTTATGCGGGACGGTGATGTTGGCGCCGACGAACCCCATCTTGGGCAGCATGGGGATGACGTCAGCCAGATCATCGGGGGCCACATCCATCGGGATGTAATGCCCCGGCAGACCATGCGTTTTTAGCCAATGAGTATGCAGTTGCGGCGACTTGGAATGAGCCACGGGTGATCCAATCACACCAGCCAGCGGTATTTTTGCGTCACTCATTGGTCAATCACTCCACGTAGCCCGAGATAGAACAGAAGTTCGACCAAGGGCAGGCCAAGAACAGTGAAGTAGTCGCCACTGATATTCGCGAACAGACGCACACCTTCTTCCTCCAGCTTGTATCCACCAACCGAGTCGCGGATGTTGTCCCAGTTCCGCTCGATGTAATCATCCAGATAGCTATCTGTGATTGTACGCATTGTCATCCGTACCTTGCCACAATGCCGCCAGACGGGTTGGCCCGCTTCGCAGATAACAACAGCAGACAACAGATCATGCCGCTTGCCGCGCATTTCAAACAGCAGGGCGTGCAAATCCTGTTTGGTGGGGCATTTGCTGATGATCCGACCCTCGAAATCGAGCACCTGGTCACACCCGATGACAATCGCTTGGGGGTTTTTTTCGCTGATCTTGAGGGCTTTCAGTTCGGCCAGCGCATCGGCAATATCGCGGGGTGACGCGCCATCCGCCAGCAAAGAGTCCCTTGCCATATCCTCATCGACACGGGCCGGAATGGCATCATATTCGACACGTGCCGAGGTCAGCAATGTTTTCCGGATCTCAGAACTGGACGCTAGGATAACAGATGGGCGCATGTGGATAACCGAGTGTAAAAATTAACAAGTGTTTAAGAACAGTTTGGCAAGAAATCCATCCCAAGCTGGCTTTTCCCCGGAACCGCGTCATCTGGATCAAGCATGCGATAGATTGTCCCTTGGGGATTTGAATAAACCAATAATGTGTATGGTCAAACCCGCTCGACAATACTGTCAGTTTCATCCCCAGTTCAACTCGATGATATCTTGATTAAATAATTGAATTAATTACTATTTTCATGTCTTCTTGATTTTGTAAGACGGTTCTCAACAGGCCTGTGCACAGCCCTTGTTTCTGTTGGCAAATCTGTGGACTTCCAAGTAATCCACAGAAAGGCCTGTCCCTACTTAAACATCATCCTTTTTAATCTTTCTTTTTATTTATAGAGAGAAGAAAACAAAGAGTGTGAATGAATGGCCGACTTTCTCGCGTCTCTCTATCCCTGGACCAAGGCGTTGCATATCGTCTCGGTGATCTCGTGGATGGCGGGTATGTTCTACCTTCCCCGTCTCTTTGTCTATCACGCTGAGCAATCCGAGCCGGGTGACAGCCGGGATGTGGTGTTTCAGGAAATGGAACGTAAACTGCTTCGCCTGATCATGAACCCGGCGATGGTCGCGACATGGGTTTTTGGCCTCATGCTGGTCTTTACTCCGGGGATTGTCGATTGGACGGCGATCTGGCCGTACGTCAAGATTGTCGGCGTCTCGGTGATGACATGGCATCATCACTGGCTGGGATTGCGGCGCAAAGAGTTCATGAGAGGCACCAACACGCGCTCGGGGCGGACCTACAGGCTGATGAACGAAGTTCCGACCATCATGATGCTGTTGATCGTGTTCGCCGTCGTACTGCGTTTCTAGGCGTTCATTGACTCGACTTAAGTAAGCGCTTACATGTTTTCGAACTTCCCGTCCGGGAGGCTTGTTTCCCCATTGCTATATATCACTGTGCCGTAGACCGGCCCGTGAAAAGGTATCACCATGTCCCAAGACCGTCTGAACCTGTCTGACCTCAAGGCGCAATCCGCCGCCGATCTTCTGTCCATGGCCGAAGAGCTTGAGATCGAAAACGCCTCGACCATGCGCAAGGGCGAGATGATGTTCTCGATCCTGAAAGAACGCGCCGAGGATGGCTGGGTTGTTTACGGGGATGGCGTGCTGGAAGTGCTGCAAGATGGCTTTGGCTTCCTGCGCTCGCCCGAAGCCAACTATCTGCCGGGCCCCGATGACATCTATGTTTCGCCTGAAACGATCCGCCGCTATTCGTTGAGGACGGGGGATTCCATCGTGGGGGAAATCAAACAGCCGCTTGAGACGGAGCGCTATTTTGCTCTGACCGGTGTCTCGCAGATCAATTTCGAAGAGCCTGAGAAAGCCAAGCACAAGATCGCGTTTGACAACCTGACGCCGCTTTACCCCGATGAACGGATGACGATGGAAATCGAGGATCCGACCATCAAGGACCGGTCCGCCCGAATCATCGACCTGGTGGCCCCGATCGGGAAAGGCCAGCGGTCGTTGATCGTGGCCCCGCCGCGGACGGGTAAAACCGTTCTGCTGCAAAACATCGCCGCCAGTATCGAGGCGAACCATCCTGAATGTTACCTGATCGTGCTGCTGATCGATGAACGCCCCGAAGAGGTGACGGACATGCAGCGCTCGGTAAAGGGCGAAGTGGTCAGCTCGACCTTTGATGAACCGGCCACGCGGCACGTCGCGGTGTCGGAAATGGTGATCGAGAAAGCCAAGCGTTTGGTCGAACATAAACGAGATGTTGTTATTCTTCTCGATTCGATCACAAGGCTTGGTAGGGCGTTTAACACAGTTGTTCCATCTTCGGGCAAGGTTCTGACAGGTGGTGTGGATGCCAACGCCCTGCAACGCCCCAAGCGGTTCTTTGGCGCGGCGCGGAATATCGAGGAAGGCGGATCGCTCACCATTATTGCCACCGCGCTGATCGAAACCGGGTCGCGGATGGACGAAGTGATCTTCGAAGAATTCAAAGGTACGGGTAACTCGGAAATCGTTCTGGATCGCAAAGTCGCCGACAAACGCGTCTTCCCGGCGATGGACATTCTCAAGTCCGGCACGCGGAAAGAAGATCTTCTGGTCGATAAGATCGATCTTCAGAAAACCTTTGTCCTGCGCCGCATCCTCAATCCGATGGGCACCACGGATGCGATCGAGTTCCTGATTTCCAAGTTGAAGCAAACCAAGACGAATTCGGATTTCTTCGACTCGATGAACACCTGATCTGTGACGGGGGTGGCCCCGATGGATACAATCTTTGCGCTCTCCACCGCTCCCGGCAAATCCGGAGTGGCAGTCATCCGTATTTCCGGCGCTGAGTCCTGGGACGCTCTGGCTCGGTTGAACCCTGAGATCCCGACGCCTCGGCTGGCATCCCTGCGCCTTTTACGCGGGGCTGATGGGACGAGGCTTGATGAATCCCTGATTTTGGTGTTTTCGGATGATCACAGCTTTACCGGGGAAAAAACCGTTGAAATTCAATGCCATGGAAGCCCAGCGGTGGTTTCTGCCATTTTGACAGAGCTTTCGGGTATCCCTGGCCTGCGTCCGGCTGAACCCGGTGAATTCACGCGACGCGCCTTGGAGAATGGCCGTCTCGACATTGCCCAGGTCGAAGGCCTTGCCGATCTGATCGAAGCCGAAACCGAAGCGCAACGCCGTCAGGCATTGCGTGTCTTTTCTGGTGACCTTGGGAAGCAGGCCGAGCTCTGGCGCAAGTCTTTGATCAGGGCTGCAGCCTTGCTTGAGGCGACAATTGATTTTGCCGATGAAGAAGTGCCCGTTGATGTGTCGCCGGAGGTTTCTGAGCTCATCAGGATCACGCAAACCAGCCTGCAGCGCGAGATAGAGGGCGTGAAAACGGCTGAACGTATTCGCGCTGGATTTGAAGTGGCCATTATCGGGGCGCCCAATGTCGGTAAATCCACACTGTTGAATGCACTGGCCGGGCGCGAGGCGGCGATTACGTCCGAGTATGCCGGCACCACCCGGGATGTGATCGAAGTAAGGATGGACCTGTCCGGCTTGCCCGTGACGCTTCTTGATACGGCAGGTCTGCGCGAAACCGATGATGTGGTTGAAAACATCGGGATTGACCGCGCCAGGCAACGGGCAGCCACAGCGGATCTGCGCGTGTTTTTGTTGGCTGATGGTGATCAGCCAGATGGGCTTATCGAAGAGGAAGACATTGTTTTACTGGCGAAAGCCGATCTGTTGGATGATCCCACCGGAGGTATCTCGGGGGTGACGGGCGCAGGCGTTTCCGAGCTGATCGAGCAGATAACCGAAACGCTGCGGAATCGCTCAACTGACGTTGGTATTGCAACGCGCCTGCGCCACAAGCTCGCGATGGAACGCGCGGTTTGCGCCTTGAACTCTGCTGAGAATTTAATCCCTCACGGGGAAAGCCACGCCGATATTGCAGCGGAAGAGCTTAGAACCGCTATTCGCGCCCTTGATTCTCTGGTAGGCCGCATCGATATCGAGAATATTCTGGATGAGATTTTTGCCAGCTTCTGCCTTGGCAAATGAGGAGTGTTTCACGTGAAACATTTTGACGTCATTGTCATCGGCGGAGGACATGCCGGTACCGAGGCCGCCCATGCTGCGGCCCGGATGGGGGTGCAGACCGCGCTTGTGACCTTGTCGCGCGATGGTATCGGGGTGATGTCGTGCAACCCGGCGATTGGCGGCTTGGGCAAAGGCCACTTGGTGCGAGAGATTGATGCGCTGGATGGTGTGATGGGCTGTGTCGCGGATGCCGCCGGCATCCAATTCCGGCTGCTTAACCGCCGCAAGGGCCCTGCTGTACAAGGCCCGCGAGCACAGGCAGATCGCAAGATTTATCGCGAAACCATGCTGTCCATGACCGAGGCACAGCCAAACCTGACCATCTTGGAAGGCGAGGCGTGTGACTTCGTTATGCAGGGAGAACGGGTTACTGGCATTGTTCTGCAGGACGGCTCCGAGGTGAGCGCCGCTGCGGTCATCCTGACCACGGGCACTTTTTTGCGCGGCGTTATCCATATCGGGGATGTGTCGCGCCCCGGCGGTCGTATGGGCGACAAGCCTTCGGTCAAGTTGGCTGAACGTATCGACAGCTTTGATTTATCCCTTGGGCGTTTGAAAACGGGCACCCCGCCCCGGCTGAATGGCAAGACCATCAATTGGGACGCCTTACAGGATCAGCCGGGTGATGATGATCCGGTGATGTTTTCATTCCTGTCGCATGGCCCCTCTGCGCGCCAGATATCTTGCGGTATCACCCATACGAATGCGAAAACCCATGATATCATTCGCGAAAATCTGGATCGTTCGGCGATGTATGGGGGGCATATCGATGGGATAGGCCCTCGCTATTGCCCGTCGATTGAAGATAAAATCGTGCGTTTTGCCGACAAAACCTCGCACCAGATCTTTCTGGAGCCCGAAAGCCTGTCTGATGATCTGATTTATCCGAATGGCATCTCCACCTCGCTGCCGGAAGAGGTGCAGGTGGATTACGTGCGGTCTATCGAAGGTCTGGAGCGGGCCGAGATCATGCAGCCGGGTTATGCGATCGAATATGATTATGTCGATCCGCGGTCTTTGGACGCCACATTGCAGGTTCGGTCGGTGCCGGGGTTGTATCTGGCGGGGCAGATCAATGGCACGACTGGCTATGAAGAAGCTGCAGCGCAAGGGCTGGTTGCCGGGTTGAACGCAGCGCTGGCTGTGAAAGGCAGAGACCCTGTAACCTTTGGCCGCTCAGAAAGCTATATTGGCGTCATGATTGACGACCTCACGACGCGCGGCGTGTCCGAACCCTATCGGATGTTCACATCGCGCGCCGAATTTCGGCTTTCCTTACGGGCAGATAACGCGGATCAACGGCTTACGGCGCTTGGCGTACAGTTGGGCTGCGTTGGCTCGCGGCGTAAGGCGGTTTTTGATGATAAGATGGATCGTCTTGCTGCCGGCCTTGAGCGCTTGAATGCAGACAGCTACACGCCGCGGCAACTGAAAGATATCGGCCTGGCCGTGAACCAGGATGGCGCGCGCAGGACGGCATTTCAGCTACTCTCATTCCCGGACATCACCTTTGATACCTTGATTCAGTTGGATGAAACCTTATCGGACCTTGACCAGGAAACCCGCGCGCAGCTTGAGAAAGATGCGCTTTATGCGAATTACATTGATCGGCAGAAACGGGATGTCGAATCCATGCGCCGGGATGAGGACAAGGAAATCCCACCGCATTTCGACTATGGAGCGATTGAAGGGCTTTCCAACGAGCTGAAATCCAAGCTGTCGACCGTTCAACCTGCAAATCTGGCGCAGGCAGCGCGCATTGATGGGATGACGCCCGCAGCGCTAACTCTCTTGCTGGCCCGGATCAAGCACGAGCAACGGGAAAAGTCAGCGTGACGGTTCCGGACGGCCTGAATGTTTCACGTGAAACAATGTCCCGGCTTCGTATTTATGCCGATCTGCTGACCAAGTGGAATCCACGTATTAACCTTGTGGCGAAATCCACGCTTCCCGACCTCTGGGCGCGCCATATCCTTGATTCTGCGCAGATATTTGACCTGGCGCCGCATCCCGTAGCGCATTGGGCCGATCTTGGATCGGGCGGCGGTTTTCCAGGGCTTGTGATTGCGATTATGGCAGATCAGAAGGCAAGCCCGCTTCGTGTAACGCTTGTCGAAAGCGATGCGCGCAAGTCGGCTTTCTTGAGGACGGTTATTCGCGAAACCGGCGCCCCTGCTCGTGTGATCAGCGAGCGAATAGAAGTGGCCGAGCCTTTGAATGCGGATGTCGTATCAGCGCGTGCGCTCGCCGATCTGTCCACGCTGCTTGATCTGTCACAGCGCCATTTGTCTCCATCTGGAACCGCGCTGCTTCTAAAAGGTGCAGCTTGGGAAAAAGAGCTTCAGGCGGCGCAATCCCTGTGGAATTTCAGCCACCGGATTGCTAAGAGTCAGACTGAAACCGGTCCCGTTGTCTTGAGCGTTACAGGAGTGTCCCGTGTCTGATCCCACCCGCCCGCGAGGCCCCAAGATCATCGCTGTTGCCAACCAGAAGGGCGGTGTTGGAAAAACGACAACAACAATCAATCTGGGTGCAGCCCTGGCCGAAGCGGGCGCAAAAGTTCTGATCGTTGATCTTGATCCGCAGGGGAACGCATCGACGGGCCTTGGAATCGAAGCGGACAGCCGGGAATACACCACCTATGAGCTGATACTGGAAGAAATCGAACTCAGCCGCGTTATTCAACCAACATCGAACAGGAATCTGTCGATTATCCCGGCCACGGTCGACCTGAGTTCTGCCGATATGGAATTGATTTCAAACGAAAAAAGAAGCTTCCTGCTGCATGATGCGTTGCGTCAGCCGGCGATGGACGACTACGCGCTGGATTTCATCCTGATCGATTGCCCGCCGTCGTTAAATCTGTTGACGGTCAATGCCATGGTGGCCGCCCATTCCGTTCTGGTACCGTTGCAAAGCGAATTTTTTGCGCTCGAAGGTCTGTCACAACTTATGTTGACCATTCGCGAAGTGCGCCAGACGGCCAATCCCGATTTGCGGATTGAGGGGATCGTGCTGACCATGTTTGATGGGCGGAACAATCTATCAACGCTGGTTGAACAGGATGCACGCGACAACCTGGGAGAATTGGTGTTCCAAACCCGCATTCCGCGTAATGTACGGGTGAGCGAAGCGCCATCTTTTGCAATGCCCGTAATCAGTTACGATTCCACCTCGAAAGGGGCGCAAGCCTATCGCGATCTTGCGATTGAACTGATGGAAAATCAGACGCGCGTCGCGGCATAATCAGGGAAAGGACAGGACATGGCCGAGAAGAAATCAAAACAACGGGGTTTGGGCCGTGGTTTGTCTGCCTTAATGGCGGATGTGTCAGAGCCAAGCGCCGAAAATGATACCACCCCGCGCCGTCCTGACTTGATGGTTCCCATTGAAAAGATTTCGCCCAATCCGGATCAGCCGCGCCGAACCTTTGATAAAGACGCCCTGAACGACCTGTCGGCGTCAATTCGAGAGAAGGGAATTATCCAGCCGCTGATTGTCCGGGCGCGGCCGGGCAAAAAGGAAGCCTACGAGATTGTTGCGGGTGAACGCCGCTGGCGTGCGGCCCAGATGGCCAAACTGCATGAAATTCCGGTCCTGGTGCGCGAATTCGACGATACCGAGGTTCTGGAAATCGCGATCATCGAAAACATCCAGCGTGCCGATCTGAACCCGGTGGAAGAGGCGGCAGGCTATAGCCAGTTGATGGAAAAGTTTGGCCATACGCAGGAGAAGCTGGCCGAGGTGCTGGGCAAAAGCCGCAGCCACATCGCCAATTCTGTGCGGTTGCTGGGCTTGCCCAAAGAAGTGCGTGACTATCTGCGCGATGGGAAACTGTCGGCAGGCCATGCCCGTGCTCTGATCACGGCAGAAGATCCTGTCGCCCTGGCCAGAATGGTGATCAAGAAAGACCTGTCGGTGCGGGACACTGAAAAGCTGGCGAAGTCTGCGATGGCCAACATCTTTGCCGATGGCAAGACCCCTGCAAAGAAAAGCGCCCCCGAGAAAGACGCGGACACCAAGGCGCTTGAGGGCGATCTGTCGGCCAATTTGGGTATGAAAGTGGCGATTGATCACAAGCCGGGTCAGGAAGGTGGCGCGATGACCATCCGCTATGAAAACCTGGATCAACTGGACACGATTTGCCGGATGCTCAGCTCTAGTAGTTAGGCCGTGTCCAGATAAAGATCAGCACCGCGCCAAGCGTAACACCTTGAATTATAATAATTTTCAAGGGAAACGCAGCGATTAGCGATATTCCGAAGACCAGCGCAATCGAGAGCGTCGCCAGACGCTTTGCCTTTGGATGGATCGCGCGGCGTTCCTGCCAGTCGACGATCGACGGGCCAAACCGCGGATGCGACAAAAGCCAATTGTGCAAACGCTCGGATGAGCGGGCAAAGCAGAATGCGGCCAGAAGCATGAAGGGTACCGTCGGGAGCAGAGGCAGAAACACCCCAATGACCCCGAGGCCCAGACAGGTCATGCCGAGAAAAAGCCAGACCGTGCGCATCACGTGTCCGGCATCAATGCATCAATGACCGAGTTCAACACCATACGTCCGTGATCTGTTGCTCGCAAAATCGTGTCATTCACTTCGATCATTCCAATGTCTTGCAGATGCGTGACCTTTTCGAAGGGTATTGGTTTTCCCGCGAGTGTCTCAAATCGTTTCAGATCAATCCCATCGCGCAGTCGCAGCCCCATGATCAGAAACTCGCTGGCCTGCTCGGGCCGGGTCAGAGGCAAAGAAGGCTTTTCGCTTCTACCCGTTTCAACCCCCTCAAGCCAACGTTGCGGCATTGACCACGCTTCGGTGGCGATGCGTTGCCCATCTCGTGTGATCCGGCCATGCGCGCCCGGGCCGATCCCGATATAGTCCCCATATCGCCAATAGATCATGTTGTGCCGGGATTCCGCACCGGGTCGGGCATGGTTTGATACCTCATAGGCGGGCAGTCCGGCGGCGGTGCAAATCTCCTGGGTCGCCTCGAACATGTCCGCCGCACTGTCTTCCAAAGGCAAGCCTTTTAGCTTGCCTCGGGCATAGCGATCCCCAAAAGCGGTGCCGGGTTCGATCGTCAGTTGGTAAAGCGACAAATGATCAATCGCCATGTCCAGCGCTTCTTTCAGCTCGACGCGCCACTGCGCCACGGTTTGATCCTGCCGTGCATAGATCAGATCAAAATTGACCCGTTCAAAATGCCGCCGTGCAATGTCAAACGCCGCCTTTGCCTCGGCAACCGAGTGAATGCGTCCGAGGCGGTGCAGGTCACGATCATTCAACGCCTGCACACCCATTGAAATACGGCTGACCCCGGCCTGAGCAAAAGCCTGAAATCGCCCCGCCTCTACCGAACCGGGATTGGCTTCAAGCGTGACTTCAAGATCGTTTGCCGTTGGCCAGGCCGATTTGATCGCATCCAGAACCGAGGCGACTGTGTCTGGGTCCATCAGGCTGGGTGTGCCGCCTCCGAAAAACACGGAATTCAGCACACGGCCCGGCAACCTTTCAGCATAGCGTTCTATTTCAGTCAGATAGCCCTTGGCCCAGCGGGAATGGTCAATCTCGCGTGCGACATGACTGTTGAAGTCGCAATAGGGGCATTTGGCCTCGCAAAACGGCCAATGGATATAGAGGCCAAACCCCCTTGCTTGCCAATCCTCAGCCAAAACACCCCTTCACGAATTTTGCGAAAGCATCGGCGCGGTGGCTTATCTTGTTCTTCTCCCAACGATCCATCTCGGCAAAAGTCATGTCATACCCATCCGGGACAAAAATCGGGTCATAGCCATGGCCCTGATCTCCGCGCATCGGCCAGGTGATCTGTCCCTCGATCTTGCCGGGGAACACCTCGTCATGGCCGTCGGGCCAGGCCAGAACCAGAGTGCAACAAAATCGCGCAGTCCAGGGCTGGGGCGTGCCGCTGGCTATGATCTCATCATGGGCCCGCGTCATTGCCATCCTGAAATCCCGGCCCTGACCGGTTTCGGCCCAATCGGCAGTGTAAACGCCCGGAGCACCATCAAGCGCGTCGATTTCAATTCCGGAATCATCCGACAAGGCGGGCAATCCCGTGGCCTTGGCGGCGGCATGTGCCTTGATCCGGGCATTGCCGACGAAATTGTCTTCGGTCTCATCCGGTTCGGCGAGATTCTTCTCGGCGGCTCCCACGACCGAAACACCAAACGGCTCAAGCAGATGGGCGATTTCTTCCAGTTTCCCCGCGTTATGCGTGGCCACCAGAAGTGTATCGCCCGTGAACTTACGCATTGGCCGCTGCCAGCTGCATCGCCGCCAATTCGCCAACACCCTTCTCGGCCATGTCCATCAGCTGGTTCATCTGATCGCGGGAAAAGGTCGATCCTTCGGCGCTCATCTGCACTTCGATCAACTGGCCCGACGCGGTCATAATGAAATTCCCGTCTGTCCCGGCCTCGCTATCCTCTGGGTAATCCAGATCAAGCACCACCTGCCCCGCATAGATCCCGCAGGAAATCGCGGCAACGGGATCGACCATCGGATCGCTGGTCACATCGCCAGCCTTCATAAGCTTGTTCACCGCAAGGCGCAGGGCGACCCAACCCCCGGTGATCGATGCACAGCGCGTTCCGCCATCGGCCTGAATGACATCGCAATCAACTGTGATCTGACGTTCGCCCAAAGCCACGCGATCTATGCCCGCGCGCAGGGACCGCCCGATCAGGCGTTGGATTTCAACGGTACGCCCGCCCTGTTTGCCGGCGGTCGCTTCGCGACGCATCCGCGACGTGGTGGACCGGGGCAGCATGCCGTATTCCGCCGTCACCCAACCAAGGCCCGATCCTTTGATAAAAGGTGGTACGCGATCTTCAATCGTCGCAGTGCACAGCACATGGGTGTCGCCCATCCGAATCATGCAAGACCCTTCGGCGTGTTTTGTCACGCCTGTCTCAATTGAAACGGGGCGCATTTCGCTTAAATCTCTACCAGAGGGGCGCATCTTCGTGTCCTTTCATGCTTTGCTCACGGGGATAGAAGGGCACCCGCCCTTTCGCAACCCCGATTGACCTTTCAGAACACCCGGTTTTAATGACATCCCAGACAGGACACCCCGGCCAATGAACGACGCAAGCAAAATTCTGGACGAGATGAATGATCGCTCGCGCGAGGTGTTTCGCCGCGTGGTCGAATCTTATCTGGCAACGGGTGATCCCGTGGGCTCGCGCACTCTGACCCGGGACATGAGCGAAAAAGTCAGCGCCGCGACGATCCGCAACGTGATGCAGGATCTGGAATATCTGGGCCTGCTCGATAGCCCGCATATCAGCGCGGGCCGCGTGCCAACACAGCAAGGTCTGCGCATGTTTGTTGATGGCTTGCTTGAAGTGGGCGATCTGGAAGGTACCGACCAGCGGATGATTGATGCCACTTTGGGCAGTAATTCGGATGACGTAAGCGGCGCGCTGGATCGGATTGGCTCGGCCCTATCCGGCGTGACGCAAGGCGCATCGCTGGTTCTGGCCCCCAAACATGAGGCTCCGATCAAACATATTGAGTTTGTCGGGCTGGGCCATGACCGTGCGCTTGTCGTGTTGGTCTTTGCCGATGGCCATGTCGAGAATCGCATTTTCACCCCACCGCCGGGGCAAACCCCCAGCTCGATGCGCGAAGCGGCGAATTTCCTCAATGCGCTGATCGAAGGCAAAACCCTCAGCGATTTGCAAACCGATATCGCCAGTCAGATCAACGCTCGTCGGCAGGAAATTGATCAACTGGCGCATCAGCTGGCCGAAAGCGGTCTGGCCGTCTGGGACAAAGGCGATGAAAACTACGAACGTCTGATCGTGCGGGGCCGGTCGAATCTGCTGACATCCGAGGCCGAAGAAGAAGAGCTGGACCGCATCAAAAGCCTGTTTGACGAGCTGGAACGCAAGCGGGACATCGCCGAATTTCTCGAACTCACCGACGAAGGCGAAGGCGTACGCATTTTTATTGGCTCTGAGAACAAACTTTTCTCACTTTCGGGTTCCTCTTTGGTGGTCTCTCCATATATGAACGCTGATCGAAAGATCATTGGTGCGGTGGGCGTTATTGGCCCGACCCGCCTGAATTACGGACGGATTGTGCCGATCGTGGATTACACGGCGCAGTTGGTGGGCAAAATGATCGCCGACCGAAGCTAGAGGGTAAAGATGGCAGAGCGCAAAGAAGACGAGTTTCTGGACGATATTGACCAGGCAGAAGAAGAAGAATTTGAAGCCGAGATGGCCGAGATCACGGATGAGCAGGCCGAGATTGATGCGTTACGTGCCGAACGTGACGCTTTTCAGGATAAATTCATGCGCGCATTGGCCGATGCCGAAAACGCGCGCAAGCGGTCGGACAAGGACCGCCGCGAGGCCGAGAATTACGGCGGGTCGAAACTGGCCCGTGACATGTTGCCGGTCTATGACAATATGAAGCGTGCGCTTGAGGCCGCGACCGATGAGCAGCGCGAGATTTCCAAGGCGCTGATCGAGGGGATCGAGTTGACCATGCGCGAGCTGCGCAATGTGTTTGCCAAGCATGGAATCACCGTCATTTCGCCCGAAGTTGGCGACCGGTTTGATCCGCAGCATCACGAAGCAATGTTCGAGGCGCCTCTGCCTGACACCAAGGCCGGAGATATCATTCAGGTATCGGCCGAAGGCTTTATGCTGCATGATCGCATTCTTCGCCCGGCGCAGGTGGGCGTGTCGTCAAATCCGGGATAAGTCAGGAGGGGCCAGTTTTGGCCCCTTTTTACATCAAGGCTCACTTTCATGACTCGCATTCTGGTTCTTCTTTTTGCCCTGCTTCTTCCCGCCCTGCCCCTCACTGCCCAGATCTATCCTGATTATGACGAAGTCTATGTAAACGATTTTGGCAACCTCCTGACCATCGGACAGGAGCGCTCGATCCGTGATCAGCTCAAAGACCTGCGCAATGAAACCGGCATCGAATTCACGGTCGTCACGATCGGCTTGATGTCCGACTACGGGCATGTCGGCGCGATCGAGCCCTTCGCCACGGGTCTGTTCAATTACTGGGGTATCGGGAATTCGGCGCGCAATGACGGCGTGATGATGCTGGTTTCGCGATATGACCGTGAAATGCGGATCGAAGTGGGTTCAGGATATGGTGCCGCTAAAGACGCACCAATGAAGCGGATCATCGACAAAACCATCATCCCGTATTTCAAGCAGGATGATTACGGCGTGGGCATCGAGAAAGGTGTTGCCGCTGTAATCCACGATCTGACGGGGGCGTGGCCCGGCGAAGATACGTTCATGCAAAAGGCCAGGGGCACAACCGGTCGTGTGATTGATGCCTTGGGGTTTTTTCTGGTTCCGATTGGGGGCGTGTTTGCCGGTTTTGGCTATTGGTTTTACCGGCGTCGCAAACGGTATCGCCCGCGCATCTGTCCAAATGATGGGACCAAGATGCAATTGCTCGCCGAACACTGGGATGATCAGTATCTAAAGCCCGGGCAAGTGCGCGAAGAACAGCTCGAATCCGTCGATTACGATGTCTGGGAGTGTCCGGAATGTGCGCACCGAAAGGTCGAGGCCTACGAAGCGTGGTCATCCAAATATGGTGCCTGCCGCGAGTGTAGCTATCGCGCCCTGGAAGGTGAATCGACCACATTGCAGCACGCAACCACCAGCAGCACCGGCCGCAGGCGTATTGATTACAACTGCCACAATTGCCACGCCACCTATGCCGTCGAAAAGGTGATCCCGAAAGTGTCGAAATCATCCAGTAGCTCGTCCTCGGGCGGCGGTTCGTCTTTTGGCGGCGGGTCTTCGTCGGGCGGCGGCGCGTCAGGCAGCTGGTAACATCTAGCGCGGTACTTTCGCGCGCCAGCTTTTTTCAAACACCGGCGTCTCCCCTTCCCAGGCTTCCAACCGCTGATCGATGATAAAATCGTCGCGCGTGCCGGTCATGCGGGCGGTTACCTTGGTGCGTACTTCCCAATCTCCACGTCCAAAATGACGGGTCCAGACCATGTCAACCTTGGCCGAGGTGGGGTCACCCCGCGTGATGTCCCACCGCTCATGAATCGCACTTTCGGTGATGATTTTGGTTTCTTCATCTTCCAGCCGCGGATGCTCGCCCACAATCTCAAGGGTGATCTGGCCCGTATCAGAATCCTCGTGCCATGACTTTTCTTCGTGGCCCTGTTTCAGGTCGCGATAGGCGCGCCGGGCGATTTTGATCGGTGGATCAAATTGCCATCCGCCTGAATTGCCTTGTCGGATGGGCAGGCTCAAGGCGCCGCCCGTCAACGTAAGCTTAAATGGCTCGCCCTCGGGCCAGCAAAATGGCCAGTAGCTCCCTGAAATGGCCAGCCGCAATCGATGCCCTTTCGGAAGGCGATAGGCCGTCTGATCCAGTTTCAGAGACACGTCGATCATCTCACCCGGCACCAGATCGCGTTTGGCCTCAAACCCGTCCCGGTGTCGCAGATTGAGAAGCCCCAAGGTGATCAGGTTCGATGTGCCGTCAGGGCGAATATCACATAATCGCACCGCGATTTGTGCCCGTGGCTTGTCCGCCGAAAGCTGCAGTGTGACAGTCGGCGCGCCCAGAATGATCTGCTCTTCGGCCAAAACATCCGTTTCAAAACAGGCCGACAAGGCGTCATCATGGGTCTGATCATCTGGCAATTCGCCGGGCCCAAAGCCAAAGGGAAAGAATTCACCTGCCGCACGCCCACAGGCCATATCAGTCTCTATCTCGGCTGAAAATGCCTCTTCCTTACCCAAAACCCCATGCCCAAGCGGCAGTGTTTCAAGGCTGATATCGGGCGATGGCCATGTCGGTTCGGCGATCCATCGACCGGGGCGTTCTTTAAGGGCGGGGTCAGGCCGGATACTGTCCATCACATAGGCGCGGTACGCGGGATCATTTTCGGCCCCATTGTCGATTTGTTTCAGCCAACGATCCCACCAGCGCAGCGCGATATTCAGATAATCAATCGCAGGCGCGATATGGCTGATATGCGGATATTTATGCCCCCAAGGACCAAGGATTCCCTGCACCGGCGCATCAATCCCCTCGACCATGGCCGCCATCGCGTTGCGATACCCATCATGCAGCCCGCCCATCACCAGAACAGCCGCCTTGATCGTGTCATAGCTTTCGCAAATCGACCCGTGTTTCCAATACTCATCCCGATCGGAATGCCGGGTCCAGCGTTCCGCGACGAAAGGCGTATTTTCCAACCGCTTTAACCAGGTATCGCGCCACGCATTGCCGCCCATTAGTTCAGGATCAGGGGGTGTGGAAAACCATGAACTTGCCGTCGCCGCCCAGCCAATGTTTTCGCCCAGCTGGATGCCGCCCTTGTAATGAATATCGTCATGATACCGGTCGGCAGTGGTGCCAATGCTGATCACGGCCTTCAACGGCTCAGGCGCCCGCGCTGCAATCTGAACACTGTTGAACCCGCCCCAAGAAATACCCTGCATCCCAATGCGTCCGGTACACCAGGGCTGGTCCGCGACCCAATGGATCAGATCGACGCCGTCCTGCAACTCCTGCTCGGAATACTCGTCATCATAAAGCCCCTCGCTGTCGCCGCATCCGCGCCGATCCACCCGCAAACAGGCATAGCCCTGTGCGGCAAACCAGGGATGCATCGTATCGTCCCGCGCGGCGGTGCCATCGGTTTTGCGATAGGGCAAATACTCGATTATGGCCGGAACAGGGTCTGTTTTTGCACTGTTCGGCATCCACAGCTTGGCCGATAAACGCGTGCCATCGGGCAGTGGGATGCCGAAATCGCGATCAATGATCATTTCAGCATGGCCTTGAGATCGTAAATCAGGCTGAGCGCCTCTTTCGGGGTCAACTCATCCGGCAGAACGCTTTGCAGGCGCGCCTCCACCTCTGACTCTTGTGTTGGCGCAGACATCGGTGGGGGAGTCGCTGCAAACAGAGGCAGATCGTCAATCAAAGCCTCCCGTGCGCGCCCGCCCTCCCGTTCGCCCTTTTCCAAAGCATCCAGGACAACCCGCGCCCGTTCGACCACGGCGCTGGGCAACCCGGCCAGCTTGGCAACCTGCACGCCATAGCTTCGGTCCGCCGCACCACGCCGCACTTCATGCAGGAAGATCACGTCACCTTCATGCTCTTTCACGGCCACAGTGGCGTTGTCGACCCTGTCCAGCTTGTCGCTGAGATTGGTCATCTCGTGATAATGCGTGGCAAACAGTGCCCGACAGCCGTTGACCTCGTGCAGATGTTCCAGCGTCGCCCAGGCAATGCTCAGCCCGTCATAGGTGGCGGTCCCGCGCCCGATTTCATCCAGAATGACCAGAGCGTGATCCTCTGCCTGATTGAGGATCGCGGCAGTTTCCACCATTTCGACCATGAACGTGGACCGTCCCCGTGCCAGATCATCACTGGCGCCAACCCGGCTGAACAACTGGCTGACCATTCCGATATGCGCCGAGGTTGCGGGAACGAAACTGCCCATCTGTGCCAGCAGAGCGATCAACGCGTTCTGGCGCAGAAAGGTCGATTTGCCGGCCATGTTCGGCCCGGTCAGCAGCCAGATATCGCTCTCGCCGCCAAGATCGCAATCATTGGCAATGAAAGGCTCGCCCGTCCGTCGCAACGCTTGTTCCACGACAGGATGCCGGCCGCCCTCGATCTGCAACGCACGACTGTTATCGACCTTGGGACGGCACCAGTTTTCGCCCCTCGCCAGATCGGCCAGCGCGGTGCTGAGGTCAAGTTCCGCAAGCCCGCGTGCGGCCTGCGCGATCTCGGCAGATTGACCCAAGATCGCGGCTTTCAGCGTTGAATAGAGCCGTTTTTCGATCTCGATCGCCCTGCCCCCGGCGTTCAGGATCTTGGTTTCCATCTCGCTCAGCGGCAGCGTGGTAAACCGCACCTGATTGGCCGTGGTCTGGCGGTGTTTGAAGGTTTCGTTCAGGGGGGCGGACAACATCTTGTCGGCATGGGTGCTGGTCACTTCGACAAAATAGCCAAGCACATTGTTATGTTTGATCTTGAGGCTTTGGATGCCGGTCTGTTCGGCATATTCGCTTTGCATGCCTGCAATCACGCCGCGCCCTTCATCGCGCAGTTGGCGGGTTTCGTCCAATTCGGCGTCATAGCCCGGGGCGATGAACCCGCCATCGCGAGCCAGCAGCGGCGGTTCGGCAATCAACGCCTCGTCCAGAAGGGTCAGAAGTTGCTCATGCCCCCGCAATCCGGATGCGGCGTCATCCAGAACTTGCGGCAGGTCCGCCCCCGCCAGGCCGCCTGCGATATGCTCAGCCTGTTCCAGCCCATTGCGGATCGCGGCGAGGTCGCGTGGCCCACCCCGGTCAAGCGCCAACCGTGACAGGGCGCGGTCAAGGTCGGGAACCTTGCGCAAGGCCTCGCGCAAATCGGCGGAAATCTTGTTCTGGTCCGCAGCAAACCCGACTGCATCGAGACGGTTTTGTACAACGCCCAGGTTACGGGATGGGCTGGACAATCGCCGCTCAAGCAAGCGCCCGCCACCCGCTGTGACCGTTCGGTCAATCGCCGACAAAAGCGATCCTGCGCGCCCGCCACTGAGTGCATGGGTCAGCTCCAGATTGCGCCGGGTTGCAGCGTCGATTTGCATGACGCCTGCCTGCGCTTCGCGCTGGGGTGGGCGAAGCAGTGGCAATTTGCCCTTCTGCGTGATCTCCAGATACTCGACAATAGCGCCCATCGCCGCCACTTCGGCGCGGTCGAACTGTCCATAGGCATCCAGCGTGTCGATCCCAAACAGGGCGCAAAGGCGTTCTTCGCTGCCGGTGCTGTCAAAAGCCGCGCGCCCCAACGGGGTTAAGGCAGCACTGGATTCAGAAACTATTTCGCCCAAATCTGCATCAAAACCATCGGCAACCACCACCTCGCTCGGCATCAGCCGCGCCAGTTCCGGCCCCAACCGGACACGCGCCAGGGGTGTTACGTGGAACGCGCCGGTGGAAATGTCAGACCATGCCAGTGCCCCCTCGCCGCGCACTTCGGCAAACGCCGCCAGGTAATTGTGCCGCCGCGCGTCCAGCAGGCTTTCCTCTGTCAAAGTGCCCGGGGTCACCAACCGCACCACATCGCGTTTGACCACCGATTTCGATCCGCGCTTTTTCGCCTCGGCCGGGTTTTCCATCTGTTCGCACACGGCGACGCGAAACCCTTTGCGGATCAGCGTCAGAAGATACCCCTCGGCAGAATGAACCGGCACGCCGCACATGGCGATGTCTTCGCCCAGATGTTTGCCGCGTTTCGTGAGCGCAATATCCAGCGCCTCGGCCGCGGCAACGGCATCGTCAAAAAACAGCTCGTAAAAATCGCCCATCCGGTAGAACAGCAAAGCATCGGGATAGCCTGCCTTAAGCTCCAGATACTGTGCCATCATTGGCGTTACGGCAGATTTGGCAGATGTCACATGCGCCCCCTATGCAATGATGCAAACCTTACAAACGCTGGACCGCCTGCGAAAGCCAAAACCGCGATCCGGTTGAGCCTGTGCCAAAGGCCCGCTATGCAATGACGAAATCCCGTTTTGCAAAGGCGCATCGATGTCCAATCCCAAGTTCACACCCGAAGAGGCGCTTGCCTTCCATCTTGAGCCGACGCCGGGCAAGTTCGAGATAACAGCGACCGTGCCGATGACCACGCAGCGGGATCTGTCACTGGCCTATTCGCCGGGTGTTGCCGTGCCATGTATGGCCATCGCCGAGAATCCGGAAACGGCCTATGACTACACAAACAAGGGCAACCTGGTTGCAGTGATTTCAAACGGCACCGCCGTTCTGGGCCTCGGCAATCTGGGCGCGCTGGGCAGTAAACCGGTGATGGAGGGAAAGTCGGTTCTGTTCAAACGCTTTGCCGACGTGAACTCGATCGATATCGAACTGGACACCGAAGACCCGGACGCCTTTATCAACGCCGTGCGCCTGATGGGGCCCACATTTGGTGGCATCAACCTGGAAGACATCAAAGCGCCGGAATGCTTCATCATCGAACAGAAGCTGAAGGAAGAAATGGATATCCCCGTCTTCCACGATGATCAGCACGGGACAGCCGTGATCTGTGCGGCCGGTCTGATCAATGCGTTGCATATTTCAGGCAAGGCCATCGAGGATGTGAAAATTGTTCTCAATGGTGCCGGGGCCGCCGGGATTGCCTGTATCGAATTGCTGAAATCCATGGGCGCACGGCATGAAAACTGCATCGCCTGTGATACGAAGGGCGTCATCTATCAGGGCCGTACCGAGGGCATGAATCAGTGGAAATCGGCCCATGCGGTGAACACTGAACTGCGTACGCTGGAAGAGGCCATGAAAGGTGCCGATGTTTTCCTCGGGGTATCCGTCAAAGGCGCGGTCACTGAGGAAATGGTGGCCTCGATGGCCGACAACCCGGTGATTTTCGCCATGGCCAATCCCGACCCCGAGATCACACCGGAAGAGGCCCATGCCGTGCGCGAAGACGCCATCGTGGCGACCGGGCGTTCAGATTACCCCAATCAGGTCAATAACGTCCTGGGCTTTCCCTATCTCTTCCGGGGTGCATTGGATGTACACGCAAGGGCGATCAATGACGAAATGAAGATCGCCTGTGCCGAGGCGCTGGCCAAGCTGGCCCGTCAGGATGTGCCTGACGAAGTGGCCATGGCTTATGGCCGCAAACTCAGCTTTGGGCGCGACTACATTATTCCCGCGCCATTCGACCCGCGCCTGATTCACACCATTCCACCCGCTGTGGCCAAGGCCTGCATGGATACCGGCGCGGCGCGGCGTCCGCTTGTGGATATGGAAGCCTATGAACTGGCGTTGAAATCGCGGCTTGATCCAACGGCAACTGTGCTGCGGTCAATCAACGCGCGGGCGCGCAATGCGCAGGCGAGGATGATTTTTGCCGAGGGGGATGACCCGCGCGTGTTGCGGGCCGCGGTGCAATACCAACGCAATGGTCTGGGCGAGGCGCTTGTCGTCGGGCGCGAGGCGGACGTGCAAACCAAGCTTGAGTCCGTCGGCATGGGTGATGCCGCATCCGAACTGCATATCGTCAACGCCGCCAATTCCGAGTATCTGGCAGATTACAAACGCTTCCTCTATTCACGGCTGCAGCGGAAAGGGTTCGACCGTCACGACGTGCATCGCCTTGCCGCGCGGGATCGCCATGTGTTCGCGGCCCTGATGCTGGCGCATGGTCATGGCGACGGTTTGGTCACGGGGGCGACGCGCAAATCGGCCTATGTGCTGGACCTGATCAATCACGTTTTTGATGCCGATGCCGAGCAGGGCGCGGTCGGGGTGACGGCGCTGTTGCACAAGGGGCGGATCGTTCTGATCGCCGATACATTGGTGCATGAATGGCCGGACGAGAACGATCTGGCGAACATCGCCGAACGCTCTGCCGGGGTCGCCCGTCATCTGGGGCTTGAGCCGCGTGTGGCATTCGTGAGTTTCTCGACCTTTGGATATCCCCGATCCGAGCGCGCTGAAAAGATGCGCCTGGCGCCTATGGTTCTGGAACAGCGCGGCGTCGATTTTGAGTTCGAGGGTGAAATGACGGTTGATGTGGCGCTGAACATGCAGGCAGCGCAGGACAATTATCCGTTCCAGCGCCTGACCGGCCCGGCCAACATTCTTGTCGTCCCCGCGCGGCACTCGGCCTCGATCTCGGTCAAACTGATGCAGGAAATGGCGGGGGCAACTGTGATTGGCCCTATCCTGACCGGCGTGGATGCCTCGATCCAGATCTGTTCGCTGACCTCGACGTCCAACGATGTTCTGAACATGGCCGTACTGGCGGCCTGTAAGGTCGAGTAGGAAGCAGGGGGCGGCGATGATCTTTAACCTGGGCTCGATCAACGCTGACTACATCTACCGTGTGCCTCACCTGCCTGCGCCCGGCGAAACGCTTGCGGCTTCTGACATGACCCGCGGTTTGGGCGGCAAAGGGGCCAATCAATCCGTCGCTGCCGCCCTTGCCGGATCACAGGTGACCCATATCGGCGCCGTTGGCCCTGACGGCGGTTGGGCGGTCGAGGCGTTGATGGGCTACGGTGTTATCACCAGCCAGATCGCCACGGTGGATACACCCACGGCGCATGCCATCATCAATGTCGATCGCGCGGGAGAAAACGCCATTGTCATCTATCCCGGTGCGAACCATGAACAGTCTCTAAGCTGGCTTGAAACGGCACTTTCCATCGCATCCCATAGTGATCTGCTGCTGCTTCAAAACGAAACCAGTCTACAGGTCGAAGCTGCGGAAATGGCCCACAAGTCCGGCTTACATGTGGTCTATTCCGCCGCGCCATTCTCGGCCGAAGCCGTGCAGGCAGTGCTTCCCTATCTTGATCTTCTGGTGATGAACGCGGTCGAGGCGACACAGCTGACCACGGCGCTGGGGCTGTCACTTGAAGACATCCCTGTTCGTCAGCTTTTGATCACCCGTGGTGCCGATGGGGCAGACTGGATCGAGAATAGTGAGAAGACCCATTGCCCGGCCTTTGCGGTAACTCCGGTTGACACGACAGGGGCCGGGGATTGTTTTACCGGTTATGTCGCGGCGGGTCTGGATCAGGGGCTGTCGCCAAAGGATGCGATGCGCCGCGCCGCTGCAGCCTCGGCGCTTCAGGTGCAACGCCCCGGCACGGCCGAGGCGATCCCGACCGCGACCGAAGTCGCTTCGTTTCTGGCCTAGTTCGTGTACTTGTTGGCAAACGGCGCATCCGCGCCCCACAATGCTTTCACTTTCGCATCGCGACCACAGGCAACACGATAGGCTTTGTAAGCAGAGGATTGCTTTTTGGGTCCAAACCGGGTCACGACAAGCTTGGTGCCCTTGTAGTAATCCTGGTGGTATTTTTCGGCCTTGTAGAACGTTGATTTCTGCAAAATCGGGGTGACAATCTTTCGGCCCAAGGCGGCCTGTGCTTCGGCTTTTGCTTTCTCTGCCGAAGCTTTCTCTGCCGGGTTAGAGACGAAAATCGCCGTGCGATAGCTATCCCCCCGGTCACAGAACTGACCACCTGGATCTGTTGGATCAACCGAGCGGAAAAACAGGTTCAGCAATTGATCCCGGGACACTTTTCCCGAGTCAAAAGTGATTTTCACGGCCTCGTAATGGCCCGTCCCGCCTTTGGTCACCTGCTTGTAAGTTGGATTGTCCTTGATCCCGCCAGTATAGCCTGACACCACTTCTTTTACGCCGCGGACGGATTCGAAATCCGATTCCACGCACCAGAAACAGCCACCGGCAACCACAAGTTCTTCGCTTCCTGCCGCCTTGGCTGCTCCGCCATGGGCCAGAAGTCCGATGGCGATCAGGCCTGCCAGCATCGCGGCTTTGATGTCCCGAAATTTGAATTCCATGAAACAACCCTCCGTTTACATCTTCTATCTGCCCTGAAATTCTGCTGCGGCAAATGCACATCCCCGCGATGTCACGGCTTGGTGAAGCGATTTTATCTCTTGGCATGGTTTGTTACGGCCCGTAGCGTTGCGGCAAAAAGGGGACATGATGAGCGACCATCAGACAACTCACCAAGCGGCGGAAGATGCGCGCAATGACAGCATTCTGATCTGGCTGAATGGTCGGATCGTGCCCAAGGATCAGGCGCTGGTCAGCGTGTATGACAGTGGTTTCATGCTGGGCGATGGCGTGTGGGAAGGGCTGCGCCTCTATAACGGCACATGGGCTTTCGCGGATGAGCATCTTGATCGTCTGTTTGAGGCGGCCAAGGCGATTGATCTGGATATTGGCATGACCCGGAACGAGGTGTTTCAGGCCGTATTGGACACACAATCGGCCAATGGCATGACCACGGATGCCCATGCCCGCCTGATGGTGACACGCGGTGTCAAAACCCGCCCGTTTCAACACCCATCCCTGTCGCAGCAAGGTCCGACGATGACCATCATCATGGAGCATTCCAAGCCCAGGATTGCCCGCCCGATCAACCTGGCCACCGTGCCGCACATTCGTGGCTTGCCGATGACGCAGGATCCAAAGCTGAATTCACATTCCAAGCTGAATTGCATCCTGGCCTGCATTGCCGCCGAAAAGGCCGGCGCGGATGAGGCACTGATGCTGGACATCAATGGATTCGTGAACACCACCAACGCCTGTAACTTTTTCATCGTTCGAAAGGGAGAGGTTTGGACCAGCACCGGGGATTACTGCATGAACGGTATTACTCGTCAGAAGGTGATCGATTTGTGCCGGGCCAACGACATTCCGGTTTTTGAGCGGAATTACTCGCTTGTCGACACATATGGAGCTGACGAGGCGTTCCTGACCGGCACCTTCGGGGCGCAAACTGCGGTTGGCCAAATCGACGGGCGCGTGATTGGAGAGGAGCAACAAGGGCCGGTCACGACCCGTATCCAAAGCCTTTACAAAGCCCTCATTCAGCAGGAATCGACCTAAGATGCGTATCGCCATGTGGTCCGGTCCGCGCAATTTGTCGACCGCGATGATGTACAGCTTCGGAGCAAGATCGGATTTTGCCGTTGTGGATGAGCCATTCTATGCGGCTTATCTTGCAAAGACTGGACTCGATCATCCAATGCGCGACGATATTCTGGCTTCTCAGCCCGACGATCCGGCAAAGGTGGTCGATGGATTGTTAGGGTCTGTTCCGGCCCAAAAGCCTCATTTTTACCAAAAACACATGTCTCAGCACATGATACCGGGGGTACCGCGAGACTGGATTGATCAGGTCTCAAACGTCTTTCTGATCCGCCACCCCGCCCGCGTCGCGGCCAGCTTTTCAGCCAAGTACGATCGCCCAACGCTGGCCGATATCGGGTTCGTGCAGCAGGCCGAATTGTTTAATCAA
The DNA here is from genome assembly GCF_041403425.1 of Roseovarius conchicola. Classification (NCBI taxonomy): domain Bacteria; kingdom Pseudomonadati; phylum Pseudomonadota; class Alphaproteobacteria; order Rhodobacterales; family Roseobacteraceae; genus Roseovarius; species Roseovarius conchicola. The sequence goes on along the minus strand of NZ_JBGEHK010000002.1, from coordinate 213,515 downwards.
CTGACAGATGCGGGTAGCAACCCGATTGTCATCGACAGCCATGATATCCGGGATGATCCCGAAAAGATGTTGCGGCGTCTTTGCGATGCGCTGGGCTTGCCCTGGGACGCATCAATGCTGCATTGGCCTGCCGGTGGTCATCCCCAGGACGGGGTGTGGGCGGCACATTGGTACGGTGCAGTTCATCGCTCGACCGGATTCGCCGCCGCAGAAGGTGATTTGCCCGTGTTAGAGACGGATCAACAGGCGCTTTGCGATGCGGCGATGCCTGCCTATGAGCACCTCAAGCGGTATAAAATCTGATCTTTTCCCCGTAAAAAGGCGAGGGCCTATCCCCATATCAATCTCATGAACAGACGTGATTTTGGAAAAATGGTGGTCGGAACGGGCGTTGCTGCTGCGGTGCCGGTGTCTGGCATGGCCGGGGCCGCTGCGGTGCAGGCACAACGCAGCAAGTACATTTTCGCGGTGGCGCTGGCCCATGCGAAAACGGATGTGTCGGCCGAGATGATCTCGGAAACTTTCAAAATCCGCCCTGGCACCGCGCGGCAACTCTTCTCGAAACTGGTGAAAAACGGCGTGGTGGATGCCCCGAACAGCCACGGCATGGCGCGTCTTGCCGAGCCATTGCAACGGATCGTGCCGCAGGTCGTGGAGTATAATCCGGCGGGCGGCTACGTGGTGAAAGGGCCGCTCGATACGTTAACGGACAAGGCCAAAGAGGCTGTTCATGACCTGCTTGATCCGGACGAAGAAGCGGATGCAGAAGAGACAGAGCTGACCGCAACGCCCCCTGATCCGGACGAAACGCTCTCTGAAACACGCGCTGAGCAAGATGTACAAAATGGGTTTTCGGGGTCCGAAACTTAACCCATTTTGTACAAAATGCCGGTTTCGGGGGCTCAGCCCTTCAGCCGCCGATCCCGCGCCGCGATCAGTTTGAGTCGCAGTGCGTTCAGCTGAATGAACCCGGCAGCGTCGGTCTGATCATAAGCGCCGGCATCTTCTTCGAACGTCACATGCGCCTCGGAATAGAGCGAATGATCCGACCAGCGGCCAAAGGTGCGGGCGGACCCCTTGTAGAGCTTCAGCCGGACAGTCCCGGTGACGTGGGCTTGCGAGGCATCAATCGCGGCCTGCAGCATCTCGCGCTCGGGGCTGTACCAGAAACCGTTATAGATCAGCTCCGCATATTTCGGCATCAGCTCATCCTTCAGATGCATGGCACCACGATCCATGGTGATGCTCTCAATCCCACGATGCGCCTCCAGCAGAAGGGTGCCGCCCGGGGTTTCGTAGATACCGCGGGACTTCATCCCAACAAAGCGCCCTTCCACCAGATCAAGTCGCCCGATCCCGTGCTTGCCGCCCAGTTCGTTCAGCTTGGTGAGCACGGTCGCAGGGCTCATCGCCTCGCCATTGATGCTGATGGCATCGCCTTTTTCAAAGCCGATCTCGATGAATTCCGGGGTGTCGGGCGCGTCTTCGGGATGAACGGTGCGCTGATAAACGTAATCGGGCGCGGCCTCGGCCGGGTCTTCCAGAACCTTGCCTTCGGACGACGTGTGCAGCAGGTTCGCATCCACCGAAAACGGCGCTTCGCCACGTTTGTCCTTGGCAATCGGAATCTGGTTCTTTTCGGCGAAATCGATCAATCGGGTTCGGCTGGTTAGATCCCATTCACGCCAGGGGGCGATCACCTTGATCTCGGGATTCAGGGCATAGGCGGCCAGTTCGAACCGCACCTGATCATTGCCCTTGCCGGTGGCGCCATGGGCCACGGCGTCGGCCCCGGTTTCGGCGGCAATCTCAACCAGACGTTTCGAGATCAGCGGGCGCGCGATGGAGGTGCCCAGCAGATACAACCCCTCATAGACCGCGTTGGCGCGGAACATCGGGAAGACAAAATCACGCACAAATTCTTCGCGCACGTCTTCGATATAGATATTTTCCGGTTTGATTCCAAGCAGTTCAGCTTTCTGGCGGGCCGGGTCCAACTCTTCTCCCTGGCCCAGATCGGCGGTGAAGGTAACCACCTCGCAGCCATATTCGGTCTGCAGCCATTTCAGGATGATCGACGTGTCCAGACCACCGGAATAGGCAAGGACAACTTTCTTGGGCGCAGACATGGGAAATCTCCTTATGGATAACGGCTTGGCGCTTATCGGGTTTTGAGTGTCCCCGCAAGACCGAGAGGGGTTGCAAGAGCGGTCAGGCTGCGCCAGAGACGGGTGATGACCAGTTTTCAGGACAAAGCCCGCGCCGCCGAGGCCGCCATGCGCAGCGTGTTTGATGCCACGCCGTTGCAGCGCAATGATCATCTGTCGAAACATTATGGCGCCGAGATTTTGCTGAAGCGTGAAGATCTCACACCGGTGCGATCCTACAAACTGCGCGGGGCGTTCAACGCGATGCGCAAGCATCTGGCGGCGCATCCCGATACCTCTCAGTTCGTCTGTGCCAGCGCCGGGAATCATGCGCAGGGCGTGGCCTATATGTGCCGCTACCTTGGAGTGAAGGGCGTTATTTTTATGCCGATCACCACGCCGCAGCAGAAGGTGATGAAGACCCAGACCTTTGGTGGCGATGCCGTGACAATTCGCCTGACCGGGGATTACTTTGATGACACATTGCACGCAGCGCAGGACTACTGCGCCGAGACGCACGGGCATTTCCTGTCGCCGTTTGACGACGAGGATGTGATCGAGGGTCAGGCCTCTGTCGCGGTTGAAATCGAACAGGCGCTGGGCGGGATGCCGGATCACATCATCATGCCTGTCGGCGGTGGAGGGTTATCCGCCGGGGTGCGCAGCTACGTGGGCGATGGATGTCGGATTACCTTGGTCGAGCCATCGGGAGGCGCCTGTCTGAAAGCGGCGCTGGAGGCCGGAACACCTGTGAAACTGCCCCATGTGGATACATTCGCCGATGGTGCGGCGGTGGCGCAGATCGGGCAGAAGACATTTGCGCGGCTGGCGGATTTGCCGACGTCCGAGGCCCGTGTTGTCAGCGAAGACCGTCTGTGCACCACGATGATCGAGTTTCTGAACGTCGAAGGGATCGTGCTTGAGCCCGCAGGTGCATTGTCGGTCGATCTGTTGAAAGACATGGCCGGTGAGATTCGTGGTAAGACAGTTGTCTGTGTTACCTCCGGTGGGAACTTCGATTTTGAGCGCCTGCCCGAGGTGAAAGAGCGCGCGTTGCGCTATTCCGGGGTGAAGAAGTATTTCGTGTTGCGCATGCCCCAGCGCCCTGGCGCGCTAAAGGACTTTCTGGACAGCCTCGGCCCGGATGATGACATCGCCCGGTTCGAGTATCTCAAGAAATCCGCGCGCAATTTCGGTTCGGTCCTGATCGGGATCGAAACCAAGGACCCGGCTAACTTCGAACAATTGTTCACGCGGCTGGAGTCCGGCGGGTTTGAGTATCGCGATATCACCAATGATCCGGTTTTGTCAGAGTTTCTGATCTAAGCGGCAAATAGCGAGTCGAGTGCGCCCAGGAAGTCTGTCTTTGAATCTGCGTAACATCCTAAGACCGCAGGCAAATCAATGGCGTCATAGTGTCCGCTTGCCGCTGCCCGTTCTCCGGCCTGACAGATCGCGGCGAAGTCAGCAAACCCGAGGTTGAGTGCGCTTCCTTTGAGGAAATGTAGCTTTGACTCAAGCGCCCGGGTTTCAATTCCATCGCGCAGCGCGGCAATCTCCTCCTCGACCTCTTCGAGAAAGATTTCGACAACCTCACCGAAATCCTCTGCCCCAATTTCATCGCGTAATTCAGAGACGCGGGCCCAGTTGATCATCCTGTCTTCTCCGTCAAACCAGGGGAGAGTGTGGCGTCAGAAGGTAAAGAAATCCTGCCGAACCTTCGCAAAACTCTGCGCAATTTTACCATTTACCTGTCGTTAAATCTGACTGTCTAGGCATGGCAGAAATGCAAGAGTGATTAGCGTGCAAAGCCCGGTTACAATCCCCGCCCGACCTCTCGACGATCCCGGTGCTATTCGGGATGTTCTGGTTGTGGATGACAGCCGCTCGCAGCGTCGGATCGTAAGCGCATTCCTCAAACGCTGGGGGTTTTCCGTGCGTGAGGCGGATTGCGCCGATTCCGCGCTAGAAATGTGCCGTGATGTTCAGCCTGACCTGGTGCTGAGCGACTGGATGATGCCCGGAATGAGCGGCCCTGAGTTTTGCCGCGAATTCAGAGCGTTGTCGCATGACAGCTATGGATATTTCATTCTTCTGACCTCGAAGAGCGAAAAGAATGACATTGCCCATGGCCTTGATGCGGGGGCCGATGATTTTCTGACCAAGCCAATCAATGCTGCCGAGTTGCGCGCGCGTATTGCAGCGGGTGAGCGTATCCTGCGGATGGAGCGGGAGCTGACCGAGAAGAACCGGTTGGTCAAATCCACCCTTGACGAGTTGCAAACGCTGTATGACTCGCTGGACAACGATCTGATCGAGGCCAAGAAGCTGCAACAATCGCTGGTCCGGGACCGGCATCACGATTTTGGCTATGCCGAATTGTCATTGATGCTGCATTCCAGTGGCCACGTCGGCGGCGATCTTGTCGGTATGTTCCCGGTCAGTGACACGCGCATCGGGATCTACGGGATCGATGTGTCGGGTCACGGAATCAGTTCGGCGCTGATGACCGCGCGATTGGCCGGATATCTGTCGGCCAGTGCTCCGGATCAGAATGTTGCCCTGACACGCACATCCTCGGGACTATATGTGCCGCGCCCCCCTGCGGAAACCATCGCGTTGCTCAATCAACTGATCCTGAACGAGATCGAGACCGAGCATTATTTTACCATGCTGCTGGCTGATGTTTTCCTCGACACGGGCAGGATCGTGATGGCGCAGGCCGGGCATCCCTGTCCGGCATTGCAGCGGGCCGATGGTCATGTTGAAACAATCGGTGTCGGCGGATTGCCCGTTGGGCTGATCGAAGGTGCTGAATATGACGAGTTTGAGGTGAGGTTGTCAGCCGGGGATCGGTTGATGATTCACTCGGATGGGATTGTCGAATGCGCCAATCCTCAGGGTGAATTGTTCGGTGACGAAGGCCTTGCAGACATGATGGGTCAACTGCGCCAGACCCACAGCATGGCCTGTTTGGAATCCATCGTCTGGAAGCTGACGGAATTCGCCGGAGATCAGGATTTCGGCGATGATGTCTCGGCCGTTTTGCTGGAGTTCAAACCAAGCCCCCACACCTTCTAGCGAAATAACTGCCTGACAAAATCGGCATCCCCGTCGTTGTAAAGATCCTTTATCGCCTGCGCTGGGCTGAACCAAAGCGGCGTGTGATCCGGCTCGGTTGGCGGGCCAATTCGTAGCGCGGGGCGCGCCAGATATATCGTGCACAGCTTCTCGGCCCACATGTCGTATTCCGGCATATAGGTGAACCGGCGAAACGCGCCCAGACGCTGCGGTTGCCCAATGGTCCAGCCGGTTTCTTCCATCACTTCGCGGTGCAAAGCGTGAATGGGCGACTCGCCCGGATCAATACCGCCACCGGGCAGTTGCACTTCAAAATGCGGGTCGCCCTGATAGGTCAGCAACAGCTGTCCAGCGCGCGGCAGGATCGCATAGACGCCGGGCCGTCGTTGGTATCGTATCCCCGTTTTGGGGCTTTTGCCGTAACGTTTGATCATCCTGTCACCCTTGGAGTCTGTCTTGCCCTGCCTATATGGACGCGATATGCCAAGAACCGGCGCAATAGGAAACCCCATGACACTTGGACAGAAAATCGCCTGGGACGACACCGTTTTGCCGTTCCAGCTGGACGCATCGGATATCCGTGGCCGCGTGGCACGGCTGGACGGGGTATTGGATGGAATTCTAGAACAGCATGATTATCCTCCGCAGGTCGAGGCGTTGGTGGCCGAAATGGCCCTGCTGACCGCGTTGATCGGTCAGACGATCAAACTGCGCTGGAAGCTGTCGTTGCAGGTGCAATCCAAAGGCCCGGTGCGCATGATTGCCACCGATTACCTTGCTCCCGAAGGCGAGGGTGAGCCTGCGCGTATCCGTGCCTATGCCAGTTTCGATGCTGACCGGTTGACGGATGGCGCTCCGTTTGACCAGGTGGGCGAAGGGTATTTCGCCGTGCTGATTGATCAGGGCAAAGGCAACACGCCCTACCAAGGGATCACCCCGATTGCCGGTTCTGGCCTGAGCGCCTGTGCCGAGGCTTACTTTGCGCAGTCAGAACAGCTGCCAACGCGCTTTGCCCTCAGCTTCGGCCGGTCGACCGAGGCGGGCAGTAGCGAGCATTGGCGGGCCGGGGGCGTGATGTTGCAGCACATGCCCAAGGCGTCGCCCTTCGCAAGCGGCGGCGGGTCTGGAGAGGGCGGCTTGCTTGAGGCCAGTGACATCCTTGAAGGGGATGAAAGCGAAAACTGGAACCGTGCCAACATGCTGCTGGACACGGTTGAACAGCTGGAACTGATTGGCCCGTCGGTGGCTCCGACCGATCTGTTGGTGCGCTTGTTCCATGAAGAAAGCCCGCGTGTGTTTGATATGCAGCCGGTGAAATTCGGCTGTACCTGCAGTGAAGAGCGCGTGCGCAACAGCCTGTCGATCTATTCGGCCCGTGACATCGAAAAGATGACCACGGACGAAGGTCTTGTGACCGCCGATTGCCAATTCTGTGGTGCGCATTATCGGATGGACCCCAAAACTGTGGGGTTTGAAGCCGAGGAACCTGCGGGCGAGGATGGCTAATCCGCTGGATCCAATCCGCGCTGCGCTGGCGGCCTCGTCCGGCATGCCGTCGTCGGATTACGATCTGAACACTGATGTTGTGCTGCCAGCCGGTCGCAGACTGCGTCCGGCTGGTGTGTTGGTCCCTTTGGAGATGAAGGGTGATCAGGCGCGGTTGATTCTGACCAAACGGTCGTCGGCACTGAAACATCACCCGGGGCAAATTGCCTTTCCGGGCGGCAAGCAGGACGAGGGCGATGTCGATGTGATCGCCGCAGCCCTGCGCGAGGCGGATGAGGAAATCGGCCTTGATCCCGGCAATGTCGAGGTGTTGGGCACTATGCCCGCCCATGAAACCGTCACCGGATTTATGGTCACGCCAGTGGTGGCGCGTGTGCGCAGTGATTTCGATCCGGTGCCGGAAGCGGGCGAAGTGGCCGAGGTGTTTCAGGTGCCTCTGGATCACGTGATGCGCCCCGCCAACTACTCGATTCAGGCGCGGCGCTGGCGGGGCAGTTTGCGGCGCTATTACACGGTTCCATTCGGACCTTATTACATCTGGGGCGCCACCGCGCGCATCTTATGGGCGCTGGCCGATGCGGTGGAGCGATCATGAAAATCAGCGGCAATTGGATTGAGGACCCGGCCACCCAAGCAGTTTTCGCGGCGTTGAAGCATGCAGGCCATCAGGCGCTTTTCGTCGGGGGATGCGTGCGCAACGCATTGCTGAACACACCGGTCAAGGACATCGATATCGCCACCGATGCCCATCCCGAGGAGGTTATGAAACTGGCCCGCACCGCTGGTCTTAAGGCGATTCCGACGGGAATTGATCATGGGACTGTGACGGTCGTGTCGGGTGGTATTCCGCACGAGATCACCACCTTCCGCGAAGATGTTGAAACCACGGGCCGCCATGCCGTTGTCGCCTTTGCCAGGGACATCACTCAGGATGCGCGCCGTCGGGATTTCACGATGAATGCACTTTACGCCCGCGCAGATGGTGAGGTGATCGACCCGCTTGGTGGGCTGGATGACCTGAAGGCGCGCCGGGTTCGGTTTATCGAAGACCCTGTGCAGCGTATCAGGGAAGACTATTTGCGCAGCTTGCGGTTTTTCCGGTTTCACGCATGGTATGGTGATCCCGAGGCTGGCATGGACGCCGAGGCGCTGGATGCCATTGCCCGCCATCTTGAGGGGCTGGAAACACTGTCGCGCGAACGCGTGGGCGGTGAGATAACACGCCTTCTAGCCGCCCCTGATCCGGCACCGGCTGTGGCGGCGATGCGTGCCACGGGTGTTCTGAACGCGGTATTGCCGGGCGCCGAGGATCATGCGCTGGCTCTGCTTGTGCATTTGGAGCAACAGATTGAGCTGACCCCGGATGCGATGCGCCGTCTCGCGGTGATTGGCGGGCAGGATGTGGCGGACCGCCTGAGGCTGAGCAAAGCAGAAGCCAGGAAATTGACCTTGTTGCGCGATCAGGTCGGGGCGCTGACCCCGGCGATTGAGCTGGGTTACCGTTTGGGGCATGACACCGGGCTGTCGGTTCTGCTGTTGGGCGCTGCCTTGTTGGAAAGCCCGTTTGATCCTGCGGATATCGCGAAGTTGATGACCGGGGCCAAAGCGGTTTTTCCGATCAAGCCTGCTGATCTGATGCCGGACTATTCCGGCCCTGCTTTGGGCAAGAGGATCAAGGCGCTTGAGGACGAGTGGCTTGCTTCGGGATGCACGCTGTCGCGTGACGTGTTGTTAGGTCGATCATGACCGAGGTCACGATCCGCCGACTTGGGCATAAGGGCGACGGGATCGCCGACGGTCCGGTTTATGCCCCGCTCACCCTGCCTGGTGAGGTGGTAACCGGGGATCTGGACGGGCAGGTCCTGACAAACATCCGGATTACGACGCCCTCCGGGGATCGGGTCTCGCCGCCCTGTCGGCACTTCAAATCCTGCGGTGGGTGTCAGCTTCAACACGCCTCGGATACGTTTCTGGCGCAGTGGAAAACGGATATCGTACGCACTGCTCTTGAGGCGCATGGGCTTGCGACTGAATTCGCTCCGATGCACATTTCGCCGCCCCGATCACGCAGGCGCGCAACGCTGTCGGCACGGCGGACCAAAAAAGGGGCAATGTCCGGTTTTCATGCCAAGGGATTGGATGTGATTGTCGAGATACCTGACTGTACTCTGCTGCATCCTGACTTGATTGCCGCCCGACCTGCGGTCGAGGCGCTGGCTCAGATTGGAGCCAGCCGAAAGCACGCGTTATCGGTGACCCTGACGCGATCCAGTGCGGGGATTGATGCAGCAGTTCAAGGCGGCAAGCCGCTGGACGGACCTTTGCGGATCGCCTTGGCAGGATTGGCCCAGACACATGATCTGGCGCGGCTCAGTTGGGACGGTGAAAGGATTGTCACGCAGCGTGCACCGATACAGATATTCGGGAAGGTCAGTGTTGAACCCCCACCGGGAGCGTTCCTGCAGGCAACGCTTGAGGGCGAAGCAGCCTTGCAAAACGAGGTCGCGAGCATTGTCGGCGGGGCTGGTCATGTGGTGGACTTGTTCGCCGGGTGCGGCACCTTTGCGTTGCCTCTGGCAGAAGATCGCGCGGTGCATGCGGTCGAGGGTGATGCGACGATGACCGAGGCGCTGGACAAAGCCTGGCGCGGGGTTGAAGGTTTGCGCGCGGTGACCACCGAGGCGCGCGATCTGTTCCGTCGTCCACTGGAGCCCGATGAATTGGCACCGTTCGATGCCGCCGTGATTGACCCACCGCGCGCGGGGGCCGAAGCACAGGTGGCACGGCTGGCCGAGGCGTCGATTCCCGTGCTGGCTTATGTGTCGTGCAATCCGACAAGCTTTGCGCGCGATGCCAGAACGCTTTGTGATTCCGGGTACCGGTTGAGCCGTCTCAGGGTGGTGGATCAGTTCCGCTGGTCTGCTCATGTAGAGTTGGTGGCCGAGTTCAGATTTGTCACAGCCAGTTGATGCGAAAACACTACCTAAAGTGGCCCGAACTGGGCTATACCATTGCCGAGCAGTTAATTCAGGTAAGCAGAAATGAACATCTTCAAGTTCGTCGCGGCCGTTTTGTTGGTTGTTGGTCTTGCGGGATGCGGGGCAAAAAGCAAGTTCCAAAGCTATAACGGCCCGGAAGTCACCCACGTTCTCATCCAGAAAGAGAATCGCAAAATGTACCTGTTCCACAAGGATCGGGTGCTGAAATCCTACGATGTGGATTTGGGCTTCACGGCCGAGGGACACAAGCAGTTTGAAGGCGACGGCAAAACGCCCGAGGGGGTGTATCGCATTGACCGGCGCAATCCCAACAGTGCGTTCCATCTGTCGATCGGTATTTCATATCCGAACGAGAAGGACATTGCCTTTGCCCTGGCGCACGGCAAAAGCCCCGGTGGCGATATCTTCATCCACGGCCAACCCAATGGCGAGAGGCGTGTGGGCCGACCCGACTGGACTGCCGGGTGCATTTCGGTGACCAACCGCGAGATGGAGGAGATTTACGCGATGGTGAAAAACGAAACCTGGGTGACGATCAAGCCCTAGGCCAAACGCCTACATCGATTTGCCAGCATTTCCGGAAGGGGCTTAACTGCCCAGGACCAGGGTCCACCAGATTTTACCATTGTCTTCCTGAAGCCACGAGAAGCCCATATTCCGTGCATCCGGTGACAGGATAACGCGTCGCGTGTCCGGTTTGTCCATCCATGCAGCGAGGGTTTCAAGCTCGGTCTCGTAGGTTTCCGAAATGTTTTCGCCCACCAGTTTGCCCGGATACCCAACGCGATTGATCCTGTCGATGGGCGAAGATCCGTCCGAGCCAAAATGCCATGGACGGTTTTGGATCGACATGTCGCGCGAATGCGTGGCGGCGGCGGCGGTCAGCTTGGAATCCAGAACGACAGGTGCCTGACCGGCGGCCTGGCGAAGTGAGTTAATCGAATCAAGCATCCGGAACTGAATCCTGGCGGTATCACCCGAACGAATCTTGTAGAGTTTTGGAAGCGGTTTACCGTCTGTACCAATTTGTGGTGCTGGCGCGGCGCAGGCCGATAACGTCAGAAGAGCCGCGAACAGCCAGACAAAAATACGCATTATGACAGTGCCTCACCAAATTCATTGACGATATTGCTTTAGCCCGGCTTGTGTCGTCTTTCAAACCCAGTTGCGCGTAACATTGCTGAATAACGCTTGTTTGAATTGCGACTGCGTCTTTCGCGCCATATATTCTAACGAGATTGTGAATGACGTTCAGGAGAGTGGCCATGTCTGGCGAAGATAAAATGGGGTTCAACAGGCGCGCGTTCCTGGCGGGAACGGCGGCTGCTATTGGTGCACCGGCCTTTGCACAGGATATCGATGGCGATGGGACCGTTCAGTTTGAGCGCGAGATCGACACCACGATCCGGCGCAATATCTCAAGTTTTCGGGCGCTGGATTGGCGGCCATATTTCTCAAACCTCAATAAAGGCGCGATCCTGGTGGATATCGACTCGCGGGCTTTGCACTATTGGGGTGAGGATGGCGTCACCTACAAGCTTTACCCGTCCAGCGTTCCCCTGACCGAGGAACTCACGCGCCGTGGCCGCACCAAAGTGACTCGCAAGGTCGAGGGCCCAAGCTGGCGTCCGACTCCGTCAATGTTGCAGCGTAATCCGGATTGGCCCGCCTATGTCGGCCCGGGTCCGGACAATCCGCTGGGCACCCATGCGCTGTACCTGAGTTGGACCTATTACCGGATTCATGGCACCCATGATACGCGCAAGATCGGGCGGCAATCGTCCAATGGCTGCATCGGTCTCTACAACCAGCACATTTCCGAACTCTTCGCTCTGTCGAAGATTGGCACCCAAGTGTTGCTAATTTGACGATAATTTGGCGGCTTGTGGCTGAATTACCTCAAGAAGCGTTTGCATTGGCTCTTGATAGCTGATTAGAAAACCCTACGAGGTTAAGTCTTGGGTGCTTGTCGCATGGGAATGTGAGCAGGCCTTCATCTGGAGGATAATATGAAGAAACTCGTTCTCGCCGCCGCTTTTGCCGCTGCAGCCACAACTGGCTATGCCGGCAACATGGAAGAGCCCGTAATGGAAGCTCCGGTTATCGTTGAAGATACAGCTGCAAGCTCTTCGGCTGCTGGCATCTGGATTCCGCTGGTTCTGCTTGCAGTGGTTGCTGCGGTAGTTGCTGCTGACTAATCCCGGCACAGCTAAAGTTAAGAAGGCAGTGGTTTTCCACTGCCTTTTTTTGTGGCCGGATTTTATGTGATTTTGCGTTTCTGGTCGCGATATCAAAAATTAAGCGAGCACGTCAGTCCAGCCACCCTTTCAGGTTCGCCTGAACGACATCGGCCAATGCCGCGATGTGGGCGTCCTGATCGTTGAGGCATGGAATATAGGTGAATTCTTCGCCGCCTGCCTCTTCAAAGCTCTCACGAATCTCTTCGTTGATCTCTTCCAGCGTTTCAATGCAATCGGCGGAAAAGGCGGGCGCCATCACGGCGATTCGCTTTTTGCCTTCTTCTTCTGCCAACCGCGCGACTTCCTCGACAGTGTAAGGCTTTAGCCATTCTTCGGGACCAAAAACCGATTGGAACGTGGTTCTGATATCGGTGTCGCCCCAGCCCAGCCGCTCTTTCAGAAGCCGCGTGGTTTTCTGGCATTGGCAATGGTAGGGATCGCCCTGCATCAGATAGCGTTTTGGCATTCCGTGATAGGACACCACCAGTATCTCAGGCTTGGTTTCGGCCTCGCCATAGGCTTTCTCAACAGACTGGGCCAGTGCCTCGATATAGAGCGGGTTCTCGAAATAAGGCTCGACCACCCGCGCCGTCGGTTGCCACGCCTCGTCCATCAAAGCGCGAAAAAACTGATCATTTGCCGTGGCCGAGGTGGCGCCGGCGTAATGTGGATAGAGTGGGAAAAACAGGATGCGGCGGCATCCGGCTTCGACCATCGCGCGGACCTTGGACTTGGTTGAAGGATTTCCATAGCGCATGCAGAAATCAACCATGACCTGGTCGCCATAACGATCTTTCAAGACCTTGGACATCTTCGTGGTTTGATCCCGTGTGATTGTCATCAACGGGCTTTCGTTTTTGTCCTCGTTCCAGATGGACTTGTAGGCTGCACCGCTGGTGAAGGGACGGCGCGACAGGATGATAGTCTGCAGCAAGGGTTGCCATTTCCATGGCGCGTAGTCGATCACCCTGCGATCTGACAGAAACTCGTTCAGATAGCGGCGCATCGACCAGTAATCATAATTGTCAGGTGTCCCCAGATTGGCCAGCAAAACACCGGTCTTGGCCGCAGGCACCGCGGGGTGGTCTGCCTGAGCGTGGCTGGGCCGGGCCGCTGCTGTCGCATCGAGCATGTTTAACGTCCTTGCATGTCGTTGTTGGGACTGGACATAACTGTTCCCGCCGGATCGTCAATCTTTCAACGGTGTTTCTTTTGCCCCCAGCACATCGGCCAGCCGCGCGGTGGCGCTACCGGGGCGCAGGGGTTGGGGTTGGCTGTCATCCGGGCTCCACCCGGTCAGGAAAATCAGCTCGAACGTGGCCGGAATGCGCCCGTCCTCCTGTCCAAAGCTGTCCTGATAGATCTCGCAGGCGCGCATCAACAGGGCGCGTCGCATCGGTTTGCGAACGCGGCCCGCGAGGGCATTCGCCTCACCCATGGCGCGCAGCTCGCGCATCAGATGCAAGGGGCTGGCATAGCTGGTCGTCAGGGGCAGGCTGTCCGCCACTGGCAGCGCAAAGCCGGCACGTTGCAGCAATGCGCCGAGATCGCGGATTTCCCCCATCGGTGCGATGCGCAGGGACAGGCTGCCGTATAAATCCGCCTCCGCCTGGGCCAGCGAGGCGCGCAGCTCATGCAGGGTTTCGCCGCCAAACAGCGCCGCAAGAAACAGACCATCGGGTTTGAGGGCGCGCCGTGCCTGGATGATCTGGCCCACCGGATCATTTGCCCAATGCAGGGCCATGGCGTGGATCACCAGATCATGCGCGGCTTCGGTCAGGGCGAGTGTCTCGTCATCCGCAACGCAGATCGCATTGGGAAAGGCAGTCTGCCAGAGCGCGGGCATCCCAGTGACAATGCCCGTCGCGGTAAATGTTTTGTTAACCAGTTCCAGACGATCCTTGATCTCGTCCACGGCCTGTTCGTGCAAAAACAGCGCCGGGGCGTGGGCTGCGCGGGTCCGGTTGCGGATCAGGGCGCTGCGATCTGTCAAAGGAAGTGTCATGTCGGGGACAATAGGGTGAAGGTGGGGGCGCTTCAAACGGCATTGCGGCTGATCTATCCGCCGCGCTGTACGACCTGTGGCACTCAGGTGGATAGCGAGTTTGGATTATGTGGCCCCTGCTGGCGCGATACGCCGTTTATTACCGGTTTGTGCTGTGACAGTTGCGGTGTGCCCCTGCCTGGTGAAGATCAGGGCGAGGTGGAGCATTGCGATGATTGCATGCGCATCGCCCGACCCTGGCACAGCGGCCGCGCGGCGCTGGTCTATAAAGATCGGGGCCGGCAACTGGTTCTGGCGTTGAAACATGGCGACCGGCACGAGGTTCTGCGCCCGGCGGCCAAGTGGATGGCCCGTGCAGCTCAGTCACTTTTGACACCCGATATGCTGATCGCGCCGATCCCCTTGCACTGGCTGCGGATGATGAAGCGGACCTACAATCAGGCGGCCTTGCTGTCTACGGCGCTGGCTCGCGAGGTTGACCGACCTCATTGTCCTGACCTTCTGCAGCGCCCACATCAAACGCGCAGCCTGAATGGCCTTGGGCATGATGAAAGATTCGCCACGTTGGACCGGGCCATAACGGTACACCCGAAGCGCAAAAACCGTATCAAAGGGCGTGATGTGTTGCTGGTGGATGACGTGATGACCTCCGGGGCGACCCTGTCGGCGGCGACGCAGGCATGTCATGGGGCAGGGGCATCACGGGTTTGTGTGCTGACACTGGCGCGGGTGACCAAGGATGGTTAAGTAGGTCGGAAATGTCACCAGTGAGACCTGACCGATGCAACCAGTTGAAATCTATACCTCGCCACTTTGCGGTTTTTGTAGTGCGGCCAAGCGGCTGCTGAAAGAAAAGGGCGTTGATTTTTCCGAGATCAACGTACTGACCAATCCGGGCCGCAAGCCCGAGATGATCCAGCGCGCCAATGGCGGGCGCACGGTGCCACAGATTTTTGTGGGCCAAACCCATGTCGGTGGTTGCGATGACCTTTACGCGTTGGAACGTGCGGGCAAGCTGGACGCGCTTTTGCAGGCCTGATTGGCCATGAAAACCGCCCTGCTTCAACTGACCAGCAGTGATGACCCACTGGCCAACCTGCCTGTTACCTGTGACTTGCTGGACCGTGCCGTGGCGGATGGTGCCGGGTTCGTTCTGACCCCCGAGGTGACCAATTGTGTCTCAGCCAGCCGCACAAGACAGGCCGAGGTGCTGCACACTGAGGCGGATGATCCGACGCTGGCCGCTTTGAAAGCGCGGGCGAAGCATCATGGCGTCTGGGTGCTGATCGGTTCGCTGGCGTTGAAAACCGATAATCCGGACGGGCGTTTTGCCAATCGCTCGTTCCTGATCACGCCCGACGGTAATATCGCCGCACGATATGACAAGATCCACATGTTCGACGTCGCCGTATCCGAGACGGAGACCTACCGCGAATCGGAAGGCTATCGCCCCGGTGAGCGCGCGGTTGTGGCCGACACGGGTTTCGGCCGTCTGGGCCTGACGATTTGCTATGATCTGCGCTTTCCCGCGCTTTATCGACAGCTGTCTGGGGCCGGCGCTCAGATCATCACCGTACCTTCTGCATTTTCACCGGTGACCGGTGCGGCGCATTGGGAAACCCTGCTACGGGCGCGGGCCATCGAAAGTGGCGCATATATTCTTGCCCCCGCCCAGACGGGACAGCACAGCGCCAGCCGGGGTCGCGCACGTCAAACCTATGGTCATAGCCTTGTGATTGATCCCTGGGGACGGGTTCTGGCCGATGGGGGCACAGCCTGTGGCATCATATCCGTTGATCTGGACCTTGCAGAAGTGGCAACATCCCGGCAGAGCATCCCTGCGATGACGCAGATGATGAAAGTTGATGGCCCTGAATGAGCGACCAGAACAG
The DNA here is from genome assembly GCF_041403425.1 of Roseovarius conchicola. Classification (NCBI taxonomy): domain Bacteria; kingdom Pseudomonadati; phylum Pseudomonadota; class Alphaproteobacteria; order Rhodobacterales; family Roseobacteraceae; genus Roseovarius; species Roseovarius conchicola. The sequence goes on along the minus strand of NZ_JBGEHK010000002.1, from coordinate 197,645 downwards.
CAACTCCCTCGCTGTTGCCCTGTTCAGTGAAATCCTCACGAACGAGCAATTGCTGCGCAACCGTCTTGGGCGGGTGCTGCCGAAGGGTATGGAAATCTCGCATTTCTCGGTGCTGAATCATTTGGCCCGCACGGGGGATGAGAAATCACCGGCGCAACTGGCCAAGGTGTTTCACGTCACGCGCGGGGCGATGACCAATACACTGAGCAAGCTGGAATGGGCGGGCTATGTGCATATTCGCCCCGATTGGGACGATGCGCGCCGTAAGATGATCGCGATCAGCCCGGCAGGGCGGCAGGCGCGGGATGTGGCATTGGCCGCGATCACTCCGCTGATCTCGGAAATGGTGAGTGAGTTGGGCGAGGAGAAAGTGCGAGCCACCTTGCCGGTGATGCGCAAACTGCGCGCGAAACTGGGGGATGAGGGTTAGGCCTCTTTTATGGGTTGCGGCCATCGCATGCCTTCTTCAAGGGTCTGCTTTGCGGACGAAGCGGACATTCGGACCAGCCGCGCGATGGCCAGACCGCGGGATGGCGATCAAACGTTTATTTGACACGCTTTATGCCTGCCAAATCCGCAATAGATCAAAACGATGCGCCTTCCTCACCAAATCGCCAGCCCTTGCGGGCGGTCTGGCGATCGCGCGGCGGCCTGCGGCCTTGATTCCGCGCGGGGGGATGACCGCAAAGGGCTCAAAGCTGACCTAAGAACAGCAAGAAGCGCTGTTGCGATCTTCATTCAAAATGGGCCAAGCGCAGAAAACCGACTGACCCCAGAATGTTAGCCTTACCCACGATTCACACTGGCGGTGACATAATTCACGCTCAGGTCCTTGTCGGACAGTGACCACCGCCAGCTTACGGGATTGAACACGAACCCCTTGCGATCCACTGGGGTCAGACCGGCGTTGCGCATCAGTTCAAACAACTCGTCCGGGGTGATGAACTTGTTCCACTCATGCGTCCCCTTGGGCAGCCAGCGCATCACGTATTCCGCGCCAACAATGGCCATGGCGAAACTTTTGGCGTTGCGGTTGATCGTAGAGCAGATGTGCAGCCCGCCAGGTTTCAATAACTGGCGGCAAGCGGTCAGATAGGCCAGCGGATCAGCCACATGTTCAACGACTTCCATGTTGAGAATCACGTCAAACTGTTCGCCTGCGGCGGCCATGTCTTCGGCAGTGGTGTGGCGATAATCGATGTCTAAGCCTGATTGCTCGGCATGCACCTGCGCCACCGGAATATTACGTGGCGCGGCGTCGGCGCCGACGACTTCAGCCCCCAAACGTGCCATTGGTTCGGCCAGCAAACCACCGCCACAGCCGATGTCCAGAATGCGCAGGCCCTTCAACGCCTCTGGCCCGGTCAGATCACGATCATACTCGGCCGCGATCTGGCCTGTGATATAGTCCAGCCGACAGGGGTTCAGCATGTGCAATGGCTTGAATTTGCCATTCGGATTCCACCATTCGGCGGCCATCGCCTCGAACTTGGCAACTTCCCCAGGATCAATCGTTGTCTGAGCGGTTTGCATTCTGCTCTCCATGTGCTCTTTTGGGTTCAACATTCGATATAGGACGGTCATGGATAAAATCGCGGACCAAAAATCGGCACTTCAGTATCTATACCCCCCGATCGAACCTTTCGACCGGCAAATGCTGGATGTGGGCGATGGGCACACGATTTATGTGGAACAATCGGGCCGCGTTGACGGGATTCCGGTGGTTGTGCTGCATGGCGGGCCCGGTGGAGGGTGTAGCCCGGCGATGCGGCGCTATTTTGATCCCTCAGTCTACCGAATCGTCCTGTTCGATCAGCGGGGCTGTGGACGCTCAAAACCCCATGCGTCGGTCGAGAATAATACGACGTGGCATCTGGTTGCCGACATCGAGCGGATCAGAGAGCGATTCGGCATCGATAACTGGATCGTCTTTGGCGGCAGCTGGGGCGCGACGCTTGCGTTGATCTATGGGCAGACGCATCCGGACCGCGCGCGCCATCTTGTGTTGCGCGGTGTGTTCCTGATGACCCAGGCCGAGCTGGACTGGTTCTATGGCGGTGGTGCTGCGCGGTTCTGGCCCGAAACATGGGCGCGGTTTCAGGATCTGATCCCCGAGGATGAACGCGGCGACATGATCGGTGCCTATCACCGGCGGCTGTTTTCCGGCGATAAGGCGGATGAGACGCGCTATGCCAAGGCATGGTCCAGCTGGGAAAATGCGCTGGCCACGGTCACGTCCAGCGGGCGCGGCGGGGAAAGCCCGCCGAATTATGCGCACGCCTTTGCCCGGCTTGAAAACCATTACTTCACCCATGGCGGTTTTCTGAACGAGGATGGCCATATCCTGAAGCATATTGACCGGCTTGACACTGTACCCGGTACCATTGTGCAAGGTCGCTATGACATGATTTGTCCGCCACAGGGGGCCTATTCCCTAGCGCAGGCTTGGGGAAATGCCGATTTGCGGATGATCCCGGTGGCCGGTCACGCGCTATCCGAGCCGGGGATTAGCGCCGAGTTGGTGCGGATCATGGACAAGCTCGCCCGCAATTGAGCTGTGTTGTTTCGATTCGACCTGTCAAAGCACATTATTATTGCGACTTATTCTCATTTTGACTTGACATGTTGCGAATGACTCTCATTTACATCAGGTAAAGTTGCGAATGGTTCGCAGAACGATTTCAGTAACCCTTTGATGGAGAGGTTCATGCCCGATTTACGTCTGACGTCTTTTGCAATTGGCTGTACTGTTGCACTGGCCTCGGCCCCGGCGTTTGCCGAGGATCGGATGAAAGTTGTCACCACCTTCACCGTGCTGGCCGACATGGCGCAGAACGTGGCGGGCGATGCCGCCGACGTGGTGTCTATCACCAAGCCGGGCGCGGAAATCCATGGCTATCAGCCCACGCCGCAGGATATCGTGCGCGCGTCTGATGCCGATCTGATCCTGTGGAACGGGATGAACCTTGAGCTGTGGTTCGAACAGTTTCTGTCCAACATGGACGATATCCCCTCGGCCACGCTGACGGACGGGATCGATCCGATCAGCATCGGCTCTGGGTCTTACGAGGGAAAGCCAAACCCCCATGCCTGGATGGGTCTGGACAACGCGATCATCTATATCGACAACATTGCCGCGGCCATGTCTGCGCAGGACGCTGAAAATGCCGAAGTCTATATGGCCAATGCCGAGGCCTATAAGGAACGGCTGCGCGAGACGATTGAACCCCTGCGCGCCGCCGTAGCGGATATTCCTGCCGATCGCCGCTGGCTGGTGACCTGCGAAGGCGCGTTCAGCTATCTGGCGCGGGATTTCGGGATGAAAGAGCTGTATCTCTGGCCGATGAACGCTGACCAAAACGGCACGCCGCAACAGGTGCGTGCGGTGATTGACGGGGTGCGCGACAACAGCATTCCCGTGGTGTTCTGCGAAAGCACCGTCAATACCGCGCCTGCGAAACAGGTCGCCCGCGAAACCGGCGCTTCCTATGGCGGTGAACTTTACGTCGATTCACTCAGCGAAGCGGATGGGCCAGTACCTACTTATCTGGACCTGCTGACAGTGACGTCCCAGACCGTGGCCGATGGACTGACTGCCGCCACGAACTAAATCGCGGGTGTGATACCCGTACCAACGACCCCTCGCATCCATTGGCTGCGAGGGTATCGCCATTTAAGGCCGACGATGAAAAGCGAGATGTGCCATGCTTGATACCAGCGATCTGACAGCGCCCGAAGCCGGACTAGCAAAGACGCCCCTGGGGATCGAGGCGCGGGACGTCACGGTCACCTATCGCAATGGGCACACCGCGTTGTGGAACGCCAGCTTTGAAATCCCGCGCGGCACGGTCACGGCATTGGTCGGGGTCAACGGGGCGGGCAAATCGACCCTATTCAAGGCGATTATGGGTTTCGTGCCGTCAGCCAGCGGCAATATCCGCATTCTGGACCGCAAGGTCAAAGACGCCCTTCGCAACAATCTGGTGGCTTACGTTCCGCAGGCGGAAGAGGTTGATTGGGCTTTTCCCGTGCTGGTCGAAGACGTCGTGATGATGGGCCGCTATGGACATATGGGGTTCCTGCGTCGACCCCGTGCTGCTGATCATGAAGCCGTCGATCAGGCGCTGGAACGCGTGAACATGCAAGAGTTCCGCAAGCGCCAGATTGGTGAGCTGTCGGGCGGTCAGCGCAAGCGCGTTTTCTTGGCCCGCGCGTTGGCGCAGGACGGTCAGGTGATCCTGTTGGACGAGCCCTTTACCGGCGTCGATGTGAAAACCGAGGAACAGATCATCGCCCTGCTGCGCGAGCTAAAGGAAGAAGGGCGGGTGATGCTGGTGTCCACCCACAACCTTGGCTCGGTTCCTGAATTTTGTGATCGGACGATCTTGGTCAAAGGCACGGTGCTGGGCTATGGCCCGACCGAAACAGTGTTCACCCGCGATAATCTGGAACAGGCCTTTGGCGGGGTCTTGCGCCGCTTCACGCTGGGCGGCGATGCGCTGCACGAAGACGGCGATACCCGCGAAGTGACCATCCTGACGGATGATGAGCGTCCGTTCGTGCAATATGACGAAAAGACCCAGACCACCAAAGGCGATGATGAATGAGCACCCTGCTTGAACCGTTCGCCTATAACTACATGACCAACGCCATGTGGGTGTCGGCACTTGTTGGCGGGGTCTGCGCATTTCTCTCGGCGTACCTGATGTTGAAGGGCTGGTCCCTGATCGGCGATGCGCTGTCTCATTCGGTGGTTCCGGGTGTGGCCGGAGCTTACATGTTGGGCCTGCCCTTTGCGCTGGGCGCATTTATCGCGGGCGGGTTGGCGGCCGGGGCGATGCTGTTTCTGTCGGAACGCTCGGGGCTGAAGGTGGATGTGATCATCGGGCTGATCTTCACGTCGTTCTTTGGGCTGGGTCTGTTCATGGTGTCGATCAATCCCATCGCGATTTCGATCCAGACGATCACCATGGGTAATATCCTGGCGATCACGCCTGAGGACACGTTGCAATTGGCCATCATCGGTTTTGTCACGCTGGGCGTGCTACTGTTCAAATGGCGCGACCTGATGGTGACGTTTTTCGATGAAAGCCATGCGCGGACCATTGGATTGCGGCCTGATCTTTTGAAGACCGTGTTCTTTATCCTGCTGTCCGCCTCGGTCGTGGCCGCGATGCAAACCGTCGGTGCGTTTCTGGTCATCGCCATGGTCGTGACTCCGGGTGCCACCGCTTACCTACTATGTGATAGGTTTCCGCGACTGATCCTGACCTCGGTTCTGATCGGATCGCTGACCAGCTTTTTTGGCGCGTATATCAGCTATTTTCTGGATGGAGCGACGGGCGGGATCATCGTGACTCTGCAAACGCTGATCTTCTTGATTGCGTTCGTCTTTGCTCCCAAGCACGGGCTCTTGGCCTCCAAACGCCGGACGCGTGAGGCAATGACACGCCACCCGTTGGAGGCCGCGTGATGGACTGGCTTCTGCCCTTTCAGTTCGCCTTCATGCAGAACGCCTTTCTGATCTCGATCATCGTGGCGGTGCCCACCGCGCTGCTGTCTTGCTTTCTGGTCATGAAAGGCTGGGCCCTGATGGGGGACGCGGTCAGCCATGCGGTGCTGCCCGGCATCGTGCTAGCTTACATTCTCGGTTTGCCGTTGATCATCGGGGCGTTTGCGGCGGGGATGACCTGTGCATTGGCCACCGGCTATCTGGCGGGCAACAGCCGGGTGAAACAGGACACGGTGATGGGCGTTGTGTTCTCGGGCATGTTTGGCATCGGCATTGTTCTCTACGTGTCGATCGACACCAATATGCATCTTGATCACATCCTGTTCGGCAACATGCTGGGCGTTGAAACGGATGAGCTTTGGACCGCCGGTCTGATTTCCCTCGGCGTGGCGGCGATCCTAATCCTGAAATGGAAAGACCTGCTGCTGCACAGCTTTGACCCGGCACAGGCGCAGGCCGCCGGGTTGCCGGTGGGGTGGCTGCATTACGGATTGCTGGCCGCCTTGTCGCTGACCATCGTCGCCACGCTGGCGGCTGTGGGCCTGATCCTGGCCATCGGATTGCTGATCGCGCCGGGGGCGATTGCCTTCCTGATCGTGCGCAAGTTTAGCACGATGCTATGGGTGTCGGTTCTGGTCTGTATGTCGTCCATGCTGCTGGGCACCTATGCCAGCTTCTTTATCGACAGCGCCCCGGCGCCGACCATCGTCCTGATCATGACGATGATCTTTATCATGGCCTTTATTCGCCGCATGGTGCTCACGCGGCGGGCCTCGGCGCAATTGGCGGGTCTGGACTAGACGTCAAGCGAGTTGGCGTTCGTAATCGTCGGCGTCATACCAACCAAGAGATGATTTGACCTTGGGCGCATCCGTCAGTTCCCATTCCTCCCAACCCTGGAATTTCACGACCTTGCCCGATTCAGCATGCGTCCCTGTGAAGGTCCAGACATAGACGGCATGATCACCTGCAACAAAGCTGTGATCGAGTGTCAGCACAACGTCCGGGAACTCGTCGCAAAAGCCGTTCACCATATCCGCGATGTCCTGATGGCCGACCATCGCATCCCCACGATTAATGCTGAAGACTGCATCAGACATGTAGGAGGCGGCGACGTCATTCGCGGATTTGGCGCACCACGCTGCGATATGGTTCTTGATTAAGTTGTGAACGGCTTCTGGTTTCGGGGCCATGCAAATTCCTTTGGTCTTGGACTTGGATAGGTTACTTAGCTAATCCGGCGACCACTTTGTCAATTTGAGATGGCAAGATTTGAGGCCTTGCAGACTCACCCCACCCTCTCTATATGACCCATAACAGCGGCGCGTTCGGGTCCAAACCGAAGGCTCCACCGGAAATTCCAACGGGCCGCGCGCCCGTTTTTTTGTGCTTGGATACGATGTCAAACGACCTGATTGCCAAAGCTGCGATTGACCGCCGGATGGCCGAGATCATCACCCCTGTCATCGAGGACATGGGGTATGAACTGGTGCGTCTGCGCCTGATGGGGGGCGAAACGGCGACCCTGCAGATCATGGCCGACAAGCCCGAAGGTGGCATCGAGGTGGATGATTGCGCCGCGATCAGCACCGCGGTCAGCGCCGTTCTGGATGTCGAGGACCCGATTGTTGAGGCCTATAACCTTGAGGTCTCCAGCCCCGGGATCGACCGGCCGCTGACCCGTCTCAAGGATTTCGAGATGTTCGAGGGCTATGAGGCCAAGCTGGAAACAGCCGAGCTGATCGACGGGCGCAAGCGGTTCAAGGGCCAGCTGGCCGGGATCGAGGGCGATGAAGTTCTGATCAACGTGGCCGAGGGCACGATTGGTCTGCAAATCGATTGGCTGGCCGAGGCCAAGCTGGTTCTGACCGACGAGCTGATCAAGGACATGCTGAAGGCGCGCAAGGATGCAGGCGCTTTGAATGAAGACAATTTTGACGAGATAGAAACCGAAACCGGTTCCGAGGAGGACTGACCCATGGCAATCACATCAGCCAACCAGCTTGAGCTGCTGCAAACCGCCGAGGCCGTGGCCCGCGAAAAGATGATCGACCCCGCGTTGGTGGTCGAGGCGATGGAAGAAAGCCTCGCCCGGGCTGCGAAAAGCCGCTACGGCTCGGAAATGGACATTCGCGTGGCCATCGACCGCAAGACCGGCAAAGCCACCTTCACCCGCGTGCGTACCGTGGTTGAGGACGAAGAGCTGGAGAATTATCAGGCCGAATTCACCGTCGAGCAGGCCAAGCAATACCTGGACGATCCCAAAGTCGGCGACACCTTTGTCGAAGAAGTGCCCCCGGTCGAAATGGGCCGGATCGCCGCCCAGTCGGCCAAGCAGGTGATTCTGCAAAAGGTGCGCGAAGCCGAACGGGATCGCCAGTTCGAGGAATTCCAGGATCGTGCCGGGACCATTATCAACGGTGTGGTTAAGCGCGAGGAATATGGCAACGTCATTGTCGATGTGGGCCGTGGCGAGGCAATGCTGCGCCGGAACGAAAAGATCGGTCGCGAAAGCTATCGCCCGAATGATCGTATCCGCTGCTACATCAAGGATGTGCGCCGCGAGGCCCGCGGCCCGCAGATTTTCCTCAGCCGCACCGCGCCGGAATTCATGGCAGAACTGTTCAAGATGGAAGTGCCCGAGATTTACGATGGCATCATCGAGATCAAGGCAGTGGCCCGTGATCCCGGCAGTCGTGCTAAGATCGCCGTGATTTCTTACGACAATTCGATTGACCCTGTCGGGGCCTGCGTTGGTATGCGCGGCAGCCGCGTGCAGGCCGTCGTGAACGAGTTGCAGGGTGAAAAAATCGACATCATCCCGTGGAACGAAGATCAGCCGACCTTCCTTGTGAACGCCCTGCAACCTGCCGAGGTGAGCAAGGTGGTTCTGGACGAAGAGGCTGAGCGGATCGAAGTGGTTGTGCCCGAGGAGCAGCTGAGCCTTGCCATTGGCCGTCGTGGTCAGAACGTGCGTTTGGCCAGCCAGCTGACCAACCTTGATATCGACATCATGACCGAGGCCGAAGATTCGGAACGCCGCCAGAAGGAATTCGAAGAGCGCACCAACCTGTTCATGGCCGCCCTCGATCTGGACGAGTTCTTTGCCCAGCTTCTGGTCTCGGAAGGGTTCACCAACCTTGAAGAAGTCGCCTATGTCGAAATCGACGAACTGCTGGTCATCGACGGTGTTGATGACGACACCGCCCAGGAACTGCAGGCCCGTGCCCGCGATGTGCTTGAGGCGAAAGCAAAAGAGGCGCTCGAAAAAGCCCGCGAGCTGGGCGCCGAGGACAGCCTCATTGATTTTGAAGGCCTGACACCCCAAATGGTACAGGCATTGGCCGAAGATGGCGTGAAAACGCTGGAAGACTTCGCCACCTGCGCCGATTGGGAACTGGCGGGCGGCTGGACCACCGTGGATGGAGAGCGCGTCAAGGATGACGGTCTGCTGGAACCCTTTGATGTGTCTTTGGAAGAGGCACAGGATCTTGTGATGACCGCACGTATCATGCTGGGCTGGGTTGATCCCGCCGATCTGGAAACGGCCGAAGAAGAGACCGAGGCCGGTGAAGACGAGCAGGAGGTCGAGGCCTGATTCTTCAGGCCTCTGAGGTTCCTGATGGGTCGCGCTGGGCAATCCAAAGACCGGGAAAACGGTCCTGAACGCAAGTGCATTGCCACGGGTGAGGTACAGCCGAAATTTGGGCTGATCCGCTTTGTGGTCGGCCCGGATGCGCAGATGGTGCCCGATATTGCCGAAAAACTGCCGGGCCGCGGGGTCTGGATTTCGGCGGATCGCGCCGCCATTGATACGGCCGCAAGCAAGGGTCTGTTTGCCCGGGCAGCGCGCCAACCGGTGACATTGCCCGAGGGCCTGTCTGACCTGATCGAAACCATGCTGGCGCGGCGGGTCGTGGACCTGATCAGCCTGGCGCGCAAAGGCGGCCACGCGGTTGCCGGATACGAAAAGGTCAAGGACTGGCTGAGCAAAGAGGAAGCGACGGTACTGATTCAGGCAAGTGACGGATCAGAACGCGGTAAATCCAAACTGAGCACGCCTCACCGCGGCTCATTCATAGGCTGGCTCACAGCGGACGAGCTGGGCCGGGCCTTTGGGCGACAAACCACAATTCACGCGGCACTGGGTGCTGGCGGTTTGTCCCAACGTGTTGTAGAGGAGGCGGCAAGGCTGAAAGGCCTGCGCGTCTCGGACGGCGAAAAGACCCGCCGGAAAGGAAGTTGAGATAGATGAGCGACAACGACGGAAAGAAAACTTTGGGTGTGCGTGGCGGTCCCCGTGCGGGGAACGTGAAGCAAAGCTTCAGCCATGGCCGGACCAAGAACGTCGTGGTGGAAACCAAGCGTAAGCGCGTTGTTGTGCCCAAGCCGGGCGCGGCACCCGGCGCTGCGGGTAAACCCAAGACGGCGGGCGATCCGGGCAAACGGCCTGCAGGCATTTCCGATGCCGAGCACGAGCGCCGTTTGAAGGCGCTTCAGGCCGCAAAAGCACGCGAGGCCGACGACGCCGCCAAGCGCGAGGCCGAAGAGAAAGAACGCGAGGCGGATCGTATGCGTCGCCGCGCCGAAGCCGAAGCCAAAGAGGCTGAGGAAAAAGAGCGCGCTGAGAAGGCAAAAGCCAAGGCTGACGAAGAAGATCGCAAGCGCCGCGAGGCCGAAGATGCGGCCAAGCAAGCAGCAGCTGCTGCCGCCGCAGTACCTGAAGAGCCTGCCGCCAGTCGCGCTGCGCCTGCACGCCAGGCCCCGGCCCCACGCAAGCAAGAACCATCCAAGGATCGCGATCAGCGCGGTCGTGGCAAAGGCCAGCATGATGGTCGCCGCTCGGGCAAGCTGACGCTGAACCAGGCCTTGTCTGGTGGCGAAGGTGGCCGTCAGAAATCGATGGCCGCGATGAAGCGGAAACAGGAACGTGCACGCCAAAAGGCGATGGGCGGGACGCAAGAGCGTGAAAAGGTTATCCGTGACGTGCAGCTGCCGGAAACCATCGTTGTGTCCGAGTTGGCCAACCGTATGGCTGAACGTGTGGCTGACGTGATCAAGACACTGATGAACAATGACATGATGGTCACTCAAAACCAGACCATTGATGCCGACACAGCCGAGCTGATCATCGAAGAATTTGGCCACAATGTTGTCCGCGTTTCGGATGCTGACGTCGAAGACGTGATCGATACGGTTGATGATTCTGATGACGACCTCAAACCGCGTCCGCCAGTCATCACCATCATGGGCCACGTTGACCACGGCAAAACCTCGCTTCTGGATGCGATCCGCGATGCCAAGGTTGTGGCCGGTGAAGCCGGTGGGATCACGCAACATATCGGCGCTTACCAGGTGACCACCGAGGGCGGTTCGGTTCTGAGCTTCCTTGATACGCCCGGTCACGCCGCGTTTACGTCGATGCGCTCCCGCGGGGCGCAGGTGACGGATATCGTGGTTCTGGTTGTGGCCGCCGACGATGCCGTGATGCCGCAAACAATCGAGGCGATTAACCACGCCAAGGCCGCCGAAGTGCCGATGATCGTGGCGATCAACAAGATCGACAAGCCCGAGGCCAATCCTGACAAAGTGCGCACTGACTTGTTGCAGCACGAAGTTATCGTCGAGAAGATGTCCGGCGATGTGCAGGATGTCGAGGTGTCGGCGATCACAGGTCAGGGTCTTGATGAGTTGCTGGAAGCCATCGCGCTTCAGGCCGAGATTCTGGAACTGAAAGCCAACCCCGAACGCGCCGCCGAAGGTGCCGTGATCGAGGCACAGCTGGATGTGGGCCGTGGCCCGGTTGCCACCGTTCTGGTGCAAAAAGGCACGCTGAAACAGGGCGATATCTTCGTTGTGGGTGAGCAGTACGGTAAGGTCCGTGCGCTGATCAACGACCGTGGTGAGCGTGTTAAAGAAGCGGGCCCGTCGGTCCCTGTCGAGGTTCTGGGTCTGAACGGTACGCCCGAAGCGGGTGATGTTCTGAACGTGGTTGAGACCGACGCGCAGGCCCGCGAGATCGCGGAATATCGCGAAAAAGCGGCGAAGGAACGCCGCGCGGCGGCGGGTGCCGGGACATCACTTGAGCAACTGCTGGCTCAGGCAAAAGAGAACGAGAACGTCAAGGAATTGCCGATTCTCGTGAAAGCCGACGTGCAAGGCAGCGCCGAGGCCATCGTTCAGGCGATGGAGAAAATCGGCAACGAAGAGGTGCGCGTGCGCATGCTGCATTCGGGCGTCGGCGCGATCACAGAATCCGATATCGGCCTGGCCGAAGCGTCAGGTGCGCCTGTGATTGGCTTCAACGTCCGGGCCAACGCGCCTGCGCGCAATTCAGCCAATCAGAAGGGCGTCGAGATTCGGTATTATTCGGTGATCTATGATCTTGTGGACGATGTCAAAGCGGCGGCTTCGGGCCTTCTGGGTGCCGAGATTCGCGAGAACTTTATCGGCTATGCGACGATCAAAGAGGTCTTCAAGGTCACCGGTGTTGGCAAGGTTGCCGGTTGTCTGGTGACCGAAGGGGTCGCGCGCCGTTCGGCAGGTGTGCGCCTGCTGCGCGATGATGTCGTGATCCATGAGGGCACGCTCAAGACGTTGAAACGCTTCAAGGATGAAGTTCCCGAAGTGCAATCCGGTCAGGAATGCGGGATGGCGTTTGAGAACTATGATGACATTCGCGCCAATGATGTGATCGAGATTTTCGAGCGGGAAGAGATCGAACGTCAGCTGGACTGATCTTCAGATGCGATAAACAAAAAACGGCGGCCAGGTCCTTCACAGACTGGCCGCCGTTTTTCGTTTACCCTTCAGTCAAGCTGCCCTGCTGACCGGCACCCCCGAGAAAATGCGATCCCCAACCCGCACTTCCATCTTGCCGTTGGGCAGCGTGCGTACGCAAATCCCCTGAACGGAAATATACTTTCCAAGCCGAATTGTTCTGAGCATGTGCCCTCTCCCCAGTTGACACGTTTGATATGCATGATCTGGTGGCAGCCATTGATCACGATTGGTTAACAGTAACCGATTCGAGGGATGAGCGAGTAACTTTATTTCAGCTATGCGGTGAAAAAGAGAACTTTCCGCATCACAGCCAGTCGCGCAGGATCGGGATCAAGGGGATGTCTGCGGCTGGCATTGGATAGTCGCGCAGATCCCGGGCACGCACCCATTTCAGGTTTTGCCCCTCTTTCCCTCGCGGGGTACCCTCCCATTTTCGGCAGGCAAAGAGCGGCATCAGAAGGTGAAAATCATCATAGCTGTGGCTGGCGAATGTCAGCGGGGCCAAGCAGCTGGCCCAGGTGTCGATATCCAGTTCTTCGTGTAACTCGCGGATCAAGGCGTGTTCAGGTGTCTCGCCTGGCTCGATCTTTCCGCCGGGAAACTCCCACAGACCAGCCATCGATTTGCCCTCGGGGCGCTGGGTCAGCAGGATGCGCCCATCGACGTCGATCAGTGCGACAGCAGAAACCAGAATCGTCTTCAAGATCTGTAATCCGCGTTGATCTGGATGTAGCCATGGGTCAGGTCGCAGGTCCACACCCGCGCGGTACCCCCGCCAAGACCCAGATCGACCTGGATCGTAAGCTCTTGATTTTTCATATAAGCTGAGGCCTCGGCCTCGTCGTAATCCGGGTTCACCCAGCCATTTTCCGCCACAAGAATGTCACCAAACCGGATCGACAAAGTATCACGGTCTGCCGGCGCGCCTGATTTGCCAATAGCCATGACCACGCGACCCCAATTCGCGTCTTCGCCCGCAATCGCCGTCTTCACCAATGGTGAGTTGGCGACAGATAATGCATGGGTGCGGGCGTCGGCGTCGCTGGAGGCGCCCGTGACTGAAACCTCAATAAACTTGGTCGCGCCCTCGCCGTCGCGTACCACCTGGTGGGCAAGGTCCAGCATCACCTGCCGCAACCCTTCCATGAAGCCGACGCTGTCTTCCGTCACCCGAACACCCGAGGCCCCTGTCGCGGCGACCAACAAGGTATCGGATGTGGACGTATCGCTATCGACAGTGATGCAGTTGAACGTCGCGCGGTTCAGTGCCGTAACGACCGTTTGCAGCGCTGGCTGGTCCACCATGGCATCGGTGAAGATATAGACCAGCATGGTGGCCATATCCGGTGCGATCATGCCCGAGCCTTTGGCGATGCCCGCAATCCTGACCTGTTGGCCGTCGATCGTGACGGTTGTTCCGGCCCCCTTGGCAAAGGTGTCGGTGGTCATGATGGCGTGTGCTGCTGCCTCGATCGCCGTTTCATCCAGCCCCTGTGAAAGCTCGGTCAGTTTGGCGTTGATCCGGTCATGCGGCAGAGGTTCGCCAATCACACCAGTGGACGATGAAAACACCCGGGTCTCGGGCACGGACAGGGTATCGGCGACGGCCTTGGTGATGGCCGTGACCGACTTGCGGCCATTGCGCCCGGTGAAGGCGTTGGCATTGCCCGAGTTGACGATGATGGCTGCGCCCTGATCGCTGTGGTTGGTGATCTTGTCCTGACAATCCAGCACCGCAGCCGAGCGGGTTGAGGACTGGGTAAACGCCCCTGCAATCGCGGTACCGGGGGCCAGATGGGCCAGCATCACATCGGTGCGGCCCTCGTATTTGACCTCGGCGCTGGCGGTGGCAAAGCGGACCCCGCCAATCACCGGCAGTTCAGGAAAACCTGCGGGGGCCAGTGGAGACTTGTCGGTCACCTGCCCCATGTCATTGCTCCAGAAGGTCGGAATTGCTTATGATATCAGGCTCAATGCCGGAAAGATCAGGCCGCACAACGTCACTTTGTGCCTCAAGCTTTTTCATCATATCTTCAAACGCTTGTTGGAAAATTTCTTCTTCCAATTGCGACCGAACATCCTCCAGCTTCGGGAGGTCTTTTGAGCGGGTCTCTTGCAACGTGATGACGTGCCAGCCGAATTGTGTCTCGACGGGGGGCGATACTTCGCCCGCTTCCAAAGCCAGAACCGCATCGAAAAACGGTTCCACCATCGTGCCGGGACCGAACCAGCCCAGGCTGCCGCCGCTGGGCCCCGACGGGCCTGTCGAAAACTCACGGGCCAGCACGGCAAAATCGGCGCCATCGTCCAGTTTCGAGATCAGATCCTTGGCCTCATCCTCGGTTTCCACCAGGATGTGGGCGGCCCGGTACTCAGTGACGGGCGTATCCGGATTGTATTTGGCGTCGTAAGCGGCCTGGATATCTTCCTCACTGGCAGCATTGGGTTGCAACCGTTGGAACGCTGCACCCGCCATAATGGAGCGTGTCTCATTTTCGATTAACAACTGTGCACGCGATGGCAGATCATCCTTCAGCGTCTCTGCCAGCAGGGCCTGCTGCACCAGTTGATCAAGGATACCTTTGAACAGTTGATCCGGCGGAAGCTGACTGTAATGCGGTGGCAGGCCCTCGCGCAGCGCGATCATGTGACCAACGGTGATGTCCTTGCCGTTCACACTGGCCACGACCGTATCGGCCGAAACGGCATCCTGCGCATGGGCCATCGTGGCAAAAGGCAGCGTTGCGGCAAGCGCAATGGCTGGCAGGGTCAAAAGACGGCGAGGCATGAGAGGCATAATTGGTTCCTTTAGGAGCACATGTGAAGCACCGCAGGGGCGCGCAACGTTGACACTGTTACAGCGGCCCCTTACATCGCCTTAAGATCAAGGCAAGGACGCCACGTTGCACATGTTTTAGGGTGCGGTGACAGGCGGGGCAAGCAATAGCCTTTCACGATAAAGCGAAACACCGGAACGGAACACAAATGCTGGGTATGGGAACAGTTGCCAGAAAGATTTTTGGCACTCCAAATGACCGCAAGATCAAGGCGACGCGCCCTCTGGTCGAAAAGATCAACGCACTGGAACCTGAGTTTGAAGCGCTTTCGGACGAAGGCCTGATCGAGAAAACGGCTGAGTTTCGTGCCCGCGTGTCTGGTGGTGAAAACCTGGCGTCCCTTCTGCCCGAAGCCTTTGCCAATTGCCGCGAGGCGGCGCGCCGTGCCTTGGGCCTGCGGGCCTTTGACATGCAGTTGATGGGTGGGATTTTCCTGCACGAAGGTAATATCGCTGAAATGAAGACGGGCGAGGGTAAGACCCTTGTCGCCACCTTCCCGGCCTACCTCAACGCGCTGACTGGCGGTGCGGTGCATATCGTGACGGTCAACGACTATCTCGCCCGCCGCGACAGTGAATGGATGGGTAATGTCTATTCCGCCTTGGGCCTGACCACTGGCGTGGTGTACCCGCAGCAGCCGGATGATGAGAAAAAGACCGCTTATGCGGCTGACATCACCTATGCCACCAATAACGAACTTGGATTTGATTACCTGCGCGACAACATGAAGTCCGAACTGACCGAGGTCAGTCAGCGCGGCCATTTCTTTGCCATCGTCGACGAGGTCGATTCGATCCTGATCGATGAGGCACGGACGCCGCTGATCATTTCCGGTCCGGCGCAGGATCGCAGCGATCTCTATATCGCTATCGACAAGCTGATCCCGGAACTGACGGACGAGCATTTCACGCTGGATGAAAAGAACCGCAATGTCACCTTCACCGATGAAGGTAACGAGTTTCTCGAAAACCTGCTGATCTCGAACGGGCTGCTGGACGAGGGTCAATCACTTTACGATCCCGAAAGTACCACGATTGTGCACCACGTCAACCAAGGCCTGCGTGCGCACAAGCTGTTTGCCCGTGACAAGGATTACATTGTCCGCGACGGCGAGGTGATGTTGATCGATGAATTCACCGGTCGGATGATGGCCGGGCGGCGTCTGTCCGAGGGGCTACATCAGGCGATTGAAGCCAAGGAAGGCTGTGACATTCGTCCCGAGAACGTGACATTGGCGCAGGTAACGTTCCAGAACTATTTCCGTCTGTATGACAAGCTGGCGGGCATGACCGGTACGGCGGCCACCGAGGCCGAGGAATTCCGCGAGATTTACGGTCTGGGCGTTGTCGAAGTACCCACCAACCGCCCCATCGCGCGGGTGGATGAGGACGATGCCGTTTTCCGCACCGCTGAAGAGAAATTCAAAGCGGTGATCGAGTCGATTGAAGAAGCACACGAAAAGAAACAGCCGGTCTTGGTTGGCACCACTTCGATTGAGAAATCCGAGATGCTCAGCCAGATGCTGACCAATGCGAAGATCAAACATAACGTTCTGAATGCGCGCCAGCACGAGAAAGAGGCGCAGATCGTTGCCGATGCCGGTAAATTGGGCGCGGTGACTATCGCCACCAACATGGCCGGGCGCGGGACCGATATCAAACTGGGTGGTAATGTCGATTTCGCCATCATGGAGGCGATTGAGGCCAATCCCGACGCTGACCCGGAAGAAATTCGTCAGCGGATCGAGTCGGAACATGCCACTGGCGAGCAGGCCGTGAAAGACGCGGGCGGTTTGTTCGTTCTGGCCACCGAACGCCATGAAAGCCGCCGTATCGACAATCAGCTGCGCGGCCGGTCGGGCCGTCAGGGGGATCCGGGGCGCTCGGCGTTCTTCCTCAGCCTCGATGACGATCTGATGCGCATTTTTGGGTCAGAGCGACTGGAAAAAGTGCTGTCCACGCTGGGCATGAAAGAAGGAGAGGCGATCATCCATCCATGGGTGAACAAGTCGCTGGAACGTGCCCAGGCCAAGGTCGAGGGGCGCAACTTTGACATTCGTAAGCAACTTCTGAAATTCGATGACGTGATGAATGATCAGCGGAAGGTGATCTTCAAACAGCGTCTGGATATCATGAAAGCTGCGGATTTGTCCGAGATCATTCAGGACATGCGCGGTGAGGTTATTGATGATATGATCGACACCTACATGCCGCCAAAAACATATGCAGATCAATGGGATACTCAAGGTTTGCACGACGCCGTCGTAGAGCAACTGAACCTCGATGTACCTGTGATCGAGTGGGCTAATGAAGAGGGCGTTGACGACGAACATGTGATCGAGCGTCTGGAAGAGGCGGCCAATGCGATGATGGCTGAAAAGACCGAGATGTTTGGTGCGGAAAACATGCGCCTGATCGAGAAACAGGTTCTGCTTCAAACCATCGATGGCAAATGGCGCGAGCATCTGTTGACGCTGGAACATCTGCGCAGCGTGGTGGGTTTCCGGGGATATGCGCAACGCGATCCGTTGAACGAATACAAGAACGAAGCGTTTCAGCTGTTTGAAACCATGCTGGACAGTCTGCGTCAGGAAGTGACCCAGAAGCTGGCCCAAATCCGACCCATGACCGAAGAAGAACAGCAGGCCATGGTGCAACAAATGCAGGACCAACGGGCCGCGATGCAGGCGGCGGCTGACCCGGCACCTGTTGGCAATCCCGAGAACGCCAAGGAAGGGTTTGATGAAAATGACCCGACCACGTGGGGCAATCCCGGGCGCAACGAAACCTGTCCTTGCGGGTCCGGCAAGAAGTTCAAACACTGCCACGGGCGGCTTGCCTGACCGGTTTCTCCGACACATCTGCGCCTGAATGACACCTTGTTGGGGTCACAACACGGCCTGATTTCTCGGTTACGGCTTCCATACCTAAAAAGGTGTGGAGATCGAGAATATGCAGAAAAAACGCTTGATTACCGCTGGTGGGACATTGATGTGCGCGCTTGGCATTGGCTACTTTATGCAAAGCGGCCAAGCCCCCTCAGCCCCGCAAACTGCTGTTGTCACCGCCGGTGTGACTGGCGGTTCCGCGCAACCCGCGCCAGAGGCGATGACGAAGGATATACAGAAGCCCGCAGATCAATCTGTTGATCTGGGCGATGTGACGTTGACCTCGGCGGCCCCGGCCACGTCCGACGTGCCCGTTGTGCCTGAATTGCCGACGCAACCTGTCGTGCAGGCCGCTCTTGATGATACGCCTGCCGAACAAACTGACACCCCCGAAGCCGAGGCTGAAGCTGAACCCGATTTGGCATGTGAATACGCGCTGACATCCAAGTCCGAAGCCGCTGCGATGGTGCGCCTGACACTGTCGGCGCCTTGCATGGCCAACGAGCGTTTCACGCTGCACCACAACGGCATGATGATCAGTGAAGTGACAGATGCAGACGGTGCCAGCGAACTTGTCGTTCCGGCCTTGTCCGAAAACGCGACCTTTATCGTGGCCTTCCCCAATGGTGAAGGTGCGGTGGCCAATGCACAGGTGACGTCGCTGGCCTATTACGACCGTGCCGTGCTGCAATGGCGTGGTAACGGCGGAATGCAGATTCATGCACTTGAATTCGGGGCCGATTACGGCGCTGAGGGTCACGTCTCGGCCAAGGTCGCTCGCGATCAATCCGTCGCAGCGCTTGGTCAGGGCGGGTTCATTACGCGCCATGGGGCAAGTGATCTGGATGAGGCCCTTGTGGCCGAGGTCTACACCTTCCCGACCGGCGTGATGAAACGTGACGGTGATGTCGCCCTGCGCGTTGAAGCCGAAGTGACAGCCGCCAATTGTGGCCGCGATGTCGAGGCACAATCGATCCAGACCGGGGCCGACGGCACGCTGAAAACCCAGGATCTGGTTCTGGCGATGCCAGATTGTAATGCGATTGGTGACTTTCTGGTGTTGAATAATCTGCTGAATGACCTGAAAATCGCCGCCAAGTAATCCGCGGCGTTCAGAGGTCATCTTATGACAAAGACACGTGCGGCGATCTTCGCCGCACTTTTCCTTTTTAGCGCTGCGTCTGCGGCCACGGCGCAGGACGTCACCTTGTCGTCGCGGGATGGCGCGGTCGAGATCTCGGGAAATCTGCTGGGTTTTGACGGCGAGTTTTACCGCGTCGATACCATCTATGGCGAGTTGACTGTCGACGGGTCGGGCGTGAATTGCGAAGGACCGGGCTGTCCCAATCTTGATCAGTATGTCGCCCGCCTTACACTGGCCGGGGCGCCCACGATTGGGCGCGTGTTGATGCCGGGGCTGCTTGAGGCGTTTGCGATCAAGAACGGTTACGATCTGGACCGGCAAACTGATGATCAACGCAGTTTTATCTATGCGATTTCCGAAAAAGACACCGGGCAGGTGATTGGTGAATTCACCTTTCGCCTGTCAAACACAGATGAGGGCTTTGCCGATCTGTTGGCCAACGAGGCCGATATCGTCATGTCCCTGCGCGAGGTCCACACCGATGAAAACGCCCGTGCCCGCGAGGCCGGGCTTGGCGATCTGACTGACAAGGGCCGCAGCCGGGTTCTGGCGCTGGATGCGCTGGTGCCGGTGGTGTCACCCACCAACCCGATCCAGGGCATCACCACGCCCCAGTTGGCACAAGTTTTGTCAGGCGAAATTGATAGCTGGGATGCCTTGGGTGGCCCGGATGCTCCTATCGATGTGCATCTGCTCGACAGTGCCTCGGGGCTGGGACAAGCCACCGAAGATCGACTGCTGCGTCCTACCGGGCGGCCTTTGGTTGCCGGGGCCGTGCGTCACGCGACCGAGCCCGAGCTGTTGGCGGCGGTTGCCGAGAATCCTTTTGCGGTTGGTGTCACCAGCCGGTCGGATACGGGCAATACCTGGCCGCTTGCCCTGCGCGGCGGCTGCGGGTTTGAGTTGAATGCCACCCGCCGCAGCGTGAAGACCGAGGATTATCCCCTGACCGCGCCACTGTTCCTTTACATGCCCGCACGACGTTTTCCCAAACTGGTGCGTGAATTCCTGACCTACCTGCGCGACCCGTCGGCCCAGCTGGTGATCCGCCGTGCCGGGTTTGTCGATCAGACCCCGGAAGAGATCGAGATCAATGCGCAAGGCGACAGGTTCGCCAACGCGATCGCGCGGGCTGGTCAGGATATCACCTTGCCGCAATTACAGCAGATGGTTGCGACGCTGGCGCCTCTGAAACGGCTGACCACGACGTTTCGGTTTGAACCCGGGTCGGTCCGTCTGGACGCGCAGTCCCGCTCGAACGTGTTGCAATTGGCCCGCTCGATGGAATTGGGACAATATGATACCCGCCGACTGGTTTTCGTCGGGTTCAGCGATGGGCAGGGGCCATCTGCTGGTAACCTTGAAATCGCCAAGCGACGTGCCGAGGCGGTCAGAACTGCGGTGACCCGCGCGGCGGAAACCGCCAATCTGGCGCGCATTGACATCGAGGCGATTGCTTTTGGCGAGGCGATGCCGATGGCCTGTGACGACAGCGAATGGGGCCGCCAGGTGAATCGTCGGGTCGAGGTGTGGGTGCGTTAAAGATAGCCTTGGCTGCGAAAGCTGAGTTCACAGGATTTTCCGACAATGATGTGGTCATGCAGGGTGATGCCCAACGTGGCGCAGGCGTCCTGCACTTTCTGGGTCATCGAAATGTCTTCGTTTGAAGGCGTTGGATCGCCCGACGGGTGATTGTGGATCAGGATCAACGCGCTGGCATTCAGTTGTAGCGCGCGCTTAACCACTTCTCGGGGGTAAACCGGTACGTGATCGACCGTGCCGCGGGCCTGTTCTTCATCGGCGATCAGGACGTTCTTGCGATCAAGGAAAAAAATGCGGAATTGTTCTGTGTCGCGATGCGCCATTGTGGTGTGGCAATAGTCGATCACACTGTCCCAAGATGAAATAACCGGGCGTTGCAGGATGCGGGACTGGGCCAGCCGGTGCGCTGTCGCTTCGACGATTTTCAGTTCGCACAGCACCGCTTCGCCGACACCGCCGACTTGGGTTAGCTGATCGGCGGGGGCCGAAATCACGCTGTTGAAATCACCGAACCGATCCAGCAAGTCCCGCGCCAGCGGTTTGACGTCGCGCCGCGGGATGGCGCGGAACAGGACCAGTTCAAGAAGTTCATAATCAGGCATCGCCTGTGCTCCGCCCTCCAGAAACCGGGCGCGCAGGCGTTTGCGATGGTCGCGGATGTAGGAAGGCTGCTTGCCGGGCACAAGGGCTTCGGTTGTCTGCGCCTCGTCGAAAAGGGGCAGGGGCAATTCACCAAATTGGGTTGACGCGCTCATGCCGCCAAAGTGGCAGAGCTTGGTTAGCGATTGGTTAAGATTGGCAGAGGATTAACGCAGGGGCACTCTACGCCCCCGCATCATATCAGCTTTTCATGCTGTCCCAAAAGCTTTTGACAGACGAGAAAAAGCTTTTGCTTTCGGGATTGTTATCCTCGGACAGGGCCTCGAATTCCTTCAGCAGTTCTTTTTGCTTCGATGTCAGGTTCACCGGGGTTTCCACGGCCAGTTCGATGAACATATCGCCGCTTCCGCCGCCGCGCAGGGCAGGCATGCCCTTGCCGCGCAGGCGCATCTGGCGGCCTGACTGGCTTCCGGCGGGGATTTTCACGCGGCTGCGGCCGCCGTCGATGGTGGGCACTTCGATGTCGCCACCTAATGCGGCCGCGGTCATCGACACGGGCACGCGGCAAAACAGGTTGTTCTCGTCGCGCTCGAACAGTTTGTGCTCGGCCACATCAATGAAGATGTAAAGATCACCCGGAGGACCGCCGCGCATGCCGGCCTCACCCTCACCCGCCAGACGGATGCGAGTGCCGGTTTCGACCCCGGCGGGGATGTTCACGCTCAGCGCGCGATCTTTCTCGACCCGGCCCTGTCCACCGCAGGCTTTACAGGGGTTCGAGATGATCTGACCCATGCCCGAACAGGTGGGACAGGTGCGTTCAACGGTGAAAAACCCTTGTTGCGCGCGGACCTTGCCCATGCCCGAACAGGTCGGGCAGGTCGAAGGTTCGGCCCCGCCTTCGGCGCCCGAGCCATCGCAGGATGTGCAGCCGACAGAAGTGGGTACGTTGATCGTTTTTTGCAGGCCGGTATAGGCGTCTTCCAGCGTCACGCGCAGGTTATAGCGCAGGTCGGACCCGCGCGCGGCGCGTTGACGCCCGCCACCACGGCCACCGCCGCCGCCCATGAAGTCGCCGAAGAGGTCGTCGAACACGTCCGAGAACGCGCTGGCAAAATCGCCCTGGTTGCCAAAGCCTGCACCGGGGCGTCCGCCGCCATTGCCCATGCCACCTTCAAAGGCTGCATGACCAAACCGGTCATAGGCTGCCTTCTTGTCGGCATCTTTCAGAACATCATACGCTTCGCCCGCTTCCTTGAACTGGGTTTCGGCGTCTGGGTTGTCTTTGTTGCGATCGGGGTGAAGTTCTTTTGCCTTACTGCGATAGGCTTTCTTGATCTCATCCGCCGACGCGCCTTTGGACAGCCCAAGAACTTCGTAATAGTCACGTTTGGCCATCAGGACTCTCCTTGGTCGGAACGGCGTAGGCCAGCCCGATACCCGGGCCGGCCTGTTTGCGTTCCGTCACGCACCTTAGGCGCGTTTGTCGTCGTCGAGATCTTCGAAGTCGGCATCGACGATGTCGTCGTCACCGGCAGCGGCCTCGTCGGCGGCTACCGGCTCGTCTTCGGCCTCTTCGGCTTGTGCTTTGTAGATCGCCTCGCCCAGTCGCATGGCAACCTCGGTGACGTTCTGGATGCCTGCCTTGATCTTGTCAGCGGTGGTGTCTTCTTTTTCCAGATCGTCTTTCAGGGCTGCAATGGCCAACTCGATCGCCTCGATGGTGGTCGGGTCGACTTTCTCGCCATGCTCTTCCATCGACTTCTCGGTCGAGTTGATCAGGCTTTCGGCCTGGTTCCGGCTTTCCACCAGTTCGCGACGTTCCTTGTCGGCCTCGGCATTATCCTCGGCGTCCTTGACCATCTTTTCGATGTCCTCGTCGGAAAGGCCACCCGAAGCCTGGATCGTGATCTTGTGCTCTTTGCCGGTGCCCTTGTCCTTGGCTTCGACCGACACGATACCGTTGGCATCGATGTCGAACGTCACCTCGATCTGGGGCATACCGCGCGGGGCAGGCGGGATATCTTCCAGATTGAACTGACCAAGGATCTTGTTGTCGGCGGCCATTTCACGTTCGCCCTGGAACACGCGGATCGTCACGGCCGACTGATTGTCTTCGGCGGTCGAGAAGATCTGGGATTTGTTCGTCGGGATCGTGGTGTTGCGGTCGATCAGGCGCGTGAACACACCGCCCAGGGTTTCGATACCCAGGGACAGCGGAGTCACGTCCAGCAAAACCACGTCTTTCACGTCGCCCTGCAGAACGCCGGCCTGGATGGCGGCACCCATGGCAACCACCTCGTCGGGGTTCACACCCTTGTGGGGTTCCTTGCCGAAGAATTTGGTGACCTCTTCAACCACTTTCGGCATCCGGGTCATACCACCGACCAGAACGATCTCGTCAATCTCGTTGGCCGACAGGCCCGCATCTTTCAGAGCCGCCTGACACGGTTTGATCGACGCTTTGATCAGGTCGCCCACCAAGCTTTCCAGCTTGGCGCGGGTCAGTTTCATGACCATGTGCAGCGGCTGACCGTCCGAGCCCATCGAGATGAAGGGCTGGTTGATTTCAGTCTGAGAGGACGACGAGAGTTCGATCTTGGCTTTCTCAGCGGCTTCTTTCAGACGCTGCAGAGCCATCTTGTCTTTGGTCAGGTCGACGCTGTTCTCTTTTTTGAACTCGTCAGCGAGGTAGTTGACGATGCGCATGTCAAAGTCTTCACCGCCAAGGAACGTATCCCCGTTGGTGGATTTCACTTCGAACAGGCCATCGTCGATTTCCAGGATGGTCACGTCAAACGTACCGCCGCCAAGGTCATAGACAGCGATGGTGTGGGTGTTTTCCTTGTCCAGACCATAGGCCAGAGCAGCGGCTGTCGGTTCGTTGATGATCCGCAGCACTTCGAGACCGGCGATTTTGCCGGCGTCTTTGGTGGCCTGACGCTGGGCATCGTTGAAGTACGCGGGAACGGTGATGAC
The DNA here is from genome assembly GCF_041403425.1 of Roseovarius conchicola. Lineage (NCBI taxonomy): Bacteria > Pseudomonadati > Pseudomonadota > Alphaproteobacteria > Rhodobacterales > Roseobacteraceae > Roseovarius > Roseovarius conchicola. Next base: position 173,361 of record NZ_JBGEHK010000002.1, on the reverse strand, counting down.
CGCCTGGGTCACGTCTTCGCCCAGATAGCTTTCAGCGGTCTCTTTCATCTTACCGAGGATGAAGGCCGAGATTTGGCTGGGGCTGTATTTCTCGCCGCGGGCTTCGACCCAGGCGTCGCCGTTGCCGCCATCAATGACGTTGAACGGCATGTTCTTTTTGTCCTTGGCCAGATCCGCGTCATCCACGCGGCGGCCAATCAGGCGCTTGACGCCAAAGACGGTGTTGGTTGGGTTGGTGACGGCCTGACGTTTTGCAGGCTGGCCGACCAGACGCTCATCATCGGCGAAGGCGACGATTGAGGGTGTGGTACGCGCACCTTCCGAGTTTTCGATGACGCGAGGCTGGCTACCATCCATGATGGCGACGCAGCTGTTTGTGGTTCCGAGGTCAATACCAATGACTTTAGCCATGTTTGCGATCCCTTTTCCTTAAGGCGATTGTGCGGGGCCCTGACCCGTTATGGCATCCGGGACCCGATAGACAGAACGGGTGCCGCGAGGGCGACCGCGCTTCATCGGCGTATATAGGCAGGCCAAACTGACCCTGCAAGCGTTGGAAAGCGGTGGATTTTGCAATTTTGCCCTAAATGCATCAGGTGAGGGCAAAGAAAGATGAGAATCCGATGTCTGAACCGACGCTTCGCATACGCGGCTTTGATATCTACCAAGGGTATCTGGACTGCGCTGCACAGGCCGCGCTGCTGGGCGATTTGCGCGCGGTGGTCGCTGCGGCCCCTCTGTTTTCGCCGCAAACGCCGTATGGCAAACCGATGTCGGTACAAATGACTTCGGCGGGTAAATATGGCTGGTACGCGGATCGCAGCGGCTATCGCTACGAGACCGCGCATCCCATGGGTATGGCGTGGCCTGCGATTCCCGAGCGCGTGCTGGCGATCTGGCGCGCGCTGGTCAGCAAGGACCGCGACCCTGATTGCTGCCTGATCAACTTCTATGGCGAAGGGGCGCGCATGGGGATGCATCAGGACCGTGACGAAGCCGATTTCTCCTGGCCGGTTCTGTCGATATCGTTGGGTGATGAAGGCCTGTTTCGGATCGGTAATACGGAGCGCGGCGGCAAAACCAGCTCGCTCTGGTTGGGGTCGGGCGATGTGGTGCGCATGGGGGGCGATGCGCGTCTGACCTATCACGGGGTGGATCGCATCCGTTTTCAAAGCTCGGCCCTGATGCCCAAGGGCGGGCGGATCAATCTGACCTTGCGCGTGGTGGAGTGAGCAGGCACCCGGCACGGAGGGAGGACGGCGCCGGGTGCCTGCGTCAGGCTCTGAATTCTAAATGAACTCTAGCCCGTCAGATTGGATTGGTGCGCAGGTGTACTCGTAGAACTCATCGTAACTGGGCACATCGCTTGGAGTATCGGGATCTGTCGGCGTCGGCATGGGCTGAGGCACGAACATAAACAGGTCGGTAAAGAAATCCTCGCTTATCGGGCTTGATGAGAACGTGTCGAAGAAATCCTCAAGAAGCTCAGTCAAAGTTGGCGGCGTTGTCGGTGTGTCGGGCGATGTCGGCACCTCGACAGGATCGTCTGTCTCGGGATCCGATACCGGGGTCGTGGGGGTGTCAGGATCGGTCTCGACCACCGGGGTGTCGGGTTCGGGGGTAACAGGTGTGTCTGGCTCGGATGTTGCGTCCGTCGCGCCAAAGTTCTGGGTGACCATGACGCTGTCAAAGCGGCCAAAGTCACCTTGTTCGATGCCAATGCCGATCTCGTCATAGTCCGGGTTCAGAATATTGGCGCGATGACCGGGGCTTTCCATCAGGCTTTCGTGCAGATCGCGCACATCATCTTCCAGACCGGGGTCACCCTGCTCGGATTGCCAGGCGATATTTTCGCCCCAGGTCCAGTTTCCTTCCAACTCGTACCCGGCAGATTGAATGCGGTCGCCCGCGGACGATCCGTTTTCGCCGGTGTGCGAAAAGATATCCTTTTCCAGCATCCATTCGCTGTGGTCTTCGCTGGCTTCGTTCAGATCACCGTTGAACCGCAACGGGGACAAGCCTGCGGCACTGCGTTCTTCGTTGATCAACTCAAGCATGAGAGTTTCGAGTGCATTTGGTTGTGACATTTTTCGATTCCTTTTCTGCGGGGCCTCGGGGCGCACACTTGGCAAGGCAGGAATGGGTCAACAACCGGTGGCAACAGATGGCCGACCCGCGCGCGGGTTATTGCGAAAAACACAGATTATGTCGGCAGATTTCCAGATAGGCGTGTGAGCTGCGGGACGCGGGTCTGGTATTGGTGAATGTCGCCTGAGTGGCGCAGATTTACCGCTTGGCGTTCCAACTGACCGAGGCGAATTGACGGGTGTAAAACTCGCCCATCAGCCCGATCATGATCAGCGTCAATGCCAGGTAAAGGGGGTACTCCCACATCGAATTGCGCGGAACGTAGTTGATGAACACAAACCCCCGTGCCTGATCAATCGTGTGAAACAGGGGATGCCAGTCGAACATGGCAATCATGAAACCGGGCAGCGTGTTGGCCACGAACATCTTGCCCGAGGCAATCATACTGGCGCGTTGATAGACCGTGGTGAATACCCCCACGAGGCCCGGAGCCCAGGGTTTGATCGACAAAAGCACCAAGCCCAGGGCGACACCCGAGAACCATGACAGGAGGAACATCCCATAGGCCGCAATGGGCTGTTCGATGGTAATGGGCGTAAAGATCACATGGTAGAAAAACAGGATGATAATCAGGGTGAGTGTTTGAATATAAAGCGTACTCAGGGCAGCAGCGCTGATCGCGATGATCGTGTTCAAAGGCGCGTGCAACATCATCGCCGAGGTTGGACCCTCGGCGCCCACGACCGCCCCAAGCGATTTGGTGTGGGTGAGGAACAGGAAAATGCCCGACATGATGAACAGCAGGAAATCGCCACGTAGACCCGCGCTGCGGATGCCAAGCATGACGAACATGATGTAGAAGGCCATCACAAACAGCACCGCCACCAGGATGTTGGATGCCAGGGCCACAAAGGCGTTGTTATGGCCCTTGCGGACTTCGCGAACAGTCGCGTGATAAATCAACTCACCGGTGGTGATCACCGATTGCAGGGTCGATCGCGTCTGAACGTTGTGAAACATGGTTAACCTGCTCTGGTCCGCTCGGATGGCTTTGTGGCACGGATTTCTTGCTGTCCCGTTACCAGCGTATCATAAGGGGACAAACCTCACCGGGCAACACATGCGTGTTTCGGCGCGTTTAATTACAGGAGCAGTGTCTTGGATTACGAAAAACTGGTTGTTGTGATGCGCAAACTGGCGCTGGAAGCGGGCGACAAGATCATGGAAATCTATTCGGCCGATGACTTCGACGTCAAGGTCAAGTCGGATGACAGCCCGGTGACCGAAGCGGACGAAGCGGCTGATGCGATTATCTCGGCCGGGCTGCGCGCGGCTTTCCCGGATGTGACGCTGATCACCGAAGAGCAATCCGCCTCGCATTCCGAGCAGGCCGACACGTTCCTGATTGTTGATCCGCTGGATGGAACCAAGGAATTCATTCACCGTCGCGGCGATTTTACCGTCAACATCGCCTATGTGGAAAATGGCGTGCCAACGCGTGGGGTGGTCTATGCGCCCGCCAAGGATCGGATGTTCTTCACCCTCGCCGATGGGGCGTCCGTCGAGGAAACCGGCGCTTTGGAGCGGGATGTGATGGGGCCGACCAAGGCAATCCAGGTGTCCGACCCTGACAACGGTGCCCTGATGATTGTGGCCAGTAAGTCGCACCGCGATCAGGCCACCGATGACTACATCGCAAAATACGCGGTGAAGGACATGAAAAGCGCGGGGTCGTCCCTGAAATTCTGCCTGATTGCCACGGGTGAGGCGGATATCTATCCACGGGTCGGCCGCACGATGGAATGGGACACTGCCGCCGGGCACGCGGTGTTGAATGGTGCGGGCGGCGCGGTCGTTCGCTTTGATGACCACAGCCCGCTGACCTATGGCAAGGACGGTTATGCCAATCCGTTTTTCATTGCCTATTCACCCACTGTTGATCTGAAGCCAGCAACATGAGCGTTCTGGTTGTCATCCCCGCGCGCTATGCCTCGACCCGCTATCCCGGCAAGCCTTTGGTGGCGTTGACCGGTGCATCGGGTCAGGCGAAAAGCCTGATCCAGCGGTCGTGGGAGGCTGCTGTAGAGGTCAACGGTGTCGATCGGGTTGTGGTGGCCACGGATGATGATCGGATCGGCGACGCGGCCAAGGGGTTCGGCGCCGAGGTAGTGATGACCTCAGAGGATTGCGCCAACGGAACCGAGCGCTGTGCCGATGCGATGGAGCGGCTTGGTGAAGTTCACGACATCGTGGTCAACCTGCAAGGCGATGCACCGCTGACGCCGCATTGGTTTGTCGAAGACCTTGTAACCGGCCTGCGCGGTGATCCGGATGCCGATATGGCCACGCCGGTTTTGCGCACGGATGGTCAGGCCCTGAACGGGTTTCTGGAGGATCGCGCCAATGGCCGCGTCGGCGGCACCACAGCCGTCTTTGGCCGCACCAATCATGCGCTCTACTTCTCGAAAGAGGTGATCCCCTACACCGGGAAAACCTATCAGGCACAGGACGAAACGCCTGTTTTTCATCATGTTGGCGTCTATGCCTATCGCCCCGCTGCGCTGGCTGCGTATCGTACTTGGCCTGCTGGTCCGTTGGAGCAACTGGAGGGGTTGGAGCAGCTGCGGTTTCTGGAAAACCGACGGTCAATCCTGTGTGTCGAGGTCGATGCGCGTGGGCGGCAGTTCTGGGAGCTGAACAATCCCGAGGACGTTCCGCGACTTGAGAAGATGATGGCCGAAATGGGCATGAACTGATTACATCGCTGTGAGGAGTGCGGCACCACGGCCAAAAATGGACTAAAATTCAGGTTTTTCCCCTGATCGAAATTCACCTTTCATTGTTTTGGTGTATTGTGTCCAAAAATATACGCGAGGAGCAGGCAATGCGTAACAAGGTAACCAAAGCGATTTTTCCTGTCGCTGGTATGGGTACACGGTTTCTTCCAGCAACCAAGTCGGTTCCAAAAGAAATCATGACTTTGGTGGACCGTCCGCTGGTGCAATATGCCATCGACGAGGCGCGCGCGGCTGGGATCAAGGAATTCATTTTTGTAACGTCGCGCGGCAAGGGCGCGTTGGAAGACTATTTCGACAATGCACCGCAGCTGGAGCAGGAACTGCGCCGCAAGGGCAAGGATGACCTACTGGAAATCCTCAAAAGCACCAACATGGACAGCGGTGAAATTGCCTATATGCGACAGCACAAACCGCTGGGGCTGGGCCATGCGGTGTGGTGTGCCCGCCGTCTGATTGCCAACGAACCCTTTGCCGTGATCCTGCCCGATGATGTGATCGCCGCCGAAAAACCATGCCTTGCGCAGATGGTCGAGGCGTTCGAGGAAAATCCGGGCAATATGGTCGCCGCCATGGAAGTGCCGGATGAACAAACCTCGTCCTATGGTGTTCTGGATATCAAGGAAGACATGGGCGCATTGGTGTCGACCAAGGGCATGGTTGAAAAACCCAAAGCAGAGGATGCGCCCTCGAATCTGGCCGTGATTGGCCGCTACATCCTGACGCCCACGGTACTGCAAAAGCTGAACAAGAAAAAGACCGGTGCGGGTGGTGAAATCCAGCTGACCGATGCCATCGCAGATGCGCGCGAAGAGGGTGAAGAGGTGTTTGGCTTCCGCTTCAAGGGTCAGCGGTTTGACTGCGGCTCCAAGGCCGGGTTCCTTCAGGCCACCGTGGCCTTTGCGCTGGACCGCGAGGATTTGCGCGACGATCTGTGGGGCTATCTGAACGATGTCATTCACGCCCAGAGCGCCGCGCAGTAGTCTTCCGGGGGGCTGTCTTTGACAAATATACTGGTTACAGGCGGCGCGGGTTACATCGGCTCGCATGCCTGCAAAGTACTGAAGCAGGCCGGGTTCACGCCGGTCGTCTATGACAATCTGTGCACTGGCTGGGAGGATGCGGTCAAGTTCGGCCCCTTCGAGAAAGGGGATCTGACGGATCGCGCCCGGCTGGATCAGGTCTTTGCCGCCTATCAACCCGAGGCGATCATGCATTTTGCCGCCCTTAGCCAGGTGGGCGAAAGCATGCGCGAACCGGCGATGTATTGGCACAACAACGTGGCCGGGTCTCTGTGTCTGTTCGAGGCGGCGGTGGCCGCGGGGTGCAAGAATGTCGTGTTCTCATCCACCTGCGCCACCTACGGCGATCAGGATAATGTGGTGCTGGACGAATCCAGCGCACAACATCCGATCAACGCTTACGGTGCCTCCAAACGCGCGATCGAGGATATTCTGCGCGATTTTGAGGTGGCCTATGGCCTCAATCATGTGATCTTTCGCTATTTCAACGTGGCCGGTGCCGACCCCGAAGGCGAGGTGGGCGAGTTTCATCAGCCCGAGACTCATCTGATCCCCCTGATGCTGGATGCGATTGATGGCAAGCGTGATGCGTTGACCATTTTTGGCACCGATTACGACACACCCGACGGCACATGCATACGGGACTATGTGCATGTGATGGACCTTGTCGAGGCGCATGTTCTGGGCCTGAACTGGCTGCAACAGGGCAAGGGCAGCCGGGTGTTCAATCTGGGTACGGGAACCGGGTTCTCGGTGCGCGAGGTCGTCGATCATTCGGCTGCTGTGACCAACAAGGACGTGCCGATGGTCGAAGGGCCGCGACGGGCAGGCGACTGCGCCAAGCTGGTGTCGGGATCCACACGGGCCGAGGCCGAGCTGGGCTGGAAACCGACACGCTCGACGCTGGATCAGATGATCGCGGATGCGTGGCGGTGGCACCAAACTGGACATTATGACAAATAACGCCGAGTCTGCGTATCAGGGCGGCAGAACACAGGCGCTGATATGGACAGGCTGAACGAGCTTGCACTGGCTTACCGGTTGCGTTGGAAGCGCCGCCGCCTGTTATTTCGTTCCCTGCGTAAACGTCGGCAAATCACCCCTGTCATCAACAGGGCAGCGCAAATCGCGCCAAAAGATATTCTGGCCTTTGCGACCGTGCGCAACGAGATGGTGCGCCTGCCACATTTTCTGGACCATTACCGCGCGCTGGGCGTGGCGCAGTTTCTGATCGTCGACAACGCCAGCGATGATGGCACAGCCGATTATCTGGCAGCGCAACCCGACGTGTCATTGTGGAGCACGCCGGACAGTTACAAGCTGTCGCGCTTTGGCATGGACTGGCTGACTTGGTTACAACGTCAATATGCAGGTGGGCATTGGTGCCTGACGGTGGATGCCGACGAAATCCTGATTTACCCGCATTATGACACGCGACCCTTGCCCGCGCTGGTCGAATGGCTTGATACCCATGGGCGGCAATCATTCGGGGCGCTGATGCTGGATATGTATCCCAAGGGACCTCTGAACGCACAGACCTATGAAACAGGCGAAGATCCGTTTGAGATTCTCAACTGGTTTGATGGCGGCAACTATATGATCCAGAAAAAGCCCGACCTGCAAAACCTGTGGATTCAAGGCGGCGTACGTGCGCGCCATTTCTTTGCCGATCGCCCGCGCCGCGCCCCGACGATGAGTAAGACCCCCTTGGTCAAGTGGCGGCGCAGCTATGCCTATGTCAGCTCGACGCATTCGTTGCTGCCGCGTCGCCTGAACCATGTTTATGACGAAGAGGGGGGTGAAAAAACCTCGGGAGTTCTGCTGCACACCAAGTTCCTGCACACGATTGTCGAGAAGTCTGCCGAAGAAAAAGACCGGCAGGAACATTTTGCCAACTCCACCCTGTACGAGACCTATTACGACGGCCTGATCGGAAATCCCGATCTGTGGTGCGAAGGCTCCACGCGCCTGATCAGTTGGCGACAGCTTGAGGCGATGGGCCTGATGTCGAAAGGAAACTGGGTGTGAGCGCTGGTAGAAATACTGGTTTTCCGGGGGGTTGGAGCATATTTGTTTCCAAATTCGTAACAATTCTCCTCGAAAAAGAATTGATTAAGTGTCAGAGACTAAACAGTGAGTTGAAAACGCGGTTTGGGTTAGGAGATGCAGGGTGAGCGTGTGGCAGTCATATCGAATGCGACTGCGCCGGAAACGGGCGAAAGTGCGTGCGTTCCGCAAGCATTTCTCGCTGAATAGTGTTGAGGACCGCACCCAGAGAATCCAACCCGGTGATATCCTGCTGTTCTCGACCTTCCGCGATGAATATGTGCGCCTGCCCTACTTTATGAAGTATTACCGCGATCTGGGCGTGTCGCATTTCCTGATGGTGGACAATGGCAGCACCGATGGGGGGCGCGAATACCTTGCTGATCAGGAAGACGTATCGCTGTGGAGCACCACCGCCAGCTATAAACGCGCGCGGTTTGGCGTGGATTGGCTGAACTGGTTGCAACAGAAATATGGTCATGGACACTGGACTCTTGTGGTCGATCCGGACGAGTTTTTTGTCTACCCGTTCTGCGATACGCGCCCCATTCGTGCGCTGACCGACTGGCTGGATGTCAGTCAGGTGAAATCCTTTGGTGCAATGCTGCTCGATATGTATCCCAAAGGGCGGATTGATGCGGTGCCCTATCGCCCCGGGCAAGACCCGCTTGAGATCGCATCGTGGTTCGATCCGGGCAACTACATGATCGAGAAGAACAAGAAATACGGAAACCTGTGGATTCAAGGCGGGCCTCGGTCACGTGTGTTCTTCCCCAACCAGCCCAAGAAGTCACCAGCGCTGAACAAGATCCCTCTTGTGAAATGGAACAAGCGCTACAGCTATGTCAGTTCGACCCATATGTTGCTGCCACGCGGGTTGAACCTGACCTATGATGAATGGGGCGGGGAACGCGCGAGCGGGGTGCTGCTTCATGCCAAGTTCCTGGACACATTTGCGGTCAAGGCCGCCGAGGAACTGACCCGCAAACAGCACTATGCCGCCAGCATCGAATACAAGGCCTACGCTGAAAGATTTTCGGACACACCAGACCTTTGGTGCAAATGGTCGGAAAAGTATATAAACTGGCGGCAATTAGAGATCCTTGGGCTGATGTCTAAGGGCAACTGGGCGTGAGGAAAGGGCAGTCGGACATGCGTGTCGGGATCATCATGCTGGTGCATACGGCCTTTGGCCGGGCCGAGCAGATCGCACGTCACTGGTCTGCTGCCGGATGCCCCCTGGTAATCCATGCCGACAAATCTGTGCCGCGCAAAGCTTACGATGCCTTTGTAAAGGCACTGTCTGATTTGCCCGACGTGCGTTTTGCTACGCGCCATCGCTGTGAATGGGGCACTTGGGGGCTTGTGGCCGCGACGCAGGAAGCCTCGCAGATCATGCTGGATGCGTTTCCCGATGTGCGGCATGTTTATCTGACCTCCGGGTCCTGTCTGCCGTTGCGCCCGGTGCATGAGTTGATCGAGTATCTGAGTGATCGCCCGCATACGGATTTCATCGAATCCGCCACCACCGCCGATGTGCCCTGGACCATTGGTGGGCTGGATCAGGAACGTTTTACCCTGCGTTTTCCGTTTTCATGGCGCAAAAATCGCTGGATGTTCGATAAGTACGTCGCCCTGCAACGCACCCTGCGCTACAAGCGTCGCATTCCCAACGGCATCGTGCCGCACATGGGCAGCCAGTGGTGGTGCCTGACGCGTCAAACCCTGTCGGCCATTCTGGAAGACCCAGAGCGCAAAATCTATGATGACTATTTCCGCAAGGTCTGGATCCCGGATGAAAGCTATTTTCAGACCCTCGCGCGGCTTTATTCGCGCCAGATCGAAAGCCGCTCTCTGACCCTGTCCAAATTCGACTACCAGGGCAAGCCGCATATCTTTTATGATGACCATCTTCAGTTGTTGCGCCGTTCGGACTGCTTTGTGGCGCGCAAAATCTGGCCCTTTGCCAATCGGCTTTACGATGCCTTTCTAACAGATGCCTCGGCGGCGATGAACCGGACCGAGCCAAACCCGGGCAAGATCGACCGTATCTTTGCCAAGGCGGTTGAGCGCCGCACGCGCGGACGCCCCGGCCTTTATATGCAAAGTCGTTTCCCCGTCGAGACGCGTGAAAACGGGCTGACCTGTGCGCAGTATTCGGTGTTCGAAGGGTTCAGCGATCTTTTTGAGAATTTCGAGGAATGGCTGACCAAAACCACTGGCACACGGGTGCATGGTCATCTTTTCGGACCGGACCGAGCCGAGTTTTCCGAAGGGCAGACGGTGCTGAATGGCGCGCTGAGTGACAGTGCCGCGCTGCGCGATTACAACCCCCGCGCCTTTCTGGCCAACCTGATCTGGAACACACGCGGACAACGCCAGTGTTTTCAGTTTGGCCCGCGTGACAATCAGAAGATAGAGTGGGAGATTGCCAAGGATCCCAACGCCCAAGTGTCGGTGATCACCGGGGCCTGGGCCGTACCGTTGTTCAAGTCAAACCGCAACTTTTCGGATATCCGGCAAGAGGCGGCGCAATTACAACAGATCGAAAGCGAGCATCTGAAATGCCTGCGGTCATCCTGGACCAAGGCGCGGGTGCGTATCTGGACCATGGCCGAGTTTATCGAGGCCCCGATGGAACCGTTGCAGACGATCATCGACGAGATTGGCCAACAAAACCTGCGCGGTCTGGCCGAGGTGCCGCGGATGTCCGATCTGACCGGGTTTGGGCAGTTCCTGCAAAACCTGAAAAATCAGGGCATGCACCCGTATTTGATGGGTGATTTTCCCGTCTCGCAAAGCGAGGTCGAGTCGCAGCAATCCAAACGCAAACCCTATCTGGTCCGGTAACCTGCCATGTCCGGTCAGTTCGACTATTTCATCGTGTTTGCAGAAATGCGCACCGGCTCGAATTTCCTCGAGTCCAATCTGAACGCCTTTGACAGTTTCCAGTGCCATGGCGAGGCGTTCAATCCGCATTTTATCGGCTATCCAAACAAGACCGAAATCCTGGACGTCACCCAGGCCCAGCGTGACGCCGACCCGGCCCGCCTGATCAACGTGATCAAGGGTGGATCAGACGGTCTGGGTGGCTTCCGTTTCTTTCATGATCACGATCCGAGGGTGCTGGACATCGCGCTGGATGATCCGCGCTGTGCCAAGATCATCCTCACGCGCAATCCGCTGGAAAGCTACGTGTCCTGGAAAATCGCGCAGGCCACGGGACAGTGGAAGCTGACCAATGTGAAGCGACGCAAGGACAGCAAGATCAGCTTTGACGGGGTCGAATTCGAAGACCATATCGCCAAGCTTCAGGAATTTCAGGTCCTCTTGCTGAACCGGCTGCAGACCAGCGGGCAAACGGCATTCTACATCGCTTATGAGGATCTGCAGAGTACTGATGTGATGAACGGGCTGGCACGATTTCTGGGCTCGGAAGAGCGGCTTGAAGAATTGGACTCGTCGCTGAAAAAGCAGAATCCAAGTTCGCTGTCTGATAAGGTCTCGAATTTTAAAGAGATGGAAAATGCGCTGAGTGGCGCAGATCCGTTCAACCTAACCCGGACTCCGAATTTTGAACCCCGGCGCGGCCCCGGCGTGCCGGGTTATGTGACCGGGGCGCGGGCGGGTTTGCTTTATATGCCGGTACGCTCGGGGCCGGAGGCCGAAGTGTTGAACTGGCTTGCCGCGCTTGATGGTGTCGATGCCGAGACGCTGCCGTTCAAACACACTCAAAAATCCCTGCGCCAGTGGAAGCGCCGCAAGAAGGGACATCGCAGCTTTACCGTTCTGCGCCACCCTGTGCTCCGCGCCCATGCAGCTTTTTGCGACAAGATCCTGATGAAAGGCCCCGGCACGTTTTCCGAGATTCGCAAGACCTTGCGGAATTTCTATAAGGTGCCGATTCCGGGCGGTGGTCCGGATGCGGACTATGACAGGCGCGCACATCGTGCGGCGTTTGTCGGATTTCTGGAGTTCGTGCGCGCCAATCTGGCGGGGCAGACTGGTATTCGCGTCGATGCCCATTGGGCCACGCAAGCCTCGGTCATTCAGGGAATGGGGGTGTTTGCCCTGCCCGATATGATCGTGCGCGAAGAGGATATGGCCAGCTATCTACCCGCCCTGGCGCGACAGGTTGGGTATGCCAAACCAGCCAAGCCTGTGATGGCACAAGACACGGGGCCAATCCCATTGTCCGAAATTTACGACAATGAGATCGAGGCGCTGGTTAGCGAGATTTACCAGCGCGATTACATGATGTTTGGGTTTGGCAGTTGGGCCTGAACGGGCTTCAGGCTGCCTGAACGGATTGTGATTCTGTCAGGATCGTGAACAGCGTTGCGGGATCGTTATTGGCCCGCAGTTTGGCGCAGATGGATTTACTGCGCAGCGTGCGCGAGACCAGCGCCAGTGCCTTGAGATGCTCTACCCCTGCATCCTCGGGGGCAAACAACGCAAAGGCCAGATCAACGGGCTGACGGTCGGGCGCATCGAAATCAATCGGGGTGTCGATGATGACCATAGCCCCCACGACATGATCCAGCCCGGCAAGGCGGGCATGGGGCAGGGCAACTCCGTTGCCCACACCCGTTGGTCCAAGGGCTTCACGCTCTTGCAACGCCTCGATCGCCTTGGATTGATTGAGGCCATAGACGCTTTCGGCAATACCGCCCAATTCGTGAAACAGACGTTTCTTGCTCGACGCTGCCGAGAGAATTCGAACGGCCTCGGGACGCAGTATTTTAGTCATTTCCATGGAAACAGCTGTGCTCCAAAACATCATTTGCGCAATGCGCGTGCCTGATTTCTTTTACGGGTCGATCCAGCCGATATTGCCATCATCACGGCGATACACGACGTTCAGTCCGTCATTTCCCTCATTGCGGAAGACCAGAACAGGTGCGCCTGCCAGTTCCATCTGCATCACCGCTTCGCCCACGCTGAGAGAGGGAATAGGCGTTTCCATCTCGGCCACGATCATCGGTTGCAAGCTATCAGGTTCTGATTCCTGATCGTCCGCTTCAGAGGCGAGGATATACGAGGACGCGCCCATGATTTCAACCGGTTCCGCGCGGTCGCGATGATGGTCCTTCAGTCGCCGTTTATAACGCCGTAATTGCTTTTCCATCTTGTCGCTGCACTGGTCAAAAGCTGCATAGATTTCATGGGCTTTTGCCTTGGCTTGCGTGGTCAGACCTGTCGAAAGGTGCACAATGGTCTCGCAGACAAATTCGCTGGCGCTTTTGGAAAAGATGACATGGGCATCGGTTGGGCGCTCGGCATATTTGGTGACGATTCCGCTCAACTCATCCTTCACATGGGTCTGCAGGGCTTCGCCGATATCAATCTGTTTACCACTGATTTGATAGCGCATCTTGTCTCCTTAGAATTGGATTTCCGGCCGGAATTCCAGTGCTTATTGCACCTTGCATAGTTTACAACCAGAAATGGAAAATTGACATGTGGTCTGTTTGCGCAGGACTGGCCGCACGATTGGCGGGCCATGTCACAAACGGCACGTGATCCACAATTGTCATTCCCATATTTGACGCCCTTTCGCGTGGATTTGTCAATGGCGATCCCGTCGATACCTGACCGTTGGGCGATCTTTCCAGAGCGGCTCAGGAGATGCGGAAATTGTCACCGAGATAGACACGGCGCACGTTTTCGTTTTCAACCACATCGGTGGGCGAGCCTGACATCAACACCTGACCGTCATGCAGGATATAGGCGCGATCAACGATCTCCAGTGTCTCGCGCACATTGTGATCGGTGATCAGAACGCCGATCCCGCGTTTCTTCAGGTCGGCCACCAGATGGCGGATGTCTCCGACCGAGATCGGATCGACCCCGGCGAAGGGTTCGTCCAGCAACAGGTAGCGCGGATTTGCAGCCAGACAGCGCGCAATCTCGACCCGGCGGCGTTCCCCGCCGGACAGGGCCAGCGCCGGGGCACGGCGCAGATGCTCGATCGAAAACTCCGAGAGCAGTTCTTCCAGCCGTTCGCGGCGCTTGTGTCGGTTGGGATAGGAGATATCCAGAATCGCCAGCACGTTGTCTTCCACGGACATACCGCGAAAAATCGACATTTCCTGTGGGAGATATCCAATACCCAGCTTGGCACGGCGGTACATCGGCAGGTTGGTGACGTCCCGCCCTTCGATCATGACCTTCCCACCTTCGGGATAGATCAGCCCGGCAATGGCATAGAAAGACGTGGTTTTGCCGCAGCCATTAGGGCCCAGCAAGGCAACCACCTCGCCCTGCTGCAGCTCTAACGAGACATCGCGCAGCACCACGCGTTTGTTATAGCTCTTGCGCAGGTTTTCGACACGCAAGCCGGTGTTTTCATGGGCGATATGAAGGTCGGGTTTGGCCATGGTTCAGTTCTCGGGTTGAAGCACGGTTTTGACCCGCCCGCTCATCCGGGCTGTACCGGCTTTGGTATCGACAAACATCTTGTCGGCCGTCAGGGCATTGGGGCCCTGCACCAGAAGAACGTCACCCTGCATTTCAATCAGGCCCGTTTCGATATTGTAATCGGCGTTTGCGGCTTCGGCGGCGTCATCGCCGCTGACAAGGGTGACACCACCGCTGGCCTTGAGTTGTTCGATCCCGCTTTGATCTTCAAGATAAACCACCAGAACGCGGGGTGCGGACAGCCGCATCGCGCCCTGTCCGATCAGCACATTGCCGGTGAACACCGCGGTGCCATCATTCTGATTTACCGCAAGATTATCCGCAGTCACCTCGACAGGCAGGTTACTGTCCTGCTGGGTGTTGCCAAAGGCCACCTGTGCCGTCTGAGCCAGTGCCAGACCAGGCAGGCCATGCAAAAGGGTAAGACAAACAGCAAGACGGTAAAACAACGACACGTAGATTATTCCTCGGGGTTATTGGGTTGGTATATCAGGTTAACGCCATCGGTGAACACCATTTCTGCATCTCCGGTGTCTTCGTTTGTGCTCAGAACCATCCGGCCGGCCTTGATTTCACCTGGCGGACCGGATCCCTGCACCGGTCCGGGGCTGGAGGCATAGAGGACATCAAACCGCGTATTCAGGCGGTCTGTGGTCAACGTATAGCCGTTTGTCGTGACGATATTCACGCGCCCCTCCATCGAGGCGGTGTAATGGCGTTGATGCATATCGGCATGATCTGCGGTGATGTCGATCACGGTGCCGCCCAGAAGGCGCAGTTCGGACGTGATCTCATCGGCAATCAGACGTTCGGGGTCACGCAGATCAGGGCGCGCACGATCCGCCAGAAAGGAAACTTCATCGCCGCCACCGGTAACACCGGCAAAAGACGGTTTGGTGGCCCCTTGTTCATGGGCGCGTTGCTCCAAATCCACCTCGACCGTTGCGGGCTGTTGGGTGGGATCAATGGTGCGCGAGATCAGGAAGAGGGTTGAGAGAAGACCAAGCGCGGCCAGTGGCAGGATGATCTTCATCCAGGCCACAAGCTGCGAGTAGAAATCTCCGGTCCAGGTCATCTAGTGCGCAAAGATATCAATGTCGGGCCAGCCAGCCAGGTCCAGCTTGGCGCGGGTGGGCAGGAAATCGAAACAGGCCTGGGCCAACTCGGTGCGCCCTTCCCGTTCCAGCCGGATGTTCAGTTTGTCCCGAAGGCGATGCAGATAGAGTACATCCGAGGCCGCATAGTCCAGCTGGTCCTGTGTCAGTTCCGACGCGCCCCAATCCGAGGATTGCTGATGTTTCGAGATATCCGTGCCGATCAATTCCTGAATCAGGTTTTTCAGCCCGTGGCGATCGGTGTAGGTGCGGATCAGTTTGCTGGCGATCTTGGTGCAATAGACGGGGGCGGTCAGAGCCCCAAAAGCGTTGTACATCGCCGCGATGTCAAAGCGTCCGAAATGAAACAATTTCAGCACCTCGGGGTTTTCCAGCATCGCCGCCAGGTTGGGGGCGCTGGTCTGGCCCTTGCTGATCTGTACCAGATGCGCATCACCATCCCCACCTGACATCTGCACCACGCACAGACGGTCGCGATGCGGGTTAAGACCCATCGTTTCGCAATCGATGGCCACAACAGGCCCCAGATCCAGCCCATCGGGCAGATCGTTCTGATAGAGGTGGTTCGCCATGGGATGCCCCTTCGTTAGCCTATTCATCCCCCGGCTATAGATGCAGCGACGCCGCAGGGGAATGGCCTGCCTATACTTTGATTGGCCCTGTCTGGCAAAGTCAGGAAAACCATAGGCGTCTGAGGCTCAAGGTTGGGATGGCGGGGCGTCAAAACAAGCCCCGGTCATTTGCCCGGCAAAATCGTGCCGCTCAGCCACCCAGTTCTTTGATCACCGCCAGCAGTTTCGCCACCTCGGCCTCGGTATTGTAATGGCACATCGAGATACGGATACAATCCGACAGGCCCAGCGGGTTCAGCACATTGCCGCTATAGTGATCGGCCTTGCGGGTATGGGCGCGGATGCCCTCATTGTTCAGGCGGGTCACCACATCGGCCGAAGGCATATCCTTTACCACGATTGAAACAAGCCCCTCGCGTGCCGGGTTATCTTCACCCGCCAGAACGGTCACGTGCTCCATCTCGGAAAGGCCCGGCAGGTTGCCGGTGCCGTGGATCATCGCGGTGGTCAGGTGCTGTTCATAGGCGTGGATCGCGCGACCCGCCGCTTCGATCCGGGCGCGCGGCTCGACCTCGTCCGAGACCTCTCCGCCCAGCCAGTCGAAATAGCTGACCACATCCGACATGGTGGCATAGGCACCGGTGTCGCGGGTGCCAAATTCCCAAGCCTCTGCCGGGGCGTCGATCAGCATGTCATGGGGTAGGGCGGTCAGCCGGTCGGAGATCCACGCCACGCCATAACCGTGCCGCGAGAACACTTTATAAGGCGAGATCGCATAGCCATCGACGTTGTAGCTGTCGATATCCAGCTGACCATGCGCGGCATGTTGAATGCCGTCGACGATGATGAAACAGTCAGGAGCCACCTCGCGAATGGCGGCTGCAATTGCGGTGACGTCCATGCCCATGCCAGTCACGGGCGAGGCATGCAGGATCGTGGCGACGGCCACATCGGCGGTCAGGTATTCGCGATACTGATCTGCCGTCACCATGCCGGTAGCGTCATCGTGGGGCACGTTCACGTAATCCAAACCGGCGATGCCCGCCCAACGGCGCGCGGCGCTTCGGCTGGCGGGGTGCTCGATGGACGACCCGATCACCTTGGCATCCTTGGGCGCGTTCACACAAGCCGTGCGGATCATGCGAAACAACAACTCGGTCCCACTTTCGCCCACAAAGAATTGCCCGGACGAGGCATTCATGAACACCGCCATATCCGCCTTGGCGCGATTGATTATATCCACCAAAGCATGGCTTCCGATATTGTCGCGCCCCTGATTGTCCGGGATCGCGGCGAATTTGGCCGAGGTTTCCACTGCCGATTTCAATGTCAGCGCGCCACCGGCGTTTTCGAAAAAGATGCGGGGGCCGGAAAAGGGGCAGCTGTCCACATGGGCAAAACGGTCGCGAATGGACGCAACAAGGGCCGGGTTGTCTTTGATCATCGCGAAGGCTCTTCCGAATTGGGCGGTTGGTTGCTTTGATCAGACGCGCTGTGGTTTCAAAGTCAATATCTTGAAAACGTCAAACGGTGTCGTTTACGACAAAACTTCGCTTGGTTCGGTGAAACCACTTCATGTGACTTGTGAGTGCATGTTTGAAAAGGCTATATCGCGGGCTGACCACGCGAGTAACGCGCCCGGGATTTTTGGGTGAGGCCTGAATGCAGCATATGATTCCAACCTGGATTGACGGCGATCTGGTTGCCGTTGAAAAGCTTGAGGCACATCGGCGCGGGCTGTTGCACAAGGCCGTGTCGGTGTTTGTGCTCTGTGACAATGATGTGCTGATCCAGCGCCGGGCGCTGGGCAAGTATCACACGCCGGGCCTGTGGGCGAACACCTGCTGTACCCATCCCAAATGGGGCGAGGCCCCCGAGGATTGCGCCCATCGTCGTTTGAATGAAGAACTGGGGATCACTGGCCTGACCCTGTCGCACCGCGATCAGGTGACCTATCGCGCTGATGTCGGGGGTGGGCTTATCGAGCATGAATTGGTCGATATCTACCTCTCACGCGTGGCCCGGCGTATCGCGGTGGTGCCAAACCCCGATGAGGTCATGGACACACGCTGGATCGACATGGACGAGTTGGCACAGCAAACCCGTAGGGCGCCAGACCTCTTCTCGCCCTGGCTGCGGATTTATCTGGATCAGCACGCCGATCAGATTTTTGACGCCCCTGCGCCGTCAACTGGCGCGTGAGGCAGGTTTACCAAAGCTCTTGACAAAATTCCGAACCGGACACAGCGTCGGGACAGAGATGTTCAAGGGCATGAGTTGATGACTCATCAGACAACAGACCGGCGCATTGGCCGCCGCGCAACCGGAACCGATCTGGTTATCTAGACGCGCCTGATATGCGCGTGGCGCATCCTGTTGTCCTGTTCCTGCACCTCTTACTTTCTGGAAAACCCAAATGGCTCAAACCGCTGGCTTTCGTGTGGCTGTCGATATTGGTGGCACCTTCACCGACACTGTTCTGGTGGATGGCACTGGTGCTGTTGTCGCCACGGCGAAAACACCAACCACTCCGCAAAACCCAACCACCGGCGCGATGGAGGGCGTGCAGCACGTGCTGCAGACGGCCAAGGCGGCCTGGGGCGATATCGAAGGGTTTATTCATGGCACCACCCTGGCGACCAACGCCCTGATCGAACGGCGCGGCGCCCGGGTGGCCAGCATCACCAACGAAGGCTTTCGCGACATTCTGGAAATTGCCTATGAGCGCCGTTACAGCCAATATGACATCAATATTGAAAAGCCCGATCTGATCGTGCCGCGCGCGCGGTGCTTCACCATCGCGGGGCGGATGGATGCGTTGGGCGTTGAACTGACGCCGCTGGATGAAGCGGCGGTGGGGCGGCTGGTGGACGACCTGCGTGCGTCAGGGGCCGAGGCGGTCGCAATCTGTCTGATCCACAGCTACGCTAACCCTGCCCATGAACGGCGTTTGCGCGATCTGATTGTCAAGGCTTTGCCCGGTCTGTCGATCTCGATTTCCAGCGATGTCAGCCCGGAGGCACGCGAGTTTGACAGGCTCTGCACGACTATCGCAAATGCCTATATCCAGCCCCTGATGTCCGAGTATCTGGCCGAGTTTGCCCGTCGTTTTGCTGCGGAAGGCTTGCAATGCCCGATTCTGATGATGACGGCAGGCGGCGGGATGACAACCATCGAAACCGCCGCTGCACTGCCGATCCGACTGGTCGAATCCGGTCCTGCCGGGGGTGCCATTCTGGCCGCACGTATTGCTGAGCGGGCCGGGGCCAAAGAGGTTCTGTCGTTCGATATGGGCGGCACCACGGCCAAGCTGTGCTTGATCGACAATTACCAACCTCAAAGCGCGCGCCGTTTTGAAATCGCCCGCGCAGAGCGGTTTATCAAGGGCAGCGGCATGCCCGTGCGCATTCCGGTGCTTGAGATGATAGAGATTGGCGCAGGGGGTGGATCAATCGCGGCGATTGATCGGCTGGGGCGCATTCAGGTCGGCCCGCAAAGCGCGGGCAGCGAGCCGGGGCCCGCCGCCTTTGGCAAGGGTGGGCAGAACGCCACGGTCACGGATGCCGATGTGCAGCAAGGGTTGATCGAACCGGCCAGCTTTGCCGAGGGGCGGCTGCAGATTGATACACTGGCAGCATCCAATGCGATTACTGCCTCGGTGGGGGCCAAGACGGGCCTGACCCCGGATGAGGCCGCCGCCGGGATCAGTGAGATTGTAGATGAAAGCATGGCAGGCGCGGGCCGGATGCACGCGGTGGAATCAGGTAAGGATTTGGGCCGGCGCACGATGATCGCCTTTGGCGGCAATGGACCTTTGCATGCCACCCGTGTGGCACGGCGCGCCGGTGTGTCACGCATCCTGATCCCGCGTGATCCAGGCGTCGGTTCGGCTGTTGGGTTCCTGTTTGCTCCGGTGTCATTCGAAATCGTGCGCAGCCGGTATGCCACTTTGGATACGCTCGATGTCGACGGCTTGAATGCGTTCTTCGATACGATGCTAGGCGAGGCCGAACAGGTGGTGCGCGCCGGTGCGCCCGACGCTGCGCTGACCCGGCATCGCACCGCCTTCATGCGCTATCACGGGCAAGGTCATGAGATTGAAATCACCCTGCCGGACCGCGCGTTGGAACAAGGTGACCTTGATCAGTTGCGTCAGCTGTTTGAGGCGGAATATATTCATCAGTTTTCCCGCGCCGTGCCAGGCATGGTGATCGAGGTGCTGAACTGGTCGGTGCGTGTGGCCTCGGCTGCAGAACCTGCCGGGCAGATTGTGGATGGCTCAAAGCGTCAGGCGGCGACACCGCAGAGACAGGTCAGCATCCTGTGTGATGTCACGGGCCAACGCCGCGAGGCGCCGGTGTTTGACCGAAACATGTTAAGCCCGGGCGATACCCTGACCGGTCCCGCCCTGATCGTCGAGCCGCAAACCACAACCTATGTAAGCGCCGATTTCGCCGCCATGATGGATGGCGATGGCAACATTATTCTGGACCGTCAGGAGGGGCAGGCATGAACCCGATTTCCCAAACCCGATTGCAAGTGATGTGGAACCGCCTGTTGGCTGTGGTGGAAGAGCAGGGGCAGGCTTTGATCCGCGCCGCGTTCAGCCCGATTGTCCGCGAAAGCGGCGATATTTCTGCCGGGGTATTTGATCGCCATGGTCGCATGCTGGCCCAGGCTGTCACCGGTACGCCGGGCCATATCAACACGATGGCTGAGGCGGTGAAAAACCTGATGGAACGGTTTCCGACGCAAGAAATGTTGCCGGGAGATATCTACATGACCAACGATCCCTGGCTCGCCTCGGGGCATCTGAACGACTTTCTGCTGATGCAGCCGGTGTTCTTCAGGGATCGCGTTATTGGCTTCACCTCCTGCACCTCGCATCTGGCCGATCTGGGGGGTCTTGGCATGGGGCCGGACGGGTCGGACGTGTTTGACGAAGGGTTGATGATTCCGCCTTGTAAATTGGTGGATCAGGGTGAGTTGAACGCCTTTCTGATGGAGATCGTGCGGGTCAATTCGCGCGAACCGATTGCGAATGAGGGCGATATCTATGCGCTGATTGCCTGTTGCGAGACCGGAGCAACGCGGCTGGCCGGGATGATGGAAGAGTTCGCCCTGGACGATCTTGATCCGCTGGCCGAGTACATTATCGAGACGTCGCGTCGCGGCACGATCGAGGCGATTGCCGAGGTGCCGAAGGGCGTTTACCGCAGTGAATTACAGGTCGATGGCTATGATGCGCCGATTACGTTGAAAGCGACGCTGACTGTGGCCGATGACCATGTGCTGCTGGATTACGACGGTACCTCGCCCTGTTCGCCCAAGGGCATCAATGTGCCGCTGAACTATGCGACGGCCTATTCGGTGTTTGCCCTGCGCTGTATCATCGGGGCGGATATCCCGAACAATGCCGGTTCGCTTGAGCCGTTTCGCGTGATTGGCCCCAAGGGATGTATCCTCAATGCACAACCGCCCGCGCCCGTGGCTATGCGTCATTCGATTGGGCAGATGACGCCCGATTTGGTCTATGGCTGTCTGTCTCAGGCCCTGCCGGATCGCGTACCCGCCGAAGGGGCCTCGTGCCTTTACGATGTACCTTTGCGCCACACGGCGGAAACGGCCCGCGACGGGGGCCAGCACTTCGCGCTCGAGCTGGTGTTCAACGGTGGAACCGGGGCGCGGCCTGAAAAGGACGGGCTGTCGGCCACGGCCTTTCCCAGCGGGGTCTGGGGCAGTCAGGTGGAACCAACCGAGGCGGTCGCGCCGGTTCTGATCACCCGCCGCGAGCTGCGTGTGGATAGCGGCGGTGTGGGCAAATATCAGGGTGGGCATGGTCAACATATCGAGATTGCTGCGGCGGGCGAGGATGATTTCCTGGCTTTCCTGTCGGTTGAACGTGTCACCTTTGCCGCCCAAGGCCGTCATGGCGGCGGTGCCGGTGCCAGGGGGCGGATTCGTGTGGGCCATGATGGCGCTGATCTTGGCAGCAAAGGCACTGTGCGTGTGCCGAAGGACAAGCCCCTCATTCTTGAAACGCCAGGCGGCGGTGGGTTTGGCCCGGCTGAGCAGCGCCGACCGGAGTTGGTTCACCGCGATCTGAGCGAAGGTTTGATCAGTGACGACACAGCACGCAGACATTATGCGGCGCAACTGGCGGAGATGCAGGAATGATCCCCCCGGTTCCCCACGTCGCGGCCATGGCGGCCTACCAACTGGCGGATTTGTCCGCGCCCGAGGGCAAGCGGTTGGTGTCCTTGTCGCAAAACGAAAGCCTGCGCGCACCCAGCCCGATGGTGAGCGACGCACTGCGTCAGGCGGCGGATGCGCCGCATCTTTACCCCGACCCGGATTGGAGCGATCTGCGGCAAGGGATCGGCACGTTGCATGGAATTGACCCCGCGCAGATTGTATGCGGCAATGGCTCGCTTGATCTGATTTGGGCGTTGGCACGGGCCTATCTCGAACCGGGCCGCGCCGCGCTTGCTCCCGCCCATGCCTATCCGTTTTTCCGCGTCGCCACGCAGATGACAGGCGCGCGGTTTGATACTGCAGAAGAGAACAATCTGATCGTCGATGTCGATGCGTTGCTCTCTGCAATGACCCCAGAGACTCGCATCGTTTTTGTCGCCAATCCCGGTAACCCCACGGGCACGCGGTTGCCCCGATCCGAGTTGATCCGCCTGCGCGATGGGTTGCCGGGCGATGTCCTGTTGGTGATTGACGAGGCCTATGGCGAGTTCGCGGATCATCTGAACGAGCCGATGTTTGATCAGGTCGCGCGCGGTGACACGATTGTCTTGCGCACCTTTTCCAAGGCCTATGGGCTTGCCGGGTTGCGGGTGGGTTGGGGCCTGTTTCCAACCAAGATTGCGGGGCATATCCGTAAACTTCTGAACCCCAATAACGTTGCCTCACCCGGACAGATGGCCGCCTTGGCCGCGCTGGGGGATCAGGCCTATATGCAAGGAACCTGTGCTCTTAGCAGCGGGATCAGAGACGCGTTTGCGCAACGAATGCGGGCGCTTGGGCTGGTTGTGCCAGACAGTTTCACCAACTTCGTGCTGATGCGGTTCCCCTCGGTTGAGAGTGCTGCAGAGCTAGACGCCCATCTGCGCAGTGAGGGAGTTTTTCTGCGCGCACAAGGCGGTGCAGGCTTGCCCGAGTGTCTGCGGGCGACAGTCAGTGTCGCGCAGGACATGGATTTTGCCGCCAGTTTGATCGAGGATTGGATCAGCAGAAAGGGTTATTCATGACTGTGTCTTCCCGTGGGCGTGCGCGCATCGGCGTCTTTGTGCCCTTTACCAACAGCAATCTTGAGCCGGACCTTGCCATGATGCGCCCCGATGGGGTGTCGGTGCATGTCGCGCGGATCGGCGGCTATGACGAAGATGAGATCCCGGATGAAGATCAGATGGCGTCCCTTGGAGCGTCCGATATGGCCGAGCCTTTGCGAATGATCCAGGGGGTGAAACCGGACGTGGTGATGTATGGCTGTACCTCGGCCACATTGGCTCATGGCCCGGCGTTTGACCGCGAGCTGGCCGGGACGATCCGTACTCAAAGTGGCGCACAGACGGTGACCGCAGCGGGCGCGCTGGTGCATGCTTTGACGGTGCTGGGCGTGCGCAGGATCGGCTTTGCCTCGCCTTATGTGGCCAGCCTGAATGACCGCGCGATTGCGTTTCTGGGCGACGAAGGGTTCGAGACGGTATCGCGTGCGGATGTCGAAGGGGAGTTGAGCAATGACGGGCAAGGGGCGCTGATGCCCGACGACGTCTTCGCGCTGGGCCTGCGCGCCGATGCGCCAGAGGCCGAGGCGATGGTTCTGTCCTGCACGGATATGCGCAGCCTTGAGGTGATTGAGCGGTTGGAACAAGCG
Organism: Roseovarius conchicola; assembly: GCF_041403425.1. Lineage (NCBI taxonomy): Bacteria > Pseudomonadati > Pseudomonadota > Alphaproteobacteria > Rhodobacterales > Roseobacteraceae > Roseovarius > Roseovarius conchicola. The sequence continues at coordinate 149,418 of NZ_JBGEHK010000002.1, read as the reverse complement.
CTTGGTAAGCCGGTTGTGACGTCCAATCAGGCGATGATGTTTCAGGCGCTGCAAATGCTGGGAATCGTTGATGTGACCCCTGGCTTTGGCCAACTGTTTGAGAGACTCTGAACAATGAAAACAGAGACTGTTTCACCGCAATTTGATGAGATTGCCGCATTTACTCTGGATCCTGATCTCGTCGTTCCCGAGACTGCGTTGCGACACTGCGCGACTCTGTTGATCGACACGCTTGGCGTTGCAGCGGGGGCCACGATGCTTGAGGTGGGCGAGATCGCCCGCGATTTCGCAGCGGATTTTCATGGGGCTGGGTCGCCGTCGAACGCGGCCCATATGTTGTTTGATGGCCGCAGCGTCAGCCTGCCGGGTGCGGCCTGGGCGTTGGCCACGCAGATCGACAATCTGGACGGGCATGACGGGTACAACCCTACCAAGGGCCACATTGGCTGTGCGGTTGTGCCCGCGCTTTTTGCCTTTGCCGAGCATCACCCCGGTTTGACCGGCCGGCAGGCACTGACGGCCTTGGCGATGTCCTATGAGGTTGCGGCGCGGGCGGGGATATCCCTGCACGCCACGGTTAGCGATTACCACACATCCGGGGCGTGGAATGCGTTGGGCGTGGCGGCGTTGGGCTGCCGGTTGGAAGGGTGTGATCCTGTCACCTTGCGCGAGGCACTGGGCATTGCCGAATATCATGGTCCCCGCAGCCAGATGATGCGCGAGATCAATACCCCAACCATGTTGCATGATGGCTCGGGTATGGGCGCCTTGGTGGGTTGCAATGCGGCCTTGCTGGCGATGCGAGGGTTTACCGGTGCCCCGGCGATCACCGTCGAAGCGCCTGAGGTCGCCGCCCATTGGGATGATCTGGGCCAGCGGTGGACAGTGGCCGAGAATTACATCAAACCCTATCCCTGTTGCCGGTGGGGTCATGCGGCAATCGACGCGCTGCATGAGTTGATCCAAGACGGCCGGGTGACGCCAGAGACGGTTGCGCGCATCGATGTGCGAACCTTTGACGAGGCGGCGCAGTTGTTTGCCGGGATGCCTGAAACAACCACGCAGGCGCAGTATTCGATGCATTTCGCGTTATCGGTGATGCTGCAATACGGGCAGATCGCGCCGGGTCATATCGCTGGCGATGGATTGCGCGATCCTGCGGTTGCGGCGCTGACCCCAAAGATCAACGTCACCGCGACGGATGCGATGAATGCCGATTTCCCGCTTTATCGCCGCTCGGAAGTTGATGCGACGCTGACCGATGGTACCGTTTTGCAATCGGGTGTCGTGGATGCGCGGGGCGGGCCGGATGCGTGGATGAGTGATGGTGAAGTCGAACAGAAATTCCTCAATTTCTGCGCCGATGCCTTGCCGGATGCCCGCGCCCGTGCCATCTGGGCGATGCGTGATGGGCTGCTGGACCCGGACACAAAATTCTCTCAACTGGCCGATCTTGTACGTGCCGGAAAGGGCTGCTCATGACCAAACCTGCCCGCGTGATGATCCTTGATCGTGATCCCGCACCGCTTGCCGCCCGCCTGTCCGAGGTGATGCCGGACGTCAGCGTGAAGGGCTGTGACAGCTACGTCGCGGCAGGCACGATGATTTCGGAGTTCAGACCTGATGTGCTTTATTCGATCACGTTCGCTGGGCGTGTGGGCTATCCCAGCGAGGCTGTGCTTGGCCCTGAAGGACCCGAATGGATTGCGGTGGGCGGTTCGGGCGTCGATCACCTGGAGGTTTGGAACCCTGACGACGTCACCGTTACCAATTCGGCTGGCGTCGCGGCGGGGATGATGGCGGAATATGCCTTTGGCGCGGCCCTTCACTTTACCCTGGATATCGCAGGGCTGCAGGCTGATCAAAACGCCCGCCGCTGGGACAGCACCCGGTCGATGACCCCAGTGAAAGGCAAGACGATGCTGATCGTTGGGCTGGGTCAGACCGGACAGGCCGTGGCAGCGCGCGCAAAAGCGTTTGGCATGCAGGTGATCGGCACGCGCAGCCGTCCGGTGCCGATGGATAACGTCGATGCTGTCCACGCCAGTGGCGATTTGCCGGACCTTTGGGAGCAGGCGGATGTTGTGGTGCTTTCGGTGCCTTTGCTGGACAGCACACGCGGTTTGGTGGATGCGCGTGCCTTTGCGGCGATGAAGGAAAGCACCATTTTGGTTGATGTTTCGCGTGGGGGCGTGGTGGATGCTGATGCGCTGATCAACGCATTGCGCAACGGATCGATCGCGGCAGCTGCGCTGGACGTGTTCAAGACCGAGCCATTGCCTGCCGACAGCCCGATCTGGGATCTGGAGAACGTGATCATCTCGCCCCATTGTTCCAGCGTGTATGCGGAATGGGCCAGTGAGTCGTTCGAGTTGTTCCTTGAGAACCTGCGCAACTGGCGGGCCGGAAAACCGTTGTTCAATATCGTCGATCCGGTGCGCCGATATTGAGGGTTGCCATGTTGTGTAAAGACCGCTCAACGGCGAGGTCTAAATAAGGTCCACCCGCTCAGGTCAGACAGAGTCTTTGCCGTCACCGCAATCAGGGCCGCGCAGAGTAAAAACTTGGAGATAGTCTCCATCGTTCCTTCGATTTGCACGGCGTGGATGACGGTGCCTATTACGGTTATCGCGGCAAGACTCATGTGGCCAAAACGCCAGGTGCGCCAGCGCAGCCGCAGCCGGCGGCGCAGGGTCGCCAGCAGGGCTGCCGCAAATACGGCCCACATCGTGATAACGCCCCATGCGGAGAAGGGGGTTGGCGACGCAAAAAGCAGGGCATCGACAACATCAGGCGGGCTGGTGATCCAAAGGCCTGCGACGTGCAAGAGAATCGCAAGAACGAGAACGCTGCCGGTGACGCGGTGGATGCGTCGTCCACGGTTGGCAGGGATTCCCGGCAGGTATCCTGCCACCAGCAAAGGCTGAAGCAGCATAACGGTCATCGCTATGATTCCAGCGAACCCCGCCGCGATATAGACAGGCTCGCGCCATGCCAATAGTGGGCTATTTGCTGCAAGAGCAAGCGGGATGACAACAACGACAAAAAGGGCCGCCCAGACAAGGATCTTGCGTGTTCGGCTCATATCCGTTGCCCTAGTGTCGTCAGACCGGTTGCAGGACGAAATGCGCCTCAAGACTTGTATCGCTGGCGCTTGGCATCACCGGGCGCAGGAAGACCGTCTCAAACGCGTCGTCATCATAGGCAAGGTGGCCATGGGGTTGGCCAAAAGCAGGGACAATCTGGGGCATCTCAAGCCGAAAGGCGCCGTTCTCATCCGTGAGCGTGGCACCATGGCTTTGTGGGTCACGTTCATGCCCTTCGGTCGTATGTGCCCAGATCTGGATGCGTTGACCGGCAAGGGGTGCGCCGTCGCCTGCACGTCGCACAGTGCCTGACATCCAGAAGCCCCCGCCACCGATGCGATCCACGATGGGCGCGCCCGGGCGGTAGTTGTTGGCACCACCCCGCATTGAAGGTGTCGGTGCGAGCGTTTGTGCGCGGGCAGGGGTCAGTAGACCGAGAGAGCCAGTCGCCGCGACAGCGCTGCCCGAAGCAAGAAGAGTACGACGTGTGAGCAGTTTGGGCTTCATCTGAAAATCTCCAATCGAATGTCGGTTTCTGCGTCTCACGCATAAGCAGCGTCACACGCGCGATCTTCTGTTCAGCTTGAAATATAGGGCTGCAGAGGCGAGTTCAAAACAAGGCCAGGTAACGCATGCGATTAATCGCTCACAAAACACTGTGATGGTGGCGTGGTTCTGAAGCAATCAATTGCAGGAATGAAGACACGCAAGCATTTGTCCGCATCACGTCAGGATGACGCGAATCCGGTGATCAACTGGCGCAAGCCAAGGGCGGCCCCGGCAAAGATTGCGGCGAAGGTGATCGGTGCACTGAGTGACAGAACCGAAAAAGCCGAGATGCCCTGACCGATAGTACAGCCAAAGGCCAGCACCGCGCCGAAGCCCATGCAGACCGCGCCGAGGATTTGGCGTTTCAATTCGCGCGGGTCTTCGCAGGCCTCCCAGCGGAAGTGCCCCTTTATCAGGCTGCCGCAAAACGCCCCTGCCAATACTCCAAAGACCGAGCCCACCCCAAAGCTTAACCCGCCGCCGCTGGACGTCATCAGGAACAGGGTTGTTTCCCCCAGTGGGGCGGCGAAGGTGTGAGACAAGACGGGTTGGGCTGCAAAGCCGTGTTGGGAGACCCACTGTGTGCCGATCCATCCCGACACGATCGTTAACCCAACGACGGTGCCCCAGAACAGCGCCGACCTGTTGGTCAGGAATGGAGCGGACCACAGCGCAGTCACAAGTATACCGACGCCGATCAGCAGGCCCGCGCCCGGGGGGGCCAAACCGGTGATGCGGCTCAGCAGATCGGAATAGGCCACGGGGCCGTTTTGCAGATCGGTTGCAGCGACAACACTGACGCGCATACCGGCCAAGGGGCCGGATAGCATGACATATCCCGCGATTCCCATCACCAGAACGATCACGAACGAGCGCAGATCACCCCCGCCCAAACGCGCAAGGGCCCCAAACCCGCAGGTGCCTGCCAGCGACATGCCATAGCCGAACAGCAGCCCGCCAAAGATACTGGCAAAGGGTGACCACGGGGCCAGATGATAGATGCTTTGAGAGGGGTCAAACTGCCCCGCTGCGGTGAGCGCAAAGACCGCCAAGACGCTCACGCCAATGGCGACACCCCACATGCGCAAGCGAATGGAACTGCCCTGATAAAGCGTGTCTTCAATTGCGCCGAGCGTACAAAATCGGCCGATCCGCGCGGCCAGGCCAAGAAGCAGCCCGCCACCAAAGCCGATCAGCGCAACAAGTGCTGCGTCCGAGATGCCTTCCAACACTTTGGATCACCCTAGATACTGTTCGCGCGGCCTAGTTTTTGCAGAAGAGATCGTAGACCACCTCAAGTATCTGAACCGCGCGTTGGTCTGTCAAACGATAATAGATCGTCTTGCCTTCACGTCTTGGCGCAACCAATCCTTCACTGCGCAGTCGGGACAACTGTTGGGACACCGCGGCCTGGCGGGCCGAGAGCAGTTCCTCCAACTCAGTTACTGACTTTTCACCCGTGGAGAGGTGGCACAGGATCATCAACCGCCCTTCGTGGCTGATCGCCTTGAGAAAGTTCGAGGCATCGCACGCGTTTTTCATCATCGCGTCGATTTCCGACTTTTCCATATGGGGCGTGATGACAGGTAAGCTCATCAGTAGACAGCCTGGGTCGTGAAGGTTTGCAGTTCTGATAAACGCCTCTTGAGCGCCAAAAGCAATGCACCGTGGGAATTATGACGCGGATGTGTTGCTTTGAAATCCAGTGTCATAGCTTTGGTGTCGTGGTATCTGGGGCCGGTTCAACGGCCGCAGAGGGAAGAGGTTTGGTGATCAGATGCTGATCCAGCAGCGCGTCCAGCATCGGCCAGAAGAAGTCAGCCCCCGGATAACCTTCAAGCCGGCCCAGCTCCCGACCCTCCTCAACCAGCACGAAGGTCGGCGTATAGATCGGACGCGAGATAAAGGTGATATCATCCGGTAGCGCGCGCAGATTGACCCGACGCAATGGGGCGCGTTCGCTTTCCTCTGTCTTTGGGTAAATCTCGCCGATTTCCGCGTTCCATTTGTCGCACCAGTGACAACCATCCTGCTCGACCATGACCAGTTCTGCGGCCAAGGCTGCTGTGGCCGAGACGATCAGGGCCAATGCTGTCGAGAAGGCTTGGGTCAGGAATCGCATCAGGTTACCGTTTGACGAATTGGTTTCATATATAATAGTTTGAATATGAATCCGGATCAACCGGGCAGAGGGCGCTGTGATGTTTGATGTCTCTTTTTTCAGCGCTTTTCTGGGCGGTTTGATCGTTTTTTTCTCGCCCTGCGTGTTGCCGATTGTGCCCTTCTACCTCAGCTACATGGCGGGCGCGTCGATGTCCGAGATCAGCAAGGATGGCACGTTGGCCCCCGGTTTGCGGCAGCGTGCCTTTCTGGCCTCGGTCATGTTTTCGATGGGGATCATCACGGTGTTCGTTCTGCTTGGTGCGGCGGCTTTTGGGCTGAGCCAGGCCTTTCGCAGCTACCAGACCGAGTTTCGCCTGTTCGCCGCCATCGTCGTGTTCCTCATGGGTTTGCATTTTTTGGGAATCCTTCGGATCGGTTTCCTGAACCGCGCCTTTCAGGTCGAGGCGGGTGAGACGACGAATATGTCGGTGCTGGGCGCTTACGTTGTTGGGCTGGCTTTCGCCGCAGGTTGGACTCCCTGTGTCGGCGGCGTTTTGACGGCGGTCGTGTTCACCGCCAGCACCGAAGCGACAGCAATGCGCGGGTTGGTTCTGTTGCTGGTCTTTGGTTTTGCCATGACCACACCGTTCATGATCGCCGCGCTTTTCATTGGGCCGTTCCTGCGGTTTGCGGCCCGGTTTCGCCGCCACCTGCCCAAGGTTGAAAAGGCGATGGGGCTGTTGTTGATCGTCTTTGCGGCGCTGATCGCCACTGACAGTGTCAACGTGATCGCGCAATGGATGCTGGAGGCGTTCCCCGTCTTTCAGCAGATCGGATAGAGGAGGAAAGATATGAGACAGGTATTGGGAATTTTGGCCCTTCTGATACTGCCCCTGACGGCGATGGCCGCCGAACTGGGCGATGACGGGCTGCACAAGACGGATTGGATGCGCGACACGTTCAAGGATCTGAACGAGGATCTGGCCGAGGCCAATGCCGAGGGCAAGCGCCTGATGATCATCTTTGAGCAACGCGGCTGTATTTATTGCACCAAGATGCACAAAGAGGTGTTCCCGACCGAGCCGCTGAATACTTACCTGAAAGAGAATTTCTTTGTCGTGCAGCTGAACCTTTATGGCGACATCGAAGTGACCGATTTCGACGGCGAGGTGCTGACCGAAAAGAACGCTGCCCGCAAATGGGGCATGCTGTTCACACCCTCGATGTTGTTTATGCCCGAAGATGTTCCTGAAGGGCAGACCGCGATGCAGGCAGCAGTGGCGATGATGCCTGGGGCCTTTGGCAAGGGCACAACGCTGGATATGCTGACCTGGGTTGCTGAGAAGCGGTACGAGTTGGACAATGGCGAAGATTTTCAACGCTACCATGCCCGCATGATTCAGGAACGAAGTGACGGAACTTACGACTGATAATCACGGACTTACCCGTCGGATCCGGGCCGACAAATTCAAAGATGCGAATTTATCCTTGCCTCGTTCAGATTCCGTATCCTATGATATACAAAAATATGAATGTGTTTTGGGAGGACGCATGAAGCTAGCCATCGCCAGTATTGTGACCGTTGCTGTGTCGGCATTTGCCGTCTCAGCCGGAGAAATTGCCCCGACTGATGTCGCCTTCAACGAAGGCGCGATAGAACAATCTCTTTCCGGTGCGCCCGGGGATGTGGCCAGCGGCCGCGAGATTGTCGGAAACAAGTCCCTTGGAAATTGCGTGGCCTGCCATGCGGTAACTGACCTTGCTGATATTCCCTTCCACGGCGAAATCGGACCGGCTCTTGATGGGGCTGGTGAGCGTTGGAGCGAAGCCGAGCTTCGCGGCATCGTGGCCAACGCCAAGATTATGTTCGATGGTACGATGATGCCCTCGTTCTACAAGACCGAAGGGTTCATCCGCCCCGGCAACGCCTATACTGGCGAGGCCGCGGATGACACGTTTGGCCCGCTCTTGTCGGCTCAGCAAATCGAAGACGTGGTCGCCTACCTGGTGACGCTCAAAGAGTATTAAGTGGGCTCCGGCTGCACAGATCAGGAGAAATTGACATGAAACTGACCAGAAGAGACGCCATCGCCTTGGGCGCCGGTGCGGTTGTGATCGCGGGCTTGCCCGTGACGGCAATGGCGGCAGGCGAAGAGCAGATCGCGGCATTTACCGGTGGTGCAGATATCGCTGATGGCGGTGTGACGCTGAACGCCCCGGAAATTGCTGAGAACGGCAACACCGTTCCGATCGAAGTCAGCGCCGAAGGTGCTGCCGAGATCATGGTGCTGGCACTTGGCAACCCGACCCCGCCGGTGGCGACGTTCAAGTTTGGGCCGCTGTCGGCGTCACGCAGCGCCTCGACCCGCATTCGCCTGGCACAGACGCAGGAAATTCTTGCTGTTGCCAAGATGGAAGACGGTTCGTTCGCGAAGGCATCGGCCACCGTCAAAGTAACAATCGGCGGCTGCGGCGGCTAAGGCATAAGGAGAATTCAAGATGGCAAAAGGTGTAAAACCCCGCGTCAAAGTTCCGAAAACGGCAGCCGCAGGCGAAGCCGTTACGCTGAAAACCCTGATCAGCCACAAGATGGAATCAGGCCAGCGCAAGGACAAAGAGGGCAATCTGATCCCGCGTTCGATCATCAATCGCTTCACCTGTGACTTTAACGGTGAGAACGTGATTGATGTTACGATGGAACCGGCGATCTCGACCAACCCGTATTTCGAATTCGAGGCCACCGTGCCCGAAGCCGGTGAGTTCAAGTTCACTTGGTATGACGATGACGGGTCGGTCTACGAGACCGCCAAGTCGATCAGCGTCGGCTGAATTCTGGCAACGTAGGGAGGGATACAAATGAATATAACAAAAAGACTTGTCGCCAGTACCGCCGTAGCATCCGTCATTGCCTTTGGCGCGGCTTTTGCCGGCCCGGTGGATGATACGCTGACGCTGAATGAAGAGGTTGAAATGGTTACGACCACGACCGCGCCTGCCCACATGGCGGATGCGGTCGAGACGATCTATTCGGGTTGGCATTTCCGTGGCGAGGAAACCCGCCGCATGCAGGAAGATGACTTCGACAACCCCGGCATGATCTTTGTCGAACAGGCGATGGACGCCTGGGAGACGGTGGATGGGACCGAGGGTAAGTCCTGCGCGTCCTGTCACGAGGCCGCCGAGGACAGCATGGTTGGTGTTCGCGCCACGTACCCGAAGTGGAACGAGGCCGCGGGCGAAGTGCGCACCGTTGAGATGCAAATCAACGATTGCCGCGAAAACCGCATGGGCGCTGAAAAGTGGAAGTACACCGGCGGTGATATGGTCAATATGACTGCACTGATCGCCTCGGTCTCGCGTGGTTTGCCGATCAACGTGGCTATTGACGGCCCCGCGCAATCGACATGGGAGGCGGGCAAGGAACTTTACTATACCCGCACCGGTCAGCTGGAACTCAGCTGTGCCAACTGCCACGAAGATAGCTATGGCATGATGATCCGCGCGGATCACCTCAGCCAGGGTCAGATCAACGGCTTCCCCGTGTATCGTCTGAAAAACACCAAGCTGAACGCGGTGCATGCACGCTTTAAGGGGTGTGTGCGCGATACCCGCGCCGAGACGTACAAACCCGGCAGCCCCGAGTTTATCGCGCTTGAGCTTTATGTCGCCTCGCGCGGCAACGGTCTGTCGGTCGAAGGCCCGTCGATCCGTAACTAAGGTCTGCCCCGCTCCGGGTTTTCCGGGGCGGGGTTTTCTCTACCTAGAAACATTCAAGAAACGGCATATAAGAAAGAGGCCCCTACATGATCTCGCGCCGCGATTTTCTTCAGACCAGCATGGCCGCCAGCGCCATCCTTGGGGCGTCCAGCTATGGGCAATGGGGCCGCTTGGCCGCGCAGCAGGCCCTGACGCAGGATCAGTTGTTGGAGTTTGAGAGTTTCGGAAATATCTCTCTGATCCATGTGACGGATATCCATGCGCAGATGAAGCCGATCTATTTCCGTGAACCGTCGATCAATATCGGCGTGGGCGACAATCGCGGGGCTGTGCCGCACATCACCGGTGCGGATTTCCGCAAGGCCTATGGCATCGAGGATGGCAGCCCGTCGCATTACGCGCTGACCCACAATGATTTCTCGGCACTGGCCGAGGGCTATGGCCGGGTTGGGGGTCTTGACCGTGTGGCCACCGTGATCAATTCGATCCGCGCCGACCGCCCCGATGCCTTGCTGCTGGATGGAGGCGACACCTGGCACGGCAGCTACACCTGCTATCACACCGAAGGCCAGGATATGGTCAACGTGATGAACGCGCTCAAGCCCGACGCGATGACCTTCCATTGGGAGTTCACGCTGGGCAGCGACCGTGTGCATGAGATTGTCGAGAGCTTGCCCTTCGCCGCCCTTGGTCAGAACATTTTTGACGCCGAATGGGACGAACCTGCCGAGATGTTCCCACCCTATCAGTTCTTTGAACGTGGTGGCGTGAAAGTGGCGGTGATTGGTCAGGCCTTCCCCTATATGCCCATCGCCAATCCGGGCTGGATGTTCCCCGAATACTCTTTCGGCATTCGCGACGAGCGGATGCAGGAAATGGTCGACGAGGTGCGTGGCCAAGGCGCCGAGCTGGTTGTGGTGCTCAGCCATAACGGTTTTGACGTCGACAAGAAGATGGCCGGGATCGTGACCGGCATCGACGTGATCCTGTCGGGCCATACCCACGATGCGCTGCCTGAACCGGTTCTGATCGGAGAGACGCTGATCGTTGCCTCGGGCTCGAACGGCAAATTCGTAAGTCGCGTTGATCTGGATGTGCGCAATGGCCAGATGCTGGGCTTCCGTCACAAGCTGATCCCGATCTTCTCGGATGTGATCACGCCGGACGCCGATGTGGCCGCGTTGATTGATGAACAGCGCGCGCCTTATGAGGATAAGCTGACCGAGGTGATCGGGCAGACCGATACGATGTTGTACCGGCGCGGCAATTTTAACGGTTCGTGGGATGATCTGATCTGTGATGCGCTGATATCCGAGCGTGAGGCGGATATCGCCCTGTCGCCCGGTGTACGCTGGGGGCCAAGTATCCTGCCCGGTCAGGACATCACCCGCGAAGATATCTGGAACGTCACCTCGATGACCTATGGCGAGGCCTATCGTACGGAAATGACTGGCGAGTTTCTGAAGGTCGTCATGGAGGATGTGGCCGATAACATCTTCAACCCGGACCCTTATTACCAACAAGGTGGTGACATGGTGCGGATCGGCGGCATGGGCTATCGCATCGACGTCACCAAGCCGCAGGGCGAACGGATCAGCGATATGACCCTGCTGAAAACCGGAGAAGGGATCGATCCTTCAAGGTCGTATGTTGTCGCCGGATGGGCATCCGTCAATGAAGACACCGAAGGGCCGATGATCTGGGATGTGGTCGAAAACCATATCAGTCAGCAAGGCACCATCACCCTTGATCCCAATACCAGCGTCGAAGTGATCGGCGCGTAAATTTTCGCGAGAAGGAGATATCTCAATGTCAGAGAGCTTCACACGCAAACCCACCTCCCGCCGTGCGTTTCTGCGCGGTAGCGCGGCGATGGCCGCAGGGGCGATGGCCGCAGGCAGCGCCAAGGCGGCCACCCCCGACCCGCTGATCACCGAGGTGCAGGAATGGGCCAGCGGGCTGGGCGATGGCGTGGATGCAACGCCTTATGGCCTGCCAATCGAGTTTGAAAGTGATGTGGTCCGCCGCAATGTCGAGTGGCTGACCGCCGATACGATCAGTTCGATCAACTTCACACCGATCCACGCGCTGGACGGCACGATCACACCACAGGGCTGTGCGTTTGAGCGGCACCATTCGGGCGCGATTGAGTTGGCCAAGGCCGATTATCGCCTGATGATAAACGGTATGGTCGAGACCCCTCTGGTGTTTACTTATGAGGATCTGGAACGGTTCCCACGTGAGAACCACGTTTATTTCTGCGAATGCGCGGCCAATACCGGGATGGAATGGGCTGGTGCGCAGCTGAACGGGGCACAGTTCACCCATGGCATGATTCACAACATGGAATATACTGGGATCCCTCTGCGCACCCTGCTGGAAGAGGCCGGCTACGACACGGCGGGCACATGGGTCTATGTCGAGGGGGCTGATGCGTCCTCAAATGGCCGTTCAATCCCAATGGAAAAGGCGCTGGACGATGTGCTTGTCGCGTTCAAGGCCAATGGCGAGGCTTTGCGTAAAGAGCACGGATACCCGGTGCGCCTGGTCGTGCCGGGTTGGGAAGGCAACATGTGGGTCAAATGGCTGCGCCGGATCGAGGTGATGGATGGCCCGGTGGAAAGCCGTGAAGAGACCAGCAAATACACCGACGTTCTGGAAGACGGGATCGCGCGCAAATGGACCTGGGCGATGGATGCCAAATCGGTTGTCACCTCGCCCAGCCCGCAAGCACCGATTGCCCACGGGCACGGCCCGCTGGTGATCACTGGTTTGGCCTGGTCCGGACGTGGCGCAATCACCCGCGTTGATGTGTCAAAGGATGGCGGCAAGACATGGGAAACCGCGCGGCTTGCCAAGCCCGGAGAGAAGATGGCGCTGACACGCTTCTATCTGGATACCGAGTGGAATGGCGAAGAGATGTTGCTGCAATCACGGGCCATGGATGACACCGGTTATGTCCAGCCCACCAAGGCGCAGCTGCGCGAGGTGCGGGGCGAAAACTCGATCTATCACAACAATTGCATTCAAACCTGGTGGGTACGCGAGACCGGGGAGGCCGAAAATGTCGAAGTATCTTAAGGCCACTGCCATCACCCTGTCGCTGGCGCTGTGCACAACGCCCGCCCTTGCCGGGAAATTCGGCCTTGGCCGCGCTGCCCTGCCGGAAGAGATCGCGGCGTGGGATCTGGAGGTCCGCCCGGATGGCACGGGCTTACCCGCTGGCTCGGGTGATGTTCTGACCGGGGAAGAGTTGTTCTCGGATAGCTGTGCGATCTGCCATGGCGAGTTTGCCGAGGGTGTCGATAACTGGCCCAAGTTGGCCGGGGGTGATGACACGCTGGCCGATAAGGACCCGGTGAAAACCGTTGGGTCCTACTGGCCGCATCTGTCGACTACGTGGGATTACGTGAACCGGTCGATGCCCTTTGGCGGCGCACAGACGCTGGAGACTGACGAGGTCTATGCGATTGTCGCCTATATCCTCTATTCCAACGATCTGGTGGATGAAGATTTTGTTCTGTCGAATGAAAACTTCACCGATGTGGTTCTGCCCAATGCCGAGGGGTTCATCGTCGATGACCGGCTTGAGGCCGAAAGCCATTTCTGGAACGCAGAGCCCTGCATGGAGAACTGCAAAGACAGTGTCGAGATCACCATGCGCGCGATGGTTCTGGATGTGACGCCCGAGGAAGAAGCTTCGGCCGCTGAACCTGCGGCTACAGAAGACGTGGTTGAGGTGGCGGCTGTCGCGGAGGAGGAACCAGCGGTCGCGGCATTGGACGCCGAACTGATCGCGGCGGGTGAGAAGGTGTTCAAGAAATGCAAAGCCTGCCATCAGATTGGTGAAGATGCGACCAACAAGGTCGGTCCAATACTGACTGGGATTGTAGGTGGTGCGGCAGGCGGCGTAGAGGGGTTCAAATACTCCAAGGTTCTGACCCAAATGGCCGAGGACGGGTTGGTCTGGGACGAAGAAAGCCTGACCGCCTTCCTCGCTAAACCCCGCGATTTCATGAAGGGCACTAAGATGAGCTTTGCGGGCCTGAAGAAAGACGAAGACCTGTCAGCGATCATTGCGTATCTTTCCAGCTATGGTGACTGATCTGTGAGGTATCTGCACGCCTTCCTCGGTTTGGTTCTTGCCCTCGGTCTGGCCGCTGGCGCTGCGCGGGCCGAGGCCTTGGGCGATCCCGAAGCGGGGCGCGAAGTGTTCACGTATTGCTCGGGCTGTCACCAGGTTGGGAAAGGCGCGATTGACGGAATTGGCCCCCATCTGAACGGTATCTTCGGCCGTGAGGCGGGTGCACATGAAGGGTTTGTCTATTCGGAATCGATGCAGCGTGCGGGCATAGATGGTCTGATTTGGACCATTACGACCCTCGACGCCTACATCGAGAATCCTCGCGCCTTGGTATCGAAGACCCGGATGAGCTTTGATGGTCTCGAAGATCCGCAAGAACGCGCCGATCTGATGGCTTACTTACGCATTTATTCCGACAATCCGGCGGACATCCCCGAGGCGGAACCGACCGCGCTTGCGACGGATCACAATCTTGATCCGGCTATTCTGGCGCTGGAAGGTGACCCGGAATATGGTGAATACTTGGCGACTGAATGCCTGACCTGTCATCAGGCGGATGGCAGCGCCGAGGGCATTCCGTCGATTACGCTTTGGCCGGAAGAAGATTTCGTGATTGCCATGCATGCTTATAAGTCCAAATTGCGGCCCCACCCTGTGATGCAGATGATGGCGGGCCGTTTGAATAATGAAGAGATCGCGGCGCTGGCGGCCTACTTCAAAACGCTTAACTAACAGCGCATTTCAGGGAGGACGACTATGAAACTGAACAGACGTACCTTTATCGGAACGGGCGCGGCTGCTGCGGCTAGCTTGTCCGCGCCCGCCGTTCTGGCGGACAGTCACGGTAAATCCAAAGTGGTTGTGATCGGGGGCGGGGCCGGTGGCGCCACCGCCGCGCGTTACATTGCCAAGGACAGCGAGGGTGCGATTGACGTGACGCTGGTCGAACCCACGCGCACCTATTTCACTTGCTTCTTTTCCAACCTCTATATCGGTGGGTTCCAGGAGATGGATGACCTGGGCCACAATTACGGCACACTGGCCGCCGAATTTGGCGTGAATGTTGTGCACGACTGGGCGATTGGCGTGGACCGTGATTCCAAGATGGTCACACTCGCCGGCGGTGGCAGCCTGCCCTATGACAAGTTGATCCTGAGCCCCGGCATTGATTTCATCGAAGACTCGGTCCCGGGGTGGAGCATGGCCGATCAGGATATGATGCCCCATGCGTACAAGGGCGGCACACAAGCGACCTTGCTGAAGGCACAGATCATGGCGATGCCTGAAGGCGGAACTTATGCCATGGTGGCCCCGCCTAATCCCTACCGTTGCCCCCCGGGCCCGTATGAGCGGGTTTCGATGGTCGCCCATGTGCTGAAGAAAGCCAATCCGACCGCCAAGATCATCATTGCCGATCCCAAGCCGAAATTCTCGAAGATGGGTCTGTTTCAGGAAGGCTGGGGCGATCTTTATGCCGGTATGATCGACTGGATCGGTGAAGATTTCGGCGGTGGCAATGTCTCGGTTGATCCCGCCGCGATGACCGTCACAATTGATGGCGAAGAGATCAAGGTCGATGCCTGCAATGTCATCCCGGCGCAAAAGGCCGGTCGTATTGCCGAATTGGCGGGCGTCACCGATGGCAACTGGGCTCCGGTCAATGCCGTGGACATGAGCACCAAGGCCGATCCGGATGTCTATGTTCTGGGCGATGCCAGCCAGCAGGGCGATATGCCGAAATCCGGGTTTTCGGCCAATTCACAGGCCAAGGTCTGTGCCAATGCCGTGCGCGGCGCACTGACCGGATCGAAAGTGTTCCCAGGCAAGTTCTCGAACACCTGTTGGTCGCTGATCGACACGGATAACGGTGTCAAAGTCGGTGCCACTTACGAGCCTACGGAAGAAAAGATCGCCAAGGTCGACGGCTTCATCTCGGAAACCGGCGAGGACGCGGCCACTCGCAAGGCCACTTACGAGGAATCGCTGGGTTGGTATGCGGGTATCACGTCGGACATGTTCGGCTAAAAAAACGGTGCGGGCCTGACTTGTATCAAGGCCCGCGCATCGCATCCCTGCATACTTCGGATCAGGAGGAGTTAAGCCTATGAAGAATCTATTTCTTACAGCCGCCCTTTGCACATTTGCCCTGCCTGCCATGGCAGCGGATCAGGCGGTGATCTATCCGTTTGAAGGCAGCTTTGAGGATGCAGCTTTTGCCGTCGAAAGTGCGATCGTCGGCAAGGGGCTGGTGATCGATTACGTCAGTCACACTGGCGAAATGCTGTCCCGGACCGCAGCTGATGTGGGCAGCGAGGTTGAGTTGTTTAACGAGGCGGACATCTTCCTGTTCTGCTCGGCCAGTCTGTCGCGCAAGGTCATGGAAGCGGACATCATGAACATCGCCCATTGCCCCTATGGTATCTTTGTTGCCGATCAGGACGGCGCGGTGATGATCGGGTATCGCACCTATCCGGAGGGCCCAATGCAAGAGGTTCAGGCCATGTTGGATGAGATCGTACAAGAGGCGCTGGAATAGAGCGATCCGCTTTTCTTGACGGATATCAAGGTGTCCGGAATGAGGGCGTGATAGCCCCGGTGCCGTGGCGTTGAAAGGCGGCCAGAATGATCGAGACACTGATTGACACCTATGGCGACGGGGCCGTCCTGATGATGGCCGGGGCGCTTGTGGGTCTGATCTTTGGCGCTGCTGCACAGCATTCCCGGTTCTGTCTGCGCGCAGCCTCGGTCGAGGTGTCCGGCCGCCAGTTCGGCCCGCGCCTGTCGATCTGGCTGATTGCCTTTTGTACCGGCGTGGCCGTCGTGCAGGCCGCAATTGCGCTGGAGATACTGGATGTCACGGAAAGCCGTCAGCTCTCCGCGATCGGCAGCCTGTCAGGCGCGATCATCGGCGGGTTGATGTTTGGCTGCGGCATGATCCTGGCGCGGGGCTGCGCCAGCCGATTGCTGATCCTGTCGGCCACGGGCAATCTGCGCGCAGTGGTCAGCGGGCTGGTTCTGACCCTTGTGGCACAATCGGCGTTGCGCGGTGTGCTGTCTCCCGCGCGTGAAGGGATTGGCAGCTTCTGGACAGTCAACGGTGGTGAAGCGCGCGATATTCTGGCGCTGATCAGCGTGGGGCATGGCACGGCGGCAATCATCTTTGCGGTTGGTATTGGCATTGGCCTCTGGCTTGCAATTTCGCGTGGAGTTCCGGTGACCCAGATCATCGCAGGTGCGGTGGTCGGGCTGGCCGTTGCTCTGGGTTGGATGCTGACCTACCAGATCGCCCATACCTCGTTCGAGGTGGTCGCGATTTCCTCGGTTACCTTTACAGGGCCTTCGGCGGATACATTGATGGGCTTGGTCAACAGCCCCAACCTGCCACTTGGTTTTGGCGTGGGGCTGGTGCCCGGCGTGTTTATCGGCGCGGCGGTGACTGCCCTTCTGACGCGCGAATTCCAAATTCAACGCTTTGGCCCTGACACTCCAATGGAACGCTATCTGATTGGAGCAACCCTGATGGGGTTTGGCAGCATGCTAGCCGGAGGCTGTGCCGTTGGCGCGGGCATGTCAGGTGGCGCGGTGTTTTCGCTGACCGCCTGGGTGGCGGTGTTCTTCATGTGGATCGGCGCGATGTTAACCCATGTTGTGCTCAGCAGGTTTGATGCTGCGCATGGTCAGGCGCTGGCCTGACCCATCATTCAAACTCCATCTGCTCGTAAACGCGGCCGGCGTTTTTCGTGGCCAGTTCCTCAAATGTGTCCAAATGAGCATAGGGTGATTGATCGACATAGTAGGCATCGGCCAGATCGCCGCCATTCTCCAGATGCTCGCCCACCTTACCGCGCAGGTAGACCAGATAGTCATACGTGTACCGCCGCACTTGATCCATATTGGTCGGATGGCCATGACCCGGAATGACGTAGGTGGCGTTCAGGGCTTCGAATTCGTTTTCCCAGGTCTCGACCCAGTCTGCCGTGTAGGTATGCTCGAAAATCGGTAACATCCGTTCGTGAAATGCCATATCGCCCGAGATCACCAGACTCTGCTCGGGCAGCCAGACCACGATATCGCCGGGGCTGTGCGCAGGGCCAAGATAGAGGGCCTCGATCCGGAAATCGCCCATTTCGATGATGTATTCATCCGCGAAGGTTTCGGTCGGTCCCTGCACCGTGGTGCCTTCGGCCTTGTCGCGGTTATAGCGTTCCATCCCCGACAGGATCGAGCCGCCATATTCCTCGAATTCCGCCGCGGCCTCTTCATGGGCCACGATGGGCACGCCCTGTTGGGACCAATAGGAATTGCCCAGCATCGCGTGGCCCTGACCATTTTCGTTCAGGACCAGTTTGACGGGCTGATCGGTGATCGCCCTGATCTCGTCATGCAGCGCCTTGGCCAGCCCGTAGGCCGCACCGCCATTGACCACCACCACGCCGTCGCCGGTGATGATGAAGCTAAGGTTGTTGTTATGGCCCGCGTTTTCATAGGTCGGCGGGGCAGTGGCGCCGATGGCCGACCAGATATGCGGGATCACCTCGACGGGTTTGTTGTAAAGCATGGAGTCGGGATATTTGTCGGCGATATCCTCATGGGCCAGCGCGGCCCCGGGTGTGAGCAATATGGCAATCAGGCTGGTGCGGATCATCTTAGGCTCCTTCCACAAAACGATAGGCTCCATCGGCGCGCTCGACCCGACCCAGCCCGCCATTCGGCAGGTGGAACCCGATGATCTGCGTCTGGTCGGTGGCAAGCATGTCCAAAAGGCGTTGGCGCGTGGCGATCCCGGTCTCGGCGTCTTGATCCGACCCGCTGGGCCAGTCGGGGCGCACAAATGCGACATGCCCGTTGACGATGGCATCGCCGACCACCAGAAGCGCGTCCGACCCTGATCGGATTTCAAAGGACATATGTCCCGGTGTGTGGCCAAAACTGGCATGGGTCATGACACCTGGCAGCACCTCTTGCCCGTCTTTGATGAAACTCATCCGCTCGGCAATCGCCTCAAGCCGACGGGCCGCACCCACAGCGAACGAGGCGCGGTCGTTACCGATTGTGTTGATCGTGTCGGGGTCTGTCCAATAGTCCCATTCGGTCTGGCCGATCAAATACTCGGCCTCTGCAAACATCGGATCATCGAAATCATCCAGCACGCCCCAAAGGTGGTCGGGATGGCCATGGGTCAGCACCACATGGGTGATGTCTTCGGGCGCAATGCCCAGCCCGTCCAACGTGTCGACCAGCTGTCCGGCGCTGTCCATGAACCCGGTGCCGGAGCCCGCATCAAACAGAACGGTGCGGGTGCCATCCTGCATCAGCGTGACGTTGCAGGGCGGGGTGATCTGATCGCGCAGAATGTTGTGATCGTTGAGGATCGGGGCAAGGTCCTCTTGCGGCAGGCCGCCAAAGGCGAAATCGCCGGGCAGGATAAGATTGCCATCGCTGACCGAGGTCACCGTGATCTCGCCCAGGGTGACATTGGCGAAAGCAGGCCCGCTGATCATCGGGGCAATCGCGCTGGCCCCCAGCCCCGCCAGAACATGACGTCTGTTCATCTGTATATCTCCCCCCGGCATTAAATTCGATTTATTGAATATGATGGCGGCTGTGGGCCGAAAGGGCAAGGGATTTCGGGTATGGCCCGCGCAATTGCCACCGTTTCCAAGGCGACGTAGTCTGGGGCCAAGGGGAACAGTCATGCACCGGGTCCAAGTCATACTGGCCTTTCTGGCCGCTGTCGCGATTTTCACCGCCGGGGTCTGGTGGGTGGGGTATCGTGCAGCCGTGGTTCAGGTGGCCGAACAGGGCGATGCGGTACTGAGTTCTGCGTCGGATCGACTGGTGGGGCAACTGAGCCGATATCGGCTGATGGCTGTCGTGCTGGGTGACCATCCGGACATTCGTACATTGGCAGACGGGGACGGATCGCCCGAAGCTATCGAGAGTCTACTGCGCGCCACTGCCGACCTGAGCGGTGCGCTTGAGATTGCGTTTGTCGCGCCGGATGGCACCCGCATTGCCAGTTCAGCGGGCGACGAGGCGGCGCGTCGGGGCAGCGATGCACAGGCCCTGGCCCGCGCCATGACCGGCGCGTTGGGGTTCAGTCACGGCAAAGTCGCCAATCAGGCGCTGCGCTATTTCACCTTCATGTCTCCGGTACTTGTAGACGACCGGGTGGCGGGTGCGTTGGCCGTGCGCGTCGATATGGAAGCGGTCGAGGAATCCGATTGGCGCAGCGTCCCGCAGGTGGTGTTGTTTACTGACGAGGCGGGCACCATTTTTGTCACCAACCGGTCGGAACTGCTGTTCCGCGCCTTCGACCCGGAGGGGCAGGGCGACGGGTTTGGGCCTGAACACCACTGGACGTTGCGGGACATTCCGTTGTGGTCGCTGGACGAAAACCGGTATTTCCCGGAGCGCGCGGTTTACAGCACTCTGCCGTTGCCCATCATCGGCATGACGGGTCACGCGTTGATCAGCACCGCGCCTGCGGAACGGATTGCGGGGTTGCAGGCCGCGGTGACGGCGGCCCTGTGTCTGGCCTTCGGGGCGTTCCTGTTTCTGGCCACAGAGCGGCGGCGTACGCTTGCCTTGGCTAATGCTCGGCTTGAGGCGCGGGTGTCGGAACGCACGCAGGAACTGACCCAAGCCAACACCCATCTGCGTCAGGAAATCGGCGAACGGGAAGAGGCCGAAGCCGCCCTGCGCCGGGCGCAAGCCGACCTTGTGCAAGCCGGTAAATTGTCGGCGTTGGGTCAGATGTCGGCCGGGATCAGCCATGAATTGAATCAACCGCTGACGGCGATCCAGTCTTTCTCGGAGAATGCACAGCTGTTTTTGGACAAGGACAAGCCGGATCAGGTGCGCACCAATCTGGGCCGCATTGCCGAGCTGTCCCGCCGCATGGGGCGGATCATCAAGAACCTGCGCGCCTTTGCCCGGCAAGAGCATGAGCCCATGACGCGGGTGGACATTGTGTCGGTGATCGAGGCTGTTCTGGAACTGACAGCACCGCGCGTCCGTTCGGAAGCGGTAAGCGTGGAGTATCAGACTCCAACTGCGCCGGTCTATGTGCAGGGTGGGGAAGTGCGCCTTCAACAGGTGATCATGAACCTTGTGACCAATGCGATTGACGCCATGGCAGGTCGAGCCGACAAAAAGGTGCAAATCTCTGTCACCGAGAACGACGGCACCGTTTGCGTTGCCGTGCGCGATACCGGACCGGGACTGGATGATCCGGACAAGATTTTTGATCCGTTCTACACCACTAAAGAGGTCGGACAGTCCGAAGGTATGGGCCTGGGCCTGTCGATTTCCTACGGGCTGGTGCAAAGCTTTGGTGGCGCGATCAGCGGACGCAATCATCCCGAGGGCGGCGCGGTGTTCAACGTCGAACTGGCCGCGGCTTCGAAGCAGGAGGTGGCGGCATGACCAATGGCGTGTTGTTGGTGGATGATGATCGATCCGTGCGCGAGGCGTTGGGCCAGACCCTGATGCTGGCCGATCACGATGTCACCACCGCGGCCAGCTTCATCGAGGCCAAGGATCATATCAGCGCGCAGTTTGATGGCGTCGTGATCTCGGATATCCGGATGCCGGGCAAGGATGGGTTCGCCTTGCTGGCCCATGCGCGCGAGGTGGATCCTGATCTGCCGGTGATCCTGCTGACCGGTGAGGGGGATATCCCGATGGCCGTGCGGGGCATGTCGGAGGGCGCGTTCAGCTTTCTCGAGAAACCCTGCCCCCCAAAGGATCTTTTGGGGGTGGTTGCCACGGCGCTCAAGACCCGTGCGCTGGTTTTGGAGAACCGGCGACTGCGTCGGGAATTGAACAGTGACGACGTCGCGGAACGCATGCTGTTTGGTACCTCGGCACAGGCGCAGGGTCTGCGGGATCGGGTCAGGGCGGCGGCGCGGGCCAATACCGACGTGCTGATCACCGGTGCGCCGGGCACTGGTATTTCCAAGGTTGCGCACGTGATCCACCTCCTGTCGCGCCCGACCGAACCTTTCGAAAAACGCGCAGGTGTTTCACTGACGCCTGCGTCACTGGGAGAGGCGATTGAGGCAGCTCGTAACGGTACCTTGTTGATTGACGAGGTTTCGGCGATGACACCAGACGCGCAACTGGCTTTGATGGAACACTTGGAAGCCGGACCTGCGGCGCGGGTGCTGTCGGGTAGCTTTCGTGCGATTGAGGACGAGGCGCGCGAGGGTCGCTTTAACCCTGATCTTTATTATCGCCTAAGCGTCATGGGGGTCTACATCCCCGCGCTCAACGAACGGCCCGAGGATATTCCGGTGCTGTTCCGTCAATATGTGCAATCAGCTTGCGAGCAGGCGCAGATCGCCATGCCAGATATTTCGCCTGATGTGATTTCCCGCCTGATGGCGCGGGATTGGCCCGGCAACAGCCGCGACCTGATGAATGCCGCTACCCGCTTTGCGCTTGGTCTGTCCGAAGAACCCGGCGATGCCACGCCGGGCCTGACCGAGCAGATGATGCAGGTCGAGCGGGCACTGCTGATCCAGGCCCTGCAACAGCATAGCGGCAACGCGACCGAGGCCGCGGCTGCGCTGAAGCTTCCACGCAAGACATTTTATGACAAGCTGGCTCGTCACGCCATTCGCGCCGAGGCTTATCGGGGATGAGCTCTGTCTGGCGGGTCGACTGGGAATGTCGGCGATGCTAGGCTGATGGTCAAAAGCAGAAATGACCACCTCAGGTGGCATCGAGGAGCAGTGAGAATGGCATCCAACACCCCGGATACCGAAATGCCGAAAGGCATGATGGCCCGCGCAATCTGGGCGGCTGAAAATACGCCTGCCAAACGCAACAGGGCTGTCGATTTCTATCGGGCCCTTGCCATTTCCTTTGTCATTCTGGGTCATTGGTTCCTGGTGGCTCCGGTCATTCGCAACGAGCAGATCGAGCTGACGATTATCCTGGCTGAACAGCCCTGGACGCAGTACCTGACCTGGCTGTTTCAGGTCATGCCGGTGTTCTTCTTCGTCGGTGGATTTGCCAATGCGCTGTCCTGGGGATCGGCCCGACAAGATGTTGAAAAACGACGTACCTGGGCCTCGGGCCGATTGTCGCGGTTGTTGAAACCGACGGTGCCGCTGGTTCTGCTGTGGGGCCTTGGCGCCTTTGTCGCTGCACGTCTGGGCGTACCGTCCGAGCACATTGTGGCGGTATCGCAGGCGGCCCTCGTGCCGATCTGGTTCCTGGCCGTCTATATCGTCATTACCATGGTGGTGCCGGTCACCTATTGGCTCTGGGACAGGATCGGTGTCTGGTCCGTGGTCGCATTTGCTTTGTGTGCGGTTGCCGTTGACACGATCGCATTTGGATTTGACCAGGGTTGGCTGCGCTGGATCAATTACGGCTTTGTCTGGTTGGCTGTGCATCAGCTGGGCTACTGGTGGCAAGGTGCCGGACGGCCCGGACCGGTTGCACTGGGCCTGATCGCGCTGGGCGTGACGTGGCTTTACGTGCTGATCCGGCATTTCGGTTTTCCGGTGGCGATGGTCAGCGTGCCGGGGGCAGAGATGTCCAACACGCGTCCGCCGACCACTGCTATGCTGGCGGTCGGATCGGTCCAGATCGGGGTGATCCTATTGCTGACGGCCCCGATTTCGGCATGGCTGCAACGGACCAGGCCCTGGGCCTGGGTGATCCTTCTCAACCAGATGATCATGACCATCTACCTGTGGCATATGACAGCGATGATCCTTGTTGTCGGGCTGGCCATGCTGGCGGGCGGTGTTGGCCTGTCTGTCGAGCCGGGGACCGGGCCATGGTGGTCGATGCGTCCGATCTGGCTGGGGCTGTTTTTCGCGGCGTTGGTGCCGTTGGTTCTGATATTCGTGCGCTTTGAATCCGGTGGTGGGGGTAACAGCAATGCGGTGCCCGGACCTTGGCAGGCCATTCCCGGCGCAATACTCACCTGCGGGGGCCTGATCATGATGGCGCTGAGCGGAGTGGGGGCAAACACGGCCTTTGGCGTGAACTGGATTGCCCTGGGCCTGGTTCTCGTGGGTGTATTTCTGGCGACAAGACGGGTCTTTTGATCCACAAACAAGTGTGCGGATTTCCGCACAAGCGGTTCTGTCACTTGTGCGGGAATCCACTCACATTACTTGACTTGGCGAATGTCGAGTCCAGTGATCATGTTCTAACTGACTGATAATATTGTATTTCGTAAAAATACGATATGCGTCCGGCCTTCCCCTTGTTGATCCATGCAATGCGCGCTTTTCTGTAACGGCTGCGCCTTTGGAGCGCGCTTGGATTCTAAAAACGATCAATTCGGGAGGATAATCATGAAGTTTTTCACCGCTGTTGCCGCCGCTGCCCTGGCTGTCGGCATAACCACGACCACCGCACTGGCCGCCTGTGACGATGGCGAAGTTGTCATCAAGTTCAGCCACGTCACCAACACCGACAAACACCCCAAAGGGATTGCCGCCTCGCTGCTTGAGCAGCGCGTCAATGACGAGATGGACGGCAAGGCCTGCATGGAAGTGTTCCCCAACTCGACGCTTTATGACGACAACAAAGTGCTTGAGGCCCTGCTGCAGGGTGACGTGCAACTGGCTGCGCCATCGCTGTCGAAGTTCGAGGCATTCACCAAGAAATATCGCCTGTTCGATCTGCCCTTCATGTTCAAGAACATCGAAGCCGTGGATGCATTCCAGGCCTCGGACGCCGGTCAGGCGCTGAAAGACTCGATGCAACGGCGCGGTCTGCAAGGACTGGCCTTCTGGCACAATGGCATGAAGCAGATGTCAGCCAACGTGCCGCTGATTGAACCCTCGGATGCCAATGGTCTGCGCTTCCGGGTACAAAGCTCGGACGTGCTGGTGGCACAGATGGAAGCCATCGGCGGCAGCCCCCAGAAAATGGCCTTCTCCGAGGTCTATGGCGCGCTGCAACAAAAGGTTGTGGATGGTCAGGAGAACACCTGGTCGAACATCTACGGCAAGAAGTTCTTCGAGGTGCAGGACGGGATCACCGAAACCAACCACGGAATCATCGACTATATGGTCGTGACGTCGGTGGAATGGCTCGACTCGCTGGAACCTGACACACGCGATCAATTCATGACCATCCTGTCTGAAGTGACCGCCACACGGAATGGTGAGTCCTTCAAAGTGAACCAGGAGGCCCGTCAGGCTGTGATCGACTCGGGCGGTGTTGTGCGCGAGCTGAGCGCGGAACAGCGTCAGGCGTGGGTTGATGCGATGAAGCCCGTTTGGGAGCAGTTCGCAGAAGATGTTGGCCAAGAGAACATTGACGCCGCACAAGCGATCAACGCAGGCATGTAAGCCAAAATAACAGGGCCCGGACCAACAGACCGGGCCCACTTTATTCTATTCGTAACCGGCCGTTCTGGTCAGGGGGGCATCCATGCATCCGAAACCCGGTGAAACCTTCGTCGACAGATTAGAAGAGAACCTGATCGCGATCCTGCTTGGGGCGATGACACTGATCACCTTCTGCAACGTGGTTGCGCGTAAGGTGTTCAACTCGAACATTCTCTGGGGACTCGAGCTGACAGTGTTCCTGTTTGGCTGGCTGGTCCTTCTGGGTGCGGCTTATGCAATCAAGAAGGGCGCCCATCTGGGGGTCGATGCGATCCTTAACATCGTGTCGGTCCCGACGCGCCGTATTCTGGCACTGATCGCGGTTGGGGTGTGTATCGGGTTTTCGTTTCTACTGCTCAAAGGCTCTTGGGATTACTGGGCTAACTTTGCCAACTTGCCGGCGACCGAAGGACGGTGGTTCCCCACCGGTTTCGAGGACAAGTTCCTCGCCAAGGGCTGGTACGAGGTCGATGATATCCCGCACCCTGCTTTCCTGAAATGGATGGAGGATGTGTTTAACGAGGGCGAAAGCTATTCCAAGCTGCCTCGTGTGATCCCTTATCTGGTGCTGCCGATATCCACCGCCTTAATGCTCTATCGCTTTATTCAGGTGGGCGTGGCCGTCTGGGTCGGCAAGGTCGACCGGATCGTGGCCAGCCACGAGGTCGAGGATGAAATCGAAGAAGTGCGTGAGCAGCGCGGGGAGCAGTCCTAATGTCAGTTGTCCTTCTCTTTGTGATGGTGATCGGCTTCCTGCTGATCGGTGTCCCAATCGCCGTATCGCTGGGCATGTCCTCGGTTCTGTTCCTGCTGTGGTATTCAGACACCTCTCTGGCCTCTATTGCGCAGACATTGTTCGAGGCGTTTGAGGGGCACTACACCCTTCTGGCCATTCCGTTCTTCATTTTGGCCTCCAGTTTCATGTCCACCGGCGGCGTGGCGCAACGGATCATCCGGTTTTCCATCGCCTGCGTTGGCCACTTGCGCGGTGGGCTGGCCATCGCGGGTGTGTTTGCCTGTATGATGTTTGCCGCTTTATCCGGTTCGTCGCCCGCAACCGTGGTTGCCATCGGCTCGATTGTGATCGCGGCTATGAAACAGGCGGGATACACTAAGGAATTCGCCGCTGGCGTGATCTGTAACGCAGGTACGTTGGGTATTCTGATCCCGCCCTCCATCGTGATGGTGGTTTACGCCGCCGCGGTCGAGGTGTCCGTGGGCCGGATGTTCCTGGCCGGGGTGATCCCGGGGATCATGGCCGGTCTGATGCTGATGATTGCCATCTACATCATGGCGGGTGTCAAGAAGATGCCCAAGGGCGACTGGCTGGGCTGGGGCGAGATCTTCGCCTCGTTCCGCGATGCGGCCTGGGGCATGTTGCTGATCGTGATCATCATGGTCGGGATTTATGGCATCCCTGGTGTGACCGGCGCGTTTTTCACACCGACCGAAGCGGCGGCTGTATCCTCGGTTTATGCGTTCTTCGTGTCCTGCTTTATTTATCGCGACATGGGGCCGCTGGCTGCTCAGCCGGGTGGCGAACGCAAAAGCCTGCTGGCCAAACCACAGGCCATTATCACCGCGTTCTTCCACGCAGACACGCGCCGCACGCTGTTTGAAGCGGGCAAGCTGACCGTGACGCTGATGTTCGTGATCGCCAACGCGCTGATCCTGAAACACGTTCTGACCGAGGAGCAAATCCCGCAGGCTGTGGCCAACGCCATGCTGTCCGCCGGATTCGGACCAGTGATGTTCCTGGTGGCCGTCAACATCATCCTGCTGATCGGTGGGCAGTTCATGGAACCATCGGGCCTGTTGGTCATCGTGGCACCGCTGGTGTTCCCGATTGCGATCGAGCTTGGCATTGATCCGATCCATCTGGGCATCATCATGGTGGTGAACATGGAGATCGGGATGATCACGCCACCTGTGGGGCTGAACCTGTTCGTCACCTCGGGCGTGGCGGGCATGCCGATGATGGGCGTTGTCCGCGCGGCGCTGCCGTTCCTTGGTGTTTTGTTCATCTTCCTGATCATGATCACTTACATCCCGGCGATCTCGACCACCTTGCCCAATGCGCTGATGGGGCCTGAGATCATCAGATAGATGACGCCGGGATCCTTCGGGTTCCCGGCGGTTCATCTGTGCCTGTTAACCTTAATACGAGGATTCATTTGACCTGCGCATCGCGCTGTGGCTGAATCCTCGCGTTGAATGGTTAGGTTACGACGATGATGTTCTTGGTTGGTTTGATGGGCCTGATGGCTGTGGGGGCGACAGCGGTTTACAGTCTGGATGCAGGCACCAACGAAGACGAGGACACTGCCGAACCTGATGTGCAAACCGGCGACGGCCCCGAGAATCCTGACGACACAAGCGGTCTGATCGACCTTCTGGACGAGGGAGGGCCGGAAGACGAGTTTTCCGATGATGGCGAAAATGACGAAACCGAAGTACCCGGTATTGTTTCGGCTGGGACGGATGCGGATGATCTGGTCAGTGGCACCGACGGCTTTGATGAATTGAATGGCTACGCAGGTGACGATGTGGTGTCAGGCCTTGGTGGTAGCGACTGGATTCATGGTGATTGGGGTGATGACACGCTGAACGGCGATGAAGGGGATGATACCCTGCATGGTGAAGAAGGGGATGATGTTCTGAATGGGGGCGTGGGCGATGATGCCCTGTTTGGTCATGACGGCACCGACACGCTTCATGGCGAAGACGGTGATGACAGCCTTGTTGGCAGTGCGGGCAATGACGTGCTGTTTGGCGATGATGGTGACGATGCCCTGCATGGCGATATCGGTGACGACACGCTTGAGGGCGGCGCGGGCGCCGACACCCTGTTTGGCGGCTGGGGGAATGATGTCATCAATGGCGCACCCGGTGGTCAATCGGATGACGATATTGATTACCTGAATGGCGGTGGCGGTGATGACCTGATCATTGCCGGGGCCAGCGATATCGTCACTGCTGGCGCAGGGGCGGACAGCATCGCACTGGGCGATTGGCTGAGTGAGGAACATCAGGCGGAAATCCTTGATTTCGCCGCCGCCGAAGACAGCCTGATGGTGATCTACGATGATCTGACGGATGATGATCCTGACATCACGCTGGAACAGGACGACGATGATCCCGCACGTCAACATGTGGTTGTGAACGGCATTCGCATAGCGGCAATTGCCAACGCGGATGAACTGACGTTGGATCACATCGTGCTGATTGGTCAAAGCACGTTGACCAGCCTGTCCGCAGCCTGATCCGACCGTGTTGTCACGGTCGTGGTTTTCTCTTTTCTTTCTGATCAATACCTCTTATACGGCGCCATCCCCGGGTGATCCGGGGATATTCTCCATGGACCTTGCTGGACGACATCCCGGCTTGTGCCCGCAACCCTTTGATAAAAGGAGACCCCGATGTCGATCACTGCTGAAGAAAAAGCCCGCGTGATGAAAGAATACGGCACCAAGGACGGCGACACCGGTTCGCCCGAAGTACAGGTTGCCATTCTGACCTCGCGGATCAACACCCTGACCGAGCATTTCAAGACCCACAAGAAAGACAACCACGGTCGTCGTGGCCTTCTGAAAATGGTTGCTCAGCGTCGTAAGCTGCTGGATTACCTGCGCGGCAAGGAAGAGGACCGGTACAAGGACCTCATCAAGCGCCTTGGCATCCGCCGCTAAAGGTTTCGTTCCTCGCGGAACAGTGAACGCCCGTCTCGCAAGAGGCGGGCGTTTTATGTTGTACTCTGCGTCAGCGGGCTTAGCTGCCTGTCATGGCTGAAGAGGATGACACCGATGGAAAACTACGCTGATCTGCTGTTTCAAGGTGCGGTTGCAGAGTTACAAAAGGCCGAAGGCAGTTTCGAGAAGTATCAAAAACTGTATCCCCACCGCACGCAGGACGGCCTGCGTGAACAAGACAAGGCGTTCATCCGGGAGCGCGACAGTTTCTACATCGCCAGCACCAGCCCCGATGGATGGCCCTATATCCAGCATCGCGGCGGACCGCGGGGGTTTCTGAGCATTATCGGCGACACCAAGCTGGCGTGCCTGGATTATCGCGGCAATCAGCAGTTTATCACCATGGGACATTTGACCACTGACAGCCGGGTCTCGCTGTTCCTGATGGATTACATGAACTCCGCCCGGCTCAAGATACAGGGGCATGCGAGCCTTGTGTCATTGGCCGATGCTGATCCCGCGCTCGTGCGGCAGCTTGCGCCCGAGGGCACCACGGCCGAGCGTGTTTTGAGTATTGAGATCACCGCACTGGATTGGAACTGTCCGCAATACATTCCCCAACTCTATCCCGCTGATGTGGTGCAGAATGTCATTGGTCGACGGATCGGGGCGCTTGAGGCCGAGAATACTGCGCTCAAGGCCCGATTGGCTGAGTTGGGACAGGAATGATCCCGACGCATCGTGATTGCCGAAAAGGCAGTCGCGACGCGATTGGGCAAAATAGATTAACGGATTTTTGCTTTCCTGCTAGCATTCCTTGGGGTGAACGCTGACCGAAGGAGCGAAGTGATGGCGGATGATGGTGTCCTGGAAACCGGTTTCAACGGCCTTTCGCGTGCGATGCCTGCCCTTCCGGCAGCCTGGTATTACGATCCGGACCATCACGCCCGAGAACAGGCCGAAATCTGGGGCCGAAACTGGATATATCTGTGCCGGGCGGGCACCTTGGCCAACCCGCAAGACTTCCGCACGTTCGAGGTTGCAGGCCAACCCATCATTCTGCTGCGTGACGCGGAGGGCGTGTTGAGGGGCTTTTTCAATACGTGCCGACACAGGGGCTCGATCCTTTGCACGCAGGCGCAAGGCAGGTTGGCCAAACCATTGATCACCTGCCCATATCACCAATGGGCCTACGATCTTTCCGGCCGACTCCGCGCGACGGGACCCATGCGGCCGGTGCAGGGGTTTGACCGTGAGGACCACCCCTTGCTTAAGGTGGCCGTGGCGGAATGGGGCGGCTTTGTCTTTGTTAATCTGGACCCTGATGCCGTTCCGTTTGAAACGCAGTACGGCGCGGAAACGGGCTATGTTTCCAATTGGCCGCTGCAAGAGCTCGTGGTCGGGCACACCTACACCAAGCGCCTGAACTGTAACTGGAAGATCTTCTGGGAGAATTTCAACGAATGCCTTCACTGTCCGAACATTCATCCTGAGCTTTCCAGTCTTGTGCCAATCTATGGCCGGGCCATCATGGCGCGCCGGGATGATCCCGGTTGGGCGGCCACGGCGCGCGAGACCGCGCCGCATATCTCAGGGGGGCTGCGCGAAGGCGCCGAAAGCTGGTCTATGGACGGTCAGGCGCAAGGGCGGTTGCCTGGGCTGACAGACGAGGACGCCGCCAGTGGACAGCGTTATGTCACGGTGGTGCCGTCGGTCTTTATTGCCCATCATGTCGACTATGTGCGCAGCGTGAAGATCACGCCTGTCTCGGCCACAGAGATGGAACTGTCCACCGACTGGCTGTTCCATCCTGACATGCTGGCCCAACCCGATTTCGACATGGCGCGGATCACTGATTTCGCGACACTGGTGCTCGACCAGGATGGCGCCGCATCTGAGCTTAATCAGGCGGGGCTGCGGGCCGGTGGCTTTCAGCGGGGGGTTCTTATGCAGGAGGAATACGAGGTGTTCCTGTTTCAGGATTGGATTCGCGGCCAACTGGGTGAGCCGATGCTGGGTGAGGGCGCCGATAGCCGCGCCAGCCGCCGTGTCGAGAAGTCGGTGACCGACTGAGTTTGGACAAATCTGGATCTGAACCCGGCCATTTTGCTTCACCACTACGCAGGTGCAACTATCTTTGCTTCCAATCGCATCGAAACTCCTGTAAGCCGCGCCCATCTGAAACGTGACGCCCTAGACCCCGGCGCATGACGACAGGATAGAGGGGTCGGCGGCAATGGGGCCGCCAATGAAACGGAAGACTTGGGATACGCCCAAGAGTGCTTCCAGCTAGGAAACGATATATGTTTAATGAAGTGAAAAAATCCATTCAGTGGGGCGAAGAAACGCTGACACTGGAAACAGGCAAGGTTGCCCGTCAGGCAGATGGCTCGGTCATCGTGACACTGGGCGAAACCAGCGTTATGGCCAACGTCACCTATGCCAAGAAACCAAAGCCGGGGTTGGATTTCTTCCCCCTGACGGTTCACTACCAAGAGAAATACTATGCGGCCGGTAAAGTGCCCGGCGGCTTCTTCAAGCGCGAAGCGCGCCCGACCGAAAAAGAAACCCTGACCGCGCGCCTGATCGACCGTCCGATCCGCCCGCTGTTCGTGCCCGGTTTCAAGCACGAAATACTGGTGATGTGTACGGTTCTCAGCCACGACCTAGTCAATGACCCGGACATGGTTGCAATGATCGCGACCTCTGCCGCGCTGACCATTTCGGGCGCGCCGTTCATGGGCCCGATTGCCGCCTGCCGTGTTGGCTATGAAGATGGCGATTACGTTCTGAACCCGACCGTCGATGACATGCACGAGCTGCGCAACAACCCCGATCAGCGTCTTGATCTGGTTGTGGCTGGTACCAAAGACGCCGTCATGATGGTTGAATCCGAGGCCTACGAGCTGACCGAAGAGGAAATGCTGGGTGCGGTGAACTTTGCGCATGAGCAGATCCAGCCGGTGATCGACCTGATCATCGAACTGGCCGAAGAATGCGCCAAAGAGCCGTTTGACTTCCAACCGCCCGATTACAGCGATCTGTACGGGGCTGTGAAAGCGGCAGGCGAAGAGCAGATGCGCGCCGCCTTTGCGATTACCGACAAGCAAGAGCGCACCACTGCGGTCAGCGAAGCCCGCGTTGCGATCCAGGAGGCGCTGACCGAAGAGCAGTTGGAAGACCCCAACCTCAGCTCGGCGATGAAAAAGCTGGAAGCTGGCATTCTGCGTGGCGACGTTGTGAAAACCGGCAAACGGATTGATGGGCGTGATCTGGACACTGTTCGTCCGATCGTTTCGGAAACCGGTCTTCTGCCGCGGACACATGGTTCGGCCCTGTTCACCCGTGGCGAAACCCAGGGTCTGGTTGTGACCACTTTGGGCACCGGCGATGATGAGCAATTCATCGACGCATTGCACGGAAACTTCAAATCCAACTTCCTGCTGCATTACAACTTCCCCCCCTATTCGGTGGGTGAAGCTGGTCGCGTGGGCCCTCCGGGACGCCGCGAGATTGGTCACGGCAAGCTGGCATGGCGCGCGCTTCAGGCGGTTTTGCCTGCGGCAACCGACTTCCCCTACACGATCCGTGTTGTCTCCGAGATCACTGAATCCAACGGTTCGTCCTCGATGGCATCTGTCTGTGGCGGTTCGCTGTCGATGATGGACGCGGGTGTTCCGCTGAAAGCACCGGTGGCCGGTGTCGCCATGGGTCTGATTCTGGAAGAAGACGGATCCTATGCGGTTCTGACCGACATTCTGGGTGACGAAGACCACCTGGGCGATATGGACTTCAAGGTTGCGGGTACCGAAAACGGCATCACCTCGCTGCAGATGGACATCAAAGTCGCAGGCATCACCCCCGAGATCATGCAGAAGGCGCTGGCACAAGCCAAGGCAGGCCGTTTGCATATCCTGGGTGAGATGGCCAACGCCCTGACCGAAGCAGGCGATTTCTCGGTCCACGCGCCGCGCATTGAAACCATGCAGGTGCCCACCGACAAGATCCGTGAAGTGATCGGCTCGGGCGGCAAGGTGATCCGCGAGATCGTCGAAGTGTCGGGTGCCAAGGTCGACATCAACGACGATGGTATCATCAAGATTGCCTCGCCTAACGGCGAAGCCATCCAGAAAGCATATGACATGATCCATTCGATCGTTGCCGAGCCGGAAGAAGGCAAGGTCTATAAAGGCACGGTTGTTAAGATCGTAGACTTTGGTGCCTTTGTGAACTTCTTCGGCAAGCGCGACGGGCTGGTTCATGTCAGCCAGATCGAAAACCGCCGCCTGAACCATCCGTCGGATGTGTTGAAGGAAGGTCAGGAGGTCTGGGTCAAACTGCTGGGCTTTGATGATCGCGGCAAGGTGCGCCTGTCGATGAAGGTTGTCGATCAGGAGACCGGCGAAGAGGCCAAGAAAGAAGAGAAGGCTGACGACTGAGCATCTGGCTCACATTGAATTGGAAAAGGCCCCGGAGGAGACTTCGGGGCCTTTTTCGTGACGTAACGTCACTTTCGAATCCCGCCAAAAGGTAAGGTTTTCCATACGGGACAAACGGGCTGTTTTTCCCCATGACCGCGTCAGGAACAAACGCGATAGTCGAACCAATCATAATTGGTAGTGAACGTAGTTTGCGGTGACGAGTTGACTATGGTGCGCCATCACTCACGGAGCGCGTACCCAGTAGGCCCCGGTGGAAACACCGGGGTTTTTTCTTAGACAGGCAGCGCGGTGGTGCGGAACACTGTGCGCAGGGTGAAGCTGCTTTGCATTTGGGCAACGCCGGGAAGTCGCGTCAGGTATTGACGGTGGATACGGGCGAAGTCTTCAGTATCCTCGGCGACGATTTTCAGGATGTAATCTGCTTTGCCCGCTGTCAGATGACACTCAAGCACGTCGGGAATTCGGGAAACTGCGGTCTCAAAGGCCTCCAGCACATCATCGGCCTGGGTGGACAGGGTTATCTCAACAAATACCGTGGCGGGCACACCCATCTTGCGCGGGTCGAGCAGGGCGACATAGCCTTGGATATAACCATCAGCCTCCAGCCGTTGCACACGGCGGTGACAGGCGCTAGCGGACAGGTTCACGGCTTCGGCCAATTCGGCATTGGAAATCCGCCCGCGTTTTTGCAGGGTCGAGAGAAGGCGACGATCCATCGAATCAAGTGACATGTATGAAAGCCTATTCGAACTACTGGCTATATGTTCGAAGATTATTCATATTTCTATCGGATTGGCGAGGGATATTTCAAGCCTATTGCGTGGGATGTGCGACATTCTGTGAGCAATTGGGAGCGGAGGAGACACGCCATGAAAATCGGATGCCCGACAGAGATCAAACCACAAGAATTTCGCGTTGGCATGACGCCCAACGCAGCGCAAGAGGCGGTGGCCCATGGTCATGACGTGATCATTCAGGCCGGTGCCGGCAATGGCGCGGGCTTTACCGATGCCGATTATGTGGCGGCTGGGGCCGTGATCATTGACACCGCCGAGGAGATTTTCGCCACGGCTGACATGATCGTGAAGGTGAAAGAGCCTCAGGCGGTCGAGCGCAAGATGCTGCGCGAAGGTCAGCTGTTGTTCACTTATCTGCACCTTGCTCCCGATCCGGATCAGACCCACGATCTGATCGAATCTGGCTGTACAGCAATTGCCTATGAAACCGTGACGGACCGCAATGGCGGCCTGCCCTTGCTGGCCCCGATGTCGGAAGTGGCCGGGCGTCTGGCGCCGCAGGTCGGAGCCTACACGCTGCAAAAGGCCAATGGCGGTCGGGGTGTTTTGATGGGCGGTGTGCCCGGTGTTGGTCCGGCCAAGGTGCTGGTGATCGGCGGCGGCGTTGTTGGCACCCATGCGGCCAAGATTGCCGCGGGGATGGGGGCGGATGTGACCGTACTGGATCGCTCGTTGCCGCGCCTGCGCTATCTGGATGATGTTTTTGGGCAGCAGTTCAACACCGGCTATTCCTCGGCTGGTCTGTTGGCCGAGCATCTGACTCAGGCCGACATGATCATCGGCGCGGTTCTGATCCCCGGAGCCGAAGCGCCCAAACTGGTGCGTCGTGAGCAATTTGCCTCCATGAAGCCTGGTGCCGTTCTTGTGGACGTGGCGATTGACCAAGGTGGCTGCTTTGAAACCTCCAAGGCCACCACCCATGCCGATCCGATCTATGAGGTCGACGGGATCATGCATTACTGCGTGGCCAATATGCCGGGTGCGGTTGCCCGTACCTCGACCCTTGCCTTGGGAAATGCGACCATGCCGTTCATGCTGGCGCTGGCCGATAAGGGCTGGAAACAGGCCTGTGCCGATGACGAACATCTGCTGAACGGGTTGAACGTTCATGCCGGGCAGCTGACTTACTATGCGGTTGGCAAGGCGCTGGGGATCGACGTGATCTCACCGCAAATGGTGGTCAAAAGCTAACAACCTGAATTGAAAACGCCTCGTTATCCGACGGGGCGTTTTTCTGTCTGGTGGCTTAGTCGCGCCAGTAATTGTTGGCCTGTGACACGGTCTGGAAATTGACCGCCACAACATGGGACACCATCGTCAGGCTATCTGCCGAATTCGCATAATCGGGTCGCATGCGGCTACGGGCCGCATCATCCGGTTGGGTGATCTTTACCGCCATACGGGACAGTTTGATGGCAAGTTCGTACCCCTCTTCAGGGGTTTGGGTTTGTAAGCTGGGTAGCCAGGACATCGCTTCCTCCTATTTATATCGTGTGCGATATAAATTCATGCTTGATTGATCAGAGGCGCCATGTCAACAAAATTATATCGCACACGATGTAATTGAGGCTTTGACGTGATAGACGAGGATCTTCCCACCCGCGCAGAAGAGATGTTCTGTTTTGCGGTCTATACGGCATCACACGCCGTGAACCGGGCCTATACCCCGCATTTGAAAGCACTTGGCCTGACCTATCCGCAATATATCACCCTGACCCTTCTGTGGGAGAAGGACGGTCAGAGGATCAATGATCTGGCCCGGCTGATGCGGATGGAGACCAACACTGTCACCCCCTTGGTCAAACGGCTTGAGGCCTTGGGCCATGTCACCCGGACCCCCAGCAAGACAGACCGGCGTGCCGTAACGATTCACCTGACCCCCAGCGGTAGGGCGTTGCGCAAGGCCGCGCCGTCGATCACGCGGTGCATGATCGACGGGACCGGCCTGTCACTGGACGAGTTGACCCGCCTTCAGACGCTTTTGTTCAAACTGCGGGACGGATTGCAAAACGAAGGGTGAGCGTTTGGGCCGATCTTACCGATCGATATCCGCGCCGCCCTCGGCTGTGCGCCGGACGATAAACGCCTCCATTTCCTCGAGCCGCGCGGGCTCAACGGGAGGAGGTTCGTGCGCTTCGACAGTTTCGGCAAATATCCGACTGGCGCGCTGTGTGGCATCGACCGAGCCGCGATCTGTCCAGTTCTCGAAATTGCTCCAATCCGACAGAAGCGGTGAATAAAAGGCCGTTTCGAACCGGTCCAGGGTATGCTGCGTACCAAAGAAATGCCCGCCATGGCCAACATCCGTGATCGCATCAACGCCCAGCGTGTCCTCACTGATTTCCAGCGGTTTGAACAGCTCGGCAAACATCTGCAGCATCTCGACATCAATGATGAATTTCTCGGCCGAGGCGGTCAGCCCGCCTTCCAGCCAGCCCGCGCCATGCAGCAACAGGTTGGTGCCGCCCATCAATGCGCCCCAAAGTGACATCTGTGTCTCATAGGCCGCTTGCGCATCCGGTGCGTTTGAGGCGGTCACGCCCGACGATCGCAATGGCAGTCCATAGCGCCGCGCCAATTGTCCCGAGGCAAAGGCGGCCTTAACATATTCAGGAGTCCCGAAGGCCGGTGCACCTGACTTCATGTCGACGTTGGAGGTAAAGCTACCATAGCAAACCGGCGCGCCGGGGCGTACGATCTGGGACAGGGCGATCCCGGCAAGCGCCTCGGCGTTTTGTTGCACCAAGGCCCCTTGCACCGTGACAGGTGCCATGGCCCCGGCCAAGGTAAAGGGCGTCAGCACCATCATCTGCCCAGCCTTGGCCGCATCGATGATGCCCCGGCACATCAGCAGATCCAGCATCAGGGGCGAGTTGGAGTTGGCCACCGAATAGCTGACCGGCGTGTTGGCAAACGCCTCGTGGCTGAGCCCATGCACGATGCGCAGCATCTCGTAGGCATCGGCCACCGCCTCGGTACCGCGGAAGAACACAAACGGCACTTTCTCAGTCAGGGTCAGAACCGATTTTGTCATCGCGTAGTGGCGCAGATTGGGCGGGATATCCTGTGCCTCGACAAAGGGTCCGATCATGTGGATCACGTCAAAGGCCTGCGCGACGCGACAGAAATCATCCAGCGCGGCCAAGGTGCCGGGGCGGCGGCCATGTTGCATATCCGAGAAATTGGGCGTGCCACCGGTGGTGCAGATGCCCACATTGCGCCCACCCACGGTGACTTCGCGGTTCTCCCCCCGGCCCTTCAACGTCACCTCAGAGGGCGCTTTACCGATCAACTCCATCAGCGCATCGGGATCAAAGCGGATGATCTCATCACCCCCATCGGTCATGCCCGCACCCAGATACAGCGCGCGCGCCTCGTCGCTGAGCACCTTGATGCCAACATCCGACAGCACCCGCATCGACGCGTTATGAATCGCCTCGATCTGATCGGCGCTAAACTGTTCGACCGGATGATAGGGGTTCTTCCACTGCCGCCAGGCAATATCGAATTGTTTGACCGCCTCGCTTTGCCGTTTTGCGGCACGTCCCCGACGTCCACCGACGCGTTGCTTGTTCATTGACGGTCTCCGTTCAGATTGGCCGCGCGGTAGGCATCGGCGATGTCCTTGTTGATCTCGCGCCCGGTGTAGACGCGGAAGTAATCGGCCAGATATCCCATGCGCTCGGCAAAGCTTTCGCTTTCTTCGACGCGCATGGCGTAATAACTGATCTGCGTGAAATAGATGACGCGGGCGCGAATGAACGCTTCGCTCGGGTCGTAATCGTGACGTTCAAAGAAGGCGGCAATGGCTGCGATGCGGGCGGCGTCTTCGGCGTTGACCGCTTTGTGCAGGGCCTCGTCATGGCGGGCCCAATCGCGGATGGCCTGATCCAGTTTCGGATCAAACCGGCTGTGATCCACCCAGACCTCAAACAGCGCCAGAATACCCAGATCAAGGTTTTCGGTGTCGGCAATCGCCTCGACCATCACGCCGGTATTGCGCGCACGCCATTCGGCCAACAGCGCATCAAGAAGGTCCTCGCGGTTTTCAAAATGCCAATAGAAACTGCCGCGCGTCACGTTGAGTGTGCGGGATAGCGCCGTGATCTGCACCGCATCGATTCCCTGATCCGACAGCATGTCCAAGCCGGCGCGCACCCAGTCTGACGCGCTGAGGCGTGACGGTGCGTTGGGTTTTCCTTGCAAAGAGAGAAGGGACATGAGGGCATTTTCCATACAGGGTTGAATGGAAACATACAGAGGTGTATGTTGTCCGTCAACGCCTCTCAACAGGAGCCAGCGACATGGCCGATCTTGCCCCCGCCCGCGTCACCCGGTTTGACGATCTGGAATTTACGCCGCGCTTTGAATACGGCCATATGGCGAAGGTGACCGAGGTGTCGGGTGCCGGGGATGGCTCGCTTTTAGGCACGGGGTTTGGACATTTCACCAATGCGGAAATTCCCTGGACGGTGAAATATGACGAGGTGCTTTTGGTGCTGGATGGCGAGGTGACGGTCCGCACTGCTCAGGGTGATCTGACAGCCGGGCCGCGGGAGTGTATCTGGCTGCCCTCGGGAACCGAGTTGACCTATGTTGCCGAGGATGCGCTGGTGTTTTACGCGATCCAACCGACCAACTGGGCGGAGGGCTGAGCCATGAAAATCAACCGTCTTCCCAAGGATGACAAAACCAACGGGTGGAGTGCCATTCTGCCGCCACGCCAAGCGCATGCCCCGGTCAAAGGCGATATCACTGTCGACTGGCTGGTGCTGGGCGGGGGATATGCCGGGTTGGCCGCGGCGCGCCGTCTGGCCGAGAATTGCCCGGATCAGCAGATTGTTCTGATCGAGGCAGGCGAGAGTGGTGAGAATGCATCGGGGCGCAACTCGGGCTTTGGCATCGACTTGCCGCATAACGTGGGGTCGTCACTGGATGAGCTGGAAGGCTCGCACCGGTTCATGCGGTTGGCACGCATGGCGCTGGATCATCTTGAGGAAGTTGTGACCACACATGATGTGAAATGCGACTGGAAGCGCGCAGGCAAGTACCATACCGCCGTGTCGCCGCGCGGCACTAGGGACGTGCTTGAGCCCTTCCGTGAAGAGCTTGAGGCGTTGAACGAACCCTATGAGTGGTTCGAGGGCGACGCGCTGCGCTACAAGCTGGGATCACCGCATTTCACTGCGGCCGTTTACACGCCGCATTGTGTGTTGATGAACCCCGCCGCCCTGGTGCGCGGCTTGGCCGATACGTTGCCTGAGAACGTGACGATCTTTGAGAACTCCCCCGTGACCGAGGTGGTTTTTGAGAATGGCATCCACATGACGACACCCGGCGGATCGGTGCGTGCGCCCAGGATGATCATGGCCGCCAACGGGTTTTCCGAGCAGTTCGGGTTTTACAACCGCAAGTTCCTGCATCTGGCCGCCTATGCCACGCTGACCCGACCCCTGACCGAGGAGGAACGCGTGGCCTACGGCGTCACTGAAAGCTGGGGACTGACGCCGGTGAATGCCTTTGCCGGGATCACCATGCGCTATACCGACGATCATCGTATCCTGCTGCGGCAGGGTTTGAACTACTGCCCGTCCCAACGCACCAGTGCCGAGGCGCAGGCGAAGATCAGGGCGCATCACAAGGCGTTGTTTGAGGATCGCTTCCCCACCATCAAGGGCGTGGATATGGAGCATACGTGGACAGGCTATGTGTGTCTGTCGCGCAATGGCGCACCGGGCTTTGGGCAGTTGGCACCTAACATCTGGTCGGCTGTGTGTCAAAACGCGGTGGGTGTGACCAAGGGCACGTTCAGCGGCATTCTGGCGGCGGATATGGCGTGTGAGCGTGACAACCCCCTAATCGCGGATATGCAGTCCTTGGGAGAGCCCGACATCCTGCCCCCGCGCCCGTTCCTTGATATTGGTGTGCGCGCCCGGTTCCAGTTGGAATTGTTCAGCAATCGTCACGAGGCCTAAGCGATCAATTCCCGCTAAACCCATCCGCCTCGGCATCGGCGATATCCGTCTGATCCCAAAAGCCGATGTAAAAACCGCCCCGTAACTCGCTCTGCGCTTTGCGCTGGAACTCGGCATCGGTGATGGTGGTGCGGTTGCGCGGGTGGCGGGTCCAGCGGTGCATCACGGCTTCCAGACGGTCGCGCGTATCCTCATAGGCCGGGTCATTTCCCAGATCAGTAAACTCGTGCGGATCGGTCTGTAAATCGTAGAGCATCGGGCGAAAGCCCTCGGCATGGATGTATTTCCAGCGCCCGTCATGCACCATGATCAGGCGGCAATCGTCCATTGGGTGATCCAATAGGGTCCGCGCGCGGCGACCGGAATAGTCGTACTCACTGATCACATGATGTCGCCATGGTGTATCCTGCCCTCGGATCAACGGTAGTAAGGACTGTCCTTCCAGCGCATGCGGTTTTGCCTCACCGCCTGCCGCCTCCAGAAAAGTCGGTAGCAGATCAATCGCTTCCACAAGTGCATCATTCACCGTTCCGCGCGTGCTGTCCGCGTCGGCCGATGGATCCACCACGATCATTGGAATGCGTACCGAAGGGTCGTGAAACA
Organism: Roseovarius conchicola; assembly: GCF_041403425.1. Lineage (NCBI taxonomy): Bacteria > Pseudomonadati > Pseudomonadota > Alphaproteobacteria > Rhodobacterales > Roseobacteraceae > Roseovarius > Roseovarius conchicola. The sequence goes on along the minus strand of NZ_JBGEHK010000002.1, from coordinate 109,007 downwards.
GCTCTTTCTCGCCCAACCAGTGATCGCCCAGATAATCGCCGTGATCCGAGGTAAAGACGATCAGCGTCTCATTGCTCAGGCCCGTGCTGTCGAGATATCCGATCAGCCGCCCGATCTGATCATCCAGCTGCGTGATCAGGCCCATATAGGCCGGGATCACATGTTCTCGCACCCCGTCGCGGGCAAAGACCTGAGAGAAACGGTGCTGGTGATAGGCAGCCAAAACCGGATGTGGGTCATACTGTTCCGCCTCATTGCGCTGCACCGGAATCACATGCTCGGGGCCGTACATGTCATGATAAGGCGCGGGCACAATATAGGGCCAGTGCGGCTTGATGTAGCTCAGATGCAAGCACCAGGGTTGATCGCCGGCCTGGTTGATAAACTCGATCGCGCGGCTGGTGGTGTAGGGCGTTTCGCTGTCCTGCTCATCAATCCGGGCGGGTTTGCCGGCATGTTCCATCAGCCAGCCTGACAGGATTTCTCCATCGTCTCCGTCCGCTGAATTGGCCCATTGCTCCCACGGGTTTGGCCCGTCATAGCCCAGCCCGGTCAGATGGTCGTTGTAGTGTGAGGGTGGGGGTGCGCCTTTGGGATGGACGCCATCCAGACGATCCCACACCTCGAACCCGCATTCGGCCACCCGCGCACCGATACCAGAGGTGGGATCAAGCCCCAGCCGCTTCATCCCTTCGGTGTCGGCGTTCATATGGGTTTTGCCGCACAGCACGGTGCGCATTCCCAGATCGTTCAGATGATCGCCCAGCGTCCATTCGCCCACCCGCAAGGGCACACCATTCCAGTTCGATCCATGGCTGCGCACATAGCGCCCGGTGTAAAAGCTCATCCGCGAGGGGCCGCAGATGGGCGATTGCACATATGCGCGGTTAAACCGCACGCCGCGTGCTGCCAGCGCATCAATATGCGGCGTCCTGATATGCGGATGCCCGGTGCAGCCGAGGTAATCGAACCGCAATTGATCGCACATTATGAAGAGAATGTTCTTTGGCATTGTGCCATGCAGGATGGCAGCGTGAGCCGCCGGTTACAATGAATTCTCTTGAGGCGGACGGGATGCGCCGCTAGACCAGCCGCCAAAGGAGCCGCAGTCATGAGCGTCAACAGTTACGGACATCTTTTCCGCGTCACCACTTGGGGTGAAAGCCACGGACCGGCCTTGGGGGCGACGGTCGATGGCTGCCCTCCGGGTGTGGCGGTGGACGAGGCGTTCCTGCAGCAATGGCTGGACAAGCGCCGCCCCGGTCAGAACAAGAACATGACCCAGCGCAATGAACCGGACGCGGTGCAAATCCTGTCGGGTGTGTTTGAGGGGCAGACGACGGGCACGCCTGTGCAACTGATGATCGAGAACACCGATCAGCGCAGCCGTGACTATGGCGAGATTTCCCAGACCTTCCGCCCCGGCCACGCAGACATCACCTATCACCTGAAATACGGGACTCGCGACTATCGCGGCGGCGGGCGCAGCTCGGCCCGCGAGACGGCTGCGCGTGTGGCCGCTGGTGGGTTGGCCCGTGCCGCGCTGAACACGCTGGCGCCGGGGATCGAGATCAAGGGCTATATGACCCGCATGGGCGAGATGGAGATTGATCGTGAGCGTTTCGATTGGGACGCGATTGACGGCAACGATTTCTGGGTGCCAGATGCCAAGGCCGCGCCCGAATGGGAGGCGTATCTGCAAAAGCTGCGCAAGGATCATAACTCGGTCGGGGCCGAGATTGAGGTGGTGGCGCGCAATGTGCCGCCCGGCCTTGGCGCGCCGGTCTATGGCAAGCTGGACACCGATCTGGCCGCCGCGATGATGTCGATCAACGCGGTGAAGGGTGTGGAAGTGGGCGAAGGCATGGCCGCTGCCCGACTGAAAGGTACCGAAAACGCCGATGAGATTTTCATGGGTCCGGACGGCCCCGAGTATTCGTCGAACCATTCGGGCGGTATCCTGGGCGGTATCTCAACCGGGCAGGATGTTGTTGTACGCTTTGCGGTCAAACCCACCTCATCCATCCTCACCCCGCGCAAGTCGATCCGCCTGGATGGCAGCCCGACCGAGGTGGTCACCAAGGGCCGCCACGATCCGTGCGTCGGCATTCGCGCCGTGCCTGTGGGCGAGGCAATGATGGCTTGTGTGATTCTGGATCACCTGTTGCTGCATCGTGGGCAGGTGGGCGACGGGCCGCGCGGTGTGATCGGTTAAACTGGATCATTCCCAAACAACGGTGGCAGCGGACTCGCCGCTTTGCGGGACGAAGCGGACCTTCGCTATGTGCCAGCCACAGCAGGCCAGCGTCAGCCCTGGGGTGGCGACCCACCATTTGCTTGAGGGCGCTTTATGGCTGCCAAATACGTCCACAGAACGAACGCAGCGCCTGCGTCAGAGTAATCGCCAGCCCAGGGCTGACGCTGGCCGGGCCGCTGCGCGGCTGTTAACCGGCTTGGTGCTTAACAGCGACGACCACCAAGGGCTCATACCGGACATCAGAGTATTTGGCTACTTTGGTGAGTTGGAAGCGTTGCTATTTACCCGCTGTTTCGACAGTTGCACCGCCAGGATACCAGCCATGATCACCACTACGCCAATCACATCGTTCAGGCGTAAGGTCTCGCTGAGAATGAGGGCTGCGATGGCCACCCCGAAGAATGGATTGAGAAAGTGGAAAGTGGCGGCGCGTGTTGCTCCGATCCTCTGCACCAGCAGGAACCACACCAAGGTGGCCGCCAACCCTGGGATCAACGTGGTATAGGCAAAGGCCGCGACAAGCTGCCAGCTCCACGTCACTTCTATGGTTTCAGTGGCAAGCGCCGCGACGCTTAACACCGCGCTGCCCACCAGCATCTGCAGGCCGACGACCATCAAGAAATTTCCTCCGGACGTCGCCCCGCGGACGGCCAAGGTGGCAAAGGTCAGCGCGATCACCCCGATCACACACAGGCCAAGCCCATACATGTCCACACCACCCTGAAGACGCGCGCCCATGATGACGGCCACACCCACAACCCCGGCGATCAACCCAATGATGCCCAAGGGGGCAACGCGTTCGCCAAAGAGGATCCAACCCGCCAGCGCCACCAACAGCGGCATGGTCGAGGCGATGATGGCGGCCAGAGATGCCTCGATGGTTTGCATGGCCACGAAGTTCAGGCCCAGATAAAGCGCGTTCTGGCAAATTCCGAAGATGATGGTCGCCTGCCATTGGGCCGGGGTCAGCTTCCAGCTTTGGCGCAGCATCCGCGCGATCAGTACACCCAAAAGGCCCGAGATCAGGAACCGGATCGACAATGCGGTCAAAGGCGGGGCCGAGGCCACGATGATCCGCGCCGAGGTGAACGCGCTGGACCACATGACCGCAAAGGCCAGACCCATCGTGATCGCCCGGGTATCCATGCCTTATCTCCAAAAATGAAAAGGGCCGCCCGAAGGCGACCCTTTCCGAAACTCTGAAGGATTACAAGATCAGCCGTTCACGCTGTCCTTGAGGGCCTTCGCGATGGTCATCTTCACCACTTTGTCGGCATCCTTGTGAATCTGCTCGCCTGTGGCAGGGTTGCGCACCATACGCTCGGGGCGTTCACGGCAATAGATTTTGCCAACGCCGGGCAGGGTGACTGCACCGCCTGCCGAAACTTCGCGCGTGATGATTGCAATTACCGCGTCCAGCGCGCCGCTTGCAGATTTCTTGTCGCTGCCCATTTCTTCGGCCAGTGCGGCCACGAGTTGGGTCTTGGTCATCGGTTTTGCCATTTTGTGGTCTCCTTAAACTGCCCGCGAATAGGGCCTCACGCCAGTAATTTAACGCTATATTGTGTGTAAACACAACAAATAGCGGCATGACAATGGGCGATTTAATGTATTTTGTGCCGGTTTACGCCGGGTTAGAGGAAGGCAGTCTCGTCAAAACTGCGTAATTTCCGGCTATGGATACGTTCCAGAGGCATTTCACTGAGTCGTTCCATGGCATGGATCCCGATCATCAGATGCCGTGAAACCTGGGCTTTGTAAAAGTCGCTGGCCATTCCGGGCAGCTTTAACTCGCCATGCAGCGGTTTGTCACTGACACAAAGCAAAGTGCCATAGGGAACCCGGAAGCGAAAGCCATTAGCGGCAATCGTCGCGCTTTCCATATCCAGTGCGATGGCCCGTGATTGGCTAAGCCGCTGGACTGGACCGGAATGCTCTCGAAGCTCCCAATTGCGATCGTCGAAACTGGCCACGGTGCCGGTGCGCATTACGCGTTTCAGCTCGTAGCCTTCCAGCTGTGTTTCCTCTGCTACGGCCTGTTCCAACGCGATCTGTATCTCGGCCAGCGCCGGGATCGGCACCCAGACCGGCAGATCATCATCCAGCACGCCATCCTCGCGCAGATAGGCATGGGCCAGCACGAAGTCGCCCAGTGATTGTGAATTGCGCAAGCCCGCACAATGGCCAACCATCAGCCATGCGTGTGGGCGCAGCACGGCGATGTGATCTGTTGCGGTTTTGGCGTTTGAGGGCCCCACCCCGATATTGACCAGGGTGATGCCTGAACGATCAGCGCGTTTCAGGTGATAGGTCGGCATTTGCGGCAGTTTCGCTGGGGTATCCAGCACGGCTTCGGCATCTGAGATCGTCGCGTTGCCGGTGGCGACAAATTCGGTATAGCCGCTTTCGGGATCGGCCAGCATCTTGCGGGCATAAGCTTCAAACTCGGACACGTAGAACTGGTAGTTGGTGAACAAGATGTGGTTCTGAAAATGCTCTGGATCGGTGGCGGTGTAATGGGCCAGACGGGCCAGCGAATAGTCCACCCGCTGAGCGGTGAACGGTGCCAGCGGTTCGGCACCGTCAGGGGCAGGCGTGTTGGTGCCGTTGACGATGTCATCATTGGTGGTGCGCAGATCGGGCACGTCGAACACATCGCGCAGGGTGAAATCGGTCGCACCCTCCTGGGGCACCGAGATGCCCGGATCATTGGCTACTGCGAAATGCACTGGCATCGGCGTATCCGAGACCTGCACGCAGACCGGCACGCCGTGATTGCACAATAAGAGGTCGATTTGCTGTTCCAGATAATTGCGGAACAGGTCGGGCCGGGTAATCGTGGTCGCATGGGTGCCCGGTTCGGCCACATGGCCAAAGCTGAGGCGGCTGTCGACGCTGGCAAAGCTGGTCGTGGTGATGCGCACCTCGGGGTAGTAGGCACGGATGCGAGTGGTCGGGGTACTGCGGCCCTGCATGGCCTCGGCGAATTCGGCGCAGAGAAATGTCACAGCTTGCTCATAAAGCAGGATCAGATGGGTCACCGCCGCCTTGGCGTCGCTAAATTCCTGCGGGCCGGGGTGGTCAGGCGAGCGAATTTCGGTATCTGTCACGGTCGTATCCTGTTCATTGCGCGGCCTCATGGATGCAGTCACGTTGACACGCCGGACAGCGGCATTCAAGCTGATGCAAGCGTGGCAGACGGGATATGGCTTATGGATTTTGAAACGGTCAGCGCGGAAGACTTCGGCGCATCACTGCGCGGGATCGGTTTGAACATTCTGGTGCGCGATGTTAAGGCGCTGGCGGCGTTTCTGACAGAGGTATTCGAGATGGAGGCGCACCGGGTCAACGAAGATTTCGCGATCATGACCTATCATGGCGAGGTCTTTCAGCTGCACAGCGATCCAACCTATGGGGCCAACCCGCTCTTGGGGCTGTTGCCCAAGGCCGGCGCGCGCGGGGCAGGGGCGGAGTTCCGCCTTTACGAGACAGATCCCGATGCCGCAGCCAAACGGGCCGAGGCCCTTGGTGCGCATATACTGCAGGCCCCGACCGACAAGCCCCACGGCCTGCGTGAGACCTATATTTTGTGCGAAAACGGCTATGCTTGGGTGGCGTCACGCCCGCTTTGATCCAAAGCCACTTCTTCTTTTAGCCAGGTCACGAACGCCTCGCCGCCGGGGACGTCAGCTATATGGGGCGCGGTGATCAGGTAATACGCTTCCTGCATTTTGGCGCGGTGATCGAAAAGGGGTTTCACCCGGCCCTCGGCAATCAACCGCCCGGCAATCGTATCATGGGCCATGCACAGTCCCGCCCCTGCCACAGCGGCGTTCAGCGAAATTGCGTAGGTGGTGCCATAGGTGATGGGCGGATCAGGCCAATCGAGTCCGTAATCTTCGGCCCAGGCTGACCATGTGCTGAGCAGGTTTGAGACGTCAAACAGAGTCTCCGTTGCCAGATCATCAATTGTTCCGGCCCAATCTGGATGGGCGACCGGATAGTAGTAATCCTGCGACAGCTTTTCGGCGGCGACCCCCTCGAACGGACGCACGGAATAGCGGATTTCCACATCGGCGCCCGACACGATGCCTTCCTGTGGTTCCCATTGTTCGGCGATGATGTTCAGCCGGACATCGGGATGACGCGCATAAAACCGGCCCAGACGCGGGGCCAGCCAGAAGGTGCCAAAGCTCATGTTGGTGTAAATCTGTACGATGTTTTCGCCTGATCCCGTCACGGCCATTGTGCCGCGCGAAAGGGTGCGAAACGCATCGCGCACGATGGGCAGATAGGCTGATCCTGTCTCAGTCAGGGCCAGCGTGCGGGGGCGGCGATGAAATAGGGCGCGGCCCATATGCCCCTCAAGGGATTTGATCTGCTGACTGACGGCGCTTTGGGTCATGTTCAATTCGCCTGCAGCCCCGGTGAAAGACAGGTGCCGCGCGGCCGCTTCAAACGCGCGTAACCAGTTCAGTGGGGGCAGAGGTTTGGGCATATCATAACCTATCCATTAGCAATACTTATGGCATAACTACGATTTTTTCGTTGGTAAAGAGGACCCGTCATGAGGCAGATTTTGAAATGCCAAGAGGAGGAACCGTCATGTCTGTCGCCAAACTGCAGCCCAATATGGATCACTGGACCCAGCGGGTCGAAATGGCCGCCAGTTTCCGCTGGACGGAACGGTTGAATATGCACGAAGCGGTGGCGAACCATTTCAGCCTTGCTGTGAATGAAGATGGCACACAGTTCCTGATGAACCCCAATCAGGCGCATTTCAGCCGGATCAAAGCCTCTGACCTGTTGCTGCTGGATGCCAATGACCCCGAGACACTGGATCGCCCCGATGCGCCCGATCCCACGGCCTGGGGTTTGCACGGGGCGTTGCACCGGATGTGTCCACATGCGCGCTGTGCGATGCACGTACACCCGATTTACTCCACTGTTCTGGCCTCGTTGGCCGACAGCACGCTGCCTCCGATCGACCAGAACACGGCGACCTTTTACAACCGCGTCGCAGTCGATGATCACTTTGGCGGGCTAGCGTTTGAGGAAGAGGCCGAGCGATGCTGTTCCACCTTGTCTGATCCGTCCAAAACCGTCTTGGTCATGGGTAATCACGGCATCATGGTGATCGGTCAGACCGTGGCTGAGACTTTCAACCGAATGTACTACTTCGAGCGCGCTGCGGAGACTTACATCAAGGCGCTCTGGACCGGACAGCCGCTGCGCGTTCTTTCGGATGAGATCGCCCAAAAGACAGCGGATGAGCTTGAAGACTATCCAGGCCAATCCGATCGCCACCTGTCCGAACTGATGGCCATTCTGGATGACGAAGGTTCGGACTACGCCAGCTGAGGCAGGCGCAAGCAAGGGACGTAGCGATGAGCGACATATCATATGATCCGGAATCAGACCGCTGGAACCATCGCCCGGAAGGGCTGATTGGTCTGAACCCCCTATTCAGTTGGCCACCCCGGCCCGGGGCCGTATTGTCCTGGTATCGCGGTGCCTGGTTGCAGATCACAGCGCTGTCCGTGCCGTTCATGATCGCCGTGATTGCCTACGTGCTATTCTTCCCCGGGCTGGATCAGATGACGACGTTTCAGCCGGGCTGGATGATCACCATCTGGCTGCTGAACATGGTGCCCCAGATCCTTGTCGCAGGGGGCTTGCATTGGTGGCTTTACATCCGGCGTGGGCAGGACATGAAGACCAAGTTCGACCGCCGTGATCTGACCCGCAACAACGGTGTCTTCACCTTCAACAATCAGGTTTGGGACAATATCTGGTGGACCCTTGGCAGCGCGATGACCGTGGCCACGATCTATCAATGGGGCATCTTCTGGGCGATGGCCAACGGTTGGGCCCCGACGATCACATGGGCCAGCGCGCCTGTGTGGTTCATTGTCTGGATGGCCTTCATTCCGATGTGGTCAGGCCTGCATTTCTATTGGGTGCATCGGCTGGAACATCACCCCAAGCTTTATAAACACGTCCATGCCGTGCATCACCGCAATGTCAATGTGGGGCCGTGGTCGGGCATTTCGAACCACTGGTTTGAAAACTTCCTCTATTTCACAACCTATTTCGTCCACCTGATCGTGGCATCACACCCGCTGCATGTGCTGTTCCATGTCTATTTTCAACAGATCAGCCCGGTGTTTTCGCATTGCGGCTTTGAAAAGCTGATCCCGAAGGATCGGCCTGCCGCACGCGCCGGGGATTTCTTCCACCAGCTGCATCACCGGTATTTCGAATGCAATTATGGCACCTCGGAAATCCCGTTTGATAAGTGGTTCGGCACCTATCACGATGGGACCGCCGCGGCGACGGAGCGCACCCGCGCTTTCAAGAAACAGATGTACACCAAGTAAAACGCGTCGCAAAAAGGGGTATGAGCAATACACTCCTCTCTTTCGGTCATGGCTATTCTGCACGCGCTTTGGCGAGGCGTCTGATCCCGCAGGGCTGGACCGTCTATGGAACCACCCGAAACTCCGAAAAGCTCGACTTGTTCAGGGACGAGGGGGTGATCCCGATTCTGTGGTCAGATGGCGAGTTCGAACCGGCGTTTGCCGAGGCCACTCATCTTCTGATTTCTGCAGGGCCGGACGACGAGGGCGATCCGGTTCTGCGCCTGTTTCGGGCCGAAATCGAAGACCTGGCCCCGCGTTTGAAATGGGCTGGTTACCTGTCAACAACGGGTGTTTACGGCGATCATCAGGGTGGCTGGGTAACGGAAGATACGCCGTTGCGGGCCGGCATGCCACGCGGTCAGGCGCGGGTGGTGGCCGAAGGTCAATGGGGTGCCATTGACGGGTTGCCCCTGCATATCTTCCGGCTGGCCGGAATCTACGGTCCAGGGCGCGGCCCTTTTCAGAAGGTCAAAAGCGGCAAAGCGCGACGGATCATCAAGGAAAATCAGATTTTCAGCCGCATTCATGTCGCGGATATTGCCCAGGTGCTTGAGGCATCGATCAACCGGCCAAATCCAGGCCGTGCCTATAATGTCTGCGACAATGACCCCGCTCCGCCTGAAGACGTGATCGCCCATGCGGCCGAGCTTCTGGGTTTGCCGGTTCCGCCGGATGTTCCCTTTGAGGAGGCCGAAATGACGCCCATGGCGCGCAGTTTCTATGCCGAGTCCAAGCGGGTGGACAACACACGAATCAAAGAAGAACTGGGAGTCGAGTTGCTTTATCCTGACTATCGTACCGGATTGGCTGCCCTGCTGGCCGAGAGGGCATGATTGATCCCCGGGCAAAGACCGCCTAAGCTGTTCTTGGACCACATCATCCAAGGGAGGGGTCGCATGTATATATTTCGCTATCACGACCGAACCCGTGGCCCTGTTCATGCCTCACAAATGCGTTTGTGGGGCTGATCGAAGGACATTCCAAAGCGTTTCCCGAAACACTTCTGTCACGACGATCTGCCCTGATGGCAGCCTGATATGGCTGTGCACACTGGCCTGAAAGATGTGACATATGACTTTAATCAACCTGCGCAATCTTGGCATAACCCTTGCCGAGCCGCTGTTTTCCAACCTTAACCTGACCCTCGACAAAGGCGACCGCATTGGTGTGGTTGCGGCCAATGGGCGGGGCAAATCCACCCTGCTGGCGGCTATCGCCGGGCAGGCTGAAACAACTCATGGCGAGATCACCACCGCGCGCGGCTTGCGCGTTGGGTTGGTGTCTCAAGCTGTTCCAGAGGCGCTTTTGGAGTTGTCCCTCTATGATGCCGTTCTTTCTGGTCTGGATGCAGAACAGGCCGAAACCGAAAGCTGGCGGGTTGATATCGCGTTAGAGGATCTGCACGTCCCGAATGAACTTTGGCAAAGACCGTTGCACGCTTTGTCCGGCGGCTGGCAGCGCATCACTCTGCTGGCGTGCATTTGGGTGTCCGAGCCGGATGTCTTGCTGATGGATGAACCGACCAACCATCTTGATCTGGGTCGGATTGGCATCCTGCAGAATTGGCTGAAAACGGTTGCTCGCGGGACGCCCCTGCTGGTGGTCAGCCACGATCGCGCCTTTCTGGATGCCGTCACCAATCGCACGTTTTTTCTGCGCGCCGAGACCTCGCATATGTTTGCCCTGCCGTATTCGGCGGCCCGCGATGCGCTGGACGAGATTGATATCGCCGCCGCCCGTCAGTTTGAAAACGAGGTCGCCAAGGCCAATCAACTGCGCCGCCAGGCTGCCAAGCTGAAGAATATCGGGATCAACTCGGGCTCTGATCTGCTGTTAAAGAAGACCAAGAAACTGAAGGACCGCGCTGACAAGATCGAAGAAACCGCGCGCCCGGCGTTTCAGGACCGCTCGGCCGGGAAGATCAAGCTGGTCAATTCCGGGGCGCACGCCAAGGCGTTTGTGACAATTGAGCCGTCGGAGATTACGATGCCTGACGGAACGCCCCTGTTTCGCACCGAGGCTTTGTGGATCAATCCCGGGGATCGCGTGGTGGTGCTGGGCGCAAACGGCACCGGCAAGACCCGACTGCTGTCACAGGTGATTGCGGCGCTGGAAGGGGTGCATCCGACGATCCGTGTTGCGCCGTCGGTGATGCCTGCCGTATCGGATCAGGCGCTCAGCCAGTTGGATCACTTCCGCTCGCCCATGGACGCGGTCACGCGCAGTTCGGAGGTGGGCGATCAACGCGCTCGTGCCTTGCTGGCCGGGGCCGGGGTGCGGATTGGTGTGCAGGAACAGGCGATATCGGTTCTGTCCGGTGGACAGAAAAGCCGTCTGGCGATGCTGCTTTTGCGTCTGCTGAACCCCAATTTCTATATTCTGGATGAACCGACAAACCATCTGGATATCGAAGGTCAGGAGGCGCTGGAATACGAGCTGTTGGAGCATGATGCCACTGCCCTGCTGGTCAGCCATGACCGCACATTCGTGCGAAACGTTGGCACGCGGTTCTGGCAGATTGAACGTAAGCGATTGATCGAGGTCGACAGCCCTGAGGCGTTTTTTGCCGGGCAGCTGGGTTAGATCGTTCCGCCGATCACGGTGCGGATCTGATAGCCCGGCGCATAGGACAGGCGCACGATGGTGATGGCATTGTCATGATCCCAAGTGGTCCGGTCGATCACAAAGATCGCAGCACCTTCGGCGGTGTTCAGACGGTCTGCCAGGCCTTTGGTGGCCGTGGCGGCGGCAAAGGCGATATCACCCTTGGTATAGGGTGCATGGGTGATCAGCCATTCGTTGGCGCTGATCTCTTCAAAGCTCTGGTGGGCCGCTTCCGGGGCTACGGCAAGATTGATCCAGCGATCTTCAAACACCAGCGGGGCGCCGTCAGCCAGATGCAGGGCCGTGACATGCAACGCCTGCGCACCCAACAGAGGATGCGTGCCGGGTTTGCGGCTGATCAGGTGATACCCATAGGTCGCGCCGCGCTCCTCGATCTCCTGACGGATCACCGGAATATCGACCGTTACCTTGCTGACCGGGTGTAGGGCCACGCGTGTGCCGGCCTTGCGGCGGCGTTCAAGGATGCCGGCATCGGCCAGCGCCTGCATCGCACGGTTCACGGTGGCGCGGGCGCAACCAAATTCGCGGGCCAGATCAACCTCGCCCGGTATGGTCTGCCCCGGAACCCATTCACGGGCATGAATGCGGCGCAACACTTCGGCCTGAATGGCCTGCCAGGTGTTGATCTGTGGCTGGGTCATGCGAGGTCCCGAAGGGGTTTCATGGCCTCTGAATAGGCTGTGGTGATCTGATCACGGGCGATATGGCGACCGTTCTGAACAAGGTGGCGACCGGCGGACCAGACATCGCGGACCATGCGGTCATCACCGGCGAAAATATAGGTATCCAGCAGGGTATCACCGGACTGCCCGTCCAGATCAATGTGCCCGTCGTCCAACGTCATCAGGTCGGCCCAGTGGCCGGGCGCAATCTGCCCCGAGTGCCGCCCAGCCGCCTGAGCGCCCCCTTCGCAGATGGCGTCAAACAGCCTGCGACCGGTCGAGAACTCAGGCGTGGCAAGGGCGGCACGGGATCGATCCCGCAGGCGTTGCGAATAATCCAGCGTACGTAGCTCTTCGGATAGCGAGATACGGATATTGGAATCCGATCCGATGGCGATCTGACCGCTGTGATCCAGCCACCGTACACCGTCAAAAATCCCATCGCCCAGGCTACTTTCCGTGATCGGGCACAGGCCTGCGACTGCGCCGGTCTGGGCGAGCGCCTTGGTTTCATGTGGCTCCATCTGGGTGCAGTGGATCAGGCACCATTGGTTGTTCACCTCGGCATTGGCCAGCAACCATTCCACGGGGCGCGCACCCCATGCGGCCTGCACCTCTTCCACCTCTTTGACCTGCTCGGCCAGATGCAGATGGATCGGCCCGCCATTCGCCAGCGTATGGGCTTGGGCAATATCCTCGGACGCAACGGCGCGCAGGGAATGAGGCGCAACACCAAGCCTCGCATCTTCGGGCAAGGCCGACAGCGCCGCGTGGCTTTCCTCGACCAGCTTGGCAAAACGATCAGGATCATTGCCAAAACGGATCTGCCCCGGCCCAAGGCCGGATTTATCGCAACCACCAAACTGGTATTGCACTGGCAGCAGGGTCAGGCCGATGCCGGTTTGTTTTGTCGCTTCCACGATGCGCTGCGCCATTTCCGATAGGGTGTCATAGGGCACACCGCCCGGCTGATGATGGAGATAATGAAACTCGACATTGGTGGCATATCCGGCCTCCAGCATTTCCATCTGAACCAGGGCGGCGATGGCCTGCACCTGTTCGGGGGTCAGCTGATCCAGGAATCGGTACATCAGCTGCCGCCATGTCCAGAACGTATCGCTGGGGTCTGGTCCGCGCCGTTCGGTCAGGCCGGCCATGGCGCGTTGAAACGCGTGGGAGTGGGCATTTGCAGGGGCCGGAAGCAGAATGCCAACGCGTTGACCTGTGCATTCGGTATCAGGTGTAACCGATGCAATTTGCCCTGCGGCATCAATCGTCACCGTCACATCGCGCGCCCAACCGTCAGGCAGCAAAGCGTGGGGGGACCAGAGCGTTTCCATTGGCAGCGTTTCCCATATTGACAGATTATTATGTCTAGACATATTCTCAAACACGACTCGGGAAATCAAGTTGAATGTGAACCTATGCTGCTGCGAAATGCGACACTTGCCACGATGGCGGGGGATGCGCCCTATGGGTTGATCCCCAACGGGGCTGTGTTGATTGAAGACGGGCAGATAGCCTGGGTCGGGACCGATGCCAACGCCCCGGACGGCCCATCTGAAAATATGGAAGGGCGGCTGATTACCCCCGCCTTGATCGACTGCCACACGCATATCGTGCATGGCGGCCATCGCGCGGGCGAATTCGAAATGCGCCTGAACGGGGCCAGCTATGAAGAGGTGGCGCGCGCGGGGGGCGGGATCGTCTCGACAGTCAGCGCCACGCGCGAGGCCAGCGAGGATCAGCTGTTGCAAGGCGCGCTGCGCTTTGTCGATGCGCTATTGGCCGAGGGTGTCAGCGTGATCGAAGTGAAATCGGGCTACGGGTTGGATATCGACACCGAGCTGAAAATGCTGCGCGCCGCGCGGGCGATTGAAGGTGTTCGTCCTGTCCGGATCAAAACCAGCTTTCTTGGTGCCCATGCGGTGCCTGCTGATTATGCGGGCCGTGCGATGGAGTATATCCAACAGGTCTGCATCCCCGCGCTTGAGGCGGCTATGGCCGAAGGTTTGGTGGACGCGGTGGACGGGTTTTGCGAAGGCATTGCCTTTTCTGTTGACGAGATTGAGCCGGTTTTCGCAAAGGCCAAAGAGCTTGGGTTGCCTGTCAAACTGCATGCCGAACAGCTGAGTAATATCGGCGGCACGCAGCTGGCTGCGAAATATGGTGCGCTGTCTGCGGATCATGTGGAGTATGCCACCGAGGAGGATGCGCGGGCCTTGGCCAAGTCGGGCAGTGTCGCGGTGATCCTGCCGGGTGCCTTTTACACATTGCGAGAAATGCAGATGCCGCCAATTCAGGCGTTTCGCGATCACGGCGTGCCGATGGCCTTGGCGACCGATTGCAACCCGGGCTCGTCTCCGATGGCCTCGCTTTTGCTGACAATGAACATGGGCTGCACGCTATTTCGCATGACGCCGGAAGAGGCTTTGGCAGGCGTCACGCGCAACGCTGCCCGCGCCCTCGGCTTGGACGATACCGGCGTCATCAAGGTCGGGAAACGCGGCGATCTGGCGGTATGGGATGTCGAAACACCTGCCGAACTGGCCTACCGCATTGGGTACAACCCCCTGAAAAAACGGATTTTCGGAGGTGCAGGATGAGCGACGTGTTGACACCCGGCGCTGCCACTCTAGGCCAGCTTGAGGTGATCTGGCGTGGTGAACATGCGGTGATGCTGGACCGGTCCGTGCGGCCTGCGGTCGAGGCGGCGGCTGATCTGGTTCGCCGTGCTGCCGAGGGTGATGAGGCCGTTTATGGTGTGAATACTGGTTTCGGCAAACTGGCCAGCGTCAAGATACCTGCGGAAGATACGGAGCAGTTGCAGCGCAACCTCATCCTGTCGCATTGCTGTGGTGTGGGCGAGGCATTGGACATACCGACCACGCGGTTGATGATGGTGCTGAAACTGCTGTCGCTTGGCCGGGGGGCCTCGGGCGTGCAATGGGCAACCATTGAGCTGATTGAGGGCATGTTAGATCGTGGCGTGACGCCTGTGGTGCCGGATCAGGGGTCGGTCGGGGCGTCTGGCGATCTGGCACCGCTGGCGCATATGGCCGCCGCGATGATGGGCGAGGGCGAAGCGCAGTTCGAAGGCGTCAGAATGGGCGGGGCCGAGGCATTAAAGAAGGCTGGCCTGTCCCCGATTGTGCTGAGCCCGAAAGAAGGTCTGGCCCTGATCAACGGCACCCAGTTCTCGACGGCCTGCGCGCTGGTTGGTCTTTGGGGTGCTTGGCGCAACGCGCAAGCGTCTGTCGTGACCGCGTCCCTGTCCACCGATGCGATCATGGGATCAACGGCACCATTGGTCGATGCGATCCATACGTTGCGGGGGCATCGCGGGCAGATTGATGCGGCCCGCGCACAACGCACCCTGATGGAGGGCAGCGAAATCCGCGAAAGCCACCGCGATGGCGACACCCGTGTGCAGGATCCCTATTGCATCCGCTGTCAGGCGCAAGTCACGGGTGCAGCGATGGATCTGTTACGTCGCGCTGGCGAAGTGCTTGAGATCGAAGCAAATGCGGTAACCGACAACCCTTTGGTTCTGGTAGACGAAGGGCGCATCGTTTCGGGGGGGAACTTCCACGCCGAACCGGTTGGGTTTGCCGCTGATCAGATTGCCGTGGCCATTGCCGAGATTGGCGCGATTGCCCAGCGGCGCGTGGCGTTGATGGTCGATCCAACGCTCAGCTTTGATCTGCCCCCCTTCCTGACCCCGACGCCGGGCCTGAATTCCGGGTTGATGATTGCCGAGGTCACAACCGCGGCCTTGATGAGCGAGAACAAGCATCTGGCCAATCCGTGTACCACTGACAGCACACCAACCTCTGCCAATCAGGAAGACCATGTCAGCATGGCGGCCCACGCGGCGCGACGGCTGGCGCGGATGAACACCAACCTGAACACCATTCTGGGGGTCGAGGCGATTTGCGGCGCACAAGGTATCGGGTTCCGTGCACCGCTGCAGACCAGCGCACCCTTGCAAGCGGCCATGGCCCGGCTGCGTCAGGACGTGCCTGCGCTGGATGCCGATCGTTATCTGGCCCCCGATCTGACCGCCGCTGCCGCATTGATACGCGACGGTGATTTGGTCAACGCCTCAGGATTAGAGATGGTGCTATGACGGACCCTGTTGAAATCCATCGCGGCGACAGTCCGGTTATCCTGGGCCTGCCACATACGGGTACGCATGTTCCGGCTGATGTGCGCTCAAAACTCAACGCGCGCGGGCGGGCACTGGCAGACACGGACTGGAATATTCACAAGCTTTATGACGGGTTGTTGCCCGGCGCGACAACTGTACGCGCTACGTTTCATCGCTACGTGATTGACGCCAATCGTGATCCTTCGGGGGCCAGCCTGTATCCAGGTCAGAACACCACCGGGTTAGTCCCTCTGACTGACTTTGAAGGCGACGACATCTGGGGGCAGGCACCATCCGGCGGCGAGATCGAGCATCGCCGGGAACTGTTTCATGCGCCCTACCATGCCGCGTTAGAGGCCGAGATGGCCCGCGTCCAAAAGCGGCACGGTGTTGCGATCTTGTATGACTGCCATTCCATACGATCACGTATTGGGTTTCTGTTCGACGGCACCTTACCAGATTTCAATATCGGCACCAACGGCGGTACGACCTGCGCACCGATGATTGCCAAGGCAGTCGAAGATATTTGTCAAACTGCCGAAGGATACACATCCATCACCGATGGACGCTTCAAAGGCGGTTGGACGACCCGCCATTATGGGCGCCCCGAGCAGGGATGGCACGCGATCCAGATGGAGCTGGCGCAATCCACCTACATGGAAGAGGCCTCGCCCTGGCCCTATCTGCACGACCGCGCCGACCGGCTGCGCGTGCATCTGAAAGAGATACTGACAGCGATTGATGCAATCGCACGCAACGGAGATCTGACATGACCGATCCACGCCATAACATTCGTGATGTATACCCAGACACCGGGTCCGAGATCACCGCGAAAAGCTGGGTGACCGAGGCGCCGATGCGGATGCTGATGAACAACCTGCACCCGGATGTGGCCGAGAATCCGCATGAGTTGGTCGTTTATGGCGGCATTGGGCGGGCGACGCGCACATGGGAAGATTTTGATCGCATCGTCGACAGCCTGAAAGGGCTGGAAGAGGACGAAACATTGCTGGTGCAATCGGGCAAACCTGTAGGGGTTTTCAAGACGCATACAGATGCGCCGCGCGTGCTGATAGCCAACAGCAATCTGGTGCCACATTGGGCCAATTGGGATCACTTTAGCGAGCTCGATAAGAAGGGCCTGATGATGTACGGTCAGATGACGGCTGGGTCATGGATTTATATCGGCACGCAAGGCATCGTGCAGGGCACCTATGAAACCTTTGTGGAGGCTGGACGACAGCATTACGACGGCAACCTGACGGGGCGCTGGATTCTAACCGGGGGTTTGGGCGGTATGGGCGGTGCGCAGCCTTTGGCGGCGGTCATGGCCGGGGCCTGCTGTCTGGCGGTGGAATGCGATGAAACCCGCGCCGAGTTCCGCAAGCGCACCCGTTATCTGGACGAGATCACTCATTCGCTGGACGAGGCGCTCGAGATGATCGACCGCTGGACCAAGGCGGGCGAAGCCAAATCTGTGGGCCTGATTGGCAACGCGGCCGATGTATTCCCCGAGCTGGTCAAACGCGGCGTGCATCCTGACATCGTCACCGACCAGACCAGCGCCCATGACCCGGTGCATGGCTATTTGCCCCAAGGCTGGAGCGTCGCCGAATGGCGCGCCAAACAAGAGAGCGATCCGAAGGGCGTGGAAAAGGCCGCCCGGGCCAGCATGAAGGTCCATGTGGCCGCTATGGTGGATTTCTGGAATGCCGGTGTCCCGACACTGGATTACGGCAACAACATCCGGCAGGTGGCCTTGGAAGAAGGTTTGGAAAACGCCTTTGCCTTCCCGGGTTTTGTGCCCGCTTACATTCGGCCGCTGTTTTGTCGCGGTGTCGGGCCGTTCCGCTGGTGCGCCCTGTCTGGCGACCCCGAGGATATCTACAAAACCGACGCCAAGATGAAAGAGCTGTTCCCCGACGATACCCACCTGCATCAATGGCTGGACATGGCACAGGACCGCATCGCGTTTCAGGGCCTGCCCGCGCGCATCTGCTGGATCGGGTTGGGGGACCGGCATCGCGCAGGTCTTGCCTTTAACGAAATGGTGCGTAGTGGTGAATTAAAAGCGCCTGTTGTGATTGGGCGCGATCATCTGGATAGCGGCTCGGTCGCCTCACCCAACCGGGAAACCGAAGCCATGAAGGATGGAAGCGATGCGGTGTCGGATTGGCCGTTGTTGAATGCTTTGCTGAATTGCGCCAGCGGAGCGACATGGGTCAGCCTGCATCACGGTGGCGGTGTCGGCATGGGATTTTCGCAGCATTCGGGCATGGTGATCTGTGCCGATGGCACGGATGATGCCGCGCGCCGACTGGAACGTGTGTTGTGGAATGATCCGGCGACGGGGGTGATGCGCCATGCCGATGCAGGCTATGATATCGCCAAGGATTGTGCGGTGGAACATGGGCTGAAACTGCCCGGTATTTTGGGATGAAGGATGGTGGGGTGAACCCCACCCTACGGTATTAAACAGAAGGAGAAAGATAAGATGAAAAGACGTGATTTCATGAAGGCAGGGGCCGTTGGGACCGCTGCAACGGCATTGGCCAGTCCTGCAATTGCGCAGGATGTGACGGAATGGACCATGGTCACCGCCTGGCCGAAAAACCTGCCCGGGCCGGGTGTGGCCGCACAAACATTGGCTGATAGAATCACCACCTTGTCCGGCGGGCGCTTGCAGGTGAAACTGTTTGCCGCCGGTGAAATCGTCCCCGGCCGCGGTGTGTTTGATGCCGTTTCCGAGGGCACTGCGCATCTTTATCATGCGGTGCCTGCCTACTGGGGATCAAAGTCAAAAGGCATTCTGCTGTTTGGATCACAGCCCTTTGGTCTGCGCGCGGATGAGCAAGTGGGCTGGATGGTCCATGGCGGCGGTCAGGAGCTTTACGATGAAATGTATGGCCGCTTTGGTATCAAGCCGTTCCTGTGTGGCAATTCCGGCCCGCAATGGTTTGGCTGGTTCCGGGATGAAATCAACTCGGTCGATGACCTGAAGGGGATGAAGTATCGCTCGACTGGTCTGGCCTCGGAGATGTGCGCCGAAATCGGCATGGCCGTGCAGGCAATGTCCGGCCCTGCGATGTTCCAGGCTCTGCAATCGGGTGCGTTGGACGCGGGCGAGTTCATCGGGCCGTGGACGGACAGTGCGTTGGGGTATCACCAGATCGCCAAGAACTATTACTGGCCAGGCATCGGCGAGCCGTCTTCGGCCGAAGAATGTGGTGTGAATGCAGAGGCCTATAATGCCCTGCCTGACGATCTGAAACTGGTGGTCAAAACGGCCTGTTCCAGCCTCTATAACGATGTTTGGACCGAATATGAGACCAAGCATGCCCGCGCTTTGGCCGAGCTGGTGGCAAATGAAGGCGTGATGGTCCGCGAACTGCCCGAAAGCATCGTGATGGAAATGGGCAAGGCCGCCGATACCGTGATTGGCAAACTGCGCGAGGACAGTGATGAGTTGACCCAACGCATCACCGAAAGCTTCCTTGCCTATCGCGATTCAATTGGTCGCTATATGGTTTATGCTGACAATGGTCAGATGAACGCCCGCGCCAAGGTGCTGGGTTACTAAGATAACAAGCGGCCCGGTCACAATGCCGGGCCGCTTTGTTCAGGGGGCAGGTTTATGGAGCGGCTGGCCGACCGGCTTGATGTGATCAACCGCACCGTCGGGCGTACCGTCCGGTGGCTGGCCCTGATCATGGTGTTGGTGCAGTTTGGCATTGTCCTGCTGCGCTATGTTTTTGGCTTTAGTTCCATCGCGCTAAACGAGTCCGTCCTATACATGCATGCCAGTCTGTTCATGCTGGGCGCGGGCTATACCCTGCTGGTGGATGACCATGTCAGGGTCGATATTTTTCAAGCGAAAGCCGGAGATTTAGGCAAAGCGTGGATCGACGTCTTTGGTCATATTGTCCTGCTGATCCCTTCCATGCTGGTGCTGCTTTATTGGTCCTTCCCGTCCGTGCGCAATGCCTGGGCAATTTATGAAGGGGCAATTTCCGTGGGCGGTATTCCGGCTGTCTTCCTGCTGAAAACCCTGATCCCTGCCTTTTGCATCCTTCTGGTGATCCAATCGCTGGCCTGCCTTCTGCGCAACCTTCTAAGGCTGCGCGCATGATCGCCGAATATCTTGACTTGATGATGTTTGCCGCGCTGATGGGGGTGATCCTGCTGGGGTTCCCTGTGTCATTCGCGATTGCAGGGACAGCCGTGTTTTTTGCCTATCTCGGCTGGGCCACGGGGGTGATGAACCTCGGGTTGCTTGGTGCATTGGGTCAGCGGGTGTTCGGCGTGCTGACTAATGACGTCCTGATCGCGATTCCGCTTTTTGTCACTATGGGTGTGGTGCTGGAGCGCAGCCGCATTGCCGAGGATTTGCTCGATACGATGGGCCGGCTTTTTGGCCAATTGCGCGGAGGATTGGGCATATCGGTCATCCTCGTCGGCGCACTTCTGGCAGCCTCAACCGGTATTGTCGGTGCCACTGTCATCGCCATGGGACTGATCGCGCTGCCGACGATGCTGCGCACTGGGTATGATCCGCGTCTGGCCTCGGGGCTGGTCTGCACCGCTGGCACCTTGGGGCAGATCATCCCGCCCTCGACACTGCTGATCATCCTCAGCGATGTCATGTCCAGCGCCTATCAACAGGCGCAGTACGAGCAGGGCAAATTCTCGGTCGAGACCATTTCAGTGGGTCAGATTTTTGCAGGTGCCCTGATCCCGGGGCTAACGTTGGTGGCGATATACATCCTCTATGTTCTGATCCGGGGCCTCATTCGCCCCGATGACATGCCGCCCGCACCAACCCCAGACGGGCGTCCCCATTTCAGTGAAGTGGCGGGCGCGATCGTGCCACCGGTTCTGTTGATCGTTGCGGTGCTGGGCGCAATCCTCGGGGGGATCGCCACGCCGACCGAAGCGGCTTCGGTCGGGGCTGTGGGTGCAATCCTGATGGCGGGTGCGCGTCAGGGCGTGGACCGGCGGTTGATCATTGCGGGCGCAGGTGCGTTGTTCGTTCTGGCGGTGGCTGCCGGGATTGCCCCGGTGCGTTTGCAGCGCTCGGATGCAGGGATCGGCGCCTGGGCGCTGGGGGCCATTTACGGCGGGCTTATGCTGATTGGGTTCTGGGCAATCTTTGCCTCACTTGCAAAACTGCACCGCAAGGATGTGTTGGCAGGGGCAGTGACCACAACGATGACCGTTACGGCGATGATTTTTGCGACGATTCTGATGGCCTCGGTGTTCAGTCTCGTTTTCGTCGGTTTGGGTGGCGAGGATCATGTCGCCGAGATTTTGCAGTCCATGCCGGGCGGGGCCACCGGTGCCTTGATCTTTTCCATGCTGCTGATCTTTGTCCTTGGGTTCTTCCTCGACTTTGTCGAGATCACGGTCATCTTGCTGCCGCTGCTGGCCCCGGTGCTGATCCTGATGGGCCATGACCCGGTCTGGCTGGCGATCCTGATCGCGATCAATTTGCAGACCTCCTTTTTAACCCCACCGTTCGGGTTTTCTTTGTTCTACCTGCGGGGGGCCGCCCCACCGGAAGTCACCACTGGTATGATTTATGCGGGCGTTGCTCCGTTCATTGTCCTCCAGATACTTGGGATCGCCACGATATGGGCGGTTCCGCAACTGGCCACATGGCTGCCGGGCATGGTGTTCTAAGGCGGCTCGTTTTGTGCTGCCCAGTGTCTGACATAAAAAGGCCCGCCGAGATCCGACGGGCCTTTCAGCAACCATGCGATGAAGCTTACTTATTCAGCCCGTCGCGGATTTCCATCAGGATATCCAGCTCGGTCGGTCCGGGGTCTTCTGCCGGGGCCTCTTCTTCGACCTTCTTAGTCTTGTTCACAGCTTTGACCAGCAGAAACACCACCCATGCGATGATCAGGAAGTTGATGACCGCCATGATGAAGCGCCCATAGGCAAAGACGGCTGCGCCAGCTTCTTCCGCAGCGGCGAGCGAGGCAAATTCACCATCTCCCAGGATGACAAAGAGTGATGAGAAATCTGTGCCACCCATGAAGAGGCTGATCACAGGATTGATCAGGTCAGCCACGAGCGAGCTGACAATGGCGGTAAAGGCCGCGCCGATGATGATCCCGACGGCCATGTCCATGACATTGCCCTTGGCAATGAAATCCTTAAATTCTTGTATCATTTCTGTCCCTTTTCACAGTGTCACATGCGGCCTGTCCGCGTCCGCAGCAACGGTCTAGCACGGCTTTATCAAATCAGCGTAGATTTTTCATGGGAACGTTCGGCGGATTTCCCCCCGAACTATGTCTTCCGGATGGAATGTGCCAGCTTCTCGGCCATCATCATGGTGGGCGCATTGGTATTTCCACCAATCAGGCGCGGCATGATCGAGGCATCAATCACCCTGAGGCCGGTTAGCCCATGCACCCGCGCATCGGGGTCGACCACAGCCATGTCATCCGCGCCCATTCGGCAGGTGCCCACCGGGTGATAGATCGTATCGGCGCGGGCGCGGATATCGGCTTCAAGCGCGGCATCGCTTCCATCGTGAGGATAAAGGCGGCGACCGCGCCAGGGATCAAATGCCTTGCCGGCCATAATCTGTTCCATGATCCGTGTGCCTGCCATCAGGGTCTTCAGGTCGCGTGGATCAGACAGGAACTGCGGGTCGATCAGAGGCGCATGGCGCGGATTGGCCGAGGCCAGTGTGACCCGTCCCCGGCTGTGCGGGCGCAGCGCACAGACATGGGCCGAATAGCCGTATTTGAAATGCGGCCTTCGCATGTGTTGATCCAGGATACCGATCACGAAATGGATTTGCAGATCGGGCCTGTCCAATCCGGGCGCGGACCGCAAGAAAACGCCCGCCTCAGCAAAGGGAGAGGCAAAATGCCCCTTGCCACTTTTGCGCCACTTGACTGCAGCACGCCCGAGTTGGATCAAGCCCTTGGGGTGCAATGCGACCACATCATCGCGTTTCGAGGTGTCGGACAGGATGTGATCCAGATGATCCTGCAGGTTTTCGCCCACACCTGGCAGGTCATGCACCGGGTCGATCCCATGGGCGCGCAGCTCGTCCGCCGGGCCGACGCCCGAGAGTTTCAGCAAATGCGGCGATCCAAACGCACCGCCAGAGATAATCACTTCCCCGCGCGCTCCAAGATGCATGGTGCGGCGCCGATGCCGGACCACAAGACCGGTAGCACGGCTGCCGTCGAAGGTAATCTTTAGCGCCCGGGCGCGGGTCAGGACGGTCAGGTTGGGGCGGTTGAGCACAGGAAAAAGATAGGCCGCAGCCGCCGAGCACCGTTCGCCGCGCCTGGGGCCATCGAAAAACTGCGTAACCTGGTACAGCCCTGCGCCTTCCTGTCGGGGGCCGTTGAAGTCGTCGTTGGCGGGGATTTGCAGCGCCTTGGCGGCCTCGATAAACGCATGTGAAATGTCGCGCGGTTTGGATTGATCACCCACCTGCAACG
Source organism: Roseovarius conchicola (assembly GCF_041403425.1). Classification (NCBI taxonomy): domain Bacteria; kingdom Pseudomonadati; phylum Pseudomonadota; class Alphaproteobacteria; order Rhodobacterales; family Roseobacteraceae; genus Roseovarius; species Roseovarius conchicola. The sequence goes on along the minus strand of NZ_JBGEHK010000002.1, from coordinate 85,422 downwards.
GACCGTTGCCGCCATGCAGATCATCCGCGCCCCGCATATTGCGTTCGGTGCGTTTGAACCACGGCAGCACACTGTCCCAATCCCAACCCTCACAACCCAGATCGGCCCATTCATCGTAGTCGCGCCGGTGACCACGCACATAGAGCATCGCATTGATGGCGGATGATCCGCCCAATGCTTTGCCGCGTGGTTGATAGCCCCGCCGCCCGTTCAGGCCCGGCTGTGGTACCGTATGCAGCGCCCAGTTGTTGATTGGCGGCAAGCCCGAGACCATCGAAGCGACCATGGCAGGTGCGCGGATCAGGATGCTGTCGCCTCCCCCTCCGGCTTCGACCAGACAGACGGTCGTGTCAGGGTCTTCGCTCAGCCGCGTAGCCAGAACGCATCCGGCCGAGCCGCCACCGGCGATGATATAGTCATACTCCATGGGCAGGCCATCCTTGCTGCCTCATGTTTAGCGTGGATCGCTCAGCGTGCCCAAGTGCGACGCGGCGTCACCCCGGCAGCGTGCCCTCCAGCACATAGCGCAGTATCTGCACCACCTGCTCGGGGGTGCGGGCCATGGCGAGGGCCGCGGCGTTCACTTCCTTGAGGGCATGATCATGTTCGGGCGGTTGCAGGATGATCAGGGATTTGCCCAGCGCGCTGGCATAGCCGGCATCAAAGGCGGCATTCCATTGTTTGTACTTGTCGCCAAAGCGCACGACGACCACGTCCGCCTCTTCGATTCCCTTGCGGGTGCGGATAGCATTAACCATAGCCCCTTTGCGATCATGCCAGAACTTGTCGGACTCTTCACCCAGGATCGCCACACCGCAATCGTCCGAGGCGGCGTGATCGGTGACCGGGGCTGTGAAGCTGACGTTCAGTCCCCGCGCCCCTTCGATGATCTGGTCGCGCCAATCGGTGTGAATTTCGCCGGAGAGGTAGATGGACAGGGTCATGCGGGCGCTCCTTGATAAGTTTGTTTCACGTCAGAGTATTTTGTCAGCATTGCAATGTGCAAGACATGGCTTAGTCAGCACAGGAGCGGCTCAGCAGATGCAACCCATCGTCGCGCAGAATAAGCCCGGAATTTGTACCGGGTATGTCCGAGATGTAACGGTTCAATTGACTGCCATCGGCGGCCTGAACCATTTCGACCGTGTCGCCATCGACATGCCACAGGTCCAGCCCATGACCTTGTAGAAACACGCCATTGAAGGTGGCGCTGTGCACAGGGCTTTCGAGTTGGTAGGAGGGCGTCTCTTTGGTGGCGAGCAGGCGAGTTACGGTCAGGTCTGAGTTCAGGCGGTAATGGCCATTGGATGTAATCGCAAAGAAGCTGCCCGCGACCTTGTACCAGTTGGTGCTAGTGACATTCAGCGCGGCCGTTGTATCCTGAGGAACGGCGTAGAAATGACCATTGCCATAATATCTTATGGTTTGGCCCATCCGCACGAAAGGAAGAGTTTGCTGCTCTGTTTTAATTGAGCGCCTATGCCCCGTAATCCTCAGCCCGGTTTCGGGTATGGGGGTTACCGCCAGATCCTGATCGACATCAACGAACCCGTCATGCGTTATAAACATGAGTCTTTCTCCGGCGGAATTGCGGGCAAGCTGCAAAAACGGGCCGGTCTCTGGCACAAATAGGCTCCCGTATATATGGTACTGGTTCATGCGTCTCAGTGTCCAGCCATCCGAAATATCGTAGATATGGTTTGTGCCATTGTGAGCAAAGACAGCCAGCCCCGCGTCATGCGAGACACGAAAATCGGTGGCGCGGACGCTGTAGACGTCGCGTGATTTTAGGCGTTGGACGACATCCAGTTTTTTCCATATGTGTGGTGGTGTCCCCGTGAGAGTGTAGAGCCATCCGTCTGTTCCCGCGACGTACATCCCGAGGTCGGGGACGTATCGCGGCAGCAAGTCGTTCAGTCCAAGAGGTTCCCCCGCCAGAGGCGACGGGATCAGATTCTGCCCGTCCCATTCCATCAGTCCCTGATGTTCGTAGAGCAGCAAAAGCCGTTCGCGGTTGGGGTCAAATACGTGGGTCAGAAACCCGTCGATCCCGGTTGGCTCGAATTCGGACTGACCGGGGTGCAGCACATAGATGCTGTTTTTCGCAGAACGAACGCCCCAAACTGTCCCATCGCTGAGTACATAGTGGTCCCGGTAGGACCATAGTTGTGCGTAAGGGTACTCAGCACCCAGTTCTTCGAACCGTCCGTTGCGGATGGTGTGCAGGGGAAAGCGGTTTGTCGGCTTGAGGATCAGCCACGGATAGCCGGGAATGGTCAGCGCCTCACGGACCATCCGATAGGGTTGTTCTATTTCAACACCTTGGGGTTCACCGCCTTCAACGGGCTTAAGGCACCAGCCGGCTACCTGAACGGCTGAGGCCAGCCAGATGATGACTGTTGCGCAGATGCTGGTCGATAGGTTCATGGCATCCTACCTTTGGAAATCACAACTAACGATAGAGGGCCGCGCTGCATATGTAATGCTTAAAGCAGCTTCTGCCGGGTTTACAGGCCGCGGCTCATCGTCACTTTGTCGTCGGTCCGATCAGTGATCGCCCAGCCAAGATGCTGATACAAAGCAATATTGTCCGGCATAAGGCGGTGGGTGACCAAAGTGATCTGCGAATGACCCAGAGCCTTGGCGGCATTCAGCACGTGGTTCATCAGCACCTTGCCGATACCTTGGCCCACGCGGTTGGGATGTACGGCGATATTGGCCAGCTTTGCACCCTCGGGTCCGGCAAGAAGGATCGCGCCGCCCGCAATACCTTGTGCATCTTCAACCAACCAGACGTGGTTATCCCGGATATCCTCGGCAATGCCGTCCGCCACGGGGGGTAAATCGATCCCTGCATCCCGATACGATTGATAGGCCGCATCAATGCAGGCGGTCAGGGCCGGGGCCTCTTCGGGCTGGGCTGACCGCAAGGTGATGCTGACATTGCTCACCCGCGCAGGGTGCCGCCGGTCGCTTTGGTGACCTTCTCGACGATCTTGGCCGAGACCGCTTCGATATCGGCATCTTTCAGCGTGGCATCGGTGGGTTGCAAGCGCACAGTGATGGCCAGCGATTTCTTGCCCTCTCCCAGGCTGCCGCCGATGAATTCATCAAAGACACGCACCTCGTCGATCAGGGTCTTGTCGGCCCCGGCGGCGGCGTTGATCAGGGTCAGCGCCTCGACATCCGTATCGACGACAAAGGCAAAGTCCCGCTCGACCGCTTGCAGGTCGTTCAAGCCCAGAGCCCCGCGATTGGCCGAGGCATTGCGAGGCAGTGGGATTTCGGCAGGGAACAGGGTAAACGCCATGGCAGGCCCTTTGACATCCATCGCGTTCAGCACCTTGGGGTGCAATTCGCCAAACACGCCCAGCACCTTTTTGGGCCCCAGACAGATCATGCCGTGACGGCCCGGATGCCACCATTCGCGCGCGCCGCGCAGGATTTGTACTTTGGCAGGCGCGCCGATCGCGGCCAGTACCGCCTCGGCGTCGGCCTTGACGTCGTAGACATCCACCGCGCGGCTTGCCCCGTGCACATCCTTGGGTCCGGTGCGCCCGACCAGAAGGCCGGAGATTTGCACATGCTGTTCTTCCGGTTCACCGCCGTGGAAGGCATGGCCCAGCTCGAACAGGGCAAGGTCCATGAACCCGCGCGCCTGATTGCGCGCCGCAGCTTGCAACAGGCCGGGCAGCAGGGCGGGGCGCATATGGCTCATTTCCGAACTGATCGGATTGGCCAGCATCGTGGCATCATCACCGCCGCCAAACAGCGTGGCGCTGGCGCGATCAATAAAGCTGTAGGTGACGCATTCATTATATCCCAACGCCGCAGCGGTACGTCGCGCGATCTGTTCGCGCTTTTGCGCGGGCGAGAGGATCGGTTGGGGCACCCCATCGGTAGTGCGGGTCATCGGGCGGCCTTTGAGCTTGGTCAGCGATGCGATCCGCGCGACTTCCTCGACCAGATCGGCCTGACCCTGAACATCGGGCCGCCAAGACGGCACGTGTGCCATGTACCCTTCCATGCGGAAGCCCAGCGCGGTCAGGGTCTGACGTTGCTCGGTCTCGGGAATATCCATGCCCACCAGCGATTGCACGCGGGCGGGATCAAGCTGATAGGCGCGCGACACGTCCGGCACTTCGCCTGCGACGACCACGTCGGAGGGTTCACCACCGCAAAGATCGAGGATCATTTGCGTCGCCAACTCATGCGCGGGCATGTTGAATTCCGGGTCGATGCCGCGTTCGTTGCGATAGCGCGCGTCCGAGTTGATTTTCAGCGCACGACCGGTATGGGCGATCTGGATATGATCCCAGACAGCCGCCTCAAGGAACACATTAGTGGTCGCCTCGGTGCAGCCTGTTTCCAGACCACCCATGATACCTGCGATACTCTCAATGCCGTTATCATCCGAGATCACGACCTGCCCGTCCAAGAAGGTGTACTCCTTCTCGTCCAGACCCATCAATGTCTCGCCACCCTTGGCGCGGTGCACCCGCAGATTGCCGGTGACCTTGTCGGCGTCAAAGACGTGCAAGGGGCGGTTGCGGTCATAGGTGAAGAAATTGGTGATATCGACCAGCGCCGAGATTGGCCGCAGCCCGATGGCGCGCAGGCGGGTTTGCAGCCACTCGGGAGAGGGGCCGTTTTTGACATTGCGGATCAGGCGTCCGGCAAAGACGAAACAGCCGTTTTCACGGGTATCTTCGTCAATGGTCACGTTGATCGGGCAGGGGAACTGCCCTTCGACCTTTGCTTCCTTGGCAGGTTTCATCGTGCCCAAACCCCGCGCGGCCAGATCAAGGGCAATACCGCGCACACCCAGAGCATCGGGGCGGTTCGGCGTGATGGCGATCTCGATCACCGGGTCCACCTTGGTGGGATCGTTCTCGGCCAGCCAATCGATGAACCGCTCACCCACTTCACCAGAAGGCAGCTCGATAATGCCGTCGTGTTCCTCGCTGAGTTCCATTTCACGCTCGGAACACATCATGCCATAGCTTTCGACGCCGCGGATTTTGCCAACACCGATGGTGGTGTCGATGCCGGGGACATAGACGCCCGGTTTGGCCACAACCACGGTAATTCCCGTGCGGGCATTGGGCGCGCCACAGATGATCTGCAGGCTGCCCTCGTCGGTCAAAACCTGACAGACGCGCAGCCGGTCTGCATCGGGATGCTGCTCGGCATGGGTGACCTTGCCGATGGTAAATTCGGACAGGCGCGCGGCTGGGTCCTGAACCTCTTCCACTTCCAACCCAAGGTCGGTCAGCGCCTCGGTGATCTCATCCACCGAGGCGTTGGTTTCCAGATGGTCTTTCAGCCAGGACAGTGTGAATTTCATGGCACCAAATCCGTTTATTCATAGGTCAAAGGGGCTTTAACGCATGCCGCACCCCGGGGGAAGGCTTGGACGGTTTGAATGTGGATATTTACTACAGGTGGTGCATGCTGTGTTCTACGGGGTGTTCCCAAGCAGTTCATCCAGCTGTTGTGCGATCCAGCCGCGGGGGATGAAATGGCCGCGCGCGTGCACATCCAGCACCACGCGCCCTTCGGCGCAATCGTCCCAGACCGTGCGATCAAATACATCATATTTGGTGACCTGCCAGGTGCCATCCGTCTTGCCAGCCCCACAGCCCAGCCGATCCCGCCACAGGCGCACAGGGTGCGTGGTATCGCCATCGGGACCAAAGGGGAAGTCCATGACGTTGTCACGGGTCCCATGCACATGGCGGATTTCGTCCGGCGCGGTGGCGCAGATTTCGGATTGTTGCAGCGTTCCGGATACGGCCAGAAGGGCGGCAACCCCGTCGCCATTGTCGCACGCATAGCGCCACGCCATGGCCGACCCGAAGGAATAACCCGAGACATAGATACGCGCGCGGTCAATCGGGTATCGTTTGGCGGCGTCTTCGATCACACGTGCGGCGAAACCCGTGTCGGCGCTGCCTTGTGTCCAGAAGTTCCAGGTTTTGTTTTGTCCGTTCGGGGCCAAAAGCAAAACACCCCGTCGCCGCGTGGCCCCGGAAATCCGCGAGTGCTTAACGATCAGATCGCCCTGCCGTGCCCAACCGTGGAAATGCAACAGCACCGGCAGCGGGCTTTTGCCATCCCACTCATCCGGCTCTTTGACATGGTATGATCGGTCCCCCAATGGGCAGGGGATTTCGGCGTGGCAGTCCGGGGCCGCCAATGCGGGAAGGGCTAGAAGGCCGAGGAAGAGTAGCAGGCGTATCATCATGTGCCGGACCATACGAAACAAGGCCGGGATGTCATGTCACGAATAGGTTAGTAGGGCGGGATTGCACCTCGTCATACTTTGCAAGCGCTTGGCGCAATGGTGGTAGGGTGAAATCCCACCCTACACTTGCTATTCACCTTTTATCGACTTGACCATCAGATTCCGGATCAAGCGCGTCTTCGCTAGAAACCCAAGTCCCAAAACGATGGTGTAGAAGCGGTACCCATAGCGCATATCGCCAGATCCTAAGATATTGCTTAATTCAAGTGTGATAGCAGACCCGAATGATTGTCCCGAATACACTCTCGCCAACGATGACACTGCTATATCGGCCAATACCAGACAAATCGCGGTCCACCCGATCGCGGCAATTACCTTTAAGTATGTATTCACCTACTCAACCCACCATGCAGTGTCGGCACGTCCAGCCCAGCAAAGCCGTAGTGGCGCAGCCAGCGCAGGTCGGAATCGAAGAAGGCGCGCAGGTCGGGGATGCCGTATTTCAGCATGGCAATCCGGTCGATCCCGACGCCAAAGGCAAAGCCTTGCCATTCGTCGGGGTCGATATTGCCCGCTTCCAGCACCTTGGGGTGGACCATGCCGGAGCCAAGGATTTCCAGCCAGTCATCGCCCTCGCCAATCTTCAGCGTGCCGCCCTCCCAGGAACAGCGGATATCAACCTCGGCCGAGGGTTCGGTGAAGGGGAAATGCGAGGCGCGGAAGCGCAATTCGACGTCATCCACCTCGAAGAACGCTTTAACGAATTCCTCAAGACACCACTTCAGGTTCGCCATCGAGATATCTCGGTCAATCGCCAGCCCTTCGACCTGATGGAACATCGGCGTATGGGTCTGGTCGTAATCCGCGCGGTAAACACGGCCCGGCGCGATCACCCGCAAGGGCGCGCCATGGGCCTGCATGGTACGGATTTGTACGGGCGAGGTATGGGTGCGCAGCACATGCGGCGGGCGGTCATCATCCGCGGCGCGGTGGGTGTAGAATGTGTCCATCTCGGCCCGCGCGGGGTGGTGCGACGGGATATTCAGCGCGTCGAAATTATACCAGTCACTTTCGATCTGCGGGCCTTCGGCAACCGAGAATCCCATATCGGCGAAGATCGCGGTGACCTCTTCGGAGACCTGGGACACAGGGTGGATCGTGCCCGCGCGACGGGGACGACCCGGCAAGGTCACGTCCAGCCATTCGGTGCGCAGGCGTTCGTCCAGCGCGGCATCAGCAAGGGCGGCTTTCTTGGCGGCCAGCGCCGAATTGATCTCGTCCTTCAAAGCGTTCAGCGCCGGGCCTGCGACCTGGCGTTCCTCGGGCGTCATCTTGCCCAGCTCGCGCATCTGCAAGCTAACTTCGCCCTTCTTGCCCACGGCCTGTACGCGCAGGTCTTCCAACGTGGCCTCGTCGCCAGCCTCGCCAATCAGGCGGATATATTTGTCGCGCAGATCGTCCATGATGCGTCCTCGAATGTGGTTGCGGCTGTGCTAGCGGGGTGGGGTGGTGATTGCAAGAGACAGGGTATTTTGGCCTTTGAGTCAAACCCGAACCAAACCCCACCATGACGCCGCAATTGTGCCGCTCCAAAGCCCGGAGCTTTGGCGATTTTTGAGGGCAATCATTCTCAGCCCGAAAGGATCTTTCAGATGCATATGATCAAGAAACTGCTGGTTCTACCTGCTGTTGCTTTGGCGTTTGCTGCTACGCAAGCAGATGCGATTGGTGTCTCCAAGCGCACCGCCCCTGCCGCCCCATCGGAAAGCTATCAGGGTCAGTGGTACACTACGCCGGATGGGTGTTCTTATTCTCGGGCCAAGGCACCGGGATATGCAACGATGTGGGTCCTGATCAGAAACCCTCACCATATCGGCCAACCCCCTGCCGGGCGCCATTGCGCAACCGTGCTGCAGGCGCAACGATAACAGGTTCTCTGTCCTTACCTCAGGGTGGCGGTATAGTCCCTGGTGAATTCGCCATAGCCATTGGCCAGCACGCCGTGATGCCCTTGCATGTCGGCGTGCAGGTCGGGCAGGCGATGGAAGGGCACCATTGGCAGGCTGTGATGCTCGATATGATAAGGCATGTTCCACGCCAGAAACCGGATCACACGGTTGGTCAGGGTTGTGCGGGTGTTCTCAAACATATTGGCCACAAAGGCACAGCGGCCATGCTCGGCCAAAAGATACAGCCTCAGGAATGGCTGACCCAAAAGGCAAGGCAGCAGCCAGACCCAGAACAACAGCGGAGAGAACAGCAGGCTAAACGCGGCCAACCCATAAAGCGTTAACATCCATCGCGCTTCGTTGATCACGCGGGCGCGGGCGCGGTCGGGAATGTAACCGCCCGGATCGCGGCCTAGCGCATTGCGAACGGTCTGAGCGGCCATCCCCCACCAATATGGCAGGCCCGTGACATGTGTGATGTAGGCACGCCAGGTTTCCGGTTTGGCGCCGCTGATCAGTTCGGGGTCTTTGTCCGGTATGTTGGTGTATCGATGATGGGCCAGGTGAAAATAGCGGAACCATTCAAACGGCTGGAGGATCAATAACCCCGTGATCCGGCCGACCCATTCGTTCAGCCAAACGGTGGCGAACGGTGTTTTATGTGTTGTTTCGTGTTGCAGTGTGAACAGAAAGCAAATGCAGATGCCTTGCGCGACCACGGCCAAAGGCCATAGCCACCAGCCCTGTGCGATCCAGACTCCAAAAATGATAATAAGGCCTGCATGGCCTGCCAAATGGCGCAGGCCTGCGGCGTCGCTGAGTGTGTTCAGGCTTGCAAGACGCTCTTTCGACAGAGCGGCGATGAAGGCTTTGTGATCCATGAGTCATCCGGCCCATTCAGCTGGGACAGATCAGGAATAGTCTATTTCGCGCGGCGGATAAACATCGTTTCCGCGCGGGTGATGATCGGAGTTATCCAGCCATCCTGTAGGTCTGGCCGCTGGGCTCACGCACTATTTCACGAGTCATCTGCGATACTTCGCGGTCATGGGCGGCCAGAAGGCGGCGGGCCTTTTCGCTCAGGCTTTGCTGGGCGGGGTCGGCTTGATTCACTTGGGTGCTCATATTCTGCTCTCCTGTCGGATCATATGGCTTTGTCTGGATCCTGAGCTTCGAAATTGACGGTGATTTGTGGACAAAAAAGGGCAGAACCGGGGAATTGTTGCGCAGCTGGCAGAGCGATCACGGTTAAAAGTATGCTGAAAACTCAATTAAAATTGTTCTCAAAATGCCCTTCGCCGCGCAGCGGTTTCGAAACTCTTTCGGGCAAGAATGTGGGGCAGCGCATGCCCAGGGCCCCACGGACAGGACATCCAGGAATGACATCCGTCGTCGAAATTCAGCTGTCTCCGGGCGATCTGTTGTATCGCGAAGGCGATGCCAACGACTATGCCTATGTCATAGAATGTGGCGAGGTCATTCTTTACAGTAAACTTGTCGGCAAGCGCACCGATGTGGAGCGACGGGGCGCGGGATCCATTATTGGTGAGTTGTCCATTCTCACCGGTCAACCCCGGGCAGTGACGGTTGAGGCGCTGACACCCTGTACGGTCTATCGCATTTCTGCTGAACAGATCTTGAACCGGTTTGAGAAGTTGGATCCCGTCCTGCGCGCCTGTATTGAAACGTCGATCCACTTCACGACGACTTTTGTCAAACAAACCACCGGCCCGTCCGAACAGGTGCCTATTGCCGAAAGCACACTGCGTAACTCTGACCAGTTGATTGAGCAGTTCAGGCTGGAAACAGATATTGTTAAGGGTGTCGCTGATGGGCAGTTTTCATTGGTTTACCAACCAATTGTTCGGCTTTTGGATGGCGGTATCGTTGGGTTTGAGGCCTTGATGCGCTGGACACACCCACAGTTTGGCGATGTGCCCCCGGATCGTTTCATTGATGTTGCCGAAACAACCGGGTCGATCAAGCTGATCACAGAGTTCGCGGTGGTCGAGGCCTGCGCGACGCTTCAGCGTCTTCGGGCGTTGGACGGTGCGCCTGAACAGCTTTTCGCCTCGGTCAATGTATCGGGTCAGGACATTGGCCGACATGGGTTCGTCGAATTCCTGGCCTTCTTGCTGGATGCCAACAACATCGAGCCGAAGCATGTAAAGCTTGAAGTGACTGAAACGGCGCTGATCCCCGACTTTGATATCGCGGACAAGAATTTCAAACAGCTTCGGGCGCTGGGCTGCGGAATCTCGATTGATGATTTCGGAACGGGGTATTCCAATCTTGCCTATCTCAAGTCTTTACCGATCACGTCTTTGAAAATCGACCGTGCGTTTGTAGCCGATGCCCATGATAACCCGGTCTCACGCAGCATCGTGAAAATGCTTGTCACGCTGGGTCAGGATCTTGGCGTGGATATCATCGCAGAGGGCTTGGAAACCGATGGCGATGTCGAGACATTGCGCCGGCTTGGATGCCGGTTTGCGCAAGGGTACTACTTTTGCAAACCGGTGTCCGAAGCGGACTTGTCTTCGCTCATTTCCGGATCGCCCCACTGTTTCGATGTGGCATAGCGCAGCCCGGAAGCAACAAAAAAAACCACCCGATGTCGCCATCGAGCGGTCTTCAAATCTCATTGACTTACGGCTGGCTTACTGGGCCAGGGCGCCTTTGGCCTGTTCCACGATTGCGCCGAAGGCGGCAGGTTCGTGCACGGCCAGATCGGCCAGGACTTTGCGGTCCACTTCGATCCCGGCAAGGCCCAGACCGTTGATGAAGCGCGAATATGTCAGCGCCTCGTCATGCGCGCGCACAGCGGCGTTGATCCGTTGAATCCACAGCGCGCGGAAGTTCCGCTTGCGATTGCGGCGGTCGCGCGTGGCGTATTGGTTGGCCTTGTCGACGGCCTGCGTGGCAACCTTGAAGGTGCTTTTGCGGCGGCCGTAATAGCCTTTGGCGGCCTTGACGACTTTGCGGTGACGGGCGTGGGTGACGGTTCCACCTTTTACACGTGCCATATCTCAATCCCTCCTTAGCGTGCGTAAGGCATCATCGGTTTGATGATACCTTCGTCGGCTTTGCTCAGCGTGGTGGTGCCACGGGCGTTACGGTTGAATTTGTTGGTACGCTTGATCATGCCATGCTGCTTGCCGGCCTGAGCGGCCACCACGCGGCCCTTGGCCGTCACTTTGAACCGCTTTTTGCAGCTCGATTTGGTCTTCATCTTGGGCATTTCCGGCTCCTCTAAAGGTTCGGTCGATTGCGCGCGACTCGGCATGCCACTTGGGCCGGTCGGGCGGTGAAGAGTGGCGTATACGCCGGGATCACGCTTTAGGCAAGGGGTTTCCTGCCGTTTTCGTCAGGCGCGTTCAACCAGCACCGAGCCCACGGAATATCCTGCTCCAAAGGAACAGATCAGCCCGGTGTCACCGGGCACCAGATCGTCGGAATACTTGCAAAATGCGATGATCGATCCGGCCGAGGACGTATTGGCATAATCCTGCAAAATGTTGGGCTGTTCTTCTGGCTCGGGCACCCGACCCATGACCTTGCGGCCAATGAAATCATTCATTGTTTTATTGGCCTGATGCAGCCAGAGGCGTTTGAGATTGTCCGCGCTAATGCCCGCTTCCTCAAGATGCGCGGAGATGTGTTTTGAGACCAGCGGCAGCACCTCTTTGAACACCTTGCGCCCTTCCTGCACGAACAGCATATCGCGCCGGTCATCCATGTGGCCCTCGCGCGTGCGGCGCAGGAAGCCGTTATTGTTGCGGATATTGTTGGAAAACTGCGTGGCGCAGCGGGTTGAATGGATCAGGAAATGGGTACCTTGTGCGTCATCGCTGCGTTCGATCACCACAGCGGTGCAGACATCGCCGAATATGAAGTGACAGTCCCGGTCGCGCCATTCCAGGTGGCCCGAACAGATTTCGGGACTGACCACCAGCGCCCGTTTAGCCGACCCGGCCCGTACCATGTCCGCCGCCGCCTGAATGCCAAATGTCGCCGAAGAACAGGCGACATTCATGTCAAAAGCAAAGCCGCCAGAGCCCAAGAGCTGCTGGATTTCGATGGCAATCGCCGGATAGGGGCGTTCGTGGTTTGAGGCAGCACAGATGATCAGGTCAATCTCACCCGCCTCGCGCCCGGCCTGCGCCAGCGCCTTGCCACAGGCATCCAACGCCATTTCCGCCATGATCCCCGGCTCGTCATTGCCGCGTGGGCGCAGATGGGGGTGCATCACATTTGGGTCCAGTACGCCGGATTTGTTCATCACGTATCGTTGTTCGATCCCCGAGGCGTGGACGATGAACTCCGATGACGACGTCTCCTTAACCTCGACCTCTCCTGCGGCAATTGCCTCGGCATTGTTCGCATTGAATTGCTCGGCATAGGCATTGAAGGTCTCGACTAACTCGTCATTGGTGATGACTTGCTCTGGCGTGAAAACACCGGTGCCGGTGATGGCGGGGGTGTGCATGGGCGCGCTCCGGATAAGGGTTCAACCAGATCATCCCAAGCTGGCGGCTTCGTCAAGCGTAACGATGCGGCAATAGCAGGTCAGCTTGCGCGTATTGCGGCCCTGGTGGCACCGGTCGCCGCCACAATAGCGCCTGCGAAGAACAGGCATAGTCCGATCAATGTTGGCCCCGATTGTGCAACCCGCCCCTCGAAGATTTGCAGCAGGAAAATCACAAATGGGCCGGTTGCCGTGAGTGTGCCCAGTGTCAGCGTGCTGATCAGTGCTACGGCTCGTTGCAGCGCATAAAGCGGCGGAACGATCAGCGCATAACCCGCTACAATGATCCAGATCATCTCGCTGACCTCCGGCACAGGCGCGGGATTGACCCGTGTTGCGGCCAGAACACCTGCAGTCAGAACATAAAGCATGAACCGCATGCCAAACAGGGCCGAAGGCCCAACGCCCTTACGGTCCATCCGTTGGCAATAGACCAGCAGCAACGTGAAGAGGACACCATCGGCAATCGCCAGTGCAACACCAAGCAGGGCGGCTCCTATGCCGCCACGCACAAAGCCGGACAAGTCCATGAGCGTGACAAGGATCAGGCTCAGAATGGCCAACCCGATCAGGATGTTTCCGAGAATTTCAAGCCGGTTGCGCAACGCTTCGCCCTCGGACCAGCCCAGATAATGCAGGGCCACGGCGGTCAGGGGCATCACGCCCGCACCAATCGTATAGGCCACTGCCGGCTCGATCAGCTGAACCGAGCCAAGATAGGCGATCCAGCCGAGAGTCGCGATCGCATTGATCCTGAACAAAAGCCACGGATTGGCAAAGGCGGCCCGTACCTGACCCGGGCTGCGCAGGATCGCGGCCCCGACAAAGGTGATCACCGTCAAACCCAGGACAAGGAACCCGAAAAGGAACGAGTCCATCCTCTGGAACGTGCCGCCAAAGAACACGAATTGCGCTGCCTCCAGCACAACGAAGGCCAGCGCCCAGATCAGTCCTGCAGTTTGGGCTGTCATGGGCAATGTTATCCTTGGGTTTCTTGGTCAGTTTACCAGATTGGGCGGTGTTTCCCCACTCAGCGCGGCGCGCAGGTTCGCAACTGCCATGAGTCCCATCTTCTCACGAACTTCCAATGCTGCCGTTCCCAAATGCGGCAGAAGCGTGACGTTTTCCATCGCACGCAAGGCTTCGGGCACCTTTGGTTCATGCTCGTAAACATCAAGGCCTGCGCCCGCGATTTCGCCGCGCTCAAGAGCAGTGATCAGGGCCACTTCGTTCACCACATCACCGCGCGCGATGTTGATGACATGGGCGTGGGGGCGCATGGCGTGAAAGAACGGCGCGGCGATGGCATGTTTGGTTTCGGATCCGCCGGGCAGGGCGATCACCACGATATCGGCCATGTTCGCCAATTCGTTCAGCGTGTCACAGCGATGTGCCTCAAATGGCAGTTCTTTGGCCGAGCGGTTGAAATAGGCCACCTTCATGCCAAACCCCATGTGACAGCGTTGCGCAACGGCCTGCCCGATGCGGCCCATCCCGACGATGCCGACGGTTTTCCCGGTCACATGCAGGCCCAGCATCTGGGTCGGCTCCCAGCCTTTCCAATCCCCCGCACGCACCAGCCGTTCGCCTTCGCCTGCGCGCCGCGCGCTCATCAGGATCAGGGTCAGGGCGATATCGGCGGTCGCATCGGTGACCGCACCGGGGGTATTGGTGACAGTCACGCCAGCGGCCCGAGCTGCCGCGGTATCAATGTGATTATACCCCACCCCAAAATTGGCCAGCACCTTGCAGCGTGGGTTTTCGGCCCCGTCAAAAACCTCGGCATCAAACGCATCACCCAGCGTCGGCATGATGCCATCATAAAGCGCCAGTGCGCCGCGCATCTGGCCGGGTTTCAGGGGTACGGTGTCTTCGCGGATTTCGACCTCAAAGTGAATTTGAGCTTCTGAGACCACCCGATCCGGATAGCGTCGCGTCATCAGCACGCGCATCTCAGCACATCCTTTCGCCATTGGGCACTGGCTGGTCCGGGCCAATCAGAACGATGCCACCATCTTCATCCGCCAGGCCCAGTACCAGAACTTCCGAACGCACCGGCCCGATCTGACGCGGTGGGAAGTTGACCACGCCCAAGACCTGACGACCGATCAGGGATTCGGGCGTGTAATGGGCGGTCAACTGGGCGCTTGATTTCCGCTCGCCAATCTCGTCGCCGAAATCCACCCACAGCTTGATTGCCGGTTTGCGTGCCTCTGGAAAAGGTTCTGCCCGCACCACGCGGCCCACGCGGATGTCGACCTTCAGGAAGTCGTCAAAAGCGATTTCCTCAGCCATTGCGAAGCTCCTTCGAGCGGTTGGTGGCAGCGGCGACAGTGGCCCTCATCAGCGGTGGTAGCCCGTTCGCAGCGTCCATCAGCACCTCAAGCCCGGCCTGCGTGGTGCCATTGGGACTGGTGACATTGACGCGCAGTTGATCAGGGGCTTCGTCGGCGGTTTCGGCCAGGGCACCGGCCCCGGCCACGGTCGCCTTGGCCAGTTGCATCGCAAGATCGGGGGCCAGCCCTTCGGCCTCGCCCGCGGCGGCCAGACATTCGATCATGTGAAAGACATAGGCTGGCCCCGAGCCCGAGACGCCTGTGACAGCATCCATTTGTTCTTCGCTCTCAAGCCGCACGACCTGGCCGACGGCAGACAGTAACGTTTCTGCCAAATCCAAATGCTCTGGCGTGGCCTGCGTGTTGCCGACGATGGCGGTGATCCCTTTTGCGACGGCAGCCGGGGTGTTGGGCATGGCGCGAATGATCGGGCTGTCATCGCCGAATGCAGCCTCGAAGGCGGCGATTGGCGTGCCTGCCGCGACGGAGACAAACAAGGTCTGTCCTCCCCCCATGGCGGCAATACTGGGCAGGGCATCGCCCATCATCTGAGGTTTTACGGCAATCAGGACGATTGCGGGATGATCGGGCAAGTCTGCGTTGATGGTCACCCCGGTGCCTTGCAGCCAGGTCGACGGTTTAGGGTCAATCACCCGGACTGAACTGGCAGGCAAACCACCTTCCAACCAGCCTTGCAACATGGCCGATCCCATCTTGCCACAGCCCAGCAGAACCAATCCGTTCTGCGCGACATGTGTCATGTCCATGATGTCCCCCTCTTGTTGTTTTTTCAACAGATACGGGGGCGGGCGATAAGGGGCAATGGGGGATAAGCCAACCGGCGATGTTTTGCGCGATGGCCCAGTTTCTTCGTGTCAAAAACATCCCGGGGCTAGGGGCGGACCCCAATCAAAACCTGTATGCCGAAGGCATTCCCTTGGATCAAACCCGGTTGGTTATGCGCGCCCGTAAGCTTCTGCGATGGCCACTTGCAAGGCATCCTGCGGAGTGCGATCTCCCCAGACTACCAGTTGGAAGGCCGGGTAGTACCGCTCGGCGCTCATCACGGCGGCGTTGATCAGTGTGTCGATCTGTTCGGGGCTTGCGCCCTGACCGCCGGTCATGACCAGACCATAGCGGTAAACCATCAGCCGCTGTTCTTTCCAATAGGTGAAGGCCCCCGCCCAGCATTGATCGTTCACATCGTTGAGGATGTGATAGAGCGCGGGCAATTTATCCTCGGGGGGTTCCATTTCAAAGGTACAGACCATGCGCAGGGTCTCGTCATAGCCGGACCAAGCCAGGGTGATGGAATAGGTGCGCCACTGCCCCTCGACCGCCATGGCGATTTGATCATCGGCGATACGATCAAAATCCCACTCGTGATGCTCGGCCAGATGTTCAACGATATCAATGGGATGAAGGTCTTCTTGATAAAACTGCTCGGACAATGCCATGCCGCCACCTCTTTTTTGCTATAGCGCGGGGGCCTTGCCCGGCCCCAAACACTAGGTGCCTGCTCTAGGAACGGGGGCTAGTCCCACCGCCCATACTAGATATGGTGGGGCTATTCGGAGAACCTGTAAAGCTATTTATTGTGGATAACCGCAATAACTTGTGGATGGCTTGCCCCTGATAACGATACTTAGCGGCTTTGTCTGTTGAATTGGCAATTCCCTGATCCATGGCCAGAACTGCCCGAACGATGGCCGGCCGATCCTGTTTAGAAAGACGTGTGATCCGAGGTTTTGACTGTATGTGGCGCTGCACTCAGGGTGATCTCGGCACGGATGGCTCAGGCCAGGTAGCCAAGGACAATCAAAAGCGCCAGCGCGACCATGTGCAGGTCACGCTGTGCCCTGTCTGGATCACCCCACAACATTGTGGCCCCGGCCGCGCATACAGTTGAAGACGATGACATCGCGCTCATCCGTCAACTCGGATTTGTCCGCTGCCGATCCAATCAGTCCGCCGATCACGGCCCCGGCAACAACGCCCTCGACATCGTCCTCCGCTCCGGCAAGCCCGCCAATCACCGCGCCCGCTGTCGCGCCTTCATGGGTTTTTGGCTTTTGAGTGGACAGAGTTCGGCATTGCGCAAGATCGTTTTGATAGGTCGCGCCGCGCGGGCCGTCCACGATGGGTTCGTAAGGGGTGTTCGAACAGCCAGCGGCAAAGAGACCCAGCATCGAAACGCCGGCGATTTTAGCAACAGAATACATCTTGGTTCCTTTTTCAAATATCGTTCCCAGTCTCGGGTGGTGTGGCAATTAGGGTGCATATTTAATTTATTCAACAATAGTTTTATGTTTCAGGTAAAATAATTAATGAAAAAGGCTATATCTTTTAATGAAATCACTAAAGACAAACTGGCAAGTGGAGTCCGGTAACGTGCTGAATTTATTTGCAAAAGCTGCGATGATATTGAGCCTGAGCTATTACATTCTGGCCATCGGCGGAATTTGGCTTGGGCAGCTTCTTGGATGGCACAATGATATCTGGGAGTTCTACGATTTTCCCATACAGCCCGGCTCTCCACCGGCTTGGGCGCTGGTTGCCGGGCTTGTGATCAGTGCCGCGGCCCTGGCTAGCCTGGGGGTGGCTTACATTGGTGTGTGGCGCATTCTCAGCGGAGGTCCTGACCAGGATTTTCGTCAATTGGCGCAAAACCTAAAGCGGCTTGGGCTGGGGTTGATTGGGTTCTGGCTGGGCTACAATGTGCTGTCGGGGGCCGTGCAGCACCTGATCGTGCTTCATCTGAACAACACAGAGGGGTTCGATTTTGGCTGGGATCCTCTGGATCTGGATATTCTGTTCTTCATCATCGGCACCGCCGTTCTGGCGATCGGGCGCACCATGCAGCGCGCCTGGGCGGCCGAAGATGAAGTGCAGCATTTCCTGTAAGGAGGGCGGACCATGGCCATCGAAGTCACGCTTGATCTGATGTTGGTGCGGCGCAAGACCTCTTCGCGCGAATTGGCTGCGGCCATCGGGCTGTCTGAAACCAACCTGTCGCTGATCAAATCCGGCAAGATCAAGGGCGTTCGGTTTTCGACACTGAACGCGATCTGCGAGTATCTGGAGTGTCAGCCGGGCGACATCCTGAAGTTCACGCCCGACGAGTAAGCCGCTTAGCTGCCTTTGGCTTCCAGCGCATCCAGCCGGGCCTTGAGCGCCTCGTTCTCTTCGCGGGCCTTCTGGGCCATGGCGCGCACGGCGTCGAATTCTTCGCGCGTCACAAAATCGCGATCCGCCAACCAGCGGTCGATCATTGAACTCATCGCGGTTTCGGCCTCGGTCTTGGCACCCTGTGCCACGCCCATCGCATTGGTCATCAGCTGCGAGATATCGTCGAGAACTTTGTTACGGGTTTGCATAGGGGTCTCCGGTTTCGCCAGTTCCTCCTTATATGGGGTGGAATGCGGGCGGTCTCAAGGTTGACTTTGCCCGTAGAGCAGAGGCAGAGAGACGCATATGCAGGCCCTGATCCCCTTCCCCGAGATTTCGCCCGAGATTTTCTCGATACCGCTTTTTGGCATGGAGTTTGCTCTGCGCTGGTACGCATTGGCTTACATCGTCGGCATTCTCATTGGCTGGCGGTTGATCGTGGCGGCGGTGCGCCGCCCTGCGCTGTGGCCAGACAACCAAAGCCCGATGAACGAAAAGCAGGTCGAGGATCTGCTGACCTGGATCATCATCGGGATCATCGTCGGCGGGCGTCTGGGCTTTGTGCTGTTCTATAATCCCAGCCGCTATCTGCAGGATCCGATGGCCATATTGCGGGTCTGGGATGGTGGGATGGCCTTTCACGGTGGCCTTCTGGGCGTGATCATTGCCGCCTGGATCTTTGCCCGGCGCGACGGCATTTCCAAACTGTCCATGGGTGATTCACTGGCCTTGGCGGTGCCTGCCGGGCTGTTCCTTGGCCGGATTGCAAATTTCATCAATGCCGAGCTGTGGGGGCGGGCGACGGACGTGCCATGGGCTGTGAAATTCCCCACCATGTGTCGTGACGCGGCCTATCAGGGCTGCGAGGTGCTGGGCGAGTGGTTCTACACCGGGGCCGAGGTGGCGCGGCATCCGTCACAACTCTATCAGGCGACGCTGGAAGGGTTGGTGTTGGGGATTGTTCTGCTGGTCATGGTGTATCGCCGCGACTCACTCAAAGCGCCAGGGCGGATCATGGGCGTGTTTTTAACCGGCTATGGGCTGGCCCGGTTTGCTGTCGAATTCGTGCGCCAGCCGGATTCGCAATTCACCGGTCCGGGCAATCCGCTGGGTTATGCGCTGCAACTCGGCGACTGGGGGCTGACCATGGGGCAAATCCTGTCTCTGCCGATGATTGCGTTGGGACTGTTCTTTGTACTGCGCGCGCAGAGGGCTGCATGAACCTCAAGGATGATCTGACGGCGCGGATCGTGACCGGTGGCCCAATGACTCTGGCGGAATACATGGGCATCTGCCTGATGCATCCTGAACATGGCTATTACGCAACCCGCGATCCGTTGGGCGCAGCCGGAGATTTTACCACAGCCCCCGAGATCAGCCAGATGTTTGGCGAACTGTTGGGCCTGTCTCTCGCACAAAGCTGGCTCGATCAGGGGGCGCCGTCACCGTTTGCCCTGGCCGAGTTGGGGCCAGGCCGCGGCACATTGATGGCCGATATGCTGCGCGCGACGAAAACCGTGCCAGAGTTCCACGCGGCGGCGCAGGTGCATCTGGTCGAGGTCTCGCCGCATTTGCGTGATGTGCAGGAGGCGACTCTGAGAGGCACTGAAGTGGCCTGGCATGACACGGTCGAAAGCTTGCCTGATCTGCCACTGTTTCTGGTGGCGAACGAGTTTTTCGATGCGTTGCCCATCCGGCAGGTGGTGCGTGATGGGCCGAAGTGGCGCGAACGATTGATCGGAGTGAAGGACGACACGCTCAGCTTCGGTTTGAGTGGGCCCATGCCGCTGCCGATATTGGAGCATCGGCTGGAGGATACGAAAGACGGCGATGTTGTCGAATTCAGCCCGGTGGCAACGATGGTGGCCGAGGCGCTTGGCGCGCGTATCAAAACGCATGGCGGCGCGGCGCTTATCGTGGATTACGGCGATTGGCGTGCACAGGGCGATACGTTTCAGGCGGTGCAGGGCCATCAAAGCACCGATCCTCTGGCCGAGCCCGGTCAGGCCGATCTGACCGCACATGTGGATTTCGAGGCACTGGCTCTGGCCACCCCCTCGGCCTATAGCCGATTGACCCCGCAGGGTGTGTTTCTGGAGCGTTTGGGGATTACGGCGCGGGCACAGGCTTTGGCCGAACATCTGCAAGGTGATGCGCTGGATCAACACATCGCGGCACATCACCGCTTGACCCACCCGGGTGAAATGGGGACGCTGTTCAAGGTGCTTGGCCTTTATCCCGAAGGAGGGCACCCACCCCCGGGTTTGGAGGCCTGAGCGCGCTGCCATGACACTGGAAATTCTGACCTCTGACAGCCTGATGCCGTTTCGGCACGGGTTTTTCACCCGCAAGGGCGGGGCCTCTTCGGGTGTGTTCGGCGGGTTGAATTGTGGCGCCGGATCCAGCGACCAGGCCGAAGTGGTTTCGATCAACCGCGCTCGT
The DNA here is from genome assembly GCF_041403425.1 of Roseovarius conchicola. NCBI lineage: Bacteria > Pseudomonadati > Pseudomonadota > Alphaproteobacteria > Rhodobacterales > Roseobacteraceae > Roseovarius > Roseovarius conchicola. The sequence goes on along the minus strand of NZ_JBGEHK010000002.1, from coordinate 64,752 downwards.
GTGGCTGGTGCGATGGAGGTGCCGCCGGCGCATTTGATCACCGTACATCAGGTACATTCGCCTGATGTTGTTGTGGTTGATGGGCCACTTACCGAACGCCCTAAGGCGGATGCCATGGTCACATCGACCCCGGGTGTGGCGCTGGCGATTCTGACGGCCGACTGCCAGCCGGTTTTGTTTGCCGATGCCGAGGCAGGCGTCGTGGGCGCCGCCCATGCCGGATGGCGGGGCGCACGCGACGGGGTGCTTGAGGCGACATTGGATGCAATGGAGGCCTTGGGAGCCAAGCGTGCACAGATCAGCGCCGTGATCGGCCCCTCGATCAGCCAGGCCAATTACGAGGTCGGCCCGGAGTTTCTGGATGATTTCATGGCGGATGATCCGGATAACAGCCGGTTCTTTGTAAATGGCAGCGGAGATCGATATCTTTTTGACCTGCCGGGTTTCGGGCTGCACCGGTTGCGGCGGGCAGGTGTCGAGGATGCGATTTGGACGCGCCATTGCACTTACGGCGATCCTGAACGGTTCTTTTCCTACCGTCGGGCGACCCATGCGGGTGAAGCTGATTATGGGCGGCTGATTTCGGTCATTCGTCCCTGAATCGCGGCAGGTTTTGGGCCGAACTTGCCACGCGATTGCCTCAATTAAGGAAACAATCGGGTGAATTTCACCGGCTTTGTTCGCAAAACCTTGCTCAATACACTTATTTTTAGCCAATTTGGCGCGAATACAGTCATTGCCCAAATCGGGCTAAACAAAGTGGGAATAAACTTCAAATTCATTCTTCCCTGTCAAAACAATGCCCGAAAGACGGGTCATATTAAGTGTCAGAGCAACACAGGTCCGAGCTATCGGGCAGATAATAAAAGACGAGGAACGAGACATGAAAAAGCGTTGGATGACATCGGTAATCGAGGCCAGCAAGTCCGAGACAGTGGTCCTTCCGTTTCAACGCGGTAATCGCCGCATCAACCGGCAACAAGCCCCGGTCATGCGCAAAAGCGCCTAAGGCGGTCGCCCCCCCTACCGCCTAGTATCAGTACTTCCAAAGTATCAGTTCATATGGGTCACTCCACACCGGAGTGACCCATTTTGATTCGGGAAATGGGGCGCAATTGTGTCAGGTTGGTTTCGTGGCGTGGTACAATGTAGCGGTATTGGGGCGCATTGCATCGGGCCATGGAACAATGACAATAAGTTCTTGACCAAATCCCGGGCAATCTGCAGGTATTGATCAGCAATTACGCTCATGACAGTCCTTCTGTCGTTGTCGGTGGGGGCCGACGCGGTTGTGACGATCCGTAAAAGGTGACGCACGATGTCTGTTCTTCGCTCCCAACTGGGTCTTGATGACCTGCCAACTGTCCGTTCTTCATTTCAGACGCGCGAGCAACGGCCGTTCCGCAAATCCGGTGGCGAGCGTATGCCATTGGTCATGCGCAAGTTCGAAGTTATTCATCAGCGATCAGATGGCTCGATTCGGCGCGGTGATCACATCGGTCCGGCGGTTCCGGCATTCGAGGCAGCTTACTCTGCCTTCGCGCATGGCAGCCTGGTCACCACCACGCGTGGTCCGATTGCGGTCGAAGACCTGGAACCTGGGATGAAGCTGATCACCCGTGAACACGGCAGTCAGCCGATACAGTGGATCGGCGCGATGCGTTTGGTCCCGCAGGCCACCGAGACATCGGCCCATGATGCGCGGATGACCCGGATCATGTCGAATGCCTTCGGCTTTACCCGCCCCGAGCGTGATTTGATGGCCGGCCCGGGCGCGCGGATTTTGCGTAAGGGCGTAGGTGATGGACCTGATATGCTGGTGCCGGTGCGCCACCTGTCAGATGGTGTGCAGGTCATTGACATTGTCCCGCCCAGCCCGGTGATGGTGTACCATCTGTGCCTGCGCAAACACGCAACGGTTCTGGTCAACGGGCTGGAAATGGAAAGCTTTCACCCCGGCATCGGGTTCGAACGCAACATGGGGCAGAACATGTTGTCACTGTTCCTGTCGATGTTCCCGCATATCACCCGCCCCGAGGATTTCGGCGCCATGACATATCTGCGTGAACCCTTGGTGTCGCCGGCAGGACTGGAACTGGCTTAAGCCAGCTGGCTCAGCCGCTCTTCAAGCACGTCGAAGGGCACGCCGGGATCATCCTTCGCACCGCGGATCACCAGCGAGGTCTTGACGCTGATCACGTTGTCAGCGGCGGTTAGTTGCTCGGTCAGGAAGGTCTGGAATGTCGACAGATCGGGCGCGACGCATTTGAGAATGAAATCCACTTCGCCATTCAGCATGTGACATTCGCGGACCAGTGGCCAGCTGTCGCACAGCGCCTCGAAGGCCGACAGGTCAACCTCGGCCTGGCTTTGCAGCCCGACCATGGCAAAGACTTGCACCTCGAACCCCAACTCGCGGGGATCGACATCGGCATGATATCCGCGGATATAGCCTGCATCCTCAAGCGTTCGCACACGACGCAGGCAGGGCGGTGCGGAGATGCCCACACGCTTGGCCAACTCGACATTGGTCATGCGGCCATCGGCCTGTAATTCGGCCAGTATCTTGCGATCAATCTCGTCCAAACGGGACGTGGCCATGGGACTCTCCGTGGGAAGCGGCTGTGATTTCGCGATTGTTATACCAATGGCTGAACGTGCGCAATAATATTTCGTTACAGCGCAACATCGTTTCATCACCAAAAAGCTGCATGTTGTGCGTGCAATGCCGGATTGCGGGGGTTTCAAGCCCCGGGATGCGCAGATATATGTGTCCCGGATTGCTGCTGACAAAGGACACCGCACCATGGCCGAAACCCGCCACACCAAAGTGCTGATCATTGGATCAGGCCCCGCTGGATATACTGCGGGCATCTATGCCAGCCGGGCGATGCTAAGCCCCATTCTGGTGCAGGGGATCGAGCCGGGCGGCCAGTTGACCACGACCACAGAGGTCGAAAACTGGCCCGGCGATACCGAGGTGCAGGGCCCTGACCTGATGGTGCGGATGGAGGCGCACGCCAAGGCGATGGGCTGTGAGATCATTGGTGATATTATCTCCGAACTGGACACCGACAGCCGCCTGTTCGTCGCCAAGGGCGACAGCGGAACGGTCTATACCGCCGATGCGGTGATCCTTGCCACCGGCGCGCGCGCCAAATGGCTGGGTTTGCCATCGGAAGAAGCGTTCAAAGGCTTTGGTGTCAGCGCCTGTGCCACCTGTGATGGCTTCTTTTATCGCGGCGAAGAGATCGTTGTGGTGGGCGGCGGCAACACGGCCGTGGAAGAGGCGCTGTTCCTGACCAATTTTGCATCGAAAGTCACCCTGATCCACCGCCGGGACGAGTTGCGCGCCGAGAAGATTTTGCAGAACCGGCTTCTGAAGCACCCCAAGATCGAGCCGCTGTGGTTCCACGAGTTGGACGAGGTGCTAGGCGATGACAATCCCAAGGGCGTTACCGGCGTGCGGGTGAAGCATTCCAAGACCGGCGAGACACAAGAAGTTCCCTGCAAGGGCGTCTTTATTGCTATCGGCCATGCGCCTGCCAACGAGTTGGTGAAAGGCAAGGTCGAGATGCATCACGGTGAATATGTGCAGGTCGAGGCAGGCAGTACCCGAACCTCGATCCCGGGCCTTTTTGCTGCGGGTGATCTCACCGATCATACGTATCGCCAGGCGGTCACCAGCGCCGGAATGGGTTGTATGGCGGCGCTGGATGCCGAGAAGTTTTTGGCTGAGCAAGAAGGCTGAAACCGCAGTTGCCCAAGGGCGGCTTTGAGCCCTTTGCGGTCATCCCACCGCGCGGTATCAAGGCCGCAGGCCGCCGCGCGACAGCCCGACCGCCCGCAAGGGCTGGCGATTTGGTGAGTAAGGCGCATCGTTTTGATCTTTTGCGGATTTGGCAGGCATAAAGCGTGTCAAATAAACGTTGGATCGCCATCCCGCGGTCTGGCCATCGCGCGGCTGGTCCGAACGTCCGCTTCGTCCGCGTTACCGACATTGCCTGGAGTGGCCTAATTTCTGACGTGACCTGCGTGCAACGGTTTGAGATCTTGGCCGTTTGGGGCTTTTCAGACCGTGCGAGACATGACATTTGTTCACGAGTGAACACACTTTGAGTCGCCAGTGATGATTGCACCGGAAGCAAAACCGAATCTTGATGAGCAGGATCAGCTTTTCCGCTTGTTGCGCCAGTTAGATCTGGCGCCGGAGGCGTCTCAACGTGCAACAGCGACTGCTATCGGGATTTCGCTGGGTCGCCTGAATGCGCTTTTACGCCGCGCGACCGAGTCGGGGTTGGTCAAGATCAGCGACCGCGCCGGACCCGACAAACGCCAACGGTTTGCCTATGCAATCACCACCAAGGGTGCGGCTGAAAAGAACCGGCTTACCGATCAATTCCTCGCGCGTAAATTTGCCGAATATGACGCGCTTCATGCAGAACTTACAGGAACCACCAGCGGACTTGAGCCGCTCAAACACAGGACCAAACTCGTGCAGAATAATCTTGCCCCCATCCCCGAACTCTATGTCTCGTATGACAGCGCGCAAAAGCTGAAGGTGGAAGCCGCCGATCTGGTCAGCCACGATCTGACTCCGCGCCAGATTTGCGATCTGGAACTGCTGATGAATGGCGGATTCAACCCGTTGAAAGGGTTCCTGAGCGAAGAGGACTATAACGGCGTTGTGGACAACATGCGTCTGGCCGATGGCACGCTGTGGCCGATGCCCGTCACGCTGGATGTCAGCGCCGAATTTGCCGAAGGGCTGGAACTGGGACAGGACATTGCCCTGCGCGATCAGGAAGGGGTGATCCTTGCCACCATGACCGTGACGGATCGCTGGACGCCCAACAAAGCCAATGAGGCCAAAAAGGTGTTTGGGGCGGATGACGATGCGCATCCGGCAGTGAACTATCTGCACAACACGGCGGGCGAGGTCTATCTGGGCGGCCCGGTCACAGGCATTCAGCAACCGGTGCATTATGATTTCCGCGGTCGTCGCGACACCCCGAACGAGTTGCGCGCCTATTTCCGCAAGCTGGGCTGGCGCAAGGTTGTGGCCTTCCAGACCCGTAACCCGCTGCACCGCGCGCACCAAGAGCTGACCTTCCGTGCCGCCCGCGAAGCACAGGCCAACCTTTTGATCCATCCGGTCGTCGGCATGACCAAACCGGGCGATGTCGATCACTTCACACGCGTGCGCTGCTACGAGGCGGTGCTGGACAAATATCCGGGCTCGACCACAACGATGAGCCTCCTGAACCTAGCGATGCGCATGGCAGGCCCGCGCGAGGCGGTGTGGCACGGGTTGATCCGCGCCAATCATGGCTGCACGCATTTCATCGTCGGCCGCGATCACGCCGGTCCGGGTAAGAACTCGGCAGGTGAAGATTTCTACGGACCCTATGATGCGCAGGATCTGTTCCGCGAATACCAATCGGAAATCGGCTGTGAAATGGTCGATTTCAAACACATGGTCTATGTGCAGGAACGTGCGCAATACGAGCCGAATGACGAGATCAAGGACAAGGACAATGTCACCATCCTGAACATCAGCGGTACCGAATTGCGCCGTCGTTTGCAGGAAGGCCTGGAAATTCCCGAATGGTTCAGCTTCCCCGAGGTTGTGACCGAGCTGCGCAGGACGCGCCCGCCACGGTCAAACCAGGGGTTCACCGTGTTTTTCACTGGCTTCTCTGGCTCGGGAAAGTCAACCATTGCCAACGCCCTGATGGTCAAGCTGATGGAGATGGGTGGCCGTCCGGTGACTTTGCTGGACGGGGATATCGTGCGCAAGAACCTGTCTTCGGAACTTGGGTTCAGTAAAGAACACCGCGATTTGAACATCCGCCGGATCGGCTATGTGGCTTCAGAGATCACCAAGAATGGTGGCATCGCTATTTGTGCGCCGATTGCGCCTTATGCCACCACCCGGCGGGCCGTGCGCGAGGATATCGAAGCGTTCGGAGCCTTTATCGAAGTGCATGTGGCGACCAGCATCGAGGAATGTGAACGCCGCGACCGCAAAGGGTTGTACAAGCTGGCGCGGGAAGGCAAGATCAAGGAATTCACTGGGATTTCAGACCCTTACGATGTTCCCGAGGCCCCTGAGTTGCGCGTTGAAACCGAGAATGTCGAAGTGGACAACTGCGCCCATCAGGTGATCCTTAAGCTTGAGCAGATGGGTTTGATCGCTGGCTGATCAAATTCCACATCAATGCTAAAAGTAAGAGGGTCCGAAGCTTAACGCTTCGGGCCCTTTTTGCTGCAATTCACCTGATCCCAGCCCTATTTCGGCCCCAAAACAATGTCACCACTAACGAAACAATCGTATCGGCTGGTGCAGACCGCGAAAGAGGGACAAGATAATGGATTGGATTTCAAACCTACTTATCGAGAGCGCGCTGAATCTTTACGGCGCACTCAAAGTGATGATGGTGCCGACGCTGTTCTTTATATGTCTGGCCTATATCGTCAAAGGTCGCGACAGCATTAACGATTTTCTGCGCGCGTTGCCGGAAACGATTTTGAATATAAAGATCCAAGCCTTCAACATCCTATTCTCTTCGCCCTTTGTGGCCATCTACGTGACCGCTATTCATGGGTTTCTGACAGGTAACAACCTTTTCCTGATTACGCCTGAGTTCTGGGACGGTGTGCCGATGGTGGTGGTTCTGTTCCTGGCAGTGTTCTTAGGAGATTTCTTTCATTACTGGCGTCATCGCCTGGATCATACCAAGTTGTTCTGGCCGGCCCATGCCGTGCATCATTCAGACACCGAAGTGACTTGGCTGACTTCGGCACGCTGGCACCCGATTAACCTGTTAACCATGCGTGGAATTGGGATTGGTGCCATGCTGCTGATGGGCTTTCCGGTCTACGCCATCCTGTTCAACGGAATGATGCGTGGTCTTTATGGCTATTTTATTCACGCGGATGTGCCGTGGACCTATGGTTGGTTCGGTAAATTCCTGGTGTCGCCCGCGATGCATCGCTGGCATCATTCGGCAGAAGAAAAGGCCTTTGACAAAAACTTCGGCGAGTTCTTCTGCGTTTTTGATCAGGCTTTTGGTACATATTATCTGCCGGGCCCATGCGATGGCCCGCTGGGTGTGCATGACGATATGCAACCAACGCTGCGCAGCCAGATCACCTATGCGTTCACACCAAAGGCCTACAAACCGTTGATGCAAAACCTGCGCCGTCGGTTTGGTGGGGCTAACCCGACACCGAAAGAAAACTAGACCCGCTATGATGGGGCCAACATCGCGGGCTGCCTTCCGGGTGGCCCGCTTTGTCGTTTTGTGAGTCAGTTCTGGATATTCTGGTTAAGGTGGATTGCGAATGGTGCCCTATGCGATCTCTCTCACCTCGATTCCGCCACGCTTCGACCGACTGTGGCCAGTGTTGGATGCGCTTCTCAAGCAACGGCCTGCGCCATCGGAGGTTTTCCTTTCTGTTCCCAAACAATATGAGCGCTTTCCCGGAGCCTTCGACCTGCCCGCGCTGCCCAAGTGTGTGAGCATTTTGGAGAGCAACACGGATCATGGGCCAGGCTCAAAAGCGATCGTGGCGGCACAGCACCTGAAGGGGCGGTTCGACACGCTGATCTATTGCGACGACGACTGGCTGATGGCTCCTGGATGGGCGGCGCATCTGTTGAAGTCTCAGCAAAACGGAGAGGCCGTGACCGGCCAGGGCTTTGATGTGGATCGTTTGTGTCGTGTTTCGCCCAGTGCCGACGGGTTTTGCGATATCGCGCAGGGCTTTGCCGGAGTGCTGGTCGATCCGGATTGGCTTGCGGATGCACAGCCCCCATCTGATCCAGTAGCGCGATCTGTCGATGATATCTGGCTCTCTGCGCATTTGGCTGCCAAGGGCATCGGCATTCGTGAAGCGCCATTGGCAAGAAGTGCCATCACGCCTGCCTATGACGACGCTTATGGGCTGCAAGATCAGGTCACGGAGGGGCACAACCGGGCCGCGGCAAATCAACGATGCGCTACGCTTATGGCAACGCGCTATGGCATTTGGCCCGAAGCGGGGTCCAAAACTGCCCAGGCCGCACGGGTGTAAACATCACCCCAATGTGCTGCCTTCTCTTGTTGAGACAGCAGGGTGGGCAGTCGGGCGGCATAATCTGCCTTAGACATGTTACGCACTGCGTCCTGCATTTCTTGGATAGAGTTCGTAATGATCATCGCGGCAGGGTCGATAAAGTTGGCAATGTTGGGACAACCCCAATAGATCGGCACGCACTGACAGAGGATCGCATCCACCAGTTTTTCGGTAAAGTAATTCGGTTCCTGAACGTTCTCGATCACCAGCGAATAGCGATAGGGGGCCAGACCGTCCGATTTGCGCTTGAAAGGCGCATAACCCCCACCCATCACGTCAATCGCGTGTCCCTCGGTTGCGATCCAGTCAGCCATTTCATGCCGCAGCACATGGCCGGTTTCCGAGCGTTTGGCCGAGGCAATGAGTGAGCACATTTGCGACTTTTCGATTTTTAGGTCACGCCAGTTTTCCACCCATGTGCCGCCAAATGGAAAGAAGATTCCGTTGGGGATTGCATCCAAAAGGGTCCTATTGGCAGTCAGCACGCGGTGGAAGCGGCGATAACTGCTTCGCAACCGTGTCAGATGGCGGGCATGGATGGCCCCGGGTTCCAGTACCATGATGGAAACCTGCGCGCGCGTACCGAAGCTGGGGCGCATATGCAGCGTGGAGCGCGGGAAACAGATCAGGTGATCCTCGCGGCTAAGATCGCCCAGTTGTCCGCCGCGCAACTCTGATGGCTGGCCCATTGGCCAGATCAGATCATCCAGTGCCAGCCGCGCAGGACGCAAGCCCAGTTTCATGTGGTTGGGTAGGATGGCCGCGTTCGCCATTATCCGTCTCCCTCAGTCTTGCGCGGTGATAGGCGGATTGGCGGCGCGGGGCAATGCGATGGATGACGCTAGGCCGACATTTTCTGACGGTTGCAGGCTGTTTCATCCGTCGCGATAGCTTATGTTCCGGCGAAACACGGCTGATAGGAATCGAAGATGCCCGACACTGATCCTCTTGTTGTCTTCACGCCTTCGGGCAAACGCGGGCATTTTCCGGTGGGCACGCCTGTTCTGACAGCTGCGCGACAGCTGGGCGTTGACCTGGATTCGGTCTGCGGTGGGCGTGGTATTTGCTCGAAATGCCAGATCACTCCGGGGTATGGTGAATTTGCCAAACACGGTGTGACTGTGCAGGACGGAGCGCTGTCGGAATGGAACAAGGTCGAGGCGCGTTATGACGAAAAGCGCGGCTTGAAACCGGGCCGTCGTCTGGGCTGTCAGGCGCAGGTGATGGGCGATGTGGTGATCGACGTCCCCCCAGAAAGCCAGGTGCATAAACAGGTCGTTCGCAAGGCGGCCTCGGCCCGGGTGATTGAGATGGACCCGGCCACGCGGCTCTACTTCGTTGAGGTGGACGAGGCCGATATGCACGAACCTACCGGCGATCTGGAACGGCTGGAGCGGGCTTTGCGCGAGCAATGGGAAATCCCCGAGATTCGCGCTGACCTGACCCTGCTGACCAAGCTGCAACCGGTTCTGCGCAAGGGCAAATTTCAGGTCACAGTGGCGCTGAACAAAAGCCATGACGAAGATGTGGCGCGTGTTCTGGACATCTGGCCGGGCCTGCATGAGGGCGGGCTCTATGGACTGGCGATTGACCTTGGTTCGACCACGGTCGCGGCCCACCTGACCGATCTGGAAACGGGTGAAGTCAAGGCCAGTTCGGGCATCATGAACCCGCAAATCCGCTTTGGTGAAGACCTGATGAGCCGGGTCAGTTATTCGATGATGAACCCCGGTGGGGACAAGGAAATGACCGCCTCGGTGCGTGATGCGATCAATGTGCTGGCTGGCGAAATTGCGACCGAGGCCGAGATTGATCCCAGCCTGATCGTCGAGACTGTGTTTGTCTGCAATCCGGTGATGCACCATTTACTGCTGGGCATTGATCCGGTTGAACTTGGCCAGGCACCCTTTGCCTTGGCCACGTCGGGCAGCCTGACACTGGATGCCAGTGCGCTGGGCATGGATGCGATCAACCCGCGCGCGCGGGTCTATGTGTTGCCCTGCATTGCGGGTCATGTGGGGGCGGACGCCGCGGCCGTCGCGCTGTCGGAAGAGCCGGGCAAGTCCGAAGACCTCGCCCTGATCGTCGATGTGGGCACCAATGCTGAAATCCTGCTGGGCGACAAGAACCGGGTGCTGGCTTGTTCTTCTCCCACCGGCCCCGCCTTTGAAGGCGCACAGATCTCATCCGGTCAGCGCGCCGCTCCCGGTGCCATCGAAGCCATCCGGATTGACCCCGAAACCAAGGAACCTCGTTTCCGCGTGATTGGTTGCGAGAAATGGTCGGATGAAGAGGGCTTCTGGGAGGAAACCGCGACAACCGGGATTACTGGCATTTGTGGGTCGGGCATTATCGAAGCCGTGGCGGAACTGCGCATCGCTGGCCTGATGGACGAGTCTGGGCTGATCGGGTCGGCCGGGCAAACCGGCACCCCGCGCAACATTCCCGAAGGGCGCACCCACGCCTATCTGGTGCATGATGGCACTGCCGAGGGCGGCCCGAAGATCACCGTGACCCAAGGCGACATTCGCGCCATCCAACTGGCCAAATCGGCGCTTTATGCCGGCGCGCGCCTGTTGATGGACGAACGCGGTGTGGACAAGGTGGACCGTGTCGTGCTGGCGGGGGCCTTTGGAGCCCATATCTCGTCCCTGCACGCGATGGTGTTGGGCATGATCCCGGATGTGCCACTGGACAAGGTGACCAGCGCGGGCAATGCCGCAGGTACCGGCGCGCGGATTGCGCTGTGTAACGTGGCTGCGCGCGCCGAGATCGAGCGGGTCGTGGGCCAGATCACCAAGGTCGAAACCGCGATCGAGCCGAAATTTCAGGAGCATTTCGTCGCCGCCAACGCGATCCCGCACAAGACCGATCCCTTCCCCGAGCTTAGTCAGGTGGTCAACCTGCCTCAGCCAAGTTTCAACACCAAGGGCGAGGGTGATCAGGCTGGCGGCAGACGGCGGCGGCGTCGGGGTTGATAATAAGGCTTTGATTTAAAATCAAAAGTCACCGCTTCTTTCTCAATCGGCGCGCATAAATCGCATTTTTTTCGGAACCTTGTGGGCGGCCCCAAGTTCTTCTCCCAGACGCTGCGGTTGGATTTGCTTTTATCCAAGGGCCCTCGTGCCCGCTCTGGCCGCGGCATCAGGAAAAACAGAAGGAGACCGTTATGAAACCGATTAAGACTCTTGCTTTGTGCTCTGCCCTGGCCCTGTCGTCCACGGCTGTTGTAGCTGCAAACATGGAACTGTCCGATATCGAGGTCAAAACCGATCTGAGCGCCTACGAAAACAGCAGCGCGCTTGATTACTGGCCCACTCTGGAGGCCGATATCGCGCAAGAGATTTCCGAGAAAGTCGCCATTGATGACCTGTCAGATGCGCCGAGCATCCGCGTTGAAATCAACAAGGTTGCCGTGAACGGCGAAACCATCCTGGCCGATGACGGCGAATTCAATCAGCTGGAGGGTACCGTCGTTGTGATGGAATCGCTGAACGCTGGTACCAACGCCAAGGCGGATTCTGAGCCCGGACGTATTCTGCAGAGCTTTGCCGTCGGGGTAAGCGCGACGACACCCGACATCGTGTTGCCTGAGGGTTGGGTTTTGCTGCCTGCCACAAAAGATGACTTCTACAATGCCATGGTCGAAGGTTACGTCGATACTGCGTTGGAACAGATTGAGTTTTAAACCTGTCTCATCGCGCCATATGGCATAGTGTTTTTGCCCCATCGGGTTTCGTGACCCGGTGGGGCTTTACCATTTATTTATCTGTCATCTTGACCTGCGATCTGAAAGGGCCACCGCGATCCCGGCGACAAGGCCCCAGAACGCCGCGCCGATGCCAAAGATTACAACACCTGAGGCAGTGGTGATCAAGGTGACGGCGGCGGCAAAGCGGGTCGCCTCGGGGGTGAAGGCGGTCTGCACCGCGCCGAGGAAGGGCGAGATCAGGGCGAGGCCAGCTACCGTGCCGATGATCGACACCGGCAGCGCCAGGATCACTTGGGTGATGAACGGGCCCAGAAACCCCAGACCCACCCAGATCACCCCCTGCACCACGCCCACTTTCCAGCGCTGATCGCGGTCAGGATGCACATCGTCGCCCATGCATAGCGCCGCGGTGATGGCGGCCATGCAATGGGTATGCGCGCCGAACAGTGCCGACAGTCCCGATCCGATACCGGTGACCCCCAAGGCCTGCGGCACGGGCGGTTCATAGCCGTGCGCGCGCATCACGGCAAAGCCCGGCAGGTTTTGCGAGGCCATGGTGACCAGATAGAGCGGGATGCCAAGCCCGATCAGCACGGCTGTGTTGAATTCCGGCGGGATGAAGACAAACGGGTTCAACGGGATATCGGGCGCTGGCAGGGTGGCGTTAGTCAGCGTGAAGCCAAGCGCCAGACCAAGGGCAAGCGCGGCAATTGCCGCCATCAACGGGTTGATCAGGCGCATCAGAAAGAAGGCCGCAATGATCGGCAACGCAAAGACCGGATCTGTGCCTGCATAAGCGGCGGCGGCCATGCAAAAGGGTAACAACACACCGGCCAGCATGGCGCCGGCCACCCCGTCAGGAATGGCGCTGACCGCCTTGCGGACCGGCGGCAAAAGCGCCGTGATGATCAACAACAGGGCTGTCAAAAGGAAGGCTCCGACCGCGTCGGGCATGGTGATCCCCACCGTCGTGGCGATCAGGGCCGCACCCGGCGTGGACCAGGCCAGCACCACAGGCATGCGGGTTGTGAAACTCAGAAATGTCATGCCCAACCCTTTGGCAATCGACACAGCGGCCAGCCATGACGCGGCCTCGACCGGGCTGGCCCCCACGGCCTGTGCCGCGGCCAGCACGATGGCAACGGATGCGCCGTAGCCCACCATCGCCGCCACCAGGGCCGAGGATATCAAAGACATGCGCATGGGCGCTCCGAATTTGCTTTCCGGCGGACCGTAGGAGGCTTGAGCCACCGGTGCAACGCGTGATGTCACAAGGCTTGTTTTCTCGTGCCAAGGGATGCGAAGGGTAGAGCAGACCCGACCCGCGACAGGAGACATCTGATGCACAAGACGCCCCGGCAATCCAGCTATGACATTGTGATCATCGGCGGTGCGATCATGGGATCATCGACGGCGTGGTTCTTGTCGGACGATCCCGACTTTGACGGGCGCGTTTTGGTGGTGGAGCGTGACCCCAGTTTCGAGTTCGCCTCGACCACCCACACCAACAGTTGCATGCGTCAGCAGTTTTCCGAAGCCTTAAATGTGCGGATTTCGCAGTTTGCGGCCGATTTTGTCACCAATATCCGCGAGTATATGGGTGGGGATGAGCGTATCCCCGAGCTGTCGATCCGCAGTTTCGGTTACATGTATCTGGTCGATACCGATGCCTTTGCCGATGTGCTGCGACAGAATGTGAAGGTGCAGAATGCCACCGGGGCCGCAACCCAGTTGATGATGCCCGAGGATATCAAGCGCGATTACCCCTTCTACAATGTCGATGACATTGTTTTGGGAGCGATCAATCGCGTGAACGAGGGGTATTTCGACGGCAACACGGTTTGTGACTGGTGGCGGCGGCAGGCGCGTGAACGAGGGGTGGAGTACATACACAACGAGGTGGTCGCCATGTCTCTGAACGCGGCGGGTACGGCTGTGCGCAGCGTGACGCTGGCAACGGGTGAGGTGATTGCTTGTGACAAGCTGGTGAATGCCTCGGGGCCACGGGCCGCACAAACAGCACGGATGGTGGGGATCGAGATGCCGGTGGAGCCGCGCAAGCGGTATTCGTGGATATTCAAGGCCGACAAGCCGCTGGATCGTGACCTGCCGCTGACCATTGATCCCTCGGGTGTGCATGTGCGCGAAAATGGAGGTGGCACCTATCAGGCCGGGGGGCATTCCGATATTGATCCGGCAGCGGCCTATGATGATTTCACGATGGATTTCTCCCTTTGGGAAAACCATATCTGGCCGGTTCTGGCGACGCGTATTCCCCAATTCGAGGCGATCAAGGTGCAATCAGAATGGACCGGGCATTACGCTTATAACACTTTGGACCAGAACGCGATTTTAGGCCCGCATCCTGTGGTCGAAAACTTTTACTTCATCAACGGGTTCTCAGGTCACGGGTTACAGCAATCCCCGGCAATGGGGCGCGGTTTGGCCGAGATGCTGGTGCATGGGACGTATCGCAGCCTTGACCTCAGCCCGTTTCATTTTGACCGCATCGCAAGCGGCACGCCGATGGTGGAAAAGGCGGTGATCTGAGCCGCTTAGATATCGTAGTCCGGTAGCTGTTCCAGCGCCAGTCTCAGCGCATCGCCCCAGCCCGACGCAATCGATTGATAAACCGGATCATCCGCCTCGATCCGCAGTGTACGGTCACTGTGCAAGCTGTCATTCTCATAGACCTGCACATCAAAGGGCAGGCCGACCGAGAGGTTGGATTTCACGGTTGAATTGAACGACACCAAAAGCAGGCGCAGCGCCTCTTTGAAACTCAAGGTCGGCGCAAAGGCCCGCACCAGAATGGGTTTGCCATATTTCGCCTCGCCGATCTGGAAGAAGGGCGTGTCGTCGGTCACCTCGATAAAATTGCCTTCGGGATAGATCAGGAAAATGGTCGGTTGGCCCCCCTTGATCTGACCACCCACGATGGCCGAGGCGCTGAACTGATCATCGGATGTGGGGCCGACCGGGGTGCTGTAGGAAATCACCTCTTTCAACGTCGCGCCAACAAGGCGAGCCACCTGAAACATCGTCGGCTGGTTCAGGATGCCGGGGTCGCGATCTTCGGCGGCTTCCGAGCGTTCTTGCAGAAGGCTGATCATCGCCTGGGTGGTGGCCAGATTTCCAGCGGTCATGATGGTGATCGAGCGTTCGCCCGGGATGCTCCAAGTGAACATCTTGCGGGTCGAGGCGAAGTTGTCCACCCCGGCATTGGTGCGGGTGTCGGACATGAAAACCAGCCCGTGGTTCAGACGCATCCCTACGCAATATGTCATTCTGACTTGCCTGCCGAAATTGCCATGCCGTTGGCTTACTGCTGCACCTGTAAAGATACAATCAATGTTTCATCCCCATCGCCCATCCGCAAGCCCGAGACGGGGGCGGCGTCATGGGCATCGCGTCCGGTGGCGATACGGACGTATTTCTCATCCGGAGAGACTCCGTTTGAGACATCAAAGCCCACCCAGCCCAGATCGTCCAGATGGACCTCGGCCCAGGCGTGGCTGGCATCCTGATCAACGCGGTCATTCATCATAAGGTACCCCGACACATACCGCGCAGGCAGACCAGCCAGACGGGCGGCAGCGATCATGATATGGGCGTGGTCCTGACACACGCCGTGGCCAATCGCGATGGCCTCGGTCGCAGAGGTTTCAGAATGGGTTTTCTCGGCTTGATAGGGCACGGCCTTGAGAATGGCAGAGGACAGATCATGTAGTCCGTTCAGCGTGGTGTCACTGGCGATGATCGTCTTGGAAAGAGCCTCAATATCAGATGAAGGCTGTGTCAGTTTGCTGGCCTGCTGAAAATGCCACAGCGGTGCGCGGCCATAGGTCTTGCCCAGAACACCAGCCGTGTCGCGCGTTTCGACCGTGCCGGTGGCGGTGATGGTCATCTGATGCGTCCGGATATCTGCGCTGACCAGATCGACGTGGTTGCCGTAGTGATCGACATAGCTGGTTTCGATCTTGCCACCGGTGATCTCCAGATCCCAGTTGGCGATATCCTGTAGCGGCCCCGATAGGGGCCGCAACCGCACCTTTTGCAGCGCATAGCTGACCGGCGTGTCATAGGCGTAGGAGGTGGTATGGGTAATGGTCAGTCGCATCTAGCCGTTAAACCTGTAATCTTTTTCGATCTGCAGGCCCAACTCGGCTGTGCTGGCGATGGCGGTGCTGAGAAACTCGTGCAGGCCTTCATCAAAGATCGAATTGATGTCGCGGTCTTTCAGCCGGGCATGGAAGTCCCGCGCCATTTCAAGGCTCTCGGATTCAGCGCCGTAATCATCGGCCAGAAAACCCAGATTGCCCACCAGCGCACTGGCACAAAACGCCAGCGAGCGGGGCATCCGGCGATCAAGGATCAGGAAGCTGGCGATGTTGGCGGCGTTGTATTCCCCCTCCATCGCCCAACGGAACGACCGATGCGCCGAGACTGAACGCAGGATTGTTTCCCACTGCACATTGTCCATCCGGCTGCCCACGAAAGACGGTGAGGGCAGCAAAGCGTGGTATTTCACGTCGATGATCCGTGCGGTGCTGTCGGCGCGTTCCACAAAGGTGCCAAGACGACAGAAATCGTAGATATCATTGCGCAGCATCGTGCCGTGCAGCGCGCCGCGCACCAGCGCCGATTGTTGTCGGATGATGCCCAAAACTTCGGGCAGATCGGTTTCGGGCACCGGCTCTTTCAGGATGTCATCCAGCAGCATCCAGGTTTCGTTGACCGCCGACCACACTTCGCTGGTCAGGGCGGTGCGCACCATCCGTGCATTGTCGCGCGCGGTTTTGATCACCGACAGGACCGAGCTGGGATTGTCCAGATCGCGCAGCAGGAAATCGGTGACACGGGTACTGTCATAGCTGTCATGCTTGGCCTCATAGGCCATTTGCGCGGCGGAGGTGACGATGACCGATTTCCATTCCGAGGCCGGATCGCTGGAGCGGGTCAGCGCCATGCGAAACCCAGCCTCGATCAGGCGCGCGGTGTTTTCCGCCCGCTCAAGCCCGCGAAACATCCAGTAAAGACCACCTGCGGTTTTGCCCAGCATATCAGCCCTCCAGAACCCAGGTGTCTTTGGTGCCGCCGCCCTGGCTGGAATTGACCACCAGGCTGCCCTCGGTCAACGCCACACGGGTCAGCCCGCCGGGCGCGATGTTCACGCCTTCGGGCGAGACCAGCGCGAAGGGGCGCAGATCGACATGGCGCGGGGCAAGGCCCGCCTCGGTAAAGATCGGAACGGTGGACAGCGACAAGGTCGGCTGGGCGATGTAATTGGCCGGGTGCGCCTTTAGCTTTTCGGTGAACTCGGCCAGTTCCTTTTTGCTGGCGGCAGGGCCGACCAACATGCCATAGCCGCCTGATCCATGAACCTCTTTGACCACCAGATCGGCTAGGTTATCCAACACATATTGCAGCGTGTCCGGTTCCGAGCAGCGATGCGTTTCAACATTCTTCAGGATTGCCTTCTCGCCGGTGTAGAACTCGACGATATCGGGCATGTAGCTATAGATCGCTTTGTCATCGGCCACGCCAGTGCCGGGGGCATTGGCGATGGTGATATTGCCCGCGCGATAGACATCCATGATGCCCGGCACACCAAGCATCGAGGTGGGATTGAAAGTCAGCGGATCGAGGAATTCATCATCCACCCGGCGATAAATCACGTCGATCACCTTTTCGCCGCGCGTCGTGCGCATGGTGATATGGCCGTTGACCACTTTCAGATCATGCCCCTCGACCAGTTCGACGCCCATCTGATCAGCCAGAAAGCTGTGTTCAAAATAGGCCGAGTTGTGAATGCCGGGGGTCAGGACCACAACGCAGGGCCGTCCGGGGCAATTCGGGTGGGCCGATGCCTCAAGCGAGGCGCGCAGGTTCTTGGGGTAATCATTGACCCGCTGCACCCTGATCTTGCTGAAAAGCTCGGGGAACATCTGCAGCATGGTTTCGCGGTTTTCCAGCATATAGCTGACACCGGACGGCGTGCGCGCATTGTCCTCAAGCACGAAGAAATCATCCTCGCCAGTGCGGACGATATCGGTACCGACGATATGGGTATAGACGCTGCCCGGCGGGGTGAAATCCATCATCTCGGGCAGGAAAGCATCGTTCTGGGCGACCAGATCGACGGGCACCACGCCCGCACGCAGGATTTCCTGACGGTTATAGATATCGTGCAGGAACGCATTGATTGCGCGGACCCTTTGATCCACGCCTTTGGACAGTTTCGTCCATTCACTGTTGGACAGGATGCGCGGCACCAGATCGAAAGGGATCAGGCGCTCTTCTGCATCGGACTGACCATAGACATTGAAGGTGATGCCAGTGCGGCGAAAAAAGGCCTCGGCCTCCTGTGATTTACGGGCCAGCCGTTCGACATCCTGTTTGGTAAACCACGTATCATAGCTGGAATATGGGGTGCGAACGCCATCCTCGGATGTCATTTCGCTGAAGTGCTTGGGCGCGTTAACCATATGATCAGCTTACAGAAACGACCCGGATTGACAACCAATCGCCCAATTGAGCGGTTTTGGCCCTGACAAAGCGCCTAAAAAATCAACCCGTTTGCACAGGCTGTGAGCGTAGGCGGCATATCGGGAAATGCGTCAGAGGAACTTTGCCACAACCCGTACAAAGGCGCCGGGCACATCTTCCAGCGTATACCCCCCGGGGTGAGAATTGATCGCATAAAGGATCAGCACACCAGAGGCGATAATGGTAAAAGCCGCGACGCGTGGCGCGCGCCCCTCAGAGATGGCTGACAGGATCGACGGGATGGAAAAGACGCCCAGCAACACGCCAATAACAAGGATAATGTCGGTATCCAAAATACCTGCTCCTGCACTTCACCTGATGCAAGCCTATCCCGGATCTGTCGAAAAAAGCAAACTTTCCTGACAAGGCGCGATACGCAGGATGTTGGTTGTGCCGGGTACGTTGAAAGGCACGCCGGCGGTGATCACGATCTGATCCAGCGCTTCCGCATAGCCTTGCGCGCGGGCCGCTCGGGCGGCGGCGATCACGGCCAGTTTGAAGCGTTCCAGCTCGTCGGTCATTACGCAGTTTACGCCCCAGCTGAGCGCGAGGCGCCGCGCAGTGCCGCGCAGATTGGTCATCGCCATGATAGGGACCCGGGGGCGTTCACGCGCAGTCAACAGGGCTGTCGTGCCGGATTGCGTGAAACAGCAGATCGCCTTGATATCCGTTGCCTCGGCAATTTCGCGTGCGGCGGCCACGATGCCATCCGCGACAGACGTCCTTTCCACCCGGCGTGAGGCTTCGATAATCTGAGTATAGGTCGGGTCTTCTTCCACTTCGCGGGCAACGTTGTCCATCGTGGTCACGGCTTCCACCGGATAGTCCCCGGCGGCGGATTCGGCCGAGAGCATGATTGCGTCCGCGCCTTCATAAATGGCCGCTGCCACATCCGAAACCTCGGCCCGGGTGGGCACCGGGCTTTCCACCATGCTTTCCAACATTTGCGTGGCCACGATCACCGGCTTGGCGGCAGCCCGGCATTTGCGCACAAGGCGTTTCTGGATGGGTGGGACGTTCTGCACCGGCAGTTCAACCCCCAGATCGCCGCGCGCCACCATGATCCCGTCCGAGGCTGCTAGAATGTTGTCGAACCACTCGACTGCCGAGGGCTTTTCTATTTTGGAGAGAATCGCGGCCCGGCCGGCACAAAGCGCGCGGGCCTCTTCCACGTCTTTGGCGCGCTGAACAAAGCTGAGCGCCAGCCAATCGACGCCCAATTCACAGACAAACTCAAGATCGGCGCGATCCTTTTCGCTCAAAGCGGCCAGCGGCAGCACCACGTCGGGCACGTTCACACCCTTGCGGTTTGAGATCGTTCCACCGACCACCACCTCGGTTTCCGCATAATCCGCGCCGCAATCGGTAACTTTCAGGCGGATTTTGCCATCATTGACCAGCAGGGACGATCCCACTTCCAGCGCCTCGAAAATCTCGGGATGCGGCAGGCAAACGCGGGTGGCGTCGCCGTCAGCCGGGTCCAGGTCAAGACGGAAGGGCGCACCGGGTTCCAGCTCTTCCTCTTCTTTGGCAAATACACCAACGCGCAGTTTCGGCCCCTGCAGATCGGCCAGAATACAGATCGGGCTATCGCAGTCCTCTTCGATCTGGCGGATGATGCGGTGTTTCTCGCGGATGCTGTCGTGATCGCCATGGCTCATGTTCAGACGGAACACATCTGCACCAGCTTCGTGCAGGGCGCGGATGGTGTCATAATCCTCGGAGGATGGGCCAAGCGTGGCGACGATCTTGACGTTGCGAAAGCGTCTCATTCCTGCGTCCTTATCTTGTCTTTACCTGTAATCGGCATGCGGCATGCGGGGCTGTCAACCGACATGACGGGAAACTGCGCCGTCGGACCGCTTTTGATGTTACCGCTATCAATCTCACTTTGCCTTATTACCCAATTCACATTCTGCATCAACTGTCCTAAATCCTGCTCAGAGGATTTAACAACCCGATGACATATCAACCTTTTGACATCGAAGGGGCTGATCGCCCTGCCAGGTGGCTCGTCACCTGCGACCATGCCACCAACACGGTGCCGCCTTTTGTGAATGGCGGAAACTTGGGTCTGCCCGATTCGGATATGGGGCGCCATATTGCCTATGATGTGGGGGCTGCGGGTCTGACCCGGCGGCTGGCCGAGCGACTGGATGCCCCGGCCATCCTGTCAAATTTCTCGCGGCTGGTGATTGATCCCAACCGGGGCGAGGATGACCCGACGCTTCTGATGAAGCTTTATGACGGTACGATCATCCCCGGCAATCGCCATGCGGATGTGGAGGAACGCGAGCATCGTCTGAATCGCTGTTATCGCCCCTATCACACCGCGCTGGCCGAGTTGGCAGCGCGCCGGGCCGATACGGTGATCATCTCTGTCCACAGCTTTACCAAACAGCTGAACGGCTATGCGCCACGCCCCTGGCACGTGGGACTGCTTTATGCATCCGACACCCGGCTGGCACGGCCGTTGGCCGATCTTCTGGGGCAGGAAAATGATCTGTGCATCGGTGAGAACGAACCCTATGGCGGGCACCTGCCCGGAGACGCCATTGCACGCCATGCGATTGCGTATGAGCGGCCCAATATCCTGATCGAGCTGCGCAATGATCTGATCGAGGATGCCGCGGATCAGGTCGCGTGGGCCGATCGTCTGGCACCTTTCATCGAAAAAGCAGGTGAAATCGCCGGAGTGTGATGAGCCATTGCAAGCCCGGCCCAAGCGATGCAGGGTTTGCGGGTCTTCTGAAAGGTCCGCCATGCCCCACATTGTCATCGAACACTCCGCCGGTCTTCAGGATAGTCACGATCTGCAGTCGCTTTGCGATGTGATCTGGCAAGGCTTTGCCGATCACCCTTCGGTCAAAGGCCCTGACACCGTACGCGTGCGTTGTATCGCGGCAACGGCCAGCCGCATCGGGGTCGAGCCGCAAAGCTTTGCCCATGCCACCGTGCTGTTGTTGCCGGGGCGCAGCGAGGCGCATCGCAGTGAACTGGCACAACTGGTGATGGACGCGATGACAGGGCCGCTGGCCGATGTGGGCAGCCTGACCGTGCGCCTTACAGACCTGAACCCGCCCTATCTCAAACGTATGTTGTAGCCCTGCGTCTTGCTGTCCCACCGTCTTGCGGTGCCTGGGCGCTCTCCCCACATCTGTGGTGTGATTTCCTGAAATCCGAAAGGATATTGCGATGACACAAGACATGCTCACGAACGTCTTTGGCTGGATGGTGGTCCTGAACTTCGGCATCCTGCTGATCAGCACCTTTTTGATCCTTGTGCTCAGGGATTGGGTATCAGAGCTGCACTCCCGGTTGTTCGGGTTGGATGCCGCAGTGGTCCGGCAGACTATGTATGTCTGGCTGGGCGGCTACAAGTTAGCGTTGATCGTGCTGACGCTCGTGCCGTATCTTGCTTTGCGGTTGATGTAATACGTTCCGCAGGGCAATGCGATTGTACCGCTGTCAGGCCGCTGCTAGGCTGCCTGGCGGAGCTTGCCACATTTTCCTTTGGAGCCTGATGAACGATGGACGATCAAACCCGTATCGAAATCGAAGCCGCCGCCTTTCGCACCCTGCGCGAACACCTGATGGAAAAGCGCACTGACGTGCAGAATATCGACATGATGAACCTCGCCGGGTTCTGCCGCAATTGCCTGTCACGCTGGTATCAGGAGGCCGCCAATGAACGCGGCATCGAAATGGGGAAGGAAGAGGCCCGCGAGATTTATTACGGCATGACCATGGATGAATGGAAAGCCAACTATCAGACTGACGCGTCACCCGAAAAGCAGCAAGCATTCAAGAAAGCTTTTGCCGAGAATGTCGGAACGGACAAGGCCTGATGGATATCGCCGCGCTGCGTGCTGACACGCCCGGCTGCGCAGAGGTTCTGCATTTCAACAATGCCGGGGCCGGGTTGATGCCTCAACCGGTGATAGATGCTCTGACAGGGCATATTGCCTTGGAGGCACGAATCGGCGGCTATGAGGCGCATGCATCAGCCAAGGGTGAGTGCGATGCCTTCTATGACGAGTTTGCCAGGCTTCTGAACGCAAGCCCTGATGAGATTGCTTTCATCGAAAACGCCACCCGTGCCTGGGACATGGCGTTTTATGGTCTGCCCTTGGGCGAGGGGGATCGAATCCTTACCCATGGCTCGGAATATGTGTCGAACTATCTGGCGTTCCTGCAACAGGCCAAGCGGCGCGGTTTGGAAATTGATCTCATTCCCTCGGATGCCTTCGGGCAGGTGGATGTCGAGGCTATTCCCGCGTTGATCACCCCACAGACCCGTGTAATTGCTCTCACCCATGTGCCCACGCAGGGCGGATTGGTGAACCCCGCCGAAGAGGTCGGAAACATCGCCAAAGACCATGGGCTGATCTATGTGCTGGATGCCTGCCAGTCTGCCGGTCAGATTGATCTGGACGTGCAGAAAATCGGCTGCGATGTGCTGTCCGGCACGGGCCGGAAGTATCTGCGCGGGCCTCGCGGCACCGGGTTCCTCTATGTACGCCGCGAGATGATTGGGCAGATCGAGCCGCCTTTCATCGACCTGTTTGCGGCCACCTGGACGGGGCGGCAAAGCTATGAACTGGCCCCGGATGCCAAACGCTTTGAGAACTGGGAACGCAATATCGCCGGTCAGATTGGGTTGATGCAGGCTGTCCGCTATGCGCGCGCCATCGGCCTGCCTGCGATCGAAGCGCGGGTGAGCACACTTGCGGCCAGTTTGCGAGATGCGTTGCGCGACATCCCGGGCGTCAGCGTGCACGATCAGGGACTGCGCAAATGCGGCATCACCACCTTCACCAAATTCGGTGTGGCCCCGGATCAGATTACCGCTGCGCTGAGCGCGCAGGGTATCAACACGTCGGTCTCTCTTCTGACCAGCGCGCGGCTGGACTTGGAACCCCGCGGCCTGACCGATGGTTTGGTCCGGGCGTCGGTTCATTATTATAATACTGACGAGGAAATTGCGCGGTTCGCCGCCGCCGTTGCCGCGCTCTAGATCAGGTCTGGCCCCAATCCTCAGATTGCATTTCGCGCAACCGGCTGGCAGTGCGTTCAAACTCGAAACTGCCTTCGCCCTCAATGTAAAGGAACTCGGGTTTGGCGGCGGCTGAACAGATCAGTTGCACCTTGGCCTCGTAAAGCGCGTCAATCAGGGTGACAAAGCGCTTGGCCTCGTTGAAATTACTGCGGCCCAGCTGAGGGATATTCTCCAACACCAGCACGCGCGCCGCCTCGGCCAGGGCCAGATAGTCAGCCGGGCCAAGCGGCTTGCCGCACAGGTCGTAGAAACTGGCCCGCGCCACGCCGTTATGAAACGCCGGGATCAGAACTTCGCGTTTGTTGACGATCAATGGCAGGGGGCCACCCTGTCCACCGGTCAAATCCTGCCACACCGCGTCGATCTGCGCGCGCGCCTCATCATTAACGGGGGTGAAATAGCTGGGGCTTCCGGCCAGCTTGTCTTGCCGGTAATCGGTGGGACTGGTCATTTCATGCACCACCATCTGTTCTTTCACCAGATCGATGAAAGGCAGGAACAGCTGTCGGTTCAGACCGTTCTTATACAGATCGTCCGGCACGCGGTTCGATGTCGTCACAACCACCACACCGGCATCAAACAGCGCCTGAAACAAGCGCCCGACAATCATCGCATCGGTGATGTCGGTGATCTGCATTTCGTCAAAAGCCAGAAGGCGGACGCTGTCGATCACCTCTTTGGCCACAGGGGCCAGCGCATCCTCGACCCCTTTCTGTCGGGCGGCATGCATGCCCTTGTGAATTTCCTGCATGAAAGCGTGAAAATGCACACGACGGCTGGGCACCTGCAATGTGTCGACGAACAAATCCATGATCATTGATTTGCCGCGCCCGACCCCGCCCCAAAGATAGAGACCCTTGGGTGCCTCGGCGGTTTTGCGAAACCATCCCTTCTTGGCAGGCTGCGCCAAACCCGCCCGAATGCGCTCGAATTCGGGGATCACCGCCACCTGGGTGGCGTCCTGTGTCAGCACGCCCTCGGCGACCATGGCGGCATAAAGATTTGGCAGCGTTTCCATGGCGAACCTCTAACCTGCGATGTCGCCAAGGGAAAGCCCGCTGCGATTTGGTGATTGTGTGCATCACAATTGCTGAATTGACGGGTCGGAGCGATCCCATAGAGTGGTGATCTCAGGAGCGCGTCATGCAGAAATCTGCCCCCCTTTTTACGCCGGTGCTGATCGTCGGTTGTGCGATCATCCTGGTGTCCTTTGCGATCCGCGCCTCGTTTGGCGTGTTCCAGATTCCGATCGCGGATGAGTTCGGGTGGTTGCGCGCCGAGTTCTCCATGGCAATCGCCATTCAGAATCTGGCCTGGGGCATCGGGCAGCCTTTCTTCGGCGCTTTGGCCGAGAAGATCGGGGACCGCAGGGCGATCATCATCGGCGCGTTCATCTATGCTGCCGGACTGGTGCTCAGCTCGTTTGCGGTGACACCAGAGGCACACCAATTCTATGAAATTTTGGTGGGCTTCGGCATCGCGGGCACCGGCTTTGGTGTGATCCTTGCAGTCGTGGGCCGGGCCAGTTCGGATGAAAATCGGTCGATGTCACTCGCTATCGCGACGGCGGCAGGGTCAGGCGGGCAGGTGGTTGGCCCGCCTTTGGCGGAATTCATGCTGGGCCAAATGAGTTGGCAAATGGTGTTCCTTGCCTTTGCCGCAATGATCTTGGCGGTTCTTTTGCTGCTGCCGATGATGCGTAGTCCCAAGGTGGCCACCAAGGCCGAGCTTGAGGAAAGCATGGGGGTTATTTTGAACCGTGCGCTGCGCGATCCCAGCTTTACTTTGATCTTCCTCGGGTTCTTATCCTGCGGCTACCAGTTATCGTTCGTCACCGCGCATTTCCCGGCCTTCGTGACCGAGATGTGCGGCCCGATTGCACCGGGCAGCACCTTGCATAACATAGGGATCACCACGACCTCGGCGCTGGGCGCGGTGGCGATCTCCGTGATTGGGCTGGCCAATATCGGGGGCACTTTGTTCGCCGGGTGGCTGGGCAATCGGTATTCCAAGAAATACTTGCTGGCGGGGATTTACACCCTGCGCACTTTGATTGCGGCGGCGTTTATCCTGACGCCGATCACGCCCGGAACAGTGTTGCTTTTCTCGGTCAGCATGGGGGCGCTGTGGCTGGCCACGGTGCCGCTGACCAGCGGGCTGATCGCGCATATCTATGGGTTGCGTTACATGGGCACGCTCTATGGGATCGTGTTTTTCAGCCACCAGTTGGGCAGTTTCCTGGGCGTTTGGCTGGGGGGACGGATGTATGACATCTATGGCGACTACACCGCCGTGTGGTGGATTGGTGTAGGGGTTGGCGCGTTCTCGGCGATTGTGCATTTGCCGGTACGCGAAAGCCGGAGAGAGGCTGTCCCCGTGTGAGTGGTCCCACCCGGCAGGTGCCGTGCTGACGATCTAACGTGCCAGCTTAGCCACCGTGTCATGACAGGGACAGGTGATCAGATGATCGTTAACCATTCCGACCGCCTGCATGAACGCGTAAACAATTGTTGGTCCGCAAAACTTGAATCCACGTTTCTTCAAATCCTTTGAAATCCGTTGGGACAACTCCGTCTGCGCGGGCACCTCGGACAGCGAAGACCATCGGTTTTGCAAAGGCGCGCCACCCATGTAGTCCCACAGGTACGTGTCAAATCCTTGCTCCTGCTCAATCACCTGCCAGGCACGCGCGTTGCCAATGGTGGCCTCGATCTTGCCGCGGTGGCGGATGATGCCGGGATTGTCCAACAGGCGCAGCACATCGTCTTCACCCCAAGTGGCAATGATATTTGGATCAAACCCTTCAAATGCCTCGCGAAAACTGTCGCGTTTCTTCAGGATCGTGATCCAGCTCAGCCCGGCCTGAAACCCATCCAGAATCAGCTTTTCCCACAGCGCGCGGCTGTCATATTCGGGCACGCCCCACTCGGTGTCGTGATAGTCCAGGTAGATCGGATCGGGCCCTGCCCAGCCACACCTGTCTGACATGTTCTTTTCCTCTCCGACTGGTTCGCGGTGATGGATGCCGACAATTCTCGGCGAATTCTCGATTTAAGACTTCCTTAGCGCGGATGGTCCAGCCTGTGAACCAACCAAACTGGAGGCGGGCCATGCCACGAGATGATAAAATGACCAAGGCGGATATTCCTGCGGGGGCACAGGACCCGCTGTCTTACGCCGTGGCTGCGCGGGATCGGTCAGTGATCGAAATGGTGAATGCGGCCGTGCGCCATAAGCAGGTCATGCTGGCCTATCAGGCGGTCGTACCCGCGCGGAACCAATCAAAACCCGCCTTTTACGAGGGACTGATCCGGGTGCTGGACGAAACCGGGCGTATAATACCGGCCAAAGATTTCATCGGCGCGATTGAAACGACTGAAACCGGAAGGATTGTTGACTGCCTTGCTTTGGAAAAAGGGCTGCATGTCCTGTCCAAGTATCCGTGCATTCGCTTGTCGATCAACATGTCGGCACGCTCGATCGGCTACAGCCGCTGGATGCGCACACTCAAGCGAGGGCTGGGCAAAGACCCGACAATCGGCGAGAGGCTGATCCTTGAGATCACGGAAAGCTCGGCCATGCTGGTGCCTGAACTGGTGATGGGCTTTATGGCCGATTTGCAGAGCAAGGGGATCAGCTTTGCACTGGATGACTTTGGCGCAGGCTATACGTCGTTCCGCTATCTCAGGGATTTCTATTTCGACATTCTCAAGATTGACGGGCAGTTCATTCGCGGGATTTCTCAGGATCCTGACAATCAGGTGCTGACAACGGCTTTGGCTACGATTGCCGAGCAGTTTGATATGTTGACTGTGGCCGAAAGCGTCGAGACACCACAGGATGCCGCCTATCTGACCGCGATGGGCATCGACTGTTTGCAGGGCTACTACTATGGCGCGCCCACTGTTCGTCCCCCCTGGCTTGCACCGGTTGAGAATCGCGCTTCGGCCTGATCTGTCGCCACTGCTGTTTCACTCAACTGTCTTTGCAGGGCGTGGGTGGTGCACATGCTAAAACATGCCGATCGCACGAGGCAGAGCGAAACTGCGACATACCCTACTGTTGCCGCGTTGCGGCGCATCCTTTAAGAC
Source organism: Roseovarius conchicola (assembly GCF_041403425.1). Classification (NCBI taxonomy): domain Bacteria; kingdom Pseudomonadati; phylum Pseudomonadota; class Alphaproteobacteria; order Rhodobacterales; family Roseobacteraceae; genus Roseovarius; species Roseovarius conchicola. The sequence goes on along the minus strand of NZ_JBGEHK010000002.1, from coordinate 37,220 downwards.
ATCGCCAACAGCCGGGGGAATCTGGACTCCTTATTTGTTGTGATGCCCAGACATTGCCCGGCCTCATCATTGGTGGAGGACAGACATTTGACCAACGTAGTTATCGCATCAGCCGCACGCACTGCCGTGGGCTCTTTCAGCGGCTCATTCGCAAACACCCCGGCCCATGATCTGGGCGCAGCCGTTCTGGACGCGGTTGTTGCGCGCGCGGGCATCGACAAATCCATGGTGTCCGAAACCATCCTGGGTCAGGTGCTGACCGCCGGTCAGGGTCAGAACCCCGCCCGTCAGGCGCATGTGAATGCCGGCCTGCCCATCGAAAGCTCGGCATGGAGCATCAACCAAGTCTGTGGATCTGGTCTGCGGACCGTGGCATTGGGTGCTCAGCACATCCAGCTGGGCGATGCCGATATTGTCGCTGCTGGCGGTCAGGAAAACATGACGCTCAGCCCCCATGTTGCTCACCTTCGTGCAGGCCACAAAATGGGTGACATGAAATATATCGATTCGATGATCCGCGACGGCCTTTGGGATGCGTTCAACGGATATCATATGGGTCAGACAGCCGAGAATGTTGCCGACCAATGGCAGATCACCCGCGACATGCAGGACGAGTTTGCCGTGGGCAGCCAGAACAAAGCCGAAGCCGCTCAAAACGCTGGCAAATTCGATGACGAGGTGATCCCCTTCACGGTCAAGACCCGTAAAGGCGACATCGTTGTCGACAAGGATGAATACATCCGCCACGGGGCCAATCTGGAAGCGATGCAGAAAATGCGCCCCGCCTTTACCAAAGACGGTTCGGTTACCGCTGCGAACGCGTCAGGCATCAATGACGGAGCCGCTGCCGTTCTGCTGATGAGTGCCGATCAGGCCGAAAAGCAAGGGGTCGAACCTCTGGCGCGCATCGCCTCTTACGCTACCGCCGGTCTGGACCCCTCGATCATGGGCGTTGGCCCAATCCACGCCAGCCGCAAAGCACTGGAAAAAGCCGGTTGGTCGGTTGATGACCTGGACCTGGTCGAAGCCAACGAAGCGTTTGCCGCGCAGGCTTGCGCCGTCAACAAAGACATGGGTTGGGACCCGTCCATCGTGAACGTGAACGGTGGCGCGATCGCCATTGGTCACCCGATCGGGGCGTCGGGCTGCCGAATCCTGAACACGCTGCTGTTCGAGATGAAGCGCCGCGATGCCAAGAAGGGTCTTGCCACATTGTGCATCGGTGGCGGTATGGGCGTGGCCATGTGCCTTGAGCGCCCCTAAGCCCAAGCCTCGCGAATCACGTAAGGTAAAGGGCGTCCACCTGCGGCGCCCTTTGTCTTTTTAAGAGACGACAATACGCATAATCGGCCATTTTTAGCTGCATTGCAGAAAAACATCACGCAATAATATTGCGTATTATCAATCAAAACAGTAACAGAGTTACCAACAGGATTACGCCAGTCAGGAGGACATCATGGCACGAACAGCACTTGTCACCGGTGGATCGCGCGGTATCGGCGCGGCCATTTCCAAAGCACTCAAGGCCGAAGGCCACAACGTTGCCGCCACTTACGCGGGCAATGACGAGGCCGCGGCGGCCTTTACCGCCGAAACCGGCATCAAGACCTACAAATGGAACGCCGCCGATTACGACGAATCGACCGCCGGTATCGCCCAGGTCGAAGCCGATCTTGGCCCCATCGACATAGTCGTTGCCAACGCCGGTATCACCCGTGACGCACCTTTCCACAAAATGACGCCCGAACAGTGGCATCAGGTGATCGACACCAACCTGACCGGCGTGTTCAACACTGTGCACCCCGTCTGGCCCGGCATGCGCGAGCGTAAATTCGGTCGTGTGATCGTGATCAGTTCGGTCAATGGTCAAAAAGGCCAGTTCGCACAGGTGAACTATGCCGCGACCAAAGCTGGTGACATCGGCATCGTGCGTTCACTGGCTCAGGAAGGTGCGCGCGCCGGCATCACGGCCAACGTGGTTGCCCCCGGTTACATCGCCACCGAAATGGTTATGGCCGTGCCAGAAAAAGTTCGCGAGTCGATCATTGCGCAAATCCCTGCGGGCCGTCTGGGCGAGCCAGAGGAAATCGCACGCTGCGTGGCGTTCCTAGCCTCGGACGATGCACAGTTTATCAACGGTTCGACGATTTCAGCGAACGGTGCACAGTTCTTTAGCTGAGACAAAACCACAAACATAATCAAAGGGCCGGTCACATCTGACCGGCCCTTTTCTCATTCTCGATCACTTGCAACGATCAAGAGGGAGTATGGTTGCCCGTCATCCACGCCCAGAAATCACTCAAGGCAGCGCCACGGGCGCGATGAGCGGCTTCGAAAGCGGTGCGGGTGCGGGGATCTGTGGGCGCTTCGATCATTGTCTGTCTCCTTGAGTTTGTCAGGATTTCTTATCTGCACCCAATATGGCCCTTTAAAACGCGTGCGACAAACTAGACTTTCTTCCGGTTCAGTTAAGTGATACTTAACTGAAATGTCAGATCGCCTACCTCCCCTCACGGCTCTTCGTGCCTTTGACGCCGCGGCGCGCCATATGTCGTTTCAACAGGCCGCGGCCGAGTTGAGTGTCACGCCCGCGGCACTGAGTTTCCAGATCAAGTCATTGGAAGAGCATTTGGGCGCGCCGCTGTTTCGTCGTCTCAATCGCGCGGTCGAGTTGACCGAAGCAGGTCGCGCATTGGCCCCCGGGGCCAAGGACGGGTTCGAGACCCTGGGGGCGGCCTGGCGCGCGACGCGGCGCCTGTCGGATAGCGGCTCAGTGACCGTGACGGCGGGGCCCGCCTTCACAGCCAAATGGCTTGCCCCCCGTGTGTACGACTTTGCGCGTGCCCATCCTGATATTGAGTTGAAGTTTTCAGCCAGCATGAAGACCATGGATTTTCAGCGTGACGAGATCGACGTGGCCATCCGTTTTGGCTTTGGCGATGATAAAGACTTGTTTTCTGCGCCGTTGAAAGACGAATGGGTCACCCCGGTCATGACACCCGAGATGGCGGCGCGCTATCCGACTCCGGATAGCCTGATCCGGGCGCCGTTGATCACTGATGATTCAATCGATTCATTGGCGTTGGCATCGAACTGGGCAGTCTGGTTCAAGGCCGCTGGCGTCGATTTCGCACCGCAGCAAAGTATGCATTTTTCCCAACCTGATCACGCGCTGGATGCGGCCATATCTGGCACTGGTGTGACCTTGGGGCGTAGTACGCTGGTGGGGTTCGATCTGACGATCGGGCGGCTGGTTGCCCCCTATCGAATTGCGTTGGATACGGGCGCAAAGTTTCGAATTCTATGCCAAAAAGGGCATGAGGACCGCTCCGGCATCAAAGCGATCCGTGAATGGGTCTTGCGCCAGGCAAGTGGCATGGACCACCTGGCGCAGAACCACGAGATTGTTTCGGCCGTTGAGGTCGCCCGCGCCTAGGCGCTGACGGACAACCTTTCGATCTCTTCCTTGAGTCGCAGCTTTTGCTTCTTGAGGTCCGAAATTTCCAGGTCAGAGAACCCCGGCGCGCGCTGTGCGTCTTCGACTTGCTGTGACAGGGTCTGATGTTTCCGTTTCAACTCTTCAAGATGCGAATGCAGGCTCATGGGCAGTCTCCTCTAAGGTTTGAACGTCATCGGAATACGAGTGCATCACACTTTCGCAAATCTGTCACGCTGCAGGTGCATCATACCCGCTATGAAATGCCGTCAATTTTCGCCAAGCTAGGCCGGAAATGGCAGAGACGCGCCATCACGCAACACGCAAGTGATTGTTGCGCTGTAGTTTTCCCGATCACCATCATGGGCCAGTCCATCGTGTAAAATCATACCATGGTGCAGTCGAAAATCCGCCCGTCCACCCATCCGCGCGCGGATCAGCACCAGACGCGCGGCACGCCCGGGGCGCGCGATCAGTGGCAAAACCTCGATACTGCCAAGACGGCCGTTCATCGCCGCCAACAGATCGGGCAGGCGTTCGGCCCGGTGAATAAGGTTCACATACCCTTGGGGGGCACAGCGCTTTGCTGCCGCTTTGACCCAGTCCGCTAGCGGTGTGGCTTCTCCCAGGGCTGTCTCGCGTCCGGCATCGCGTGCTTCGGTGCCGGCCCCGCGGTCAAAATAGGGCGGGTTGGCAATCACGTGATCAAACCGGTGTTGGCGCAGGTGGGGTGGCATCTCGGACAGATCGCCGGTGACCACCTCGGCGTCGATCCCCGCCTCAGAGCTGTTGCGCCGCGCCAGATCGGCATAGTCTGATTGCAGTTCCAACCCGGTGAGGGCCACGCCCGGCACCCGGGCACCCAAGCACAACATGGCGGCTCCGACACCACAACCCAGATCCAACACGCTTTGCCCCGGTTTGGCGGCCACGCTGGCCGCCAGCAGAACCGGATCAACGCCTGCGCGATACCCGGACTTCGGCTGCCACAGGTGTAGCTTGCCGCCCAGAAACGCATCGCGGGTCAGGGTGTCATTCATCCACCGGCAATCCATTATCCGTTAGCGCCGCGCGCGCCCGCCAGAAATCGCGTTCCGCCACCATGATCCGACGAGGAAAAATCCCGGTCGATCCCTCGAGGATGCTGATATTTACGTCCAATTCAAAGCAGTCTATACCCTCGCCCTGAAGAAGCGCCTTGGCAAAGGCGATTTGGGTTGGGTCGGTGGTACGCATTAACTGTTTCATAGGAACGAGATAAGGGCACCGCCCCCGGTTTGTCGAGCGGTGTGACGGGAGTGTGATGGGATTGGACGACGCAGCCACCAAGCCGCACGAAGAACTGGCGGCGCACCTGGCCTCGGGGATGGACGCGGTGAACGTGTTGATCCGCGATCGCATGGCCTCGAAACACGCGCCCCGCATTCCCGAAGTCACCGCGCATCTGGTTGAGGCAGGCGGCAAGCGCCTGCGCCCGATGCTGACCTTGGCGACGGCTGAAATGTGTGGCTATGGCGGGCCGTATGATGTGCATCTGGCCGCCACCGTGGAGTTCATTCACACCGCGACCTTGCTGCATGACGATGTTGTCGATGAGAGCGGGCAACGGCGTGGGCGACCCACGGCCAACCTGCTGTGGGATAACAAGTCGTCGGTTCTGGTCGGCGACTACCTGTTTTCCCGCGCGTTCCAGTTGATGGTTGAAACCGGGTCCCTGCGGGTACTGGATATCCTTTCGAACGCCTCGGCCACCATTGCCGAGGGCGAGGTGCTGCAACTGACTGCGGCGCGTGACCTGGCCACGGATGAGGGCGTTTACCTGCAAGTGGTGCGGGGCAAGACCGCCGCGCTGTTTTCCGCGGCAACCGAGGTAGGCGGCGTGATCGCCGGAGCGCCCGAGGATCAGGTACAGGCGTTGTTTGATTACGGCGATGCCTTGGGTATTTCGTTTCAGATCGTTGATGATCTGCTGGATTATCAGGGCGAAAGCAGTGCCACCGGCAAGAACGTGGGCGACGATTTCCGCGAACGGAAACTGACCTTGCCGGTGATCAAGGCGGTGGCGAAAGCCGACGCCGAAGAACGCGCGTTCTGGAAGCGCACCATTGAGAAAGGCGATCAGCGCGACGGCGATCTCGAATACGCGCTGGAGCTGTTGCACCGTCATGGCACGTTGGAGGCCACGCGGCAGGATGCTCTGTTCTGGTCCGGGACGGCCAAGAATGCGTTGGCAAAGCTGCCTGATCATCCGCTGCGGCGTATGTTGATTGATCTGGCGGATTACGTGGTCGCGCGGGTCAGTTAACCGGGCAACGCCCGTCACGCGTTCAGCGTTGTCGCTGTCACCCACCAGCCGGGGTTCTGTTCGCGCAAACGCCCTGCCGCCGCGCGCGCGGTTTCCTTGTCCGAATAGATCCCGAAACATGTCCCGCCCGAGCCGGACATCCGCGTCAACATACAGCCCGGTGTTTTCGACAGCGTGTCGAATACTTGCGCAATCACCGGCTCTGCGGCCATGGCAGGGGCTTGAAGATCATTGCGCATCGTGGCCAGCCACTCGACCAGTTGACTGGCGGTTTTGCCCCTTGGCAGCTCGTCGGGCATCGGGGGGTTTTCTTTCTTCTCCAGATGCTCAAACACCGCCTTCGTGGGCACGGGCCGCCCTGGATTGACCAACACCGCCTCAAGCGAGGGCATGCTTGGCACTGTATCGATACGGTCACCAATCCCGCGCATCCGCGCAGCCGAGCGCTTGAGACAGACGGGTACATCGGCGCCCAGTTCAATCGCGTGCTCCGGAATGGGCTTACCAGTGATCAGGGAAATCGCGGTCAGTACCGCAGCGGCATCCGATGACCCGCCGCCGAGACCAGCGGCATTGGGCAGCTTTTTCTTGACCTTCATTGCCACGGGCACGTCCATCAGCCGGGCCGCCCGCACCATCAGGTTGGTTTCATCCACCGGTACGCCGTCGCTCATCCGGCCTTCGACCTGCAGACTGGTTTCCTCGGCCAGTGATACGGAAATCCGGTCGCCCTTGTCGGCGAACATGACCAGCGAATCCAGCAGGTGATAGCCATCGTCCCGTTGCCCGGTCACATGCAGTGTCAGGTTGATCTTGGCAGGCGCAAGAAATCTACCCATCTTCGTCTGCAACTCTCAGGGGCGGCGCCCCTTCCTCATCCAGCACGACATCCAGGCCCACTTCCAGCTTGCGGCGGATGCGATCCGGGTCGCTGTCCTGGCCGGGATTGTCTTCATCGATAAAGGACAGGGCGCGTTTCCACTGGAACTCGGCCTCGGTATAGCGACCCACGGCCCAGAGCACGTCGCCCAGATGATCATTGATAACCGGGTCCACGGCTTCCAGTTCGACCGCACGCTCCATATGCACTACGGCTTCTTCATAGCGGCCCAGACGATACAGCACCCAACCAAGGCTATCGACGATATACCCGCTGTTGGGTTGGGCGGCGACGGCACGTTCGATCATGTCGAGCGCTTCGTCCAGCTTGATCTGCTCTTCGACCAGCGAGTAGCCCAGGTAGTTCAGCACCTGCGGCTGATCCGGATTCAACTCAAGCGCGCGCCGGAAATCTGCCTCGGCTTCGGGCCAGTTATTCAGACGCTCATGGCTGATGCCGCGGGCGTAATAGGCAAACCACTGGGCGTTTTCGCGTTCATAATAAAGGTCAATCGCGCGGTCATAAGCGGCGGCGGCTTTCTCGTACTCATCGACGAACCGGTACATATCGCCGGTCGAGACATGCACGATCGGCAGATCGCCATGGCTTTGGGACAGTTGTTCCAGCACTTCGATGGCAATGTCTTCTTTCCCGGCCTGGCGCAGTGATTCACTGCGCCCCAGCTCGGCGATGTGGAAATTGGGGTGGTCGCGCGGCACGCGTTTATACGCCTCGTTGGCCAGCACATAGCGTTCCAGCCCATCAAGCAGTTCGGCGGTCATCAGCATCGCATCGATATGATCGGGTTTGAGATGCTCGGTCAGTCGCGAATAGAGCAGGATGTAGTCATCCGTGCTGTCTGACATCAGCGCCTGACCGATGGTGAAGAACACCTCGGCAATCCCGTCGGTCGAGGATCTGACCCGCGTGAAGGGTAGGCTTTCACCCGCGGCCAGACGGGCGCGGATATCTGCGATCTCGGGATCCGGATCAGTTCCGAAAGTTTCGTCGAGGATGGTGACGGCTTCGGGGTTGCGCTCGAGCTGGCTGAGGATTTCGGCCCAGGCGATGGTGCCCAGCCGGGTCTGTTGGATTGGCCCTTCTGCCTCGCCCGAGAAAATCCGGTCAGCGCCCTCGAAATCGCCGATAGAGGCCAGTGCGAGCGCCTTGTGATACATCGCAAAGCTTTTCAGCCCGCGTTCTCCGGCCACCTCGTCAAACCGCGCGAGCGAGGCGTCCATATCGCCCTGTCCCCGAAGGGTCCAGGCGGCGACCAACCCGTCGGCCAGCACCCCGACGCCGCGATCATCCGCGATCCGGGCCAGCACGTCGTCATGGGCTTCGCGTACGGCCTCGTCGGCCATCAGAACCATGTTGGCGACTTGGCTCATAAGGCCGTCCGCTTCGATCTTGCGGGCAATCGGCAAGGCTTTGTCCAACTGACCCAGCGAAAGATAAGCAACAGCCGCACTTTCCAGGATTTGCGGGTTCGACGGGTCCTTGGTCAGTGCCTTGGTGTAATACTGCGCAGCGGCGGCAAAATCGCCTTCAAAGCGGGCTTGCCGTGCAGCGAGATAGGCCCCCACATCGCCGCCATCAGCAAAAACGGGCGGAACAGCGTCAACCAACAGAATGGCCGCTGCAAGGATGGATAATGCTCTGCTTCTCACGCCGACCTGCCTTGTTGTTTTTGCATCTACGCTGCAGAAGGTAATACGCCCTAGGGTCCGAGGCAATGCAAAGGGGCGGCGCAAGCGATGCACCGCCCCCGTTCTCACCAAAAGGTGAGCGATCACATGTTGGGATAGTTCGGACCGTCGCCACCCTGCGGCGTGACCCAGTTGATATTCTGGCTGGGATCCTTGATGTCGCAGGTCTTGCAATGCACGCAGTTCTGGAAGTTGATCACAAAGCGCGGGTCCTTGCCGTCTTCCTCGACAATCTCATACACCCCGGCCGGGCAATAGCGTTGTGCCGGTTCGGCGTATTTGGGCAGGTTCACACTGATCGGTACGCTGGCATCCTTCAACGTCAGGTGCGCTGGCTGGCTTTCCTCGTGATTGGTCATCGAGAAGCTGACATTGGTCAGCCGGTCAAAGCTGAGCGTGCCATCGGGCTTGGGATAGTCGATCGGCTTGTGCTTGCTGGCCTCTTCGGTCGAGTCCGCGTCGTTTTTCGAGTGACCGACGGTGCCGAACAGGGAAAAGCCCAGCGTGTTGGTCCACATGTCGAACCCACCAAGCGTGAGCGAGGCCAGAAGACCGTATTTTGACCAGATCGGTTTGACGTTGCGGACTTTTTTCAGGTCCTTGCCAATCGCGCCATCGCGCACTTCGGTTTCGTAATCGTTCAGCTCGTCGCCCGAACGCCCGGCCTCAATTGCTTTATGCGCGGCTTCGGCGGCGGCCATGCCGGACAGCATTGCGTTATGGTTGCCCTTGATGCGCGGCACGTTGACCATACCAACCGAGCAGCCCAGCAGCGCCACACCCGGTGCGACCATCTTGGGCATCGACTGATAGCCGCCTTCGGTGATCGCCCGCGCGCCATACGCCACGCGTTTGCCGCCTTTCAGTAAGTCGGCCACCATCGGGTGATGCTTGAACCGCTGGAATTCCATGTAAGGGAACAGATGCGGGTTCTTGTAGTTCAGGTGGACCACGAAACCAACATAGACCTGATTGTTATCCAGGTGATAGATGAACGATCCACCCCCGGCATTGCTGCCCAAAGGCCAGCCCATCGTGTGGGTCACGGTGCCTTCCTTATGCTTTTCGGGGTCGATCTCCCAGATCTCTTTCATGCCGATGCCGAATTTCTGCGGCTGTTTGCCTTGTGAGAGGTCGAATTTCGCGATCACCTCTTTTGACAGGCTGCCGCGCACGCCCTCGGACAGGAAGACGTATTTGCCATGCAGTTCCATGCCTGGTTCATATGCAGGGCCAGGGGTGCCATCGGGGTTCTTGCCAAACTCGCCGGCGACCACACCTTTGACGCTGCCATCCTCGGCATAAACGATTTCTGAGCAGGCCATGCCGGGGAAAATCTCGATCCCCATTTCTTCGGCCTGTTCCGCCATCCAGCGGCAAACATTGGCCATCGAGACGATGTAGTTGCCATGATTGTCCATCAACGGCGGCATGGGCAGGTTCGGCAAGCGGATTTTTCCGGCCGGACCCAGCACATAGAAGTTATCTTCCTTGACCGGTACGGTGATTGGCGCGCCCTTGTCTTTCCAATCCGGGATCAGCGCGTCCAGACCCACCGGGTCCAACACGGCACCGGACAGGATATGCGCACCCACTTCGCTGCCTTTTTCCAGAACAACGATCTCGCGGTCCGGATCAAGCTGCTTCAGTCGGATAGCCGCCGACAGCCCCGCAGGGCCAGCGCCCACGATCACCACATCGTATTCCATCGCTTCGCGTTCGATCTCGGACATTTGCCGCTCCTAAAACTGTGCCATCTGGCAGACCTCGCTCGAAGCTGCTTAGCGTCACATATGAGGCATCGTCAATTGCGACACAGCGTCGAAACGTATCTAAATGCGGCAAAAACATCGTTTTGGGAAAGATTGTTACGCGGCGGTTACGGCTATTTGCCCTTCGCGTAGATATTCAGCACCTTGTCGACCTCGTCACCATTTTGAACCTCGGCGTGATAGAGGGCGGCCAGAAGGCGGCGATCATAGTCGCGCGACTTGTCCTCGGCGAGGTTGTCGAAGGTGAAGAAAGGCGAATCCTGTGCATCGTTCATCAATCCCATAGCCTGCACCATTTCCTCGTATATGCAGGCGCGCTGCATATCCGGGTCGATGGTTGGTGCGATCAGGATCGTGCCAAACTGGATACTTTCATCGTTTGACAACACCTTGAAATAGCAGGGTCCGTGGCCCTCGACATAGCCGCGCGTCAGGTTGCCCGAGAACCGGCCATAAGACGTCAGCGCGATAAAGTGCGACGCCAGGTGGGGCGAGACCATGAAGACAAAGATGTTCGCCGAAAGCGTTAGGTCTTCGCGCTGTGCAATCAGCAGATCCGATGTCATCTGTCCGGGGGAGGTCTGCCGCGGCCTGTAACGAGAGGCCGAGTAGAACCGAGGATCAAACGCGTCCTCCGACATGTTGACGAAGGTCGGCGGCTCGATATCCAGCCCGGTTGTGGAGACGATGAAGTTTGTTACTTCTTCAAAGACCGATACATCAACCGGCTGATCATGCACGACGACGAAACGGGGTGGATATTGCCACTTCTTGATCGTGTTCGACTTGGCCGTGACGATGATGCGCGCATCTTCCAGATCATCGGCAGCAACGGTCGCACCAGCACCCGTCATGGCCAGTAAAGTCGCTACAAAAAATGTTCTAATCAGCTTGCGCATGTATAACCTCAGCCGGAAAGATATGGCGAAAAGTCGCCAATTCAGACCGTTTTGTCAAATCACGCTTGCCAACAATTTGGAACGAATCGTGAGTCGATATACCGCTGGTGGATGCATGTCCGACTTACATCTATTGCTTGCAAACGCCCCGGTGGTAGGTGCCGACTTCGCGCAGAACCTCGCTGTCACTGGCTTCTTTGCGCACGCCGCTCAACTCGGATTGCAGCACCCGCACCAACAGTGATTTCAGCCGCGTAACGCGATAACAGGCAGTGCTGGGCTCGGCGTGGGACAGGCCAACACCGCTGTCATCTGTCAGGAACAGATAGCGCCCGGCGGTGACCAGGGCGGCTTGGCGCATCAGGAACTCTGATTCCTCGGCCACGCCACTGGCGCCCAAGCCAAAGATCTGGATGTTCTTCTTGGCGGCGCCGCGAGCGGCATCCAGATAGGCACGGGCCTCGGATTTGTGCGGCGGTGCATCGGCGATGTGAAACAGGATACGCTCGCCCTTGCCGCGTCGCCAATTCAAGCCAACGGCTGACTGCAACGCTGCGGCGGCGGCTTCGGGGTAGTCGCCCCCGCCATTGGCATCCAGGCTGCGCAACCAGCTCTGCATTTGCGCCTGTCGGTTGGTGAAACCAAAGTTTCTCACCACGTAGGCGTCACCCCGGTCGCGATAGGCCACCAGACCAAAGCGGATATTGGCCCGAGGTGCGGAGCGCCGCGCGGCCTGCACGATGCCGCCAAATTCCTTGGTCAGCCAGGACAGTTCGTCGCCCATGCTGCCGGTTGTGTCGAAGACAAACACAAGATCCAGAAAATCCGGTTGCCACTTGCTGTTGAACGGCAGGGTGCTGCGGTTCGGCGACCCGGTGGGCAGGCTGTGATCATGCACTTGCTGCCCCTCACCAAAAGCCCGCAATTGAACGCGTTTGGGCGCACCTGTGCCAAGGGCGGCGGGAAAGGCGGTGACCCAGCCATCGACACCGGAATGCCCTTGGTAAAACGGTTCATCGGCACCCGGTTTGCGCAGCGTAACCGGCACGCCGGAGGCCGGTTTGCCATCCGATCCGGTCAGTTGCACCCGCACCGCGCCGCGCAGATTGACCTGAGGCAGGCGCAGATCTTTCGCCGTGCGGCCCTGATAGGATTTGAACGCCGCCAGATTGAGGGCGTCATCAATGTCGCCCGCAGTCACAACGCCGCGCCGGGGGTTTTGCCAGCGCCCCGAGGACACAGGCGCAGGTTCGGCGACGATCATCGCCTCGGCCACGGGGGCAGGGGCCTCAAGTGCTGCGCCCATGTCGGCGCTGTCCGCGGCTGGTATCCCGGCCATGTTGCCATCGTTGCACCCCGCTGCGAATGCACAGCCAAGCAGCGCGGCAAAAAGGACGATTCGCCGGGTGTGCAGGGGAATGTGACGGGAAGCTCTGAAAAAGCGGGGCATGGTAATCTCCAATAAATGTGTAATTTGCACATTTATTGGGAATCGCTTGCCCTTGTCAATAAAAATGTGTAATTCGCACATTATGCCAACGATGCTTGATCACCTCCTCTCACCGCTATGTCGCCTGATGGTGGCGCGTGGCGTGGGGTTTGCAGAGTTTGCGGAACGGCTCAAAGGGCATTACGTGCAGGCCGCGCTTGCCTTGGCAGAAGGCAAAACCACCGATAGCCGCCTGTCGGTGATGACAGGCCTGCAACGACGTGAAATTGCCCGCCTGCGCGAGTTTCAACCCAAACCGGCCAAGCCAAATCACCTTAGCCGCCTTGTCGCCTTATGGCAGTCGGATCCGGACTATGCCGAGGCGGGAGCACCCCTGCCGCTGCCCCGTACCGGGCCTGCCCCCTCGTTCGAGGCGCTGGCGCTGATGGTGCGCAAGGATGTGCATCCACGCACCATGCTGGACACGCTGGAAACAACGGGCACGATCGGTGTGGACGATGATGGCCAGACCGTTCACCTGATTGAAACCGCCTATTTGCCCTTGGGGGGCAGCGAGGATCAGCTGGAGTATCTGGACCTTAACGTCGGCGATCATCTGGCAGCGGCATCGGAAAACGTGTTGGGAGCCGAGCCACCCTTCTTTGAACGCGCGGTTCATTACTCTGGTTTGAGCCAGGCACAGGTCGATACGCTTGCCGCCCGCTTCCAGGTTCGTCAGATGAAATTATTGGAAGAAATCAATGCTGAGGCGGCGAAAATGAAGACATCAGTGTCCGGTCAAGGCACAATGCGCTTACGCGCGGGTGGGTATTTCTATGCACAGCCCGCCAAGGCCAAGGACGGATCATGACCAGACTGATCTTTAGAATAGCGGTGTTGATGGCGTTAGCGGGATGCGCCGGGCCCCAGGGCGATGATCTTATGGGAGCGGGGCGCAGTACCGACGCAGAGGCCGCTATCCTGGCCGAGCCGGTCGCCGAAGCGCCTGTTGAAGCCGCACCTGTGACCCCTGATACGTCCTGTGACGATCCCGGTGATGGCATCGGTGGCACGGGGTGTTCCGTCGACTAGGCTGGGCAGATTGACGGCCATTGTCTGCCCCATTGCTTTATCCTATTGAAATCCGACGCCCGATGCGCCCATTCTATCCAGATTGCAATTGGGTGTGAGACAGCACCGGCAGGCACGACAAAACTGGATTTTGGACGATGGATAAAATTCCGATGACCCATGCGGGCTTCTCCGCGTTGGAAGTAGAACTCAAGCAGCTCAAATCCGAAGAGCGCCCCGCTATCATCCGCGCTATTGCCGAAGCGCGCGAGCATGGTGACCTGTCCGAGAATGCCGAATATCATTCGGCCAAGGAAAAGCAGTCCTTCATCGAAGGGCGCATCAAAGAGATTGAGGGTGTGATTAGCCTGGCCGAGGTGATTGACCCCGCCAAGCTGTCGGGCACGATTAAGTTCGGGGCCACTGTCACCCTCGTCGACGAAGATACGGACGAGGAGAAAACCTACCAGATAGTAGGTGAGCATGAGGCCAATATCGAAGCGGGTTTGTTGAATATCAAATCCCCCATCGCCCGCGCCCTGATCGGCAAGGATGAGGGCGATAGCGTCGAAGTGCGCACGCCCGGTGGCGACCGCTCGTATGAAGTGTTAAAAATTCAGTATATCTGACCCAGCCACCTGAAACTGGACCTGCCCAATGACGAACCGTCGCGAGACGCCCCCCAAATCTACGGGGTTATACAGCAAGGCCAAGCGCGAAGGGATCACAGCGATCGAGATCGCGGCGGTGATCCTCTCCGTCCTTTGGCTTGTGCTGGCGGCAGTGTTCTTTCTGGTGCTGGAACCGGGCGGTTCCGAAGAAAGTGGTGGGGCGCTCCGCTTTGTGACGATCCTGATGGCGGTGTTCCTGCCCGTGGCAATGATTTGGGTTGCAGCGACTGCCGCGCGGGCCTCGCAGGTGATGCGCGAGGAAAGCCAGCGCCTGCAATCGGCGATCGATGCGATCCGCCATGCCTATCTCGCGCAAAGCCAGTCGCAAACCACCACGTCCGAACCGTCTGTCGCGCGCAAACTGGATGAAATCGCAGCGGCCCAACGCAAGACCGAAACCGCGTTGGCAACGTTTTCTTCGACCCGTCCAGCGGCCCCGCCACGGGCCGTGGTTCAGCCAGAGGTGGTACAGGTAACGGATGAGGATCAGGTGGTCTTGCCATTGGGCACGCCAGCCGAGGATATCCAACCGCCCCTGGCGCATGATGATTTCATCCGCGCCCTGAACTTCCCCGAAACGGCCGAGGACAAGGCCGGGTTTGCCGCCTTGCGCCGGGCGATGAAGGATCGCCCCACCGCCCAATTGGTGCAGGCTTCGCAGGATGTGCTGACCCTGCTTAGTCAGGACGGCATTTACATGGACGATCTGCGCCCCGATATGGCCCGGCCCGAAATCTGGCGGCGCTTTGCCGCCGGTGAAAGGGGCCGCCAGATTGCCACGCTGGGCGGTGTGCGGGATCGTTCATCCCTCGCGCTGACGGCAACGCGGATGCGCTCGGACCCGATCTTCCGCGACGCGGCGCATCATTTCCTGCGCAAATTCGATCGGATGATCTCGGAGTTTGCACAAACCGCAACGGATGCCGAAATCTCAGACCTGTCTGATACCCGTACGGCGCGGGCTTTTATGCTGGTCGGTCGCGTGGCGGGAACGTTTGATTAAGGCATCCGTGCGTCGACGTAACCGGTGCTTTGATTGATAATCAACGTCAGCATGTCTTCTTCAACGGCACGATCCGAATAGTAATACCTGACTGGCACCTGCAATGTCAGCCCGACCTCGGGATCATAGGATGCATCCGCCTGATCCAGTAAGACCTGCCCGAAAAAGCCCGGCCCATTGCGCGTGCTGTAAACCGCCGAACATCGGGTAAAGACGCCACCGCCGGCCAATTCGCTGGGTGCCGGATGCAGAACCGCAATCAGAACCGCGTTTGGCAGGTTGCTATCGATGTAGACATCCATGACCCGGATGGCCCCATCTGCAAAGCGGCGTCCGGCATCCTCATGCATCTCGTCCAGAAGGGGGGCAAGCGCGCTGCCTTCGCACATACCAATCATCTGGGCCTGAACGGTATTAGCAGTCAGGGCTGTCACCAGGAACAGCATCTTGCCCAAAAAACACGAAATAAGTCGTTTCATAACATGCAGCCCCCTCATCCAAGGTTCTGGGTGGTGCAGTCAGGCGTGGTCGGTCCTAGACCTTGCCTTCAAAATCCTTGTGCACCAGTTTTGCATCGCAATAGGGGCATTCAACAAAGCCTGTTTCAAGTGGGATTTGCAGCCAGACACGTGGGTGCCCCAAAGCGCCTTCGCCGCCATCGCATGACACACGGAAGCTATCGACAATTCTGGTTTCCGGTGCCTCGGTGGTCATCAGGCGTTTCCTTTTGGCTGCAATCACGCTAGCTGCGTTTATGGGCGATCTGCCGGGCAGGGGCAAGAGGACGATGCGGCGCAACGCGATTGAAATTCGAGGGTTAAGCAAAACCTACAAAGGCGGTAAATCCGCCCCCGAGAAGCAGGCGTTGAAGGCGATTGATCTGGATATTCCGGCGGGTTCGGTCTTTGGTCTGTTGGGGCCAAACGGGGCGGGAAAGTCGACGCTGATCAATATCTTGGCCGGGCTGGTTCTGAAAACGGCCGGGCAGGTAACGATCTGGGGCTTTGATCAGGATGTGAACCCGCGCCAATCGCGCGCTTCGATCGGAGTGATGCCGCAAGAGCTGAATCTCGATCCGTTTTTCACCCCGCGCGGTGCCCTGGAGGTGCAGGCAGGGCTTTACGGTGTGCCGAAGGCGCAGCGGCGCAGCGATGAAATTCTGGCGCTGGTCGGGCTTGAGGATAAGGCCGAAGCCTATGCGCGCACGCTGTCCGGGGGGATGCGGCGGCGGTTGTTGTTGGCCAAGGCACTGGTGCATATGCCCCATATTCTAGTACTGGACGAACCCACGGCGGGTGTGGACATCGAGTTGCGTCAGATGCTCTGGGAAAACGTGCGCAAACTGAATCAGCAGGGCATGACCATCATTCTGACCACCCATTACCTGGAAGAAGCCGAAGAGATGTGCGACCAGATCGCCATCATCAATCAGGGGTCCTTGGTGGCGCGCGACAGCACCGAAAACCTGCTTGGGCGGTTGGATGCGCGTACCATGATCATTCAGCCGGACGCGACCGTGACCACCTTGCCGGATGCGCCGGGTATCGAGGTGGAACAGCGGCCCGATGGCACGCTGGCGCTCAGCTATCAATCCCAAAGCACCCCCGCCGAGGCGGTGCTGGAGGCCGTGCGCAATGCGGGCATCCGCATTCGGGATGTGCGTACCGAACAGGCCGATCTTCAGGATGTGTTTCTGGAGTTGACCCGCAGCCGTTAGTTGGACGGAATGGCGCGGTATCCCTTCACGATCATCGCAACCCCGACGCCGGACAGGCCTAGCCCGCTGAGGATATCGACATTGACCCATCGCGACGTGGTGCGCCTGACCGCATGCATGGTCAGCAATGCATAGCCCAGGATTGAAACTGCATCCAACACCACGAACACCGCGCCGTAAATCAGGCTTTGCAGGATGATGCTGTGGTCGGGTGAAATGAAGGCCGGAAACAGCGCGACGAAGAACACGATGGCTTTCGGGTTGGTGACGCAGGCAAAGAACCCGGCCCAGAATGTTGCCTTGCCGACTGCTTTGACCGGCGTATCGCTTGCCCTGCGCGCGTCGCGGAATGACCGATACGCCATCCCCAGGATGAAAACCCCTCCGGCGATCTGCAGGAAAGGCAAGACGATCTCTGACAGCGCCATCAGCGCGCTTAGGCTGCCCACTGCGATGATGATATGCACCACGGTCCCCAAGGCATCGCCTGCGGTGGTGATGACGGCTGCGCACGGGCCATGCCTGACGGCCTGGGCGGTTGCAAAGGCAACGGAAGGGCCGGGTTTGGCCACGAACAAAAGTGTCGTGGTCAGGAAGGCCAAGAACAAGAGGTAGTCCATTTCATCGATCTCGCGCTGTTGGACCCCGGACCGGGATCGCTGTAACGATGCAGACTGCTTGGGTTCTTGAGGAGACGCAACATGGAACAGGTTTCGGGCAGCTGCCTTTGCGGTAAGGTCTCGCTACACGCATCGGGCAAACCCTATCGGGTCGGCCTGTGCCACTGCCTTGACTGCCGCAAGCATCATGGTGCGTTGTTCTATGCGGCGGCTGTCTTTCCGGAAGAGGCCGTGACGATCACGGGAGAAACGCATGATTATGCCGGGCGGCATTTCTGTCCGTCCTGTGGCTCATCGGTTTTTGCCCATAGCGGTGACGAGGTCGAGGTGCATCTGGGGGCGTTGGATGCTCCGGACCAATTGATCCCAACTTACGAAGGCTGGACAGACCGGCGCGAAGCGTGGTTGCCTGAATTTCCGGGTCTCAGGGGATATAAACGCGGTCGTGAAAGCTCCAGTCGTCGCGAGGATTAGGCAAACTTAGGGCTTGTCGCGCTCTTTCAGGCAAATCTCGATCTCGTTGAGGCGTTTGAGCACCTCGTCGCGGTAGACGTCCGTCTTCTCGGCATCTTCTACCCCATGCGCCTCTTGCATCGAGTTCACGATCAGGCCGACCACAAGGTTCACCACGGCGAATGTGGTGATCAGGATGAAGGGTACGAAGAACGCCCAAGCGTAGGTATACACCTCCATCACCGGGCGCACGATGCCCATGGACCAGGACTCCAATGTCATGATCTGGAACAGGGAATAGGCCGATTGGCCCAGCGTGCCGAACCATTGGGGGAAAGATGCGCCAAAAAGTTTCGTCGCCATGACCGAGCCGATGTAAAAGATGATTCCCATCAGCAAAAAGACCGAGCCCATGCCAGGCAGCGCGTTCATCAGCCCTTCGACCACGCGGCGCAACGACGGGGTGACCGAGACAACGCGCAGCAGCCGCAAGATCCGCAGCGCCCGCAGCACAGACAGGCCTTGTGTAGCCGGAACCAGCGAAATGCCGACTATCACGAAATCAAACAGGTTCCACCCATTGCGGAAAAACCCCGCACCCCGCGCGATCAGCTTCATCGCAATCTCGACCACGAAAATGGCCAGACAGATTTTGTCCAGCATCAGGATCAGCGGGCCAAACTGGGCCATCACGGGTTTTGAGGTCTCAAGCCCCAGGATCACCGCGTTGAACAGAATGACGCCCAGAATGAAATTCTGAACCGCTGGCCGGTCGATGAAAGCGCCGATCTGGCTGCGCATACTCTGTCCCTCTGGCTAACACTTCGCGCAGATATGGGGCAGCGCCGACTGGCTGGCAAGGTTTTACGTGACACATAGTTTAACACCTATGGACAGCACTTTGACCCCTATGGCCACATAGATTGTTTTTTGGGGCAGAGCCATTGACCCATCTGGCGAATGCAGCCCTTCGTTCACCGCGCGGCAAAGCCTTGATGTTGTTGCGCCCTGGTCGCGCGACCAAGAGGACTTGGATTATGCAGGAGATACAAATGCAGGAGAGCAGTTGATCAATTCGGTGCGTTTGATTTCTGACGCGATTTGTTCGACCACGCTGAAAGCTGATTCATCAACCCTTGGGTGGACCCGTTCAAGTGGTCAGCTCTCGCGCCCTGCACCAAAGGCACAAGGTCGGCTGCCAGTTCCTTGCCCAGTTCCACGCCCCATTGATCGAATGAATTGATCCCCCAGATCACGCCTTCCACGAAGACGCGGTGTTCATAGAGCGCGATGATCTGGCCCAGGACGAAGGGGGTCAGTTTTGGATAGGCGAGTGTCAGCGATGGGCGATTACCCGGGAAACTACGGTGGGCCGCAAGCAAATGCTGTGCCTCTCCTTGCAGGCCTTGTTGCGCCGCCAGTTCCATGGCCTCCTGCACCGCTCGGCCCAGCATCAACGCCTCGGATTGTGCCAGGCAGTTGGCCTTGAGCAGATCGTGGTGATGGGCCAGCTCAGGCTCGTGCCCTTCCGCCGCGATCAGAAATTCCGCCGGGATCACCTCGGTGCCCTGGTGCAGAAGCTGATAGAAGGCGTGCTGGCCGTTGGTGCCGGGTTCGCCCCAGACCACCGGACCGGATGAGCGGTCCAGCGCTGTGCCATCCTGCGACACGCGTTTGCCGTTACTTTCCATGTCAAGCTGCTGCAAATAGGCGGGAAGACGTGACAGCCGTTGATCGTAGGGCAAGACCGCGCGTGTGGCATGGCCACAGATATTGCGGTGCCAAACCCCCACCAGCGCCATCAGAACCGGCAGATTGTGATCAAACGGCGCGGCCTGAAAATGCCGGTCCATTGCGCGCGCACCGGCAAGGAAATCGTGGAAATGCGCGGGTCCAACCGCCAACATGAGCGGCAGCCCGACTGGCCCCCAAAGCGAATAGCGCCCGCCGACCCAATCGGCAAAGCCAAACACCCGCTCAGGCGCGATGCCCATCGCGGCGGTTTTGTCCAACGCGGTGGAGACGGCAGCCAGATGCGCGCCAACATCCGTGCCCACGCCCGCACGCAGCCAATCGATCGCCGTCGCGGCGTTGGTCATGGTTTCGATCGTGGTGAAGGTCTTGGAGGCGACGATGATCAATGTGTGTCGCGGATCGAGAGGGCGCAGCGTGTCGGCGATATGGGCACCATCGACATTCGAGACGAAATGACAGCGTGGCCCTGTCTGATAGGGTGCCAGCGCCAATGTGGCCATGGCGGGGCCAAGGTCAGAGCCTCCGATGCCGATATTAATCACGTCTGTAATGTGGGCCCCGCTGGCCCCGGTGATCTCACCTGTCCGGATGCCATCGGCAAACTGCTCCATTCGGCGCAGCGTTTCGGCAATGCCGGGCCGTACGTCCTGGCCATCGACGATCAATGGCGCGCTGTCGTCCGAGCGCAGGGCCGTGTGCAGAACCGCCCGGTTTTCCGTGTTGTTGATCTTGGTGCCGGCAAACATGTCCTGCCGCTGTTCGGCGACACCCGATGCAATGGCCAGGTCGGTCAGCAAGGTCAGGGCCTCGCTGTCGATATTCGTCTTGGAAATGTCCAGAAACAGGCCGTCTGTGCAGACGGAGAAGCTTTCAAACCGGCCCGGATCGTCAAACAGCGACAGTATCCTGCGGTCTTTCGTGGCGGCACGGTTCTGAGCCAGCTTTTGCCAGAGGTCGCTCATCTGTCCGCCTCTAGGCGGGCCGCGTCACGTGCAAGGGCCTCGATCCCGGCCCAATCCCCTGCGGCCACAAGCTCTTTCGGCGCAACCCAGCTGCCCCCGGCGCAGAGCACATTGGGGAGCGATAGATATGTCGCCGCATTGTCTGGATTGACGCCGCCTGTGGGGCAAAATGAAATCTGCGGCAGGGGCGCACCGATCGCTTTGAGTGCAGGCGCCCCGCCCGACGCTTCGGCGGGAAAGAACTTGAGCATGTCATATCCGCGCGCCAACAGGCGCATCGCCTCGGTCGCAGTGGCCGCGCCCGGCAAAAGGGGCAGGTCTTCGGCTTCGCACGCCGCCAGCAGCTCATCCGTGGCCCCGGGCGAGACGCCAAAGGTTGCGCCCGCGTCCTTGGCGGCGCGTACATCCTCTGGGGTGATCAGCGTACCGGCGCCGACAAACCCTCCGGGCACGTCGCTCATCGCGGCAATGGCGTCGAGCGCGGCAGGCGTCCGCAATGTGACTTCCAGCGCGGGTAGCCCTCCGGCAACAAGGGCTTCGGCCAGGGGCCTGGCAGTCTTTGCGTCTTCGACAACCAGAACCGGGATGATCGGGGCCAGGGCACAGAATTCGCGCGCGAGCCGACTTGCATCATTGGGGAAGAGAGCCATCTGGATTAACCTCCGAAAATTGACGCGCCAGCGGTCGCTGCGCCCACTGCATTGCGGAAGGGTGCGAACAGTTCGCGTCCGGTGCCCGTAGTGTTTGCCGCCAGATCTGCGGTGGCAACAGGGCGGTCTGCAACACCGTCGGTCAGGATATCCAACACCCCCGTCACCGCATCCACCCGCAGCATATCGCCGTCTTGCAGCCGGGCAATCGGGCCGCCATCCACCGCCTCGGGGCAGACATGGATCGCCGCGGGCACCTTGCCGGATGCCCCCGACATGCGCCCATCTGTCACCAGGGCCACCTTCTGCCCGCGCCCTTGCAGGATTGACAGCAATGGCGTGAGGCTGTGCAGTTCGGGCATCCCGTTGGCCTTGGGCCCCTGGAACCGGACGACGACGATCACATCGCCGGTCAGTTCTCGGGCTTTGAAGGCCGCTTTCACCTCGTCCTGATCGTGGAACACCCTGACCGGGGCTTCGATCACCTGATGCTCGGGTGCCACGGAGGACACTTTCATCACCGCCGTCCCGAGCGCGCCGGTCAGGCGCTTCAACCCGCCCGTGGGCTGGAACGGGTCATGCACGGGGCGCAGGATCCTGTCATTCAGGCTTTGCCCGGTGCCGTTGCGCCAGCTGAGCGTGTCGTCGGCAAAAACCGGGTCCTTGGTGTAGTGCTCCAGCCCGGTTCCGGCCACCGTGCTTGTGTCGGGGTGCAACAGACCCGCTTTCAGCAACTCGCCGATCATGTAGCCCAGGCCCCCCGCGGCATGGAAATGGTTCACATCGGCCAGGCCATTGGGATAGACCCGCGCCATGAGCGGCGTCACCTCGCTGAGATCGGAGAAATCCTGCCAGTCCAGCACGATGCCGCCTGCGCGGGCCATGGCGACCAGGTGGATCAGCGGATTGGTTGATCCGCCAGTCGCATTCAGACCGATAATGCCGTTCACGAACGCCTTTTCATCGAGGATGTCGCAGACCGGAGTATAATTGTTGCCCAATGCACTCAGGCTCAGGGCGCGTTTGGCGCCCTCACGGGTCAGCGCGTCACGCAGCTTGGAGCCCGGGGTCACAAAACTGGCCCCGGGCAGGTGCAACCCCATGAACTCCATCAACATCTGATTGGTATTGGCGGTGCCGTAAAAGGTGCAGGTGCCGGGGCCGTGATAGGCGGCCATCTCGGCGGCCATCAGCTTGTCACGGCCGCAGTCACCGGCGGTGAATTCCTGGCGCACCTTGGCCTTTTCGTCATTGGGCATGCCGCTTTCCATGGGTCCTGCGGGCATGAAGACAGCGGGTAAATGTCCAAAGGCCTGTGCTGCGATCACCAGCCCCGGCACGATCTTGTCGCACACACCCAGGAACACGGCGGCATCAAAGGTGTTGTGGCTGAGCGCCACCGACGCGGCCAGCGCGATCACGTCGCGCGAAAACAGCGACAGCTCCATCCCCGCCTCGCCCTGCGTGACACCGTCGCACATGGCGGGCACCCCGCCAGCAACCTGTGCGGTGCCACCGACCTCGCGCGCGGCCTGGCGGATCAGATCGGGATACCGCTCGAAGGGCTGATGCGCCGAGAGCATGTCATTATAGGCCGTCACGATGCCAAGGTTTCCGGCGCTGGTTGCTGCCAGTCGATCTTTGTCCGGTCCCGATGCCGCATAGGCATGCGCCTGTCCGCTGCAGGATAGATGCGCACGCGCTGGTCCCTTGGCACGGGCGGCCTCCATGGTTTCCAGATGGGCCGTGCGAGTGGGTTCGCTGCGGGCGATGATCCGGTCCGTCACCCGCAAAATGGTGTCATTCAATGTGGTCATCTTGCATCTCCTTGATGGCGCTGCATGGTCTCGATGCACAGCACCCGGATTGAAAACTTGTGGTCATGCTTCGATCTCGCGCCAACGCCGCCCGTCCCGATGCAACAGCATCAGCGCGTCCTCCGGCCCTGACCCGCCCGCGTCATAGGGCGCCGGGGCCTGACGGGCCTCTTCCCAGGCATGGATGATCGGATCGGCCCAGGCCCAGGCGGCTTCGGCCTCGTCCCCGCGCATGAACAGGGTTTGATCCCCGCGGATCACATCCATGATCAACCGCTCATAGGCATCCTGCGTCTCGGCATGGGGGCCAAGCGCATCGGCAAAGGTCATATCCAGCGCCACTTCAGCCAACCGGAAACCGCCGGGGCCGGGCTCCTTGATCGTGTTGCGCAGGGTGATGCCTTCGTCGGGTTGCAGACGGATGATCAACGCATTGCCGCGCCGTCCTTCCATCCTGGGAAAGATCATGTGCGGAGGGTCGCGGAACACGATGGCAATTTCCGACGTCCGCGCGCGCAGCTTCTTGCCCGTGCGAAGGTAAAACGGCGTGCCGGCCCAGCGCCAGTTGCCGATAGTCACCTTCATGGCGACGAAGCTTTCGGTCAGGCTTTGTGGATTGCCAGCATGGTCGCGATAGCTGCCCTCGGTGTCTCGCGCGCGATACTGCCCCCGCACGATATTGCTCGGCTCCACCGGATCCAGCGCCTCGATCACCTTGACCTTTTCGTCACGCACCGCATCCGAGGTGAAGCGTGACGGCGGCTCCATCGCCGTGAGGCACAGCAACTGCATCAGGTGGTTCTGCACCATATCGCGCATTGCGCCCGAGCGGTCGTAATACTCCCCACGCCCCTCGACGCCCAGGCTCTCGGCCACGGTGATTTGCACATGGTCCACATGGGTCGCGTTCCACAGCGGCTCCCACAGCGAATTGGCAAACCGCAGCGCCATCAGGTTCTGCACGGTTTCCTTGCCCAGGTAATGGTCGATCCGGTAAATCTGATGCTCTTCAAAGCTGCGACGCAGGTCCGCGTTCAGGGCCCGGGCCGACGCCAGGTCATGCCCAAAGGGTTTTTCCACCACGATGCGGCTTTCGGGAGTGGCGAGACCATGCGCGCTGAGCTTGTCGGAGATCGGGCCAAAGAGCGAGGGCGAGACCGACAGGTAAAAAGCCCGCACCGCCTTGGGGCGCAGATGATCGGCAAGGGCGGTCCAGCCACTCTCGCCGCCCGCATCGACGCGGACATAGCGCAATGTCTTGAGGAACGCTCCAAGCGACCCGCCCTCCTTGGCAGCCTCCGGGGCGAACTCCAGCAAGCTGGAACGGATCAGATCGGCAAAGCTGTCCGCGTCCATGTCGCTGCGCGCGGCACCGATGATCTGTGCATCCGGTGGCATCTGCCCGACGGCAAAGCGGTGGAACAGACCCGGGATGATCTTGCGCCGTGCAAGATCGCCGGTCGCACCGAATACGACCAGATCAAAAGGCGCAACAGGGATGACGCGCGAGACCATGGCCCTAGCACGCCATCGGAAGCTGACCGGCATGATGCAGAAGCTCACCCATGCGCCGACCAGTGTCGATCATCCTGTTGGAGAAGCCCCATTCATTGTCATACCAGCTGACGATGCGCACCAGCCCGTCCTGCGTGACCGAGGTTTGCGCGGCGGCAAAGCAGGAAGAATGCGGATCGTGGTTGAAATCGACCGAGACCAGCGGGTCTTCCTCATAGGCGAGAATACCTGCAAGTTCGCTTGCGGCCGCATCGCGGAGGGCGGCGTTGATGTCATCGCGGCTGGCCCGGGTCTGGGGCACAAAGCTGAGATCAACGAGCGAGACATTGGGGGTCGGCACCCGAACGGCGGAGCCTTCCAGCTTGCCCGCCAGTTGCGGCAAGACTTCAGAGATTGCCCGGGCCGCCCCGGTTGACGCGGGTACCATCGACAGTGACGCCGCGCGCGCGCGGTAAAGGTCACCATGGCTGCTGTCATGGCTGGGCTGATCGCCGGTAAAGGAGTGGATCGTGGTCATGTAACCCGTCTTGATGCCAAAGACCCGGTCCAGAACCATCGCCACCGGTGCCAGGCAATTGGTTGTGCAGGAGGCGTTGGAGACGATGACATCATCCGCCGTCAGGTCGCGGTGGTTCACACCATAGACAACTGTCCGATCCGCGCCCTTGCCGGGGGCTGAAATCAGCACTCGCTTGGAGCCGTTCTGCAAATGGAGCGCCGCCTTGTCGCGCGCGGTAAACAGCCCGGTGCATTCATATGCCACATCCACATCCCCCCAGGGTAGCTCCGCCGGGTTGCGGATGGCGGTCAGGCGAATGCGTTGGGTTCCTACCACAAGGTCGCCATCCTCCACCCAGACCCGTGCCTTCAACCGCCCATGCACGCTGTCGTATTTCAGCAGGTGAGCCAGGGTTTCGGGCGGGGCCAGATCGTTGATCGCCACCACGCGCACATGGCTGTCCGCATTTTCAACCAACGCCCGCAGAACGCCGCGCCCGATACGTCCGAACCCGTTAATTGCAATATTGATGGTCATGTCATTTTCTCCATTTATGCAGCAGCCTGGGCACTGCCAGATGAGATTTGATAGCGCTAACATATTTACGCCAAAAAGGGAATGCGACCCGTGTGCATCTGGTCATGTCAGAGCTCTCCTGCCCAGGGGGGATTGGCCCCGGCGCGTGATACCGTCACGGCAGCAACCTTTGCGCCATGCGTCATCGCTTCATGCAATGCTTCAGAGGGCAATGCGTGCAAATCGGGTTTCCGCAATTGGCCCATTTCGGACAGTTTGGCCAGCACTCCGGCGTTGAATGTATCACCCGCCCCGACGGTATCGTGAATGTCTACCGTGGCGGCAGGCACATGCACCTGCGCGCCATCGGCCAGGTATGCCGTTGCGCCATCACCACCGCGGGTCAGGATCACCATGGCAGGTCCGGCCTCTAGGATGGTGTGAACCTTGTCTGACATGGACAGGGGCGCAGGGTCGATCCAATTGAGGTCTTCATCCGAGACTTTGACAATGTCGGCCTGGCTGATCATCTGCCCCAGCCGGGCGCGGTAGCGCGCGATGTCCTGAATGAAACCGGGGCGAATATTGGGGTCGAGCATCACCGCCCGATGCGCGCCTTCCCGTTCCAGAAGCGCGGCATAGGCATCGGCCCCGGGTTCGCAGGCAAGGCTGATGCCGCCAAAAAACAGCGCGGTAATCTCATCGGTCAGGGTGGGCATGTCACTGGGGGACAGCATGCGTCCCGCGGAGTTTTCGTCGTAAAAGCTGTAGGTGGCATGACCATCCACCAGCCGCACGAACGCCAGGGTGGTGGGGCGGTCCGACAGGATGCAAAGAGACGCGTCAACATGGCTGGCCCGCAGCCCATCGCTCAGCTGTTGCCCGAACATATCCGTGGACAGCCCCGTCAGCAGCCCGCTGCGGGCCCCAAGCCGCCCCAGTGCTATGGCGGTGTTGTAGACGGCCCCGCCGGTATGCGGCACAAACCCATCCTGCCCGCCCGTTGTGGGGGTGGGGATCATGTCGATCAGGGCCTCACCGCAACACAGGATCATCTTACGCCGCCTTCCGGTTCAGAAAGCTGCGCAGCACCGAACGCGCATCATTGGCCCAAAGCGCCGTGATCTGGCGTGCAAAGCCACTTGCGAAACTGGCGTTCTGGCCCAGCGTGCCAAACACCTCTGACAGCGCCAGGAAGGCCGCGGGGTTGTGCCGTGTTTCCTGCGCGGCGGTGCGCAGAACAGTGGCACGCGGGTCATCCAGCGCCTCGGTCTCGGCGCAATAGCGGCACCAGAACGCCACCTCCAGCGCCAGCCCCTCCACGGGCCGCCCTTGGTCCAACGCCTCGGTGATTGTTGGCAAGACGAATTTGGGCTGCCGGTTTGATCCATCCTGACACAGTCGTGCGATGGTGTCGCGCACCTCGGGGTTGGAAAAGCGCGTGACACAGGTGTTCAGATAGGTCTGATAGTCGACGCCCTCGATCGGGCTGAGCACTGGAATAACGTCTTCGCTCATCAGCTTCATCAGCCATCCTGCGATATCCGGATCGGCCATCGCCTCGTGCACGCAATCGATATTCAACAGAGCAGAGGGGTAGGAGATCGCCGCATGCCCGGCGTTCAGTAGGCGCAGCTTCATCGTCTCGTAGGACAGAATGTCTTCGGTAAACTGCACGCCTACCTTTTCCAGCTGCGGGCGGCCCAGCGGAAAGTTATCCTCCATCACCCATTGAATGAACGGCTCGCAGACGACAGGTGCGGCATCCGCGACCCCGAACTGCTCGGCGACCATCGCGCGCTTGCCCTCGGAGGTTGCGGGGGTGATCCGGTCCACCATGGAATTGGGAAAGGCCACACACTCGGCAAGCCAATCGCGCAGCTGGGCAGATATGAGTGCCGCCAGACCTTGCAGCGCATGTCTGGTGACATGGCCATTCTCGGGGATATTGTCACATGAGAGAATGGCCGGTGGTGGCGTGCCCGCGTCCCGCCGCCGGCAGAGGCCCGCCAGAAGAATTCCAAAGACCGTTCGCGGCGCGTCCGGGTGTTGCGCGTCGTGCTGGATGTCGGGATGTTCCGCGTCGAACTGACCCGATGTCGCGTCGATGAAATACCCGCCTTCGGTGATCGTCAGGGAAACGATACGGATCGCGGGATCGGCAATGCTATTGATGATCGCTTCGGCCTCGGCCGGGCAGAAATCAATCATCGCACCGGTGACGCGGGCTTCGTAGCGCTCGGGGCTCATCTCGACAACCGTGCTAAGCCAGTCTTGCTTTTCCAACAGGGCGCGACGTTCGGCGTCAAATGGCATGATCCCGGCTCCAACGATGGCCCAATCGTGATCTACCCCGAGGTTGAACAGGCGATCCAGATAAACCGCCTGATGCGCCCGATGAAAGTTGCCCATGCCGATATGAAGGATACCGGCGGACAGGCCGGCACGGTCATAGGTTGGCACAGCGATGCTGTCCGGCAAATTCGAGAGCGTGGAAAGCGCGAGTTTCTGCGTCATGTCAATCGGCTTTAAATTCGTTGCCCCTGTCCTGCGTCAGTCGATCCGCAGGCCCTGGGCGTCAAACTTGTGGATCTGGTCGGCACGCGGAGTGAGGTGGATCGTGTCACCATGCGCCAAGTTCACTTCGCCCGGCGCACGCACGGTCAAGGTCTCGGCCAGGCCGGTTTGATGAATGTGGAAGAACGTGTCCGAGCCCAGATGTTCGGCCACGCCGACCGTGCCCTGCCACGTACCGTCTTGTTCGACCACGTCGATATGTTCGGGCCGAACGCCGATTGTGTGCGCGCCATGTTTCCCCGCTTCATCGCCTTCGATGAAATTCATCTTGGGCGAGCCAATGAATCCGGCCACAAACTTGTTGCGCGGTGCACGGTACAGCTCTAGCGGGCTGCCCACCTGCTCGATGACACCGGCTTGAAGGACCACGATCTTGTCGGCCATGGTCATCGCTTCGACCTGATCGTGGGTGACGTAGATCATCGTGGTCTTGAGCCGCTTATGCAGCTCGCTGATTTCCAGCCGCATGCCGACGCGCAGGGCGGCATCCAGGTTCGACAGCGGTTCGTCAAACAGGAACGCCGCCGGTTCACGCACAATGGCGCGGCCAATAGCCACCCGCTGGCGTTGCCCGCCCGAGAGCTGCCCCGGACGACGGTCCAGGTAGTCGCTGAGGTTCAGCGCATTGGCCGCCGCTTCGATGCGCCGGTTCTGTTCATCCTCGGGCACACCCGCCATTTTCATCGGAAAGGCGATGTTCTTGCGCACCGACATATGCGGATAAAGCGCATAGCTTTGGAACACCATGGCCAGGCCGCGCTTGGCGGGCGGCACGTGCGTCGCATCATTACCGTCGATACGGATATGCCCGCCGGTGGTGTCCTCAAGCCCTGCGATCAGGCGGAGCAAGGTGGATTTCCCGCAGCCCGACGGGCCGACAAACACCGTGAATTCGCCGTCTTCAATGGTCAGGTCCAGCGGCGGGATAACCTCCACCTCGCCGAAACTCTTGGAGACCTTGTCCAGTGTGATACGTCCCATATTCCTTGTCTCCTTATTTCACAGCGCCAAAGGTCAGGCCGCTCACAAGCTGTTTCTGGCTGAACCATCCGAGCACCAGGATCGGCGCGATCGCCATGGTCGAGGCGGCGCTGAGCTTGGCATAGAACAGGCCTTCAGGGCTGGAATAGCTTGCAATGAAGGCGGTGAGCGGGGCCGCCTTGGCGGCAGTCAGGTTGAGGGTCCAGAACGCCTCGTTCCAGGCCAGGATGAAGTTCAACAGCAGGGTCGAGGCGATTCCGGGAATTGCCATTGGCGTCAGCACATGAAGGATTTCTTCCTTCAGCCCCGCTCCGTCCATCCGGGCCGCCTCCAGGATCTCGCCTGGAATTTCCTTGAAGTAGGTGTAGAGCATCCACACGATGATCGGCAGGTTCATCAGCATCAGCACGATGATCAGACCGGTCCGGCTGTCCAGCAGGCCCAGCTTGATGAAGATCAGATAGATCGGATAGAGCACACCCACGGCGGGCAGCATCTTGGTGCTGAGCATCCAGAGCAGGATGTCCTTGGTCCGTGTCGAGGGCACGAAGGCCATCGACCAAGCCGCGGGAATGGCGACGATCAGGCCAAGGATGGTTGAACCGCCCGCGATGATGATCGAATTCCAAAGGAAACGCGCATAGTCCGAGCGCTCCAGCACCGTGGCGTAATTCTCTAGCGTCCAGTCGAAGGCAAGGAACACCGGCGGATCTGCAATCGCCGTGGCCTCTGTCTTGAAGCTGGTCAGGATCGTCCAGAGGATCGGGAAGAAGATCAGCAGCCCGACAGCCCATGCGGCGGCGGTGTTGATGATCTTGCGTTGCGTCGTGATTGAGCGGGCCATGATATCCTCCTCACGCGTCCAGGTTCTTGCCGACCATGCGCATCAGGAAGATGGCAACGATATTGGCGAGAATGATTGCATAGACACCACCGGCGGACCCCAGCCCGACATTCTGGCTCTCCAGCACGCGCTGGTAGATCAGATAGGTCAGTGTCTTGGTGCCAAAGCTGCCTTGGGTGGTCACGAAAATCTCGGCAAAGATGGCCAGCAGGAAAATTGTCTGGATCAGCACCACAACCGTGATGGCCCGGCCCAGATGCGGCAGAGTGATAAAGGCGAAGCGTTTGACCGGCGGTGCGCCGTCCATTTCGGCGGCCTCAAGCTGTTCGCTGTCCAGCGACTGGATCGCGGTCAGCAGGATCAGCGTGGCAAAGGGCAGCCACTGCCAGGAGACGATCATGACGATGGATTGAAGCGAGGCCTGGCTGAGCCATTCCACTGGTGCTGCGCCGAAGAATTTCCATAAATGCGCGAACAGGCCATTCACCGGATCCATGAACATGTTCTTCCACACCAGTGCCGAGACGGTGGGCATCACGAAGAAGGGCGCAATCACCAGGATCCGCACAACGCCCTGTCCCCACATCGGCTGATTAAGCAGAATGGCCAGCAGGACACCGAACACCACGGTGATAAGCAATACCCCACCCACAACTATCAGGGTGGCTGAAACCGAGGGCCAGAAGGCGCTGGACGTCACGAAGCGAACGTAGTTGTCAAATCCGACCCAGCCCAGATCACCGCCGCGCAGGGGCAAGTATTTCTTGAACGAGAAGAGAAGGGTCATCGTCAGGGGCACAAGCATCCAGCCGAGAAGCAGTATGACCGCCGGTGCCATCATTAGTCGGGCGGCTGATCTGGAATGTTGGGTTGCCATGATGCACCTCCTCTGTTGGCTGCCATCGGGCTGCCGGGTGTGACGCTTGGGTTTGCGGGTCAGTGTAGGGCCTGGGGGGCGATCTTGCGATCATTGCCCCCCAAACCCGGGAGCGATGTCTTAGTAGCCTGCGGCTTCCATCTCGTCGACGGTCAGCGCCTGCGCCTTGTCCAGCGCCTCTTCTACCGATTGCTGGCCGGCAAGGGCCGCCGAGATTTCCTGGCCCACCTGCGTGGCGATACCTGCAAATTCCGGGATCGCGACAAACTGTACGCCAGTGTAGGGCACAGGTTTCACCGACGGGTTGGTTGGATCGGCCGCATTGATCGAGCCCAGGGTCATTTCCGCGAAAGGTGCGGCCGCCTGATACTCGGCGTTCTCATAGAGCGAGGTGCGCGTGCCCGGAGGCACATTGGCCCAGCCTTCTTTCGATGCGACCAGCGCCGTGTATTCCTTGGATGTGGCCCAGGCGACAAACTTTTTCGCGGCATCCGTGGCATCAGACCCGGCAGGGATGGCCAGGGACCACGCCCAGAGCCAGTTGCCGCGCTTGCCAAGCCCGTTATCGGGGGCCAGGGCAAAGCCAACCTTGTCGGCCACGGTCGAGTCGTTGGGGTTGGTCACGAAGGACGCCGCTACAGTGGCATCAATCCACATCCCGCATTTGCCTTGCTGGAACAGCGACAGGTTTTCGTTGAACCCGTTGGTTGAGGCACCGGGGGGGCCGTAATTGTTCATCAGGTCCATGTAGAAGTTGACCGTGGCGGTCCACTCCTCGCCATTCAACTCAGGCTGCCAGTTCTCATCAAACCAGCGCGCGCCGAAGGAGTTGGACATGGCCGTCAGGAACGCCATGTTCTCGCCCCAGCCGGCCTTGCCGCGCAGGCAGATGCCGTAAACCTCGTTGTCCTTGTCGGTCATGCCGGCAGCGGCTTCCTTGATGAAATCCCAGGTCGGCGCATCGGGCATGTCCAGCCCGGCTTGCTCCATCAGGTCCGTGCGATACATCACCATCGAGCTTTCGCCATAGAACGGTGCGGCATAAAGCTCGCCATCCACGGTCAGTCCGCCCCGGATGGCCGGTAGCAGATCGTCGGCGTCCCATTCGGCGGGCATGTCGTTCAGGGACACCAGCCAGTCCTGCGCCCCCCAGATCGGCACTTCATAGGTCCCGATGGTCATGACGTCGAACTGTCCGCCCTTGGCGGCGATGTCCTGGGTCACGCGCTGACGCAGGACATTCTCTTCCAGAGTGACCCATTCAACGGTGATGTCCGGGTGCTCGGCTGTGAACGCATCGGTCAGCCCCTGCATACGGATCATGTCGCCGTTGTTGACGGTGGCGACTGTGATGGTGGTTTCAGCCAGTGCCGCACCGGTCAGGCCAAACGTCAGAACGGCTGCGGTCGAAATACTAGTCCTCAAAGACATCCGAGTCCTCCCTCTTTGCAGGATGTTGGCAAACAGAGTAGCGGTGAGACTAACGCGAAGTCAATTTATTTTTTACGCGCGTAAATTATTTTCACTTTTCCTCTCTTTGCCCAAGACTTAGGCAGAGTCGCGCATCACCAATTTGCCCTCGAAAAGCGTCTCTTCCCGCACCGAAGGCGCTTCTTTCGCCTCGATGATTCGAAATAGGGTGCTCACCGCGCGGTCAGCGATCGCGGTGTAATCCTGGGCAATTGTCGTCAGCGGCGGACAGGTGAAACGCGAGAAGGGATGGTCGTCATGCCCGGCAATGCGCAAACTGCACCCTTCGCCATGCCCAACGCGAATGCCCAAACCGTAAGCTGCTGACAACATGCCAATCGCCAGACGGTCATTGCTGCATAGAACTGTATTTGTCGGAAAGGCCGCTTGGGCCAGAAGTTTGCCGCCCTCGTCCTTCCCGATCTCTTCGAAATCCCAGCCCTCACCATCGACCTGAAAGATGTGCGGCGTAAACCCATGGCGCTCCATTGCCGCGCCATAAGCCTGACGGCGCTTGATTGCATTCGGGTTGGAAGGCGTCTTCATTTCAAACAAGCTGGGCGGTTCACCGCTGCGGCACAGATATTCGACAATCAACCCGACGCTCTGGAAATTGTCCGTGCCGATAAAGGCTTCTCCGGCCTCGCTGATATTGGCATCAAACAAAACCAGCGGCACATCCGCGCCAAATTCCTGAATGGCCTTTTGATCCGACGCGCGCCCGAACGGGGCCAGTAACACACCTGCCGGTTTCAGTGACCGCAGAGAGTCGAGATTTTCCTTTTCCAGCTCGGGATTGCCATGCGAACTGAGCAATATGGGGCTGTAACCCGCGTTGATACAGGCCACCTCAACCGCCCGGCCGATTTCGGTAAAGAACGGGTCGGCCAGATAAGGCACAACGACCCCGATATTTCTGGTCGTTTGCCGGTTCTGGTTCATGGCGTAGATGTTGGGGCGGTAATCGTGCTGGTCCAACGCCTTCTCGATCCGCTGCCGTGTCGATGCACGAACACTGTCAGGGTTGTTGAAAAACTTGGAGAGCGTCGGTCGCGATATTCCGCTGACCGCCGCAAACTCTTCCATATTCCGGATCTTGCGCTGTGCCATCTCTTAACTTGTAAACTCCAAACGCAACACGCGTAAAGTTTATAGATTTACATACGAGAAAAACGGCGCTTGGGTCAACACATGGCGCGACCCCGATGATTTCACAAGAGTTCCTATTCAGGGCCTTGCTTATCCTTGAAGGGGAGGCGCAGTTCTCTTGCGACGAATTTCGCAAACACGCAGCGTTCGCGCAATATGGATTTGGTTTCTGATGTCGGGTTTCAATGGCCGCTTCGGGCACGCCACGCCATTTCGGCAGCGTATGCACCGAGGTACTTGCCAGCGAAATGATGGTGCGTGCCAACTTCGGCGCGACGCAAACGACTAAAATAGCTTTCCGCTTGGTTACTGCAGGCACCATCCTTGGAATAGGCATCTTGGTGGTTGATGCGCTTTATCGGGAAGTAAACTGTCATTGCCTCGCTTGCAGTGGCTACCGGAGAGTCACACGATCCAGCTCAAGATTGCGATCACGACCGCAGTCATCGCAGCCGCACAAGCCGCCTTTACCATTCTTGATGCCTTGTTCAATCGCGGCATCCGATCAATCATCAAGATAACCCCGAACACCACAAACGCGACAACCAGGGCTTCCAGAACTGCCAGATCCATCTCCAACGCCTTTCCGCGGTTACTTTGCCCCTCGATCTTCGCGAAATTGCGGTGCGAGTCGAGATGCCGAATGAACTCCCGAAACATGATGAATGCCTGCGGTATGTCGACTATGGTCCGCGGGAACGAATTCAACTAGGCCGTCCCATTTTTCAGCAAACCCATCTCACTCGCTTTGGGTCTGCCAAGAGGCAGTTATCTGCAGAGACACAAACGAGCGGCGGCAACCTAGGAGATGACTTAGCGCTTTTGGGATTAGGTCTGTCGTGCGACAAGAAGAGGCGACGATGAACAAGCGCCGGTCTAGGATCATCCATGGTTAAGACACTTCGCGATTGGCTGACCGCGCGGCCGCTTACAACGGCGTTGCTGATGCTTGTCGGATATTTTTTGGCCTTTGTGGTCCCCACGCTCTCATCAGACACGTCAATGGGCCATAATGCTGACCGCCACGCCGACACGGTGGATCTGTCGCAAACACCATTTGAGCTTGTACTCGTGCTCAGCCTGATTGGCATCATCATTTGGTTGGGCTGGACAAAACAGACGCGTTTGACCACGAGACCGGCATGGGGCGGAGTGTGGTTTGTCCTAATACCCGTTCTGTTTATGGGCGCCCTTTTTTCTCTCGAAGTCTTTGGCACCATCGAACAATCGGTGACCGTGTCCTTTCCGGCATCTTTCATAGTGTCTCTGCTTGCCCTGACGCTGCTGGTCGGGATTTTTGAAGAGACCCTCTTTCGTGGCGTCGTTCTTTTCGGGTTCGAAGTGACGTGGGGGCCGCTCGCGGCTATTGCTGCGTCATCCATCCTTTTCGGAGCAATGCACTACGTCAATTGGATTGGCGGACAGGATTTCGATGAAACCACCACCCAGGTCGTTTCGGCAGGTTTATCCGGCATTCTTTATGGCGCCCTTGCACTACGAACACGCTCCATTTGGCCCGGAGCCTTTCTGCATTGCGTCTGGGATTCGATGGTCACCTTGAATGCTCGCATTTCAGCTATGCGACCGCAGGCGGCAGCTGACAACGCGGTCAGCCTGGACAGCGATCCCGCAACCGAGGGCATCGCGTTTGTCGTGCAATACTTCGAGCCCCTCTATGGCCTCTTTGTTTTGATGGGATATTACTTGTGGAAGTGCGCATTGTCGCGGCGGGCGCGGTGATCAAAGCAGCTGCGAGGGTGCCTTAACCAAGGTTTCTTATTGATCGAAAGAGTGCTAGGGTAAACGCATCATGCCTCAGTTTTAACTCAGGAAATCCCCATGTTCCGATATTCGATTTTCTTTGCCGTCTTGTCGATGCCACTTTCAGGCCCTGCTGGCGCTGACGCTGCATTGGAATGCGGCGTGCAGGTGTCCAGTCAGGTCGAGATCGGGTCCTGTGTCTCGGCTCAGGTCGGAATCGCCAATCAGGCGCTTGCCGAAGCACTGGGCTTCGCTCAGGACGCGGCTACGGAGTTGGACGAGGTGACGGGTCGAGAGGTGGCTGTGCCCGCCTTGGTCGACGCGCAATCAGCATGGCTGACCTATCGGGACGCACAGTGCAGCTATAGCGCCGCGCTTCTCGGCGGCGGCTCGGGTGCAGGCATCACCGAAGGCGCGTGCCATGTCGCTCTGACGCGCGCGCGGATTGCAGAGCTTTTGGGGTCTTTGTAGTGGCCCCTATGCGCACACTTGGTGCAAGCTTTGTCATCGCCAGTTCGCTTGCAGTCCTCCCGAGCTTCTCCCTGGCCCAAGATCCGACCCCCGTCTTCGCTCAGGACGATCCTGCCCGTATCTGGATCGAGGGCAATGAGATGTATTTTTTTGGCGAAATCTCCATTGCCTCGCAGGATGCGTTTTTGGAAATCATTGATTCAGAGGCGGCGTCGCGCGTTCAGAGTTTTGTTGTCAATTCTGGTGGTGGGGATACGAATTCGGGTCGGGTCATAGGGCGATGGATTCACGAACAGGGCCTGAATGTCACGGTCGAAGCTATCTGCTTTTCTTCCTGCGCCAACTACATCTTCACGGCCGGGGCAACGCGCACCATTCGGGCAGGTGCCTTTGTGGGTTGGCATGGATCAGAAAACCAATACGACGTCATCGCGGAAAGCGATCCTGACCAAAGCGGCGACGATCTGGAGCGAGCGGCCTTGCGAACGGCTCTTATCCCGGCTCTGCCGGAAAACGCCACGAGTGCAGAAATCGAACAGGCGATTGACCAACAAATCGCCTTCGCCGAGATATCTCGCCAGGATGAAGCCGATTTTTTCGAAACCATTGGCATTTCGTCAGAAGTCACGCTGCATGGTCTGCGTCCCGGTAATCTCGATGCGTTGCAGGCGTCTGGCCTCGCCGGGTGGACCTTTACGCTGGAGGATATGGACCGACTTGGCCTTGGTTTTGTCGAGTATTTGGGAGAGGGCCCATATGAGACCAGCCCTCAGGTCGCCCAGAACGTGCTTGTGGTGTCATATGATCCCGACCTAGCGGCCCATTAGTCGGAAGCATCGCGTCCCGGCCTCCTGAGTGCATTCGAGCGGCCAGAAATGCCGGCGCAATTTGAAACGAAGTTGCCAACTCTGTCACGGGCGTCGGAAAGCCATCTGCCTGGTTCAGGGCGCAGGCTGCCACTCCAGCGATGGCTTAAGGCGGCGTACAAGGCAGCAATGCGTATTTGTTTTTGTGCGTCTTCTGTCATGTAAAGTTTGATTCGTGGTGCCTTTTCATCATTTCCGCTCAACACAGCGGCGCGTAGTGAAGACTCCGAATGGACCTCGGCAGCTCTACGGCACCCGGAGCGACGGCGCCAAATCGGCCTGCCCAGATTTGTGTCCCAGTTCGGGCTGTTTCTCGTGCAGATATGAGTCTACGATTGGCGCGACCTAACGCAAGCCCCTGACAACGCGATACTATTACAGGCACAAACTGTATCGGTGAAATGGCGAAGAGTGGTTGGCTGTACCCAGCTTGTCCAAGGTGCGCTTGGTCGGCAGATGTGACCGCTCAACCAACCGGATGATCTCGAGTTTCTCGGATGCGGGATACCTCATTCGTCGTCGTCCCCATCCGCGATCATGCTTTT